>DEKW01000007.1:64486-98338 GCA_002354055.1 Bacteroidales bacterium UBA2712
GGTAAGGAGATCTGATTATGAATACAGCAAGTTTGAAACAAGACTATCAGGAGCGCATCGTGCCCATCCTGATGAAGGAGTTCAACTACACTACCGTAATGCAGTGCCCGAAACTCCAGAAGATCGTCCTGAACCAGGGTCTGGGCGAGGCTGTAGCAGACAAGAAGATCATCGAGGTCGCTCTGCAAGAGATGACCGCTATCGCTGGTCAGAAAGCCGTAGCTACGGTTTCGAAGAAAGATATCGCTAACTTCAAGGTACGTAAACAAATGCCGATCGGTGTATGTGTTACCCTCCGTGGTCAGCAGATGTACGAGTTCCTCGAGCGTCTCGTTCGCGTAGCGCTCCCTCGTATCCGCGACTTCAAAGGTATCAACAACAAGATGGACGGCCGTGGTAACTATACCTTGGGTATCACCGAGCAGATCATCTTCCCTGAAATTAACATTGATAACATCACCAAACTGCTGGGTATGAACATCACGTTCGTTACCTCTGCTAAAACCGATGAGGAGGGCTTCGCACTTCTCCGTGAGTTTGGTTTACCATTCAAAAAGTAATTCAGACTATGGCAAAAGAATCAATGAAAGCCCGCGAGGTAAAGCGCGCCAAATTAGTTGCAAAATATGCAGCTAAACGTGCGCAACTCCTCAAGGATGGTGACTATGTAGGTCTCCAGAGCCTGCCGAAAAACGCATCTCCCGTTCGTCTGCACAACCGTTGCAAAGTGACGGGTCGTCCGAAAGGATACATGCGTGCCTTCGGTCTTAGCCGTATCCAATTCCGTGAGATGGCCTCCAAAGGTCTGATCCCGGGAGTAAAGAAGGCTAGCTGGTAAAATTAACATTATTAAATATTGTCCCGACAGGCGGGATTAATTTAACAACAACAAAACAATGACAGATCCTATTGCAGATTACCTCACTCGATTGAGGAATGCTATCAAAGCCGGCCACCGTGTGGTAGAAGTACCGGCTTCGAATCTGAAGAAGGAGATCACTCGCATCTTGTTCGAGAAGGGTTATATCCTCTCGTACAAGTTTGTGGAGGATGGTCCTCAGGGCACTATCAAGATTGCCCTCAAGTATGATCCGGTTAACAAAGTTAACGCGATCAAGTGTTTGAAACGTGTATCCACTCCGGGTTTGCGTAAGTACGTTGGTTACCGTGATATGCCGCGCGTATTGAACGGTCTCGGTATCGCTATCCTTTCCACTTCGAAAGGCGTGATGACCAACAAAGAGGCTGTAGGCCAGCAGCTCGGTGGTGAAGTATTGTGCTATGTTTATTAATTAAGGAGGATTACACTATGTCTAGAATTGGAAAACTTCCTATCGCTATCCCCGCAGGTGTGACGATCACCGTCAGCCCGGAGAATGTAGTGACCGTCAAAGGTCCGAAAGGTGAGCTCAGCCAGGCTGTTGATCCCCTGATTTCCGTAAACGTAGAGGGCGCAGTATGCCACGTAACCCGTCCGAATGACGAGAAAGAGGCACGCGCTAAACACGGTCTGTATCGCGCTTTGATCCATAACATGGTAGTAGGTTGCTCCGAGGGCTACAAGAAGACGCTTGAGCTGGTCGGTGTAGGTTACCGTGTAGAGTTGGCTCAGCCGAATGTGCTGAACTTCTCGCTGGGTTATACGCACCCCATCTATCTCGGTTTGCCGAAAGAGGTGAAGGTGGAGACCAAATCGGAGCGTAACCAGAACCCGCTCGTAATGCTTGAGAGCGCTGACAAACAGCTTCTTGGCCAGATTTGCGCTAAGATCCGCTCGTTCCGCAAACCCGAGCCTTACAAAGGTAAAGGTATTAAGTTCCAGGGTGAAATCGTTCGTCGTAAAGCTGGTAAGTCGGCTGGTAAATAATAGAAAGGAATAAGATTATGATTAAGAAAATTGCACGTCGCCTTAAGATTAAGGCTTCCATCCGCACCAAGGTGTCGGGAACTGCAGAGCGTCCGCGTCTGACCGTGTTCCGTTCTAACAGCCAGATTTACGCTCAGGTGATCGATGATCTCGCAGGCAAGACTCTTGCCAGCGCTTCATCCCTCGCTATCAAGGATAAACTCACCAAGACCGAGAAAGCTGCTGAGGTAGGTAAACTCGTTGCTGCGGCTGCTCAGAAGGCTGGTGTGAACGAAGTGGTATTTGACCGTAACGGTTACCTCTATCACGGTCGCGTTAAAGCTCTCGCTGACGCAGCTCGCGAGGCTGGTCTCAAATTCTAATAACTGACGATATTATGCAAAGAGTTAAATCAACACAAGACCTCGAGCTCAAGGAGCGTCTGGTCGCAGTCAACCGCGTAACGAAAGTTACTAAAGGTGGACGTACCTTCACTTTCGCAGCTATCGTAGTTGTTGGAAATGAAGACGGAATTGTAGGTTACGGTTTGGGTAAAGCAGGTGAGGTTGCTGCAGCAATGCAGAAAGCTACCGAGGCTGCGAAGAAGAACCTGATTCAGGTACCTGTTCTGAAGGGCACTATCCCTCACGAGCAGTATGCTAAGTTCGGTGGTAGCCGCGTTTACATCCAGCCTGCTACGCACGGTACCGGAGTAAAAGCCGGTGGTGCTATGCGTGCCGTTCTGGAGAGCGCAGGTGTTCACGACGTCTTGGCTAAGTCCAAAGGTTCGTCCAACCCTCACAACCTCGTAAAAGCTACTATTCAGGCGCTCGCTGAACTGCGTGACGCTCGTACCGTAGCTGCTAACCGTGGCGTAAGCCTCTCTACAGTGTTTAATGGTTAATAAATTCTTCTACAATTATGGCAAAAATTAAAATTCAACAAGTACGCAGTACTATTAAGTGTCCGAAGGTGCAGAAGGAGACCATGCAAGCTCTTGGTCTGCGCAAAATGAACGCAGTCGTTGAGCACGAAGCCACCCCGGCTATCCTGGGTATGGTAGAGAAGGTAAAGCACCTTGTTAAAGTTATTGACTAATCCTAAAAACGAATTATCATTATGGAATTGAATAATCTTACCCCTGCAGCAGGATCGGTTAAGACCGCAAAGCGTGTCGGCCGTGGTGCAGGTTCGGGCCTGGGTGGAACTTCTACCCGTGGTCACAAGGGTGCTAAGTCGCGCTCCGGTTATAGCAAGAAGATCGGTTTCGAGGGTGGTCAGATGCCTATGCAGCGTCGTCTGCCTAAGTTCGGCTTTAAGAACATCAACCGTGTGGAGTACAAAGCTATCAACCTCTCTACCCTCCAGCAACTCGCTGAGGCTAAGAAACTGGAGAAGATCGGCTTGATCGAGCTCCACGAGGCTGGCTTCATCTCCAAGACCCAGCTCGTTAAGATCCTGGGTAACGGCGAACTGAAAGCTAAACTGACCGTTCAGGCTAACGCTTTCTCCAAGAAAGCAGAAGAGGCAATCCTCGCTGCCGGCGGTGCTATCGAGAAGATCTAAGAACACTAATCGTTAACTCGTTAAACGTTAAACGAAAACTATTATGCGTTTTATTGAGACAATTAAAAATATCTGGAAGATCGAGGACCTCCGCGGCCGTCTGCTGACCACGCTTTTGTTCGTGCTCATCTATCGTTTCGGTTCGTTCGTCGTTCTTCCCGGTATTGATCCCACGGCACTCTCTGCTCTGCATAGTCAGACAGCAGGTGGTCTGATGGCGCTGCTCGATATGTTCTCCGGTGGAGCCTTCTCGAACGCGTCTATCTTTGCGCTGGGTATCATGCCTTATATCTCCGCATCGATTGTGATACAGCTGCTTTCTATCGCAGTGCCGTATTTCCAGAAGATGCAGAAAGAGGGTGAGTCCGGCCGTCAGAAGATGAACCAGATCACGCGCTATCTGACCGTGGCTATCCTGCTCTTCCAGGGACCGAGTTATCTCGTTAACCTGGCAGTACAGATGGGTCAGGCAGGTCAGCCTCTCGCCGTTGGATTCAACTGGTTTACAATCTCGTCCACCATCCTGCTCTGTGCAGGTTCGATGTTCGTCATGTGGCTTGGTGAGCGTATCACCGATCGCGGTGTAGGAAACGGTATTTCCTTCATCATCTTGATCGGTATCATCGCGCGCCTCCCGGGGGCTCTTGTTCAGGAGTTCTCCTCTCGCCTCAACGATACCGGTACCGGTGGACTGATGGTCTTCGTATTGGAGGTAGTGATCCTGCTCCTCGTGTTTGCGTTCGCAATCATGCTGGTTCAGGGTACCCGCCGTATTCCGGTGCAGTATGCGAAACGTATCCAGGGTAACAAGCAGTATGGCGGCGTACGTCAGTATATCCCTCTCAAGGTGAATGCTGCTAACGTAATGCCGATCATCTTCGCGCAAGCGATCATGTTTATCCCTATCGCAATCGTGGGCTTCAACGCTTCTGAGGCTTCGGCTTTCACGCGTGCGTTTATGGACAACAACGGTTTCTGGTACAACTTCGTATTTGCACTCCTCATTATCGCCTTCACCTATTTCTACACCGCGATCATCATCAATCCGGTTCAGATGGCAGAGAACCTGAAGCTGAACAACGGATTCATTCCGGGTGTGAAACCGGGTAAGAAGACGGCTGAGTATATTGACACCATTATGAGCCGCATCACCCTGCCGGGTTCGATCCTGCTCGCCCTCATCGCTATCCTGCCGGCGTTCGCTCGCCTGTTCGGTGTGACGATGGGCTTCGCGCAGTTCTTCGGCGGTACGTCCTTGCTGATTATGGTGGGTGTTATTTTGGATACTTTGCAGCAGATCGAGAGTCATCTCCTGATGCGTCACTACGACGGATTCTTCGAGTCCGGCATGCGCATCAAAGGTCGCTCCGGTGCTATGGCCTACTAATTCGTTGGATAGATGATTTTTCTCAAGACTGACGAAGAAGTAGAACTCATGCGGGCAAGCAACATCCTGCTTGGTAAGACTTATGCCGAAGTGGCTAAGGCTATCAAGCCGGGTGTTACTACCGCCCAACTGGATAAGATAGCGTACGAGTTCATCATGGATCATGGTGGCCGTCCCGCATGCCTTGGATACGAGGATTATCCCGCAACCCTCTGTACGTCTGTTAACGAACAGGTGGTTCACGGCATCCCCTCCGACAAGGTCATTCTCAAGGAAGGCGACGTCATCTCCGTGGATTCGTCTATCGAGCTCAACGGCTGGCATTCCGACTCCGCTTATACCTTCCCGGTGGGGGAGGTGAGCCCGGAGGTGATGCAACTGCTGCGTACGACCAAGGAGGCGCTCTATCTCGGTATCGACCAGGCCATCACCGGCCGTCGTCTCGGAGATATAGGTTCCGCCATCCAGACCCACTGCGAGAAAGCCGGATACGGCGTTGTTCGCGAATTTGTGGGTCATGGTATAGGTCGGGAGATGCACGAGGATCCCGAGGTGTGCAACTACGGAAGACGAGGCAACGGCATCGTCCTCAAGTCCGGAATGACCCTCGCTATCGAGCCGATGATCACCCTCGGCAGACGGAATGTCCTCATCGAGGACGACGGCTGGACCGCCAGGACCATCGACCGCAAGCCTGCAGCACACTACGAACTATCCGTTTGCGTGCGGAACGGCAAAGCAGATATCCTCTCCACCTTTGAGTTTATCCAAGAAGTATTGGGTGACCGATTCATCTAAGAAAAAATCATCTAAATAACAAACAGTATGGCAAAACAAGACAGCATTGAGGTTGACGGCACGGTAGTAGAGGCTTTGTCCAACGCTATGTTCCGTGTCCAACTCGAAAACGGACCGCTCATCATCGCCCACATCTCCGGAAAGATGCGTATGCATTACATCAAGATCCTTGCCGGTGACCGTGTGAAAGTAGAGATGAGTCCCTATGACCTCACCAAAGGAAGAATCTCCTTCCGCTACAAGTAATTATTAATCGGGATGAAGGAATAAGGAATAAGGAATAAGGACATATTAGTCTCGACTCCTGACTCCTGACTCCTGACTCCAAAAGAAAAACAAAGTTTTTACTATGAAGGTAAGAGCATCAATCAAGAAGCGCAATGCAGACTGCAAGATTGTACGTCGCAAAGGCCACTTGTATGTAATCAACAAGAAGGAACCTAAAATGAAGATGCGTCAAGGATAAGCGCGATCTTTAATTAGATTCAACCACTTCTTAAAATCAAATTATTTTTTAACAAAATTATCCTTAGTTTTAAATTATGGCTATAAGAATTGTCGGTGTAGATATACCGCAGAACAAATGTGGCGAAGTCAGCTTGACTTATATCTACGGAATAGGTCGTTCAAGCGCAAAGAAAATTCTCGCAGAGGCAGGCATTGACCCAAGCATCAAGGTAGAGAATTGGACGGATGACCAAGCAGCTAAAGTCCGTGAGATCATCGGTGCTAAATTCAAAGTAGAAGGTGATCTTCGTTCGGAAACACAATTGAACATCAAACGCTTGATGGATATCGGTTGTTACCGTGGAGTTCGTCATCGTATCGGTCTTCCCGTTCGTGGACAGAGCACCAAGAACAACGCCCGCACGCGCAAGGGACGTAAGAAAACTGTTGCAAACAAGAAAAAAGCAACTAAGTAATCACGCAGTTGCTTTAATCGTGCCCCTTGGGGCTAAGACGAAGGCAACGAATTGTAACAACACTAAAAATATCTATCAATTATGGCAAAGAAAGCTATTGCAGCAAAGAAGCGCGTAGTGAAGATCGAAGGCGTAGGCCAGCTTCACGTGATGTCTTCTTTCAATAATGTTATCGTTACTGTTGCTAACGGTGACGGCCAAGTTATCAGCTGGTCTTCCGCTGGTAAGCAAGGCTTCCGTGGCAGCAAGAAAAATACTCCGTACGCAGCCCAGATGGCAGCAGCAGACTGCTGCAAGGTCGCTTATGACCTCGGTTTGCGTAAAGTGAAAGCATACGTTAAGGGTCCCGGACAAGGACGTGAGTCGGCTATCCGTGCCTGCGTCGCTGCAGGTATCGATGTAACGGAGATCGTAGATGTGACTCCGATGCCGCACAACGGTTGCCGTCCTCCGAAACGTCGTCGCGTATAATAAAATAGTATTAACGCGCATAGCGCACTAGACGCGCGAAGCGCATAAACCCTTTAACGTTTAAATATTATGGCAAGATATATTGGCCCAAAATCTCGCATTGCACGCCGTTTCGGCGAGGCTATCTTCGGCGAGGATAAGGTGCTTGCAAAACGTCCGTACGCACCCGGACAGCACGGCGTTAACCGTCGTAAGAAAAACTCTGAGTACGGTACTCAGCTGGCTGAGAAGCAGAAGGCTAAATACACCTACGGTGTCCTGGAGAAACAGTTCCGCCTCCTCTTCGCAAAAGCTGCACGTACCAAAGGTATTACCGGTGAGATCCTCATCCAGCTTCTCGAGTGCCGCCTCGATAACATCGTTTATCGTCTCGGCATGGCGCCTACCCGCGCCGCTGCTCGCCAGCTCGTTTCCCACCGCCACATCACCGTGGACGGACAGGTAGTGAATATCCCTTCCTACTCCGTTAAACCCGGTCAGATCGTTGCGGTTCGCGAGAAAGCGAAATCCCTCGAGGTGATCAATGAGTCCCTCCAGGGCTTCAACCATGCTAAGTATGGCTGGCTCGAGTGGAACGAGGCTGACAAAGCCGGTAAGTTGCTCAATATCCCCGCTCGCGCAGAGATTCCGGAGAATATCAAGGAGCAATTAATCGTTGAGTTGTACTCTAAATAATCATTAAATTCATGGCAATATTAAATTTCATCAAACCTGACAAGGTTATCATGTTGGATTCGAGTGCTACCAAAGGCGTATTTGAATTTCGCCCACTCGAGCCGGGGTACGGAATTACGATAGGCAATGCGATCCGTCGTGTGCTGCTGGGCAGCCTCGAGGGATATGCCATCTGCTCTGTCAAGATTAGTGGTATTGATCATGAATTTGCTACCATCCCCGGTGTCATCACTGACGTTACCAACTTGATCCTGAATCTCAAACAAATCCGCTTTGCTCGTAAAGAGGGCATCGAGGAGGAGACCGAGACCGTTACTCTCCACGTACGTAAAGCGAAAGCTTTCCTCGCCGGTGAGTTCAACTCTGTCCTCCAGAACTTCGAGGTCCTCAATACCGACCTCCGTCTCGCGGAGCTCGATGACTCGGCAGATTTCGAGATACAGATTACTATCAACAAAGGACGCGGATACGTGCCCGGTGACGAGAACCGCAAGAAAGACGATCCTATCGGCACCCTTGCTATCGACTCCATCTACACCCCTATCCGTAACGTCATGATCTCGGTTGACCAGTATCGTGTCGAGCAACGTACCGACTACGAGAAACTCACCCTCGAGATCACTACCGACGGCTCCATCACGCCGCAACAGGCACTGACTGAGGCCGCTAAGATCCTTATCTACCACTTCATGCTCTTCTCCGACGAACGTATAGTCCTCGAGGAGGAGACCAAGAAGAACTCTTCCGCACTCGACGAGGAGATTCTCCGTATGCGTCAGCTTCTGAACCAGAAGCTCCAGGATATGGACCTCTCCGTACGTGCGCTGAACTGCTTGAAGCAAGCAGAGGTAGAGACCCTTGGCGAACTCGTTAAGTACCACCGTGCGGACCTCCTGAAGTTCCGTAACTTCGGTAAGAAATCGCTCACCGAACTCGACGAACTGCTCGAGCGTAATGGACTTGCTTTCGGGATGGACATCTCACGCTACCACGTGAATGAGTAAACTCCATTAAACTCCTTAAACTTTTTTAAACTTTAAATTAAACATTATTATGCGTCATAATAAGAAATTCAATCACCTTAGCCGCAAGGCAAACCATCGCGCTGCGATGCTGTCGAATATGGCGTGCTCGCTGATTCTCCACAAGCGTATCAGCACCACCCTCGCTAAGGCGAAAGCGCTCCGTATCTACGTAGAGCCGATCCTCACTCGCGCGAAAGAGGACAATATGAATAACCGCCGTCTGGCTTTCTCCCTCCTCAAGCAGAAAGAGGTCGTTACCGAACTCTTCCAGAATGTAGGCGAGAAGATAGCTAACCGTCCCGGTGGTTACACCCGTATCCTCCGTACCGGTTTCCGTCTCGGTGACGCTGCCGAGATGTGTATCATCGAGCTCGTGGACTACAACGAGAACATGCTCTCTCAGACCAAGAAAGCTGCTAAGAAAGCTACCCGCCGTGCCGGCAAGAAAGCCGTTAAGGAGGCTGTAGCTGAGGTTGCTGCTGAGGCTGAGGCTGCTCCTGCTGCCGCTCCTGAAGCTCCTGCTGCTGAGTAAAAAACCTTTCGTAATAACGTCATTACGTAATAACGTCATTACGATAAATCGTTAAAAAACTATGTTTTTGAACGTTAATCAGCATAATGAAAACGTAACAGATCTCGCCAACGCTAAGGTTGGCGAGTCTGTTTCCGTTTCCGGCATGATCCATAATGTCCGCGTCACGAAGTGGGGCGGCTTCATCGTTCTCCGTAAGAGCCGCGGACTGCTTCAGGCGGTCGTTTCCAACGACTCCTCGAAGTTCTTCGACGAGGCAGGCAATGAGATCGCGATGAACGACCTCTGCCGCGAGATGGCGATCACCCTCACCGGTACCGTCAACGAGGCGAAGATCAAGGACCCCGCAGCGTTCTACAACACGATTGAGATCGCAGTAGCTGAGGTTCGCGTATTGAGCCGTCCGACGACCGCTGAGGTGGTGGATATGAACGCCCTGAAGTTCGGCGACGAGGAGACCCTCCTGCGTTATAAGTTCGATAACCGTCAGGTAACCCTCCGTAACCCGCGCGACATGGCGATCCTCAAGGTGCAGAGCACCATCGCTCGCGCTTTCGGCGAGTTCCTGTCTGCTAACGGCTTCACCCAGATCTTCACCCCGAAGATTGTCTCCGAGGGTGCAGAAGGCGGCGCGAACGTCTTCAAGATGGATTATTTCGGCAAGCAGGTCTATCTCGCGCAGAGCCCGCAGTTCTACAAACAGATCGGCGTCGGCGTCTATGAGCGCGTCTTTGAGATTGCTCCCGCTTACCGCGCAGAGAAACATGCGACGAGCCGTCACCTCAATGAGTATATCTCTCTCGATGTGGAGATGGGCTTCATCAAGGGTCAGGAGGATGTCATGGTCCTCGAGGCGGCGCTGCTGCGTCATATCATCGCGGTCGTAGAGCGCGACTGCGCGCATGAGCTGCAGCTCCTCAATGCCGTCAACCCCGTCCTTCCCGAGCAGGTTCCCGCATGGAAACTGAGCGAGGTACACGAGATCCTCTTTGAGAACGGTCTCTGCGAAGCAGACCACCGCGGTGAGGATGACCTCGCGCCGGAAGAGGAACGTGCGATATGCAAGTATGCCTTCGAGAAATACGGTTCGGACTTCGTGTTCGTTACCCATTTCCCCTCCGAGCACCGCGCTTTCTACGCGATGGACGACCCCGAGGACCCGTCGCTGACGCTCAGCTTCGACCTCCTCATGCGCGGTCTGGAGATCACCTCCGGCGGCCAGCGTATGCATAAAGAGGCGGACTATCGCGAGAAGATGATCCGTCGTGGCATGAACCCCGATGCGTTCCATTTCTACCTCGATACCTTCAAGAACGGCATGCCTCCTCACGGTGGTTTTGCCATCGGTCTGGAGCGTATCACGGCTTGCTTCTTAGGCATCGCCAATGTCAAGGAATGCTCGATGTTCCCTCGCGACATCAACCGCGTAGCGCCTTAAACGCAACGGCAAACAAAAAGAAATCCGACCCACAAGGCCGGATTTTTTTTGTGCTCTTACGCGCCGTAAGTGGCGCACGTTCGCGGTTGATTAACGCACGCGCTCGCAGTAGCTACCGTCACGGGTGTCCACGCGGACGATCTCGCCTTCGTTGATGAACAACGGCACGCGGATCTCTGCGCCGGTCTCCAGCGTAGCGGGCTTCAGGGTGTTCGTCGCGGTGTCGCCCTTGAGACCCGGCTCGGTGTAGGTGATCTGCAGTTCTACCTTCGTCGGCAGCTCGGCAAACAGGATCGTGTCGGTCGAAGCGTCGGAAACGACATCGCAGGTCATGCCTTCTTTGAGGAAGTCCACGCCGGTGATCAGGTCATGAGCGATGGGCACCTGCTCGAAGGTCTCGTTATTCATGAAGATGTAGTCAGCACCCTCTTTGTAGAGGAACTGATACGGGCGGCGCTCTACGCGTACGTCCTCGAGTTTCTCGCCGATGTTGAAGCGGCGCTCCAAAACGCGGCCATCGACAACATCTTTAAATTTCACACGCATAATTGTGTTTCCCTTACCCGGTTTCACGTGCAGGAACTCAATTACGAAATACAGACGGCCGTCCATGCGGATGCATACGCCGTTTTTGATGTCTTGAGAGTTAATCATAAATGGTTATTTGTATTATTTTAATTACCTTTGCTCGAAAAATCGCGCAAAGTTACAATTTTTCTTGCATATATGCAAATTTTTTAGTAATTTTGCACTCAAAATCGAAGTATTATGGAATCATTGCGTGCTTTTTTTGGTCCTTTTGACATTTGGCAGGTACTATCCTCGTTTGTTTTCCTGATAGCTATCATCGATCCTTTCGGCAATATTCCCATCACTATCTCGATGCAGAAAAAGGGCATTAAGATCCATGCCGGTAAGGTCTGTATCGCCAGTCTGATCATCCTGATGGCGTTCCTCTTTTTGGGCGAATGGATGCTCAAACTCTTCGGCGTGCAGATTGAGTATTTCGCTATCGCCGGTGGTTTCGTGATCTTCTTGATGGCATTAGAGATGGTGCTGGATATCACAATCTTCCAGAACGACAAGCTCGAGGGCGAGATCGGTTCCGGCAGTGCTATCGTGCCGCTGGCTTTCCCGATGTACGCCGGCCCGGGTGCTTTCACGGCGTTGCTGGCGATCACGGCGGAGTATTCCACCGGCAACCTCTGCATCGCTCTGCTGCTTTGTATGTTGGTGCTCTACCTGGTGCTGATCGGCACAAACTGGCTGACGAAGTACCTCGGTACCACGGCGCTTTATATCATCCGTAAGTTTTTCGGCATCATCGTCCTTGCCATCTCCTGCAAGCTGATGTTCGGCAACCTTGCGACGATCTTCTAATAGACCGGCCTGCGGCCTGACAGAGCACAGACCGCGGCAGAGCCGCTGACAGAACACAGACCGAATTACTTAGAAGTATAAAGATGCACAATTTTAGGAACCTGCAAATATGGAAAGATGCGATGGACTTGGCACAAGAAGTCTATGAGATAGCAGAAAATATTCCTAAGAAGGAGACTTATGGGCTTATCTCTCAGATGACACGTGCTGCAGTGTCTGTACCGTCTAACATTGCAGAGGGATCAGGAAGAACGAATAAAGACTTCGCGCACTTTTTATCTATTGCGTTAGGATCTTTGTTTGAATTGAATACACAAATCATGTTAGCCGAACGAATAGGCTATATTGATAATAATCAGTCGGCGGACTTACAATCTAAAGCGGATAGGCTGCAGATGATGATAAGTGGTTTTAAAAGCCGCGTGGAGGAGTCGATAGACCAGCCTGTGGTCTGACACAATCTGTCAGCGCAGCAGTCCGTTAGTGAATCAGTCTGTCAGCGCAGCGGTCTGTCAGTGAAACGATCTGTCAGCGCAGCGGTCCGTCAGTGAACGAAGTGAACGATCTAAATATAAATCTATATGAAAAGCTTTAGTGAAATGACTATCGCGATGGCCTCGGACCATGCGGGATTTGCGTTGAAGCAACAGGTACAACTGTTCCTGGAGGACAACGGCGCAAAAGTGAAGGACTTCGGTTGCTACAATTCGGAGAGTTGCGACTATCCGGATTACGCGCACCCTCTGGCGGACGCTGTGGAGAAGGGTGAGTACGAGTTCGGCATCATCATCTGCTCTACCGGAAACGGTATCTGCATGACCGCCAACAAGCACCAGGGTATCCGTGCTGCCCTCTGCTGGGACACGAAGTTAGCGGAGCTGGCGCGCCAGCATAATAACGCCAATGTCCTGGCTCTGCCTGCCGGATTCATCTCCTCGGTAAAAGCCTTGGACATCGTTCGTACGTTCTTCCAGACCGATTTTGAAGGCGGCCGCCATGAGCGTCGGGTTAACAAGATCGCGCTTCATTAACGCGTTACGTTGTTACGCGAGTTATGCGCTGAATCGTCTCGGTTCAGCGCGTTTCGTACGCCATACACCCCTCTTCGTCTCTGTCGAGCCCTCCGCCGTCTGCCAGCTCCGCTGCCCGGCGTGTCCGGTGGGTCTGTCAGGCGAAGCCGGTCTGGGTCACACCTGGAAGCGGTCTGTCAGCACAGCGGTCTGGGTCACACCTGGAAGCGGTCTTATGTCCCGCGACCTCTGGGAGCGGGTTCTATCGCAGATAAAAGACTCGGCATGGGTCGTGCAGTTTTATTTCCAGGGTGAACCCCTGCTCAATAAAGACCTGCCTCTCATGATCCGTGAGGCGCACGACGCCGGGCTCTATACCATCGTCTCGACCAACGCGCAGGCGATGACTCCCGAGCTCGCAAAAGCCCTTGTCTCCGCCGGTCTCGACCGCATCATCATCTCCATGGACGGCCTGACGCAGGAGACTTATGAGGCCTACCGCGTCGGCGGTTCCCTCGACCAGTGCAAAGCCGCCCTCCGATGGCTTCAAGAAGCCAAATCAGTCTGTCAGTCCGAAGCTGGTCTGACTATCGAACTTCAAGTCCTGCGGTTAAAATCCAACGAGCACGAGTGGCGTGCTTTCCGGAAGGAGTACAAGGCGCTCGGTGCGGACCGGCTGGTCTTCAAGACCGCGCAGCTCTACGACTACCGTCACGGTCATCCGCTCATGCCCTCCGACCCCCGTTACCGCCGCTACGAGCAGCATGAAGACGGACTCTGGTACCGCAAACCCCTCGGCAAGGGTTGTTTCCGCGTCTGGAGTGGGGTAGTGATTGCCGCCAACGGCGATGTCCTGCCTTGTTGCTATGATAAGGATCATGCGCACGCGTACGGCAATATCAACGACGCCTCTCTCCGCGAACTCTTCTCCGGTCCTGCCGCCCGCACCTTCCGCACCCAAGCGCTGCTCCAAACCCCTCAAATCTGTCAAGAATGTTGGAAATAAAAACCTTTGAAGTCGGGTCGTTCGGGACGAACATGTACCTCGTGTCCGATGAAAGCGGTCTTCTCCTCATCGACCCTGCCTGCAGCTCCCTCTACGAGCAGCAGATGCTCTACCGGTCTGTCAGTCCGCAGGACGGTCTGTCAGCCGCAGGCGGTTTGACTATCCTCGCCACCCACGGCCATCTCGACCACCTCTGGGGCGCCGCCTGGGCGTGCGAACAATGGCACACTCCGGTCCTCGTGCACGAGGCGGATATCCCCATGGCAAAGGCGATGCAGGCGCAGTACGACCTCTTCGGCATCGGCGGCACCCCCGTCCCCTTCCCCCTCGAACCGCTCCCGGTAAATCAGTCTGTCAGTCCGCAGGACGGTCTGTCAGCAACGCGGTCTGTCAGCAACGCGGTCTGGGTCACACCTGGTAGCGGTCTAACAATCCTCTCCACCCCCGGCCACACGCCCGGAAGCGTGTGTTTCTATTTCCCCGAGGACAAAGTCCTCTTCTCCGGCGACACGCTCTTTCAAATGGGTTACGGCCGCACCGACCTCCCCGGCGGCGACATCCAACAACTCTGGCACTCGCTCGACCTCCTTCTCGCCTTGCCGCCGGAGACCGTCGTTTATCCCGGTCACGGTGCCCCCACCACCATCGCCGCCGAACGCCACCGCTGGTAAATCGGGATCAGTACTTGAGTCCGTTTTGAGTCCGTTTTGAGTCCTACATGGGTCCAATTATGAGTCAATCCCGCGACGTGACCGTGACCACAACGTGACCCGCGCATTTTTTTTCCTTTTTTTCCTTGCGTATCTCAAAAAAAGTGTACTTCGGACATCTGCCTGCCTTCGGCATTCCCCCGTAGCTACGTTCGCGTCCTGCCGGACATACGCCAATAAATGTATTTTCCGCAAAGGGCGATGCCCTCTATCGTCTATTCCTATACGTTCTTTGTATGCGAGCCTCCAAGCCCGTATAGGTACAGCCGATAATAGAATATTAATTCTATTTTTGCGGAAAAATACATTTTTATTTGCGTATGTGCAATTTTTGTTGTACCTTTGCAGCGGAAATGAAAGCAATTTCTTTACATAGCGTCGTGCCCGTGCGGGCAGAGGCGCGGGAAGGCGCAGAGCAGGAGACCCAGATGCTCTTCGGCGAGTTGTGCGGCGTGTTAGAGGAGCACCCCCGATGGTACCGTATCCGCCTGGACGCGGATGGTCAGGAGGGGTGGGTCGATGCGAAGATGATCGCACCTATCGCCGGCAAGGATTATACCGCTTATCGCCGGGCGCTGAAGGACGCCGCTGTGGTCGCGATGCCTATGGCATACGCCGTGAGCGAGAATAACGGCCAGACCATCCCGCTGACCGCCGGAACGCGGCTCACGAACTATAAAGACGGACGGTTCGAGGTGCTGGGCGTAGGCTTCCGCATCGACCCGTCGATGGTGCTCGCCAAGCCTCTCGATCTGAACCCGCAGAACCTCCTGCAGGCGGTGCGTTTCTTCCTGAACGTCCCCTATCTATGGGGCGGCAAGAACGCCATGGGCATGGATTGTTCGGGCTTCGTACAGGTCGTCATGAGTCTCTTCGGCAAAACCCTGCCGCGCAACGCCTCCCAGCAGGTCTCCTGCGGTCGCGCTATCCGCTCACTCAAGAGCGCGCAACCGGGCGACCTCCTCTTCTTCGACCACGAGGACGGCAAGATTAGCCACGTCGGTATACTCCTCCAGAAGGCCGCAGACCCCAATCCGACAACCCTCATCCATTGCTCCGGACGGGTTAAGGTAGAGCGCCTCGATGAGACCGGCATCTTCTCTGTCGAGCTCTCCGACAAAGCCCATCCCGACGGCCTTTACACGCACCATCTGCTAGCCATCCGAAGAGTATAAAAATGCAACAACCCCACATTCATGCGAGCATGATGCAGGGTTGCTTCATTCCGTACCGCGAGTGGGACTTGAACCCACACAGCCATCACTGGCCAAAGGATTTTAAGTCCTTCGTGTCTACCGATTCCACCATCGCGGCGCGCTTAAATTAAAACTCGTGTGACTCGCGGCGTTGCCGCTCAATGACACTCCGTTTTATTCTACGCTTTTCGGGCTGCAAAACTCGTTTTACATCCCGAGGAATTTAGTAGTTTGCTAAAATCGGGTGCAAAGGTACTGCTTTTTTTTCATATTACCAAATATTTTCATAAAAAAATGATTTTATTGCCTATGTATTTGCGTATATGGAAAAAATTTAGTACCTTTGCGCACTTTTATATTATGGCAAATAAACGAAAGATTATAAACGACCCGGTTTTCGGATTTCTGACTATTCCGAACGAGTTGATATACGATGTTCTGCAGCACCCCTACGTGCAGCGTCTGAGCCGCATCAAGCAGTTGGGCCTCTCCTATCTGGTGTACCCCGGCGCGGTGCATACGCGTTTCGGGCACTCTATCGGCGCCATGCACCTCATGCAGGAGGCAATCCTCTCGCTCCGCACCAAAGGTGTGGAGATTACCGACGAGGAGGCGACGGCAGCGCAGATAGCTATCCTGCTGCACGACATCGGTCACGGGCCTTTCTCCCATGTACTGGAACATACGATCGTCAACGGCGTTACCCATGAGGACATCTCGCTTCTTATGATGATGCGCATCAACGAGGATTTAGCGGTGACGGGTGACGGGTTACCGGTTACGGAAAAGCCTCTCGACATGGCGATTGCGATCTTCAAGAACGAGTATCCCAAACATTTCCTCCACCAGCTGATCAGTTCGCAGCTGGACGTCGATCGTATGGACTACCTCTGCCGCGACAGTTTCTTCACGGGCGTGCAGGAGGGTAGGGTAGCCAGTGAGCGTCTATTGAAGATGCTCGACGTACGCGACGACCGCCTCGTGGTGCAGGTCAAGGGAATCTACTCCGTGGAGAAATTCCTTGTGGCGCGCCGCCTGATGTACTGGCAGGTCTATCTGCATAAGACCTCCGTGGCGGCGGAGCAGCATCTCATCAAGATCCTGAGCCGTGCCAAAGAGCTTGCCCGCAGCGGCAAGGAGCTTTTCTGCGCGCCGGCGTTGCGGTACTTCCTCTACCAGCCTGTCTCCATGGCGCAGTTCGCTCCGCGGAGCGAAGCGCTGGACCAATACGCTCTGCTGGACGACAACGATGTGCTCTCTGCCATCAAGGCATGGGTCAGCAGCGACGACAAGGTGCTGAGCCTCCTCAGCGAGAGCTTCATCAACCGCCGGCTCTTCCACGGCGAGTTGCTCGACGCGCCCCTTAGTGAGGCAGACATCACGGCCCTCAACGACCATTACGCCAAGGCTTTCGGTCTGACGACTGAAGACGCCTCGTACCTCTGGAGCGAGCATGTATCTACCTCCAACACCTATTCCGAGAAGGCCGACACGATCGATATCCTCTACTCGGATGGTACGGTACGCGACATCGCGGATGCCAGCGAGATACTCGACCTCGCGGCTCTGACCCGCAAGCCCATCAAACGATATTTATTCAAATACAGAAATGGAATTTAGTGCACAACAGATAGCAGCCCTTCTGGGCGGAGAGTTATACGGCAACGCCAACGCCAAGGTCAGCGACGTAGCCCCGATCGAGCAGGCGCAGGCGCAGCACCTCTCCTTCGTGACGGACGAGAAATATATCCCCTGCCTGCAAAACACCCAAGCCGGCGTGGTACTCATCACCCGCTCCTTGGTAGAGGGCAAGATCGCCTTCCCCGACGGCGAAGGCAAAGCCGGCGGCGCTTTCATCCTTGTGGAGAATGCCCGCGGCGCGATGGGACAGCTTCTGGCGATGGTCAGCAAGGCTATGTTCCCTGCGAAAAAAGGTATCGAGCAGCCCTCCTTCGTATCCGAAGGGGTTGTCATTCCTGCGGATGCCTACGTAGGCGCTTTTGCTTATATCGGTAAGAACGTGCGTCTGGGCGAGGGAGTACAGATATACCCGAACGTCTATATCGGCGATAATGTCACCATCGGCAAGGGTACGATCCTCTATGCGGGCGTGAAGATCTACGCCAACTGCCTCGTCGGCGAGGGATGTATCCTCCATGCCGGCGTAGTGGTCGGTGCCGACGGTTTCGGCTTCGAGCCGGACGCACAGGGCGTCAATCAGAAGATCCCGCAGATCGGAAACGTCATCATCGAGGACGACGTGGAGATAGGTGCCAACACCACCATCGACCGCGCCATGATGGGTTCGACCATTGTCCGCAAGAATGCGAAGATAGATAACCTCGTTCAGGTGGCGCATAATGTCGAGGTAGGCGAATCGACCTTCCTCTGCGCACAGGTAGGTATAGCCGGCAGTACGAAGATCGGCAAGCACTGTATCCTCGCCGGCCAGGTCGGCGTGGCGGGACATATCGAGGTGGCCGATAACTGTATCTTCGGTGCCCAGAGCGGCATCGCCAATTCAATCAAGAAGCCCGGCATGTACATGGGTACCCCAGCTATCGACGCAGGTATCTGGCGTCGCGCGGTAGTGCGATTCAAACAATCCGGAACAAGAAACAACTAATTACATGAAGCAACATACTATCAAGGAGAGTTTCTCCCTCAGTTCGGTCGGCTTGCATACGGGTTTGCATATCACGGCGACGTTTAACCCCGCCCCTGCAAACACAGGTATCTGTCTCCGCCGCATCGATCTCCCCAAACAACCCTGCTATCAGGCTCTGGCGGACTACGTCTCGGCGACCGAGCGCGGCACCGTCCTGGAGCACGGAAAATGGAAAGTTTCCACCGTCGAGCACGCGCTGAGCGCCCTCTACGCCATGGGCGTGGATAACTGCATCATCGACGTCGATGCACCCGAGATGCCGATCCTGGACGGTTCGGCGCGGTTCTTCGTCAAGGAGATCCAGCGCGTGGGCCTCGAGGAGCAGGACGCAGAGCAGAACATCTATATCGTGACCGAACCCATCGAGTATATCTCCGAGCACGGCAACCGGATGCGCATCGAGCCTTGCGACCACTACGAGGCGGATGTCACGATCGCCTTTCAGTCGGTCCTCCTGCGTGAGCAGCACGCTACGCTCACCGACCTCGCGAATTATCCCCGGGAGATTGCTGCGGCGCGTACCTTCTGCTTCGTGCGCGAGATAGAACCCCTCCTGCGCGTCGGTCTGATCAAAGGCGGCGACCTGCAGAACGCACTCGTCATCTACGAGACGGAGATGTCCCAGGAAGGTATGGATTATTTCTGCGACAAGTTGGGTCAGCCCCATCTGGACGCCAAGAAACTCGGTTACCTCTCGCCCCTCAACTACCAGAACGAGCCCGCACGGCATAAGCTGCTCGACGTCATCGGCGACCTCTCGCTCCTCGGCATGCGTATCCAGGGACGTATCGTAGCCTACAAACCCGGACACACCTTCAATACGCAGTGTGTCCGTCGATTAAGAAACCAAATATTAAGCGAATAAATATGATTTCTCCTTTAGCATCTATTCATCCCGAAGCTAAGATCGGTGAGAATGTAGAGATAGGTCCTTTCGTTTGTATCGACCGGGACGTAGAGATCGGCGACGGATGTGTCATTGATTCCAACGCTACTATCTGCCGCTATACCAAATTAGGCAAGAACTGCCATGTCTTCCCCTCTGCCGTCATCGGCGCTATCCCGCAGGACCTGAAGTTCCACGGCGAAGAGACCTGTACCCTCATCGGCGACAATAACGTCCTCCGTGAGTTCGTCACCGTTCACCGCGGTACTTTCAGCAAGGGCAAGACCGTCATCGGCAATAATAACCTCATCATGGCTTACTGCCACGTGGCGCACGACTGCATCCTGCATGATCATATCATCATGTCTAACTGCACCCAGCTTGCCGGCGAGGTGGAGGTGGATGATTTCGCCATCATCGGCGGCGGTACGCTCGTCCACCAGTTCAGCCATATCGGCGGCCACGTCATGATACAGGGCGGCTCGAAGATTAACAAAGACGTACCGCCGTTCGCTATCGCCGCCCGCGAGCCGATCTCCTATTGCGGCATCAACTCTGTCGGACTTAACCGCCGCGGATTCACCCCCGAGCAGATTCATACCATCCAGGAGGTGTACCGCATCATCTATAACAGTGGTCTCAACACCACCCAAGCGCTCGCCAAGGTAGAGGCAGAGATGCCCGCTTCTCCCGAACGCGATATGATTGTCAATTTCGTTAAAGCCTCGCCCAGAGGTATCATTAAAGGATAAATTATGGAAGTAGAGAAAACGCAAAATGAGGAACGCAGCCTCAATTTCATTGAGCAGATTGTAGAGAAAGACCTCGCTGAGGGAGTCAATAACGGACGTATCCAGACCCGTTTCCCGCCGGAGCCGAACGGCTACCTGCATATCGGCCACGTCAAGGCCATCTGTATGGACTTCGGCATCGCCGAGAAGTACAACGGCGTATGTAACCTCCGTTTTGACGATACCAACCCCGCTAAAGAGGATACCGAATACGTAGAGACCATCGAGCGCGATATCCGCTGGCTCGGTTTCAAATGGGGACAGATCTTCTACGCCTCCGATTATTTCCAGCAGCTCTATGACCTCGCCATCATGTTCATCAAACAAGGCAAGGCCTATGTCGATGAGCAGACCGCTGAGCAGATAGCCGAGCAGAAAGGAACGCCTACCGAGCCCGGTGTGGCTTCGCCTTTCCGCGACCGGCCGATCGAAGAGAACCTGCGTCTCTTCGAGGCCATGCAGCGCGGCGAGATAGAGGAGGGTAAGATGGTGCTGCGCGCGAAGATCGACATGGCGAATCCGAATATGCATTTCCGTGATCCGATCATGTATCGTATCATCACTTCGCATCCTCACCACCGCACGGGACGTAAGTGGAACGTCTATCCGATGTACGACTTCGCCCACGGACAGAGCGATTATTTCGAGGGCGTAACGCACTCGATCTGTACCCTCGAGTTCGAGGTACACCGTCCGCTCTACGACTATTTCATCGATCAGTTCAGCGGACCGAACTTCTGCGGTCTCTCGCCATACGGCCCCGACTATCGCCCGAAGCAGCGTGAGTTTAACCGCCTCAATATCACCTATACCGTCATGTCCAAGCGTAAGATGCTGCAACTCGTCAAGGAAGGTCTCGTAGCCGGCTGGGACGACCCGCGAATGCCGACCGTCTGCGGTCTGCGTCGCCGCGGCTATACCCCGCAGGCGATCCGCACCTTCATGGATAAGATCGGTTATACCAAGGTAGAAGGCATGATCGACCAGGGCCTCTTGGAGCACACGATCCGCGAGGACCTCAAGGAGACCGCTCCACGCGTATGTGCTATCTTTGACCCCGTCAAACTCGTCATCACCAACTACGAGGGTGCCGGCGAGACCATCATCGCGGAGAATATCGACGGGCATGAGGAACTCGGTACCCGCGAGATGCAATTCGGCAAGGAGTTATGGATCGAGCGCGGCGACTTCCTCGAGGAAGCGGATAATAAGTTCTACCGCCTCTCTCCCGGCGGCCGCGAGGTACGTCTCAAAGCTTCGTATATCATCCAGGCTACCGGCTGCGAGAAAGATGCCGACGGCAAGATCACGACCGTCTATGCCA
The DNA here is from genome assembly GCA_002354055.1 of Bacteroidales bacterium UBA2712. Classification (GTDB taxonomy): domain Bacteria; phylum Bacteroidota; class Bacteroidia; order Bacteroidales; family Paludibacteraceae; genus Colicola. The sequence goes on from DEKW01000007.1 coordinate 86,119, forward strand.
CCTACGACCCGAACTCTAAGTCCGGCACCGAAGGCGGTAACCGCAAGACCAAAGCCACGATCAACTGGGTGGAGTGCAAGTCCGCACTCGACGCCGAGGTGCGTCTCTACGACCGCCTCTTCGCCGTCGAGAACCCCTCCGCCGAGGAAGGCGATTTCCGCGACCTGCTCAACCCCGACAGCCTCAAGGTGGTAACCGCCAAAGTGGAATCTTCCCTCCGCTCGGAGCTCCACGCACCGGTACTCAAGGACGGTATCGAGCAGGAGAACCATTACCAGCTCTTGAAACAAGGCTATTTCGTAGTTGATCCTGACACCACGGCTGATCACCTGGTACTCAACCGTACCTGCTCTCTCAAAGATAACTACCTTAAATGAGAACCCGTCTCTACAACGGCAAAGAGCAGATCTTCTGCGCCTGGCGGCACCGATGGGTGCGGCTGACGCCGGAAGAGTGGGTTAGACAGCAGTTGCTGCACCGCATGGTGGAGCAGCTCGGCTATCCCGCCTCGCTCATCGCCGTTGAAGTGGCTTTTCATCTCCCTTCCCTTCAGGGAGGGGACGAGGGTAGGCTTATTCGCTGCGACGCGGTAGTCTATGACGCCTCGCTGCAGCCCCTCCTTCTCATCGAGTGCAAGGCGGAGACTGTACCCCTGACCCAGAAGACCCTCGACCAAGCAATCACCTATAATCGTAAACTCAACGTGCCGTTCCTGCTGCTGCATAACGGCCCGCAATCTATATTCGTAACACTTAACCCGGATGGAACAAATCATTACGCTCAACGATGCCCTGGATACACCGACCTTTTACGGTGTGAATAACGCCAATATCCTCTGTCTCAAGAACCAGAACCCCGACGTACGCGTCGTGGCGCGCGGATACCAGGTCAAGGTCTCCGGCTCCGACGCCGCCATCGACCGTTTCGAGAAAGCCCTGCGCCTCTGTGAGACCTTCTGCGTGCGCAATAACCGCCTCACGGAGCAAGATATCCTGCTCCTCTTGCACGGCGACAAACCCCATGAGCAGGCTACCGACAACCTCATCCTCCACGGCGTCAACGGCAAGTCTATCTACGCCCGCTCCAAGAACCAGCAGGCGCTCGTCCAGTCCTATGAGGACAACGACCTTCTCTTCGCTATCGGTCCTGCCGGTAGCGGTAAGACTTATACGGCGATTGCTCTTGCCGTGCGGGCGCTCAAGAACAAAGAGGTGCGCCGCATCATCCTCTCCCGTCCTGCTGTCGAAGCAGGGGAGAAATTAGGCTTCCTGCCGGGTGACATGAAGGAGAAGATCGACCCGTATCTGCAGCCCCTCTACGACGCCCTGCAGGATATGATTCCTTCTGCCAAACTGACGGAGTATATGGAGAAAGGTACCATCCAGATTGCCCCGCTCGCTTTCATGCGCGGACGCACCCTCTCCGACGCTGTCGTCATCCTCGACGAGGCGCAGAATACCACGGTGCCCCAACTCAAGATGTTCCTCACCCGACTCGGTATAGGCGGTAAGATGATCGTCACCGGAGACCTCACCCAGGTGGACCTGCCTGCCTCCCAGAAATCCGGTCTGCGCGACGCCATCGAGCGCTTTCAAGACATCAAAGGACTGCGTATAATAGAGTTTGACGAGAAAGATATCATACGACATCCCCTCGTCAAACATATTGTTGCCGCCTACGGCAAATAACCCATCCCTCTCTCTTATCCTGCCCGATAGGCCTTGGGCGTCACGCCCACGCGGGATTTGAAGAAGCGGTTGAAGAACGCTACATTGTCAAAACCCAGACTCAGCGCGATCTCTTTCACCTGGTGGTTCGTGAGTTTCAACTGCGACTTGGCGTCCGTGATGATCGCCTCGATGATGATATCTCCGGCGGTCTTGTTTCCCACCGACTTGATGGTCGAGCATAAATGCGGAAGCGTCAGTCGCATCGCCTCGGCGTACTGGCTGACGTGGTGCCACTGCTGGTAGTGTTGCAGTACCAACTGGCAGTAATCCTGATAGATCTCCGTCTTGCGGTCCAGCGGCTTCACCAGGTACTCGTCCTGCTCCTTCGCATACTTCGCATAACTCGTCTGCAGCAGGTTGAAGATATGTACCATCTTCTCCGTGTCAAGCATCGTCGGCTCGGCGTTCAGCGCCGCGATGATCGTGTCGTACATCGAGCAAAGCACCTTCATGTGGTTGTCGCTCACGTGGATCTTCGGCGAGTGTAGCTGCAACGCCGACAGCGACATGCGGTTGTTCACCGTGTATTTCTCCAGAAACTTGCTGCCGAATACAATCCAATACACCAACGCGTCATCCGAGAACTCGCGGATCAGGAAGAAACTGCCGGGCTCTAAGAGCAAGATATCATTCGCCTTGAAGTCGTATTCGGTTACGTTGATCGTCGTGTTCGCCGTGCCGCGCACCAACAAGGCGTACACGCCGCACATGATCTTACACGGGAACCGGCCGTACTCGTTCATCAGTTTACCACTCGCGTCACCAACCATATAATCGCCGTACGGACAATCTACTACAGGGATATTATTCTCGTTCATCTTAATAATTGTATCAAATTCGGGTGCAAAGGTAGCACTTTTTTTTGAATTATGCAAATATTCGTACTCTTTTTGTGACATTTTTGCATAAAAAAAGAAGAACCACTCTCGTGATTCTTCCGTTGACCTAATGCGTTTCGCTTAGCCAAGTTTGTTTACGAAGCGAGCCAATTTCGATTTGAGATTAGCAGCTTTGTTCACATGAATGATGTGACGCTTAGCCAATTTGTCCAGCATAGAGCTTACTTTAGGCAGAGCCTCTGCGGCTGCAGCTTTATCGGTCGTCTTGCGCAGGTCGCGCACAGCGTTACGTGCGGTTTTAGCGTAGTAGTGGTTGTGTGCTTTGCGCGCTGCCGTTTGGCGAATACGCTTCAAAGAGCTTTTGTGATTTGCCATCTTTGTTTTTTTGTTGTTTTGTATCCTTCGGGCTTTGAGAGGATCACCCGCAGGAGATTGTTTTATAGGAAGGTCATTTTCTCTCGGGGTCCCCGACGGGCGCTAACGATAGTGCGTCCGGTGGGGAGAGCGTAGCGTAAGGCGAGTTTCCATTGAGCGGCAGAGCCGCGAGTCGTAACGAACCTTAACGCAAGCGAAGTAGTGCCAAGGGGAATCGAACCCCTATTGCAAGAATGAAAATCTTGAGTACTAACCGTTATACGATGGCACCGCGCGTTCGCGCTTTCCGGCGAAAGAGCGTGCAAAATTACTACAATTTTTTGAATTGAGCAAATATTTTCGCATTTTTTTTACTTTATTATGCGTTTTTGTGCCCAAAATGCCAAATATTCCTGCTCCGGCTGCCCCGGAGTGGGGATTAATTCCGCTTTTTCGAGTACCCCTAATGCCTCCAGGTCCATGATCGTCGAGTAGCCTGAACGGGCGATGATATGTTTCGCGCCCACCAACGCCTTCGCTAACTCTTCGTCCCCTAAGTACGGCACGATGGTGATGTTCCCCCGCTTCATGCGTGTGTTCGGTCGGTTCATCAAGCCCTGCACAATCAGTACCTGTCCTTCTTTGCCCGCGTACCGCGCTGCTATCTCCCGCTCCAAGATCGTCCGTTGCGGCTCCAGGCCACTGAGTAGGGCGACCGTCTCATAGGAATCAGTCCTCCGTGAGCTCATTTCCGTGACCATATCGTGACCACTACGGACGTCACGGTAGGGTTCGAACCGGCTTTGGGGACCGATATATTTAAGATTTGAAATTTGAGATTTGAAATTTGAAATTTTCGGATGCCCTAACTCGCCGCTCAGGCTCCGTTCTTTCTCCTCGTAGTCCGGAACCCACACCTCTTTATATTTTGCACATACGCGCGCGTGGAGGCGTTCTGCGAGTCCTTCCAACCACCGCCATCCGCTGGGCAGGAAGATATGCAGCTGGTGGGTCATATAGACGCTCCGTATCTCCGGGTTCGCCTTCTTCGTCTTTGGGCTCAGATAGCATCCGAAGCGGTTGTCCGAGACTACCATCCCGAATTGCTCCTCGCGTAGCACCGCCTGCAAGAGCGCATGATCCTTCATCGCCCAACTCAGTATCTGCGGTATCGCTTTCACCATCGCCCAGACCTGCCGTTTGCCTTTTCCGTATCGTAGGTTCAGCGGTGCGAGATAGACGTATCGTAGTTTCGGGAAATGTTTTCTCAGCAGCGTCAGACTCTCCCCGTCGCCGCCGATGATCACCTCATGCCCCTCGTCGATGAACTGCTGCACCAACGGCACGCAACGGCTTGCGTGACCCAGACCCCAATTTAATGGCGCGACGAGAATCTTCATAGCGATGGAAAAAGCAAATCTAATGATAAGAATTTATGCGGAGATAGAGACCTCGAACCCTTTGGCGATGAGCGGCGCCGCGATGCGCTCCATCTCTTCGCGGGAGATCTTCTCGAGCCGCTCCTCCGGCGTCTTGCGGTCGATGACGTAGATCATGATCTGTTTGGGACGCAGCGTCTCTACCGCTTTGTACCATGCGTCTAACTCTTCGGGAGTCGTGTTGTCGATGGGCTTGCCGTCATGCTCGCCGCGGAGGAAACAGGTCTGCAGCGTGAAGTCGCCCTCGAAGGCTGCGAGCCATCCCATGATCCGCTCGACCGTCAGTTCTTTATTCACCGGCAGGTCTATCCGCCGCATCATCTCGTCCGTACCGGCATCGAGTTTGAGAATCCGGTTGTCGCATCGCTTCAAGGCCTTGACGACATCCGGCCGGCCTAACTGCGTCGAGTTGGACAGCACGCTCACTTTGGCTCCCGGGCAGTATTGGTCCCGCAGGGCACAGGTGTCCTCGATGATACCGAGGAAATCCGGATGAAGGGTCGGTTCGCCGTTGCCGGAGAAAGTGATAACGTCTATAGGACCGCTTTGCTGACAGAGTACAGACCGCTCGCTTTGCTCACTGACGGAACACAGACTTTTTAGTTTTGCCCCCAACGCCGCACGCACCTCCGCGCGGGTAGGAAGCTGAGGATGGTCCACCGGCGTATTCCATCCGCACTCGCAATAGACGCAGTTGAATGTGCAGAGCTTATGCGTCAGCGGCATCAGCTCCATCCCTAAACTCACGCCGAGCCTCCGGCTGTGAATAGGTCCGTATACAATCTCTCCAAATAACATAAATCCTAAACCCTAAATCCTAAACCCTAAATCCTAAACCCTAAACCCTAAATCCTAAACTCCCACTCTGTTCCCTAAGATCTTGCAGATCTCGTTTCGTTGGGCGATGAGCTGCGGCTGGTAGGACAGCAGTTGTGCCTGTTGGTTCCAATCGCCTGCTGCCTGCGCATCTTTCAGGTCCTGCTCCACCTGCTCGATCTGCATGTTGATGACCGTCAGTTTGATCTCGTACAGCAGTTGGGTCACGAGTTCGCCCAACCGTCTCTCGCCGTTGCTCTGGACGAACTGATACCGCTCGGCGATCATCTCTATCGCCAGACTGCTGACCGTGGGATCGGGGTGGAACTTAAAGAACTCCTCCGATCTAAATCCCTCGTCTTTGCAGTGCGCCTTGAACTCGTCCATGATCGTCTGATAGACCGGTACCGGCGGGGCTATCTCGTCGCCCTCAAGGGTGTAGATGATCACTTCACCGATGGTATAGACCGTGCCGTCCACCTCTATCGGCCGCTCGCCGTAACGGACGAGAAGCTGGATGAGGTTATAGTAGTTCTGCTCCAACGGTGTCTTCGGGGCTACCACGGGTTTCTGCGGATGAACCTGAGTCGGGTTGACGACCGCCGTGGGGTTCACGGCTTCTTTCTGAGCTTCGTTCTTCGCCTCCTTGTCGCGTTCCTCCATCTTCTTGCGGCGGATAGAGACGACCTCGTTGGTCAGAACCTGCTCGCTCATGTGGAGCCGCTCCGCGCAGTCTTTGATATAGACCTGCCGCGTGATGATATCCGGGATGATGGCGATGGAGGACGTGATATCTTTGATCAGCGCTGCGCGTTTGAAGGGGTCATCCCCGGCATCTTTGCTCAGCAGCGCCGATTTGAAACGGATGAAATCTGTCTGGTGCTCTTCGATATAACGGATGAACTCCGTGGAGTCATGGTTCTGGGCATAACTATCCGGGTCCTCACCGTCCGGCAGCAGCACCACTTTGACGTTGAACCCGGCCTCCAGAAACATGTCTATACCTCGTAACGCCGCATGGATACCTGCTGCGTCGCCGTCGTAGAGCACGGTGATGTTACTGGTGAACCGTTTGATAAGCCATATCTGCGGTTTGGTCAGCGCCGTACCGCCGCTCGCGACGACGTTCTCGATACCCGATTGGTGCATCGAGATGACGTCCATCTGTCCCTCCACGAGGTAGCACATATCCGTTCGGGAGATGGCTTGTTTGGCTTGGAAGAGACCGTATAACTCATTGGTCTTGGAGTAGATGATGGAGTCCGGCGAGTTGACGTATTTGCCGACGTTGTCTTTCTTCTTGAGGATACGTCCGGCGAAGGCTACGGGTTTGCCGCTGACGGTGAAGATCGGGAAGATCACCCGGTCACGGAACCGGTCGTACAGACGACCGTCCTCACTCTTGCCCACCACGCCGACACCGATCTTGGTATCGACATTATTGGTGATGAACTCTTCCTTGAAGCCCTGTTCCTTCAGGGCTTTTGCCAAGGGATTACCTTTCTCCGGCGAGTAGCCTAACTGGTACTTCCGGATGATGTCGTCTCGTAGTCCCCGCTCGTGGAAATATCCCATACCGATCGCCTGACCTTCGGGAGTCTCCCAGAGCTGCTTCTGAAACCATTTATTAGCGAACTCATTGACGACGAACATCGACTCGCGGTTATCCTGCCGTTGTTGCTCTTCGGCGGTCAGCTCGCGGTCCTCGACCTCGATATGGTACTTCTTGCCCAACTGTTTCACCGCCTCGACGAACGAGCACTGCTCGATCTCCATGATGAATTTCAAGGCATGTCCGCTGGCTCCGCAACCGAAACACTTGTATATACCTTTCGACGGACTGACGGTGAACGAACCGGTCTTCTCGTTATGAAACGGACAAAGCCCGATGAGGTTCGCGCCGCGTTTGCGCAGCGTGACATAATCGCTCACCACCTCTTCTATCTTGGCGGCCGCGTGGATCTTATCTATCGTCTCTCTAGGGATCATACCTTTCGCCTATAACCTTTCGCCCTTCGCCTTTCGCCCTTCGCCTTTAAAATGCCTTTCGCCTATAACCTTTCGCCCTTCGCCTTTATTCCGCGTACCCGGAGCGTCTTCCCGTTAATCGGGAAGAGCGGCCTCCGCCTAGTAGGGTTATTATTAATCTGCGTACCATAGATATACTCCGATCTTAATACTCCATTGGTCAAACCGTCCGCGGGTATGTACGCCGTTGGCGAAGTCTGCGCTCTTATAGGGGTTGATCAGACCGAAGTCATACCCGCCGCGCAGGAAATAGCGCTTGTACTGAAATCCCGCTCCGACACCCCAGGTGATATTCAGCCGCTTGAAGGAGTTCTGATCGTCCTCCGACGTATAAGCGTTCATGCGGTCGCCGCGGGTGTAGATGACTTCTTCGGACGGCAGGTGGGTTACCGGGTCAATCGGCATGTCCCGCGTGTCTTTGCGCCAGTTCAGCGCCAGACCGCATTGGATGGTCGGACCCGTATAGAGCATCAGGTAGGTCTCTTTCGCCACCTCGAACTTATACTGCCAATCGACGAAGAGCTCCACCTCGCTATAGGTGATCAGCGTGCGGTCTTCGGGGTAGTCGTTGTTCGGATAGCGTTTCCCCCATCCGCCGTTGGAGACGCCGAAGGTATAGTTGATGCCGATCGTGCTGCCGAAGCCTGCTATATAACTGGCATCATATACCAGACCGGCCTTGAAGCCGTTCAGGGGGATATGGTGGCTCAAACTGTCTTTCGCGCTTGGGTCATTGATACGCAAGGTAGGTCGCGCCCAGCCCAGCTGGATACCCAAACCCTGTTTCGGCAGATCTACCGCCCGGGCACCCATCGCCAGGCATACTGCCATCATTGTCAAAAAAACTTTCTTCATATTTCTTCTTTGTCTTTATTCTGTGTTCTGTCAGCGCAGCGGTCTGTCAGCCTGTAGGGCGGTCTTCCTGAATACATCGATCGGACTGGTCGGCCGGCTCTCCTCTTCCCAGAAGAACTGCGTCAGCCTGTCTCCGCCTTCGGGGATCTGGTCCATGGGGTAGAGGACTCCCGTGGTCTCTTTGGTGAACCGCATGTGGTGGATCTTTCTCTCCTCCACGTACATCCGGATAAAACTGCTCTCCGTCGTGTTCATCCCTACGTACGAGCCGTCGCTCTCTTTGGCGTAGTAGATCGTCAGGGCGTTGCCGTCCGTATCGATGGTCTTCACCTCGCCGTCCACGAGGTAGGCGATGACCTCTTTGCCGCTCATCTGGTTGAAGTACTCCAGGGTGTCGTGCATCACGCAGAGGGCGTTACCTGTTCCTACCGCGTGCTCCACTTCGCCGTTGACGATATAGACGGTGATGCTGTCGGCGGCTATCTGCTGGTTCTCGCTCCAGGTGATAGGGTGGGTATAGAGGTGCATCGTCGAGTCCGAACCCAGATAGACCATCGAGTCGCAGACCATCTGCATGTCGTCGCGGAAGACCCGCACGCCGTAGTACGCTCGCGCACGGCGGTAGGTGCTGTCCAGACGGGCACTATCGGTATAGTTCATCTCTTCGGTAAAGAGCGTGTCGGCGTGGATATAGGTATAATGCGCGGTGTCGGACCAATCGACCATCAGCGCCCTGTCGGTCGCGTACCCGCGGCTGTGCTTCTCCCACATCTGTCCGTACTCGCCCGTGAGGGTGATATGTTGCGTTGAGTCGCTCATCGACATCTGTCCGAGGACCTGACCGAAACCGATCCGTTTGTCGTAGTAGATGGTGTCGCCGGTCATCATCTTACCTTCTATATGGTGCACCACCGACCGGTCGAGAAGCATCGACCGCTCCGTCTGGGTGTTGTACCATCCGCGCGAAGTGTGGATGTCCGTCTCCTTCTCGTAGATGATCTCCGTGGGGGAGACGATGTCGGCTACCTTCGTGTCGGTGTTGTAAAGGAGGGTGTCGCTCGTCAGTACGAACTTCGGGTTCGTGAGGACGACCTCTCTGCTGAAGACCGCCTGTTTGGTGTTTGGCCGGTAGCTGCCGCGGACGGAAGTGAGGGTGTTGAGCGAGTCTCTCACTTCGCCTCCTGCGAAATAATAGGTTACTCCTGCCGCGCGGTCGTAGTTGAGGCTGTCAGTGGTGAGGATCGTGGGGTTCTCCGTCTCGCGGCCGTGTATCAGCTGTACATGGCTGCGGAGCCGGGCTAACTTGATGTTTCCGTCATAAAAGAGCTTGTCGCCGAATCCCCGCAGGGTGTCGCCCTGAACGAACCGCACATGTCCGAAGGCGTCCAGCGAGTTCGTCCCCTCGTAGAAATACGCGCTGTCGCAGTACATCAACGCCTCCTCGTGGCGGAAGATTACATTCCCCCTCAGGATCTGCGCATCGGCGATACGCTCCTCGTCAAAACTCAGATTCTCCGCCCGCTCCAGATACACCATCGTCTGACCGAAGGAGTAAGGAATAAGGAATAAGGAATAAAGACTAATTACTATTAGCCGATGGTAACAAATCTTTATTCTTTGAGCGAGCATAGCGAAGCGGTCTTTATTCTTTGAGCGTAGCGGTCTTAGTGTAACCAATTAGGGTACTGAAAATCGCAGCCCTGCCACTCGGGGCTGATCTGCACGAAAGTGCTCTTCTGTTTCTTGAGGATCCAGTCGTGGATGAAGTCTGCGCTCAGTTTGGCTTCCAGCATCCCTTTGATCGCCTGGAAGTCATCGGTGAGGTTGGCGCGGTGCACGTCGGTCTTCTTCGCCACGCGCACGATAGCGCATACCTCGCGGTTCTTCGCGGGATCCATCATCACGAAGGGTTGCGACACCTCGCCTTCGTTGAGGTTATAGATCTGCTTGGCGATCTCCGGTGCGAGGTCCTGGTACTCAAACCGGCTGCTGCCCGTGTTAGGGTTGATCATCAGGCCGGCGTTCATGACGGTGTTCTTATCCTGCGAGAAGCGGATGACCGCCTGCTCAAACTGAATACTGTCCGCCTCGATGAGCTGGCGGATGGAGTCCAGCCGCTCGATGGCGTTTATCTTGTCCGTCGCACTGATACGCGGACGGAGGAGGATATGGCGGCAGTTGATGCGCTCGCCTTTCTTCTCGATGAGCTGGATGATATGGTACCCGTATTCGGTCTGTACGATACGGCTCACGCGTTTGGGGTCGTTGAGGTTAAAGGCCACCTCGGCGAACTCGCTGACGAGTTGTCCGCGGCCTACGAACCCTAACTCGCCACCGCGTTTGGCGCTCTCGGTGTCCTCGGAGTAGAGGCGGGCTAACATCCCGAAATCCGCCGTGCCGTTCTGCACGCGCTCGGTGTATTCGCGCAGCCTGCTCTTCACCCGCTCGGTCTCTTCGGCCGGCACCGGAGGTTCAAAACTCAATATCTGCACCTCCACCTGTGCCGGCATCATCGGGATAGAGTCTGCCGGCAGGTGATTGTAGTACCGGCGTATGTCTGCCGGGGTGGGTTTGATGTCAGCAGTCAGCTTCTGCTGCATCTGCTGGATGATCATCTGGTTGCGGACGGTAGTCATCATCTCCTCGCGGATCTCACTGCTGGTCTTGCGGAAATACTCCTCCATCTTCTCTTTCGAACCGATCTGGTTGATGTAGTAGTTAAGCCGCATATCCACCTGGTGGCTCACCGATGACTCATTCGCTTCCACGGAGTCCAACTCTGCTTGGTGCAAGAATAACTTCTGCACGGCTAACTGCTCGGGGATGACGCAATAGGGGTCTCCGGGGATCTGCTGACCCTCGTACTGCGCCCTCAACCGCTCTTCCTCTACCTCACTGCGCAGGATAGCCTCGTCGCCGACCACCCATATCACTTCGTCTATCACACCCTGCGCCTGTACCGCCAGGCTCAGGGCTAAAAAAATATATATGATACTTCTCTTCATAATCAGTCTGTATTCTGTCAGGCCGTAGGCCGGTCTGTGTTCTGTCAGGCCGCAGGCCGGTCTTTATTCGTAAAACTTAATCTCTCCTTTCTGTATGGCCTCGTTGTAGAGCCGTTCGCGTTCTTTGTTGAGAAACTCCACCTGCCTCGTGTTTAGCACGATCTTCTCGATCCTCGGCCGCGCGTACTCGACGGGCATCAACTCGCCCCGCAGCTTCTTGTCCGTCACTTGCAGCAGGTAGGTCTTCGTGCTGTCGGCTTTCTCGATCTGGTTCTTGGTCTTGAGCAGGTTCTCAAGCTCTGCGCGGTCCATGGGGATAGTACCTAAGAGGTCCGTCGTGGTCCGCCATCGGTCGTCGAAGAGCTCATAACCCGCAGCGTTCTGGTAGGCGTATTTCTCGATGGCATCCATGTCTTTTTTATTCATCCATCCGCGCAGCTTGTCGATCTTCGGCGCGTCGTTCGGTACGACGACGATCATGCCTCTGACGATACTCTCGTCCAGGATAAACCGGTCGGGCATCTCCTGGTATATCTGCGCGATGGTACTGTCCGCTACCCCTTTGGGCATCCGCCGCTCCACCAGATACTCCTCGTAAGCGTGGACGTAAAGCGCCTTCCGGTAGTCCTCTACCATCCGGTCGATCTCTTTATTGGAGCGGCCTTTCGCCTGTCCGTAGATCAGCAGGTCTTTCGCCCACTGGCTGATATACTGCTGTGCCACGCGGATACTGTCCTCGCCCGTCAGACCCACCGTCAGCGAGTCCAAGGTAGAGCGATAGAGGTACTGGCCGTTGACTTCCGCCACGGAGCCCGCCTGCTGTTTCTTCTCCAGCGCTGTACATCCGACGAGCAAAAACCCTGCCAAAAGAACCGAAATGATCTCTTTCATTGTCATAAAATCATAATTCGGGCGCAAAGTTACTACAAAAATTGCACATACGCAAATTTTTCTGCGATTTTTTTGCTTGGCGAAATGAAATTTCGCGATAATTAAAGAGCCGTAGGGCACAGCGTGGAGTATAAGCCCCTCGGAGACCGCGCGTCCCCAACGCGCCCTTCCGTCCGTGCCCCCTTATTGCTTTTGTGCACCGAGGGCGTTATAGGTCAACAAAAAAGCGTTCCCCCTTATTCTGTAATGAACCCCAAAAGTTG
>DEKW01000016.1:0-1662 GCA_002354055.1 Bacteroidales bacterium UBA2712
GGAGAGTAGGTAGCCGCCACTTTGAAGCGCCTTTGAGAATTTCTCAAGGGCGCTTTTCTTGTGCCGTCTCCCTTACTCTTCCATGACGCAGTGCAGGTCTGCACGCGTTGTGCCGGTGAAGCGGTTAAGGCGCACCGAGAATGTCCGGGGGACATTCGAAGGAGTAAGTGCGCCGCGCGAGTGCGGGCAGCCCTCACCGTTGCCCGCACATAGAACTCCTTATGGTAGCCGCCACTTTCAGAAGCCTTCATCATTACGATGAGGGCTTCTTTGTTTATGTGGCGATGCTACCTACTCTCCTTACCATCGGGGTCCCCGAGAATTTCTAATTCTTGGGGAGAGCGAGCACATCCGAGTAACTACCCTTAAAACGAAGCGGCTATTTTTTTGTAGCGTTCGATAAGTTTGTCGTGGCGGATGAAGCCATAGACGGCTACAATGAGAGCGCCGACAAGGTCAAGAATCAAGTCCTGCATCGAGTCACGCAAGGCTGCATGACCGCAGAGCGGTTCGTCTTCGGGGGTGATGATAGACCCCGTTGTAGTAGCCATGAATTGCTGCGAGTTAGTGCCCATAAGGCTGTCGTAACTGTATTCCATAATCTCCCAGCAGGCACCGAGTCCGAGCGAGAACATAACTAGAAAAAGGCAGAGGAACCATTTGTTGAAATAGATATATTTGTCGTTCTCAGCCATAATCACATGAATAAGCCAGAGGGCAATCATCGAGAGCAGGAAACCACTCTCTGCGTGCAGCAGTTTGTCCCACCACGGGACGCGTCCGTAGAGGTCGAGCCCGTCGCCCATAATAAGCGAGGAGAAACAGAAAACAACGATGAAGACCGACAGCAGCCACGGCACTTCGATACGGAAACGGCTGCGGAGCAGATGCGGCAGGTACATAATCAGCAGCATCGCCACATATTGCAGCCCGCGAAAGACAATCTCGTCCCATGTGCTTCTTGCCACAATGAGCCATGCCACGTTTGCCACCGCCATCCCCGCAATCAGCCACGTGGCAATCCTGTTTAGCTTATGAAGTCTGTCGTTATGCATGATTCTTTTCTTGGTTTTCCATTTCCTCTATCGCTTCGCGGAACATCTGTTCGCAGAGACGGACGGAAGTGTCGATGTCGTACTTTTTAGCGGCTTCTGCGTACTCGCGTTCCATTTTCGCTTTTTCATCGGGATGATCCAACCACCAGTCGATAGCACGCGCCAGGTCTTTCGGCCGTCCGGGAGCAAAGAGACTTCGCCCGTCCAACGCAAACTGCGGCGTGGCGCTGTCTTCGCTGTTGGCTATCACCGGCACTAATCCTGTAGCAAAGGCCTCGATACATGAGATGGCTTCACTCTCCATGTCTGAAGCATGCACGTAGAGGTCGGTCTGCGCCAGCAGGTGAATCAGTTCGTTCTTGGTCAGGAATACAAACTGCGGCGGGTTCTTGAGTTGCTTGCCTAATTCCACGTATTCGTCATACTTGGGACCTTTGCCCGCGAAAACGAGTTGGATGCGGTCGGCGTACTTGCTGAACGGCACGGCATTGATGATGACATCCTGTCGTTTCTCACCGGAGAGGCGTCCTACCATGACGATGAGGATTTTGCCCTCATATTGTGGGTCTTTGGGACATTTGGTATAGACGAACGAAGGGTCAATGCC
>DEKW01000016.1:1783-6685 GCA_002354055.1 Bacteroidales bacterium UBA2712
CCTTACCCAGACCGATAGAAGAAGTCATGTTTTCCGGTTGGATGTGGAACGCTGCCGTGGACGGTTTGTGCATCTGGTCAGCTATGAGTTTGGTGGCTGTCTCCAGCGCGAAAGGCATCATACAATGCACGATGTCCGCCCATGCCACCGCCTCGCGGATGATGTCCAGATCGACTTGCGCGAACTGGAAACCGTGTGAGTGAATGAGGTCGTTGAAAAGGGGTACTTTGAACTCCTTGAGGACGAACTTGTCAGGTGCCGGTTCGCCGGTAGTAAGGATGCGCACTTCGTTGCCGTGCTCGCGAAGTACCGCCGCAAAACGCTGGGCGGAGATGGACGTGCCGTTGTTGTTGGTGTCGTACGTGTCAATGACGAGAAGTATTTTCATGGTATAAATAGTTTATAATTTTTATTTTGTGCTGTGGGTTCGGCTAGAGGAACGGTATTGGTGGGCGGTCATGCCGAGGTGTTTCTTCACGTACTTGCAGAAGAAACTGAGACTGACGAAATCCAATTGTACGCAAATCTCCTTGACACTCATATCCGTCTGGAGGAGCAAGCGTTTGATCTCCTGTACGGTCAGATCGTTGATGACAACTTGCGCAGACATGCCGGTGACAGTGTTGCAGACTACGGACAGGTATTTCGGCGTGACAGCCAGACGGTCAGCATACCACCGAACCTCACGCTGACGACCTTTGTTTTCTTGCAGCAGGCGGGCAAAATCCCTGAAAAGGATCTCCTGCCGCCCTTGCTTGTGCTCCGTTTCCGGCGTTTGTTCGATGCTTTCTTCGAGCCAGCAAAGCAGTTCATAGATGGCGGCTTGCACAAAGATGCGGCGGATGTTTTCGCTCAGTCCCGAACGGGTGTCTTCACTGTATAGCTGGAACAGCCGGTTGAAGAGCTGGATCAGTTCCTGTTGCCGTTCGTCCAAGTGGATTACCGGATGTTGCAGAATGTAATTCGATTTCTCCCACCACTTGGTATCTTCGCGCACGCAGAGGTAGAAAATATCGTCCAGCGCGTGTTTGCGCACCGCTACGGCTCCGCATTTCATGTCCGGAGAGTGCATGTAGTTGCCGATGATGAGATCCGGTCGGCATAACAACATGTCGTGCGGACGGATAAGATATTGCTGCTCATTGATTTCGATTTGCAGTTTGCCTTCCGTACAATAGATGATGAGCGCGCAGTCGTTTTCATTACTGAAGCGTTGCAACAACTCGTCCAAGTTTCCCGAAAAGAGAATATCCTGATTCAGCATAAGGGCATTTGTTTTTTACCGTTTGCGTTTCCGACTGCAAAGATAGTACTTTTTTACGAATTGTGCAAGTTTTAGTGGTAAAAAGTTTTCCAAATGCCACATTTTAGGGCATCAGTCAATCAATAGGGAAATATGGAAAACTGACAAAAGAGGTATATGGCACATTGTTTGTTAGAAAAGGAGCGTGCGCTCAACCGCCAGCGCAGGCGGTACAAATGGCAACAATGGAAAGAGAAACATCTGAAACGAAAGAAATAAAACATTATGACCACTGCACAGAACCATACACACTACTATCCCGGGGCTACATATATGCACGCGCTGACATTAGCGACTGAGGCGTATATTTCCCAATTCAGCAAAAAAGAAATTCAGGCTTCGGCTGTACAAATCATTATGCAACTGAATCAGGCCATGGCAATCGCGGTAGAGAATGCAGGATTGGCAGAAGCGATATTAGAGAAAGCCGTTGAGCAGGCAGAGCAGTTGTCTGAGCGCGGCTACGGAGGCTATGCGCAGGCTATCGGTTATGCCGTCCATTTCAATTATTTCATTTCCGAAGGATTGGCAGAAGCAATCGTTTTGCCGGAGATATTAAAGTCGTACGGTGCGAAGGCGGAGCAAAAGATCGCTTCGCTGGCTCGCCAGACAGGAATAGTGGCTACCGACCTGCCGGACGAGCGCGCCGCACGGCTCTTTATCAGTTGGATAGATCAGCAGCGCGTCCTGTTCGAGTTGCCGGACCACATCGAGCAAATGCGTCCGCAGGATATTCCGGATATCATCGATGATACCCTGGATGCCGCGCTGCATTTCTATCCGGCGCCGGTATTCTATGACGCGTTAGATTTGGAGCAGTTTATTACACCTTTATTGCTGTCAGCCCCGGAGAAGAATGAATAAGATAGTATGGATAGTATTGATTTTGGCGGGTGTCGCGCTGCTTTTCTGGTTGATGTTCGGTATCAACTGGCGTAGCAAACAGAACTACGACCGCAAGCATCACCTGTTACGATCGCGGATGCAGGCGGAAGATACAGAGGAGTTGCGCCGGCTTCTTTTCTCCAACAGCTTCACGATGCGCGTGGAGCAGCGTTTCCGTCCGTTAGCCATGCTGCTTGCTCAGGACGGACGACCGAGTGTGGCGGTTTCTGACGTGGAGATCATCACTTCCGGCAAAGACAAATATAACATGCTGATGAGTGACCTCATTTGCGCCAAGGAATCCATCCACATGGAGTATTTCCATTTCGGCATAGACAAGAGTTCACGCAAGATTCGTCAGGTGCTGATGGAGAAAGCGCGGCAGGGTGTCAAAGTGCGGTTCATCAACGAGAACATCGCCAATTGGCCTATACCGAACTGCTATTTCCACTCCATGCGGAAGGCAGGTGTGGAGGTGGTCAATTTCTCCGATTCCAAGTTCTCGCTGCTGCGTTTTCTGCTGACGCTCAGTTACCGCGACCACAGGAAGATAGTGGTCATAGACAACCGCATCGGCTATACCGGGGGCATGAATATCACCGCGAATTATTTCCACCGCTGGCGTGACACGCATCTGCGGCTGACCGGAACGGCTGTAGCCTCGCTGCAACTTGCCTTTCTGGATACATGGCTTGCCGCAGGAGGGCACATCCCTTCTGCTTTAGTCAACTTCTTCCCGGAGCGTCTTCACGCCGGAACGGACTCCGCCGAGAAGGGGCAATGGAGGGTTCTCACCCAGATTACGCCGGATGACCCGACTTCGCCCGAGCCCGTTTTGCAAACCGCCTATGAATGGATTTTGAATCATGCGCAGAGCTATGTCTGGTTCCAGAGTCCCTATATTGCGCCGCCCCCGTCCTTGTTGGAGGCCATGCGCCATGCGGCACAACGCGGTGTGGATGTGCGTATAATGGTATCCGAACAATGCGACACTGCAATCATGCGACCCATCAACAAGAGTTATTATGCCGACCTGGTACATGCCGGTGTACAGCTCTATATCCGTTCCGGCGAGTTCATGCACAGCAAGACCATCGTCTGCGACGACTACCTCTCGTGCGTCGGATCGGCGAACCTCGATTACCGCAGTTTCGGCATTGACTACGAGATCAATACGTTCTTTTATGACCGCGAGGTGGCCCTGCGTCAGAAACAGCTTTTTGTGGACGACCTGCCTATATGCCATCTGCTCAGTAGCGCAGAGGTCAGAACAACTCCGTGGCAACGCCTTATGCGCCACTTGGCACCGATAGTATAATATTTAATAACACAATAAATATGGAAATCAAACAATCAACACGTATTCAGACCTCGCTGCTGAACGGGGTGGAGAAAAAAGCACTTGTATGGATGGCATCGCGTATGCCTCAATGGGTCACCAGCGACATGCTGACATGGTTCGGACTCTTCGGCTCGGCACTCTGCGGCCTCGGGTTCTTCCTCACGCACTACAGCATTTATTGGCTATGGCTGTCGTGCTTGGGCTTGGTCATCAACTGGTTCGGTGATTCGCTGGACGGCACTACCGCCCGTGTGCGCCACACACAGCGGCCGCTCTACGGTTATTACCTTGACCATAACATCGACACCGTCACCGAGGCGTTTATGTTTATCGGAGCGGGGCTCTCGCCGCTGATGAATATGAGTGTGGCAGTGCTGTGTTATGCCGCTTATCTGGCGCTCACGGTTTATGTCAGCATCAACGCCCACCTCAAAAGCGAGTTCAAACTGACGTACGGCAAAATGGGTCCGACGGAGTTCCGTCTCATCATCATTATTGCCAATATCCTGCTGATGTACATACCGGCACTGACTGCTTACAAAGGCTCCTTTGAGTGGTTCGGCGAGACCATCCATTACGGCACGCTGGACATCATCGGAATGGGCATCCTGTGCATCCTTGTAATCTTCTATTTCGTCAGCTTCTTCAAGGATCTGCATTGGTTCGCTCAGAAAGATCCGTTAATTAAACATCCGAAAGATGGGCAGGTATAAAGGCATAGCAATCCGGTATCTCCGCTTTTTGCTCTCCACGCTGGCGGGAACGGCGATAGACATGTTGGTATTGTGGCTTTGTTCGGACTACCTGTTCAAAGGCTATTACTGGGGCGAGTACCTGCTTTCGCCGTTCATCTCCTTTGAATGTGCCGTGCTGACCAATTTCGCGTTTGCGTACTACTCCGTATGGCGCGACCGTATTTCTGCGCACACGCTCCGCTCGTTTCTCCGCCATTACGCGGGCTACAACCTCTCCTGTACCGGCACATTCCTGATCAAGATGGGTGCGCTGCTGCTTATCGAACGCTTCTCCGGCGGATGGGATGTGCTGATTTGCAATATCCTCGCCCTCTGCGTCTCCGGCATCGCAAACTTCGTACTGAACGAACGTGTAGTATTCAGAAAGAAAAATCAATCATAACAAAAAGAGCGACCCTCCCGGGCCGCTCTTTTACACTATACACTGTACACCATACACCGATCTTGGGGTCCCCAGCGAGCACTTACGAGTGCTGCTGATCATATTCCGCGCCGCAGATCTTCCAGTAGTACGCCTTCATGGTTTTTGCGCCATCGGGGTCGTTCTTCTGGGTGAGGAAGTTCTGCTGGTCGGTGGTGATCTTCATGAGGTCGGCTTTGCGGGCCTTGATCATGCC
>DEKW01000006.1 GCA_002354055.1 Bacteroidales bacterium UBA2712
AAAGCCGACCTCATGAAGATCACTACCGACCAGCAGAACTTCCTCGCCCAGAAGAACGACCCCGATGGCGCAAAAACCATGAAGGCCTATTATTGGAAAATTTGTGGCGCTGAATATGATGAGCAGCACTCGTAAAAGTGCTCGCGGCTCCGCCGCATTTAAGAGAAGCGACCTTCGTGGTCGCTTTTTTTTCCCCCTAATCCCTAACCCCTAACCCCCTAATCCCTAAAAATCTTTGATTTTTCTTGCATATATCAAAAAAAGTGTACTTCGGACATCTGCCTGCCTTCGGCATTCCCCCGTAGCTACGTTCGCGTCCTGCCGGACATACGCAATTTAGCGATTTTTTTGCTTTCCGCGTCATACTTCCGCTGCGGATAATTAAAGAGCCTAAGTTTTACTTACGTGAGTATATGCCCCGTAGAGACCGTGGTTTCCGTGCAGGGGGCACGGACGGAAGGGCGCGTTGGGGACGCGCGGTCTCCGAGGGGCTTATACTCCACGCTGTGCCCTACGGCTCTTTAATTATCGCGAAATTTCATTTCGCCAAGCAAAAAAATCGCAGAAAAATTTGCGTATGTGCAATTTTTGTTGTACCTTTGCAGCCAAGTCTGCCATTTTGGCAGTTGACATGCCTATGGCATAATAGTTGATAGATGATAGATGAATAGATGATAGATATATTATGAAAAAAGAAAATATCAAAGAATTAGAGAAAGAAAAGGAACAAGCTACGCTGGAGGAACAAGTAGAGGAGCAAGCGGCGGAGCCGCAAACCGAAGAACCGACGGCGGAGGAGCTGCTGGCGCAGGCACAGGAGCGCATCGCCGAACTTGAGGACAAGAACCTACGCATGATGGCAGAGTTTGATAACTACCGCCGCCGTACCAACAAGGAGAAACTCGAACTCATGGAGACCGCCGGAGAGCGGATCTTCACGGAGATGTTGCCCCTCGTCGATGATTTCGAGCGCGCCATCGCTGTCATGGACAAGACCAATGACATCGACGCCGTGCGCGAGGGCATCAAGCTCATCCAGCAGAAGTTCCTCTCTTTCCTCGACAAGAACGACGTGCACCCCATCCGGACGGAGGATGCGGATTTCAATACCGACGAGCACGAGGCCGTCACGACCTTCGCCGCCGGAGAGGAGAAGAAAGGCAAAGTGATTGATTGTACCCAGAAGGGTTACAAACTCGGCGATAAAGTCATCCGCTTCGCCAAAGTTGTCGTCGGAGAATAAATTCAAGTACCATTTGGTCATGTACCATGTACCATTTGATATCATGGTAAAATGACTAAATGACTAAATAAATGAACCATACGGCAAAGCAGATCGTATGAAAGAAGTGAATAAAGAAATTAAAAATGAACAAATTGTAAATGGATAAACGTGATTATTATGAAGTGCTCGAGGTCCCCAAGACCGCGACAGCAGAGGAGATAAAGAAGGCGTACCGCAAGAAAGCCATCCAATACCACCCTGACAAGAACCCCGGCGACAAAGAAGCCGAGGAGAAATTCAAGGAGGCAGCGGAGGCATACGAGGTGCTGTCCGACCCGCAGAAACGTGCCCGTTACGACCAATACGGCTTCGCCGGTATGGGTGGCGCAGGCGGATTTAGCGGAGGTGGTATGTCCATGGAGGATATCTTCAGCCATTTCGGTGATATCTTCGAGGGCGCAGGTTTTGACCTCGGTGACTTCTTCGGAGGCGGCGGAGGACGCAGTCGCGGACCGCGTGTCCGCAGAGGCAGCGACATGCGTGTCAAGGTCCATCTGACCCTCGAAGAGATAGCTACCGGATGCGAGAAGAAGATCAAGGTCCGCAAGCTCGTACAATGTAAGGACTGCAACGGCTCCGGTTCTGCCGACGGCCGTACGGAGACCTGTCCGACCTGTAAGGGTTCCGGACGCGTCATCCGCCAGCAGCGAGGTATCTTCGGCATGATGCAGGTACAATCGGAATGCGACACCTGTGGCGGCGAGGGCACGATCATCAAGAACAAGTGTCCTAAATGCGGCGGCCAGGGCGTCATCCGCGATGAGGAGATCATCCCCATCACTATCCCTGCAGGCGTAGCGGGCGGCATGCAACTCACCGTACCCGGCAAGGGTAACGCAGCCCCGCGCGGCGGTGTTCCCGGTGACCTGCTCGTTCTCATCGAAGAGGAGGAGCACAAGGACTTCGTTCGTCAGGAGAGTGACCTGATCTATAACCTCCTGCTTGACATGCCGACAGCCGTCCTCGGTGGACAGGTACAGATACCGACCCTCACGGGAGACGTGAAGATCACCATCACCCCCGGTACCCAACCCGGTAAGGTGCTGCGTATGCGAGGAAAGGGACTGCCGCGTATCGACCAGTACGGACGCAACTACGGTGTAGGCGACCTGCTTATCAACGTAGGCGTCTATATCCCGGAGAAGCTCAACAAGGATGAGCGCAAACTCATCGAACAGCTGCAGAGCAGCCCGAACATCGTCCCCGGTGCGGCGGATAAGAAGAACTTCTTCCGAAACCTCTTTGGCATTTAGACCGCTTCGCTCAAAGTAGAAAGAAGAAAGACCGCCCTACGGGCTCAAAGAAGAAAGACCGCTCGCCATGCTCGCTAAAAGAATAAAGACTTGTATGCATCGACTAAAAGTATTTAGTCTTTACTCCTTATTCCTTATTCTTTTCTCCTGCTTCCTTATTCCTTACTCCGTGAAGGCGGAAGTACCGATATCGAAACCCGATCTGAGCCAGCCTACGGGCATCGCTCCGGCTTTCTTCGGGCCCAATGCCCTGCCGATCATCGACATGTCGGACGGACTGACGGATAACCATCTGCGCCTGGAACTGGCGGCGGATGGTTATATCGGTTTTCAGAACAACAATACCGTAGATATTTTTGCGCGCGTGCGCGTACCCCTCTTTACGCGCTGGGCGAACCTCTCCGTCTGGATGCCGGTCTATGGCTGGTACAAGCAGTATGACGGAACCGGCAGCGGTGCCGGAGATGTCTATATCTCTACCGACGTGCAGGTCCTGCATCACTCCTGGTTCCATTCTGACAACGCCAGATATATCCCGCAGATGACCGTCCGGTTGGGTATGAAGACCGCCTCCGGTGAGCAGTTTGAGCGCCGCCGTCATTACGACTGCCCGGCATATTTCTTCGACCTCGCCATGGGCCAGTCCATCCCCCTCAAGGCCCTCACTCTCCGTTTCGCGGGCTCGGTGGGCTTCCTATGTTGGCAGACCGATAACGGCCGTCAGAACGACGCAGTCATGTACGGTCTGCAGGCGCAGCTGAGACACGAGTTCTTCTCCCTCCAGGCTACCTGGGGCGGCTACGTAGGGTGGGAGCGTCACGGCGATGCACCCATGAGCATCAAAGCCCGTGCCGCGGGACACGTCAAGGGCTTCGAACCATACGTCCAGTATCAGTACGGTATCAAGGATTACCCCTTCCATCAGATCCGTGTCGGACTCGTCTATAACCTTGATATCTTAGGCCGCGCTACCAAAAAATGAAACGACTGATACGATATTGTCTTTTGTCCTTACTCTTTCTTCCATACCCTGCAAAGGCCTTGGAGGTAAGTCACACAGCTATGGACGGCAGCGACAGTATTCCGGCGGAGTATTTCCGTAAATGGTATCATCGTACCGACCTGATTTATTACCTCGAGGCACTCAACGACCATGTGATTGTAGAGAACCATACACCGGGGCAGTGGTGGCTTCCGGACAGGCTCAGTCTCGCCGTAGCGGGGCTCCCCTGCACGCAGACGAACTATACGATAGACGGCATGCGGACGGACGACCGTTTTGCTCCCGGCAACACGGTTTTTGTACCGAACATGCAGCAGTACAACCTCCTGATCAATACCCATACGGGGCAACTGCAGTTTAGCTCCGATACCGCTGCGCGGGATTATGTGAGGGTGCAATACAATGTTGGTCAGGTAGGTAACGGAGCTCCGGCTGCCGGTACTGCCGCGATTGTCAATATCACCCATCGTACCGCCATGCAGAGCGCCGAGACCTTCCGGCATGTCTCTGCCCGCCGCCATCTGCGAGGCGCGGGCAACGTAGAGGCGGCTTATACCTTCCGAGACAAAGAGGGAAATGCTTTCCGGCAGCACCTGTATGCCTCCTACGGTCAGCGACTCCTCACGCGCGAGAACGAGCGGGGACTCATCACCGAGGATCCTTATTATGCGGCGAACTACTACAAGGTGCAGGCGGATGGTTTGCTGCCGATGAAGCCGAATACCGTCTTTTCGAAACTCGCCTACCGTCTTAATTTCTCCGGCAAAGAGGATGGCGGAAGCGAGTACCTCTATAACTACAACGAGGTCTATGACCATAAGAACTACACGGCGCAGGTATATGTACAACGCCCGTATCTGACTACCGGCCTGACATGGTCAACCAATGTGGTGCACCATCAAGACCTGTCCTTCCGCAGGAATATACTGGATATCGACGGCGAGAGTTTCTCTCCATGGGTGGCGGACGGCAAGACGCACGAGTTGAGCTGGACGGTGAATTACGAGCAACCGGTATTATCGTGGCTCTCGGTGCACGTGCGTGCCCATAACTCCCTCATCCTCTTCCGCCCCGAGCAGAAGCATTTCTCCAACGAACTTTACTTCCGTTCTCCTGTCGCTACGGCCGACACCGCGCTCTACCGCTATGAATGGACCAGCAGCGCTTTCGCCGGAGGTATATTGGAGAACACGATCGGCCTCAACGCAGACTACACAATCTGCCCTCAGCTGGACCTCCATGCGCATCTGGACTTTACGTTGGACGGCTTGATCCTCGGACACGGCAAGAGCAAGATTTCCCCGAACTTCCAAGCCGGTATCAACTTGGACCTACACCCCTGCCGGTGGTTTGAAATGGGGCTCTCCATCGCTCATCAGCGCATGCCCTACAACGCCGACTATCTGCGCTTCTTCTCCGATGAATACATGAATGCGGATATCTATCTGGCGGGAACCAACACCCTTTTTGCCACCACCGGAGGTAAGTACCATACCTACCAAAAAGGTCTCATGCAGACTTCCTATCTGGAGGTACATCTGCCAATCCGTTTTGTGTTCCGCGATAAGCAGGATGGTAAACACGAGATCGTACTGCAGAATGCCTACCGCAAGTTCTTCAACGTATGGCATACCTATTATGCCGACGGCATCGAAGCCAACGGCTATTACACGGACGGAAACGGGTTGCCCTACTACCTGACTAACCCCGGCGCGAAATACTACGAGGTGGCGCCGACGCCTGCTTTCAAAGGAAATATCCTGATGAACTCCCCATACTATTTCTCCCAACTCACGCGTTATACCTACACGGGCAAGAAAGTAACGGTAGGTATCTCCTGGCAGTCTATGCAGGCTGCGGGGTACACGGGATTAGGCAATGGACCGAACAGCAATACTATGGGTGTGCTCTCGGAAAGCACGGCAAACCCGAATACCCTCCGCGCTGCGGAGAATCTGCAAGGCAAAGATGCCGGGGTGGGACGCATGGATCTGGATAAAGGCTTTGTGGCGAGGTTCTATCTGGGATATAATATCTGCCGATGGGTGCAAGCGGGTCTGACAATCAAATGGACCGACGGCAAACCCTTCACCTCCTACTGCTATTATTATGACGATGCCTCCCGTCAGATGGCCATCATGCCTCGTACCTCGCGTGGCACGAACCCTACGGACGGTCATTTCGGACGAAGACACGGGGCGATCTACAACGTGGATCTGCATCTGCAGGGCTCATGGGAGGTACGCGGCGTTCCGATGCGCCTCAATTTAGAGTGTTATAACATCTGGGATTTCTGTCATGACTTGGCGGAACTGTCCTTCGAGCAGGACACGCCGAAAGCCGACAGGGCCTCCATCATCATGGCTGTACCTACAGGAATACTGGTATCCTATGCGGTCGATTTATAATTTCGCGAAATATTACCTCTTCTGGCTTCTTCTCTTTATTCTGGAGAAACCGGTCTTCATGCTCTCTAACCGCTCCATGATGGGTGAAGTAAGATGGCAGGATTGGTTCTTGGTGCCGTACCATGCTTTTCCCATGGATCTGAGTGTGGCATCGTATATCATGGTATTCTTCGGCATACTGATGGTAGCTTCCTATTTCCTTCCGTCGCGCCTTATTGCGCGGATAGCCGACGGCTATACAGGGCTGTTGTTACTGGTGGCGATGGTGGTTTTCGGTACGGACTTGGGCGTCTTTCCTGCATGGGGGTTCCATCCGGATAAGACTCTCTTTATCTACCTTGCTTCGCCCAAAGAAGTGCTGGCATGCGCGCCGTGGTGGGTGTGGGTCTTCGGCAGTTTGGGAATCCTCGCTGCGTGGGGATTGTCCTTCGTGGCTTATCGCTATTGGATGCGCGGTATAGAGGCCATGACGCACCCGGGTACATGGCCCAAGAGGGTAGGAGGTGCCGCCCTGATGCTTCTGCTGACCGCAATCCTCTTCCTGCCTATCCGAGGCAGTGTAACCACATCGACGATGAATACCGGCCGCGTCTATTTCTCCGAAAACCAGATGCTGAACCAAGCTGCCGTGAACCCTATCTTCAATATCGTCGAGTCCATGAGCGTCTTGCAGTTTGATACTCGCCGATACACCTATATGCCCTCTGCCGAAGCAGAAACCCTCGTCGCAGATATTCTGCCGGCATCTGCTAAGGAAGAAACCTCACCTGAACTTCTGAAAACGAAACGTCCGGATATCGTCTTCTTCATCCTCGAGAGTTTCTCGCAAAACGCATGGGAAGCGATGCCTAACCTCCGCCGGTTGGCTGCGGAAGGGGTGTATTTCTCCCACGCAGTCGCCTCCTCTTTCCGCACCGATAGAGGCGTCGTTGCTGCAATGAGCGGTTTTCCCGGACAGCCTACTTCCTCCGTCATGGTTGTGCCCGCCAAGTCCCGACACCTTCCCCAGATAGGTAAGTCCCTCTCGCGCGAGGGGTATCATCTGAAGTTCTGGTACGGCGGCGATGAAGACTTCACGAACATGCGCTCGTATCTCATCAGCGGGGGCTTCATCGACCGCGTCAACGACCATTCCTTCCCGGTGGCTCAACGGTTATCCAAATGGGGTGTGCCGGATCATATCCTCTTCTCCCGCGCAGCGGAAGAGATTGCTACCCGCGGAAGTGACCATCCTACGCTCGATGTCATCCTCTCGCTTAGCAGCCATGAACCTTTCGAGGTGCCAACGGCAGACCGCTACCATCATCCATACATGAATTCCATCGCCTATACCGACAGTTGTATCGGTGCTTTTGCGGATACTTTGCGCAGATGCGGGAAATGGGA
The DNA here is from genome assembly GCA_002354055.1 of Bacteroidales bacterium UBA2712. Lineage (GTDB taxonomy): Bacteria > Bacteroidota > Bacteroidia > Bacteroidales > Paludibacteraceae > Colicola. Next base: position 7,336 of record DEKW01000006.1, read on the forward strand.
GAATACCCTCTTGGTGTTCGTGCCGGATCACGGTTACCCTTATCCCGCCGACGTGCAGAACCACGAGCCGCGGCGGTACGCCATACCGATGGTATGGGCAGGCGGTGCCATCGCGCAACCGCAGGAGGTGACTGCCCTCTGCTCGCAAATCGATCTCGTCCCTACGCTGCTCGCGCAGATGGGAATCGATCATTCAGAATATATTTTCGGAAAAGATATCTTCGCTCCGAACTCAGTGCCCTTCGCTTTCTATAGCTTCAACGACGGCTTTGCGCTCCTCACGGAGAGCGATACCGTAGTCGTAGATGCCAAGGCCGACAGACGCGTTATCGGAACCGATGAGGACGTAGAGCGTCATGCCCGTGCGTTCGTGCAGCGCGTCTTGGAGAGTATAGAGCAGCTATAGACCATCCCTACCGTCCATAACGCAATGCCGTCGAACTTGCCGAACATGCAATCCGTCAGCATATTCAGGCCGAAGAGGGTGACGAAAAGAGCAGCAAACCGCTTTCCTTCACCTTCTGTACAGAAGAGAATAGACAGCCATGCCAGGAGGAACAGCACTAGACCCGGTATGCCAATCTCCATCAGCTCCTCCAGATATTGGTTATGGGCATGATAATGTTTGGTATAATAATATTCAAACCCTTTTTCCTGGTACGTCTTCATCAGATAATTCGTACTTTGTCCGGCTCCCAGACCGTACGCGAGATAGTCCTCGGGGTGCTGCAACGCGCAGCCCCAGATATTAAACCGCACGTCGTGGTCCGTACTGACTTCGCGGATCTCGGTCGCCGCATGGATATCAAACTTACTCATTCGCGGATGGAACTTCAGTATGGTTCCGCTGATGACAGCGCCAAAGACGATAATCCCCAAACCATAACGCCAGCGATAGACCTTTGGTAACGCATAGATAAGCCAAACGACTAATATAGCTGCGAAAGTGAGGATGGATTGCCGGGAACCCGTCAGCGGTATGGCACTCAGCATAATCGGCAGACACAGCGCCAACAACCATTTCTTATCCCGCCATACCTGCAGTGCGATCACAGCGCCTAACATCTCCACCGAGCATAGAAAAAGACGGTGTTTCAAGACCGAGATATTATCCGAGAAGAAGCTATACCAAGAGTGGACACCATAGTTCCAGTCGCCTTCCCATCGGAGATAATCAATAATCTCGCGATGGTAGTACAACGGTGACAGTACCACCAAGTAAAACGGAACGGCGATGACACAACTGACAACCAGAATCCGACCGATTTGTTGCCAGTCATACCGCTCGTTGACGCCCCATATGCCTATCGGAATTACCAAGGCGAAGGTCATATATCGCTCCATCTGCCATGCCCATGCTTCATGATCCGGCGACCATATACCCGATACCGCTTTCCATCCGTACCAAAGGCCGAAAAGCAAGAACGGCAGGGCGGATCTGAACGTTGAATGTTGAATGTTGAATGTTGAATGTTGAAGCCACCGTCCCTCCAGCGCCCATGAGATGAACCAGAACACGCAGGCGTACCGCAACCATAGCTGCGGGAAAGGCAACAACGCCACTACTGCTAGAAAGGCAATATAGTTAACCTGCTTAATGATGTCTTTGTACTTGCTCATATCCTTCTTCTAAACATTTCAAACCCGCAGGACCGATTCGCTCCAGGCGTTTGAACGGATACCCCTGTACGTGTTTGCGCCATCGGATACGGTTCAGATCGATGACCTCGATATGAGAACCGTCTTCGTTAAATAATATATTTCCTTGCGAGTAGTCCGGATGCCAGATGCCGCGTTGGTGCAGATCCGCCGTAAACCGTCCGATAGCCCGTAATATCTGCGCCCTGTTTGGGAAATCCGGATGCTCGATGAGGTCGATGAACGTAAATGGACATTCCGATTGTCGGCATGCGTACCAACTCTCCCGTAATACTCCGCAGACCCGAACCTCGCGGTAGGCAACCGGCGCCGGGGTCAGTCCTTCCATCCTGAGCGCATACTCATAGCTCCGACGGGCTTTGCTCTTACCGAAGATCCCGTACCAGATCCCGCGCCAGAGACTCGGCGTAGCAAATTGTTTGACGACCACACCTTTCGTCAGTCGTAGGATATTCCGCCGCGCATCAATGATCTCGCCTTCCTCCCATCGGTCAAAATCACCGACTTGCTTTACAGAGCGGAAGAAATTAAGGAACCGGCTCCAGGAACGATGGTAATGCAGCGGTCCGCCCAAGTAGCGCTCCATATATGCCGGATGGCGGCGGTTGATAGCATCGACAATCAGGCGTTTCTGATCTTTGGCTTTCTTGCGCCGTGAGTGCGGCAGGACGCGGTAGTAAAGACCGACTTCGTCCAAGCGGATGTATGTACCGCCTAACGCCATGATGGAGAGCCAGAAATCCCAATCTTCCCGATAGATCTCCTCTTCGCAGAACCCTCCTACGCGTTGCCAATCGGCTTTGCGGAAAAGGGAAGCGATGTGAATCATGTTTCTGCGCGCCAATAACTCAGGAGAGTACGGCGGGAGTTTCCATTCGCCCTCTTTGGCTCCGAAGAACTCGGCTTTGCAACTAATAACCCTCACCTCATCGGCTATTCTATCCATCGCGTGGGAGATATAGTCGGGGGCTATCTTGTCATCCGCATCGACAGGAAGTATCCATTCTCCCTTCGCCTCACGGATAGCATGGTTGCGCGCCGCAGAAACCCCGGCGTTCTCCTGGTGCATGACAATCACCTCCGGATGAGCCTTGGCAAACGCCTCCGCTACCGCCCGGCTCTCGTCCTTCGAGCCGTCGTCCATGACGATCACCTCTATCGGCCGGTAGGAGGACGCAACAATGCTCTCCAGCGCTTCGCCGACGTACGGCGCAGCGTTATATAGGGGCACTATGACGGATACTAAGGGCTTCATATCTTATCACGATGTTGGGTGATCTTACGCCAATAATAAAGCAAGGGGTTCGTATATTTGAGTTGTTTCCACGGCCGGCTGGAGTGGGGCTTGTGGAGCACCGGATTGCTGATGAGCAAGAGGTTCTCAAACCCTAATTCGGTTGACTTATGGCTGATGGTGACGTCGTACCAGTTCTTGCTGGTGTCCAGTTGCTCAAAATCAAAGGCTCTCAGGAACTCGACCGTCAGTAGCGTGCAGCAGAAGGAGAAACGCTTCTTACACGCGCCGTCCTCATGTATCTTCCGTGCGTACTCGTACGGGAAATTCACTTCCCCTTGTTCATTGACCGTCACGGCGGCAACCATGCCGGTTGGTTTCTCGCCGCGGGTTTTTCTTCCGGCTACTAACTTTGCTATGGTGTCCGGCCGGATGATTACATCGCTCTCGATGATCACCAGATCTCTGCCTTGCTCCAGACACTCCCGCTGCGAACGAACCAGGACCCATCGGTAGTTAGGCGAGGGATGATCTGTCTCCCGACCGATATGCACCACGCGGATACCTAACTCCTCGCTCAGCGCATCTAACCGCGCTGCGTTCTCGTCTGTCGAGTTGTCGTCATAGACGGTCATTGTGTGCCCAGACGCGACGATCGCGCGGATGGCTTCTTCTGCCGTCACGAGTGAGTCTTTGACAGGCATGATGATATGTACTATGGGGTCATGTGCCATTTTATTTACCATTTTGTGATGATACCTCTTTTGGCGATAGTGATTTGTGCTCCGAAGGTGTTTCCCCACTGCGAACCGAAATCGCCGGCTAACCGAAGCCCGAACTCTAATCCCCAAGCCTGCGGCACCGCTTTGACTACTTCTAACAACACTGCTGTGTTCGTACTGAGTACTGCGCGCGAGGAGTTATCATTGCCGTAGTTGCGGGCGTATGAGGTCTTGATGCGGTATTTGTATCCGTATATGTTTCCGCGCACGCCCACGTGATGTACGCGCGCACGACTGTTGAGCGTATGGATCGTGCCGTCCTCGTTATACAGCGGAGAGGTGATGAACGGCGTACCCATGGAGCGGTAGAAATAGTTCCAGCCGTTCTGAAAAACGAAATTCTGGTAGTAGTTGTCATTACCGGCAAAACATAATCCGTCCCGGTCGTGCCAAGGACCGGATTGATCGGTGGTGTTGAGAAACTCATACGTCACTCCCTCGATGAACGGCCAACGGCTCTGTTTCATACCGATACCCCATAATCCGTCAGCGATATTCTGTCCCAAACCGATGAAGGAGAAATTGTCCTCAAAGAAATTCTGCCAATAGATATTCACTTCCCATCCTTTGCCTTTGCCGGTAAGCATGAGTTGCTGGCTGCCTACATGATTGCCCTGTGCGTTCTGCTGGTCGTTTCGCATATTGCCGCCGGATTTGGCCATAAGTACGTTTATGAAGGCATCGAGACCGCTGCCGATATCGCCCCAAATGGGACTGATACCGCCCCACTGCGCTGCGTGATGAAACTCATAACTGATATTTACCGGCAGCCGTCCTCCGAACCGTACGCCGGCGAACTTATGGTGGAGAAAACTCCGGCGCATATATACATTATCCGCCATCCATGCATGGGTCAAACCGCCTTTGATCTCGAAATAACCGAAGAGCCCCGGGAAGGGGCGGTATTGATCAATGCCGATAGTCACGTGCGGCAAGGGTTGACTGTTTCCCGAGAAGATCATTGAACCCATCGTCAGTGCTGTGTCCTGCGTCTCGTAAATCATCGGTCGAATACCCGCGGTGATATCAAAGAGATAGAGTCTCACATGGGCGTATGCAAGATTGAAATAACCGGTGCCGTAGTTTTGCATCGGCTTGAACGGTGCACCCGGAATAGGCGATTGTACCCTTCCGGTCATTTGGACCGCAAAATCAAAATCCCACCACCGCTCGGAGTGTACTGCTTCCTTATAGATTCCTGCGGTCAGGTTACCGCTGAAAGGCGACGCACTCACATCTCCGTGGGTACCGCTTTGCAGCCAGAACGGTGCATACTTTCCGCTGGAGGCTACGGCACTCACGCCGGCGCTCCAACGCAAGGTGTCCGCACCATGAGACACACTATCCCGGATGCCTGTAGGCCACCACCGCCAACTCAACTCCCGCGCCTGTAATGATACAGAGAAGAGCAGTACTATGAGTATAATCTTATTCTTCAAACCGATACAACTGATTGTCTGTTTTCCATTCATCCCCTGTCTCGCCAAGCCCTATATAAACCCGCTTGCCGATAGCGAAAGAGATATGATTGATTCTTCCTTCGGGCAGGTTTCCGATATATGTCCATCGGTCCGTCAGGGGATCGTAACGCCGGATATCCCGCAGGTTCTCCCCGGTTGTGTTCACGCCGCCGTAATGGGTGCCGCCGGAGAGATAGATATACCGGTCTGTAGCGGTACTCGCCGCTAATGTGCGTTTGGGTCCGGGAACGTCGCTTCGTGGTTCCCATCGCTTGCCATCCACTAACTCGCCCCACCAGTTGAGGCTGAATCGGTAGTAGCCTGTTCCCATGAAATGCCGTCCCTGGCAGGTACACCCTGTGCCGCCGAACGAACGGGTAGGGAAATCAAACATCCCGGCACCCACATCGATGCTGTCCCATCGGTCGGCAGCGATATCATAGCGGAACATGTCTCGCCGGTAGTTCCAGCAAAAACCATAGCCCACGTATAACTCCCCTTCTCCGACAAACGCCGTTGCGCAGTCGGTATAATGGTTCGGGTAATTCGCTAACTGCTTCCATTGATTGCTCTCGGGAGTGTACTCCCAGAAATCTCTGAGGTACGAGCTGTCACGTCCGTGCAGACCGCTGAAACCCAGACCGAGATAGACCTTGTCGTCCGCTACGCAGGCTGCAGGATTGACGCGTGCCTTCAGAGGCGTGGTGCCGAGGCAGGTCCATTGATCTGCCTCCGGGTTATACCGCCAGAGGTCGTTCTGAGCAACACCTGCGCTATCTCTGCCTGCGAAGACATATGCCTCGCCATGGATGACAAAACATGCCGCACTCGCACGGGCCGACGGCATCGGCGCGCAGGGGAGTAACGCCACCTCTATCTCCGGTTTCTCAGCGCTGCAGGCTATGAGAAACAGGCATAGTACTATGTACAGAAACTTACGCATACTTATTTTTTCTCCTCGCTTACGGTCAACTCATCATGGATCATACGATGAATATATTGCTGGATATAAGCTTTCAGGTAGTCCTCTATGGGCGCTATCCGCTCCGGGGAGATAGTCTTTGCCAGATTGTTCTTGATATATCGGTCATTACGATAGTCATAAACTCCGGTTATGTTCTCACCGTCAAACTGCAGCAGCAAGCTGTCCGAGAAGATCTGATAGACCGGCGCATTGTAGCATACGGCGTAGGGGTGTTTCTTCTTTTTGGTCAGCGCATTCTCGCCAAAGGCAAAATACGGTTCGTCGTAACCCAACCATCCCATGACGGACGGCATGATATCCGTTTGACTAATAACATCTTCTCGAAGCTCCGGCATTAACTGCGGGTGATAGAACGCAATAGGAATCTCGTATAAACCGCGGGAATTGGTATATTCCGGCAGACTCAGTTCATTCGTATGGTCAGCCATGATCACAAAGAGCGTATGCTCGAACCAAGGCTGCTTGCTCACGTTCTCAAAGAACCGCCGCAGGGCATGATCGGCATAGCCCAACGGTTCGTGGATAGGCAGATTACCTTTCGGGAAAGAATCTTTATACTGCGAAGGCACCTTAAACGGATGATGGCTCGAAGCGGTGAAGACCGCCGTCATGAACGGTTCTTGCATCGTGCTCATCGTATTGGCATAATATTGCAGGAACGGTTCGTCCCAGATAGCCCAAGTGCCGTCATACTGCGACTCGTCATTAAACTCCGTCATGCCGTAGTACGCACCGAATCCCGCCGAACGGGCGTATGCCTGAAATCCCATGCTTCCGTTGGGGGCACCATGGAAGAATGCCGTGGTGTAGCCTTTCTTGCCTAACCGCTCTGCAATGGAAGACACCTCGTTGGTCGAATAGGGGCTTACGATGTACGGCTCAATGAGCATCGGGATAGATGACAGCACCGAGGGCATGGCATCTACGCTTTTACGCCCCGAAGCATAGGAGTAGCGGAATGTCACGCTCTGTGCCAGCAGGCTGTCCAAGAACGGCGTGTACCCCGCGTAACCCGGTATATCTTTGTTGAAGAATCCTATGTACTCTTTGCTGCACGACTCCCAGATGATCACTACCACGTTGTCCGGCCGCATCTTATCGCTCTCCGCCGGATGGATCGGACTCATGTGTCTCTCTACTTCGTCGGCAGGGAAATAGTTCTTCTCCACGTACGGGGCGCTCTCAATCGTCTTCATGAGCGAGAAAGGCGTATTCAGCACCAACGCACTCTCCCGCGGCGCATTGGTATATTGCAAGGCATTGCTGAGTGTGATCGGGCGGGTGTATGCGCCAAAACCGCCACGGATACCGATGATAGAGAAATAGACGGCGGTAACGAAAACCAATGCCTCTACAGGATAATAGACATACGGTTTCACACGCGGCAGCGCAAACGTCCTGCGGGTGCAATAGAAGAAGGTCAATAGCACGGCGATACCCATCAGGACGACATACCAGTATTCGACGATGCCGTTAGCAAGGATGATACCGATGTTATCTTCATTCGACAACTCCGTGAAGGACGCACAGGTAGCGCGGCGATCCGTAAAACGGATATAGACACTGTCCGCGGCATCCACAATCATGCCGATGGCATTTGGCACCCAGTACAACCAGAGTAAGACCTTCTGATAGACCGTATTCTCACGCCATGCAGCGGGGAAGGGCAGAAGCGAACCGATGATGTACAGCGAACTGAGATACAGGATAGCCGTCAGGTCAAACCGTGTACCACCTAATAGGATCTCTACCAGATGCTGCGTGTCCATGTTGGGGAAAATACTCCGATCCATGTAGTAGCAAGAAAGGCGCAGGATGGAGTACAACACCATCACCAACGCGATATTACACGCTACGACGATCAAGGGGTGTTCCCAAAATGCTTGTAGTCGGTTCTTCATGATGCGGTTATTCCTCTACTCTCGTTTTGCGTTTTAACTCAAAGTCACGGCCCAGGTAGTTCTGTCTCACTACCGGATTGGCCGCTAACTCCTCCGGTGTACCGTGGAAGAGGATCTTTCCTTCAAACAGCAGGTACGCCCGGTCGGTGATCATCAGTGTCTCATCGACGTTATGGTCGGTGATGAGGATGCCGATGTTCTTGTCTTTGAGCCGCCAAACGACGTCCTGGATCTCCTGCACAGCGATCGGATCAACACCTGCGAAAGGTTCATCCAACATGACGAATTTCGGCTCGATTGCCAGACACCGCGCGATCTCCGTACGCCGTCTCTCGCCACCGCTCAAGCGGTCACCGAGGTTCTTGCGTACGTGCGCTAGGTTAAACTCCTTGATCAGGCTCTCTAACTTCTCTTCCTGATAGTCCTTGCTGAAATCCGTCAACTCCAGCACCGAGCGGATATTATCCTCTACGGTCATCTTGCGGAAGACACTCGCCTCCTGCGGTAGGTAGCCGATACCCATCTTCGCCCGTTTGTACATCGGGTACGAAGTGATATCCTGATCGTTGAGGAATATCTTACCGTTATTGGCGGCCACCAGACCGGTCGTCATGTAGAAAGTCGTGGTCTTGCCGGCTCCGTTTGGACCCAGCAGACCCACTATCTCCCCTTGCTCCAGCTGGATAGAGACGTCATCGACCACGGTTCTCTTGCCGTATTTCTTAACCAGATGTTCTGTACGTAATTTATCCATAAACTATGCATGTCCTTACTATGTCGTATGTATATCGTATCCTGCACCACCCTATAATATACTATGTATATTATCCCGTGAAGTTTAATTTATGCGATTTCTACCATCACCGGGCAGTGGTCGCTATGCACAGCGTCGGTCAGGATCTTTCCGTCTTTCAGTCTCCCGCGCAGACTCTCGCTGACCCATAGATAGTCGATACGCCATCCTACGTTTCTTGCTCTTGCACCTGCTCGCCACGACCACCAGCTATACCGCTCGGCACTCTGGTCAAAGACGCGGAAGGAGTCCACCAGACCGCTGGCTTCCCATCTGTCCATCCACTCGCGCTCTTCGGGTAAGAAACCCGACACGCCGATCTGCCGCTCGGGGTGATTGATATCAATCGGCTTATGGCAGATATTATAATCGCCGCAGATGACGATGTTCGGTCGCTCTTTACGCAACTCATTGACCCAGACGAGGAAATCCTCGAGAAACTCCATCTTAAACTCCTGACGGATATCTCCTGTTGTGCCGCTGGGGATATAGGCATCGACGATGGTCAAATCGCCGAAATCCACACGCAGTACGCGTCCCTCTCGGTCGTATTTTGGGTTGCTCATACCGACCACCACTTTGTCCGGCTCTTGCTTCGTGAAGATACACACGCCCGAGTAGCCTTTCTTTTCCGCGGAGTGGATATAACTATGATACCCCAACTCTTGAAACGCCATCACGTCAATCTGTTCCGGCTGCGCTTTGCTTTCCTGGATGCAGAAGACATCAGGACTCTCACTCTGTAACCACTCCAGCAACCCTTTGCCGATTGCCGAACGGATACCGTTTAAATTATAACTGATGATTTTCATAACACTCTGCCTAAAATATCATATTCTTTCTCTCCGCGCAGAATCACCACGCGGCCGTCGCGCAGTATTTTCCGTGGTTTGGAAAGGGCCCCCGTTTCCTGCGTATCCAGTTCGGTCGGTGTACCGCCGCCGTTCACTTTGAAGGTGATGAGGCCGTTTGCCTCGGCAATGTCTGTCACCTGATACTCAGTTACCCGAGTAAACGAGGTACTGCCGGTAGGATACGCGTCACCGGACTTGCCGTACCAACTGGCGTTAGGATAGGCAGGGGCTGATCCGTCTGCCTCAAGGAGGTCGATACATATAGCGCTAGCGCTATAATTAACTCTATTGTATTTCCATTTTTGGGAATCGTACGTCACTTTGGTGACAAGCATACCATGCCCGGGGAGGTATGCATCCCAACCTGCCTTCTGACGGTTCTCCAAGAGATAGAACACATTAGGATTCGGTGAGAGAATATCGGCTATCGCACTACCGTTAGCCGTTATATAAGCAGCGCTCTGTGTGGTGTTGATATCGCCTAATTGTACATCGTATGCTTGGTTTAGCAGCATCGGTTCGAGCCATCCCATAAACCACCGCTCATAGGCGGAATAAGCAGCAGGAGTCTTACCGTCGTTGCCGTAGCAATAATCCATAATATCCCAGTATCCGGAGGTCTTATGAGTGGCATTATCGTTGGTGGAATATACATCCGGCAAGCCCATGCCGTGACCGAACTCATGGCAAGCCAAACCTACACCGGCTATGACAGCAGTGGATGCATCACTGAGGAAACCGTCTAATTCGCTGCTTACTTCGTAATCGTTAATTGTCAGACCGTCAAAGACTGTCGGTTGTCCATGACTGCCGGCTTCGGCAATGGTCCAGTAATGCGGCCAAATCAAAGCATTCGGATTGTCGACCCACGTCGGACTATCGCTTGCAGGAGGACCGGCAAAGAGGCAATACATCAGATCGACTTTGTCGTCTCCATCCAGATTATACAGCGTGAAATCCAACGAGTCGTCCATCAGCGCGCAAGCTTCAAGAACTAATTTGGATGCGCAATCACTATATTGAGTGGAAGTCCCACTCACCGTCACCGGTCCGTAGATATCGAACTGCGGATTATATTCTCCGTAGGACTGATCATAGAAATACTGCCTTACCGAGCCCGTAGCACCATCTTTGATGTAGTTGACGGCGTTGAACATCGAGTCCACATCGGCGCGGTCGATGCGATAACTCATGTCGGGATAATTCACCAAGATAACCGGCACGCGCAGAAAGGTCTTTCGTACGCCTACAGCCTGTTCGCGCATCGGGGCTTGCATGCCGGAAGCCTTTTGCATCAACCGCACTTGGCGGTTATAACCCACAGTATCTTCCCCACTGCGCGGAGGCACGATAGCCCACGCGGAGATGCTTAGACTGAATACTATCAAAAGGAAAAATGCTTTTCTCATTTTGTACTGTATTAACTGTTGGCTTGTTTCACTTTCTTGAATAACTCGCTGGCAAAAACAAAATCATTGAGCGCTTCGTTGTCGCTCGTCATAATCTCATGGCGTGAGCCTTGCCACTCTTTCTTACCGCCTTTGAGGAAGAGGATGTTATCCCCGATCTCCATGATGGAGTTCATGTCGTGGCTGTTGACGATGGTGCAGATGTTGTACTCCTTCGTGATATCCTGTATCAGCGCATCAATCACCAGACTCGTTCGTGGATCCAGACCGGAGTTGGGCTCGTCGCAGAAGAGGTACTTAGGCTCCAAGACAATCGCCCGAGCAATTGCTACACGTTTCTGCTGACCGCCGCTGATCTCGCTTGGCATGAGGTTCCATACCCGCTCCGGCATCTCTACTCTGCGGAGGCAGAACTCCGCACGCTCCCGCATCTCCTCGCGGCTCTTTTGAGAGAACATCTCCATCGGAAAGAGCACATTCTCCATTACCGTCATGGAGTCGAATAAGGCACTGCCTTGAAACAACATTCCCACCTCGCGATGCAATAAACGGATATCCTTGCTCTTCATTTGCGCTAAGTCGCGACCATCGTATAAGATATGTCCGCTATCGACGTCGTGCAGACCGATCAGACTCTTCATTAGCACCGTCTTGCCGCTACCGGACTGACCGATGATCATGTTCACCTCGCCATCCCGCATCTCCGTACTCACGTGGTTTAGTACCACGTTTCCGTCGAAACTCTTCACTACATCTTTGACTTCAATCATAGCAGTAACTTACTTAAAACCAGGTCGAGGAACAAAATCATAATATTGCTGTTGACCACCGCGTTCGTACTTGCGCGTCCCACGTCCAGCGCGCCCCCGCGCGCAAAATAGCCATAGTAACTCGCCATACTCGTGATCACGAACGCAAACACTACACTCTTAATAATGCCGTACCATACATAGTAAGGGTTGAAGGCGTATTGTACGCCTATGAGATAGTCATGCACTGTGATAATATCCGTGAACGCACCTACCGCCCATCCGCCTACCAATCCTACGGCGGTGGAGATGATGACCAGCATCGGCATCATCGTAACAAACGCTAAAATCTTCGGTAAAATCAGGTAATTGGCGCTGTTCACGCCCATAATCTCCATCGCGTCGATTTGCTCGGTAATACGCATCGTACCAATCTCCGAGGCAATATTCGAACCTACTTTACCCGCCAGAATGAGACACAGAATCGTACTAGAGAACTCTAACAACAAGGTCTCTCTTGTCAGCAGACCGACCGTGTAGGTCGGCAACAAGGGATTTTCCGTATTTGTCTTCGCCTGAATAGTCAGGATAGCGCCGATAAAGACCGAGATAATCAATACGATTGGCAGACTTTGCAGACCCTGTTTCTCCAACTCCCTGCTATACTGCCGCCAAAACATCCGCTGCCGGTCCGGCAGACGCAATACTTTACCCATTAGGAGGGTGTATTCGCCTATGTGTTGAAATAAACGCATCGCTAAGTAATTAAAAAGCGTGCAAAGATACAACTTTTTTTGCACTTACGCAAATAAAAATTCTTTTTTTCGGTAAAAATAAAAAAAAATTTGCGTATCTCAAAAAAAAGCAGTACCTTTGTCCGACTTTTTATGGGTCTTATCAAATTAACCGGTCGCAAACGGCGGCCAAAAATGACGAATAAAGAATGAATATTGTTACCAAAGAGATTGCTCTCCCCGATGGACGAGTAATCAAACTGGAGACAGGCAAGTTGGCTAAACAAGCTGACGGCGCTGTGATGGCGACGCTCGGCAATACGATGATTCTCGCCACTGTCTGCTCCGCCAAAGATGCGGTTCCGGGTACAGATTTTATGCCCCTGACCGTAGAGTACAAAGAGAAATTTGCGTCCGCAGGACGCTTCCCCGGCGGTTTTACTCGCCGCGAGGGCAAAGCATCGGATTATGAGATCCTGATTGCGCGTCTCATCGACCGTGCCCTTCGCCCCCTCTTCCCTTCCAACTATCATGCAGAGACGTTTGTAAACGTCACGATGTATTCGGCTGACGGCATCGACATGCCGGAGAGCATTGCCGGACTCGCTGCAGGAGCTGCGTTGGCTTGTTCGGATATTCCTTTCGAGGGTCCGGTGAGTGAAGTACGTGTAGCACGTGTAGACGGTAAGATGGTCATCAACCCGACTTTCGAGCAATGCGAGCACGCTGATCTGGAGCTGATGGTGGCTGCTACGTATGACAACATCATGATGGTCGAGGGCGAGATGAAAGAGGTGCCGGAGTCCGTTATGCTCGAGGCAATCAAGGCTGCACATGAGGCGATCAAACCGCAATGCCTCGCTATCAACGAGATGATGAAGGCATATGGCAAGGAGACCAAACGTGAGTACTGCCACGAGGTGAACGATGATGAGTTGAAGCAGGCCGTGCATGATTACTCCTACGCACGCGCTTATGCCCAGGCTACTGCAGCCGATACGGACAAGCATCACCGAGAGGAGATGTTTAGCCAGATTCGCGAAGATTTTAAGGCTGAGAAAGCAGAATATATGGCTGCCCGCGCAGAGGCACTGGGTATCGACATCGATGAAGTGGCTGCTCTTGTAGATCGTTACTATCACGATGTAGAGAAAGAGGCGATGCGTCGAGCGGTCCTCGATGAGGGCAAGCGTCTTGATGGCCGTAAGACCACGGAGATCCGTCCGATCTGGTGTGAGGTGGGTTACCTGCCCGGCCCTCACGGAAGTTCTATCTTCACCCGTGGTGAGACACAGTCTCTCTCGACCGTAACTCTCGGTACCAGCCGCGATGAGAAGATCGTCGATGAGGCATTGATCCAGGGCACCGATAAGTTCCTGCTGCACTATAACTTCCCGCCGTTCTCGACGGGTGAGGCAAAAGCTCAGCGTGGTGTAGGACGTCGTGAGATTGGTCATGGTAACCTCGCTTGCCGTGCGCTCAAGAACATGATCCCGGAGGACTTCCCTTATACCGTACGTGTCGTTTCTGACATCCTCGAGTCCAACGGCTCCAGCTCGATGGCTACCGTTTGCGCAGGTACCCTCGCCCTCATGGACGCAGGTGTACCGATGAAGAAACCCGTTTCCGGTATTGCAATGGGTCTGATCTCCGAGAACCAAGGTAAGAACTACGCTATCCTCTCCGATATCCTCGGCGATGAGGACCACCTCGGCGACATGGACTTCAAGACCACCGGTACGAAGGACGGTCTGACCGCTTGCCAGATGGATATCAAGGTAGATGGTCTCTCCTATGAAATATTAGAGAACGCGCTCGCACAGGCGCACGAGGCACGTATGTACATCCTCGGTAAGATCCTCGAATGCATGCCGGCTCCGCGTGCTGACCTCAAGCCGCACGCACCGCGTATCACCTCTTTCTATATCCCGAAAGATATGATCGGCGCTGTTATTGGCCCGGGCGGTAAGATTATCCAAGGCATCCAGGCTGAGACCGGAGCTGTCATCTCCATCGACGAAGATGAGAAGGGCGGCAAGGTGGAGGTAGCATCCAACAACGGTGAAGCAATGGCTGCGGCTATCGCGAAGATCAAAGCAATAGTAGCTCTGCCGGAGGTTGGCGAAGAGTACGACTCGGTCGTTAAGAGCCTCATGCCGTACGGCTGTTTCGTAGAGTTCATGCCGGGTAAGGAAGGTCTGCTCCATATCTCTGAGATCGACTGGAAGCGCTATGAGACCATGGAAGAGACCGGAATCAAAGAAGGTGACCACATCCGTATCAAACTGCTGGAGGTGGATCCGAAGACCGGTAAGTTCCGCCTCTCTGCTCGCGCCCTCAAAGAGAAACCCGAAGGCTACGTAGAGCCGGAGAAGCGTGAGCGCGCTCCGCGTGGCGATCGTGACGGTGCACGCCTTGAGAGAGGTCCGCGCCCCGAACGTCGCGGCCCGAAACCCGAGCGGCACTAAGCAAAAAAAGCAGCGCAATCGCGCTGCTTTTTTATGTTATTCTTCCATGACTATCCGTAAGCCAAGCGAACAATATCGCAAGTCAGGTAGATCGTCACCACGATAGGATACTCTGGCTCTATCCGGCTCTCTATTCCATCCGCCTCCTCTACAGATTCGTTCTTCCCCTTCTTGCGGTCCTGTTGGATTAATTTGGTCTAATTCGGAGAAATCCGCTTTCCAATCTTGAACCCATTCCCACACATTTCCGCTCATATCAAACAAACCGAGTTCATTAGGTATTTTCTCCCCGGGAAGATGGGTCATACTTTCACTATTCTCATTATACCATCCTACCTCATCCAAATTGTTACTACCGCTGTACTTATAATGACCGCTACGATTACCTCCTCTTGCTGCGTACTCCCATTCTGCCTCTGTCGGCAGACGGAAGTGCCGTCCTGTTATGCGGCTTAACTGTGCCACAAACTCTTGACAGTCAGACCAATTGACACTCTCTACGGGTAACTTAGGTCCCTTAAAATAAGCAGGATTTTTACCCATAACAGCCTCCCATTGTTCTTGTCTTATCGGATACTTACCGATATAAAAAGAAGAAAGAGTTACTTTATGAGCCGGCATCTCATCGTTGAAAGCATCCTCTCCCTGTTCTTCTGTTCCTCCCATTATAAAAGTTCCTCCTTCAACTTTGACCATATCGTGTATCAGTTCCTGGATAGGAAGAGGCAGATCAGTAACGTGGTCTTCCGATTTTTCAGGTGACACATCATTTGGTTTTGTTTTTTGCAAAGCGCGGAATGCTTTCAATCGTTTCTCATCCAATTTCGCGGATTGGAACGGTATATATGTCCATCCGCACGTGGGACAATATTGCAAAATAATATCATGCATGCTTCCGCATACCGGACATTTACGCTCATTTTTGCCAATCTTTTTCCTCTTTGCATAGATCAAGTCTAAGATTCTTTTCTGTTCCGTGTATAATCTTATACCGTCTTTTTCCAAAGTGGCTATTTCTTCTTTTATTTTCTTGAAATCAATAGTGGATTCGTCTATATGGCTCTTTACTGATTTGATAAGTTCGTTCAGCCCCGTCTCCGGGTTTTTGTAGTAATCGATAAAACTCAGTCCGCCAAGATCAAAAAGGATAGAATCATCATATACAGCATCGTCCAGTTTCACAGGAAGAATAAATTTCTTGAGATAAACAGCAGTATTCACCTCCTTGACCGTCCATGGAGAATTATTGGAATTCTTGGATGAGAAGAATAGAAATAACTGCGCATTTTTTATCGCATTCACGATGACCGATTTGAAAGCATCGCCACTCTCAACGCCATCTTTATCTATCCATACGGAAATGTTGTGTTGAGCCAGTGCCTTTACTATTTTATTGACTATCTCACTATCTACACGCGAATAACTTACGAATACTTCATATTTCATAGAATGCTATTTTAGAGATTCTTTATTATCTTATCGTACTAGAAATCTTTCTTCCAGATGAAGCCGACACCTTGAATGGTGGAGGCTTGGCGGAGAGAATATTTATCGACGGTGTGGGTGTAGCCTTTCATACGGAGCTGACCATCCTCCGTCAGTTTGACCTCAACGTCCAGATCGCCGAAGAAAGGCTGGTTGGAGATATCGTTATACCTATATCCTACGTTACCGTTAATCACGAGTCGATCAACCGGCTGCAGTTGGAATTGCGCCTCGTATTCGGAACTGGCATTAGCCCCTTCGCCGTCCCGGCGGATAGCAACACCGAGTGTTAACATATCCGTTAGTTTGGAGAGCCAGGAGTTGATCTGGCTCGTCACGGTAGAGGAGAGCAACGAGTAGGTGGAGTTCAGCGTCGCGTACTGGGTGTTGGACATATAATCGGGCGTGAAGAAACGGTTGAAGACCAAGAGGTAAATCACCTGCCTCATCAACATCTCGTCGGTGTTGATCACTTGCCGTACCTGTTGCTGGATCGCCTGATCGGACAGCGGGAACTCCAGCGAGAAGGACAGGATGGGGTTATTAAGCGTTCCGGTCATGTGCAGGCAGGTCATCACGGGGATATTGCTTCGCGAGGTGGCTAATTGGTCGGCATCGCTGCCAAATAAGTCACGCAGGTTCGCCGTCACGCGGTATTTCGCTGTGACGTTCAGTTGAGGGTTGGTCGCGTCGCCCGAGAAGGCAATCGTCGATCCTTCGCCTATGGTGAACTCCTTGCGAATCATGTTTGCAATGGTGTAGGACAGGGTTCCTTGGTCGATGTCGTACGTACCTAAGAGCGACACGTCGCCGGTCTGGGTGTCGTACGCTAACTGCAACGCGCCACTACCTCGTGCCTGGATGATGTCTCCGTTCCGTTCGCCTAAGACGAGTTGGAAATTGAGCATCGGGTTGACTTCCAGATTCAGTTTTACCAGACATCGTCCGGCGCGCTTGAAGATCGTTGAGTCGATCTCATGTACCGGTGCTGCTACGTCTATATTGTCCAGATCGTTCTCCTGCGTAGTATCTACTTTGACTAACTCCGGGTGCTCCACGAAATGCACGAACGCGGACTCGTAGGCCGAGGACACATTATCGATGCTCAAGCGGAAGCGCGAGTTCTTGGAGGTCTTGGCGTCTGCGAAGACGAGGATATCATCTTCGTTACCCGTCACATCCACATGCCCCGAAGCATAAACCGTACCTTGCAGCATCTCGCCTTTCTTGTTCTTCCCAAAGACTAACGCATCGTGGGCATCGACATGCAGGTCGAGCGTGAAATCCTTGAACTGGTCATGATAGACACCTCCGTTGACTTCCACCTTGTTGCCCTCTGCGTCCGTCAGATGGACATTGGGGAAGAGGATTGCCGTCGTATCCATGACGATGGTATCTTCTGCAATCGTATAGCGCGCGCCGGTCCAGGGCAGAGTGAGTGAAGCATTCTGCGCGGCGCAGCGAAGTAGCACATATGTCAGTCCTTTTCGTCCGCCTACTACCACGCGTCCGGTGCCGTTACCATCCAGATCGGTCAGCACGGAGGAGGTCCAGTGGTTGACGAAGGCCAGCGGTACGGAGTCCGCCATCATGTCGAGTTCCCATCGTCCGGAGCCGTTGAAGAGCGCCTTGCCGTTCAGGTCCACCACTTTGCGGTCCGGCCGATAGACATCGGCATGGAAAGCGAGGCTGTCGGTGATATGCAGATCAACCTCCGCATCGCCGAACCAGCAGTTATTCAGTCCCATCGAGTCGATATGTATCTGCGTATCGACTTTCGCTTGCTTGAGTGCCCCGGAGATACTGGCTTTGCCGGTCAAAAGACCATTGAACATAATCGTCTGCACCGGCAGCAGGAACGGCACGACGTACGATGCGTCTATCTTCTGGAGATCGACATGTAAGGTATCTTTGCTTCGTCGCGAGGCTAAACCATTTGCGCGGAGATGCTGTCCGCCGCCCTCGAAGGAGAACTGATTTACCTGTACCGACGTATCCGCGGCGCAGTAGGTCAGACGGCTCTCGCCCAAGGTGTATATGGAGTCGCGCAAAAGCAGCGTGCCCGGCATGAAATGGAGGTCAATGAGCGGCTTATGGTTGTATTTCGAGAAATGGGTGATGAACTTCAGATCACCGCCGTAGTTACCTGCCCGTTGCGCTGCTAACAATGCTTTCTGCTTTTCCGAGAAAGAGAGGTCGTCACTTAACGCACGTTGTAACTCTCGCGGTGTGAGTTTCTCCCATCCTTCGGGTAATAACTCATTCATCTGTGCCTGCTGACGAAGCGTGATCTGGGTCAGCAGGGTATCCCGGAAGGCCAGGGTAGAGACTACTGTGTGCATCTGCATCGCCTCTGCGGAGACGCTCAGTGCCAAGCCCGAACCGGCTTCCTGTGTATGCCGCAGGGTGTCGATGGTGTTCAGCGTGATGGTCAGGTCATGCACGGGGGTATTGCCGGCGCGTACACCCGGCGCGAAGAACCGCATCGCAAAGGATGGCTCTTCGTCCGGCTCTATTCGTCCCTCGGCGCGCAGAGTAGGGTGGTCACTCAATGTCAGCGGAGCTTTGAAGAGCCGCTGTACATCGCGCAAGCGATGACCGTCCGCCTTCATGGTGAACTCTACCGGCTGCCATTTTTTCTTCGGCGCTTCCACAGCTGTGGGCAAGTAATGATGCATCATCGCCTGCGCAGCAGGAACGATGTCTGCATATCGGAACGAACCGTCCAATTGGGCCTTCAGGTAGTCCGTCGTCAGTGAGATAGACTTATCTCGATCTCCGTCGGCTTCGGCTAATAGAATCATCTGCTGCATCGTCACGGAGTCTCGTGCGGTAGCGAGGAAGAGCGAGTCAATGACCATATAACCGCTGATCTCATCGGGCTTGGCACCGCTCATGTCCACAGCGATGGAGAAATGCGTGCGCAGCTGGTCGCCTAACAGTTCTGATCCTAATGGAGCCGAGTCGAAATGTTTGCATTGCAGGTTGCAGTTGATCTCCGGGTTGACGTCATGCAGATTGACCACGCCGTCGAACGAAGCGTTCAGATGCGGGTCGTTGATCCATGCGGAACCTTTGTATCGTTTGGGCGCGTAGGTGCCGTCCAGATGGAGGTCGGCGTAGGTGTAATTGTTATACGTCAGTTTGCGCACATGCGCCTTCACGTCACCGCTCACTTGGCCGTCATTGATCTGACCTTTGGAGGCCACATCCAGCGTCACGGTGCCGATCTTGGAGTTGGCTAACAGGTGTCCCAGACGGAAGTTTTTCCCTTCTACGCGTGCGTCGTATTCCATGTGGTCAAAAGCGGAGTCGCTGCGCAGCGTGCCATCCGTCGTGATAGCGCCTAACGCCGTGCGGAAAGCGCCATGAAGCGTCATCTTCCGCAACTCGCCTTCCGCCAGACCTCGGTAATGGATTGTGCCTAAGCGATGTACCTCTGCCGGCAGTTTGACAGGCCGTCCGTAGAACTGCGAGAGGAAATCCTGAATCTGTGCCGCCGAGGCGCGCAGGTCTGTGAGGTTGGCGCGTAGATAGGGGTTCTCTGTCTTCGTCAGACCGATAGCGGCGATGTCGCCTTCGAGGATTGTCTGACCGTTGTAACGCATCTCCATCTGACGAACAGAGAGTGAGTCTAACTCTCCGGCTATCTCGCCCGAGAGGGCCAGGGAGCGTTTGAAGCCGTTAAATCGCGGAACGAGCATGCGGATATCCGCAGGCACTAACCGTGCGTCGATATTAAAGGGCGAAGTCAGGCTCAGATCGTTCTCCGAGACGGCGATCTCTATGCTGCTTAGTTCAAGTTTGGACTGCGGCAGCTGCGCCAGCATCGTCGGTATCTGGATCAGGCTGTCCGTCAGGATGACATGCGCCTTGAGATCCTCTACGCTGAGTTCTGGCTCCTGAATCCTGGCTCCTGAATCCTGACTTCTGACTCCTGAATTCTTCCTCACGACCATCGCCAGATGGCTGATTTCCGCGTCTAACTTATCAGCGCTCAGCCCGTGCAAATCCATCTCAGCGTGGCTCAGCAGCGCTTCGTACTCTTCGTACCGGAGACGGATATTGTCGAGTTGCACGTCCTTGACGGCGATGAGGCTTCGGAGCGGATCGCTCTTCTTTTTCTGATCGCTTTGGAAGGCATCGACGAGGAACTGGTAGTTCTTATCATGGATGTTGACCACTACGTCTTTGAGCCGCACGTGGCTGAATCGTATCTCGCCATGCCGCAATGCCAGCGGCGCAAACTGCCCGTTCAGTTCGCCGATATATCCCAAGGTGTCGCCTTGCTGGTCTGCTAAATAGATATCCTTGAAGGCTATTTTTGCCGGGAATCGGTACTCGACAGCTCCTACATGTGCGTCGGTGCCTAAGATTTTTGAGAGTTCTTTGGTGGCTAACTGTACGGCTGCCGTCTCCACTTCATCGCTCATCAACGCACCCACAACCATGCCGCCCACCAGAGTCAGACTGACGAGCAAAACACCCAATATGTATAGCAATTGTTTCATGTACGTACGCAAGTGTGCATACAAATAGCATGCAAAGGTACGAAAAATATTTCGTAACTGCAAATAAAATCGACAAAATTGCATTTTTTTGCAAAAATATTTGGTCAATTCAAAAAAAAGCAGTACCTTTGCACGCTTTTTTGCGTGAAAAGCATCGTAGTAAGCCTCTGGCGATTGCATTAGGTTCGTCCGAATAGTAGTATATGCTTATTAGGATTAGTATGAATCCATAAAAAAGAAACGAGAATGGATTTGATTAAAGTAGCTGAGCAAGCATTTGCCGGCGAGAAAAAAGAGTTCCCGGCATTCAAGGCCGGCGATCAGGTAACCATCGGTTATCGTATTAAAGAGGGTAACAAAGAGCGTGTTCAGGAGTTCCGCGGTGATGTGATCTGCATTCATGGTAGCGGCGACAAGAAGCGCTTCACGGTTCGCAAGATGAGCGGCAACGTTGGTGTAGAGCGTATCTTCCCGATGGACAGCCCCTTCATCGAGAGCATTACGGTGAACAAGTACGGTAAAGTACGTCGTTCGAAACTGTATTACCTCCGCGAGCGTACGGGTAAGAAAGCCCGCATTCAAGAGCGCCGCGTTAAGTGAGCTTAGACTAAGACTCGCGCGACTCGCGGCATAGCCGCTCAATGGCGCTACGTCTTGTCCTACGCTTTAAATCCAAGTGCACTACGTTAGCGCTTGGATTTATTTTTAGAAGTATGTTCCAGTTAGAATCTCCATATAAACCGACGGGCGATCAGCCGCAAGCGATTGAGGCCTTAGTCGAAGGAATCAAAGCCGGCGCTCCTGCGCAGGTGCTTTTGGGTGTGACCGGTTCGGGAAAGACCTTTACGGTCGCGAATGTTATTAAGGAACTGAACCGGCCGACGCTTATCATGAGCCATAACAAGACCCTCGCGGCGCAGTTGTACTCGGAGATGAAGGCGTTCTTTCCACATAATGCGGTGGAGTATTTCGTGAGTTACTATGACTACTACCAGCCCGAGGCGTATATCCCTTCGACCGACCTCTATATCGAGAAGGACCTCTCGATCAACGAGGAGATCGACCGACTGCGGCTCTCTGCCGTAGCGGCATTGCTGAGCGGACGAAAAGATGTCATCATCGTCTCTTCGGTCAGTTGTATCTATGGTTTGGGCAGTCCGCAGGATTTCACGGCGAACGTGGTGTCGCTACGTCGCGGGGAGAAGATCCAGATGGACACCTTATTAAAATCGCTCGTGGGCGCGCAATACACGCGTAACGATATAGAACTCGCGCGCGGGCGGTTCCGCGTCAAGGGAGATACCATCGATATTGCCCTTGCGTACGCGGATTACCTCGTGCGGGTGGAGTTTTTCGGCAATGAGATAGATGCCATTCTTACGGTCGATCCGATTTCCGGACAGGTGTTGGAGGAGTTTGATTCCTATAATCTCTCGCCGGCAACAATCTTCTTGACTTCCGCAGATCGTATAGCTGCAGCGAAAGAACAGATCAAAGCGGACTTGGCGAAACAGATCGAGTATTTCATCTCCATCGGCGAAGAGTTATACGCAAAGCGTATAGAAGAGCGCGTGAAGTACGATCTGGAGATGCTGGACGAACTCGGTTATTGTTCCGGAGTGGAGAACTACAGCCGTTATTTTGACGGCCGTGAAGAAGGCACACCGCCGTACTGTCTGCTCGATTATTTTCCGAAAGATATGCTGCTCGTCATCGACGAGAGCCACGTGACCGTGCCGCAAATCCGGGGCATGTACGGAGGTGATAAAGCGCGTAAGGAAAACCTCGTCAACTACGGATTTAGGCTTCCTGCGGCGCGCGACAACCGGCCGCTGAAATTCGATGAGTTCGAGGCGAAAGTGGGGCAGACCATTTTTGTTTCTGCGACGCCGGATGAGTACGAACTGAATAAGAGCGAAGGCATCGTCATCGACCAGTTGATCCGACCGACAGGTCTGCTGGATCCGGAGATTGAAGTGAGACCGACGGAGAACCAGGTGGACGACCTGATGGACGAGATCCGGTTCCGTATTCATCGCAACGAACGTATCCTCGTCACGACGCTGACCAAAAGGATGGCGGAGGAGTTGGATGAGTATCTCCGTCGCTATGGAGTCAAGTCCGCCTATATCCATTCGGATATAGATACTATCGAGCGCGTGAAGATTATGGAGGATTTGCGCAAAGGCGAGTACGATGTTCTGGTGGGTGTGAACCTGCTGCGTGAGGGACTCGATCTGCCGGAGGTGTCGCTCGTGGCGATTCTCGATGCGGATAAGTCCGGATTCCTGCGTGACCAGCGAAGTCTGACACAGACGGTAGGTCGTGCTGCGCGGCATGTGAACGGCAAGGCGATTCTCTACGGCGATAAGATCACGCCGGCGATGCAGGCAACCATTGATGAGACCAACCGCCGCCGAACCATCCAGATGCGGTATAACGCCGAGCATGGCATCACGCCGACGGCGATAAAGAAAGAGATCAACACCTCCGCGCTCGCGTCGCTCTACAAGGACCCGGAGGCGGAGAAACGGAAGGTAGAAGAAGCGATTCGCGAGAGCTGGAAAACCGCCGAGTGGCAGAAGATGAATGTGCAGACTCTGCAGAAAGCGATAGATAACAAACGCAAACAGATGCTCGCAGCGGCGAAAGCTACTGATTTTGAGATGGCTGCACGGCTTCGGGACGAGATGTTGGAGATGCAGAACAAGCTCCAGACGCTGCAAGATTAACACAGTTAAAAGTACCAAAAATCGCTAATTTGTTAAATAAATTAGACAAATCGTAAATTTTTCAAAAAAAAGCTCTCTAACTATTGCGCAATTCAAAAAAAAGTTGTAACTTTGCAACGCTTTTTTGAAAACAGAAGTACCAACGGTTAAGACACTACTTTTGCGCATGACGAAAGCTACTACATATCACTTATTTATATCCCGCAATGCTGAGTACAGCAGTGCAGAATGGGTGGCTGCGTAAAGAAGAGGTAATACCAAAATGGGTTTTGCCTTTTTTCTTTTTATGTATAAGCGGAAAAAATAGACATTTTAACGCGACCATCACGGGACCATCTCCCGAGAAGAAGCAAAATAGAACATAACCAACTCCCGAGATAAAGGAAAAAATAGTTCGGCTGTGGAACTGAAAAACATAGCAAAAAGATCTTTGACATAGTGAAACAAAAGAAATAGAGACACACTAATGCGCGTCTCTATGGAAGAATGATGTAAAACATGAGGTCGTATTCCGTGCTATACTTTTAGCATCCAATCAAGGACATACGTTTGGTGAATGCCGTCATGATCAACGTCCGGTTGGTTGTCAAGCGTTAACAAGTATTTCGGATAATGATCTTTGATTGCTCGTAAGGAAGACAACTCTCGCTCTAATGTATCCGGTTCGATGACACTTTCTGCAACTTGATAGTATTCGACAGAACCATTACGTTGTGCGACAAAGTCCACCTCGGCGCCGTTTACGTATCCTACGAATACTTGGTACCCACGACGACGTAACTCAAGGTAAACGACATTTTCCAAGACTCGGCCTCTATCTGCCACACGTCTTCCCAATAGTGTTTGGCGCAGTCCGACGTCGGCAAGATAATATTTCTGACCTATACGCAGTAATTCATTCCCTTTAACATCGAAGCGTCTAACCGGATAGAACAGAAAAGCATCACAGATATATTGCAAATACGTGTCGATTGTATGTGAATTGGTTTTCATACCTGCAGAAGTGAGGGTATCCGCAATCCGTTTACTGCTATTCAGATTGCCGATGTTGTCGGCTAAGAAACGAGCAAGACGCATAAGCGTATTGATGTTATCAATCTTATTATGCATCACCACATCGCGCATAACAATGGTGTTGAAGATGTCCTGCAAATAAACTTGCAGTTGGAACGAGTCCGATATCTGCAGCGCGTAGGGAAAAGACGATGTATCCGTATAACGTTTGAACACATCTAACGAATAGCCCTCATGGACGGATGCAAATTCCGAGAAAGAGAGCGGGAAGATGTGAATGGTGATATAGCGTCCTGATAGCAAAGTGGCCAATTCGCCGGAAAGCATGTGAGAATTACTTCCTGTGATGTAAATGTCCACATTGGGTTGCAGGTATATACTATTTACAACGCGTTCAAAGCCATCAACGAGTTGCACTTCATCCAAGAAGATGTAATTTTGCTTATCCGCACAGAGGTGTTCTTTGAGGTAGGCATATAAAGATTTGGCATCAAGCAGATAATCATTATCCATTTCTTCGAATCGGATACTGATAATTTGCTCTTTGGATATGCCGGAAGCAAGCAACTCTTTTTGGAATTGCATTAGGAGTGTACTTTTTCCGGAACGGCGAATGCCGGTAATCACTTTGATGATTTGCTTATCCTTCCAACTCGCGAGTTGTTGCAGATAACTTTCACGTTTGATTTCGTTCATATAGTCATGTGATTTTAAAATCGGCGGCAAAGATACAAAATTATTTTGAATTGATGAAATATATTTCAAACTTTTTGTAAAAAACATGATTTTTTGAAGCAGATTTCAAAGTTTTTTACAGAATTGATGCATAAATTAATTGTTTCACTATGTATATGAAAGATAAAAACTGAAAATGAAAAGGACTAAGTGAGAAGAGTCATATATAAAAACAATAATAGTTGTGCCCGACAGGGATGAGGGTGCAAAAAGACACAAGGTAGATAAAAAAGATACAAGCTTGTATAAAAAAATAGACAAGGAAGCATAAAATAGACAAGCAAAATTTATACAAGCCACCCCAAAAGGAACAAGTAAAGCAAAAAAGGAACAAGCTGGATAAAAGAACATTAATAATGTCGCTATGTCGCTATTGAAAAGAAGAAAAAAGATGGAACTTTGAAACTTTGATGAGACTTTGTAAGAGCTTGTAAATGAGAGAGATATGTGCGAAAGTCTCAAAGTTTCAACAGTCTCACGCACAAAAAAAGAAAAGCGACAAAGCGACAAAGCGACACGACATATTTCGCAAAAAGTGCAGAAAGTGCAAAAAGTGCAAAGCCAATATTTGCGTTGAATGGGGTAGGTGACGGTAGTCTGTGGGTAGCTGAATATCTAACGAATAACGAACGAATATCTAACTAATAACTAACGATTGGAAGGTAAGAATCTCGAAGTTGAGTTGGAAACAGACACAAGCTTAGTCCGAAAAGGAACAGGCTGAAAAAAGGAACAGGCTTGAATATGAATACAAAAGTTAAAATAGAGGAGAGAGTGCAGAAATTGGTGGTGGTAATTGGGAGAGAGGCACATTCGAGACGTGAATTGATGGCTGTGTTGGGCTTACGACAAGAGTCTCGCAGGAACTTTTATGACAATTATATGAAGCCGGCGACAGCAAGAGGTTTGGTGACGATGCAATGTCCCGAACATCCAAGTATTCCGGAACAGGCTTACAGATTAACAGCGAAAGGTTTGGAGTATTTGGAAGAACTTTCAAAAAAGGAACAGGCTGTCAAAAAAGGAACAGGCTATGAGAGATTGGGTTATCTCTTGGTCACAAAAATTGAATAATGAACAACAACAAAGATAAGTGAAATAAAAAACAACAAAGATATGAAGACAAAAATCATGAATTTGTTTAGAACGATTGGGAAGAATTACAAAATGGGAAAGAGTCTCAAGAGTCTCAAGAGTCTCATGCAAATTTTTGCCACTTTTGCCACTTTTGCCAGTGCAATTTTTGTAGGCAAAGAGTCATGCAAGAGTACGGTGAGGTATGCTCTATGGTCTAGGATTAGTCTTATAAAACCCTTACAAAACCCTTACTTAACCCTTACTCGCTTCCGACTTAGTCTCGGTTCGAATCTCTCTCGTTC
The DNA here is from genome assembly GCA_002354055.1 of Bacteroidales bacterium UBA2712. Classification (GTDB taxonomy): domain Bacteria; phylum Bacteroidota; class Bacteroidia; order Bacteroidales; family Paludibacteraceae; genus Colicola. The sequence goes on from DEKW01000006.1 coordinate 34,220, forward strand.
TCGGTCGGCTTGTGCTCCCCGCACGCCTTCCCTGTTCAAAGACAAAAGTCAATTGTCTTTTCCATCTCTCGCCAGTCTGATTTGCCTATGTATGCTGACTGTCGGAGTTGGGAATGCGTGGGCAGATTACACCATTATTTTCAAAGATGGGTCTGGAACCGACCCAATTAATGCGTCTACATTAAGTAATTTTATTAATTCTGGCACATCGTATGTCACAAGTGCATCAAGTTCGTATATGTATCCAAGTGCCACAACTGGATATGGAATACGTTTAGCTTCTGGTAGTTATGCTGGCAACTTAACATTAAATCTATCAGCGACAGGACAAATAAAGGCCTCAAAAATAACTTTCAACGCAGCCTATTATAGTTCTGATGAATCTACAATGCCTTATACAATCACTTATACCGATAATACTACCACAACGGGCACAATCTCAACTTTATCTACATCATTAGCAGATAAGGAGGTCTCTTTAACTTCTACAAAAACGATTAAAACTATATACATTGGTACCACGGCTAAGAAGAAACGAGTTTATGTACATTCCATTAAAGTTACTGCAGCCGCTGCCACTTCTGTTACTGCAAGTCCGAGCAGTATTGCGTTCCCAGACAATACTGTTGAGGTCGGAACAGATGAAGCAACGAGTACTATAACGCTTTCTAATGGATACGCATCATACGGGAATTATTTATATGGTTGGTTCGAGGACTTGAGTGATGAAGATCATTGTGAGTTCTTTGTCAATGATGGCAGTACATATAGTTACAGCACATCTGGTAGTGCAACACCTACTTTAACTTTCTCCTATTTGGCAGATGCGGCAGGAACTTTTACTGGAAAGTTTATCATACAAGGCTATAATTCCAGTTATACTGCTGTAAACTGTACAATTCCATTAAGTGTAACGTTAACGTCCAGCTGTACCAATAGTGTCAGTATTGAAACGGGCACTCCGACAAACTGCACGCTTAGCGCGAGTGCAGCGAGTGTGTCAACATGTAGTGGGACAAGGCAAGTGACAATAAGCGTTACACCGAACTCTTGTTATGCTGCACCGGAGGATGCAAGTATAATAAGTAAAAGCGGTACTACTGCAACATTGGTTAGTGGTCCGACGCTGAATGCCGGTCATTATGATTATGTATATAGTTTTGCTGAGAATGCGACAGGGACAGCGACATTCAATGCCAGCCTTTCGACAAAAACGACATATACCGTTCAGTATAATGCAGGAGCGACCACTTGTACGGGAGGTAACGCTATTACAGGATCACATGACAATGACACAAAGACTTGTGGCACTAACTTGACTTTGCCGGGTGAGACATTCCATACAACCGGTTATACGCAGACTGGTTGGACAAAGACACCTTGTGGAAGTCAGACAAACAGTTTAGGAGGTAGTTATAGCTCTAACGCTGCGCAGACATTCTATCCGGTATGGACCCCAAACAACTATACGGTGACATGGAAAGTGAACAATGAAAACTATTCGGCAGGAGGTTCGTCGAGTGTTACTCACGGAAATCATATTACGACATTACCTTCGGCGCCGAATCCTCCGACATACGGATGTGGAGATGTGTTTGTAGGGTGGACAGATGTGCAGAATTATGTGCATGGCACATCACCATTGTACACCACAGCTGCTGAATTCCCGAATGCGACGGGTGATCAAGTGTTTTATGCCGTATATGCGGATTATACAACGGATTAAAGATATTCAATAATGTTTAAAGTTTAATGTTTAAAGAATTAGAGATTATGAAAACGAATATCTTGACAAATATACGAGTTTGGGCAATCATGATGGTTTGCCTGACAGTGCTGGGCGTTGGAAATGCGTGGGGTGCTGTTGTTAGTGGGACAACATACAACACCAACAGTGGTAATACACCTACTGGTTGGACGATAAGTGGAGGAACCGGAACAGGAGGCACTTACATCGGTTTGACATACGATGACAAGTATATTCAGACGGATGAGTTTTGTGTCAGTTCTTTCAGTAGCATAACTTTAAGTGCAAGAAAGTATGGTGGTCCGTCAGATGCAGAAGCATTGATAACTGTATCGTGGTGGGTCGGAGGTGTAGAAACCGTATTAGGAACAGTGGCTCCAACCGGTACGTCATTAAGCAATTATACAATTAGTTCTCCGGCATCTGTTTCGGCGAATTCAGAAGGGTATGTCAAAATATCATGTAAATCATCGGCCAGCGGTAAAGGCTCAGGTGTTGGGGCTGTTACCATTAGTTATACAGCGGGAACACCGACGCCTCACACTGTGACATTTAATGCAGAAGGAGGAACATGTGGGACGAGTAGTTTAACCGGTACAAGTGTAACACTACCTGCAGCGACAGGATGTCCTTCGGAGGGTTGGGAATTTTACGGATGGGCGACGGCGCGATGTGCTTCATCTACCCCTACAGCTCCGACAATTGTTGGTAAAGCAGGTGATACGTATAAGCCAGCCGCCGACATTGAATTACATGCCGTATATGCAACAGGTGAGTACACGAAAATTACCAGTACCGGCGCAATAACAAGCGGTGGAAAATATATAATAGCTGGAGAGTATAGCGGAGATAATTATGTAATGACTAACACGACTACGACAGATGCGTATGGCACGTGGTTAGTGGGAACCGTAATAAGTGAAGATCCTACCAATAAGTACCATGCAGCAAAAATTAATGCCGCATGGCTTTGCACTATTACTGCTACTAGTGACAAATACTATATACAAAATGCAAGCGGAGGATGGATAGATACTTATTACCAGAGCAGCGATTGGTATAATCACACACCTCAGGATACATATGATAAATACACCATTGATTTTAGTGCCGGGGATGGGACTTGTACTATTAATAACTCATATGGAACGAAGTCCTATCTTACTTTGTTTACTGATGGGACATTTGGACCTAATGATGATGGATATGCATTGTATCTATACAAACAAACCACCACTCCTGCCTATTGGAGTGATCCTCCATGTTGTTCGAACAAAGTGGCAGTGAGCTATAATTCGGCGGGGAGTACGCATGTATCGGCAATGACATTCTCGGCGGCAAGTATTGCGACTTGTGGAGGAGCGTCTACAAGACAAGTGACGGTATCTGTGACGCCGATTTCGGGATATCTCTTCAAAGCGGGAGATGAGTTGACTTGGACCAAGAGCAGTGGAACGATTCCTGCCGCTCCGACATTGGTAAGTGGTCCAACACTCAATGCCGGTAAATATGAGTTTGTTTATGAATTTGCGCAGAACGATAATGGCGCAGGTACGTTTGCTGCAACCGCTTCGACATTGATCAATTATCGTACGGTATGTTGTACGGAGTATGATATAGCATTGAATAATAGCGGTAGTGCTACAGGCGGAACATTCAGCGCAAGCAAGGCAAGAGCCTGCGAGGGAAATGAGGTGACCTTGACGGCGACACCGGATGCATGTTATGTATTCGGCAGTTGGACGATAAAGAAACATTCCGACAATTCCGACGTAACAACAAGCGTATTAGCCGGAAATACACTTACGATGCCGGACTACGCTGTAGATGTATATGCCACATTTACCAGCAAGACTGTTTCCGCACTCAGTCTAAGCATGACCGGCGGACATCAGAATCTGGATATAGGAGAGACGAATCAATTGTTAGTTTCATACACTCCGGCAGATGCTATCTGCGATAATGCAATCGATACATGGTCCAGCAGCAACAGTCTGATACTTGATGTAAACAGTAGTGGTTTAGTGACTGCAGTAAGTGCCGGAAGTGCGACTATAACTGCGACTACAGAGGGAGGCGTTAGTAATACATACACTATTACTGTCAATTCACCGGCTTGCGATTCATGGTTCATGCATCACTGGAACAACTCGACGAATGGCGATGAGTGCTTCTATCAGTATAGCGGCACAGACTGGCGTACGAACAATATCTCATTGCCGAGCAGCAGCAGTGAGGAGAAGTTCAATGTCAACAATGCAGCCGGCAACCCTGATGCCAAGAAGAAAGATGTTGAGTTTAATACATTGGGTTTTGCAGACATCCAACGTGGTGGTAATAGCTGCGGAAGTAATCCATACCCCGGACAAAATGCCTATGGAAAGATGGGCATTTATACCAATTCGGGCGACAATAACCGTTTTGTGGCTTTCTATCCGGACAAATACATGGTGACATACGGAAAAGAGGGCCAAGCATGGAGTACATTGACATTCAGCAATACCACAGGTTATGAATATGAGAGTCCCGTATTCCAAGTACCAAGCGGATACAAGAACGACAATACCTATAAATACTATGTAGGTATTAACAATAGTAGCGATGCCATTCTGTTCGTTACTGGCAAGAGTAGTACCGACGCTATGAACGGCGTGAGCGGTTTGAGTAGCAGCGACATGGGAGGCAAATGGGGTAAATGGCATATCTATTCAAACTCATGTGCCAACAACTGGTATTGTGAGTTCATCCGCTACTATCAAGTTGACTTTGCTCTAAATGGCGGAGAGGGTAGTATCGCACCGCGTTATGGCAAGACAACTACTCCTTATGTCACATTCAACACAAGCGAGATAACTCCTCCGACAAAATCCGGTTACACATTCCTCGGCTGGAGTGATGGAGTGAACACATACGCGCCTTCCGGTGCTACTGTGACTATTGACGGTGACAAGACGCTGACCGCTCAGTGGGCAGCGAACCACACCTTATCTTATAATTATAACGGCGGTGACGGTTCGAGTTGCGTAGGCGGCACGAAATATACAGGCGAGTCGTTCACGGCTTGCTCGAGTGCCGGAGATAAGGAAGGTCACACCTTTACCGGCTGGTTGGGCAGCAACAGCGTAAGTTATACGGCAGGTTCAAGTTATTCGATGCCGGATGCTGATTTGACGCTGACCGCACAATGGAATCCGGATGAATATAACATCACGTATAAGGATCAAGGTGACGCGGCTTATTCCGGAAACAAGACGGATGGTCGTCCGACAGGCAACCCCGCAACGCATACATATGGCTCTGCGACTGCGTTAGTGGATGGTGTCAAAGCAGGTTACCGTTTTGACGGTTGGTACACGAATAGTACTTGCACCGAAGGACCGGTAACATCTATTGGCGCAACGGCTAAAACGGCGGACTTCACGCTGTATGCTAAATGGACGCAAGTTTGGACTATTTCGTGGAAGATTTGGAACAACGCTGAAAGTCGTTATGACGAGTATGCAGGTGACGGCACTCATACAACAGAGGTTGTCGCCGGCGGTACCATCAGCAAGATACCGACTAATCCGGCAGACAATGCATTAAGCAGTTGCGCAAGCAAGTTCATGGGGTGGAGCGAGACATGTTTAGGCTCCGATGTAGGACAGAGCGCACCGGGTGACTTGTTTACCACGACACCGGTCGGAAGCATTACAGCCGATAAGACCTATTATGCGGTGTATGCGAGTGTTGATGATCCGGAATCATGGACCAAAACAGCACTTGGAAGTGTTACTGCCGGTACCTATGTTTTATTGGATGCTAACGATTATGCATTCAACGGAACTATCAATAATAGTGGACATGGAGAGATTACCGAGTCGGCATTTAGTTTTTCCGCAGGAGTTGCTACATCAGCGCCAGAGGGTATTTGTGAGATGGAATTCCAAGCAGTAAGCGGAGGTTTCAAGATGTATAATCCGAAAACAGAGAGATACCTCTATGCTACTGCGGCTTCATCTGGTAAATTGGCATGGGCAGTTTCCGATGATGATTACTGGTATCTTAATAATAGTAACTGGACATATAGTGCGACATATAGTGGCAATCACCCAATTGTTCGTACATACAATAACTTGATGAGGTCCTATGCTCCTTCGACCACTAATGGTATAGCCTTAGTGGTAGCGAAGAAGACTCCGGGTACTTGGAAAGATTATGTCACTTCTTGCTGTGGTACAGCGGCTGTGACGAACGGCGGTTATACTAATGTGACTGGTTCGGGAAGTACGATGTCTGCCAAGGTTACTTGGACCGATGCGGCTAACACTAACCGTTATCGCGTTGTATGTGAGGACTTGAGCATTGATGCTATTTCTACTAATAAATATTACACGACTGCCGGCGTAATGACCTCGTGTACGGACTATACGTTCAATGTATATGCTGCGCCCGAAGGCGGATGTCAGTCTGCGCCGTTAGAGATAACCGTTTCGCCTGTGGAGGCAGCGAGGACAGTAACGTTCAACTACAATGGAAGCGGACAAGCAACCGGATCTTTCACAACCGATTGTACGCATAGTTCAACTAACTTGCCGACGCCGGACGCTTATGCCGGTCACCGTTTTGACGGTTGGTGGACATTATCCAGCGGAGGTAGTTCGGTTGGCGCTGCAGGAGCAGAATATACTCCTACTGCGTCAATAGAGATATTTGCACATTGGATCGCTATAGCCGACTTGACCTATGACGGCGATGTAACGGGTACTTGTACGGGCACGAGCAGTACGGATGTAGGTTCTTCCGTAACGGCTTGTACTCCAGCAAGTCGCGACCATTACACCTTTGATTATTGGATTCGTAGCGATAATAGCGCACATGTTAATGCAGGTGCAACGTTCACAATGCCGGCATCCGCATTGACTCTTACCGCACATTGGACTGCAGATTCATATACCATCAATTATTATGATCAGGGTGGCAGTGCTTACTCTGGTTCAAATAGTGGTTCACTTCCTAGTACGCACTCATATGGAATAGCGTCTATTCTTCCGAATGGTGTGAAAGAAGGCTATCGCTTCGATGGCTGGTTCACCTCGAGCGCGTGCACGGGTGATCCTATTACATCTATTGCATCTGATGCAGAAGGACCGTTTATATTATATGCAAAGTGGACTGCATCCCACACGTTTACGTTCAGCAAGAACGGCGTTGTGGATGGTACGTTGACACTCGGTCAGGTAGAAGGCGGCAATGTGATCATGCCGAATACGACTGTAGATTGCGGTCTGTGGACAACTTTCGAAGGCTGGGTTATTGGTGATGTAGCAGAGACGACTACCGAACCGGCGACGATTTACAAGCCGGGTGATATCTATGTTGCGGGAAATAGCGACCAAGAGTTTAAGGCGGTTTACTCGAAGCACGAAGGGGATGCAAGTGTATATTACGAGAAAGTGACCAGTGGTCCGAAGAGTGGCGATTATATATTGGTATCTTCAGCGAAGAGCGATGTGTATTATACTACTACAGGTTGGAATAGTGGCTCAAGTATCTATTCTACCGCAGCAATTACTCTGTCATTAGAGGGAACAATTAGTTCTGCTAGCGCTACTTCTGCTGGCGCTAATACATTTACTATTCACTCCGGACACAATGGTGCAAATGTAGGTAAGTTTGCTATGTACGACGGAACTAAATACATGGAAAGCGGTAGTAGCATTACTCGTCAGGATGGACAAAGTTATAGCTGGGAGTTACTAGATGGAAGCACTAAGGTTAATGACAAAGATTATATACCAGGAGCAGGCGCTATCCATTCTACTGCCTCAACTACGTATGTATTGCAATTGCGCAACCATAGTAATGCAGACCGTTTCAGTATGTATGCCAATACGCAGAATCTGGACGTTTACCTCTATCGCAAGAAAATAGCAGGAACGACGTATTATACGACGGCACCGGGAAGTTGTGACGTGCCGACAGAGATCACAGTAAGTTACAACGACAACAAAGCGCACGCCGGCGACCAGACTATCAGCGGCATGCCGAGCGGAACAACGTTAACGTTTACTTCGTATCCTAACTTTGTAAGTTATACTATAGGAGCAGCACCGACTGACCCGACGGGTTATCATTTCGCAGGCTGGAACACTCAGGCGGATGGTAACGGCGATGACTATGCAGCAGGCGCAAGCGTGACGACATTCGGCTATAGAGAAACGATTACGTTGTATGCTAAGTGGGAGCGCGTATATACGGTAACGCTGTATGATAATGGTGTTGAGCGGACGAGACTGACGCAGGCGAGTGCCGGAGCAAATGTGACGCTTCCGAGCGGAAACAACTGTGGTGTTGGTAGCGCATTTACATTTGTTGGATGGACGGATAGTCCTGTACAATTAAATGCGGAGCCTGTTCGCCCGAACATTGTATCTGGTGCCGGCGAATGGGGCGATGACGAGTTGACAGATGATATTACGCTGTACTCCGTTTATTCGAAGTCCGTAGCCGGTTGCGATGATTTCGCAGCAGGTGTCAGCGGAGCGTATAAGTTTACTGATAAAGCATCCGAAGAATATGCTCTTGCAGCCGGAGGAACTTCAAGTAGTTATGCAAGAGGTTCATCGGGTGATGCAGAAGTATTCTATATAGGATACTCACCCGCTAAGAGTGCTTATACCATCCGCACGTCTACAGGATATTTAGGTTGGTTTGGGGCTTCCGGTTCTGAAGCATTGACGAAGGGCAATACTACGCCATATTATTGGAATATCACGGCAGGTACCGGTGCTAATTCTGGTTATTGGTACTTTGAGCCGGTTGGAATTTCAGGAAAGCAATTTAGTGGTAATAGCGGTAGTAAATTCCAAGTACATGGTAACAGCACGAAGTACTACATTCAATTGACCAAAATTGCCATGACGTACTACTATAACACGGCTATTTGTGGAGAGAATAGCATTACTTTCCATGACGGAGGCGGTACGATTAGCGGTACGCCGACGATGCCGGATGGCGCAAGTTGGAATAGTGGCACGCACGTATTGAGCGGATTGGATGACTGCGACAAGATTACCGAGTTCCCGACGGCCAATTATGACGGATGGACGTTTGTCGGCTGGAGTACAGAGGACTATAGCAATAGTGGAAAGCATATAGCAGATTATGCGGAAGAGAATGCCAGCACGGATGAACCTGATGCCTCCATAATCTATAAGACCGGCGGTAATCCGTATGTGGTTCGTGGTGGTAGTATTGATCTGTATCCTGTCTTTACCCGCTTCCCGGACAACGAACCGTTTGACTTGGAAAACGGAGGTACTTACTATATGTATTATCTTGATCCAGCTTCAGATGATGGTTATGGTGCTCCTCAACGCAGATACGCAGGTGAATGGGATGGTACCAAACGGTATAAAGCTGTGACTAATTGTGCAGAAGCAACCGCGTTTGTATTCTCTAAAGAAGGCGATATATGGCATATTCGGAATGTAAGCACAAGCAAATGGCTCGGAGGTAAGAGTAGCGACGACTGGTTGATAGAGAACTCATCCCTTGGTACGTTGACCGATTGGACCATTACGATTCGTAGCGGAAACCAGTTCAATGTAAGTTGTCAGAGCGGACGTCAAATCATTGTATATGATAATTTCTTCATGGACTATGCATCTACGAATCTGGATAATAACCCTGGCTACCATTGTGTCTATCTGGGTAGTTGCGAGGAGCGTATCTTCTCGTCTGAGCCTCACGCCGTACCGACAATTGACTTGATAGGTTCTCCGATAATAACCTCCAGTGTAGGTCAGCGTGTACGTGCCACGGAGGCCATGACGCTGAGCGGTTCACACTTGGCGGGTGCAACGAAGATCACATTGTCCAGTACCAACCTGACATTTGCGACAAGTGCGACTGCTACTCCGGCTGCTAACTTGGAAGTCACGGTAACATCCGGAAGTGTAGCTGAAACGAACATTTATGTATATTACACACCTGGAGTAGGCGACACCAGCGATGGTATAGAGAGTATCATCGTAACCGCCACGGATAACGGAACGGTACCTGCTGAGGCGAAAGCGAATGTCAGTGTTCGTCACCTGCCGGCAGACTTTGTGATTGCTGCTAAGTGGGGCGACAAGTGGTACGCGTTGCCAAACACCTGTAATGATAGTAAGAGTTCGACGACCGGCGTGGTGATCACCGTGGATAACGACAATGACCCGACCTGTGCAACGGCTGCGCCGAGTACTGCCAAGTGGGGATTGCGTCAGACGAAACAGCCGGCACGTATCACTGCAGGCTATGCCGATCGTCTTACTTTCACGGAGCGCGGTACAACCGCCACAGCGGACAATCAGCAAGCGTTGTATAACTACAACAGCGCGGATGTCTATACCAATGCGCAGTGGACCAATTACGCGAATACGAATCCGGATCGCTATGAGTGGATTCCGGTGACGGCAGACTTCAAGGATTATACATTGACGAATGCAAGTGAAAGCAAGCCGCTGATCCTGCGTAATGACGGTGAGTTTAAGGCGCAGACTACTAATCAGGCATATAACGGAAAGGTTCGTCTGTTGCCGGCTACATTCTATGAAGAAGCACCTGTGCAGATTGTAGAATGGAAGGCCAACAGCGTAGTAGTCATGTACACAGGAACTGAGACATCGGCAACAACAAAAGTAGGTACTAACAGCGCAAGTGCATCACAGACATTGAGCACACACAAACTGACACATGGTATCTACGAGTTGACGACAGGACAAAGTCTTGCTTCAAATGACGGAAAGAATCTCTTATTGACATTCGGTTCTATGAAGAAAGTATTTGAGATACCTGTAATTATTACCGGCAACTCAACTGCATACTCCGGTCATGAAAAACAAGATGTAGTGATTGTAAACGGAGGTAAACTGTCAGCGGCTGCCACCAAATATAGTTATCACAATATTTATGTATATGGCGGTGGTAAGTTGAAGATAGCGAGTGAAACGAATCTTGGTGTGAATAATATCATTCTGCGTGCGGGTGGTATCACCACCAGTGGCATCGGTTCTTCGCCTTCGGCAACGTACGAGTACGTTTATCCGCAAGTAGAATTAGGCGGAACGCTAACCAGTACAAAGACGGATATCAAGTACGAATACATCACCGACTATGACCATTGGTATCAGCTCTGTTTACCGTTCAATGCTACGCTGAGCAGTATTCATTACCCGCAAGAGTATTACGGCGATAATGTGACAGCCTCCAATACCGGCAGTTGGGTTATCAAACGCTACGCCGGTGAGGTTCGTGCGACGGGTAACTACGACGCATGGAAAGATATAGAAACCGAAAGTGCAACCTCTGTAACCGCCGGTCATGGATATATCTATTGGGGCGCTCCGAAGAAAGTATCTGTAGGAGGTGCCGCTAAACAACGTCAGCAATGGGGTATCCAGCGTATCACCATGCCTATTACGGCAACGGCAGCTACTACTGCGGAGACGGCGGACAAGAACATATCCGTTGATTCCTATAGTGAAGTGGCGACAAGCGATAAACCGAATGACCAAGGATGGAACCTCGTCGGTAACCCGTATATGGTGGACTTGACCGACTTGAGCAGCAACAGTATGATTGCCGGTCAGTTGGTTCATACAGAGATTGTTCCTTGGGACGGCAAATGGAGGAATAACGGTGATGGTGTACGTTATGTAACGATCCCGGATAATCACTTTGATTCCTATGTGGCAAAGACGGCTTCTGTGGCATCCGGAGAAGGAGACTTTATGCCGGGTCGTGCATTCTTCGTACAGATTGCAGGAGGCGCAAGCACGTTGACCTTCGCTGCCGCTAACCGCGCATCGTTGACACCTGCACGCTTTGCACAAACCGCTCAATCGGTGGATATAGAAACAGGTATCGTCATGAGCGATGAGTCCAAACACGATGAAGTGAACTTCTGGATCAAGGAAGATAAGACGGCAGAGTACGAATACAATGCTGATTATCCGAAGACGCCGAACAATACGAACTTCAATATCTATGGCGTCCACAGTCATGGAGACCTGAGCTGGATTGCTATCAGTCCGGAGATCGCAGAGGGTTCAATGGCTATCGGTTATCAAGTACCGACGGCAGGAGAATACCGATTGAGTTTGAGCGAGACGTATGTTTCGGATAAGATAGACCAACTGCTCGTCACCGACCATGAGATGAGTCCGGAGATTACGACAAACCTGTTAACCGAAGATTATGTCTTCCATGTTAATCAGGCAGAGACGAACAATACTCGTTTCACCGTTTCTATCCATCTGGCTCCGCAGACACCGACAGATATCGGAAATGTGCCGAGCGAAGGAATGAATGCGGATCATGCGAAACCGCAGAAGTTCATCTATCACGACAAGTTGTACATCTTGCGAAACGGCGTGATTTATGACGCAACGGGTAAAAAAGTGAAAGGAGGCCTGAAATGAAAACATTGAGATATATGTTGATTGTAGCAGCCTTGCTGAGCGTCATGAGCATTGAGGCGCATATGTTTGACAAGACTTGGGGGCAAAAGCCCGTGGTAGAAATGCACTCTACTTCAGCGATGGCTTATTCGGGTTCGACCCTTCCGCAGGCTGCGGCTACCGGAGTTACTCTGGCAACAGTAGCAGACGTAGAAACCAGCACCAGACCCTATCACCCCGGACGTATTCGCAGAGCTGAGGATGATGAAGATGATGATACACCTCCTACAGATCCCCACGGACCTAATGAGGATCCCTTAGGTGACGTCCTCTGGCCGCTGATGCTGATGGCACTGGCTTATGTGGTGTACCTTAAGACTCGAAAAAAGAAAGAAAATATATAATAATCAATCTATCATGAGAAAAATATTCATTTTGTTGGCGGCAACGATATGCGCTGTGGGTGCATATGCCGCATCTATCACTGCTTCGGACGTGGATTTCGGAATAGTAAGTATCAAAGGGCAGAGTTCCGTAACGGCTACCGAAGAAATCCCTGTTTCGTGGAACGGGCTGAGTAATCAAGGCTATTATATCTATGCGGAAATTACTTCCGGAGATGATAATTTCTTCATCAGCGGAGAGAGTTCCTATTACATGGGTTATGGAGCAAGCATGACCTATTCTACTACCTTTACGATTGGCTACTATGCTGAGACCGCGGGTTCCTTTACCGGTACGCTCCGTTTCTATAGTTACGACATCAATTATAATGAGGTGGAGAAGATAGTCAACCTCAGTGTTGTTGTCAGTTCGGATGCTATAGTGGCCAACACCACTCCGTACGTGCGCATCAACTCTACCAGTGAGTTACACGAAGGCGATACTGTTGTGTTTGTGAATGAGGCAGCCGGAGCAGTCAGCGGTCCGCTGAACGGCACTTATCTGACGGCGATCACCGAAGGTGTGACCATCAATGCCACTGCCGGAACAGCAGAGATGCCGGAAGGCGTAAGGGCATTTAAGATGCATAAATACAGCGGCAACTGGCAGTTCCTCTTCATCGAAGATGAGACGACCGCCTTGCTCTTGGATTATGTATCGAATAATGCCAAGGGTGCTTTTGCAACAGTTTATGCCGCCGGGCAGACGGTTAAGACATGGGAGATCAGTATCAGCAACGGCGAGGCAGCAGTCTTCCGTCCCAACGATGCGGATCCTGCTTACCCGGTTCGGTTTAACAGCGACCGCTTTAAACCCTATAAGACCGAAGCTACCGGCACTTCGTTCGCGCTCTACAAGAAAGCCGGAGAAGCACAAGAAGTAAGCAGCTCTTTAGAGATCGAGGCTATCCAGTTTGGCGATGTGGAGTTGGGCGAGAGCGCTGAGGTGACGGTCAATTATACTGCCGAGAACCTGACGGATGATATCATCTGGGAGGTGGAAGGAACGGACGCTGCGTTGTTCAGCGTAACGGAGCAAGGCGACCGTACCGGCGGAACAGTGACCATCACTTATCTCGGTACCGGCACGCAGCTTGGTACGGTAGATGCGCATCTGAGTTACTTGACGCAAGATATCCATCTGGAGATAATGGAAGGTACCGCGCCCATCACCATCAATCTCATACCGACGACTACCAAACTGACGAATCTGGCATTTGTGGGTGCTCCTTCCTCCATCGACCAGGGACAGTCCATCGACCTCAGTTCGTATATCGTCTATACGCCGAATGACGCGGCAGATAAGTCTTTGGTATGGAGCGTTGATCATACGTATCAAGGTGAAGTTAGTGAAGCAGGTGTGCTGACTGCCAAGCATGTAGGCGGTACCGTGACGGTGACTGCGACCTCGGTGCGCGTGCCGAGCGTGAGCGCCAGCCATACCCTGACCATCACCGAACCGGTCGTCACGGATTTCACGCTCTCGCACAGCGAGATGACGATGCACAAAGGCGATACGCAGACGCTATATGTGACGGCTATTGTGCCGGATTATGCAAGCGTGAGTCCTGCTTTCTCCAGCAATAACACCGCCGTAGCGACCATCAGTAACAGAGGTCTGGTGACGGCAAGAGGAATCGGTGAGGCGGTTATCACGGCTACTATCGGCAGCGTGGAACGGATTTGTACGGTACATGTGCAGCCGGTGGATGTAACCAGCGTCAGCTTTGATCCTGCTACCGTGAGTCTGACGGTGGGCTCGTACCTGCAGCTGAATCCGGTCGTGCTGCCTGCGCAAGCCAAGGACGAATACCCCATGACGTATGTCTCCGACAACGAGGCTGCGGCTACTGTGAGCGAGAGCGGTCTGGTTACCGGCATCGCAGAAGGCCAAGCCGTCATCACCGCTACTATCGGCGGCATGAGCGGGCAGATAACGGTAAACGTAGTTGCGGCATCGATGTTCACCAAAGTGACGGACGCTTCTACGCTGGCGGCGAAAGATACGATCGTTCTGGCTACTATTTATAACAACAGCGGCGTGATTGCCGGTCCGCGCGGTACAGACAATGCCGGAAAGAAGAAACTGAGTGTTCTGACCGAAGGTGTAACCGTTACAGAGACAGAGGCATATGCTGATGAGGCTTGCCGTTTGGTACTGGGAACGGAGAAGAACAAAGAAGGCTTCACGCTGACAATCGTAGGCGGAAAGACGATAGCCGTAACCTCTACAGGCAACGATATCGTTGATGCAAACACGCAGAATTGCAAGTTCTGGGAGTTCGTAGAAGATGGCAATAACGGCTATTTCGTACGCAACCTCGGTAACACGAACGCGATGTTCAAATACCACTCGGGTAATGCGGCTATCAAGCCATACAAGCTCAATACCACCGGTGCTGTGTACGTTTATGCCTATGTGCGCAAGTACGTAGATCCGATAGTGACCGGCATGGATGAGACGCAGGCTCCTTCGATCGAAAGCCGGAAGATTCTTCGCGACGGACAGGTGCTGATTCTCCGCAACGGCGAGGTCTATACCGCCACCGGAATGAAGTTATAACTTTGCGCGGAGGAGCAGATGAAGATCGGTTCTGGTTTGTGGGCGGCTGTGTGAGGCCGCCCACTGCTTTGCATAAACGGTCTCGGAGACGCGGAAGTAAAGTGCGAGCTGCGGGATAATCTGCCATCTGAGGCACAGGTAAGCGCGACCGCCCAGACCATAAGTCGCAGGGATAGAAAAGGCGTACAGCACATCGTGCTCGTAGGTATAGATGCGGTTCGCCCATTCGCGCGCGTCGAAGCCCTGAAGCCGGAAGCGAAGGCTGAGAGGTGTATGGTGTACGGTGTAGGGTGTCAAATCAATGGCTATATCTTGCGCCAGACTTACGCCGTAGGTTAGTTGAGGGGTTAGAGGATTAGTGGTTAGGGGGTTAGTGGTGAGGTTGGCTTCCGCGGTGGTACGCAGCGACCAGCTGCCTTGAGACCAATCGAACTGCGCACGGGTGGAGTAGGTGGCATCACCTTTCTGCCGCGCGCGGAGACGGAGAAAAAGCCGCCATGCATTGCGGCTGTACTGCAGCTCTGCCATGGCATCATATCCCAGAGTCTTAACAGCATCCCCTAAACCATACTTGTAGCCGCTGAAATAGAACACATCCCCGTAACCCGAAATCCGCCAGTTGCGCCAGCGGGTAATCTCAAAACCCAAGTACCCGCCGTTCTCGTCGTTGATGCGCGAGGTCTCGGAGAAAGCGTAGCCCAAGGCGTTATCGAAATACGGCGAGTAGTAGCGGTATAACGCCACAAGCGAGAGACCTTGAGTTGGGTAGAAACGGCTGCCGACGAGAACACCGAGACCCCAACTATCATTTTGCGTTGTGGCGACCTCGCCGAAGGCATCGAACCAGCCGTGGTTGTACCGGAACGAAGCGCCTATGACTGCCTGATTGCGGCCGCGGAAATAATGGCGGTTGTATTTGGCGTTGCGGTAGGGGTGAATACTGTCCGACCAGAGGTTCTCTATCGCCGTCAGTTGGACTTCCAGCCGTTTATGTCGCAGCGTGAGGTTGGCGCCCAACAGGTGATGCCAAGTGGAGTCATTCGCGCGGCGCATGGAGTAGAGTGCCGAAGCGTCCAGACGTGTCTGAGACGAGAAAGCATGGCGGATGGTAGCTCCTACGCCGTGCAGTCCTTCGCCATCGACCGACGAGTAATACCGCAAGCCCTGCTGCTGCATGCCAACTGAAGAGACATACGAACTCTTGCCGGAATGAAAGACCGGTGCGAGCACCAGACCCTGCCCGAAAGAGGCCTGGAAATTGCCACCGACGACCGTGTGCAGATGGGGCGTTATGTCGCGCAGTTGCAGATATGCACCGTATTGCAGATCCTTCGCTACACCTCCCACCGGCCGTCTCAACTGTGCGCCGAAAGTGACCTTCCTTTGATAATCAAACCTGTAGCGTCCCTGCACGTACATCGGGTCCGTACCTTCCATTCCTTCTATATTACGCGCATCCACGCGCGTGATAACCTCATGTGTCGCGTGGGCAAAGACCTCGCGGGGATGCAATTTTTGATTTATGATTTCTGATTTATGATTTCTGATTTGGACGAACGGCAACAGGTCGCGGATCTCGTACTCCGTCAGCGACGGGATGAGCCGTAGCTCGTATAGCGACTCAAACGGGTGTCTGCCGGCATAGGCGAGGATATCATCAATCTGCTGCGGCGAGAGAAAATATAGTTGCGAGAGTTCTTCATCCGAAGTGTGGTTCAGGTCTATCGGCGCGTCATGCAGCGCGTACAGATCCGTCTGCAACTGCTCATAATCCACTTCGCTGAACTCCGTAACGGCATTGTAGATGTCCAGTACGATTTCGTCTAAGGTGAACGTTGAAGGTTGAAGGTTTACAGGGGCATCCTCGGCCCTTCCCTGAAAGGAAGTGAGGATGAATAAAATGATTATTATGACTCGTAATTGTCGTTTCACGGCACAAAAGTACAAAATATTTTGCATTAATGCAAAATTTTTCGTAACTTTGCAGCGTTTTTATGAACCAAAAGACGTTTTATCATATCATTGAGTGGGCTGTGGCGCTCGCAGCGTGCGTATTTCTGGGCTACAAACTGGTCACGTTCGAGGACTATCCTGCCTTGTGGGAGAGTCTTCGTGGCATGGCATGGCAGCACTATCTGGCGCTCGGCCTGTGTGTGGCGCTGATGCCGGTGAACATGGCGATCGAGGCGTGGCGGTGGCAGACGTTAATGAATGAAGGAGTGAACGAATTAACGAGTGAACGAATGGCGTTCAGCGAGGCGCAGCGGCAGGTCTATTATTCCAAACTCGCCGGACTCATTACCCCTTGGCGGCTGGGTGAGTACCCCGCGAGAGGGGTGTTAATGGGTGAACCTGTCTGGCCGCGGGTGTTGAGTATGGGGGCGGTAGGCAGTGCCACGATGACGGCGGCAATCGTCATCGCCGGCGTGGTAGCATTGGCGTTCAGCCCATCGGTCATGGCGCAGTTAGGCGATAGTTATCTCTACGCCCTCGCAGCGGTTATTCTGCTCTTGGCGATTGCTTTTGCGTTGGCACCCAAAGCCCTGAAGAAATTCGCCGAAGTGAACCAGCAACTGCTCTTCCGTAGCTTAGCCCAGAGCCTCATTCGGTTGCTCTGTTGGTGCGTCCAGCTCGCATTGGTGCTTTGGGCGCTGGGAGCGGTTACTGGTGATGGGTTACTGGTGATGGGTTACGGATTACCGATTTATTATCTGCTGGTGACCATCACGCCGAATGTGCCGATTGCGGAAGTAGGCGTACGCGGCGCATGGGCGATTGTAGTATTCGGGTCGATGAACGCAGCCTTGGCTGGCGTCCTGCTATGGGTGATAAACACCCTGCTACCCTGCCTCGGATGGTTCTTTTTTAGGAAAAAATAACAAAACCCTTGCGTATGTCGCAAAAAAGCAGTAATTTTGTAGCCGAAAGTGAAAAATATAAAAAACACCATTATACCATGAACATTAATTTTCAGATTCATTATCGTGCCGAGTACGGCCAGAGTCTCTGCGTGATTGAGACGCAGGAGTCGATTTTAGGCTGGTCTGAGAAAGACCCGTTGGTGCTGAATTGCCAAGGAACCGATTTCTGGCAGGCAAACGTCCCCATTAGCGATTTTGCCGGCAGTATTCAGTACAAATATGCGATTCGTCTGCAGGACGGACGATATATCTATGAGGCAGGCGAACCCCGTACCTTGGCTCTCAAAGCCGCTGACAAGAAACTCGTCGTTCGCGACGCTTGGCAGGCAAGCACCTATGAGGACAGTTTCTATACGACCGCCTTCCTCAAGTCCCTTTTTATGCGCCATAACCCCGCTAAGGTGAAGGTCCCAAAGGGTAACGTCCGTTTCTCCATCGACCTGCCGCAGATCCTGCCGACACAGGGCGTAGCGATCGTCGGTAACTGCCCGGAGTTAGGCGACTGGAATGTCGATAACAAGCTCGTTATGAGCGATGCGGAGTTCCCGGTTTGGAAAGCAGATATCAAGGTCTCGGAGGCGCAGATCATCGAATATAAATACCTCGTTTATGACCTCAAGACCGGCGCGCAGGTAGATATGGAGTGGGGTGAGAACCGCCAGATCTGGGGCATCGAGAAGGGTATGGTCATCTGCCAGAACGACCGTGGTTTCCGCCGCACGCAACCGCGATGGAAAGGTGCCGGCGTAGCTGTTCCGGTCTTCTCGCTCCGTACGGAGGAGGGCTTCGGTATCGGTGAGTTCCAGGACCTCAAGAAGATGGCAGACTGGGCTGCGGCTACGGGTCAGAAGATGATCCAGACCCTGCCGATCAACGATACCACGCTCCGTCATAATAACCTCGACAGTTATCCTTACAACGCTGTTTCCGTTTTCGCGCTTCATCCGATATATATCAATATCGAGAAGATGGGTCGCCTGACGCCGGCGCAGAAGAAGAAATACGAAGCGCAGAAAGCGGAGTTCAACGCCCTCAAGATCGCTGATTACCAGAACGTCTATGACGCCAAGACCGTCTTCTTCAAGGCGCTCTTCAAGCAGGACAAGGATGCGCTCTTCTCCTCCGAGGAGTATAAGGCGTTCTTTGCGAAGAACCGTGAGTGGCTCGAGCCCTATGCCGAGTTCCTCCACAAGCGCGACAAGCAGCCGAAGGAGTACTACTATTTTCTGCAGTTCCATGCCGACAAACAGCTGGCGGACGCAGTGGCTTATGCTCACTCAATCGGCGTGGCGATGAAAGGAGATATACCTATCGGTATCAGCCCCGACTCCGTCGATGCAGCCGTTTATCCGGAGCTCTTTAACCTGGACGCTTCCGCAGGAGCACCGCCCGATGACTTCTCTATCTCCGGCCAGAACTGGGGATTCCCGACCTATAACTGGGATAAGATGGCAGAGGATAACTTCGCTTGGTGGCAGAAACGGTTCCGTAAGATGCAGGACTATTTCGATGCTTACCGTGTAGATCATATCCTTGGTTTCTTCCGTATCTGGCAGATGCGCAAGACGGACGTGTGGGGTCTCTGCGGTCATTTCGTTCCGGCGCTGCCGTACAGCTACGACGACCTCTGTGCGCAAGGCGTTTGCCTCGACTGGGACCGTATGACCAAGCCCTATATCCGCTCGAATTTCTTAGGTGATGTCCTGGGTTATGATACCGAGTGGGCGAAGAAGAATGCCCTTCAGACCCGCGATGGATACGTCTATTGGTTCCGTCCGGAGTTTGATACGCAAGTCAAAGTGCAGGAGTGGTACGACCGCCTGATGGAAGATCCGAAGCAACTCAAAGCAGCAGGCTTGAGCAAAGAGGCTGCGAAGAATATCTGCAACGGCTTGATTTATCTCCATTGCGAGGTGCTGATGGTAGAAGACCAGCGTCGTCCTGGATGGCTCCATCCGCGTATCTCGATCTACCAGAGCCACTCTTTCAACGAGCTCTACTCCGACCAGAAAGAGGTGCTCATGCGAATCTACAATGAGTATTTCTATCGCCGTCATACGCAGTTCTGGCGTGATTCCGCGATGCGCAAACTGCCGACGCTTATCGGCGCAACGAAGATGCTCTGCTGCGGCGAGGATCTCGGTATGGTGCCCGCTTGTGTGCCTGACGTGATGCATGAGTTGCAGATCCTCAGTCTCGAGATCCAGCGTATGCCGAAAGACCCGACGGTGAAGTTTGCACACCCTGCCGACGCTCCGTATCAGTCTGTCTGCACCACCGGTACGCACGACATGAACCCGCTCCGCGCGTGGTGGGAAGAAGACCGCGCGGTAACGCAACAGTTCTACAATGAGCAAATGGGCTGGTGGGGCGATGCCCCCAAAGAGATGACGCCGGAGATCGCAGAGTTCATCATCAACCAGCATATGTATTCACCTGCGATGTGGACCATCCTGCCGCTGCAAGACTGGCTCGCTATCGACGGCGACGTACGTATCAAAGACCAGTTCTCGGACCGCATCAATGTGCCCGCTAACCCGCGCCATTTCTGGAACTACCGCATGCACCTGTCCATCGAACAGCTGCTAAAGGAGAAGAAACTGAATGAGAAAATAAAGAAACTCACGTCGGTGAGATAAATTTCGTAATCCCGTAATAACGTAATTACGATTGGTAAAAGTCCGTGAGTAGATCGCGGACTTTTTCCATTAACCATAACGGTGTACTTGTCGCACCGCAGATACCGACTTTTAGAGTTGAAAGTTGAAAGTTGAAAGTTGAAAGTTTTTCCTCCAACTCGTCCGGCGACGAGACAAAGATCGTCTTCGGGTTCGCCTCTAAACAGTGGTTGTATAGCACTTTTGCGTTGGAGCTCTTACCGCCGCCGACGAAGATCACGAGGTCCTGTGCCTTCGCGAAAGCCTGCAATTGCGCCACCCTGTTCGCTACCGACCGGCAGATGGTGTCATGCGCTTCCAGCGCAATTTGAGATTTAAGATTTGAGATTTGAGATTTTATCGCCTTGACAAGACTCTGAAAGCCTTCCACGCTCTTTGTGGTCTGCGAGAAGAGGTAGATTGCTCTCGAGAAATCGAGTTGGTCCAACTCCTCCTCGTGCTCGATGACGATGGCGGTGTTGTTCGTCTGCCCCTGCAGCCCGATGACCTCGGCATGGCCGCGTTTGCCGTAGATGACGATCTGCGGCGGGACGGCTTCGTCGTTCTTATGCAAGTCGTAGCAGGCGCGGATACGGTCCTGTAGCTTCTTCACCACCGGACAGGTCGCGTCGATGACCTCTATCCCCCGCTGCTCGGCAATCCAGTACGTGCTCGGCGGTTCGCCGTGAGCCCTGAGCAACACTCGCGAGTGGGGTGGTAACGAACGCAGGTCGTCGTTGTCGATCGTCTGCAAGCCCAAACCCTCTAACCGCGCTACCTCCTGACCGTTATGCACGATGTCCCCCAAGCAACAAAGAGCCCCTTTTCGGAGCTCTTCTTCCGCTGTCCGGATGGCGCGCGTCACGCCGAAACAAAAACCGCTATTAGAGTCTATCGTACAGATCATAGATGATTTTCATTTGCTCGTCCGGCGTCATGTCGCTGTTATCTACGACGATGGCATCTTCGGCCTGCCGCAACGGGCTCTCCGCACGATGCGTATCGCGGTAGTCGCGGTCGTTGACATCCGCCAATACCTCTTCATAGACGGGCTTCTCGCCTTTGGCTACCAGCTCGTCGTACCGCCGTTGCGCGCGAACCTCCGGCCGAGCCGTGAGGAACAACTTGAGATCCGCCTTCGGGAAGACTACCGTACCGATGTCGCGACCGTCCATGACGATGCTCTGGTTAGCACCCATCGCCTGTTGCTGGGCAACGAGAAAAGCACGCACCTCTTTGATCTGCGAGATCTCCGAAGCGCGGTTGCCGACCTCGAGTGTCCGTATCTGACTCTCTACATCTTCGCCGTTCAGCGTCACGTGCTGCGCATCGCCAACCCGCACAAAACCTACCTTGATCTTGGGCAAGAGCGCAATGATCTCCTCGTCGCTCAGTCTTTCGACTTTCGACTTTCGACTTTCGGCTAATACGTATAACGCAATAGCGCGATACATGGCGCCGGTATCTACATAGGTCGCATGCGCATGCTTCGCCAGCGCCTTGGCTATCGTCGATTTCCCGCACGACGAATATCCGTCTATAGCAACAATGATCTTTTTCATTTTAGTAACGAGTTTATATCTAATGTCAGTCCGACCTGGTACGAGAAGTTGGACTTGGTCATCTGGCTGATGGCGAAATCCACATGCGCCTGTTTGATTCGTACGCCGAGGCCCAACGCGAATCCAGCTAACGACCGCTGATCGGCGAGGTTCAACTCCGCGCGGCGGCGGTGGTTATATGAGAAAGCGATGTAGAACCGCTCGCGTTTATCTACTACCTCTATTGTCCATATCGTGTGTCGGAACAGCATGTCGTACCATTTGACGTTATGGGGGATGATATCTCCGGTCGTCACGTTCTTGTCCATACCCGTCCATTCGTAGTTCAGGTACCAGGTCTGCAGGTTATGCGCCTGCAGGTGAAACCGCAACGGTGCGTGCTTCACTCGGTAAGTCAGACCCAACTGCAGGTTCAGCGGCAGCATCTCGTGGTTCGAACCGCCTTCCTCCGAGTAAAAACCCTTCAACTGCCATCCTATGTTCTGCAGCACCAGCCCCATCTGGAAGGTCGAGTCGGGGCTTTGGAAATGCGCTCCTACGTCCGCGCCTAACGCAAACGAACTATAACTCTCGTAGATCGAATAGACCGGCTTGAGTGTCACGCCGACCTTGAACATCCGTCCTAACTGGCGCGCGTACATCACGTCTATCAAGATGTCCCGAGCGCCAAACGAACCACCGGTCTTGTTGCCGTCTTTGTCGGCGTAGTACATCTTGCCGTAGTCCAAGTAATGGATACCCACTGCGAAATAGTTCGGCTTGTCGGGCTCACCCTCTGGCGGCTTCTCGATCTTCGACCGTCCGAAATTATGCCCGTATAACACGCTGCCGAACATCGTTCCCGGCAGGTAGTAGCTGTAGTTGAGTTGCAGCATCATGTGGCTGTTAGCATGCAGCAACGCCGGGTTGCACATGCCCATCGCGATATCCCCGTCGCTGAGCGAGACGTTCGACCCGCCCAAGGCGTTGATGCGCGACGATACCGGCAGACTCATAAATGAGAACACCGACCGCCCTGCATTCGACACCTGACCAAAGGAACAAAGGGACAAAGTACAAAGTACAAGGGTTACTATTTTTTTTCTTATAGCCACACTACGGCATTTTAAAATCGGCTACAAAATTACTGCTTTTTTTTGAATTGTGCAAATTTATTTGCATATATGCATTTTTTTTCGTACCTTTGCAGCCGGATAAATTGAAAACCCATTATGAAACGTACACTTATTATTCCTCTTCTTCTGGTCGCGATCTGTCTTTTTGCAGAGGACGTGACTCCGTATTTTACGACCCCGGAGATGCCGAACGCGCTGCGTTACCTGCCGGCGCCGCCTAAGACCAACGAGATGCGTTATGCTTACGACACCGCCCAATACCAATGGGGCAAAAGTGTCCGCAACACCCCGCGCGGGCAGAAAGCACGCCTCGATGCCACTTATAGCGTCCAGCGGATGGCGGAGATATTCTCGCCGATCATGGGTGTGGCTATCTCGAAGACCAATACTCCCCAACTGTGGAAACTGCTGATGGACGCAACGAAGACAACCAGTTTCGCATGCGACAGCGCGAAGATCACTTACATGCGTAAGCGTCCGTATATGGTCTTCCATGAGCCTACGCTCGTGCCCGAAGATGAGGAGGAGTTGAGCCATAACGGTTCGTATCCTTCCGGCCATACAACCTTGGGATGGAGCACGGCGCTCATCTTATGCGAGATCAATCCTGCGGCGCAAGATGCGCTTCTGAAAGAGGGATTCGAATACGGTCAGAGCCGAGTTATTGCCGGATTTCATTGGCAGAGCGATGTCGATGCTGCACGCGTAGTGGCGAGTGCCGCCTTTGCCAAACTCCATACCAGCAAGGCTTATCTCAAACAACTGAAGAAGGCACAGAAAGAATTTCGATGCAAAAATCGAGCGAATATTAAATAATTCTTAAGAAAATGACGTGCGCGCTTGCGTATGTCATTTTTTTTTAGTAATTTTGCAGCCGAAATACGAATCAGCATTAATTAACAATAATATTTATCTAAAAACACAAACAATTCTATGTGGTTAAAAGATTCTTCTATTGGCCGTAAGTTCGTCATGGCGCTTAGTGGAGCAGCGTTGGTTTTCTTCCTGCTTTTCCACGGCTGCATGAACCTTGCGCTGGTCTTCAGCGAGGAGGCTTACAACGCCATCTGCCGTTTCCTCGGCGCTAACTGGTACGCAGTAATCGGTTCGCTCGGTATCGCGTTCCTCGTATTGGTGCATTTCTGCTATGGTCTGTATCTGACTATTCAGAACCGTGCTGCACGTGGTAACGACCGCTATGCGGTAACCGACAAGAAACCCGGTGTGACCTGGGAGAGTGAGAATATGCTCGTCCTCGGCTTCACCATCCTCGGTTTCCTCTGCTTGCACCTCTACAACTTCTGGTTCAAGATGCAGTTTGCGGAGCTCTCCGGCATCGAGACCGGTGCGTTTGACCCGCAGAACGGTGCGGCTTACGTCAAGGAGCTGTTCACTACTCCGGTTTGGGGACAGATCTACTGCGTGCTCTACCTCCTTTGGCTCGTTGTTCTCTGGCTCCACCTCAATCACGGTGTGGGCTCGGCGATGACCTCTATGGGACTCAACAACCTCAAATGGCAGAAACGCGTTGAGGTGATCAGCACGGTCGTAGCAACCCTCGTGGTACTGCCGTTCACTATTGTTGTATTGTATTACCTGGGCATGGGCATCGGGATGCTCTGCGCTTAATGATTGACAACTATGGCAACTAAGAAACAAGAAGATATTATCGAAACAGCTAAAAAGACTGTTAAGAAAGTAGCAGTAGCGGCTGCGCAGGCGGCTGTAGAAGCTGCTGAGGTAGTGGTGGATAAGGCCGCAAAAGCGATGAAAGAGGCTGCTACGCCGGTCATCACACCGGAGATGGCGAAGATCCCTGCAGGCCCGTTAGAGCTGAAGTGGACCAACTATAAGAACCATCAGAAACTCGTTAACCCTGCTAACAAACGTCGTCTCGACGTCATCGTCATCGGTACCGGTCTGGCTGGTGCTTCGGCTGCTGCCTCCCTTGCAGAGATGGGATTTAACGTCCTCAACTTCTGTATCCAAGATTCTCCGCGTCGTGCGCACTCGATTGCAGCACAGGGCGGTATCAACGCAGCGAAGAACTACCAGAACGACGGCGACTCCGTGTATCGTCTCTACTACGATACGATCAAAGGTGGTGACTACCGCGCTCGTGAGGCGAACGTTTATCGTCTGGCGGAGGTTTCCAATAACATCATCGACCAGTGTGTAGCACAGGGCGTTCCTTTCGCACGTGAGTACGGAGGTCTGCTGGACAACCGTTCGTTCGGTGGCGCACAGGTAAGCCGTACCTTCTACGCAAAGGGTCAGACCGGTCAGCAGTTGTTGCTCGGCGCATATAGTGCTCTGAGCCGCCAGATCGGTAAAGGCAAAGTGAAGATGTACACCCGTTATGAGATGCTCGATATCGTGCTCATCAAAGATGAGAACGGCGAGCAACGAGCTCGCGGTATCATCGCCCGTAACCTCGTTACCGGCCGCATCGAGCGCTTCTTCGCTCACGCAGTAGTCGTAGGTTCCGGCGGATACGGAAACACCTTCTTCCTCTCTACCAACGCGATGGCCTCCAACGGTTCGGCTGCTATGCAGATGTACCGCCACGGCGCTTATTTTGCTAACCCCTGCTACGCACAGATCCACCCGACCTGTATCCCGAAGCACGGTGACTTCCAGTCGAAACTGACGCTGATGTCGGAGTCACTGCGTAACGATGGACGTATCTGGGTGCCGAAGAAACTCGAGGACGCTAAACGTCTGCAAGCCGGCGAAATCAAGGGTCGCGACATCCCTGAGGAAGACCGCGATTACTATCTCGAGCGTCGCTATCCGGCATTCGGTAACCTCGTTCCGCGTGACGTCGCTTCTCGTGCTGCCAAAGAGCGTTGCGACAAAGGCTACGGCGTGAACAACACCGGCCTCGCTGTGTTCCTCGACTTCTCCGACGCTATTCAGCGTCTGGGCAAGGACGTAGTGGCGCAGAAATACGGCAACCTCTTCCAGATGTACGAGAAGATCGTCGATGAGAACCCGTACGAGAATCCGATGATGATCTTCCCGGCTATCCACTATACGATGGGTGGTATCTGGGTGGACTACGAGCTCCAGACGAGTGTCAAGGGTCTGTTCTGTATCGGCGAGGCGAACTTCTCCGACCACGGTGCTAACCGTCTCGGTGCTTCTGCCCTCAT
This sequence comes from Bacteroidales bacterium UBA2712, assembly GCA_002354055.1. Lineage (GTDB taxonomy): Bacteria > Bacteroidota > Bacteroidia > Bacteroidales > Paludibacteraceae > Colicola. Next base: position 60,810 of record DEKW01000006.1, read on the forward strand.
GCAGGGTCTCGCTGATGGCTATTTCGTACTGCCTTATACTATCCAGAACTACCTCGCAGACCAGATCGGCGTACCGCGTATGTCCACCGACCTGCCTGAGTTCGCAGAGGCAGAGAAAGCTGTTCAGGACAAGATTGACAAACTGATGGCTATCAAGGGTAACCGTTCCGTAGATTCGATTCATAAGGAACTGGGTCTTATCATGTGGGATTTCGTTGGCATGGGTCGTACCGCTGAGGGCCTCAAGGAAGGTATCGCGAAGATCGATGCTATCAAGAAAGAGTTCTGGACCAACGTCTATATCCCGGGTGAGGCTAACGCCCTCAATAACGAGTTGGAGAAAGCCCTCCGTTTGGCGGACTTCATCGAGATTGGCCGTCTGATGGCTGTCGATGCCCTCCATCGTGAGGAGAGCTGCGGTGGTCACTTCCGCGAGGAGTACCAGACACCGGAAGGCGAGGCACTCCGTCAGGATGACAAGTTCTCTTACGTAGGCTGCTGGAAATACATGGGTGAGGACAAGGAACCGCAACTCATCAAAGAGCCGCTTGACTACGAATTCACGGAACGTAAAACACGTAACTACAAAAACTAATCATGGATCAATATATTGATATTAAGGTTCGTGTTTGGAGACAAGCAGGACCTAAGGCACAAGGTCATTTCGAGACATACGACCTGAAGCATGTATTCCAAGGCGCATCGTTCCTGGAGATGATCGATATTCTCAACGAGCAACTCGTTGCGGAGCACAAAGACCCGGTTACCTACGATCACGACTGCCGTGAGGGTATCTGCGGTATGTGCTCGATGTACGTCAACGGTCACCCCCATGGACCCGACTCCGCCATCACTACTTGCCAGCTCCATATGCGTAAGTTCAAAGACGGCGAGACCATAACCGTAGAGCCGTGGCGCAGCCGTGCGTTCCCGGTAATCAAGGACCTGATGGTTGATCGCGGCGCGTACGACAAGATCATGCAAGCCGGTGGTTTTGTTTCCGTCAACACCGGTGGTGTACCCGACGCCAATGCTATACCTATTCCGAAACCGGTAGCTGATGAGGCAATGGATGCAGCGTCCTGTATCGGCTGCGGCGCTTGTGCGGCGGCTTGTAAGAATGGTTCGGCAATGCTCTTCGTGGCTGCCAAGGTTTCGCAACTCGCTCTCCTGCCGCAAGGTAAGGTAGAGGCGGCTGCCCGCGCGAAAGCAATGGTGGCAAAGATGGACGAGCTCGGTTTCGGTAACTGTACCAACACCGGTGCATGTGCTGCTGAGTGTCCGAAATCTGTTTCGCTCGCGAACATCGCTCGCCTCAACCGCGAGTTCCTCGCTGCGAAGTTCAAAGACTAATGAAGAAGATCCTTCTGATAGTATGCGTGGCGGCTGCGTGTTTGGCGCAAGCCGCCACGGCGTTTCCAAACCTCGGTAATGCCCGTATAGTCGTTCTGGCGAATAACCTCCAGAACTACTATATCAACTACGACGAGTCCGACCGGCCTTCCTATGACGATGAACAAGGTCTCGCGCTCAAGACTCAACGGATAGCCGATATGATGATTGCCTCCAACGCAGACATCTTTGCTTTCTGCGAACTGGAAGCCAAACCTGTGACCCTCGATTATCTGGTGACAGCGCTGAATACGCAGTTGGGGCAGGAGGTGTACGCCGCGGTCTCGGACGGCATCAATGTGCAAACCGATTCGTATGACAATGCCATCAAGTCCGGCTTCGTATATAAGGTAGCGACGGTGGCACCGTACGGCTCTGACTACGCGACTACGAACGTCACCTACTACAAGAACGTCATGCGTATTCAAGCCTGGACAGAACTGGCTACCGGCGAGCGGTTCACGCTCTCGATGAACCATTTTAAGGCCAAGTCGGACGCTGCGTCACAAGCCAAACGTGTAGATAACGCCAACTGGCTTCTCTCCGGACTGAATACGTCCTACAAAGTGCAGGATACGGACATTCTTATCATGGGAGACCTTAATGCCGAGATGGATGAGGATTGTATTGCCGTGATCGAGGATGGAGGCTACACAGAGCAACTCCTTCGCTTTGATGCGAACGCCTATTCATATATCTATCAGGGTTCCCATGAGTTAATTGATCACGCTTTTGCTAACAGCACTATGGCGGATCAGATTACCGGCGCGGCTGTGTGGCATACCAACACCTCGGTCTCATACAGCAACCGTTATTCGGACCATGATGCCGTGGTAGTGGGGTTGCGTTTAGGAGAGGATCAAGGAGAAAGTCTTGACCAAACTCCCTTCCCTTCAGGGGAGGGCCGGGGTGAGGCTTACAAAGAAATCCGCCACGGACAAATCATTATTATCCGCGGCGGAGTGGAATACACCATTACGGGGCAGCGTCTTTACTAATTGACGCGCCTGCCGGTAATATCGAAGGTCTTATTGTCGCGAAGGATGAGCAATCGTCCTTCGCGAATTATTTTACGCGCTGCCGGTTTGGAAACTACCGGGCTAATACTCTCCGTCGGACTATTGCCCTCAATCTGGAAGCATACCTGACTGATACGCGTGCCTGTACCGGCAGTACGTTGGATAGTGAAGGACTTGGCTCCTTCCGGTGCAGTCAACCGTACCATTTCTTTGGCCGCGCTGGAGATAGTATAGGTGGTGTTAGCGTTTCCGTTCCAGTGGTAGGCGATGGTGTTCTTGTTTTCTGCCCAATTCGGGATAGTGACATCGAACTCTACCGCTTCTATAGACGCAGCATAAGCAGAGAAATCAAAGATGATATAATCCGCATTCTTACCCATGTTGAAGTAGCCGGCCTCCCAGGTACTGCCGGTGTTATTGACCGTGATGGCCAATTGGGCAAAGTCCGTGGGGATTCCTCCGTTCTCCACACTCGGTTCTGCGCCTTTCGCTAAGCTGACACAGCAGTCTCCATCAACGATGATAGGGTCGCCTCCTTCGCCTCCGCCTTCACCGCCGCCTTCGCCGCCACCTTCTCCACCGCCGCCTTCACCGCTATCGCAGGAAGAGGACACTTCGGCGCTGCTCGTGACGCTCAGCGTGGCACCTGCGCCACAGGTGCTGTTAACCACATAATTCTTTGCCGTTGCCGCACTTAATGCGTCATACGTGTATGTTGGAGCCGACACACTTCCGCTGTTGCTCGGTAAATTACCCGCGCAGTTGACGAACTTGCAGGAGTTGGTAGAGCCGCCATAGACACTCCAAATCTTGGACGCTTTATTTGCTTTGCCGGCAAACGTACAGCCTTCAAAATAGCATTTTGCATTCTCCGGACCAACGTAATAGTCGGCTACGGAGCTGTTCCAATAGCAATTCAAAAAATGCAACTCGCAGTTGCGGCATCTCGTCATACGCTGTTTGCAGCCCTCGTCCCACCAGCAATAGCCGTAGGTGATATTATATGTGCCATCAGCCGGTTTGTCGCTACTGCCGGAGCCCACAAGGTTGGAGAAACGATGGTCGTCAGAACCTCCGGATCCGCCGGCTTTGGGAGTTTTCAGATAGCGGAAACGACACCAGGTGACAGAGATATTATCGGATTTGCCTTTAATATCGAAATTACCATCCATGCCATCTTGGAAATCGCAGTGATCTACCCACACGTTCTTCGCACCATCCAAGGTCAGCAAATCCTTGCCGTCGCAGTCATACGCGCCCGGACCTTCAAAGGTAATATTGCGCAGAATAATATTCGAGCCTTTGAGGTACAAAATACCCGATTTGTCTTGCGTCTGGCTATTGGAGATCAAGCGTTTGCCGGGCAATGCCATAATGGTCAGATTCCATTTGTCAGTACTGATCTGATCATCAATGGTGATGTTTTGCGTGATAATAATCACTTTGTTACTGCTCTTAAGGGCATTCTTGAAATCAGAAGCAGAGCTAACCAAAGTAGGTGTGACATTTCCGCCACCGGTCACATTCGTACCGGCGTAGCCCCATGACGAACTTGCGCAATAATTGACTGCGCTTACGGATGAAATCATCCCAAACAGACTAAAAACAAGTAATACCTTTTTCATATTTGAGTCAATTGTGTTCTTATTTATACATCGCCAAAGCGTGTTCTTCTTTGGCGGTCATCTGTACCTTTGTCTCCGGTGTTTTGTCTCCTTGACCGGTCAGATGTAGCACGCCGTGGATAATAATTCGCCGCAACTCATCCCCAAACGCCGCACCGACCATCTCTGCATTCGAACGGACGGTATCAAGGGAAATAAAAATATCGCCGTTCAAGGTCTTTCCTGCCGTATAGTCAAAGGTGATGACATCCGTGTAGTAGTCGTGCCCGAGGAATTGGCGATTGACCTCTAACTCCCGCTCATCGGAGCAGAAGATATAGTTGATGTTGCCCACACTAAAACCATAATACGCTGCTACCGCCCGAATCCATCGGCTCACCTTGTGCTCATCGAGCGCAGGCATGGCTATACTATCTGTCGTAAACACTATCATACTATCCAAAGAATATCGGGGCGATGGCAAAAGCCGCAATAGCTCCTGCTAAGTCTGCTAACAAACAACATGCCACGGCGTGACGCGTATCCTTGATGTTCACGGAGCCGAAATAGACGGCCAGTACATAGAACGTCGTATCCGTCGTGCCTTGCAGTATGCAACATAGGCGTCCTACGAGACTGTCTGCGCCATGAGTGGTCATCGCTTCGAGCATCAGTCCGCGTGCTCCGCTGCCGGAGAGGGGTTTCATTAATGCCGTAGGCACGGCACCCGCCAAGTCGGGATTGATGCCACATGCCGCAAAGCACCATGCGATACCTCGCTCCAACAAATCCATCGCGCCACAAGCACGAAACATACCGACCGCAACCAAAATGGCAATGAGGTACGGAATAATGCCGATAGCCGTTTGGAAACCGCCTTTTGCTCCGTCAATAAAGGCATCATAGACGTTAATCTTCTTGCACATGGCTTGAATGACAAACCAGCATATGACACCTAACAGCAGGATCGCTGCGATAGCTGCGGAAACGACAGAGAGCGCGTGCGGAGAGAGTAGGGTGGCTGCCCAAACTAAGAGTCCTACTAATGCGGTCAAACCGACCAAGGTGCCGATTACAACGGGGTCTTTCATCTTGATCTTCTGTGCAATGCAGACACAAATCAATCCTACTAATGTGGCTACGTATGTAGCAATGAGTATCGGCAGAAAGACATCCGCCGGGTTAGCGGCCCCTAATTGTGCGCGGTACGCCATGATTGTCGTCGGGATAAGCGTCAGGCCGCTTGCACCCAGCACCACAAACATGATCATTGCGTTGGAGGCTTTCGTTTTGTCGGTATTCAACTCCTGCAACTCTCCCATGGCTTTGAGCCCCATCGGCGTAGCCGCATTGTCGAGACCTAACATGTTCGCCGCGATATTCATCAGCATGGTGCCGAAAACAGGGTGCCCTTTGGGTACGTCCGGGAATATCCGGCTGAAGAACGGATTGATAGCTTTGCCCAGCGAGTTAACAGCACCCGCCTGCTCACCAATCTTCATGATGCCCATCCATAACGACAAGACACCGGTCAGCCCTAAAGAGAGTTCAAAACCCGTCTTGGCACTATCAAATGTTGAGTTAAGAATCGTAGAGAAGATATCTACGTTCCCATAACAAATTGCTTGCACCAAACCCATTAAAATGGCCAGCAAAATGAGCGAAATCCAAATATAATTCAAAATCATGCCACAAAAGTACACTTTTTTTTGCATATGTGCAAATAATTTAGTAATTTTGCACCATAAATGGCAAAAAGTGCTCAAATTCATAGTGTCTGTGCATTTTTTAAGCACTTCTTTTCCTCCTGGAATACCACCGGTGAGGGCATCCATTCTCCGTATCTGTTTGAGTTGGTTCGTTTCATCCTGCGAGATCGGAATGCGTACTATTGTTTTGCGGACATAGAACGAAGACGCGAGTATCTAAAGGCAAGTGGGGACGAGTTGGATGTGGTGGATTTCGGTTCGCAAGGCTCGAAAGAAGGTAAACATATTCGCCGGAAGATTTCTGAAATAGCGAAAAACCATCTGGAACGACCGGAGATTGGACAGATGCTATTCCGCCTCGTGAATTGGATAGGCGAGCAAGAAAAACGGTCGCTGGAAATCGTTGAGTTAGGTACCTCTTTTGGCATCACTACTGCATATCTGGCAAGCGCCAGTAGCGGAAACACTGTCCATACTTACGAAGGAAGCGGCGAAGTGCTCAAGGTCGCGCAAGGCGTATGGCGAGCGCTCAAACTGGAGAATATCCAATGGTATGAAGGGAATATCGATCAGACCTTATTGAGTACTGACTCTTCCTTATTAAATAGCGTGCCCGCGCGCGTAGATGTAGCTTACGTGGATGCCAATCATACCTACGAAGCAACCAAGCGTTATGCCGGCTTCCTGCTGGATCGCCTGCAAACAAAGGGTGTATTGGCAATTGATGATATCCATTATTCCGAAGAAATGGAGCGCGCATGGCAAGAACTCAAGCAAGACCCGCGTGTGACCACCACGATGGATCTCTATCACATTGGTCTCGTCTTTGTCGATCCCCATTATCTTAAACGTCACTATAAAATCCGCTTATAAACATTATACATTAAACATTATACTATCATGGCTATTTATACCAAAACAGGTGATAAAGGAGAGACTTCTTTAGCCTCCGGAGTACGCGTGGCTAAAACCGATCCGAGGATCGAAGCGTATGGCACTGTGGATGAACTCAATAGCTGGGTCGGTATGCTCCGGGCTTCGCTGTCAGAGAGCCATATCCAGGAGCAGTTGTCTATTGTTCAGAACAAGCTCTTTAATCTCGGTGCTGCATTAAGTGAAGCTCCGGGAGAGTGGATTTCAGCGGATGATATACGAACGCTTGAGACCTGGATCGACGAGATGCAGGCTATCGTCCCGAAGCAAAAAGCATTTATTCTTCCGATGGGTAGCGAACCTGTCTGCAGATGTCATATATGCCGTACCGTCTGCCGCCGTTGTGAACGAAAAATGATTGAGTCGAATGCTAATCTGACACTTCTCCAATATATCAACCGTTTGAGTGACTTTTTGTTCGTTTTAGCGCGGTATATTTGTCATCTTGCCGGAGAGAAGGAATATGCATGGAAATAAGTATAAAATGTGTAAAATTTGACGGAAAGTGGCATGAAAGTGTAAAAATCGGCGAAAATTGTTAAATAATGCATGGAATATTTGCACGTATCAGATAATTTTACTACTTTTGCACGATTTTTTGTATAAACGCGTATGTATTGGACATTAGAATTAGCATCGAGATTAGACGACGCACCATGGCCGGCGACGAAGGATGAACTGTTGGATTATGCCAATAGAGAAGGCCTTCCTTTGGAAGTGATCGAGAACCTGAATGAGTTAGAGGGAGATGACGAAGAACAGTATGAGAGTATATTGGATATTTGGCCGGATTTCCCTACTAATGATGACGACTATATGTACAACGAAGAGGAGTACTGATTAGTGAAAAGACGTATTGCGCTTTTGTTGGGGCTTTTGGCCGTTATGACTGCGAGTGCGCAGTTTGACCCGCAAATGGGGCAATATATGTATTTACAGGCTGCCTACAATCCCGCAGCGGTGGGAGAAGGCGATTTGATGAAGGTAGCGGGCATGCACCGCATGCAGTATGTGGACATTACCAACGCACCGATGAGCACTTGGTTCAGTTTCAGTTCGCCGTTTGTGATAGGTAAGACTTCACATGGTGCAGGAGTACGGTTCTTGAATGATCGCTACGGATTATTCACTACGCAATCGCTTTATGCTCAATATGCCTATCGCCAGAAATTAGGAAAGGGTTATCTGAGTGCCGGTTTGGATCTGGGGTTTGTGAACGTGGGGTTTAAAGGCGATTCGGTGAACCTGAGTAAGATGGGCGATGACTACCATGAGACGAACGATGAGGCGATACCTACGGGTAGTAAATCGGGGATGAAGTTCGACATGGGAATAGGTGTTTACTATTGTACGCCGGTTTGGTGGGTAGGATTGAGCTACAGCCATCTGACACGTCCGAAGATTGACTGGAGCGACGGCACAACGGGTGTACAGCAGATAGTGACACTGGCAGGAACGATGTATGTGACCGGCGGTTATCGGTTTAGACTGAAGAATTATAAGGAGTGGGTTTTGACGCCTAGCGCCATGGTGATGAGCGATTTTAAGAGTTGGGATGTAAACCTTACGCTGATGTGCGATTATAAAGACCGATACCGGTGGGGATTAGGTTATCGCATATTAGGTAGTGTAAATATACTATTAGGAATAGATATTATCTCCGGGCTGCAGTTGGGCTATAGTTGTGAACTGCCCACCAACAAACTGATGCTGGAGAGTTATGGAAGTCACGAAATATATCTGGCCTACGGATTTGACATCCTGAAGCCTAAAAGAACGAATAAATATAAATCAATTAGATACTTATAAGTATGAAAATGAGTAAGATTTTGCCGTTCATCGCGTTAGCGCTGATAATGGCGGGTTGCAACAAACCGGCTGGTGAACTCGTGGGAGCTCGCAAGTCTACCAATTTTAAGGAGGCTAATCCTTATGGTATGTTGTTTATCAAGAAAGGTAGTTTCATGATGGGTGCCAACACGCAGTCTGCTGTCTTTGAGCAGCCGGACAATGTGGTAATGGTTACCGTGGATGCTTTCTGGATGGATGAGACAGAGATCACCAACAATGAGTACCACCAATTCGTGGATTGGGTTCGTGACTCCATCGCATTGACCAACCTGATTGCTGCCGGTATGACGGATTATGCTATTCAGCCGAAGGATGAAGATTTCGATGAAGAGAATTTCCGCATCAACTGGAGCAAGAAAGTGCCATGGAAGAGCAAGGAAGAAGATGTCGTTGATGCATTGGCCACAATGTACTATTCGGATGGACGTCTGAACACGAACAATCTTCATTATCGCTATAACTGGGTGAATATGGATGAAGCGCTGCCGCAACGTAATAAATTCGACGTGGCAACCAGTACGTATCCTCCCGGAGCTACTGCTCGTGTAGATACCTTCTGGGTGAATGCTAATAATGAAATCTGTGATTCGACAATCATCCGTCCGCTTCGTGAGCCGAAAGACCTGCTGACGGAGAAGATCATCTGTATCTATCCGGATACTCTGGTTTGGGCACGTGATTTCCAGTTCTCGTATAATGACCCGTTGTTGCACATGTATTTCAAGCATCCGGGATATTCGGAGTATCCTGTTGTCGGTGTAACTTGGGAGCAGGCGCATGCATTCTGCAACTGGCGCACAAAATTATTTAACATGCATTCTCCTATGGAGGTGAACGAGTATCGTCTGCCGACGGAGGCTCAGTGGGAGTATGCTGCCCGTGGTGGCCGTAAGATGGCTATGTATCCTTGGGGTAGCAACTATGCACGTGATGGCAAGGGTTGTTTCTTTGCAAACTTCAAGCCTTATCGTGGAGCTTACAATGATGATACCGGTACTACCACAATGAAGGTGGCGCAGTTCCGTCCGAATGATTTCGGTCTGTTCGACATGGCTGGAAACGTATCGGAGTGGACTAACTCGGCGTATCAGAGTGCGGCTAATACGCATATTCACGATTTGAACCCGGATTATAGCTATATGGCTCGTAAAGCAGATCCGGATATCTTGAAACGCAAAGTTATCAAAGGTGGTAGCTGGAAGGATATCAGTTACTTCATGCAGTGCGGTGTGCGTACGTATGAGTACCAATATGAGAGCCGTCCGTACATCGGATTCCGTTGCGTCCGCGCGTACATAGGCGATTAATATAAATAATGAAATAACAAATTAAAAAAAAGCAATATAATTATGGCTACAGAAAAAGCTGCAAAGCAAGGTTTTGGCGCAAGATTCTTCCATTGGTATGAGTCTTATGAAGGAAAAAACATCGTAAACATCGTTTACTCGGCAGGTGCATCCGTCGTTATTATCGGTGCATTGTTTAAGATCCTTCACTGGCCGGGTGCCAGCCAGGTGTTGATGGTCGGTATGTTTACCGAGGCATTCTTGTTCTTGATTGGTACGTTGGAGCATCCGCATCCTGAGTTCCACTGGGAGAACGTGTTCCCGCAGTTGTTGGAGTATGGTACCAAGCCTGAATTGTTGGAGGAGAAATCGCATCAACCTCGTCCTACTTTGTTGGGAGCAGGCGTGTCAGGAGGTGCTCCTGTTGCGGCTACTGGTATTTCTGCTGCGGCAGTTCCCGCTGCTGAAGCAGGTGCAAAAGCTCCGGGTCTCAAGGATGAGGATTACAAAGCATTGAAAGAGGGCTTGAATGAGTTGGCTAAAACGGCTACGCAGTTTGCTGAGTTGGGTAAAGTGGCTCAAACAGGCGTTAAACTGAACGAGAAACTGGCTGCAGCTGAAGCCGCTACCTCTGAATACGCTGCTAAATTGGCAAATGCCGGCATCGCTACCGATGGCTTGGCACAGGCAACACAAGGCCTCTCCGGCGCATACAATCAGATTGGCGCTGATATGAAGAGTGTTGCTGAGGAGACGAAAGCATATAAGGCTGGCGTAGAGCAAGTAGGCAAGAGTATTGCTTCTCTCAACTCTGTATACGAATTACAACTGCAGGCGGTTAACGCTCAGATTGAGGCACAGAAGAATGCCGCTGCTGCAGCAAAAGAGGCTGCTGAAGCCCAGGTTGCTTTCGCAAACGGTGCTAAACAGCTGCAAAAGCAAGTAGCTGATCTCAATGGTATCTATGGTAACATGCTGAACGCTTTGGCATAAGTTATTGAAAAACAGTTTAATATAAACGATAAAACACTTCAGCAATGGGTGGAGCAAAAAACTGTCCGGAAACCCCGAGACAAAAGATGATTGGTATGATGTACTTGGTGCTCACCGCCATGTTGGCGTTGAACGTAAGTACGGATATCCTCAATGGTTTTACATTGGTGGACAATAGTCTGCACTCCTCTATCGCTGCATCGGATACGCGTAATGCTAAACTCTATCGCGACTTCCAGGCGGCAAACGCCGATAACCCTGAGAAAACGCAAGAGTGGTTCGATAAGGCTGTAGAGGTTCAAAAACGTGCGGATTCACTTTTTAACTATATCCAAGATTTCAAGGAGCATATTGCTATCCTCGCCGACGGTCAGAAGAAAGTGAACGAGCTCAAGGCGCAAGGCATCGACCCTACGATGCATATTGAGGGAAACTCCAATTTGGATGTGACTGGTCAATACGCTATTGTGCAAGGTAATGGTTTGATCCTCAAAGAGATCGTGGCTTACTATCGTGACTATGCAGCCGGTTTGGCAGAGAACGATGCCGAGTTGCGTACCTCTATTCAGCAAACATTAGCTACCGAGCGCGGTTGGAATGCACACGAGAAAGATTCCTGCGACTGGGAGGTTGCCGTGTTCGACGGCATGCCTGTTGGTGCGTCGATCACTATCCTGACGAAGATGCAGAACGATGTTCGTTCTACGGAGAGTGAGTTGATTCAGTACCTTATGGATCGTACGGATGCGGGTGACCTGCGCGTGAATAAACTGAACGCGTACGTGATTCCGAATTCCAATTATGTGATTCGTGGTGGTAAGTACACAGCGCAGATTATCTTGGCTGCCGTTGACTCAACGCAACGTCCTGAGTACTATGTGGAGGGTCAGCGTATCAATGATCAGGGTCTTTATGAAGTTGCTGCCGCAGGTGTCGGATTGAAGAAATACTCCGGTTGGATCGCTTATCAGAATCCTTCGACGGGAGAGATGGAGAACCTGCCGTTCGAAAGCGAGTATAGCGTAGGCGAACCGGCTGTGACAATCTCCAATAACGATCTGAACATTATGTATCGCGGCTATGATAACAAGTTCTCGATCTCTGTTCCTGGTGTCGCTAATGACAAAGTGAAGGTGAGTGTTAATGGCGCTTCCGTTCGTCAGCAAGGTGGTATCTGGATTATCAAGCCGGGTGATGGAACGAAGAGCGTTTCGATTTCCGTATCTGCTGAGTTGGATGGCCGTATGCAGCCGATGGGAAGTAAAGAGTACCGCGTGAAGGCTCTGCCGAAACCAGGTGCTTACTTCAAATCCGGCGAAAACGAATATAACGGTGAAAAGGCTATTCCTCGTAGTGCTTTGTTGAATGCCGGTGCAACGGTAATCGCTTCTTACGGTCCTGATGGTCTATTGGATTTGCCGTTCCAGATTTCCGGCTTCCGTGCCAATATCAACGGTGTATATCTGGAGTCTCGCGGCAATAAGTTCACTCGTGAGCAGTTGGATCGTTTGGGCAAACTGAAACCGGGTAACTCGGTTATTATCACGGATATCCGTGCAAAAGGTCCGGACGGCAAAGAGATTCGCCTTTCCCCGATTCCTTTAACTCTGAACTAATAGAATTAATCGTATGATGAAGAAAATTAGTATTATTGCTTGCCTTCTTTGCAGCGTAATGGCTGCTCAAGCGCAACACAAGGTGATTTCGTTCTTTGACGAAATGGGTAGTGCTCGTATCCAAACGGAGGAGTTCTCGCAAGCGCATGACACGATAGTGATGGTTGATCACCGTATTGACGACGTGATCTGGGCTCGTTATGTATATCGAATCATTGATATGCGTTACAAACAGAACTATCAACTGTATTTCCCGACAAAATCGGATGACGCGGACTATCGTAACTTGTTCAAAGTGATTGCTGATGCCGTGGTAGATGGTCTGCCTATCTATGAGAAGAACATGGAGACCATCAAGCCGGACTTCAAGCAAGATCCTCTTTCCAAGGACATGATCCCTATGATGTTCATGGCGGATGATCCTACGGCTGACTATTCGGACGATCCGACTCACTTTGATATCACGGCTTCCGATGCTATGTTGATCCACTACGACAGTGTAGCGGATGAGTTGTCGGGCCATTTCTATCGCTTTGAACCGATTGTGAAGAACCAGCTGAAGTATCTGATCCAGGAAGTGGTGTTCTTCGATAAGCACACTTCGCGTCTGCATCAGAAAATCATGGGTATAGCTCCGCTTCAATCAGACCTGATTACAACCCGTGACAGTTCGAATGTGATGAGTTCGTTACGCGAGTCGATTATGTTCTGGATCCCGTTCGATGCACTGCGTCCTTATCTGGCTATGCAGTATGCTATACCTAACCGCAACGAGGTGAAGCGTGTGACGTTCGACGAGTTCTTCCAGAAACGTCTGTTCACTTCGTATATCGTAGGTGAAGGAAACATGTATAACCGTTGGATTCCGGACTATGCAAAGGAGGAATCGGAAGTGAAGAAAGAACAAGCCCGCATCGCAAGCGAGCTGCTTACTTTTGAACAAGACCTCTGGGAATATTAATGCGAAAACATCGCTTTCGTAATTCATATCTTATTTCCGCAATCAGCGTTTCGCTGGTGTTATGCCTTATAGGCTTGGAATGTGTGCTCCTGCTTTCTGCAGGGGCACTTGTTACACGCATGCGCGAGAACATCACCATTACGGCGGTGCTCTCCGTGGATGCGGATAGTGCGCAGTGTGCGCGTTTGGAACAGATTCTATCTGTCGGTAACAGGTGTAGTGGTTATACCTATGTATCTGCCCAACAGGCCTTGGAGGAGCATGTCCGTTCATTAGGAGAGGACCCCTCTTCTTTTTTGGGATATAACCCCCTTTCTGCCAGCTATGAAGTGCATCCTACAGATGCTTACAGTTCGCCGGATAGCCTGGCGTTGATAGCTGAGCAGTTGGAGGCACTCCCGTATGTCACAGAGGTGCTCTATCCGCGTGATTTAGCGGATCTGATGAGCAGTAATGTGCACGATTTCTCGCTCATACTGATGGGTATAGCGCTTGCGCTCCTTTTGGTTTCTTTGGTGCTGATAGTCAATACCATCCGCCTGCAGATCTACTCCCAGCGGTTTATCATCAACACTATGACGCTCGTCGGCGCTACCTCTTGGGTCACCCGCAAGCCGTTTGTGTTGCGGAACATGCTGATGGGGTTCTGTGCAGGCATCGTAGCCCTTGGAATCTTAGCCGGAGTGGTGTATTATGTGGAACGCACTTTAGGAATGATTCTATTCCCGTTGACCTGGCAAAATATCACATTTGTATCTGTGGTTGTCTTGTGCTCCGGCGTCCTGATTACACTCCTTGCTTCTCTTATTGCAACAGGCAAATATATCCGCATGGATAATAACTCGTTGTACGAAATCTAAAATTTCTATATTTGGTTATGAAACATTTATCTACGCTTAATCTCATCCTGATAGCAGTCTCTTTTGCCATCATCATTCTGGGATTTGCCCTGATGGCTGGAGAGCCTTCCGGTGAGGTGTATAACCCGGATATTTTCTCTTTCCGCCGAATAACGGTAGGTCCGATGATCTCGTTGTTCGGGTTTGTATGCATGATATTTGCGATTTTATTCCGCGGTAAGAAGAAATGAGTTGGTTAGAGGCGCTTATATTAGGTATCGTTCAGGGACTCACGGAGTTCCTGCCTGTTTCTTCTTCAGGCCATCTGGAGATAGGTCAGGCGCTGTTAGGGACCTCCGGCGAGGAGAATCTCAGTTTCGCCATTATCGTTCATACAGCAACGGTATTGTCCACTCTGGTCGTCTTGTGGCGTGAGGTAGCGAGCCTTTTTACAGGTACCTTTACTACCTGGAAATGGAATGCAGAGAAAGAGTATGTGGCGAAGATTCTGGTATCGATGATTCCTGTTTTTGTCATCGGTATGTTCTTTAAAGACGAGGTGGAGGCGCTGTTTGGCAACGGTCTCTTGCTCGTCGGTATATGCCTGCTGATCACGGCTTTCTTGCTCGGCCTGAGCGAGTGGCTTCAGCGCCGCCGTCAGAACGCAGGGCATGAGGTGACATACAAGGATGCGATTATCATCGGCCTGGCGCAGGCTTGCGCCGTCTTACCGGGCCTTAGTCGCTCCGGTACGACGATCGCTACCGGCCTGTTATGCGGTGTCAAGAAGGAGAGCGTGGCGCAATTCTCCTTCCTAATGGTACTCATCCCTATCTTAGGAGAAGCGTTTCTCGACCTGCTGAAGCTCCTTCAGGGCGAAATGGTATCTGATTTGGCATTACTCCCTGCGGTAGTCGGCTTTGTGGCGGCTTTCGTCACCGGATGTCTTGCTTGCCGTTTCATGCTGGAGATAGTCCGCCGCCAGCGTCTGGTATGGTTCGCCATCTACTGCGCTATCGTGGGTTCCGTAACGATTATTGCTACCGTCTGCTGATATGTGGGATTTTGAGCAAGGCGAGGTGTTGGCTTTTGACAAGCCGCTGCACTGGACTTCCTTTGACCTGGTGGCTAAAGTGCGGTATAACCTTTGCAAGAAACTGGGTACCAAGAAACTGAAGGTCGGTCATACCGGCACCTTGGATCCTCTGGCAACGGGCGTGGTCGTCATCTGTACCGGGCGCAAAACGAAACTGATTGACCAGTTGCAGTATGACGTCAAGGAATACATCGCCACGCTACAATTAGGTGCCACGACACCTTCGTATGACTTGGAGAAGGAGATTGACCAAACATACCCGACGGAGCATATCACCCGGGAACTGATAGACCGGACGATCCCCCTCTTTAAGGGAGAACAATGGCAAACACCACCGGCTTTCTCTGCCATCCAGATTAACGGTAAAAGGGCATATGAGTTTGCCCGCAAAGGCGAAGAGGTAGAACTCAAACCGAGGCTTTTGGTGATCGATGAGATAGAAATACTGAATTTTGACGAAGAGAAAATGCTCCTCACCATCCGAGTCGTGTGCTCCAAAGGAACCTACATCCGCGCGCTGGCGCGCGACATCGGTGAGCGCCTCAACTCTGGAGCGCACCTCACCGCCTTACGCAGAACCCGTGTGGGAGACACCCGTGTGGAGGACTGCTATACGATAGAACAATTTTTGGAAAAACTGAATGCTGAAAACTGAATGTTGAAAGCTCTAAAAGATTATGTACAAATCCAATGATATGAGACTGTGTCAGTTTAAGTTTAAACTGCCAGAAGAATTAATCGCTCAGTACCCTGCGGCTTATCGCGATGAGGCCAGATTGTTGGTCCTCCACCGCAAGACCGGGGAGATCGAACATAAACTCTTGCCGGAGTTGGTACAATATTTCAATGAAGGTGACCTTTTTGTCTTCAATGATACCAAGGTCTTTCCGGCGCGCTTATGGGGGTATAAAGAGAAAACGAACGCCCTGATAGAGGTCTTTCTGCTTCGCGAACTCAACCATCGTACGCGTTACTGGGATGTGCTGGTAGAGCCGGCACGTAAGATCCGTATTGGTAACAAACTGACGTTCGAGGATGACCCCTCTATCGTAGCAGAGGTCATTGATAACACTACCAGCCGCGGCCGTACATTCCGTTTCCTGACGGACTACGACAACGAGGAGTTTGTCTCGCGCCTTTACGCATTAGGAAGCGCTCCGCTGCCTAAGTATATCCGCCGTCCGATGGATCCCGCAACTCTGGAGAAATACCAGGAGGTCTTCCATGATCAGCCGGTTCGTGAGATGGATACCGAGCGCTACCAGACAATCTTTGCCAGCAACGTAGGTGCTGTAGCGGCCCCGGCATCGGGACTGCATTTCTCCAAACAACTGCTCAAACGCATGGAGATACAGGGCATCGAGACGACCTTTATGACCAGCCATATCTCGTTAGGAATATTCAAAGATATCGATGTGGAGGACCTGACGAAGAATAAAATGGAGTCGGAGCAGATCATCCTGCCGGAAGCTATGGCGCAGGCGGTTAACAAAGCCCATGAGGCGCAGCATCGCGTTTGCGCGGTGGGTACCGAAATCATGCGCGCTATGGAGCATGTCGCCGGTACGAACGGTCAGCTCAAGGCTTACGACGGATGGACGAACAAATTCATCTTCCCGCCTTATCACTTCTCCGTGGCGAATAGTTTCTTCGTTAATTTCTACATGCCGTGTTCCAGCCAGCTGCTGATGGTGGCTGCTTTTGCGGGTTACGAAGAGACCATGCACGCCTACGAAGAGGCCATCAAGGAAGGTTATCGTTTTGGCGACTACGGAGATGCGATGTTAATTGTTGATTAATGACAGTACGTATAGACCCATCTTGGCAGCGCGTTTTGCAGACGGAGTTTGACAAGCCTTATTTCGAACTCCTCACCTCTTATGTGCGCTCTCAGTATCAGACCCGTCGGTGTTTTCCTCCGGCTGGTCTGATTTTTAATGCCTTCGACTCTTGTCCTTTCGACTCCGTCCGCGTCGTGATCATCGGACAGGACCCCTATCATGAGGAAGGACAGGCGATGGGACTCTCTTTCTCTGTGCCCGAAGGTGTGCAGATTCCCCCATCGCTCATGAATATCTACAAGGAGATCCACCGCGATTTAGGCAAACCCATCCCGCACTCCGGAGACCTTCGCCGATGGGCACAGCAGGGCGTTCTCCTGCTTAATGCCACCCTGACGGTTGAGGCGCATAAAGCCGGAAGCCATCAAGGAAAGGGGTGGGAAGAACTGACCGATGCTGCCATCGCTGCCCTCAACAAAGAGCGCAGCCATCTCGTCTTCATGCTCTGGGGCTCCTACGCGCAGCGCAAAGGGCAGTATATCGACCGCCGCAAACATCTGGTTCTCCAGACCTCACATCCTTCGCCGCTGTCCGTTTATCGCGGTTTTGACGGCTGCGGGCATTTTAGTGCGGCAAATAACTATCTCATCAAAAACGGCCTCGAGCCAATAGACTGGTAAACCATGAAAAAACTGCTTCTTATCGACGCCTACGCGATGATTTTCCGCGCGTATTATGCGTTTATACGTGCCCCGCGCATGAATAGCAAAGGCGAGAACACCTCCGCTATTTTTGGTTTCTGCATCACGCTTGATGACCTCATCAAAAAGATCAACCCAACCCACATAGGGGTGGCTTTTGACCCTGCAGGAGGCACTTTCCGCCACGAGGCGTACGAGCAGTACAAAGCCCAGCGACCCGAGACGCCGGAAGACATCCGCAAGGCGGTTCCCGTCATCAAGCAGCTCCTCGAGGCGATGAATATACCCATTCTCGAAGTCCCCGGCTTCGAAGCGGATGACGTCATCGGCACGCTCTCCCATATGGGCGAAGAAGCCGGATACGAAGTCTATATGGCGACGCCCGACAAGGACTACGGCCAGCTCGTCTCCGAACACGTGTTCATGTATCGTCCCCGCCATACGGGCGGTTTCGAACTTATGGGTCCCAAAGAGGTCTGCGACAAATACGGTCTGCAGCACAAAGAGCAAGTCATCGATCTCTTAGGGCTCATGGGAGATGCCTCCGATAACATCCCCGGCTGCAAAGGCGTCGGCGAGAAAACGGCGGTAGCGTTGCTGCAACAGTTCGGCTCCATCGAAAACATGCTTGCGCACACCGATGAGATCAAAGGTGCCCTGCGTACCAAAGTGGAGTCTCAGGTTGAAGAGATCAAGTTCTCCAAATTCTTGGCTACCATCCGCACGGATGTACCCATTGCTTTGGACGAGGCGCTTCTGGCAAAAAAAGAACCCAACCTCGATGCCCTCACAAAGCTCTATCAGGACCTCGAGTTCAACACCCTGCTTAAGAAATTGACACCCTCTGCTATATCAAAGACAAACACCCCTCCCTACAGGGAGGGGAAGGGGGGAGGCTCCTCTGCCAAGTCCGCTAAACCCGCCGACCCGAATCAGCTGGATCTCTTCGCTTCTACGGAGGAACAAAATGACCCAATGGTAAATGACCAAACGGCAAATGCATTCGACACCATCGAGAACCGCCTTTGCCAATACCTTCTCAACCCCGAAGTAGCGTTCAATCCTAATAAAGAACCAGACTGGGAGGCTCTCAAAGCCGATGCCGACCTCTGGAATCTCTACAACGAGGTCGAACTGCCCTTGGTGCCCGTCCTCAGGGAGATGGAGGCTGCCGGCGTGCGGATCGATGTGCCCAAACTCAAACAGGCGGAAACGGCCCTGACAGAAGAACTCAATGCGCTCGAGCAGCGTATCTACGCGCTCGCGGGCGAACCATTTAATATCAATAGCCCCCGACAGGTGGGCGAACTGCTCTTCGACAAACTCAAACTCGACTCCAAGGCCAAAAAATCCAAAACAGGCCAGTACTCCACTTCCGAAGAAGTACTGGTTGCGTTGAAGGAAAAACACGAGATTGTCGGACTAATCCTAGACTATAGAGAGCTCAAAAAGCTTATCTCTACCTATATCTCTACGCTGCCGAGTTACATCGCCGAGGACGGAAAGATCCACACGACTTATAACCAGACGGTCACGGCTACCGGTCGTCTCTCATCCTCCAACCCTAACCTCCAGAACCTGCCAATCCGTTCGGAGCGCGGGCGGTTTATCCGAGAAGCGGTCATTCCCGATGAGGGATGCCTCTTCCTCTCCGCCGACTACAGTCAGATTGAGCTCCGGCTCATGGCGCATTTCAGTCAGGACGAGCATATGTTGGCAGCCTTCCGTTCCGGTCAGGATATCCACGCTGCTACGGCGGCGAAGATCTACGGTCTGCCGATTGACCAAGTGACCAAAGACCAGCGCCGCAAAGCCAAGACCGCGAATTTCGGCATCATCTATGGTATCTCGGCTTTCGGACTGGCGCAACAACTCGATTGCAGCCGCTCCGAAGCCAAACAACTCATCGACGACTATTTTGCCGCCTTCCCAAGGGTCATCAGCTATATTGAGTCCCAGAAAGAGCTCGCGCGCCAGAAAGGCTACGCAGAGACGCTCTTCGGTCGCAAACGCTACTTGCCGGATATCCATTCCCATAATGCTACCGTCCGCTCCTTTGCGGAACGCAACGCCGTCAACGCGCCCATCCAGGGAACCGCCGCAGATATCATCAAGATGGCGATGGTCTCTATCCACCACCGGCTGAAAGAAGAGAATCTCAAGGCGCAGATGATCATGCAGGTGCACGACGAACTCAATTTCAACGTCCCTGCCGCCGAAGTGGATCGCGTGCGCGAGATCGTTGTCTCTGAGATGCAGAATGCCGTCCATCTGTCCATTCCTCTGATTGCGGAATGCGGAGTGGGCGAGAATTGGCTTGTGGCACATTAAACACCCTCTAAAGTAACCCCAAAATTGGACCAATCCCGCGACCTCATCGCGACCATTACGTACGTTATAGCCCTATGCGATTCCTGTCTGTACTTTTACTCATCCGCGTCCTTTGCATCGGAAACTCCTTCTCCTGGGATGCCGTAGAACAAGAGTTAGTGCCGTTGTGCGATGCTAAAGGCATCGAAGTGGAGATCCACAATCTCTATTATGGCGGGTGTTCCTTGGCGCAGCACGCAGATTTTCTCATGCGTGACACCGCCGCTTATTCCCATCGGGTTTGTTCTAACCAATCTCCCTCCTTTCATGGGAGGGACGGGGAGGGCTTCCGCGTAGTACGCGATACCATCTCTCTTCGTCAGGCGCTACGGGAGGGTAAATACGATTACATCTCTCTCCAGCAGGCGAGCCATGACTCCGGCATTCGTGCTTCGTACGAACCCTGGCTATCTCTCCTTATCGACACCGTCCGAGCCTATCAACCCGAAGCGCAAATCTGCTGGATGCAGACCTGGGCGTATAGCCGTGATGCCAAACATCCCGCCTATCCGCGTTACCATTCCGACCAGCAGGAGATGTGGGATAGTATTCAGGCTTGCACGCGCTATGTGCAACAAATAGTAAATGACCAAATGGTAAATGACCAAATGATCGTGGTTCCTTGCGGCACCGCCATTCAACTGGCGCGCCAGACAAAACTCGGCGACACGCTCTGCCGCGACGGCTATCACCTGAATTACGTTTATGGCCGCTACACGGCTGCCTGCGTCTGGTACGAGATACTGACAGGAAAAGATGTACGGCGCAATCGTTATAAGAATCCGCAAATGACGTCCTGCCAGAGGCGTTTAACGCAACGTGCTGCGCATCAGGCCAACCATGCAGGATTGCTTCGTAATCCTTAGCCCTCTCCGCGGGCGATTGCTACAAAACTAAAAAAAGAAAAACTCATTTGAAAGGAACCTTTCAGATGAGTTTTCTTTTTGTTTTTGTGATCCATGCAGGA
>DEKW01000004.1 GCA_002354055.1 Bacteroidales bacterium UBA2712
AGCGACCTTCGTGGTCGCTTTTTTTTCCCCCCTAATCCCTAACCCCTAACCCCCTAATCCCTAAAAATCTTTGATTTTTCTTGCATATGTCAAAAAAATGCGTACCTTCGGACATCTGCCTTTTTGTTTTCCCCTCTCTCTCCCCTCCCAAAACAAAAATTCCCCCGTAGCTACGTTCGCGTCCTGCGGGGCATACGCAATTTAGCGATTTTTTTGCTTCCCGCGTCATACTTCCGCTGCGGATAATAGATAGCCTTCGTCCCCGACGTATAGGGATATACCCTTCTCGGAGGCGTGTTTTGACGAAGGGGTACGTCAAAACTCGTCGAGCAGGGGGCGAGTTACTCCGAAAGGGTATATCCCGCTATCCGCATGGTCCTAAGGCTATCTATTATCGCGAAATTTCATTTCGCCAAGCAAAAAAAACGCAGAAAAATTTGCGTATGTGCAATTTTTGTAGTACCTTTGCAGTCGGAATAAAATTGACTACTATGATAACGAAGTATTTTTCTAAAATCTGCGCAGTCCTGATGGCTGTGATGGTGTTCGCCTCTTGCGAGCGAAACGATGGTAAAGACCCGCGTGCCGCTTTTGTCGGCGACTATACTTTTGTCACGAACGGAAGTATAGAGATTGATGGCGTCCTTCCGCCTGCCAATACCTTGCCTATTCATGAAGATGGCGAGTTGTCGATCGTCTTGGCGGACAAAGAGAATGCCATCTGGATGATTATCGATAACGACTCCTCCCTGGCCTATGTCTCCGGCAATCAGTTCGTCATGGAGCCTTCGACGGATAAGATGAATGTTGGCGAAGCGGTGTTGGTACTCGACTACTCTTACAGCCCCGCGATACTCAAGGATAATGGATGGACGATGATCTCCTATGCGGACGTCACGGCTACCTACCGGGATAAGACCCTTACCGGTTCCGGCGAGGTCGTTGTTACTGCTACCAAGAAATAAAATACACACAACTATATGAAAGTGAACTATCTTGAATTGCGTCATATCGGGCTCTCCGAGGCGGACGAGAAGAAGATGTTAGAGGCTGTCGGCGCAGAGTCGATGGACGCCTTGGTGCGGGAGACCATGCCGGCGGATATCCTCCTGCCGGAGGGAATCGAACTCGATGAACCCGTTACGGAGCAGGTGCATCTGGAGACCGCGGAGACCTTGCTGAACACCAATGTCCCCGCGCGTTCGTATATAGGCCGCGGATGGTACGGTACCATCACCCCGGCGGTCATCCGGCGTAACATGCTGGAGAACCCCGTTTGGTACACCTCTTATACTCCGTATCAGGCGGAAGTCAGCCAAGGTCGTTTGGAGGCGCTCTTTGTGTTCCAGACCATGGTCTCCGACCTCACGGGACTGCCCCTGGCAAACTGTTCGCTCCTCGACGAGGCTACCGCTGCCGCAGAGTCCGTGACGATGATGCGTAACCTCCGCTCGCGTGAGCAGGTGAAGAATAACGTCTGCAAGGTCTTTGTGGATGAGAAAATATGGCCGAACACCCTCTCCGTCCTCCGTACCCGCGCAGCGGGACAGGGCATCGAGATCGTCACCGGCTCTTATGCGGACTTTCAGCCTTCGGCGGAGTTCTTCGGCGCCCTCGTACAGTGGCCTAACAGCGACGGTTCGATCGAGGACTACGAGTGCTTTATCGACGACTGCCACGAGGCAGGGCTCAAAGTGACGGTCGTAGCCGACCTGCTTGCCCTCGCGTTGCTCAAACCCCTCGCCGCAGATATCATGTGCGGTACCGCGCAGCGGTTCGGTCTGCCCATGGGCTTTGGCGGTCCTACCGCCGGATACATGGCTACCCGCGACGAGTACAAACGCGATATGCCCGGGCGTATCATCGGTCTGAGTAAAGACAAATACGAGCACCCGGCGTACCGCTTGGCGCTGCAGACACGCGAGCAACATATCAAACGCGAGCGCGCGACATCGAATATCTGTACCGCCGAAGCCCTCTCCGCGATGATGGCAGGTATGTACGGCGTCTATCACGGAGCTGAAGGTATCCGTCAGATAGCCGAAGGCATCCACGCCAAAGCGACTTATCTCAACGAGATGCTTCAGGCTTACGGCTATGCCCAGGAGAACGCGGAGTTCTTCGATACCCTCAAGATCAACCTTCAGGATTCAGAAGTCAGCCTTCAGACCCTCCGTGAGAAAGCCGAAGAGAAAGGCATCAACCTCTACTACGATGCGGAGGGATGGATCGGTCTCTCGATAGACGAGACGGTCGATCTCTACGACATGGACGACCTCATCACCCTCTTTGCTGAGGCATCGGGTAACCTGCCGCAGTTAGAAGACAGCGACGAAGCCTTCGAAGGTCTCTGGACCATCGACGAGAGCCGCGTACGCGACATCGATTACATGCAGGCGGAGGTCTTCCAAAAATACCACACCGAGACCGAACTCATGCGCTACCTCAAGCGCCTCGACCGCAAGGATATATCCCTCGCGACCTCGATGATCCCGCTGGGCTCGTGTACGATGAAACTCAACCCTGCGGCAGCGATGATTCCTGTCACTTTCTCGCAGGCAATGAATATCCATCCCCTCGCGCCGGAAGACCAGGTCATCGGTTACCAGACGATCATGGAGGAACTCAAAGAGCAGCTCTGTGCCATCACCGGCTTTGACGCTTGTACCCTCCAGCCGACCTCCGGCGCTGCCGGCGAATATACCGGTCTGGTAGTCATCCGTGAGTACCTCCGTCGTCAGGGACAGAGCCACCGGAACGTCCTTCTCATCCCGGCTTCAGCGCACGGTACCAACCCTGCCTCCTGCGTACAGGCGGGCTTCGTTCCCTGCGTAGTCGCTTGCGACGAGAAGGGTAACACCGACTTGAATGACTGGAAAACCAAAGCCGAGGAGCACAAAGACAACCTCGCCGGCTGTATGATCACCTATCCTTCGACCCACGGCATCTTCGAGCAAGCTATCCGGGAGATGGTCGATACGATTCACGCGAACGGCGGTTACGTCTATATGGACGGCGCGAACATGAACGCGCAGATAGGCTGGACCAATCCTGCCTTCATCGGCGCGGACGTATGTCACCTCAACCTCCATAAGTCCTTCGCTTCGCCTCACGGCGGTGGCGGACCCGGTGCCGGAGCAGTATGCTGCGTGGAGAAGATGGCGGAGTGCTTGCCGAGCGAAGATCATAACCGCGTCTCGTCTGCCCTCTACGGCAACGCGAATATGGCGCTGATCTCCTGGGGCTATATCGCCATGATGGGCGCCGAGGGTCTGCGTCACGCTACCGCGGCAGCCATCCTCTCGGCGAACTATATGGCCTCCCGCCTCAAAGAGGCGTACGGTATCGTCTATACCGGCGAGACGGGTAGAGTAGGTCATGAGTTGATCCTCGACTGCCGCCAGTTCCATGCCATCGGCATCACCGAGTCGGACATCGCCAAGCGTCTGATGGACTACGGTTATCATGCGCCAACCCTCTCTTTCCCCGTGCACGGCACCCTTATGGTGGAGCCGACGGAGAGCGAGTCCTTGGAGGAGATTGACCGTTTCTGCGACGTCCTGCTGCAGATCCGTCAGGAGATAGCTGATGTCGAGTCCGGCAAAGCGGATAAGAGTGATAACGTCCTCCTCAACGCACCGCACCCCGAGTACGAAGTAGTGGCGGACGAATGGAGCCATCCCTACAGCCGCAAACAGGCTGCATACCCCACCGAATGGGTCGCTCAGACAAAGTTCTGGTGCCCCGTCGGAAGGGTGGATAACGGCTTTGGCGACCGTAACCTCGTAGCTAAATTCTAAACAGGCATCCTGTGAGAGAGAATATAAAACAAAAGTCCAACCTCCGCGAGCATCTGAAAGGGTACAGGCGTACCTTGCCGTGGATCATGCTCAAGGAGCTGTTCATGATCGCCCTCAGTACGATCCCTTATGCCCTGACGGTGAACCAGCTGTTAGTGCCGCACGCTATCGTAGGCGGCGGCGTGACGGGTCTGTGCGAGATCATCTATTTCGCGACGGAAACATACGTACCTATATGGCTCAGCAGCGCGTTGATCAACATACTGCTGCTCATTCTGGCGGCAATTACGGTAGGCTGGCGGTACGCATTACGCACCATTTGGGGCGTACTGTGGCTCACGATCTGGCTCAAAGTGATCCCTATCGCTCCGGTGCCGCTGCTCACGGATTCGTTCATGGCGGTGGTGATAGGAGGTCTGTTCACGGGCTGTTTCTTAGGGATATGCTTCCTCAACAACGGTTCTACCGGAGGTACGGATATCGTCGCCATGATCGTCAACAAGTACCACCATCTGCCGATGGGCAGGGTACTGCTGATGGCGGATATGACGGTGATATCCTCGGCGTTCTTCCTGCCTACCATTCAGGCGGCAGGCACACAAGGCGCGATAGAGAAAATCCTCTTCGGTCTGACCTATACGTTCATGTGCTCGACGGCTGTGGACTGGGTGATGAATAGGATGCGGCAGTCTGTCCAGTTTATGATCTTCACCCAGAAACCCGATGAGATAGCCGAAGCGATCATCACGCAGGCACACCGCGGATGTACGTTTCTGGAGGCGGAAGGCGGCTTTAACAAGAAGCCGATGAAGGTAGTCACGACTATCGCGCGCTCCTACGAATCCGCTACGATCTTCCGCCTCGTGCGATCCATAGATCCCAATGCGTTTGTGTCGCAGAGCCAGGTACGGGGCGTTTTCGGGCAGGGCTTTGACCCTATGGCAAACGGGAAATAAAGAAGAAAGTAGAAAGTAGAATGTTACGGTTTCATCGTTTTGTAAATCCGCACAATGCGCCGAGTCAGTCCCGGGTAAGGACGGTGTTTGAATACCTGGTGATCATTTTCGGTATCTTCCCCATGGCACTGATGGTCAACTGGGTACTCCTGCCGCACGCCTTCGTCGGCGGCGGACTGACGGGTATCTGCTCCGCGATCTATTATGTTACCGGAGGACTCTTCCCCTCGCTCTTTCCCGAATACGGGGGGGCGGTCCCGGTCTGGCTGACGACTTTCGTGTTCAACGCCATACTGCTTTTGATAGCAGGTCTCACGGTAGGTTGGCGGTTCTGCATCCGGACGATGGTAGGCGTTGCGGCAATCACGTTCTGGTACCGCGTGATACCTATCCTGCCGGAACCGATCATCGAGGATCCGTGGCTGGGAGCCATCATCGGCGGCTTCGTCTTCGGACTCAGTCTGGGGGCAGTACTGGCGGCTAACGGGTCGTCCGGAGGCACGGATATCGTCGCGATGATCGTCAATCATTACCGGAATATATCGCTCGGAAATATCATGCTGGCGTGCGATATTGTTATTATCGCCTCTGCGTTCTTCCTGCCGCTGCCTGAGTCCATGAAGGCAGAGGGTGCCAATCCCACTTACCTCCAGATCAAGCGTGTGCTTTATGGTGTAGCGATGACGATCTCCTATACCGTCGCAGTCGATTGGCTCATGGCGCGGCTGCACCGGTCCGTCCATTTCCTTATTTATTCGTCCAAATACGAAGAGATTGCTACCGCCATCAATACTACCGTTAACCGAGGAGTGACGGTCCTCGACGGCACCGGCTGGTACTCCAAGAAACCGGTGAAGGTCATCTCGGTGCTTGTGCGCAAGCCGGAGAGTTCGTTGGTCTTCAGTCTGATTCACGAGATTGACCCCGATGCACTCGTTTCCATCGCCGATGTAGGAGGTGTCTTTGGTTCCGGCTTTGACAAAATTAAGGTAAAATAGCATTTTTTTGCGATTTTACTTGCATATATCAAAAAAAAGCAGTAATTTTGCACGCTTTTTTGCTAAATGGTACATGGTAAATGGCCAAATAGTAAATGAGGAGAGTTGTCTGAGTGGTCGAAAGAGCCGCACTCGAAATGCGGTATACGCATTACGTCGTATCGGGGGTTCGAATCCCTCACTCTCCGCAAAGCGTCGAGTTCGGGATACTGAACAAAATGCAAAAAGGAATGGAGGTCATTGACTTCCATTTTTTTGTGGACTATAGAGCCTGTTGAGAATTTATTATCATAAAGGTACTATGGTTCACAAAAAGAAAGGGTGCTTGCACTCTTTCCTTTGTATTTTGTTTAGTTGGAAGAACTATAGCTTTGCCCAGGATGCCTCTGGCACAGAAAGTGGATTGGGGGGAATTGGCATAGCCAAGGCGGCGTCCCAATCCCTCACTCTCCGCTTAAAAAGATTAGGGGCATCCCGATGGGACGCTCCTAATTCTTTTTAGAGAAGTCCGAGAGCCTTCTCAACCCCCGATCGGGAGTTCTCCGCCGCTTCGCTCTGTCGATTACTACTCATCTGCGTTATGCTACATTCCATAATCGTCTTTGCCGCTTATGGGTAGCATTTACGCATATTTCGTAATTTTCGAATCCATTAAAGATTGTACCGGCGATGATACGAGCCTAAAATCTCTTCTTTGTGTTCGCGGGTCCATCTGAGCCATCCTTCGTCTCCAAATTCATCGGCAATACTATCGTCCTCGAACACATCTATGTATTTCGGTAAGATACGGCGGACAGCATCCCGGAAATATACGGAATCCATGTGGAAGAAAAGCGGGTAATGTCCTTCAAAAAGTAACTCTGAAGCAGCTCCGTCTGACCATTGACCCATTCTAAGATATGCGTCGCGGAAAAGAGGATTGTCTTTGGAACGAGCTATCGCCATGCTGTCAATTAGCACTGCCCTGAAATCGTAAGGATAGTTATATTCCGGTTCATATACAAAGTATTGGTCCCTGTTTTCAGGCATAGCACGCAGAAGTTCTTCATCTGTGATCTTTTCGTTCCTCATGATTCTTTCATACAAGTGCGCCAAGTAACTATTATAATGAGGCTCTCTAAAATAGGATTTAACGGTCCATTGATGATGCCTTAACGTGGTGTCTCGGTGCTGTATTTTGACAAACTTACCGCTCTCAATGGAATAGGTTGTTTCTGATAATTCAAAGAGCAACGTATCACTAAAATCCCTTCCTGTAATAGGTTCTGCTCTATGGCCCTCTAAGATATATAGGTTGTGATTTGTAATAGATCTTGCTCTATAGTCCTTTAAGACATATATATCGGAATCGGAGATGGTAAGTTGTTGATCCGTCAATCGGTATCCTCGTTGGTTGTGACGCTTAATCTTAACGGAGTCCGTCAATGGAATTCCATCAACACTTTCATATATTACGAAATCTTGCAGCAAAATATCCATTACTGTAGTATCTCGGTAGTTCACTAATGCAAGCGTATAAACTCTATCATTATAACCAATCTCGAATAGTTTATCGGAATAAGGCGACCTACGAATGGTGGTCAAGACGGGAGATTCATATTCTTCTGGATACTCTCGAAGGAAGAATTTCGGAAATGCCTGTTTTACGGCTTCTATCATGACACTGTCATCCATAGAAGGCGAAGCCGTATTGGACGGGGTTGTTTGGCATGCTGCAAACAACAGACAAGCGATGCATATGTAAATAAGTCGTTTCATATATCATGTATATTCAATGTGATTATAAACCGGTTCTAAACAACATAAAACCCAACCAATTTGTCGGTCGTTAGATAGAAACCATACCCAAAATCCTTACCGACGCGACTCATGTTAAAGCAATCAGATAATCTAAGCGGTCTTTTAGGGTCTTACTCATAATCTTTGCGACTTCCAACTGCAAAGATACAACAAAAAAATGACATACGCAAGAACGCATGCCATTTTTTCTGTTATTTTATTCATTTCTCTTAGGATTTCGCGGAAACCATCCTTTTCGGACGCGTTCGCGTTGCTTGAAGACTTCGCCTATGCCCCAGAAGGCAGAGAAAGCAAAGATTCCCATGAAGATAGAGAGGTAGGTGTTCTCCGCAAAGAGCGAACCTACTGCCGCTGCGAGGCCGACGAAGAGGAACGCCCACCATGAGCGGACACCGAAATAATACTCCGCCTTAATGACCAGCGGATGAAAGAGGCCGATACAGAGGAAAGCACCGAGCCCTAAGAGCAGTCCTTCGTAGTTCATCTTATTCCTCGGGCTTTTGCTTCTCCATGCCGGTGATGACGCCTTCGTACGTACAATCCGCGTAGGAGCCGTAGCCGTTTTTGAGTTTGAACTCGTTCTCCGTAATCGTACCGGTGAGGGCGGTGATGATGTAGCGTTCGAAAGGACGCTCTCCCATGAGCGGCACAAGGCTGTCACCCGTGAGAATGAGGCTCTCGGCGGTGCGCTTGTAGCTCACGCCGGGGATGGTCATGTCGATTGTTACCGGCATCTTCGACGAGAAATTGATGCCGAAGAGATAGATGTCCAGTGTGGAGTCGGTAAGCAGAACCACCTCCGAACGTACGGAGTCCATCGTGAACGGCTGGTCATGGTTGTCGCCTTCTACGTTCGGTACCGTGTTTGTACCAAGGGCGGTGAAGAACTTCGCGTCCGCAAAAGCGGTTGCGGGGGTGTTTCCTTCCGGTATGGAAGGTTCATTGGGGTTGCAGGCAGCGAAAATGGCTACTGCTGCGAGAAGGAAATAAATCTTTTTCATTGTTGTTGATATTTTTTTGTTGTTATAGATTACTAGATTACTAGATTTCTAGAGTACTAGAGTTATAGGGCCTTAGTGTCCTATATCTCTATGCGGAGCGTGGCTCCGAGTTCGAGGGGTTTGCCGCGCTGGAGGAAGTCGTTGCCCATGGAGCGAAAATAAAAGACGTCGTAGCGTGTGGCGGTGAGGTTACGTCCCCAGAGTTGGAGCGAGATGTATTTCCACGCCAGATCGACGGAAGCTCCCAAGAGCCCATAGAAAGGCTGCGAGCAGTTGTTCTGTTCGTTCCAGTAGATGCGTCCCATGCCGTCCGCCTTGAGTGAGAGGGCGATAGATTGCAGACCTTTCTTACCAACCTCGTACGCCGCGGAAACAAAAAGATGCGCCGTATGTTGGGGCGAGTAGGGGATATAGTTTCCGGAGTAATCGCCCATGCCGTCGTTGAAGGAAATAAACCGCGCGTCGGTAAAGCCATACGTGCCCACCAGCATACCTGACCATCGGTCTTTGGCCCATCGGTATTGTAACGCGGTTTCGGTTCCCCACATGCGGCTACGTGCCGCGTTCGCCATCAGACGGCCGGTGGTCTTTCCGTTCGGGAAGATCGTCACCTGCTGGTCGTAACATTGCATGTGGAAGACATCCACGTCGATCTTCAGTCCTTCTGCCGGCGAGAAATGACCGCCGAGTTCAAAAGTCCAGTCTTTCTCCGGACGGTAGGAGGTGATGGAGACGTCCGAGAACATCGGATCGGCGATCTTGAGGTGCATGCCCATGTCAGCAGCCAAGTCGGTCATCACTTGGTTCTGGGTGATGGTACTGAATATCTGCGGATTGTAGCCTCCGGCTTTATAGCCTTTAGCGGCGTAGCCGTAAAGCGTGCCCCAGGAGTCTTCGTAAGCGACGGAGAGTTTCGGCAGGGCTTGTACGTACGTGGCGGCCTTAGTACCTCGGATCTCCGTATGGATGGTCTTGAAAAGTGAAGTAAGGAGCGTGAAACGGTAGTTGACATCCGCGGTACTGAGGTAGTCCATGCGCACGTGTTCCATATCTAAACGCACGCCCGCGCGTATATGCCATTTGCCGAAATGAAAGCGACTCTGGTGAAATAGCGCACCGCCGGCGTTGAGAAGGTCGAAGGTGGAGGGGATCGGCAGAGTGGGGTTGCTGATCTCTATGGAGTCGGAGGGAAAGACCGTCTGGATGCCTTTGTTGGCGTTCGAGAGGATGAGCTGCTCGATGCCCTCGCGCATGAAGGTGACGGGAGCAGAGAGGTGATTGAATTTCACGAAGGCGTTTGCTCCTACCTGCCAATCGTACCAGGTGCAGGGTTGTGGACCTTGCAGGAGCGCATCGAACGTGCCGCTATGCTGGCGTTGGGTCTGACGGAGGGTGAAGATATCCGCCGTGGTGTAGTCCTGATCCATGATCATCTCATCGCGCAGGAGTTGGTATGAAACCATCATGAGCAGCCGCCATCCCTCGTGCAGGTACTCGGCGCGAAGCGAAGGCAGGATTGCCAGCCGCTCGTACGACGAAGGACGGTTATAAGCTATCTTCCCAGTCTCAGCCGAGGCATAAGGGAAAGCTCCTTGACTAGTCCAATCGGTATAGACGGTACCTGTGAGACGCCATTCGTCCGTAGGACGGCCGTCCAGAACGATCCGTCCTCCGGCCTGCTGCGCATGGTCGATGAGACGACCCGTATATTCATTGCGGAAGAAACCGTCCGTACGGCGGTAGCGCAGCGCAACACCCCATCCGAAGGGGTGCGAGGCCTTGGCCGGCGAAAGGACATCATAGTAGGAGGCCTGCGCCTGAACGGTGTTGGCAGAACCGTAAGAGACGAGTCCGCGGATGGTGTACGTCGTTATGTCCAAAGGCTGCATCGTACGTATCTCCATGACGCCGCCGGGGGAGTTACGTCCGTAGAAAGTGCCCTGCGGCCCGCGCAGTAGTTCAATCCGCTTGACGTCCTGCAAAACGTGGTCGTAAAGGTTCTTGTCCATCATCGGCACTCCGTCCACTACCATGCCCATGACCGGTTCGTTGATGCGGCTGCCTAATCCGCGGATGTAGATCGAGCTGGTCATCGCGCTGCCGTAGTCCGGCATATAGATATTCGGCACGAGTAGGGAGAGGTCTTTGGGAGAGGTGACTTGTGTGGCCTCGATCAGCCGCGTGTCGATGACGGAGGTCTGCTGGGGTTGGCGGTCGGTTCGTTCGCTTATACGGGAGATAGAGACCTCCACCTCCGGCAGCCACACCGAGTCCGTCATCTCTATGCCGTGCATAGCGATGACCCACAGACAGCATATAAGAAGTACCTTTGTGCGCATTTTATCTCAAAACGAGTGCAAAGGTACAAATAAATTCTTAATAAAAGTTTAAGATTTTCTTAAGGTATTTAATTTTCCCCATAAATGGGGATACGCAGTTCGGAGACGGTGCCGTTGATCTCAAGGGAGAGTATGAACGATTGCAGGGTGAGGCGGCTGGAAAGACGCAGAAAGCCGGCTTGCGCCGTAGGGAGGAGAGCCGCCAAGATACTATCGAGCATCCGCCGGAGAGCTTCAGGGGCGATGGTGATCTGGTTCACAAACGGCGTGAGATGTAGCTGCGGCGTTAATCCTGCGTCGCGGATCTCCGCTTCGTGGTTCGTGAGCCAGGTGGTTAGGAAGGCGCAGAGATCGATGGTATAATGCGTCACTTGGCGCTCTGTGCGGAAGATCAAGCCGAGTCCGCGGACGGTCTCGATGGGTTGTTTCTTCTCAAAACCCATCTTCCGCCGCAAGGCGTTGAGGTGTACGTCGATGGTCCCCGGGTCGTATAGGAAACGTTCTCCCCAGACTTGTTCGATCAGCTCATCGCGCGAGCAGAGTTTGTTAGGATGCGTACAGAGGTATTCCAGCAGGCCGAACTCCAGACTCGTCAAATGAATATCTTGTCCGTCCTTTCGCACGCGTTTCTGGGCGCGATCGATTTCTATATGTGTGGTAATGGGGGTAAACATATAAATTTGTTATAAATCCGGCAAAAAAGTCTTGCAAAAGTACTGAAAAATTGTGAAATATGCAAATTTTTGGTACTTTTTTACGATTTTTCTTGCATATGTGATAAAAAAGCAGTATCTTTGCAGTTGTTTTGTTACTTTTAGCCATTAAAAACAACAAAATACAAACAAATTATTAACAAAAAACAAAAACAAGTATGAAAAAAATTTTTGCATTTGTAGCAGCGTCGCTGATGCTTGTCAGCCTCGTATCTTGTGACAAAAAGGGTGGTAACGATCCGGAGCCGGAAGTAGCGAATTTCGAGATTCAGGTATCGAATGTTGAAGCAAAGAGTGTTTCGGTAAAAGTCGTTCCTGCAGACGTTAATGTTACCTATTACTGGGATATCTTTGAGGCATCTGAGGCAGCGAAGATGACGGATGCACAAATAGCAGAGGCTTTCAAAGAGAACTTCGATGAGGTGATTGCTTATTATGCTCAGTATGGTTATACGCTGACGTACGATAGTTTGCTGGTAAAGGGTGAAAATTCGTACGATTTCTCGAAGTTGGAGCCGAATACCGAGTACGTAGTCGTTGCTCTTGAGTTGGACGAGAATATCGCAGCCAAGGGAACATCGGTTCGTAAGACCTTCAAGACCCTTGAGGAAAAAGAGGATCCTGTTCCTGCAGACATGACCTTTAATATCGCAGTAGATAGTATCACTTTCTCGGGCGCATATATTGCTGTAACGCCGTCTAATAATGAGGCAACTTATTATTGGAGCATTTATAAGAGTGAAGCTATCGCGGGTCTTACTGATGCACAGTTGTGCGCAGGCTTCAAGTCTGAAATCGAGCAGACGATTGAGTACTATGGTTACTACGGTTATGACCTGACCTTCGAGGACTTCCTGTCCAAGGGTCCGGACGCATACAAATATAACAGTCTGGAAGCAAACACGGCATATACGGTAGTTGCTGTTGCTATGGGTAGCCTGGGAACTTGTGCAGGTGCTGTAGCTAAGTATAACTTTGAGACGCCTGAGCTCGTTGCAGAGTCAACCGAGGATATTACGATTGAAAACGCAAAAATGGCTGATGCTTGTGATGCAAATGGATGGTGGCAGATGATGGCTATAAATGCAGACTCTACTTTCTATCTCACCGTTTCGCCGGTAGAGGCTGCGACTGTAGAAGGTAGCTACACGATCGACGATATGGATGCTGACTTCACCTACGTCTTGCTTGATAAAGAGGATAAGTATAAATTCGCAAAGCTGGATGTAGAGGTTGCTGTAGATGGTGAAAACTTCACGTTCACCGGTACAGGTATTGCTATGAACGCAGTTGAGTACCACTTCAATATCAGTGGTATCGTAGAGGTTAGTCAGGCATCGGCTGCTCCGGCTCGCGCAGCCATGAAGGCTCCGGCAGCAAAATCGCTCAAGGCCATCAAGAAAGGTAACTTGGCTGCAAAGAAGAACAAGTTCGTTTCTGAGAAGTTGTACAACCGTTAATCGGTGAGTACCATATGGAAAAAACAGTCACTTCGGTGGCTGTTTTTTTGTGAGAATGGAGGCAGAACGGTAGTCAAATGTACGCATAATAACCAAATAATAACTAAATAATAACTAAATAACAACTAAAGAATAACTAAAGAATTATGTAAAATAGGACGCAGAAATTTTCGAAAAGTCTTGCGTATGTCCTAAAAAAGCAGTATCATTGCAGAAAATTTGAATTAGGAGGAAGAGTAAGGAGTTACGGTTTGTTAAAAAGTTCAACTGGGGATTGTTGAAAACTTTTTATTTTGGACAACTTTTAATGTTTTTTTAAAATGCAAATTGCTGAAAATAAGTGATTTGCATTTTTGTTTTGGACAACTTTGTAAAATTGTTGAAAAATTTTCTTGCCAAAAAATTTGCATAATTCAAAATTTTGTAGTAATTTTGTCGTCGATTTCGCCGATTAACGACTTCGTTGCTCTGCAACTCGTATGGTTATCGGGAAATCTCCTCTATGTTTAAAACGCAAATTATTAGCGTTTTAAACATTTTGTGGGCTCCAAATAGGAAAAACAAGTTATACTATACAATATATTATGGAAACATACATTATCAAACGTGACGGTAAACGCGAGTTGTTTACCCTTGACAAAATCAAGAATGCGATCAGTAAGGCATTCTTAGCAGTAGGCGCCTTTGCAACGGAAGAGACGTTAGGCGCCGTGTTATCTCACTTACGCGTACATGACGGACAGACCGTTGAGGAGA
This sequence comes from Bacteroidales bacterium UBA2712, assembly GCA_002354055.1. Classification (GTDB taxonomy): domain Bacteria; phylum Bacteroidota; class Bacteroidia; order Bacteroidales; family Paludibacteraceae; genus Colicola. The sequence goes on from DEKW01000004.1 coordinate 13,824, forward strand.
TCCAGAACCAGGTAGAGGTGGCGTTGATGGCAGAGGGATACTACCAGGTTGCGAAGGCGTTCATCCTGTATCGCCAGGGCCATACGGAGGACCGTGAGACCCAGCAGCGTCTGGATTTCATGATGAACTACGTTCAGGCAAGTAATGCAGCAGAGGGTTCGAAATTTGACGCGAACGCGAACGTGGAGCACAAGAACATCGCTACGCTGATCGGCGAGCTGCCGAAACAGGGCTTCATCCGTCTGAACCGCCGTCTGTTGACCGAGCGCATCAAAGAGATGTTCGGCAAGGAGCTGAGCGACAAGTACATGAGTTTGCTGAACCAGCACTTCATCTACAAGAACGACGAGACGAACCTCGCGAACTACTGTGCGTCGATCACCATGTACCCATGGCTCATCGGCGGCACGAAGTCGATCGGCGGCAACGCTACGCCTCCGCGTAACCTGAAGTCTTTCTGCGGCGGATTCATCAACATGGTGTTCATGGTGAGCTCGATGCTCTCAGGCGCGTGCGCTACGCCCGAGTTCCTTATGTATATGAACTATTTCATCGAGAAGGAGTACGGCGAGGATTACTACAAGCGCGCGGACGAGGTGGTGGATCTGAGTCTGAAACGCCGCACGATCGACCGCATCATCTGCGACTGCTTCCAGCAGGTTGTTTACAGCCTGAACCAGCCGAGCGGTGCCCGTAACTTCCAGTCGGTATTCTGGAACATCAGTTACTACGACCGCTACTATTTCCAGAGCCTGTTTGAGAACTTCCGTTTCCCGGACGGCGAGGCGCCTCACTGGGACAGCCTGAACTGGCTGCAGAAGCGATTCATGAACTGGTTCAACGAAGAGCGTACGCGTTCGGTGCTCACGTTCCCGGTAGAGACGATGGCGCTGCTGGCGGAGAACGGCGATATCAAAGACAAGGAGTACGCCGATTTCACGGCAGAGATGTACGCAAAGGGCCACTCGTTCTTCACCTACGTGAGCGACAATGCGGACAGCCTCTCAAGTTGCTGCCGTCTGCGTAACGCGATCACGGACAACAGCTTCAGCTACACCCTCGGCGCCGGCGGTATCTCGACGGGTTCGAAGTCGGTATTGACGATCAACCTGAACCGCGCTATCCAGTACGCCGTACGAAACAACATCCCTTATCAGGCATATGTAGAGGACGTAGTCGATCTGATGCACAAGGTTCAGCTGGCTTACAACGAGAACCTCAAGGCCTTGCAGGCGAAAGGCATGCTGCCGCTGTTCGACGCCGGCTACATCAATATCGGCCGTCAGTATCTGACGATCGGTGTGAACGGTCTGGTAGAGGCTGCAGAGTTCCTCGGTCTGGAGATCAAAGACACGCCGGAGTATGCGCATTTCGTTCAGGAGCTGCTCGGCATCATCGAGAAGAAGAACAAAGAGTACCGCACGAAGGATGTGATGTTCAACTGCGAGATGATTCCTGCGGAGAACGTGGGTGTGAAACACGCCAAATGGGATCGCGAGGATGGTTATGTCGTTCCGCGTGACTGCTACAACAGCTATTTCTACATCGTAGAGGACAAGAGCCTGAATGTGCTGGATCGTTTCCGTCTGCACGGCAAGAAGTACATCGAGCACCTGACCGGTGGTTCGGCTCTCCACTGCAACCTGGAGGAGCACCTGAGCCAAGAGCAGTACCGCCAACTGCTGCGCGTAGCGGCTGTCGAGGGCTGTAACTACTTCACGTTCAACATCCCGAACACGATCTGCAACGACTGCGGTCATATCGACAAGCGTTACCTGAAGGAGTGTCCTCACTGCCACTCGAAGAACGTGGACTACCTGACCCGCGTCATCGGTTACATGAAACGTGTGTCGAACTTCTCTGAGGCACGCCAGAAAGAGGCCGCTCAGCGTTATTACGCCGAGAAAACCAAAGCGCCGAAATGCTGAAAGTAGCATCTTACGACATCGTTTTTCAAGAGATTCCCGGGGAGGTGACGCTTGCGCTCAACCTCTCCGGGTGTCCTTGTCATTGCCCGGGATGCCACAGCCAACACTTATGGGAGGACGTCGGCGAGGAGCTGAATGCGGGTCTTCTGGATGCGCTCGTGGCAAAATACCAGGGGCTTATCACCTGTGTCGCTTTCATGGGCGGTGATCAGGCGCCGGAGGAAGTGGCGGAGTTGGCGAAGGGGCTCTCTTTGAAAGCCGCATGGTACTCCGGACGGATGAATCTGCCGTCAGTCGACGGGCCGTTTGAATACGTGAAGATCGGGCCGTATATCGAATCGCTCGGCGGTCTGAAAAGCGAGAATACGAATCAACGACTCTACAAGCGAGTAGGGGAGAGATGGGAAGATATCACTTCGTCTTTTTGGAAGAAATAGGACGGCCTGCGGCCGATAGGAAATAGGAGATAGGAATAATAAACCCCGCGAGATTGAGGTGACCCCAAAAAGTTGG
>DEKW01000013.1 GCA_002354055.1 Bacteroidales bacterium UBA2712
TTGGTCATGTACCGCGAAGTCAAGTCCGATACCTTCCGCACGCAGACACTCGGACGCATTCTGCGCATGGCGGTTCCTGGAGCAGACTTGAGCGGACATCCGGCTCTCAAAACAGGTTATCTCTATACCAACTACCGCCGAAATGAGGTGCAAAACCCCAAAGACAGCACAGAGAACAGACCAAAAACCGCCATTTCCAAACTGAGCGTAGAGCAGCAGACTTCCGCCGCTTTGGAGCACTTTGGAACAGAGGTAGCGCGTACACTGTTTAACACCATTCCCTCGGCAAACCCCAATGAGGTGTCCAAACAAGTGACGCAAGTGATGCCGCAGGTCATTCAAAAAGCACAAGAGACCGCGCAAAAGATACAGGAGATCCGCGATACCGAGCACGATTATCACAAGCGTGTAGAACGGATAGAGGCAGAGAAACAGAATCTGCAACATACCGTGGAAGCCGTTGTGCCATCGTTGTTTGCCGCCGAGGAACACCAAGAGCAGAAAGAAGCTGCGATGCAGGCAATCATCCGTCAAGTAGCGCAAATGACAGCCGGAGTAGCCGGTGTGCGTGATCAGGATTTAGTGGTGGATCCTATTCTCAAATCCGATTTTCAATCGCGTGGTGACTACGGCGATGTGGGACGTGCGAGTGATTTTCAATCATCGTTTATAGGTACGTTCAACCGCTATTTCGGTTCTTCCGAAGAGAAGATTACGTCTCTCGACGAGCAGCGTCAGATGCTCAAATCGAAAAGTATTGACCCCGATGAGCGATATGAACGAAGTGTCATGGCAGACGCACATTTCCGTAATTACGACGAAGATGTCAATAATGAGTATGGACGCGATGTGATGGTGGAGGTTTCTAACAATGATGTGGAGAAACTCTTCAGTTATCGCTGCTACGAGATTTTGCAGGAACAGACGGAAGATGATACCAAATTAGGCAACATTGCCCGTTCATGGGCACCTCTCAAAGAGGCTTTGCGACAGTGGTTCACCATCGCCTTGCCGAGTTATTCCTATATCAGCCAATACAAGGTGTTCCTCAAAGATACAGACCGCAAAGAAAATAGTGTCTTCAAGCGTGTGATTGCGCAAGCCTTGCGGGAATATATCCCGATGCGTGACGAGGCGATGAAACGCAAAATGGAGCGCATAGCCGAGCAAGAAGCAGAAGTATTCACCATCAAAGCGCAATACGCTTATACCGAGGATATGAAGGAGTTCCAACCGGCAGCTTTAAGTATCGTAAAGCCATTCCGTCTATTGGAAAACTACGCCGGACGGGAGAATGAGGTCAAGTTTATTCAGTTCCTTGAAAGTAATCCGACAAGCATCGAATGGTGGTTTAAGAACGGAACCGGAAAAGATGCATTGGGTATTCGTTATACGGATCATGCCACCAACAAAGTGCGTATTTTCTATCCCGATTGGATTATCAAGTTCCGCGGGCAGGATAAACTCGGTATTTTCGACACGAAAGGTGGCTTCACGGCGAATGAATCAGAGGTAAAAGACAAAGCTGAATCGCTTGCTGCCAAAATAGCAAGTCTCAATGCCAATAAGCAAAAACGCTATATTTATGTTGGCGGTATTGTGATCCAGCAGGAAGGCTTGTGGCTGTATAATGATGAGCAAAACTACACCAACTATGCCGCCAACAAATCCATATGGAAGAATTTTCCGGATTTATTCAGGTAATCCCGTTCCACTATGACCGTGCGTTAGGGCGGTTATATGCCATGCGTAATTATTTTCTATGGAACAGTTGTGTTGACCGCGAGTATATCTCCGTATATGAGGAGGAGTGACGGAAGATTAAAACAGGTCACAAATCCATCAGTGACGTCCGTAATGGTAACTGGAAACGGAAATGAAGGCTAAATAGAGGCTAATTAGGGCGAATTGAAAAAAAGATCAAATGTAATCTTTGAAATCGTTTCCAAATTTCTATGAGATACCCAAGATCTCCAAGAAATGAAGAATCTGCTCGCTTTTGCGGGGCTCAAAGAGCAGATGCTCAAAATCACGCTGCTTGGTTTTGAGGTCCGTATGAGCGATGGTTTCCTGGAGTTGCGTACGTAGTTGCTCTTCGGATTCTATTCCGTGGCGTTGCTTTAAGAATGCGTAGTCCGGTTTCGTGCGTTGCCACAAGAAAAGGACATCGTAAAAATCACGGCCTTTCTGACGAGTCAACAGAGCCGATAGTTTCATGGACAAGAGAATGCTAATCGGTGGAACAGGAACTGGGAAATAAAAACCTAAGCGACTGATTGTCGCCATTTCACGCGGATAACTGATACCTTGATCTTGTGCCTCTATCTTCATTAAGAATCGTTCTTCCCGATGACCCGTTAGTTGAAGCGAGAAGAGCAGTTCCGGAAAATATACATTTCGACGAAAAGCCGTCAAGTTCGGATTCTCTTTATCGCGTGCCTCTACTGTTAAGCCCTGTAGCATCAGATAGCGCATTAAACCGTCTGTCATTTGGACGAAATCCTCTTGGCTCAGGTTCTTGCAATCAAAGTCCAAATCCTCGGAGAAACGGTCAATACCATGTATCAGCCGCAAGTTCGTGCCGCCGATAAAAGCTAATTTGTCAGACCATGCCGACTGAGAAATCCATTCCATCGCCAGACACTCAATATATTCCTTGAGCAAATGCTTCTGAAAGTTGGCATTATTGGCAATCTGCGGCGGATAGAAACCGCGTATGTACGTTAAATCAATCATAATCCGTGTGTTTTGAGCATGAGTTGTACCCGCTTGGTGATTATCGGACTTCCAATGCGAGTAGAATATTCGATAAGCCGTTCCTTATCTAACTCGTTGAGCATGAAATCTTCGTCCAAACGCAACTCACGCATCTCTTCTTCCGTCGAATACTGCGGATAGAGGTAAAGCAGGTCAATCAGCGCTTTCTCCGGCGTGGCTAATAGATAGGTCTTTCCGTCGGATAGTTGCTTTGGTTCGTAGCCCCAGAAGAGAGAAGGCTTGATCGTTTGGTAGCTATAAGACGCAAAGACGTTCTCAAACTGTGCTGTCTTACGCGTAGTGATACTCGTAATGGCTACCACTGCTTCCGGGATAATTCCATAGAACGATAAAGCGGTATGCAAGCTGATATACGAGGGGGTATAGATCTTTGACGCTAAATAGCGTGCGTAATCCGGCTTGTTCACATAATCCGCAAAGGCGTACCAACCCTGCCGCAACGGAACGATATAGCCCGCTTTCTGCCATTCGGAATAGTTCCGGCGGTTAAATGTCGGATATATAGCCCTCACTTGTGATGTAGAAAAACAAGCCAAATGATGCCACTGATTATAAAACGATTGATAAGTCATAAATACAAGTTTTATTTCTGTAATGTAATGAAATTATCACACTATAGAAACAAATCCGCTGCAAAGGTACAACAAAAGTTTGACATACACAAATATTTTTCATTAAAAATGCAAAATTAATACCTTTATGGCTAATTAGGGCGAATTGCAAAAAAGATTAACTTTTATTTTTTAATTTGAAAATAAAGTATTATCTTTGCCGTGCAAAATCGGAAAGTGCCCAATGCCGGACAAAAACGGGCGAAATTTTTAAAATTTAATAACTATGGCTTATATTGATAAGTTAGGAGTAAAGTTCTCCGATGACAAAAAAACGTTAGTTAGCTGTCCTGAAAAATCTTTTGTAAATGTGCAACCGGATATGGATACTCTTGCTAAAATGATAAGAGAAGCTTGGGATGCACACATACAAGAGAAAAAGGGGAAAAAATGACAAATAAAGTATGTCGGAAAGGAGAGAATATAGACAGGGGCGATATGTTTATCTATTAGACGACAACGACCATACCGCCTGGATTAAACATGGGCATATCGGTAGGTGCAAGACTTACCGAATCCCCTCCTCTGTAAATATAGAAGGAGTACGTTTTACCGTTACTTCCGTAGAACTGGGAGCTTATAAGTGTCCGCGTACGTTGCAGCATCTGATTTTTCCGGATACGATTGACTATATTGACGAGGATGAGTTTAGCCACTTGCCGAATCTCCGTAGTGTGTATATAGGCAAAGGAGTGCAATACCTGAACAACTGGCATTTCCGTTGTTGCCCGAAGTTGCATACCATTACGATTGACAGGCACAATCCGTATCTCAGAATACAAGACGGATTGGTGTTAACGCAAGATGGAACGACCTTGCTGCGGAGCCTGTTCCGGCGTAGAGAACTCATTATCCCGGAAGGAGTGACGCGTGTAGAAAAAGTCGCATTCTGGTATGATGACAAACTGGAAAGTATAACCTTTCCAACTTCAATATGTGAAATAGGCGATAGCAGCTTCTCAGACATTCCGAACCTGAAAAAGGTAGTTATCCCTAAGGGAACGGAAAAACGAATGTGCAAAATCGTATCGGAACTTCTGCTGATTGCCTTATTGGTGTTGGGCAGTTGTTCCCATCCATGCCAGGTGCAAACTTCGGAAGCTGTTCTGCAGAGCTTTTATAATTGCTCAACGGTAGATTGGGCATTGATAGACACGCTTTATTACCGCCCGTACAACTGCGACTGGCCGGACGAGATAGGAGCACAAATACATCCCAACTTCCCGCCCGAATATTCAGCAAGATACTGGCATCGACTGCAAAATGCCAAGACCTATCTTCACCAGCAGACTTTGCCTCTCCGATCAGGTGCCTCCGAGGAGTTCGTAAATCAACTGAACCGCACCGAATCGGCCATGGACAGCGTATTTGTCCATATTGTCAGCCAGGAATATTACATGCGTATCTTCGTGGATTGCTACGAAGAAATCATGCCGCAGGAAGTAACAAAATGCTTTGAGAAACGCCAAAAGTGAATACAAATGACGACCCAAGAGAATGATAATGAAATATCTACCTTTGAAGGTACGCTGAAGCGAGCCAGGGAAGGGAATGCCTTGAGCCAAAACTTATTGGGGATTTGGATTCTGCACTCCCAATTGCCGGAAGGTGTGCAGGTCGATGAAGATCCGTTCGAATTGATCCGATTGTCCGCCGAGCAAGGTTTTGCCGCTGCCCAATACAATATGGGCGTCATCAATGAGACGGGCTGTTTGGGAGGAAAAGTAGTAGATACCGAAGAACAGAAGCAAGCCTTTGAGTGGTATCGCAAAGCAGCAAATCAAGGATGTGCAGAAGCGATGACATCGGTAGGATGGTGCCTCTACAAAGGGATCGGCGTAGAATCGAATCTGTCTGACGCTCTTTCGTGGCTGAAAGAAGCAGCAACTAAAGGAGATTTGCGCGGGCAACTGCTATTGGCGGAGATTTATGCAAAGGATGAACGCTGCTACGATAAGGATGAGGCTTTATACTGGTTCTGCCAACTCGCCAAACACGAATCACTTCGTACACCCGAATTAATAGGATATGCATTTTAAATTATACAACTATGAAAGAACCTATAACACTCAATTATGGCACTCCGGCACAAAAGCCGTACGCATTGTATATTCACGGCTTAGGTTCCAGCGCAGCATCAGGAACCAAATCTTCCTTGGCGCGCAGTCTGGACGGTTATGAATGGCTTGCGCCAGAAATAACGCATAACCCGTTTGAATCGCTGGATATCCTCAATGAGTGGATTGCAGCCTTTCAACCGGCTCTTATCGCCGGCACATCGATGGGCGGATTGTTGGCAATGTATGTCAACAGTCCGAATGCCATCAAAGTAGCCGTCAATCCATGTATTGAGATTGAACGGGTACTTCGTAAGATTGGCTATGGCAAGCATCCATATCTGCAACCGAGGGAAAATGGCGAGATCGAATATACTATCGACGAACCGATGATTCGGCAGTTTATCTCGTTCCGTGAGACCAATACACCTAGCCTCGGAACACGGAACATCGCGCTTTTCTCTACGGACGATGAACTGATCGGTCACGAGTTCTCGAAGAAAAATGCCGCACTCCTGGAGTCCTTGGGCTACGAGATCTATTGGAATGCCAAATTCGGACATCGCTGTAACGAGCAAGCAGCCAAACAAATCAAGAATATTCTAACAGGAAACTTATGACAAAAGAACTTCTTCAAGTCGTTTATGATAACGGTCTTTTATGGTATCTGCTACGCGGGGTGAATGACTGTCTATCGGATAGTGTAGATGATACCTCTGCAAAAAAAACAGCAGAAGAGATCCTATCTCTCCTGCCGGAAATACATATGGATGAGACTACTCGAGCCAAGATGGAAACCTATCTGCACGGCATCATCCATTGTGAGACAATCGATGCAGAAACACTCTTAGCGTAATCGTCACAACTCCCGCCGCATCAGCAAAAGCCGATGGGACGGGTTTGATTTTTGTTCAGATACTCGCTGTCGCAAGCCTGGCGAATTTTGTTCAGATCTCTGCCTTCCTCCGGAAACAGGATGGCATTCACTATTTGCTTGCGGGCAATATTCTCAATCTGGCCGCCGGAGAAAGCATACTGCTTCGCGAGTGTCCAGGCATCCTCTTCGCTGATTTCCGGCAACATAGCTTGCCAGATATGCCGGCTCTCCTCCGGTGTGGGTTTGAGAAACTCTACTTTGTAGAGGAACCGACGGTCGAACGCTCCATCCAGATTCTGCGTAAGGTTTGTTGTCGCAATCAGGATGCCGTCGAAGTTTTCCATCTCCTGCAAGAGGATGTTCTGCATCGTGTTCTCCATCTGATCCACCGAGTGCTCCACATTCGTCATACGCACGCCGAGCAGGGCGTCTGCTTCATTGAGGAGGAGAATAGGTGTCTGATCACTCTCCTTACAAATCCGACGGTAGCGCGTGAAGATCTGCTTCACGTTCTTCTCGCTCTCGCCGACAAACTTATCGCGCATCTGGGACATATCTACCTGCATGATATCGCGCCCTGTTTTACGGGCTATTTGCAGAACGGTTTCGGTCTTGCCGGTTCCAGGCGTACCATAGAAAAGACACGCGAAACCTTTGCGCATACCATGCGCCTCCAGGCTCTCCTGCACTTGCCGGAACTTCTCCTGCGAGAGCAAGTTCTCCAGCTCAGAAACCTGTCTGGTGGTCTTTGTCGGATAAAAAAGAGCCTTCTTGCTGATACTTTCCGCATCAATCACGCCTTGTTTGGTGCTTTTCACAGTAACAGGACACAGTTCGCTCATCAGATCATTGGCTGCGCGGCGTGAAAGACACCACTCATTCGCATTGGCTAATTCTCCTCCTGCGGGTTCAAGAATCGATTTCGTGAGCAGTTCGTGTTTGTTACTGCGGAAAAGTCGCAGCTGCGAAAGACCGCGCCGCATGTCAAAAAACTCCCGGAACTCATCACTATCCATCGTAAATTTAGGGCTGTAATAATATCCTGTGCAGACATAGATAAGAATTATCCAGCTCTCTTTGGAAAGGGCGTATTCGTTTATTTGTTGGCAGAAACCAAGCTGCATATTGGCTGCAATCATAGCAGAAGTGGTTTCGTAGGCTTCGTGTATATCGATGTCATCACTCCGATAGGAGGATATCACTTGGAAAAGCTCGTCCATCAGCTGATCTCCGTTCATATTGCTATAGTCCAGTGGCTCTACATTTTGGTTTGCCTGAAACGCAGTAATGACACGGATAGGGATCTGGTAGCACACCACTTTGTTTTTATTATATCTGCGCTCGGAGAGATACTTCTTATCGCGCAGGACGGCAATATCCTGATAACAAGACATGATGGAAAGATTGCTGCAACCGAGGTTCTTTGCCAGTTGCTTCGTCTCAATGCTATCGTCGGGAAACTGGTCTACAAACTCCGCGAGCAAGAATGCCTGCAACGGAGTGATGTTCAAGCGATTACCTAATTCGGTCGCGTAGAACGCCATGATAGGGCGCTTGATTTGTTGTTTGGGAGAGCCGTTATTTTCCGCCATGTTCGCCATGTGCTCCATCAGTTCCATGAGACACATGTCATTCAGATCCTCATCGGCGGACAAGGACTCAAAGCACTTTTGAGAACTTTTTAAAGATTTGGTGGCCGTCTTACCGTAGTTTTCTGCTAACCATTCACTGAATTTCTTTTCCATATCTACCTCCTGATTTTAAATTGTAAAACTGAATTTTCGCCGCAAAAGTAATAAAAAGGTTTTAAATTAAAAAATAAAAGTTAACGAAAAATGAAAAAAAATAGCTTTTATTGGGCTAATTAAGGCTAATAAGAACTTCTATTTTTTAATCCCAAAATAAAGTATTACCTTTGCCGCAAAAAATTTTTAAACGCGCATAAGTATGAAAACGAACAAGAAAACAAAAATGGAAGAAAACGAGTATTGGTTGGATGAGTTATTGGAGCAACCTGAAAACCACAAAGTAGAATCGGATGGTTCGGTATTGTACGGCTGTGATAAGGAACCCGGAGTGTTCTCGCAAGGCTGGTGGCTGGACAAGAAGAATGCCCTGGAGCATGTATGGCTGGCTAAGAATCCGTTCAACGATAAATATGATCGTGAGTTGCATCGTTCAGGGCTAAGGCTCTTTCATCCGGACGCTTACCGTATATTTTTCCCGTTCACTTATATTTGGGGATTGATTGCCGATATTATCCACCCGGATTATGGCACTCGAGGCGATGCCTGGGAGCGTTTTTTTGAATCATCGGTAGGCGAAATAGTGTTGCTCCTGATCTTTGGAATAATCATAAGTGTAGCCGCTATCATCTTCTGCAAACTAACAGGAATAGGCTTGGCGTGATTTTCTTGCGGGATACAAGTATAGCCAATAATAGAATAATTCTATTTTTTGCGGAAAAATGGCACTTTTACTTGCATATGTCAGGAATTTTGTGTAATTTTGCAGCGAAATTAGAAAAACACAAAATCTAATACATAAAAACACAAATCTATGAGTGATGTAACTACCCTGATGTACGTCGTTCTGGCGGCATCGGTTTTGGCGCTCGGATTCGCCTATTATTTCTATCGGTGGATGTTAGGAAAAGACGAAGGAACCGAGCTGATGAAGAAGATCGCTTCACACGTTCGTAAAGGAGCGATGGCTTATCTCAAACAACAGTACAAAGTAGTGACAATCGTCTTTGTCGTATTGGCGGTTATCTTTGCCGTGATGGCGTATTTTAACCTGCAGAACGGTATCGTCTGGTTCGCTTTCCTGACGGGCGGTTTCTTCTCGGGTCTGGCCGGATTCTTCGGTATGAAGACGGCGACGTATGCGTCGGCCCGTACGGCTAACGCGGCTCGTCAGACGCTGAATGCGGGTCTGCAAGTAGCATTCCGCAGCGGAGCGGTGATGGGTCTGACGGTAGTGGGACTGGCGTTATTAGACATCTCCGGATGGTTCTTGATCCTGCAGAAGACGGGTCTGCTCGCGCTCGTAGGCGCGGACGCGGACCTTATTACTATCACGACGACGATGTTGACGTTCGGTATGGGTGCCTCGACGCAGGCGCTCTTTGCCCGCGTAGGCGGTGGTATATACACGAAGGCTGCGGACGTAGGTGCCGACCTCGTGGGAAAGACGGAGTATAACATCCCGGAGGACGACCCACGTAACCCTGCGACGATAGCGGATAATGTAGGCGACAACGTAGGTGACGTAGCGGGTATGGGTGCGGACCTGTATGAGAGTTACGCAGGTTCGATCCTTGCGACGATGGCCTTAGGTGCGTCGGCTTTTGCCGGGGCAGCGGTAGAAGGGATGCAGATGAAGGCTGTGCTGGCGCCGTCGCTGATAGCGGCGTGCGGCGTACTGCTGTCGATCATCGGCATCTATATGGTAAAGACCAAAGAGAACGCCGGCATGAAAGAGTTGTTGCGGGCGTTGGCTATCGGCACGAACACGGCGGCGGTACTGATAGCGGCGGTGACGTTCGGTATCTTCGCTTGGCTCTTCGGCACGGAGACGAGTCTGTGGTGGCAGGTGAGTTTGTCGGTAGTAGTGGGACTGCTCGCCGGCGTAATCATCGGTCAGAGCACGGAGTACTACACCTCGCAGAGCTATAAACCCACGCAGAAAGTGAGTGAGAGCAGCCAGACGGGTCCGGCGACGGTGATCATCAGCGGTCTGGGCTTAGGCATGCTCTCGACGGCGGTGCCGGTCATCACCGTAGGCGTAGCGATCATCTTAGCGTACCTCTGCGCAAACGGCTTCCACGTAGAGTTCAGCGCGGCGAACCTGAGTATGGGTCTGTACGGCATCGGTATAGCCGCAGTAGGTATGCTTTCGACCTTAGGTATCACCTTAGCGACGGACGCTTACGGTCCTATAGCCGACAACGCCGGCGGTAACGCAGAGATGAGTGGTCTGCCGGCAGAGGTTAGGCAGCGCACGGACGCGCTCGATGCCCTCGGCAACACGACGGCTGCGACCGGAAAGGGTTTTGCCATCGGTAGTGCCGCCCTCACGGCGCTGGCGCTCCTGGCGTCCTATGTAGAGGAGATCAAGATTGCGCTCATCCGTACGGGCGAAGCCCTGCCGAACGGGGTAGAGGCGGCGAAAGCAAGTCTGGTAGATTTCATGGACGCATATAACGTCAATCTCATGAACCCAATCGTGCTGGTAGGTATCTTCATCGGCTCGATGATGGCGTTCCTCTTCTGCGGTCTGACGATGAACGCGGTAGGCCGTGCGGCGCAAAAGATGGTAGAGGAAGTACGCCGGCAGTTCCAGACGATCAAAGGCATCCTCGAAGGCAAGGCCGATCCGGACTACGCACGCTGCGTAGCTATCTCCACCAAGGGTGCGCAACACGAGATGCTGCTGCCGTCTATCCTCGCAATCGTCGTACCGATCATCACGGGCTTGTTACTGGGCGTAGCAGGCGTGTTAGGTCTGCTCATCGGCGGTCTGGCGACGGGCTTTGTGTTAGCCGTCTTCATGGCGAACGCCGGCGGCGCATGGGATAACGCAAAGAAATATGTGGAGGAAGGTCATTTCGGCGGCAAGGGATCCGATTGCCATAAGGCGACCGTCGTCGGCGACACCGTAGGTGATCCGTTCAAAGATACGAGCGGCCCGAGTCTCAATATCCTCATCAAGCTGATGTCCATGGTCTCGATTGTCATGGCGGGACTGACGGTAAGTTGGCACTTACTTTAGGATTTAGGATTTAGGATTTAGGATCCCAAGGCTAAACAGATGAGACCGGCGAGGATGCCGAGCATGCAAAGGACCTTTTTATAAGGGTCCTTTTCTTTTAGGAAGATGAGCCCGTAGGCAAAGCCGATGACCGTACCTCCGCGGCGGATGGTGGAAACGACAGCGATCATCGAATCGGGATCCTGCAGGGCTAACATATAGACGTTATCGCTGATGACGAGGAAGACAGAGATCAGCGCCACGGGCAGGAGCCGCGTGATACGAAAACCCGGTGACGAAGGATGACGTCGATGGTGGATGTAACAGAAGACAATCATCATCACCGCCTGGTAGAGCGTATAATAGACCTGCACGGCGTTATGGTCGTAGAGGCGCATGATATACTTGTCGTACAACCCGGAGCAGGCACCGATGAGGATAGCCAGCGCGAGGGCGATATAGTACCGCGAGTCGGCACTCCTGAGCGAAGGTAAGGACTTATGCTCCCGGGTGAAGAAAGAGAAGGTGAAAATACTGCCGATGGCGAGGAGGACGCCGGTCCATTGCCAGGGGTTGAGGCGTTCGCCGAAGATGATCAACGCGCCGATGAGCGTCCACATAGGCCGCGTAGCCTGCCAAGGGCTGACGATGGAGATAGGCAGGTGCTTGAGCGCGAGATAGGCGCAGAGCCAGGAGCTGAGGACGATCACCGATTTGAGGACGGTCAGTAGATGACCGCGGAGATCGAGTGTCGGCACGAAAAAAGCCGTCTTAGTCATCTCAGACGGCGCGAGACGGGAGAGCAGCAGGGGGACGAGCAGGATACAAGAAGAGATCAGGACACTGGCAGTCAGGACATCGACCACCGAGTTATCACGCAACGCTACCTTCTTGCTGATATCATAGAACCCCAAGCAGAGGGCGGAAAGAAAGGCTAAAATGACCCAGGTCATGGGTTAGGGGTTACGGGTTATTTGTACAGGAAGCGTTTGATGGAGCGTTTCGGAGTCTTCTCAAAGGGTTTGTCCTGCACCTCGATATTCGATACCTTGCTGTACGAGGGGATGAGGTGGTTGAGCTTCTCGAGGTTCTGCTTCATGAGTTGCTGGATCTCCTCGAAAGACATGCGTTTGGTGAGCGTCTCATCGGGGAAGACGAGTGCCACGAGTTTGCCCTCACGCTCAACGATAAGCGATTCGCCGACGGCTTCCTGGTTATTGAGTTTGTCCTCGATCTCCTCGGGGTAGATATTCTGGCCGGACGCACCGAGGAACATCGTCTTGCAACGTCCTTTGATATAGATATTCTGCCTTTTGTCGAGCCGTCCGAGGTCGCCTGTACGCAGCCATCCGTCTTCGGTAAAGGCAGCTTTGGTAGCCTCTTCGTTCTTGTAGTAACCGAGCATGACGTTCTCTCCCTTGACGAGTATCTCGCCGATACCGGCGTCGTTGGGGTTGTCGATCTTGACCTGCATATTCATCACTGGCACGCCGCCCGTACGGGCTTTGAAGTATTTCGGCGGGTTTCCACCGATGAGGGGTCCGCATTCGGTCATGCCATATCCGATAGAGAGCGGGAAATGGATATCCATGAGACATTTCTCCACGACGGGGTTCATCGCCGCGCCGCCGCAGATGAAGTACCGCAGTTTGCCTCCGAAAGCGTTCCTTAGACCGCTCTTCACGCGGCTCTTGAGGAAATCGCCGATGATGGGCACGTGCCAGAAAGAGCGGATCGCCCATTTAGAGAGCGTGGGGTCGAGTTTCTGCTTGTAGATCTTCTCGATGACCAGCGGCACGGTGACCACCAGGTAGGGCTGTACGTCGTTGAGCGCTTTGAGCAGGATCGACGGGGTAGGGCTCTTGGTGAGGAAGAAGATATGCGTCCCGGAGCAAAGGGGGTAGAGCAACTCGCATACCTGCCCGAACATATGCGCCAAGGGAAGCATGGAGACGAGTCGTTGTCCCGGATCGACGGGCAGCATCTTCATGCCGACCTCGACGTTGTTACTGAGCGACCGGCCGTTGAGCATCACGCCCTTGGGGCTGCCGGTAGAGCCGGAGGTATAGTTGATGAGGGAGAGCTTGTCCGGATCGGCGGTGAAGGAGATATCTTCGGGTTCGATACCCTGCGGGTATTTGGCTTTGAAGAGTTTGTCGATGGCTTCCTTGGCAGGCACTTTGATCCCTTCTGCCTCGTAGAGCGGGGCCCAGTCCTGCAGGGAGATAGCCGCCTTCAGTTTGGACGGCATCGTCTGGTGCTGCAGCTCTTTCCAGACGTAGGGTCCGACAAAGAGCATTGAGCTATCCGAGTGGTCGAGAAGGTGGTTGATGTCCTCCGCGGTGAAGTCCTGGAGGATGCTGACGCAGACGCCTTCGTAGGCAGCGATAGCGAGGTAGGCTACCGCCCAATTAGCGCAGTTTCGTCCGGCAAGGGCAATCTTATCGCCCGGCTGGATACCGAGTTGCTCAAAGAGCACATGCAAGCGCAGCATCTCGATCGCCAGTTCGCCAAAACTATACTCATGATTCTCATTATAATCGGTCAGCGCCGCATCGTTCCATTGATGCGACATCACGGATGTCAGATAGTTCAGATAATGCTTGGTCATAATTTATAAGGGTAGATAAATCACGAATTTTGTATCAAACCACTCGCCTTTGAACCACGTGGAGCAAGGCGTTACTTCTGCGTCCTTGAAGGGCCGCAGTTCTTCTCTGAGGTCGCCGCCTTTGAGGACGACGATGCCGTTGGGCACGGCGTTGCGGTAGGAGGAAGAGATATTCTTTCGTACCAGTTTGACGAGGTCGGGCAGAGGCATGACGGCGCGGGAGACCACGAAATCAAACTTCTGCTTCTCCTCTTCTGCGCGTTCCTGCTTGCAGACGACATTGGTCAGCCCGAGGGCAGTAGCGACCTCCGTAGCGACCTTGATCTTCTTTCCGATGGAGTCAATCAAGGTAAAGCGGCATTCGGGGAATAAGATAGCTAAGGGGATACCGGGGAAGCCACCACCGGTACCTACGTCAAGGATAGTGCTACCGGGCTGGAAAGGCAAGAGTTTCGCGATCGCCAAGGAATGGAGCACATGGTGCTCGTAGAGGTTATCGATATCCTTGCGGGAGATCACATTGATCTTACCGTTCCAATCACGATAGAGCCCGTCAAGCTGAGCAAACTGCTCAGCCTGGCGGGCAGAGAGATGAAAATAATCTTCGATTATCATTTATTCCGCCATATTGGTGAAAACGTTCTGTACGTCCTCGTCCTCCTCGATCTTGTCGATGAGTTTCTGTACGGACTCGCGTTGCTCGTCGGTGAGCTCCTTGGTGTCGTTAGGGATGCGTACGAACTCGATGGACTGGATCTCAAAGCCGTTCTCCTCGAGGTACTTCTGCATATTGATCGCCTCGTTGAAATCCGAGTAGATGACGATGGTGTTCTCCTCTTCATCCACGCCGAGTTCCTCTACGCCGAAGTCAATCAGCTCGAGCTCGAGTTCATCCAGATCGATACCGTCCTTCATGGTGACGGTGAAACATGCCTTGCGGTCGAAGAGGAACTGCAGAGAGCCCTGTGTACCGAGCGTGCCGCCGAACTTGGTGAAGTAGGAGCGTATGTTAGCGACGGTACGCATGTGGTTGTCGGTCGCTGTCTCGATGAAGATCGCGATGCCGTGAGGTCCGTAGCCTTCGTAGTTGATCTCCTTATAGCCCTCGGAAGACTTATCAGTCGCTTTCTTGATAGCGCGGTCGATGTTATCCTTCGGCATGTTCTCGCGCTTGCATTGTTGGATCAACGCACGCAGACGAGGGTTCGAATCCGGATCCGGTCCACCCTCACGGGCAGCGATAGTGATTTCTTTGCCTAACTTGGTGAAAGTGCGGGACATATGTCCCCAGCGTTTTAATTTAGTTGCTTTTCTGTATTCAAAAGCGCGTCCCATAATGAAATATTTTTTTAGTGTTATGTTTGTTGTTTATTTTTCCGTTTCTTCAGCCGGAGTCTCCGCCGGAGTCTCAGCAGGAGCGTCCGCATGGTCGAGGATGGTCTCGATATGTACCTCCTCGAAGCTGATCTTGAACTCTACACGGCGGTTCTTCTGACGACCGGCCTTGGTCTTATTGTCTGCGATAGGCATCTCCTGACCATATCCGACCGCCGTCATGCGAGCGGCTTCTACACCTTTCTTCTCCAGGTATTTCTTCACCGCGTCTGCACGTTGCTGCGAGAGCTTGAGGTTCAACTCAGGCTTGCCGACATTATCGGTGTGACCCTGTACCTCGATGATATAGTTGGCGTTCTCGATGAAGATAGTAGCGATCTGGTCGAGCAGCGGGAAGGACTTCTTCTTGATAGTCGATTTGCCGCTCTCGAACTCGATACCTTGCATGGCTTTCTGCAGGAGTTGGCGTACCTCGCGTTTGATCTCCGGACAACCCTTGTTCGCCTTCGTTCCGGCTACAGCAGGGCACTCGTCCTTATAGTCAGGCACGCCGTCGCCGTCGGAGTCCAACTCACAGCCCTTGTTATCCACATGTCCGCGAGCCTCTTCCGGCGTACCGGGGCACTCGTCGAGGTAGTCGGCTACGCCGTCACCGTCGCTGTCTTTCGGACAACCCTTCTCATCTACCGTAGCGTGGGCTTCAGCCGGCGTACCGGGGCACTCGTCGAGGTAATCCGCTACACCATCGCCGTCGGTATCTTTCGGACAACCCTTGGCGTCAATCATGCCGTAAGCCGCTGCCGGCGTACCGGGACACTCATCGAGGTAGTCAGGTACACCGTCGCCGTCGGTATCCATCGGACAACCGAGACTATCGACCTTACCATACGCCTCTTTCGGCGTGTTCGGGCATTTATCCTTGTAGTCCTCAACACCATCGCCGTCGGTATCCAGCGAGCAACCTACGCTGTCCACATATCCGATAGAGGCTGCCGGCGTACCGAGGCAGTGATCCAGATAGTCAGGGACACCGTCGTGGTCCTCATCCAGCGGACAACCTACGCTGTCCACCGCTACGCCACGCGGCGTCTCGGGACACATGTCGATCTTGTCCCACACGCCGTCTTTATCCTTGTCGCGGCGGTTGGAACCCCAGCAGATAGAGAAGCCGAGGGCGAGGTTCACCATCTTCGCCTTGTCCGGCAGGACGTACAGCGGTGATTTGCCTTCACGCGGCAGACCGGCATAACTCGTCGGGATATAATCCATCGCCAAGGTGAGGTTGATACCGTCGTACGGCATGAAGCCGATACCGGCACCGATATTGCTGTACTTACCGTTATTCATGAGCGAGTAGGAAGCCGCGATATTGAACCAGTTCACCGGTCTGAACGCTACACCGAAGGTGATCTCCTCGTAGAGGCGAGCGTTATATAGTCTCGTTGCGGAGACGATACCGATACCCACGCGGTTGTCCCAGAAGTTGGCATCCAGGCCGACGTTCAGGCGCGCAGAAGTCATACGAGCGAAACCTCCGTTGCCGCGCTTGCTCATCGTCATGCCGTCCAACATCTCTTTGAGGTTGTTCACCACGGTATCCATCAGCATCTTCGTGGAGAAATTTCCGTTTTCGTCTTGGTACTGGCTATACTCAATCTCTCCGGCACCGCGGAACTGTACCTTAGAGCTATCCAAGGTGCAATCAAAACGGCTGCTCTTGTTCCAGTAGATGAAACCCAGATCGGTCAATGCCGCGCTGAGTTGGAGTTGCTCAATGGGTTTCCAGGTGAAACCGAAGTCTATAGCCGCTCCGTAACCGGAGGGTACCAGCATCTTTTGGAGGTTCTTGGTATCGACGAGTTGGTTGAAGTCGATCTTCTCCTTACCGCCTTCTCCGGTGATAGCCTCGTAGATCTCTCTTCCGGTCTTGCCATCTACGTACTGGCTGAGGTACTCAGTGTTCACCGGTCCGGCTACGTCTAGACGCATGGTGCCGTCGAATTTCCAGACCTCCGAGTTGGCGTACATATTCAGTATTTTGTTATTCAGACCTACATACGCTTGTCCCAATAAGAGTTTGAGTTTACCACCGATGGTCCATTGGTCGTTGAGCTTATGGCTGTATCCACCGCTGATCTCCGTGTAAGCGGTAGCGCCGACTCCGAAGCCCGTGAGTTCGAGGACGTTTGTGCCGTAAAGGTCCTTCATGCCGCCTCCCATGCCGAAATCAAAGATGGAGCGCGGAGTGGTCTCGCCGAGCTCTATACGCTCGTTGATACCGATCATGAGGAAGCCGTTATCCTTGATCCGGAAGCCCATGTTCAGCAGACCGAGGTTGATGTTTCCGTTGGTGTAGGTCATGCTGCGAAGTTGCTTCAGGAACTTCTGCTTGTCCGCGTTGGGGTGGAGCGGGGTGATGGTCTTGCCGGTCGTGGGATCGACAAACAGTACATCGCTCATCGTCAGCGAGTTGTTGCCCATTTCCATACTCATCCAACCTAACGGAGAGAAATTGATATAACCCTTGCTCACCGGTTGGAAGGCAGGGTTGATCGTATGACGCATCGGGGCGTTCTCCAGGAAGTAGAGCGTCGTTACTTGTTGCGCGCTTGCGCTGAGCGTAAAGAGAGCCGCGAGGGCTGCGAGAATAATTCGATTGGTTTTCATAGTTCAGCCCTCCTTATTTATTGTTGTTTTCCTTTTCGAAATTGAATATCGCATCCACTTTTGTCGTTATGCCGATCTTGAGGGTGATACCCTGATCATCGGTGATGCGGATGTTGCTCAGACCCTTGCTGTAAGCGTCAGCCAAGGACTTGTCGTTGATGCGGGTATCATAATGAATACTCTTGATCATCGGCAGCAGATCCAGCTGTTTCTTGGTCAGCCTTGCGGTGATGACCGTCTCGCCGGGAGTACCGGTCCAAGAGCCGCCGGACTTGACGTAGTTCGGTGCCTTCAGGGTGATGGTATCTTGCGGGAAGAGCATCAGCGGCTTCGTCGCGTCTTCCGGATCCATGATAATCTGACCCAGCGAGTCGATACAACGCATCGATGCGTAAACATCTACCGGAATCGAGTTATACGCCTTGAGGAAGAGCATCAGATCCGAGGTCTTGACGGTATCGATAGCGCTTACATCTGCCAGAAGCGAATCAAGGCTGTACTTACTCAATTGGACGTTACGCATCGTATCTACGTAGCTCATCGACAGACCCTGATTGAAGATGAAGGGCAGGATGCACTCGGCGTCGATACGAATCGCTGTATTTTGGGTGATGCGGATCTGATCCGGATAGGAGCCGCCGTAGGTAAAGTCCAGATTGAACTTATATCCTAATTTCTGCGGCATGCCCTGGAAGAGCTGGTCTATATGTCCGCGCTCGGGATCCTTGTCAAACACAATAATCATGTTGGTCGTGGAGTCGCCAATCGCGCTGGTCGTCGGATTCAAATACTCATTACCCTCGAATTGCTTGTGGAAATCAGGTGTGGTTACGTTGCCTCGCTTGAAGGAAGCATAATGCTTGTTGCCGGCTGCATCCTCCGAGTAAAGGTAGTCGCCGTCCACCTTTAATGCGCCTGCTACGCGTGTCACGATACCCATATTAATCTTCGGATCCGCAAAGGGTACGTTCCAGTCGGAGATGAAGCTCAACGATCCCCAGCTGTCGCTGAGGTCAATCACCGCTTCGTCGTACATGTCTTTGGAGCGCATGAACTTACCCCATATAGCGGCATAGTCGATAAACTGTACGCCTAACTTATAGCTGAATCCGGCATCCTCCGGGATATCAACGATCGTGCCGGCAGGGATGGTGAAGGTGAAGTGGATCGTGAAGCTACAGGAGTCCACTACCTGACCTACCACGTATTGTCCGGCGCTGTTTTTCTTCATGAGGTTGATGGTGAAGTTATCCACGTTGGTCGGGATAGTCTGGTTGTAGCCGTAGTTGTCTTTCGTTTTGTCGTAAACCACCATTGTGTTTCTCGCCGGGCGACGGATCTGTTCGCCGAGGTCCAGCGTCACGCTGTCGATCCACTCCCACTCCAAGGGCAGGTTAGACTGGTTGATGATAGAGGTGAAGCTCGCCATCTCGATCAGCGCACTATCCAACCGCTCTTTCGCTATCGAGTCCGGGTGGTTGATGCCGGTGAGCTTCAGCGGCATTTCGAAATCCAGAGTCACAGGGTCGCCCGTACCGATGACGCGTTTGTTGGTACCGATCATCATGGCGGCCGGGATCTGGTCGTACACGTTCAGCGTCAGCTGCTTCTCGGAGATGTACTTCGCCAGATCTACCTGGTGGAAGTTACGTGCGATGCGGAAAGTGTCTTTCCACGTGATGACGCCTTGGTTATCCAAAGTGTCCACGTAGAACTTGTCCACGCCGCTCCCGAAGAAATCTTTAATCGTGGCATGGATACTACCGATCGGCAGCGCCAAGGCCATCTCTACTTCGGCTTTCTTGTCGATGTTTTGCAGGTCGATGTCCGAATGACAACCTGTAAACACGCTTACTGCCGCGATTGCAATCAATGCATGAAGAGGTCTAAAGTTCATAATATTAAATAGATTTTGTTTGCGCCTGCAAAATTACAAAAAAAAAACTATATACGCAAGTAAAAAAGCATTTATTTGCTATTTTATCGCAAAATATAGATTTTTTCGGTCGCTCGGGTGACGGCGGTATAGAGCCATCTTCGATATTCCTTCCGCTCGATCGGGTCGCTCATGCGCGCTTCGTCTTCGCCGATACCGGAGGTGTCGATATAGACGTGCTTCCATTGTCCGCCCTGCGCTTTATGACAGGTCACGCAGTACGCAAATCGTACCTGCAAGGCGTTGTAATACTCGGATTCGTAGATCTTCTTGACAAGTTCTTTCTTGTTGCGGATCTCCGGATAGTCCTCTGCGATGCGGCTGAAGAGCTCTTTCTGCAGACCGTAGTTCGCTTCGGGACTGTCGGTCGTCAGCGTATCGAGCCATATAAGCGCGTCAATCTCCCAGTCGTAATCGACCGACCTCAGCGACGCGCGGGCAAACTCAAAACCGTACAACTCATGGCGGTTGTAGAGCCGCTCGACGGTAAACATATCGCCGTTGGCGAGAAACTCCAGGTTCTCGTATCCTTTGGTCCAGAAATAGTTGTTTTTCGTCACCATCAGCCTGTCGCCGTTGGAGAGGTCCTCCTCTTTCCAAAGCACGCGAGCCCGTACGCCTTGGTTGTAAAGGTTGGTCATCTTGTTGCTGCGGGCGATGATGAGCGTCTCTTCGGCGCCCACGTCCCGCCAACTCGCCTCGATGGTCTCGATCGCTTCCTCGCCCTTCACCTTGATCACATCTACGCCGTTCGGCTGAATCCTGACTCCTGATTCCGGATTCCTGACTCCTGATTCCTGATTCCTTAACCTCGTCGCCTGCGACAGGATCCCGCTGTCCAAGGCCTGTCGGGCTACGTCTTTTAACTGAAAACTGAATACTGAAAGCCGATAGTTCCCCGCCATGTAGTCGGGCTCGAGCGCCGGACTCTGTGTGCTGCCTACCGGCGGCAACTGCGCGTTATCGCCGACCAAGAGGAGGCTGCACCCCTTGTCGTTATAGACGTACCGCACGAGGTCGTCCAAGAGACACCCGCTGCCGAAGACTCCGTTGTCGCGCTGGCCGGAGAGCATCGACGCCTCATCGACGATGAACAGTGTCCGCGTATGCAGGTTATCGCTCAGCGAGAACGCCTCGACACCCAGCTGGTTCTGGCGGTAGATCTTCTTATGGATGGTGTACGCCTGTTTGCCGGAATAACGACTTAGCACCTTGGCGGCACGGCCGGTAGGAGCAAGTAGGATACAAGGCTGCTTGAGCCCCTCCAACGCTCGCACCAACGCACTCATCACGCTCGTTTTGCCCGTTCCTGCATATCCGCGTAAGATAAAGGCTTTGCGCGCGTCACGCGAGATAATAAAGGAGCCCAAGGCCTTCAGCAGCCCTTCTTTCTCCGCGTTCGGTTCAAACGGCAATTCCGCCCGTATCCGTCCTATTATGAAGTCTTCTAACACTTTTTTTGCTCGAAAATCCGTAAATTTTGCAAAATTATTTGCGTATGTCGATTTTTTGTTGTACCTTTGCACCCGGTTTTGAAATTCAAGCATAGGGTAAGTCTTACACGACCAGCTCCCTCTGAACTCCCCCAGGCCTTGATCGGAGCAAGGGTAGGAGGTTGTAGCGGTGCGATGTAAATCGCTTACCCTTTTTTCGTACCCTTTATTCGATCCGCTGCCCCGCTAAGTTATATACATGCCCGTGGCGAAGAATCAGGATCTGCTCGCCCCTAAGGATCTTGCGTGGCGGTTCTTCTTCGTAGATAGGCTCTACCGCTGTCATGTCCATCGTATAAGCGATCCATGCATCGGGGATGCCGTAACCGTACTGCGTCGCGTCCGGAGTAGCGTAGCGGTCGGCGGAACGAAGGATGCGCTCGCGGATCTGCATCGCGTTCTCCGTAGGAAGAGCGGACCAAAGACAAGCGGCGAGACCTGCCAACATCGGTGTCGCAAAACTCGTTCCGTTGCTGTTGATAATCGTTCCCGAGGGGTTGATCAGCGCCGTCTGAACCCCTACAGCGCAGACGTCGGGTTTGACTCTCCCGTCGGCGGCGGGACCATGACTCGAGAACCCGCCGATCGTCCGCAGGGTATCGACGGCACCTACCGCCAGCACGCTGTCTGCGTCTGCCGGCACGGAGATCGTCTGCCAGGGGTTGTTGCCGTCATTTCCTGCGGCGACGCAGACTAACATCCCTTTGCGTGCAGCGATGGTAGCGGCGACGCTCACGCGGGTCGTACGCCCGTCCAGATCGCTCTTGTCCAAGGTCCACGAGGGGTTGTCAAACTGGCTGTAACCCAGAGAGACGGAGAAGATATTCACGCCTAACGAATCGGCTTTCTCCAGCGCCGCCACGAGGTTGTCCATCTCTTTGGGGCTTTCCGTCGCGTATTCCTCCGACCGCATGAGGTAGTATCTCGCCCTCGTCGCAGCGCCGTGATAACCCTCTCTGATGCCGGTGATAGCGCTCAGACAACACGTCCCGTGATGACCCGTCGAACCGAAGAAATCACCCTTGTCGTCCGTGAAATCGTAATGGCCTGATAGCAGACTGTCACGGAAACACGAGAGGGTTTCGGTGTTCTGAAATCCCCCGTCGCAGACCGCCATCAGGATGCCTTGTCCGTGGTAGCCTGCTTGGTGCAGCGGCGGAAGGTTATACACCTCCTGCTGCTTGTCGCTCATGAGCGGATCGGACTCTTCGGCGGCAAAGTACTCTTCGGTTTCCCATTTCTGCCTGCCGGGGGCGTTTTGCTTGGGCATATTCGTACTGTCCCTCGTCATCTCGACTCCATCGACGAAACGTAGTTGTAGTACTTTCTGAGCGGTCTCTTCCTTCATCTCGCAGGTCACCCCGTTGAACCACCGGCTCTGGTGGTGGATCCGTACGCCCATCTTCCTGAGGCTGTCTTTGTACAGAGTACAAACAGGATAGTCCATCTCATCTGTCGGGATACCCCATTGCGTACGTTGCGCTACCGCCCTGGGCGACAGCGCAGGGGCACTCTTCTCCGGCTTGTCCGTAAACGAGACAAAATAGATACTTAATATTATCAGTAACGAAATCATATAAACCCCTTAAACAGTGCGTAGCACCACTAAACTTTTAAACCCCTTAAATGGTGCGTAGCACCAATTGCACCACGTTCTCCACGTGTTGCGTATGGGGGAACATATCTACCGGCTGCACCTTCGTCACGCGGTATTTGGGATCTAAGAGCTGCAGGTCCCGTGCCTGCGTTGCGGGGTTGCAACTCACATAGACAATCCGCTGCGGTTCAGCCTTCAGAATCACATCGATCACATCCTCGTGCATGCCTGCCCGTGGCGGGTCGGTGATGATGACGTCCGGACGGCCGTATTGAGCCACAAAAGCATCGTTCAGAATATCCTTCATATCCCCGGCGAAGAAGAGGGTGTTGTCGATGCCGTTGATCTTCGAGTTTACTTTCGCGTCCTCGATGGCTTCCGGGACGTACTCGATACCGATGACTTGCCGAGCATGCTTCGCCACGAAATTGGCAATCGTTCCCGTGCCTGTATAGAGGTCATATACCAGGGGCTTTTCACCATTAAGCGAAGCGTCACCATTACTCAATCCACCATTATCAAACGCCATCTCCCGTGCTACTTTGTATAGCTCGTAAGCCTGCTCCGTATTCGTCTGGTAGAAAGACTTGGGGCCTACTTTGAACCGCAGACCCTCCATCTCCTCGAAGATATGGTCTTGACCTGCGTACACGTGTACCTCGAGGTCGCCGATGGTGTCGTTGTATTTCGTGTTCTCGACGTATAGCAGCGAGACAATCTCCGGAAACTCTGTATGCAGGTACTCCAATAAATCTGAAATCTGAATTCTGAAATCTGAAATCTTTTCTCCAAAGGAGACAACGAGCATCACCTCGCCTTTGTGGTTGTTCCTTAAAATCAGCGTTCTCAGCAGCCCCTCATGCGTGTGTTCGTTATAAAACGTCAACCCGTGCTCCCGTGCGTAGTTGCGCACGCCGTTACGGATGCGGTTGTTTATATCCGGCATGAGGTGACATTCCTCGATGTCCAGCACCTTGTCAAACGCTCCCGGTATATGGAAGCCGAGACCGTACGTGGAGTCGATCTTGTCTAATCCGCCTGCCGCCTCAATCACCTCCCACGGGAACCATTTACGATCGGCGCAGGTGAACTCGAGTTTGTTGCGGTACTCGTAGATATGCTTGGAGCCTAAGATAGGGCTTATCTCCGGCAACTCTATTTTCCCGATGCGTGTGAGGTTATCGACGATCTGTTGTTGTTTGTATCTGAGTTGCTCCTCGTACGGCAGGATCTGCCATTTGCAACCGCCGCACACGCCGAAATGCTTGCACTTCGCTTCGCAGCGCACCTCCGACGGCTTCACGATACGTATCACACGTGCTTCCATGAAGCTGTGTTTCTTCTTCGTCACCTGCAGATCCACCACGTCGCCCGGTACGCAGTTCGGTATGAAAGTAACGATGTCGTTGATGCGCACCAAGGCTTTGCCTTCGGCTGCCACGCCGGTGATGGTGATGTTTTCTAGAATAGGTAAATTCTTCTTTTTGTCCATAATCATCCAAATTTGGCTGCAAAGATATAACAAAAAAACGATATACACAAGAAAAAATGAAAAAAACGCGCGTGCGCTTGCGTATATCAATATTTTTTTGTACCTTTGCACGCTTTTTTATCAATTAAGAATTAATTGCAACAAAAATACTATGACAAAAACAGCATTGATTACCGGCGTCACAGGACAGGATGGTAGTTATTTATCCGAGTTTCTGTTAGCGAGGGGTTATGAAGTACACGGCATCATTCGCCGTAGTTCAGTAGATTATCGCGAACGTATAGCGCACCTGGAGGGTACGCCGCATTTCCATCTCCATTACGCAGACATGAGCGACTCGATGTCGTTGGTGAAATTAGTGGGGAAAGTTCAGCCGGACGAGATTTATAATCTGGCGGCGCAGAGCCATGTGCAGGTTAGTTTTGACGCACCGGAGTTTACCGCCGACGTAGATGCGGTAGGTGTGCTGCGTATTCTGGAGGCGGTAAGAACCAACCATTTGGAGAAGACCTGTAAGATCTATCAGGCATCGACTTCCGAGCTCTACGGCAAGGTGGAGGAAGTGCCGCAAAGTGAGACGACGCCTTTCCATCCGTACAGCCCGTACGCGGTAGCGAAACTCTACGGCTACTGGATCATCAAGGAGTATCGCGAGGCGTATGATATGTTCTGCTGCTCGGGCATCCTCTTTAACCATGAGAGTGAGCGCCGCGGAGAGACGTTCGTGACAAGGAAGATCACGTTAGCTGCCGCCCGTATCGCACAAGGCAAGCAGGATTGTCTGTATCTGGGCAATCTGGATAGTTTGCGCGACTGGGGTTACGCCAAAGATTACGTAGAGTGTATGTGGCTGATCCTTCAGCACGAGACGCCGGAGGATTTCGTTATTGCCACCGGCGTGCAGCATAGCGTTCGCGAGTTCGCAACGCTCGCTTTTCACCACGCAGGCATCGAACTGCGCTGGGAAGGCGAAGGAGTGAATGAGAAGGGAATCGTGGAACGAGTGAATGAGTTAACGAATGAACGAGTGAAAGTGGGCGATGTGGTAGTGGCTGTGAGCCCGGACTTCTACAGACCGACGGATGTAGTGAACCTCCTCGGCGATCCTTCCAAAGCCAAACGCGAACTCGGCTGGAATCCGCAGACCACGTCCTTCGAGCAACTCGTTGAACTCATGGTGGCGCATGATATGAAGAAAGTGGCTGCCGACGATGCCGCCGCTGAAATCCGCAAAGTGAACTTGGCGGAGTTTCTGGAGAAAGGAATAGACAAGTAAATATCGGCTTATCGTCATGGTAACGTGCAGTTGAGATCATAGTGAGCATCCGATGAGCACCCATTGAGCATCCATTGAGCATCCATTGGAGGAAGGTGGAAAGCAGGTGGAAATGTAATTGACAATTGATAATTGAGAATTGAAAAATGGAGAAAAATTCAAAAATATATGTAGCAGGACACCGAGGAATGGTGGGGTCTGCGATTGTGCGGGAACTGCAACGGCAGGGATATACGAATATCGTGACACGGACGCACAAGGAGTTGGATCTGTGTCGTCAAGAGGCTGTGGAGAAGTTCTTTGCGGAAGAGAAGCCTGAGTATGTGTTTCTTGCTGCTGCGAAAGTGGGCGGTATTGTGGCGAACCAGAATGCGTTAGCGGATTTTATGTACGATAACATGATTCTGGAGATGAACGTCATCCATGCGGCTTGGAAGAACGGCGTGAAGAAACTCGAGTTCTTGGGATCGTCATGCATTTATCCGCGTATGGCGCCACAACCGATGACGGAGAGTTGTTTGTTAACCGGCGAGTTAGAGAAGACGAATGAGGCTTATGCGCTGGCAAAGATCAGCGGACTCAAGTACTGCGAGTTTTTGAACCGTCAGTACGGAACGGATTACATCTCTGTTATGCCGACGAACCTCTATGGTCCGAACGATAACTACCATCCAGAGCACAGCCACGTCCTGCCGGCGCTCATCCGCCGTTTCCATGAAGCGAAAGTGAGTGGCGCAAAGAGTGTGACGTGCTGGGGAACAGGAAGTCCGCTGCGTGAGTTCTTGTATGTAGATGATTTGGCGAACCTGTGTGTGTTCCTTATGAATAACTACTCCGGCAACGAGACTGTGAATGCCGGAACGGGCAAGGAGTTGACGATCAAAGAGCTGACGGAACTCGTAGCGAAAGTGATCGGTTACGAGGGACAGATCGAGTGGGATAGTACCCGTCCGGACGGTACGCCGCGTAAACTGCTGGATGTCAGCAAAGCAACGAAACTCGGCTGGACGTACAAGACCGAACTCGAAGACGGTATCCGGCTGGCGTATAAGGACTTCCTCGAAAATCCGATGAGGGCGGAGAGATGAGAGACTTCTCGCTGGACATATATCGAGAACTGCTGGAGACTTTGCAGGCGAAGGGGTACGAACTCATTAGCTATGCTGATTATTGTCGTAATCACGTGATTACGGGATTACGGGATCCCGAAAAGCGATTCGTCATCCTGCGGCACGACGTGGACGCCAAGCCTGCAAACAGTCTGAAGACCGCGCAGATAGAGCACTCGCTCGGTGCGAAAGCAAGTTATTATTTCCGAACCGGAGAAAGCGGATGTTATAAGGGAAGCAAGTTGTCTTTGCCGGAGAGTGTTCGCGCGATAGCGGCCTTGGGACATGAGATCGGGTATCACTATGAGGACATGAGCCTGTGCGGCGGAGATTTTGAAAAGGCGTATGGTCATTTTCAGACCTGGCTCTGGTATTTCCGTCAGTACTACGCCGTGGAGACGATCTGCATGCACGGTGCGCCGACGAGCCAATATGACAGCAAGGACCTCTGGCGCCAATACGACTATAAGAAACTCGGTCTCCTCGGCGAACCGTACTTCGATACGGATTTCAGCGATGTGTTCTACCTGACGGACACGGGTCGTTGTTGGGACGGATACAAGGTCTCGGTACGGGACAAGATCCCTCAGTATCAGGACGAGTGGACGGCAAGAGGATTGGTTTGGCACACGACGAACGAGCTCATCTCTGCCATCAAGCATGACCAACTGCCGGCTCACGTGATGATCACCACACATCCCCAGCGATGGACGAACAACAAGGTCGAGTGGTGGAAAGAATGCGTACTGCAAAACGCAAAGAATATCGTAAAAAGACTACTGATAATAATGAAATAGTGATATAATGAAACCTTTAAATTTTGCTTTGATCGGAGCTGCAGGATATATCGCTCCGAGACACATTAAGGCGATCGCCGATACAGGCAACAACCTGCTGGTGGCGTATGACAAGTTTGATAGCGTGGGCAGACTGGACAGCTCTTTCCCGGATTGCTCGTTCTATACGGAGAATGAGCAGTTCGACCGTTTCTGCTCGAAGCAGATGCGTACGGACAACCCGCTGCAATGGATATCTATCTGCACGCCGAACTACACGCATGATGCATTCATCCGTTACGGTCTGCGACTCGGCTGCGACGTGATCTGCGAGAAACCCCTAGTGCTGAACCCCTATAACATCGACAACCTCGTGGAGTTAGAGGCGGAGACGGGACACAAGGCTTATACGATCCTGCAGCTGAGGTTGCACGACAAGATCCGCGCGCTGAAGGAGAAAGTGGATAAGGGTCCGAAAGACAAGATCTACGACGTGGACCTGACGTATATCACGAGCCGCGGTAACTGGTACTACGCATCGTGGAAAGGCGATGTGCATAAGTCCGGCGGTATAGCGACGAACATCGGCGTACATTTCTACGACATGCTGCAATGGGTGTTTGGTCCGGTGAAAAAGAATATCGTTCACGTGATGAGTTTTGACCGCGTAGCAGGCTATCTGGAGTTAGAGAAAGCACGCGTGCGTTATTTCCTCTCTATTAATGCAGACTGTCTGCCGGCTAATGCCGTACAGGGCGAGAAGCGGACGTACCGTACGCTCAATATCGACGGCGAGGAGTTCGAGTTCTCGCAGGGCTTCACGGAGTTGCACACGGAGAGTTACAAGCAGATCCTTGCGGGTAATGGTTTCCGTATCTCTGAGGCACGTCCGTGTATCGAGACGGTGGCCCAGATCCGTCATGCGGAGCCTATCGGCCTCGTAGGCGACTATCACCCCTTGGCAAAACTGCCTTTAAGCCCGCATCCTTTCGGATGGGATGAGAAGCGCTGACGCGCTATTTGTGATTTATGATTTATGATTTATGATTTATAAATTCAAATATTTATTTATTTTAAGCATAGTGGGCTTTCTGCTTTCGTCATGTGTGACGGCGCGGAAAGTGAACTACATGCAGGAGCCGGACCGGTATATCCCTTCGTATGCGGACACTTTGAGTTTTGAGGACTACGAGCTGCGTATCGGCGACAGACTGTACGTATATGTTTATTCGACGGACGAGCACGTGCAGAAGATGTACAACGCCGGCGGCGCTAACTCTTCGCAGATGCGTCAACAGATGGGTAACGGAGCGCTTGGCGGTTCGTATGACCTGTACACCTATCTGATTGACGAAGAGGGATACATCGATTTTCCGACCATCGGAAAGATCTTTGTACAGGGCCTGACGACCCGCGACGTGAAGTATAAACTCGAAGAGGAGTTGGGCACGTTGCTCAAGGAGATCCCGGGGTACTCGACGATCTCCGTGGAGGTGAATATCGTCAACCGCTCGTTCTCAATCATCGGAGCACAGAGCGGCCGGTACATGATCAACAAAGAGAAGATGACGATCTTCGAGGCCCTCGCCATGGCAGGTGACCTCGGTGAGTTCAACAGCAGAAAGGAGATCAAGCTCGTGCGTGAGAAGAACGGCGTGACGACGATTAAGACTTTCGATGCGCGTTCGAAAGACCTGGTGAACTCCGAGTACTACTACATCGAGCCGAACGATATCATTTATATCCGTCAGATCCCGGGATACAGTTTCGGTATCAACCACGTGACGACCGTCATCGGCGTGACGGCAGCGACCATCTCGTTCGGCGTGTTCATCTACTCGATCGTACAGACGGGTATCAACCACGTCAACAAGTACTACGGGAAGAAATCGTCATCCACTACGGAAGGAGGTGCCAAATGAAAAAGTTGAGTATTTTGATTTTGGCGCTGGTAGCAATGACCCTCTCGGGTTGTTACAGCCACCGGGTGATCGGTTACCTGCAGGAACCGACCAAATGCAACAAGCTGCCGGTCTATGACTCCGTGCCGTACGAACCGTATAAACTGCGTGTGAACGACGAGATCATCTACCGCCTGATCACGATGGACGAAACGATGAGTAAGATGCTCGGCGCCAACACGATGAGTTACAGCTCGCAGTACGCCAACTCGTACCGCATCCATCAGGACGGAACGGTAGATATGCCGTTCCTGAAACCGATAAAGATCGCGGGTCTGACGGAGGCACAAGCTCAGGACACCCTGAAGGCGGCGTTCAAGGAGATCATCCCCGATGCGGATGTCAAGGTAGTGATGTACAACAAGTATTTCTCCGTCATCGGAGATGCGAATGCCGGACAGTTCTACGTCTATAAAGAGAAGATGAATATCTTCCAGGCGCTCGCCATGACCGGCGATGTGATGAACAGCGGCGACAGGCGGCACATCCGTATCATCCGTCCGCGTGACGGCGGTCAGGAACCGGAGATCCTCGAGTTCGACATGCGAACGAATAGTATCATCGACTCGAAATACTATTACGTCTATCCCAACGACGTCATCTACGTGGCGAGAACGAAAGACAGCTTCTATAAAGTGCCGAACTACTCCGGTTTTATCGGGCTGATCACCAGCAGTGTGGCGCTCTTGACGACCGTGTTGAACTATGTAGCGTACTTGTATAAATAACGACTATGAGTAACAATAATCAATATTACACACCGGGTGGTAACAATAACTACTACCAGCCCGGAGGCAATCAGGCTTATTACGGCAACCAGGCTTATTACTATCAGCCCGGAGGCAATCAGCAGTACTATCAGCAGGACCCGCTTCAGCAGAAAGGCGACGATGATGACGACAGCTCGATGAGTTTTAACCCGCTCGAGTGGTTGTTTACGTTCCTGCATTACTGGTATCTGTTTGTGATCGCGATCGCTATTGCGCTGGGTCTGGCAATGCTCAAGAACCGGAGATGGATCCCGACGTATTACTCCCAGGGCACGATTGTCATCAAGGAGAGCAGCACGTACGGCGGTTCGGCGTCGGCGCTGATGAACGGATTCGGCGTGGATGCGGGATTCAAGAACGTGAACAACCAGATGATCATGCTCGGGTCGTACGACCTGATGAGCAGGGTAGTGGACTCGCTTCCGTTCCTGAACGTAGAGTACATCACCCAGGGTCGTTTCAAGACGCGGCAGCTCTACCGCCAGACACCTGTGCTGGTGGAACCGAAGATGGTAGACCCGCGTGCGTACGGTCCGCTCTTCCAGCTGAACTTCCGCTCCGACGGCACCATGCATATCTCTTCGACGGAGGAAGACACGCCCTTAGAGTTGGATGTGCATTATGGTCAGCCGATCAAATGCAAGCTCTTTGAGATCACCATCTGGCCAACCGAGCTGATGGTCAATAGCGGCAAGATCTACTTCCGTTTCCGTACGCATGAGTCGCTGGTGGACGAGTTCATGAGCAGGCTGCAACTCTCCTTCGTGACGGAGGGATCGACGGTGTTGGCGCTGTCGTTGGTCAGCGAGACGCCGCAACGAGACTGCGAGTTCATCGATGAGTTGGCGAAGATCTACCTCCTGCAGAACCTCGAGCAGAAGAACGAGGTGGCAGAGAACTCCATACGCTTCATCAACGAGCAGTTGGATAACCTGCAGTCATCGTTGCAAGTGAGCGAAGGTGCGATGACGAACTTCCGCCAGGAGAACAAGTTCGTCGATGTGAACTCGTATGCCGGTCAGCTCATGGGACGTATCGCCGAGTATGAGCAGAAATCGATGGAGCTGCGTCTGCGTGAGACGTACTTCGACTACCTCATCTCGTATATCCACCAGAACATCGAGAACGGCGCAGTCATCGCTCCGACGACGATGGGTGTGAACGAACCGATGTTAATGAATCTGGTTCAGCAACTCAACGACCTGCGTATCCAGCGTGGCGAGTTGACGGAGAAGAACGTGTACTACGCTATCTACACCAAGGATATAGAGAACGTCAAACAGGCGATCGAAGAGGTGGTGACATCGATGAGGGCGTCCTTGGAGATCGAGAAGACCGACCTCAAGAACCGCTACTCGGAGGTGGAGAAATCCATCAAGCAGCTGCCGGAGAAAGAGCTTCAGATGGTAGCCATCGAGCGTAACTACCGCATCGATGACAACTACTACACTTTCTTCCTGCAGAAACGTGCCGAGGCCGAGATTCAGAAGGCGTCCAACACCCCGGATAACTCCATCATGGATAAGGCGCGTACCACGGCGATCATGAACGCAAAAGCCAAATCCAAGACGACGAGTACGTACCTCATCATCGGATTCCTGATCCCGATGGTACTGATCATCCTCAGCGAGTTGCTCAACAACAAGATCCGCTCGCCGAAAGATGTAGTCAAGCTGAAGATGTTCCGCTTGATCGGTACGCTGCGTCACGCCAAGAGCCAGAACCCGACACTCGTTCGCGCTTCGCCTCGATCGAGCTACGCGGAGATGCTTCGTGCCATCCGTACGCGTATGGAGTTTGTGCTCAAACGCAAGGAGAAAATGGTCATCTGCGTGACCTCTACGGAGTCCGGTGACGGTAAGACCTTCCTCTCGACGAACCTCGCGTCCCTCTACGCGATGACGGGCAAGAAGACCCTGCTGATCGATCTCGACCTTCGTAAACCGAATATCCACACCAAACTCGGTCTGGAGAACGGAAACGGTGCGTCGAACTACCTCATCGGCGATTGCGAGGCAGAGGATATCATTGTACGCAACACTCCTTTCGGCTTTGACTTCGTGCGTGCCGGAACGATCCCGCCGAACCCGGGTGAGTTGGTACACTCCGACAAACTGCGTGAGACCATCGCCAAAGCCCGCGAGGAGTACGACTATATCGTCATCGATACCTCGCCTATCGGTCTGGTGCCGGATGCGTATGCGGTGATTGAGCAGGCGGACCTGTGCCTCTTCGTGATCCGTTGTATGCAGACCAATAAGTCCTTCTGCAAGCAGACTCTGGAACAGATGACCGAAGTAATCGACGCGCCGGAGAAAGTGCAGATCATCCTCTCGGATATCCCGACCGAAGGACGTCACTCGTACGGCTCGGGTTACGGTTACGGCTACGGAGGTTACGGTGGTTATGGCTACGGACACCTCGGCTACGGCGGCTACGGCGGTTACGGCTACGGAGGTTATGGTAGCACGAGCAAGAAGTCACGCCGGTACGGTAAGGTCTATGGTAAGATCTACGGCAAGCTCGTAGGCGACGACAAAGCCGCACGCTCGTATTACTACTACCACCACGAAGAAGACGACGAGGAGTCGCAGAATAAAGACTCGAAGAACAGCGAGTCGTAAGTTAGAACTGAGAAGGGATGCAGAAATGCATCTCTTCTTTGGTTACGGGGTGTACGAAACGGATCTCTGCGGCGTGAAGCATCAGCCGCTCGCACTCTTGGATGCCGTTGCCGTACAGCCGGTCGCCAAGGATCGGTGCGTTCAGACCCTCCGGGTGCGCTGCATGAACACGCAGCTGGTGCGTACGGCCGGTCAAAGGGTAGAAATACACGAAGATCGTACCGTCCGCTCTTAGCTCGCGGATGATATAGCGCGTGAGTGCCGCTTTGCCGTGCTCCCGGGAGACCATCTGCCGCGGCCGATCAAAAGGGTTCGGCAACAACGGCAGTTCAATCACCCCTTCATCCATTAGCCCTTCGTCCATTAACCCTTCGCCTTTTAATAACGCCTCGTAGCGCTTGAGGATGTCGCGCCGCTGGAAATAGGCTTGCAGTTCTTTATAGACCTCTTCCGTCTTGGCAAGGACGATAAGTCCGCTGGTGTCCTGATCCAGGCGGTGCGCCGGCATGAGATAGCGGTAGCCGTTCTGCGCCTTCAGACAGGCAGACAGGGAGAGCTCCTCCGTCTTGCCCGGTACCGACAAGAGCCCCGCAGGCTTATTGACAACCATCAGAGACGCATCTTCGTAGAGCACCTCGATCTGCCGGCACAAGTCCTCGGTACGATTCTCTTGGGCGGATCTCTCCACCTCCAAGCCCTGCATCATAAATCGCAGGATAGGTACGCATCGACCGGAACACGGCGCGTAGAAGTGGCCTTCTCTCCGCAACTCGTTTGCCGGCGAGGCGCCGACCCAGAACTCCGCTAAGGCCAACGGTTTCAGCCCATGCAGGAAGGCGTACTGCAGCAACTTCGGTGCGCAACATTCTCCGGCGCCCGAAGGAGGTAGAGTAGAGGACTCCCTTTCGCCTTTAGCCTTTAACCCTACGCCTTTCACCTTTAGCCCTTCGCCTTTATTAAACCACTCCTCCGGGGAGAGGATGGGTTGTTCGTTTTGGAAGATCTCCAGTAGGTTGCGGCGCTCGCCCTTGCCGTTCAGCAGGTGGTACTGCGCAAAAAGCAGTCGCTGCAATCGGCGCGACTCCTCTTTGTTCGCACCGACAGGCGGGGTCTTCATCTCATACACCGGCGGCACAAAACCCTCATGATCGTACCGACCGTCTAATTGTGCCGAGAACGCAGCGATAAAAGTCACGCCCTCCGCCGTTTGCCATACGCCGTCCGCACTCTGCCACACGCCGTCTTTCTCGACCACCAGCACGCCGAACATCTTCCCAAGATGATGAAGTTCGCTTTGAGGGTTCGCGCGCATGTACGCGTGTACCTTATTTATTATAAGCGTTGCAGCTGCTTGTGCAGAGGCCTCCGGAGGAAGGGTAAAAGGTGAAAACATACTCGTCGTTATAAAAATCGACTGCAAAAATACAAAAAAATTTGCACATGTGCAAAAATTATTGTAATTTTGTACCCGATTATGCAAACAGCTTTCGATAATGACAAATATATCCGTATTCAGTCGGAACACATCCGCGAACGGATAGCCCAGTTCGGTAACAAACTGTACCTGGAATTAGGTGGTAAACTCTTCGACGACATGCACGCGAGTCGTGTGTTGCCTGGTTTTCTGCCGGATAGTAAGTTGCGTATGCTCACGCAGCTCCGTGACTCATTGGAGATCCTCATCGTCCTTTCTGCCGAAGATATCGAGCGGAATAAGGTGCGTCAGGACCTCGGTATCACGTATGACGAGGACGTGCTGCGTCTTCGCGAAGAGTTCATGAGTCGCGGCTTTATGGTCTCTTCGGTTGTGATTACCCATTACTCCGGCCAGCGTTCGGCGGATGCGTATCGTCAGCGTCTGGAGCGAAAAGGTATCCGGGTGTACTATCATTATCTGATTGAGGGCTACCCCCACAATGTGGAGCTGATCGCTTCGGACGAAGGCTTCGGGCGTAACGATTATGTGGAGACGACTCGTCCTCTGGTTATCGTCACGGCGCCGGGTCCCGGTAGCGGAAAGATGGCGGTTTGCTTAAGTCAGCTCTACAACGAGCAGAAACACGGTTGCGAGGCAGGGTACGCGAAGTTCGAGACTTTCCCCGTATGGAACCTCCCGCTCAAACACCCGCTGAACGTGGCATACGAAGCGGCTACGGCGGACCTCAACGATGTGAATATGATCGACCCCTTCCATCTGGAGGCAACCGGTCAGACGGCGGTGAACTATAACCGCGACATAGAGATATTCCCGGTACTTGACGCGCTCTTCAAATCGATCTACGGCGAGAGCCCGTATAAGTCCCCGACGGAGATGGGGGTAAATATGGTGGGTTTCTGCATCAGCGATGACGAGGCGGTACGTGAGGCGTGTAAGCAAGAGATCATCCGCCGTTATTTCCGGGCGCTCTGTCATCTGGCTAACGGCAAATGCAATGAGTCAGAGATCAAGAAACTGGCAATCCTTCAGCAGCAGGTGGGCATCACCACTGCCGAGCGTCGGACGACGGTAGCAGCTCGTGAGCGGAGAGCGCTCTCCGGTGCGCTGCATGACGGTTCGTTTGCACACGCAGCGGCAATCGAGCTGCCGGATGGAAAGATCATCACCGCGGAGGCAGGACCGCTGTTGGGATCTTCTGCTGCGCTCTTGCTCAACGCGATGAAAGAGCTGGCTGGCATCGACCATTCGGTTCGGTTGATTCCGGAGAAATATATCGGTCCGATACAGAAGACGAAGATCTCTTTCCTCCACGGCAAGAACCCGCGTCTGCATACGGACGAGGTTTTGGTAGCGCTCTCGGTGCTCTCGCTCCAAGAGGAAAACTGCCGCAAAGCCTTGGACACCTTGCCTTTGTTGAAGGGCTGTCAGGCGCATTCGACCGTGATGCTCAACGAGGTCGATTGGAGAACATTTAAGAAATTAGGTATCGATCTGACGACCGATCCTGCAAAAAAATAAATAACCCTTGTGGTGAATAGCTGATCGCGAGAGAACACGGGTGTAAATCCCGGGCTGACCGGCAACTGTGATGACCTTCGGGTCTAAGCCAGATCGCTTGCGATGAGCCTTAATTGAGAAGTCCTCCTGGAGTAGGACCAACAATGGCAAAAAGAATCTTTTTAATACTATTTTTTGCGCTTGTGGCGCGCTCTGCTTTTGCGACGAACGAGGCAGAGCAGGATTCCATATATAACCGCTTCCAACTCTCGGAGGTGGAGGTCACGGCGCGTGCGTTAGAGAAAGATGTCATTGTTCCCCAGACCCTCAAAGGTGCTGAACTGCAACGACTTAACGCCCTTTCCGTGGCGGACGCCTTGCGGTATTTCTCCGGCGTGCAACTCAAGGACTACGGCGGAGTGGGAGGCATCAAGACCATCAATATACGCTCCATGGGAAGCCAGCACACGGCGGTGTACTATAACGGCGTGCAGCTGGGTAACGCGCAGAACGGGCAGGTGGATTTGGGGCGTTTCTCGTTGGATAACCTGGAGGAGATCCAGCTCTTTAATGGTCAGAAATCCGATATCTTTCAGTCTGCGCGGGAGTTTGGCGCTGCGGGAAACGTGTATCTCACTACCCGCAAACCTTATTTCAAAGAGGATGAGGAGGTGCATGTACGCGGTCAGATGCGTTTTGGCTCTTTCTCGCTCGCGAACCCCAACGTAGGCGTTGATGTCAAGCTGACGGACGCGCTCTCGCTGACGCTCGATGCCGAGTACGTCTATTCGGACGGCAAGTACCCCTTCCGCTACCGCCGCGTGCTGCCTTCCGGTGAGACGGCCTATGACACTACGGCGGTGCGTCAGAACGGTGATGTCAACGCCGTGAGAACGGAACTCGGTCTGCATCATTACTACCGCACGACGGGCTTCTGGCGCGTGCATGCCTATAACTATTACTCCGAGCGCGGCGTGCCCGGCGCGATTGTCAATAATGTCTGGCGGAACGGCGAGCGGCTTTGGGATCGCAACACCTTTGTACAAGCGCAATGGCAGGACGAGTGGTTTGACCGCTGGTCCACACGCTTCTTGGCAAAATACGCCAATGATTTCACCCATTATAAGAACTACGATGAGCGCCTTTTGCCTTCAAACAACAAGTACACCCAGCAGGAGGCGTATCTCTCGCTTGCCAATAAGTTCCGCGTCTTTAATTGGTGGGATCTTTCCCTGGCGTACGATTATCAGTATAACGCCCTTGCGCGTGAGAACCTGCTCTTGGAGGACGGTACGGACCATTTTGCGCGACATTCGCATTGGCTCTCCGCTGCAACGGCTTTTAATTTCAAGGAGTACCTCCGGGCGCAAGCTTCGGTGCTGATGACGGCGGTGAATAACGACGCGCCGCGTGTGACACCGGGTGTCTTCTTCTCGTTTCGCCCGTACCCGAAGATCGACTTCAGTCTCAATGCGTTCTACAAGCAGAGTTACCGCTATCCGACCTTCAATGACCTCTACTATACGGATCTCGGCAACGCTTCTCTCCGTCCGGAGTTAGCCCGCCAGCACTCGGTCGAGTTAGCCTATAAAATATCAAATCATAAATCTCAAATCTCAAATGCTTGCGGCTATGAAATAGCGGCAAGTCTCTCTTACTACTATAACCGCGTCACGGATAAGATCATCGCATATCCCAAGGGTCAGCAGTTCCGCTGGACGATGCTCAACCTCGGTACGGTGAAGATCAACGGCGTCGATGCCAAGGCAGATTTCTCCTTCTTTCTTCCGCTGCGTTGGGTGCTCCGCACGAGACTTAATTACACCTACCAGAAGGCGATCGACGTCACGAATCCCTCGGACACGTATTACGGTCATCAGATCCCGTATATCCCATGGCATAGCGGAAGCGCGGTTCTTGGACTCGAGTGGACCAGCCGTCGAGGCGATCGTTATGGACTGAACTACTCGTTCATCTACGTCGGCGAACGCTATGGACAGCAGGAGAATACTATCTATAACTACGTGCAACCCTGGTACACGCATGACCTCTCGCTCTACGGAGAGTGGGGCATTACCGTACGCCGTACGCCACACGCCACACACCCATTATGGCTGAAAGCGAATATTGAACTCAATAACATGCTCGGGCAGGATTACGAAGTGATCCAAAACTACCCGATGCCCAAACAAAACGTACGATGCACATTAGCCATAAGATATTAAATCTGTATTCTGTCAGCGTAGCGGTCTGTATTCTGTCAGCGATAGCGGTCTTGTCTTCCTGCCGCGGTGACGAGGTTATCTATCCGACCATCGGCACGCACGTCACGGACGAGGTGCGCGAGGGTGGGCTATACGTCCTTTGCGAGGGGAATATGGGGTCCAACAAAGCCCGATTGGATTATATCAACTTGGAGAAAGGCGATTATTACGCCAATTGGTATGGTTCACAGAACCCCCATCAACTTAAGGAATTAGGCGACGTCGGCAACGATATACAGGCCTACGGAGGTCGTCTCTATGCGGTGATAAATTGCTCGCATAAGGTAGAGGTCATGGATCGTAAAGCCCGTCATATCAGTCAGATAGAGATTCCTAACTGCCGTTACATGGCTTTCCGAGGGGATAAGATGTACGTCTCTGCCTATGTCGGTTCCGTTGCGAATCCCGAACTCTTAGGTTCGGTCTTTGAGGTCGATACGGCGACCCTGCAAATCACCCGTGAAGTAAAGGTCGGACACCAGCCGGACGAACTCTGTATCCTTGGCGACAAACTCTACGTCGTTAACTCCGGCGGATACCTGATTAACCGCCACGACTCCACCGTCTCTGTCATCGACCTGAACTCTTTCACGGAAATCGAGAAAATAACCGTGGGGCCGAACCCTCAACGCATACGGCCGGATGACAGTGGAAAGTTGTGGGTAAGTACGGATAATCACGTATCAATCCTAGACCATAGCACTACTGTTAAGCATCTGTCGGTGAAGATTAGTAATCTTTCCATCTTAGGTCCCGTAGCGTACATGGTGGACCGCGAGGCCCACACGCTCCGTGCCTTCTCCACCATCGACTACACCGAGTTAGATCAACCGATAGATATCTCCTCTTTCGAGCACCCTTACGGACTCCTGGCGACGACCGACGTGCTTTATATCACGGACGCCAAGAACTACGTATCTTCGGGTGTGCTGCATTGCTTCGGGTACGATGGCAAGGAGCATTGGTCAGCGCGTACAGGAGACATACCCGGACACCTCTGCCGTGTTAGCGAAGCTTATGATTTGTATCCCGACACTGCCTCTTCCAAGCCCACGAAGTCATCTCCGTATATCTCGCGAGTGTATGAGTATGTACCCGCGATGGGGCAGTTTGTGAATGTTCTGCCGAAGTATGAAGAGGGCGATGATGCTGCTTCTATGTGTCGCAAATGTGAGTTGGCGATTGCCAATAATGCCGGCGGTCTCGTTTGTCTCGGAGGATGGGGTGGATACATCACCTTCGGCTTTGACCACGCCGTAGAGAACAAAGACGGCTATGACCTCCGCATCCTTGGTAATGCGTTTACGATGTCCGGCAATGAGGCGTATGGTAGCTCCGAACCGGGTATTGTGATGGTCAGCCGCGACGAGAACGGCAACGGCAAACCCGATGATACTTGGTACGAACTCAAAGGCTCCGAGTACGACAATCCGACGACCGTTCATCATTACACCAAGACCTATACACGCGAGAGCGATACGATCCGCAATCCTTTCCATCAGCAGCCTTATTACCCGCAGTGGATCAAGGCCTCTTCGATGACCTTTACGGGCTCGCTTTTGGCTCCGCTCACAGAGCAGATCAGCGGACAGAACGTGCAGCGAATCTTGGACTACGGATACGCAGATAATAAACCCAACACCGATTATTCGGGAACCTCACTCGACATATCGTGGGCGGTAGATGCGGATGGAAAATCAGTCAGTCTGCCAACTGTTGACTTCATCTGTATCTACACCGCGGTCGATGAGAACTACGATCAAACGGGAGAACTCAGTACCGAGCTCTCCGGCGCGATCGATTTACATGTAGAACCATAGTGCTAACAACACTTTTTATAACAAACATTTATTAATCATTTAAAAAACAAACAAACAAATGAAAAAATCATTTCTTTTTGTAGCCGCATTGGCTTTGACTTTTGCGGCTTGCCAGCCCTCTTATGACGTAGAGGACAAAACAGTAGCTACTTTCGAAGAGGCAGCCATTTCTCCTGCTGCACCGCAAAGCTACTTCGCTTTTACAACCGACACGACGGCTTTCTTAACAAGTGGCATTTTTGAACTCTCACAAACTGTTGCTTATGGTGGTACGTATGTAACCGGCGCTGTTGTTACAAACATCACTGACACCACGTTTAAGGACTACAAGGATGCGTATAAGTCTATTGCCGGCGGTGCAAAGGGCGGTAAAAACTATGTCGTTTGGTACGAGGATGGTATGTCCGGAAATGCTATCAAGCTCAAGGAAGCAGCTACGGTAGCAGGTATGTATGTTTGCAACAGCGTATATGCTTACAACTCCATTACCAAAGGTGACGCTATTGCCGGCGATCCGTTCGGTGATGATGACTGGTTCTTGCTCAGCATCGGCGGTATGTTAGATGGTAAGATGGTAAATAGCCAAGTGGATTTTTACCTTGCTAAGGGCAAAAATGTGGTTACTGACTGGACTTATGTTGATTTGAGCACACTTGGTAAGGTAGATGCTATCTTCTTTACTTTGAGCGGAAGCCGTACCGGCGACTGGGGTCTGAATACCCCGACTTACTTCTGCATTGACAACCTCGGTGCTAAAAAGTAATCCATGAGAAATCTCTCATACATTGTACTTCTTCTTTGCTTCGTGGGCTGCGCTAAACAACCTGCGGAGCAGGGGAGTGTGCCCGCGAGCAATAAGTACGCGGAGGGATTCACACTCACCCAGACGGACTCATCGGTTATCGTGGAGGTCTTTCAGCCCTACCAGCGGATGGAGATCACCCGTCCTTTGCAACGCATCGGGACGATGAGTACCGTACAGGTGGGATTCCTTTATGCCTTGGACGCTATCGACTGTCTCGCGGCGGTATGCAATCCCGAACTCATCTACACGCCTGTCAAAGGCACGGAGATTGATCTCGGCGACTCGATGAAACCTTCTGCCGAGCGGGTTCTGCAAGCGGGATTAGACATCCTTTTGGCGGTTAATTACGGCCAGTACGATAACCTCGAAGCCATGCGACTGGAGAAATTAGGCGTGCCGATTATCTTCATCAACGAGTGGCAGGAACACTCGCCTCTGGCGCGCGCAGAGTGGATACGAGTCATCGGTGCACTCGTTGGCAAACTGCCCCAAGCGGACTCTATCTTCCACGAAGTGGAAGAGAAGTATCTCAGTCTGTCAGCGGAGCGGTCTGTCAGTCCGAAGGACGGTCTGTCATCTGTCAGCGAAGCGGTCTCTATCATGTCCGGCAATAATTTCCGCGGAACCTGGTATGTACCTTCGGGAAAGAACTATCTGGCGTACCTCTTTAAGGATGCAGGGGCAGATTATCCCTTCTACAATGATGAGCGCGAGACCTCTATCCCGCTGACGGTAGAGGAGACAATTCATTATTTCCACGACG
Source organism: Bacteroidales bacterium UBA2712 (assembly GCA_002354055.1). Lineage (GTDB taxonomy): Bacteria > Bacteroidota > Bacteroidia > Bacteroidales > Paludibacteraceae > Colicola. The sequence continues at coordinate 41,310 of DEKW01000013.1, forward strand.
CGGATGTATGGGTCGGTGCCGGAGGAAACTCTTTAGCGGAGTTGGCGCAGATAGACGAGAAACATACCTGGTTCAAGGCGTATCAATCCGGCCGCGTCTATAATTGGCGCAAACAGCGACTCCCCGGAGGTCAGAATAACTTCTGGGAGCGTGGGGTAGTGCATCCCGAAGAAATGTTAGAGGACGTCATTCATATCCTGAATAACGCCCCCGATTCATTGCTTCATTTCGCTAATCGATTATACTAGTACCCTAGGACTCTAGGATTCTAGTCCCCTAGTTTTCTTCCTATCTCCTCCAGACAGCTCCTACACAAACAATCCGAATAATGCGTGCGAAGATACTCGCGCGCTTTTTCGTTTAGTTGTACTCCCACGCATTGACAGAAAGCGTCGTGCGTACAAACAAAATGTGCCCCGCATCGTGGGCACACTTTGTTCTTTCGTTCATTCGTTAACTCGTTCATTCCTTCATTCGTTATTTCGTTAACTTGATGATAACCGTACTCAGCCCCTGAACGGTAAACGGTCTATACAGGCTTATTTGTTTGCCGCTCAGCGGATCCATACCTATCGGGCTATAGTTCTTTAGGATTTCCTGATAGTGACCCACCGGCACTTCGCGCGGTTCTTCAGAAGCGTTCGCAAAGACGAACACAGCCTCTTCGTCGTTGTAGCGGAAGAACGCGTATGTGTTGTCGCGAGAGAGGAAATGGAGCGTCTTGCCCTTATGGAGTACCGGCTCTTTCTTTCTCCATTGGAAGAGTTGGCTCTGGAACTCGAACATATCTACCATCTCATCATTGATCTCACCCCCTTGCGGCAGCGGCGCACGCAGATACGAGTGGTCGCTCGGGTTCTCTTTGTTGGATGAGATCAGCGCGTATTCATCGCCGTACAGCACTTGCGGAATACCGCGCATGGTAGCGAGCAGCACGTAAGCCAGCTTCACGCGGCGGATGTCTCTATCTTTGACTGCATCGCGGATTCGGCTCATGTCATGGTTGCCGAGGAAAGTGAAGAGTTTGTTTACGTCCGCGTACATGTAATCCATCGTGAGTGCGTCATAGACCTTTGTCAGGCCGTTGCCCCATCCGTTACCGTCGTTCTCCAGAGCCTGACGGATGGCCTCCTCGGTCGGGAAATCCATTACGGTCGGCAGGTTGGAATCAAAGCCGTCGAAGTTCTTCGCTCCGCTTTGCCAGTAAGCAACAGCCGGGGCCGGTCTGGTCCAGCACTCGCCGACGATATTGATATGCGGGTATTCCTCGCGGATGGCTTTCAGCCATTTGCTGCCCGGGATCTTCTCGATATACGGATAGGTATCCACGCGCAGACCGTCCAGATCGGCGTACTCGATCCACCAGATAGCCCATTGCTGGAAGTATTTCAGCAGGTCCGGGTTCTCTAAATTCATATCCGGCATCGGGTGGTCAAACCATCCGCGGTTGGATAAGTTACGGTCGTATTGAGACGCGTTGATGTCGTAGTTCGCGGTGAAGCAGTTGTTCGTATTGGTGAACTGCGGGAACTGATTGATCCAGTCCTGATAAGGCAGGTCTTTCATCCACCAGTGAGAAGCACCGCAGTGGTTCGGTACCATGTCCATCAAGATCTTCAGACCCTTCTTGTGCGCCTCTTGTACCATCTTGGCATACAGCGAGTTAGAGCCGTAGCGCGGGTCTATATGGTAGTAGTCCGAGCATGCATAGCCGTGATAACTCCAAGCCTCTTCATCGTCGCCGAGCATCGGCGTCGGCCAGATAGCTGTACAGCCTAATTTCTCGATATGGTCGAGCGAATTGATGATACCCTGTATATCGCCGCCGAAACGTCCGTTCGGGTTCTTCTTGTCGGCTTTCTCGCGGGTGTCGGGAGTGCTGTTATTGCTGGGATCGCCATCTACGAAACGGTCGCTCATGATCAGGTAAACGACGTCGCTTGCGTCAAAACTCTTACGCTCGCGGCTTCCCTCACGGCGAGTGCCGATGACGTAGTCATAAGTGGCTTTCTTTTTGCCCTTTTTAAGGGTGATGCGATACGTGCCCGGTTGGAACACTCCGAAATCTACAAACAGATAGTTTGGGCTCTCGGCGTTATGTTGGCTGCGGGGCACTAACCCGTGGCAAGCACCGCGAACGGCTTTGCCGCCTACCACCTGTTGTACGCTCACTTCGGCGTCCTTCAGGTCCTCGCCGTGAAATAGTACGGTTAGCGGAGTCCGCATCTCCGTCCACCAGCACAGTGGTTCTACTTGCTCGATCTTCGGGGCAGAGAACGCCATTCGGGCGCTCAGCAAAAGAGCTGCCAAAAAGAAGAATTTGGTTTTCATACGTCTTATAGTTGGTTTATATATAATTTGTCTAATGGAGTGGGGTTGTCTTTGAGTTTCAAGTAGGCACCCCAGAAAGCTTTCATCTCCGGTGTCGGTGCCTGCAGGAACTCTTCCGTGCCTTGCGCCTCGATGCGTTTGATGACCATGCCCACGCTGATCTTATGAGTGTCCAGAGCAGGCTGGTAAGTCTTCTCTTCCACACCTTCTGTATATACCTCGCGCAGGATACCTGTGTCCACCATGCGCGATAATAAGTTATTTACTAATCGAATGGGTAAATTATCGCGAATAGCTAAATCGTGTGCAGTCAAAGGCGCTTCGTCTGCTTCGAAGCGGCGAATAATAACGGATAGCAGGTATAGCATGACGAAGTCTTTGTACCGCCTGGACATGTAATTCAGGTCCTGCTCGTACTCAAACTCCTCGTTGTTTTGGATAGCAAAAGACATCTCTGCGCCGATGAGAATCAAGAGACTCGTGTATTGCAGCAACGTCATCAAAATCGGTAGCGTCGCAAACGCGCCATACACGATACTCGTGCGGCTGAGCATGGCGATCAGATAGACCGACAACATCTGTAACAGTTGGAAAAGGGTGCCCATCAAAATACCCGGAATGAGGGCACTGATGAACCGTACTTTGGTGTTCGGAATCGCAATGTACATCGTGATGAAGAACAACCAGACAATCACAAACTGCAAAAATTGTACGCCGCTGGTATGGAAGAAATGATGCAGCGCCTCTATGTGTACGGAACTCTCCACCGTCGTGTGCAGAAAAATATTGATACCCGCCGAGCAAACGAGCAGGACCGGAATCAGCACAACGATAGCGATATAGGTCGTGATTTGCCTCAGAATGGAGCGCGATTTCTGGACGTTCCATATCTGGTTAAACGCCGTCTCCACGGATTGAAAGAACGAATACACCGCCCATAAAAGAATCAGAATACCGATGCCGATGAATAAGCCGTCTTGCGCGGTCTCCAGATACCGATCGACCATCTCCATGATAGTGGGTACCATGCCTGTCTCGCCCAAGAACGATTTGTTGAGCTGTGTCTCGATCACGTCCGCTACACCAAAACCTTTCGCTACCGCAAAAATCATCGCCAAGATCGGAACGATGGCGAAGATAAGAGAGTAGGTAAGGGATTTGGCTTTGTCATTGAGGTTCTTGTTGTTGAAGCCGCGTACTACCAGAACGATCGTACGGATGATGGCGTAGCCTAATTTCTGGAAGAAACCGTCAAATTCCGTCTCCGTCCTCCGCCACATGTCGTAGCGTATAAAATGTATAATATCGGAGAATTTTACTTTCTTCATGGTCCTATTAATTATTGGGGTCCCCGACGGGCACTAACGGAGTGTGTCAGGTGGGGAGAGCAAAGCAGATCTATAAGCCGGGTTCTGTACCCTTTCGGGCGTCTATCATTAATCTCGAGTCGCGTGTTGCCACGTGCTTCTCTCGCTTCCTACCCTCCGACTCACGCGAGCAGCGCTCAAACGCCGGTTTACTTGGAATTGCAGCCCACAGTGTGCTCGTTTCACATCACTCGTCTCTGTAGCAGTGACCAAACATTTCTGCCTGACGGCCGTTAACCGCTGTGGTGCTCTGTGCTGCCCGGACTTTCCTCTGCCGATGAGATTAAAGCACGTGTGCTTTTCTTTCTCTCCGCAGCGATAGACCAATCTGCTTGTCCACGCCCGTTATCGCGCTTGCGCGCGATGAGCGGTGTACGGGAATCGAACCCGCCTCCTCGGCTTGGGAAGCCGATGCACTACCGATGTGCTAACACCGCATTAGGGACATCTATCTCGTTCCTTTTCCCAAATCGAGTGCAAAGGTACTGCTTTTTTTTGACATACGCAAGAGTCTAATTGTTTTTTACGTTTTTTTAGTAAAAAAACACATTGATTTATTTGCATATTTCTTTCTTCTTTTCCCCGGTATGATATGCCGTTTGTTTCATTCGCTGGCACTGACAACGTTTTTATGTGCGTTTTCTGCCCACATGTGTATTAAAATTTGTAAAAATCAAAAATACTTATATATATATTTGTATATTCCAAAAATTCTTTGTACCTTTGCAACAAATATAGGATAACAAGGAAAAATCCCAATATATTTCCCAAGTCATTAATTTGCATTATTCAGTATAAAGCAGTACCTTTGCAGCGTTTTGTGGGTGAAAAGACACATATTATGGTTGATTGCGCCGGCTTATCTTCTTTCTTGTACTTCGCCGGATGCGGAATCTTATTATCGTTCAGGGCGAGCATTGCGGGAGTCAGGGCGTCCGATTGAAGCGGTGGAAGCGTTCATCTCAGCGACGCGATGCAATACCCGCGAGTACGCTATTCAAGGGCGGGCTTATAGTAATATGGCTACTATGTGTCGTATGGGGGAGCGGCATGAGTTGGCATATGATCTTTATGAACAATCAGCCTGTCTTTTTTTCAAAGCAGCGGACACAACAGCATATGCGTTTGCGCTAAACAACATGGCGTGGGAACAAGCGGTAACGGGACATAAAGAGGCGGCAATGCAGTTGACTGATTCGGCGCTTGGGTTGTGTTCCGATGATGCAGTACGCCTGAAAATATTAGAGAGCAGGGCAGCTGCATGTCTATATGTCGAGGAATATGATTCGGTATTGTATTATACGCAACAAAAGCCGTTGAATTCGGTATATTTCGATATGTTGCGAGCGCAGGCTTTTACCTTCATTTGCAACAATGATTCGGCTGTATATTACGCGGAACGGGTAGTGCAAAAGACAGATAATCCGAGATATTTAGACGATGCTTATTATATATTGACGCATTGTGACAGCACGGCTATCGCGGATGATATAAGGTTTTTGGCAGCTACGCGCAGCGATATACAGCAAAAATTGGAACGCAATAATCCAGATTGGATTATAGCAATGCAAATGGCAGAACAGGCTTTGCAAGACTCCCGAGCACCCAAGCACCATGTGGGATGGATTTGGGGTGCAATCACTGGAATAATCATGCTTGGTTCCATATTGGCTTGGTGGTTCTGGTATCGCCGTAAACGAATCAACTCTATAGAGCAGCAGTGTCGCAAACTAAAGAAAAGTACGAACCTGCGGGAAGACCTGCATTTGAATAACTATGCACAGTTCTGTGCCATTTGTAATGCAAACCTAAACGGTATAGCAGATAAATTGGAACAAAAAGGCTTGTCAGAGCGGGAAATCCGTATCAGCGTACTAATACTGATTGGCTTTACTTATGCGGAGATAGCGGAAATCCTGTTCCGCGCGGAAAGTGGAATAGGCAAAGACAAATATATCATTGCAAAGCGACTTGGCGTAAGCGTCAAGGAACTGCATAAAACATTACAAACCATAACTTGTGACAGATATGCGTAGACTATTGCTTATCATTTTCTGGATTGCTGGCATCGGCAGTTTGTGTTATGCCAACTCGATTGATATTCCCCTAATGGAGTCCAGGGTTGAGTTTGGTTATGGGGATGGTCCGAAGGGGAGTACCCCTGATCCGTTTGACCCAAACCAAATTCGGGCTACATTAATCGGCAATACCTTACACATTGAAAAGGATGCGGGCACGGACTCGTATGTAGTTATCCAAGAGTGTCAAAAAGAAAGAATGACCGAAACGTATTATGATTTTGAAAGCGGTACGATCATCTATCCGATAACTCGTCCGGGACAGTACGTCATCCGGATCAGTAGCCCGGGAAAGGATTATACAGGCTGTCTGCAGGTTAATGAAATCTATGTATGCAATAGTAATGGACAGCGGTTGGACCACTTCCCTGATCCGTCAGGCGGAGTACCATATGGTCTTTCCTTTGTCATATTGGAAACGTCATTAGGAACAACGACATCCAAATTTTATAGATTTCCATAAGGAATAATAATCCCAAGAATTTTCAAAATTTAGGAATTTGTACACCACGATTAATTGCAGTACTTTTGCACCGTCAAACGATAAAGTTTGGCGGTGCGATTTGTTTAATGAAAACTATTAGGACAATGAAAAAGGAACTATTATGGATTTTCTCAATCATGATCTTTATGACGGGTTGTACTGGTTGCCATTCTGATGTATCACTACAAACCATTCCTAAAGTGAGGATTGAATGTGCCGTGGCGTATGAATTCTTGCAAAAAGAAGACGAACCCTGTCTCTTTGAGTTAACCGATTCTACGCATATGGTCTATCGGGACGAAATGGCTAAAATCAAATTGCGCGGGAATAGTACGGCGGAATGCCCGAAACGTCCTTTTGCGCTCAAACTGAGTCAGAACCATTCCTTGTGTGGTATGCCGGAAGCCAGGAAATGGGTTCTGCTCGCCAATTATTTTGATAGCACCATGCTACGCAATGCGCTGGCTTTCAGAATGTCAGAACAAACCAATTTGGGATGGACTCCTCATTCATGTTTTGCGGAGCTATTCTATAACGGAGCATATAAAGGTATCTATCAGTTATGCGAAAAAGTAGAAGTCGGGGCGCATCGGGTGGAAATAGAACAAGACGGTTGGCTGATTGAAGTGGATGCCCGGGTAACGGAAAAAGATTCCTATTTCCAGACACGGAATATGGAAAATCCTTTCCGGATTGAATATCCGGACAAGAATCTCTCTGAACAACGGATTGAACAACTGCGTGCCTTTTTTCAACAGGCGGAAGATGCCTTGTTCGCGGATAATTTTACGGATTCTATAGATGGTTGGCGGAAGTATCTGAACGAAGATTCGTGGATAGATTGGTTTCTGATTAATGAGATAGCTAAAAATAATGATGCCGTCTTCTTTAGTAGTTGCTATATGCACAGTGGCACAGATGGGCGAATAGTGATGGGACCTGTATGGGATTTTGATTTAGGTTATGGCAATACCCCAGATAATGGTTGTGATTCGCCTGTAGGCTGGCATGTCAGAAATTCTTTATGGTACACTCGGTTGTTTGAAGATCCTGCGTTTGCACAAAATGTTCGTAAGCGATTCCAATTTTTCTATGGCAATAGAAGCAATTACTATTCTTTTATTCGCCACCAAGCAGCTTCGTTGCACCAGCATGTTGAGAGGAATGTATCTTATGATGAGAACATTGATAAGTTGCTCTTGTGGCTGGAGCAGCGCTTCGATTGGTTGAACAAGAATCTGTAATTTTTTTGCCTTGCACTTTCTGCACTTTCTGCACTTTCTGCACTTTCCCCCTCCATAGTGCAAATAGTGCAAATTGTGCAATGTGATTTTTTATATAGCTTGTATCTTTTTTTTATATAGCTTGTATTTTTTTTTATATAGCTTGTATCTTTTACTCAAAAATTCAAGCAAAAAAGATACAAGCTTCTCACTCCGGTCTAACCCTCGCAGCTACTCCCGCGAGCCCCTTTTATATCGTCTCTACCCGCGCATTTATGCGCGCTTAAGATTACATCCCCGACAAGGAGCGTCAGCCCCATGCATTTTTTTTACATAAGAACGCCGCACAAGCATCCAATCGTTAGTGATTCCTTAGTGATTCGTTGGATATTCGTTGGATATTCGTTAGTCATTGTACTACCCATCACGTACCCATTACGGACGGGGAAGCCTGACATCAATAGATCTCGACGATCTCGCGGCGGACGCGGCGGGTGATTTGGGACGGGGAGAGGGGTTTGACGTTCTCTGTCTTGAGGTCCGTCACACGCTGCGTAGCTTTGATAATTAAGGGGATTTCCGCATTCTTGGAACCTAAAATATGCGCGTCGCAGATCATGTTCTTCTCGAGAATGTAAACACGCTCGGCAGAAGAGGCGGAAGTAACGGGACGGCGTTGATAGATAGTATTGAGATCGACGGAGCCGCGGAGACGTTTGAGGCGGAATTTCTCGATGGAGTTCTCGCTCATGTTGACGAGATTGAGCATCTGCAGTTGGTCGGCATTGAGTTTGATGCCAAACGGAATGAAGACCTTGACCTCTGCGTGCTCGGAGAAACGGCGCACCTCGTACGTGCGCGAATCTATAATATAATGGCGTTGGAAGGTCATCTTGAAGCATCCTAAGTACCGGCTGACTGACTGCGTGTGGGTGAGTACGGTCTCTCCCTCGGACTCATTGGAAACGGTCCAATGCTTGGTATCGGTCATTGCCTGCTCAAAATCATAGCGCATGTTTCCGATGCCGAAAAGCGCACGATGCACCACGACGCCGCTATCCACGGCATTTGCCGCCCTGCGTAACATATTGGCAGGATGACCTTTCGGAGCCGCTTTCTGCTCCATGCGCTCAAGGGCATCAGAGGCAAGAATGGAGTCCGCTTGCGCACGTTTGCGAGCATCGAAGAAGCGCTTGCAGAAACGTCCCTGAAACTGCACGGAGTCACGTCCTTCTTTGGCTCGTTCGGGCAGGACGACGATATTGGCGATCATCTGCTCCATACCCCAAGTGCTGCCGTCGGAAAGCATCCGGACGTCGCTGACGACCTGGTATTGCGCGTTATCATCGGGGAACTGCTCTTCGAGCTTCACATAAACGGCGTGCAGGAGCTCCGCCATCTGTTTGCGTTTGTTGCGTTGTTTGCTTTTCTTGGCGGCGACGACGGTCTCTTCAAGGGCGATAGGCTGCTCTTTTAAGATTACAGAATACAGACCGTCCTCCGGACTGACAGAATACAGACTTTCCGCTAAGACTGTTTTCTTCTCATAGCCGATACAAGAGACGATGATTCGGCTATCTTTGGTGAGGTTCGCCTCAAAGCGGAAAAAACCGTCATTATTGGTCGCCGTGCCCCATTCCGGCGCAATCTCCGGATAGACCGTAGCGTACGGAATAGGTTCGCCGTTCTGGTCCACGACACGGCCTATAAAGGTGCTTACAAGAGCTAATATGAATACCAAAGTCTTCATTTCTATCAAAATATGGCGCAAAATTACAAAAAAATTTTGATATGTGCAAAAAAAGTTGTATCTTTGTGCGCTAAAAATGTATAAATGAATTTATGAACAGCAATTTTGGATTTGTGCGTGTGGCGGCCGCTGTGCCGACGATGCGCGTGGCAGATTGCCGCTACAATGCGGAGCAGGTGAAAGTTCAGATTGACGAGGCCATAGAGCAGGGAGTGGAGGTGATCTGTTTTCCGGAACTGACGGTGACGGGCTATACCTGCGCGGATTTGTTCTTTACGCAGCAGCTGCAACAGAGCTGCATGTGGGAGCTGGAAGCGATATGCGACTACACCCGCGGCAAAGCGATCATCGTGTTAGTGGGCGCGCCGCTGCCGGTGGATAACGACCTGTTCAACTGCGCTTTTGTGATGACAGACGGCGAGGTGATGGGCGTTGTGCCGAAGGTCAACCTGCCGAACACGGGCGAGTTCTACGAGAAGCGGTGGTTCACTTCGGGCCGTGCGGCACGCGAATATACGCCCGGCGGTATTGCTCCGAGGATCCCGAAGATAGAGATATGGAGTGGGGAAGTGCCGTTTGGAACGGATCTGCTGTTCTGTACCCGCAATTATACGTTTGGTATCGAGATATGTGAGGACCTCTGGTCTCCGCTGCCGCCATCCACTCAGCTGGCTATCCAGGGAGCCGAGATCATCTTCAACCTCTCCTCCTCAAACTGCATCATCGGCAAACATATCTTCCGCAAACAGATGATCAAGCAGCAGTCGGCACGCGTCCACTGCGGCTATGTCTATACCTCTTCGGGTGTGGGCGAATCGACGACCGATGTCGTGTTCTCCGGTAGTACGTATATCGCGGAGAACGGTGATATCTTGACCACAGGCGAACGGTTCCAACGCGAGAGCACGATGATTATTCAAGAGATCGATATCGAGCGTTTGCGTACCGACAGGCAGCGGAATACGAACTTCACGAAGGACAAAGCCGGCCATTACCGCCATATCAACGTGGCGCCTATCGAGCGGGAAGACGATATTACCGAACCGATCCATCGCACCTTCTCGCCGTCACCCTTCTTACCCAAGAAAGGCAAGGAAGACCAGTACTGCATGGACGTGTTCTCTATACAGACATCTGCCCTTGCACGGCGATGGGAACATACCCGCTCCGAGACCGTGGTGCTCGGTATCTCCGGAGGTCTGGACAGTACGTTAGCATTGTTGGTTTGCGTGCAGACAGCCGATCTGCTGGGCTATGACCGCAGCCGTGTCGTGGGCGTCACGATGCCGGGATTCGGCACTTCGGACAGAACGTACCAGAACGCGTTGCAGCTCATGGAAGAGCTCGGAATCACCCACCGCGAGATATCCATCTGCGAGGTGACGACGCAGCATCTGAATGACATAGGACACGATATGGACGTACGCGACGCGACGTACGAGAATGCGCAAGCGCGTGTGCGGACGATGATCCTCATGGATCTGGCGAACGAACTGAACGGCATTGTGGTCGGGACAGGTGATCTGAGCGAGTTAGCACTTGGCTGGTGCACCTACAACGGCGATCAGATGTCGATGTACGGCATCAATGCAGGTATCCCGAAGACGCTGGTGAAATATCTTGTCAGATATGCGGCAGAGAATCTCTACGGCGAACCGCTGCGCTCGATTCTGCTCGACGTGGTAGAGACACCGGTTTCTCCGGAACTGCTGCCCACCGACGAGAACGGAGAGATTGCGCAGAAGACCGAAGACAAAGTAGGTCCGTACGAGTTGCATGATTTCTTCCTGTACTATTTTATGCGATTCGGTTTCACCCGCGAGAAAATCAAATACATGGCGTGCCAGGCCTTTGAAGACCAATACGACGAGGCGACCATCGAGAAATGGCTCAACACCTTTATGCGCCGTTTCTGCACGCAGCAGTTTAAGCGTTCCGCGATGCCAGACGGACCGAAAGTAGTAAATGTTTCACTGTCCCCGCGGGGCGATTGGAGAATGCCGAGCGATGCGTGTTGTATATGAGACCGCTGCGCTAAAAGAGTAAAGACCGTTCACTTCGTTCACTGAAAGAATAAAGACTAAAATGACCATCAAAGAAAATATTTCATTGTTGCCATATAACACCTTTGGCATAAATGTCAAAGCGCGGCTGTTCATTGAGTACTACTCGCTGGACGAGTTGCGCGAGGTGTTGAGGGAGCATAAGGGCGAACGAATTTTGCATATCGGGCAGGGATCCAATCTGCTCTTCACGAAAGATTTCGACGGCGTGATCCTGCATTCCGGGATGGCGCGTGCGCGGTTTCTGGACGACGAGACGGTCGAGGCGCAGAATGGTTTGCGGCTCGACGATATGATTGCTCAACTGACCGATATGGGCTATGGTGGATTGGAGAAACTGAGCCTTATCCCCGGCGAAGTGGGTGCATCGGCGGTACAGAACGTCGGCGCGTACGGCGTGGAAGCGAAAGATGTGATCCTGCGGGTGAATACATTAGATGTCAAGAGCTTGGAGGAGCGCGTGTTCAGCAATGAGGAATGCCGGTTCGGTTATCGGGACAGTATTTTCAAGCATGAGCTGAAAGGCAGATTTATCGTCACGTCGGTGGTCTATAAAGTAAAACCAGGTGACGCGACCAAGACCCGCGAGGAGATCATCCAGACCCGCATGGCAAAGCTGCCGACGGTCGGCGAAGTGGGTTCCGCGGGTTCGTTCTTCATGAATCCTTTTGTATCCGAAGAAAAGGCCAACGAGCTGTTGGCACAATATCCCGATATGCCCAATTTCCCTTCCCCGCAAGGCGTGAAGATTCCTGCTGCGTGGCTTATCGAGCAATGCGGATGGAAAGGAAAGACGCTTGGCGGCGCGCAGGTGTGGCCCAAACAACCGCTGGTCATCGTTAATGCCAATCACGCCACGCCGGACGACATCATCGCCCTTGCCGCGCAAGTCAGCGCGAGCGTCAAAGAGAAATTCGGCATCGATATTCACCCTGAAGTAAACTATATCTAATATGGCAACATTTGTAATCGAAGGCGGACATAAATTGCACGGCTCCATCACCCCGCAAGGCGCGAAAAACGAGGCATTGCAAGTGCTTTGTGCCGTGCTCCTGACCAAAGAGACGATCGTGATAGACAACCTGCCGAATATCTTGGACGTCAATAACCTCATCGACCTGCTCGGTTCAATCGGCGTGACCGTGGAGAAGTTGGCGAAAGGCAAATTTGCCTTCACGGCGGCAAACCTCGACACGGCGTATCTGCGGAGTGCGGATTTCCTCAAGAAATGCAACAAACTCCGCGGTTCGGTCATGCTCATCGGTCCGCTCTTGGCGCGTCTGGGCGAAGTTACGTACGCGAAACCCGGTGGAGACAAGATAGGCCGTCGGCGTCTGGATACGCATTTTCAGGGCATGGTGAACCTCGGCGCGACGTTCGAATACGACCAAGAGCTGCTGGCTTACCGTTTTGAGGGCAAACACCTTCAGGGTACATATATGCTGCTCGACGAAGCGTCTGTCACCGGAACGGCAAATATTATCATGGCGTCAGTTCTTACGAAAGGAACCACCACGATCTACAACGCCGCTTGTGAACCGTATGTGCAGCAACTATGCCGGCTTCTGAATAACATGGGCGCAAAGATCAGCGGAGTGGGGTCGAACCTCCTGACAATTGTGGGCGTCAAAGAACTTCACGGTGCACAACATAAACTCCTGCCGGATATGATTGAGGTGGGCTCGTTCATCGGCATGGCGGCTATCACCGGCTCGGAACTACGCATCAAAAATGCAGGTATCAAAGACTTGGGCATCATTCCCGATGCCTTCCGCCGTCTGGGAATCCGTATTGACGAAGAAGGCGACGACCTCGTTATTCCTGCGCAGGAACATTACCAGATCGAATCGTTCCTCGATGGCTCCATCCTTACCGTCGCTGATGCCCCCTGGCCGGGTCTGACGCCGGACTTGTTGTCTGTACTTTTAGTGGTAGCAACACAAGCGAAGGGCTCTGTTTTGATTCACCAGAAGATGTTCGAAAGCCGTTTGTTCTTCGTCGATAAACTGATAGACATGGGCGCGCAGATCATTCTTTGCGACCCGCACAGAGCGGTTGTAGTGGGACATAACCACGAGCGCCAACTCAAACGAAACAACATGACAAGCCCGGATATCCGTGCGGGTATAGCGATGTTGATTGCCGCCATGAGTGCGGATGGTACCAGCAAGATTGACCATATCGACCAGATCGACCGCGGCTACGAAGACATCGAGCACCGCCTCAATGCCATCGGCGCTTGTATCAAACGAGAAGATTAACTCAAACACTTATAATTATGTCTGTTTCTTATCAAGGTATAACTTTTGAACCGCTCTTTACCAAGGCTCAGATTGCGCAAATAGTGAATAACATAGCGCAGCGGATTGCTACTGACTACGCCGGCAAACAACCGCATTTCATCTGTGTGCTCAAGGGCTCTGTGTTCTTTGCCACCGACCTTCTGCGCGCCCTGCCGATGGATTGCACGATATCGTTTGTGCAACTCAGTTCGTATCAAGGAATGGCGTCTTGCGGCAAGGTGGAGGAAGTGTTGGCGCTCAATGCAGATATCCGCGGAAAAGACGTCATCATTATTGAAGATATTATTGATTCCGGCCTGACGATGCATGCTTTCAAACAACGTCTGGAGCGGGAACAACCCGCATCGATAGCGCTTGCGGCGCTGCTGTTCAAGCCCGAACAATTACTGTACGAAGATGCCCGACCGGATTACTACGGAGCGGAAATTACCAAGGAGTTTGTGATCGGTTATGGCCTGGATTTGGACGGCTTGGCTCGTAACTTACCGGAGATATATAAAGCAACCAAATGAAACGAATAGTAACTATATTAGTCTTTTGTCTTTTGTCTTTTAGCGCAGCGGTCTTTAATCCGCTGTTCGCGCAGTTGGTACAACCTGTGAAATGGAGCGGCGAAGAAGAGGGTGACAGTGTGCGGCTGCGCGCCGTAGTGGAGCCCGGATGGCACATGTCGATTCTGGAGATGGGGGAGTTTATGTTCACCCAGGAGTTCAAGGATTCTTTCTCCATGACCGTCGCCAAGACCGATCTCGCGCCAATACGCTTCAACGCCTGCAATGACGTCATGTGTACCGCTCCGGAAATCTGGGAATATGAATCTGTCAGTCCGAAGGACGATCTGTCAGCGGAGCGGTCTGTCAGCGAAAGTGGTCTGTCAGGCGTAGCCGATCTCCTCCGGATATTCTTGTTGGGCCTCTTAGGAGGATTGTTGGCTATCTTCACGCCTTGCGTGTGGCCGATCATTCCGATGACGGTGAGCTTCTTCCTGAAGAAAGGTGGCGGACTTAAAGATGCTGTCCTATACGGTTTGAGCATTGTTATTCTCTATGTGGGGCTCGGCCTCTTGGTGACGATCCTTTTTGGTGCGTCGGCATTGAATGATTTGAGTACCAACGCGGTAGTGAATATCGTGTTCTTCCTGATACTCGTTGTTTTCGCGCTCTCGTTCTTCGGGCTCTTTGAGATCACGCTGCCGGACAGCTGGTCCACGGCGCTCGATAACAAAGCCCGTTCGACAGGCGGTTTCCTCAGTATTCTGCTAATGGCTTTCACGCTGGTCATTGTTAGTTTTTCTTGTACGGGACCGATCATCGGTACATTGCTGGTGGAAGCAGCCGGACGCAGTCTCTTGGCGCCGACGATGGGCATGTTGGGCTTTGCGATTGCGTTGGCTCTGCCATTCTCGCTGTTCGCTATGTTCCCGGAATGGCTCAAACAAGCACCGAAATCCGGCGATTGGATGACCTCTTTCAAGGTTGTTTTGGCTTTCCTCGAATTGGCACTTTCGCTGAAATTCCTCTCCGTAGCAGACATGGCGTATGGGTGGGGTATATTGCCGAGATGGCTCTTTATCGCGATATGGATCGTTTGCTTCCTGGGCATAGGAATCTATCTTATATGGGATATATGGAGCGTATCGACCCCACGTAAAATCATCCGTGCGATCGTGATCATCCCATCCCTGGCCTTTGCGTTTTACCTGGTACCGGGTCTTCGCGGCGCACCGGTAAAAGCGATCAGCGCTTTTGCGCCGCCGATGGAGATAGAGGGCAGAGAGGTCTTTAACGACTACGAAGAGGGCTTGGCGTACGCTCGGCAAACGGGCAAGCCGGTGATCATTGATTTTACGGGTTACGGCTGCGTCAACTGCCGTAAGATGGAGGCTTACGTCCTGGATAACGATTCCGTCAAATCCCGTCTGCAGAACTACGTCTTCATTGAGCTTTTCGTCGATGACAAACGCGACGGAATAGGGGATCGTAACTCTGCCATTCAACGTGAGCAGTTCGGTTCGAATGCGCAGCCGTACTACGTCCAACTCGATGCGTATGGTACGCAAGTAGCTGAGCCGGTGGCGTTTACCACCGACCCGATGGAATTTATTAACTGGCTAAAATACTAAATTATGCAATATACCAATCATCCGTTAAAACCCACGACTCGCAAGTCGTACGACACCAAACGTCCGCCGGAGAAAGAAATGATCTTCGGCGTCCGCGCAGTGATGGAAGCTATAGATGCCGGCAAAGTGCTGGACAAAGTGCTCGTCCGCCGAGATATGTCTTCGGCTATCGGCCGTGAGTTACTCATTAAGTTAGAAGGCACCGGCACGCAGATTCAACGAGTGCCCTTAGAAAAACTCAACCAATTTACCGACAAGAACCACCAGGGTGTGATTGCTTTCCTTAGTCCGATAGAGTTCACGCCGCTGGATAGTTTAGTGCAGAGTTTGTACGACGAAGGCAAGGTGCCGCTGCTGGTGATGCTGGACGGCGTGACCGACGTTCGAAACTTCGGAGCTATCGCACGTACCTGCGTATGCGCGGGTGTTCACGCGCTGATAATAGGTACGCGAGGTAGTGCGGCAATCAACGGCGATGCGGTCAAGGCATCTGCGGGTGCGTTGCATTCTTTGCCTATTTGCAAAGTAGAAAATCTACAGAATGCACTTCGCTATCTACAAGAAAGCGGTCTTCGCATTATTGCCGCCACCGAACATACAGATAGAAACTATACCGAAGTAGATATGACCGTGCCTACCTGTATCGTAATGGGAAGTGAGGAAAAAGGTATCTATGAAGAGAACCTGAAACTCTGTACGGACCAAGTGCGTCTGCCGATGACGGGTGTCATCGAGAGCCTGAACGTCTCCGTCGCAGCAGGCGTATTCATCTATGAAGCTGTTAGACAGCGGAGCTAATGACAGTACTCTACGAAGACAACCATATCATTGCCGTCAACAAGACCTGCAACGAGATTGTGCAGGGCGACAAGACCGGTGATACACCGCTGAGCGAGACCGTAAAGGCTTATATCAAAGAAAAGTACAATAAGCCCGGTGAGGTCTTTTTAGGTGTGACCCATCGGCTTGACCGTCCTACTAGCGGCGTGGTGCTTTTTGCCAGAACTTCCAAAGCGCTCACGCGGCTCAATGAGATGTTTCGGGAGAAATCATCCTCCCTTCCTTTTAGGGAAGGGTCGGGGTTAGGCCCTATTAAAAAGACCTATTGGGCGATTGTGCAAGGTGCTCCTAAGCAGTCCGAGGCGCGGCTGGAGAACTGGCTTGTGCGTAATGAGGCGCAGAACAAATCCTATATCGCCAAACCCGGTGCGAAAGAGGCAAAGCAGGCTATATTATCGTATAAAACGCTTGCTAAGGGCGAGAACTATACTCTTCTGGAGGTTAATCTGGAGACCGGACGGCATCATCAGATACGGTGCCAGTTGGCAGCTATCGGTTGTCCGATAAAGGGCGACCTCAAGTATGGCGCAAAGCGCTCTAATCCCGATGGAGGTATCTGTCTTCATGCACGGCAAATAGAATTTATTCATCCTGTAAGTAAACAAAATATATGTATTACAGCTCCCGTACCAAACGATTCGTTATGGCAGCAGTTTGCTGCCTTGGTTCATTAGTAGCCTCTGCAGGTCTTTTGCCGGATACGCTCGTGGCGTTCCCCGGCGCAGAGGGATTTGGTAAATACACCTCCGGTGGTCGTGGCGGTAAAGTGGTGTATGTGACCACACTTGTGGACGATGCTAACGGCGAGACGGTAGGTTCGCTTCGCTGGGCGGTGAAACAGCACCCCGATACGCCGCTGACGGTTTGTTTTGCGGTCTCCGGAGAGATCCGTTTGGTCAAAGACCTGCGTGTGAATCGCCGGAACTACACTATCGCCGGTCAGACAGCACCCGGAATGGGTATCGTCATTACCCATAATAAAGTGAACTGCGGCGGATCTAAGAATTTTATTATTCGCAATGTCCGTTTCCGTATCGGTCGCAAAGATGTAAACGGGAATATAATTACGCAGAATGCTTTTGGAGCAGAAAACTGCGAGAATTATATCATTGATCATTGTGAGTTCGGTTGGTCCACAGAGGAGAATATGAACACGTACGATAGCCATTTCATTACCGTGCAGTATTGCATCGTTCATGAGGGATTGAATGATTCCGGACATCCGAAAGGCGCACGCGGTTATGGTTGTCAGTGGGGTGGTTCACCGGCTACATATCATCATAACTTATTGGTAAACAACAACAAGCGTTCCTGCCGTTTTAATGGCGCGCAGAGTAACGATTATGTGGTCTATCTCGATTACATCAATAATGTGGTCTATAATTATGGTGCCGGCAGTAACGGCTGCTACGGCGGTGAGAACACGGCTAAGTTAGTAGAAGGGGAATATAATGGCTTGAACTCTGCCCACGAATGTAATTTCATCAATAATTACTACAAACCGGGAGCGAATACGACCAGTAGCGAGAAATATTTCTTTATGTCCTCATATGCGCGTAGCGGAGCTACTTCATGGGGACCTGCGCAGTGGTATGTGAGCGGAAATATCATGGAGGGCTATGAACAGATCAGTACAAACAACTGGCAGGGAGTGAAGACGGAACGCTCGGCAGTCTATCCTCTGGATACCTTGCGGGTGGATACCTTGATTCGCCCCAAGACACCTTGGTGGCGATGGACGGCGGATTCCATCTACGGACGCTACGATTTCGATATGTTTGCCTATGCAGCTGAGGAATACGAGACCGCCGAAGTGGCTTATCAAAGTGTCTTAGACACAGCCGGATGCTTTCCGAGGGATCATGTCGGCCTGCGTCTGACGAATGATACTCGTGAGGGAACCTATACTTATACCGGCTCCAAAGCCAAAAAGAAAGGAATTATCGATACCGAAGAGGACGCCGAGGGGTTCTATGATTATCCGCAAATGGCAGCATTAACGGATACTGATCAGGACGGAATGCCGGACGAGTGGGAGAGTGTCAACGACTGTGACCCGAATACCCCGGATAATAATGTCCGTCATGCGTCTGGATATACGATGTTGGAGATGTATTTGCATTATGCCATCACACATAAGATGCCTATGGACGATGGTTACCATGAGCCCGAAGGAATAGAGAATACTTCTCTTCGAGAGAATGGTGTCGGTTCCTATAAGATTTTCCGCGATGGGCAGTTGCTGATTAAGCGCGGAGACAAATTCTACACACTCCAAGGGCAGGAGTTGTAAATCCTTTATTCGTTTTAATCTAAATCATTCGACGGTATATAAAAAACAGGCGCGTTGCTTCCCAGTAACGCGCTTGCTTCGATTCCCGAAGGAATCTCATACTTACTCACTTATTATTTACAGAACGTTATGGAAACCACTCCATAACGTGGGGTGTTACTTATTTATATAAGTAACGTTTGATAGAGCGTTTCGGGGTCTTTTCAAACTCCGAAGCCACTAATTCTATAGAGCTGATCTGGCTGTAGTTCGGGAGGTCTTTGTTGACCGCTACGCGGTTCTCCTCCATGAGCTGAGTCAGCGACTTGGTACCTAATAATTTCTTGCCTTCCGAGGAAGTATCCGGGAATACGAGTCCTACCAACTTATGGTCGCGATCCACTACGATAGACTCTACTACGCAAGGCATGGAGTTCAACTTGTCCTCCAACTCCTCCGGGTAGATGTTCTGACCGGAAGGACCAAGGATCATGTTTTTCGAACGGCCGTGGATATAGATGTTTCCTTCCTTATCCAATACACCGAGGTCACCTGTGCGCATCCAACCATCCTCGGTGAATACAGCCTTGGTTGCCTCTTCGTTCTTATAGTAACCCTTCATGACGTTGATACCCTTAACTTGGATCTCGCCGTCCTTGGAGGTTGGATCTTCGGAATCGATACGTACGCTACATTGCGGCAGGTCTTTACCACAGCTATGAAACTTGTATGCCCACCAATCCTCGTAACTGATCAGCGGAGCACATTCCGTCATGCCGTATCCTACGCAGTATTGGTATTTGATATCGTGGAGCACTTGCTCTACTTCCCCGTTCAAAGCGGCGCCGCCTATAATGAGGTAACGCAACTTACCTCCAAAGGTCTTGTCCAAACCTTCTTTTACTTTGCCTCGGATAATACGGTTGACACCCGGAGTCTTCCAAAGCACCTTCATCATCGGGCTACTGATCTTCGGCAGAACACCTTTCTTCACTATCTTCTCGATTACCAAAGGAACGGTCAGAATCATAAACGGCTTGACTTGCGCGAAAGCTTTCATCAAAACCGTTGGGGTAGGAGCTTGCGTCAAGAAATACGTCTCTGCACCATCGCATACCTGATACAGGAACTCGAACATCAATCCGAACATATGTGCAATCGGCAACATTGACAGAACTGCATCGCCCGGTTTATGAGGGATACGCTGACATGCGAACTCTACGTTACCACTGAGGTTGAGATGCGTCAACATAACGCCTTTCGGATTGCCCGTAGAACCGCTAGTATAGTTGATAACTGCCAGTTCGTCTAAATTATCCGTCGGCAATTGGATGTCTTCTTTCTTCACGCCGTCCGGGTATGCTTTTACGAAAGCAGCCTCTACGCCGTCGAACGCTTTTTGAGTAGCGGCATCCGACTCTACGATAGTCATATCATCCATGAAGATGGTGGCCTTCAGACCCTTCATCATCTTCGGATCAATCTTCTTCTTTACGTTTGGACCTACGTATAACAGAATTGCCTCCGAGTGATCCACCAGCGAGTATATCCCTTCTGCTGTGAAATCCGGCAGAATGGATACTACTACAGCTTTGTAGCTCTCCGCAGCCAAGAATAACAATCCCCAGTTAGCACAGTTACGTCCACAAAGCGCAATCTTGTCGCCCTCTTTGATACCTAACTCCTGCCAAGTTATATGCAGTCGCTTAATAGCAGCCGCTAACTCCGCGTAGGTATATTTATTAACGCCGTCCAGGTCCTGTAATGCTAAACAGTCCCAGCGACGAATCATTGTCTCTTGTAAAAACGATAAATAGTGTTTTGTTGCCATAAGGTCAATCGTTGAATTATATTTGGTTTTTTTGAAACCTGGTGCAAAGGTACTGCTTTATTTTTGAACTTTTGTTCGAAAACTAATTTTTTTCTTCATTTTTTACTAAATTGTATAATTCTGTATACGTTTTCTCCAAAATAGTGAAGTCCATTTGCGCTTGTCCGAGTCCTGGGTCGAATGTGTTTTTGACATGGGTAAACATCATAGCTATTTGCTCGCGGTCGATATCTCTGCGGATCAATCCGGCGCGTTGATCGGTATAAATCGCTTTGCGCCATAGTTCCAACTCTTTGAGTGCCAGACGTTGAGCTTTGCGATGAAGAGCCGGGAATTTGCTATACGCGGTAAACATCAAGTCATTGACGTTCGAGGTATTAATGGTTTTCGTGTCAAATGTCATCAAGGCCTCTTCCAAACTATGCAGATAGCCGGTTATGGTAGCTATCATGGTTTCAATACCTGCGCCTTCCGGCACACTATTCAAGGCTCGGTATTTAGGCTCCAGAAAATATTTCTCCATACAAGTCTGAAACAGCTCGTCCTGATCCCGAAAATAATAATAGAGCGTTCCGCGACCCATGTCGAGCGCGAATTGCAAATCCGTGATACTGACGTTCTGATAGCCTTTTAGCGCATAGAGCTCCATGGCCTTCCGGATGATAAATTCCTTACGGTCTTTCATGCTTGCAGTAGTTGATTTTCGTATGCGATCAACGCATTGGTCATCAATTGATGTCCCTGCTCGATGATCTCTTCCGCCTTGTCAAAATCAAAGGTATTATAGGCATACTGCCGCATTACCGCATGGATATCCGGCGGCGTGAGACGGAGTGCAAGGAGGGTGTTTTGCTGAATCTGCATGTCGCTCATGCGGTCTAACATACTGAAATAATTGACCCTCTTCCCTAAGTCTCTTGCGCGGCTCGCGCGAATCGTGTCTATCTTCTTGCCTAATTGGCGCAGCTGCTGCTCAAGCCCATCCGGTACATCAAAACCCTTGGCTTCGATAGCTGCAATCTTGCCATCTACATCGATGGATTCGGGCATTTCTTCGGTCGGCATACTATCTTTACCGCTGATATCCATCGCCACGAGAAGGTCGCCTTCCGTGCGCTCAATGACGTGCAGTGGCAACGGATTCAGTATCCCGCCGTCAATCAGCAGTTTGTCACCTATCTGGACCGGTTGAAAGAACAGCGGAATACTGATAGATGCTCGTACGGCTTCAAACAAACTGCCGGTCCGGAAGACCACTTCCTCTGTATTGACCATATCGGAGGCGACGATGGAGCAGGGGATATTCAGTTGCTCTATCGGTCTGTCGGGCACTACTTTCTCCAGTTCGTGAATGATGCGCTGACCTTTGACCAAAGAGTTGCCGCTCAGCAGGTTGATATCCATCATCCTTAGTATCAACTGCTTATCCACGCTTAGGAACCATTCTTTCGCCTTCTTCAGTTCTCCTGCGGCGTACATACCTGCGATAATAGAACCCATGGAGCAACCGGCTATACTGGTGATAGTATATCCTTTCTCTTCCAGAGCTTCTATGGCGCCTATGTGCGCGAGCCCGCGTGCGCCGCCCGATCCTAATACTAATGCGACGTTCTTACCCATACACCTTACACCTCTTTCGCCGATATCAGTTTCTCGCGAATCTTGATATAGATGATGTTTCCTTTCTTTGCAAAAGCGGTCTCGACGTAACCCATACCGATACCTACTTTGGTGTTAGGCAACATGATTCCGGAAGTCACATGACCGATAGTTTTGCCGTTTTCATCGCATATCTCATAGCCGTTACGCGGGATGGCACGCTCCAGACACTCGAAATGAACGAGTTTGCGTTTTACGCCTTCTGCTTTTTGCGCCTTGAGGAAATCGCGATCGATGAAATCCTTGGCATCGAGCTTGGTGATCCATCCTAAACCGGCCTCTAACGGCGAGGTGGTGTCATCGATGTCGTGACCGTAGAGACAGAACCATTTCTCCAGACGCAGGCTGTCGCGAGCACCCAGACCGATAGGCGCCAGACCGAAAGGTTTGCCTACTTCAAAGAGCGCATTCCAAATCTCAATACCGCGCTCTGCAGGGAAATAAAGCTCGAATCCACCGGCTCCTGTATAGCCCGTGTTACTCAGGATTACACCCGGTACGCCCGCAAAACTCCACTCGCGGAACGCGTAGTAATCAATCGATTTCAGATCCGCGTCGGTCAACAGTTGCAGCAGCTCAGTAGCTTTAGGTCCTTGTACCGCTAACTGTCCGTAACGACTGCTTGCATTGTCTAGGATTAGTCCGTTCCAATCCTTATTTGAGTCCTTGATACGATTTACCCATGCCCAGTCTTTGTCGATGTTGCCGGCATTGACTACCATGAGGTATTTAGTGGTGGAATATTTATAGATGATCAGGTCATCCACGATGCCTCCTTTGCCGTTCGGCATGCAGGTGTACTGCGCTTTTCCAGCAGGAATGACGGAGAGGTCGTTTGTTGTGATATACTGCAGGAAATCCAAGGCTTTGTCGCCTTTTACCCAGAACTCGCCCATGTGGCTCACGTCGAATACACCGACGCCCTCGCGTACAATCATGTGCTCTTGGTTAATACCCGTGGGGTACTGAATCGGCATATTAAAGCCTGCAAACTCAGCCATCTTTGCACCTAAGGCAATGTGGATGTCTGTAAATGGTGTTGTCTTTAACATAATTATGCTTTTTTGATGATTTCAAGTATTACTTCCATTGCTTTTTCCATCGATGGAATCGGCAGATATTCGTATCGGCTGTGGAAATTCTCTCCACCGGCGAAGATATTCGGGCAGGGAAGACCTTCAAAGGACAGTCTTGCGCCGTCTGTACCGCCGCGGATAGGTTTTATTATAGGTGTCACTCCTGCCGATTTCATCGCTTCTTTAGCGAGGTCGACGATGTGCATGACGGGTTCAATCTTCTCGCGCATATTGTAATATTGGTCGCGAATCTCAATCTCCGCTGTGCCTTCTCCGTATTCGGTGTTAATCTTGCGCACTAAGTGCTCCAACTCCCGTTTGCGGTATTCGAACTGCGTGCGGTCGTGGTCACGGATGATATAACTCAAGGTGGTCTCTTCTACGGTGCCGTTCATGCCGATCAAATGGTAGAAACCTTCGTATCCCTGCGTGTGCTCCGGCGTCTGGAAACGCGGCAGCATGACGGCTATCTGGTAGGCGATACGCATGGAGTTACGCATCTTATGATACGCAGTGCCGGGGTGTACGTTCAGACCGTGTACGTGGATCTTGCATGCCGCGGCGTTGAAGTTCTCAAACTCCAACTCACCTATCGCGCCGCCATCCATCGTATAGGCGAACTCAGCACCGAATTTCTGTACATCGAAATGGTCTGCTCCGCAGCCAATCTCTTCGTCCGGCGTGAAGCCTATGCGTACCTTGCCATGCTTAATTTCGGGATGTTGAAGGAGGTACTCCATAGCCGTCACGATCTCTGCTATACCGGCTTTGTCATCTGCGCCCAAAAGCGTCGTGGTGTCCGTCACAA
Organism: Bacteroidales bacterium UBA2712; assembly: GCA_002354055.1. Classification (GTDB taxonomy): domain Bacteria; phylum Bacteroidota; class Bacteroidia; order Bacteroidales; family Paludibacteraceae; genus Colicola. Next base: position 65,517 of record DEKW01000013.1, read on the forward strand.
TAACGTCCTGACCGGCGTAACGCGGGTCGATATAATCGCGTTCTTCTGCCTTTACGATGCTTGGTTTGACATTCTTACCACTGGCGTCGGGCGAAGTGTCCATGTGTGCGATAAAACCGATCACGGGTGCTTCTCCGCCGTTAGCAGGCAATGTAGCCATGATATACCCGTTGGAATCGAGCGAAACGTCGGTTAAACCGATACTTTTCAGTTCGTCCGCCAGGTATTGCGCAAACTCCATCTGCCCCGGGGTAGATGGCGTCATGCCGGTGTTCTCATCGCTCGTCGTGCAGAACGACACGTACTTTAAGAAACGATCTACGATATTCATAGAAACCTATTATTTGCCACCAAAGGCACCGAGTAAGGTACTTAATGCGCCTGCATATTGAGCAGCGGTATTGGCATAAGAAGCAGCTTGGTTAGCGGTGTTCTGCGCCTGATTGGCTGCGTTCTGAACGGCTTGGGTTGTTTGAGTCTGCGCGTTCTTAACGGTCTCGCTGTTCTTCACCATCTCCACGAGGCTGTTAGTCACGGTCTCTACGTTGTTTTGCGTTACCAGGCCTAGGGATGAAGCCACCATACCTTTGCCGAACTCCTTCAGATAGGTCTTGTCTTTGTAGTTCTCTTTGAGTCCCTCGCAGTTAGACACCAGCGACATGGTGTTGATAATGTTTTGCATGTTCTTGTAGTTGTACTTGTTGCCGTCGGCTTTGTACTGCGCATAGAGTGCCTGAAGTGCAGTTCCTGCTCCCTGACCGGCGCTCACGGCGGTGTTTGCCGTCTGCGTAGTGGTTGTAGCCTGGGTGGTCGCACCAGTGTTGTTGGTGGTAGTACTGTTCTTCAGAAATCCGCAACCTGCCATCATGATAGCGGTTGCAAAAAGAATGATTTTTTTCATAATACAATATTCATTTTATTTGTTTGTCCTTCTATGAATGCCAGGATATTATCGCACACGTTCTCGCACATAGCGATACGTCCTTCCCATGTACCTGTGCCTGTATGGGGCGATAGGACGACGTTCGGAAGTGTCAATAAGTCCGTTGAAATCGCGGGTTCGTGCTCATATACGTCTAATGCCGCGCCGGCGATGATGCCGCTTTTGAGCGCTTCTATTAGTGCTCCTTCATCTACGTGCGCACCACGCGCGGTATTGATAAGGTATGCCGTCCGTTTCATCATCCCCAACTCCGGTTTGCCGATGAGATGGTGCACCTCCGGGGTGTAAGGCAGGTTGAGACTCAGGTAATCGCTATCTTGTAGCACATGCTGGAAATCTACATAGTTTGCTTCGTATTTCTGCTCGATTTCATCGGGCAAACGGTGCCTGTTATGATAGATAATATGCATTCCTGCCGCTTGTGCACGTCGTGCCAGCGCCTGACCGATCCGTCCCATACCGATGATTCCGATCGTTTTGCCGTATAAGGAGTGGCTCAGATTCCGCATGACGCCGAACTGCGCCTTCCCGGCACGAACAAGACGGTCGAACTCACTCACCCGCCGTGCGATGTCAATCATCAACGCAAAGGCCAACTCTGCCGTAGGCTCAATCACCGGCTGTGGAGTGTTCGTCACGCGTATCCCGCGCTCACGGCACGCCTCCAAATCAATATTATTGAACCCTGCACCGAAATTAGCGATGAGCCGCAAATGAGGCATCGACTCGATCATTTTTCGGGGCACGGGGTAATCAAACGTACTCACTAAAATTTCCGCTTCATCGAGCGAAGCGTACAACTCATGGCCGGCTAAACGTTTGAATCCTTCCTGAGGCAAATCTGTCGTAAATGCGATCTTCATGACTAAATTTGCTGCAAAGGTACATAAAAAACTTTAGATAAGCAAATTTTTTTGCAAAAATTAACGAATTGTTTGCGTATATAATATTTTTTTTGTACCTTTGCGGCCAAATTGTAATGCTGACTTTACAAAAATACCTTAAATAACACAATTATGGCTAAAGTTTATCAAGCAAATGAGATCAAGAATGTCGCTATGTTGGGCGGCAGCGGATCCGGTAAAACGACCCTCATGGAGTCGATGTTGTATGAGTGCGGGGTGATCAAACGCCGCGGTACGATCGAGGCGCAATCCACCGTGTGTGACTATTTCCCGGTAGAGAAAGAGTACGGCTACTCCGTCTTCTCTACGGTTTGTAACATAGAGTTTGAGGGCAAGAAACTCAACATTATTGATTGTGCCGGTTCAGATGACTTCTGCGGCGGTACCGTAGCCGCATTGCAGATGTGCGGTTCGGCGCTTATCGTTCTTTCTGCTAACGGCGGCGTAGAGGTAGGAACCCAGAATAACTTCCGCCTCGTCGAGAAAGCGCACAAGCCGCTGGCTTTCGTTATCAACAAGTGCGACCATGAGAACGCGGATTTTGAGCGTACGTTCGCGCAATTGAAGGAGAACTTTGGCAATAAATGTACGCTGATTCAGTTCCCGGTAAATGCCGGTGCCGGCTTCAATGCGGCTATCGACGTCCTCAAGGGCAAGATGCTTGTTTGGAAGGCAGAGGGTGGTGCTCCTGAACTCAAGGAGATCCCTGCTGAGTATGCCGATAAGGTAGCAGAGATGCGTCAGCAGCTCCAAGAGCAGGCAGCCGAGGCGGATGAGACACTTCTCGACAAGTTCCTGGGTGAAGGCCTGACCGATGACGAGATCATGCAGGGTCTGAAGAGCGTTTACGCAGACGGTTCGATGTATCCGGTCATCTGCTGCTCGGGTCTGAAAGATATGGGCGTTCGTCGTTTGATGGACTTCCTGAACGGCATGGCGCCGTCTCCTTCTCAGTTCAGCTATCCGACCGTAGATGGCAAGAAGATCAGCCCGGATGCTTCCGCGCCGACCAGCCTCTATGTCTTCAAGACCTCTGTAGAGCCGCATATCGGTGAGGTGAACTATTTCCGCGTAATGCAAGGTACCGTGCATAACGGCGACGACTTGGTTAATATGGAGCGTGGCTCGAAAGAGCGTATCTCGCAGTTGTACAGCGTAGCCGGTTCAATCCGTACGGCTGTAGATGAACTCGCAGCCGGTGACATCGGTGCTACCGTGAAACTGAAAGATACCCGTACGGGAAATACTCTCAATGCAAAGGAGTGCGACAACCAATATGCTCCGATCGTTTACCCGCAGCCTCGTTACCGCCGTGCTATCAAGCCGGTGACAGAGTCCGATGCAGAGAAACTCGCAGCGCTTCTGACGCGCATGCACGAGGAGGATCCGACGTGGGTAGTAGAGCAGTCCAAAGAGCTCCGTCAAATGATTGTTTCCGGTCAGGGTGAGTTCCACCTGCGTACCCTCAAATGGAGGCTCGAGAACAATGATAAGATGATGGTTGAGTTCCTTGAGCCGAAGATCCCGTATCGTGAGACAATCACCAAGGCTGCTCGTGCCGACTATCGTCATAAGAAACAATCCGGTGGTGCCGGTCAGTTCGGTGAGGTGCACCTGATTGTGGAGCCGTACGAGGAAGGTATGCCGGTTAAGGAGACCTATAAGTTCGGTAACCAAGAGTACAAGATCTCTGTCAAAGACCAACAGGAGATCAACCTTGAGTGGGGTGGTAAACTGATCATCATCAACTCTATTGTCGGCGGTGCCATCGACGCACGCTTCATCCCGGCTATCGTAAAGGGTATCATGGATCGTATGGAGCAAGGCCCGTTGACCGGTTCGTATGCTCGTGACGTACGCGTCATTATCTATGATGGTAAGATGCACCCGGTTGATTCGAACGAAATCTCCTTCCGTCTGGCAGGCCGTAACGCCTTTGCGCAGGCCTTCAAAGAGGCGAACCCGAAAGTCCTTGAGCCGGTTTACGACCTCGAGGTCTTCGTTCCGTCGGAGATCATGGGCGATGTCATGTCTGATATCAACGGCCGTCGCGGTATGGTAATGGGTATGGAGACCGAGAAGAGCTTCACTCGTCTTAAAGCGCAAGTGCCTTTGAAAGAGCTCTCGTCGTACTCCACGACCCTCAGTTCTCTCACCGGTGGCCGTGCTACCTTCACAATGGCGTTCAACTCGTACCAGCTCGTTCCGGCAGACGTACAGGAGAAACTCCTTGCTGCTTACGCTGCTACGCAGGCTGAGGAAGAGTAATTTTTTAGTACTGAATAAGCAAAATACCTACTATTAGGTATTGTGTAATTCAAAAAAAAGCAGTACCTTTGCACCCGATTTTGAAAAAATGAAGATGCAAAGGTATTGTTTTTTATATTTAAGTTTGTTTATATTAATAGGTACGCAGGCGTACGCGCAGGAGGCCAGCGACTTTCAGATTGAGGAAGTGACGGTCGTGCAGCGCAAGAAAGGAAAAGTCAAGAGTCGTGTGGATGCCTTCGATACGGAGAAGATCAACTCCGAGGAGTTATGCCGTGCGGCGTGCTGTAACCTCTCCGAGGCTTTTGAGACGAACGCATCTGTCGATGTGGCTTATTCGGATGCCGCTACCGGGGCCAAGCAGATTCGTCTGCTCGGTCTGAGCGGCACGTATGTGCAGTTGATTCAGGAGAACACGCCGGCCGTGCGCGGTCTGGCGCAGAACTTCGGGTTGGAGTATATCCCCGGCCCGTGGATGCAATCAATCCAGGTCTGCAAGGGCACTTCTTCCGTGATCAACGGCTATGAAGCTACCTCCGGCCAGATCAACGTGGAGCTCCTCAAACCCCAGACCCAGAACCCTTTCTCGCTCAATCTGATGATGAACAGTGAACTCATGGCAGAGGCAAATATCATGGGTGGTTGGGAACTCAAGCCGCATCTCTATACCGGCATTTTAGCCCATTACACCGGTGGATTCATGGCGATGGACGAGAATAAAGATAGTTTTGCGGACATGCCGAAGGTGCAGAATGCGAACCTCGCCAACCGATGGTTCTACAAGCACGGTGATTACACTTTTCAGGCCTTTGTGCGCGGGCTTTATGACCGCCGCAGAGGTGGACAAATGGCCGATTCCATCGATAATCCGTACCATATCAACCTCAATACCTGGCGGGTTGAGGGATTCATGAAGAACGGCTATGTCTTTGATCCGGAGAGTGGTTCGTCGGTAGCGGTCATCACCGCGGTTAGTTACCATAATCTCGATAACAGTTACGGCGTTCGTTCGTGGAAAGCCAATCAGTTGAACGCCTACCTCAACGCTCTCTATCAGGGTAATTTTGAGGGACGCGGAGAGGTGGATAACGATCATCGCTTGAGTGCCGGTATATCCCTCAACTTCGATAAGTACGGAGAAGACCTCAATCTTTTTCCGTTTACCTCTTTCAGTTCGCCTCTTAACTTGGACCGTTGGGAGCTGACGCCCGGTATCTTTGCCGAGTATAACCTCAAGTATGACGAGATGCTCTCGCTGGTAGCAGGTGTGAGAGCCGATTACTCCACGCGGTACGGCTTCTTCGTGACTCCGCGAATGAATATCCGTTATACGCCGTTCGAGTGGTGGACGCTGCGGGCGAGTGCCGGCATGGGCTATCGTTCGCCGAACGCCATCGCCGATAATGCGTTTGTACTGCCTTCCTCTCGAGTGCTCTATTTGGACTCCGAGGTGAAGCAGGAAAGAGCGGTGAATTCGGGCATAAGTACTACTTTTTATATCCCGATGGGCAGCAAGCAGTTGCAACTCTCTGCGGAGTATTACTACACCCATTTCCTCAATTCCCTCATCGTTGATATGGATCAGGACAAACATGCCGTTCATATCTATAATCAGAGTGACCTGCCGGGCGCGAAGTCTTTCGCTCATAGCGCGCAGATAGAGGCGTCGATGGAGGTCTTGCGTGGATGGACGTGGACGGCGGCTTTCCGTTATACCGATGTGGAGCAGACGACGATAGATGACCAAGGCGTAGCGCGTCTCCGCGCCAAAGCTCTTACCAACCGCTTCAAAGGTATCATCTCCACAAGTTACCAGACGCCGCTCAAGAAATGGCAGTTTGACGTCACGGCGCAGTTCAACGGCGTGTCCAGAATGCCCGATGGATTCGTAGCTTTTGGCGATTTGGCAGGCGGGTATGGTACGCCGAAGGAGTTGACATGGTATCCGCAACTGATGGCGCAGATCACCAAGTATTTCCGAACCTGCAGTTTATACCTCGGCGCAGAAAATATGACGAATTTCCGTCAGCATGCGCCTATTGTGGATAGTTTTCAACCTTACAGCCCGGATTTCGATGCTTCCATGGTCTGCGGACCTACTACCGGATGGAAAATATACCTGGGCTTCCGATATGATTTAGAGAGAAAAGATGAAGAATAAGAACTTATTTTTACGGATACTTATTGTTTTAGTATTTCCTTACTCACTTGCTTTTGCCCAGCATGACGCGCACCTCACGGGTCACGTGCTGGATGCAGAAACAGGAGAACACCTGCCGTTTGTGAATGTTCAGTTGAAGGGCACGAATATCGGTACAGTGACCGATGAATCCGGCCATTATTTGCTCAAAGACCTTCCTTTGGGTCGCCAGATCATCGTCTTCAGTTACGTAGGGTACGAGACAGAGGAGCTGCCGGTTAATATTATTGAAGACAGGACGGTGGAACTCAAGGCCGCTATCCATGAGCAGGCACAACTGTTGGAGAACGTCGTAGTGACCGCAAACAGGTATGCTACCAAGCGTCAGGAAGCGGCGACAATCGTCAATGTCCTCTCGCCCAAACTCTTTGAGACGACGGCGGTAGCGTGTGTGGCGGATGCGTTGAATTTTCAGCCGGGCTTGCGGGTGGAGAACACCTGTTCCAACTGCGGCAAGACGGATCTGCGCATCAATGGTCTGCAGGGTCAATATACTCAGATTCTCATGGACTCGCGTCCGGTCTTCTCCTCTATGGCTTCGGTCTATGGTTTGGAGCAGGTGCCGGCAGCGATGATCGACCGTATAGAGGTCGTTCGTGGAGGCGGATCGGCGATGTACGGCGCGAACGCTATTGCCGGTGTAGTGAATATCATTACCAAGGAACCCGTCCGCAACTTCGTCAATATCTCCAATATCAGTCATGTCAACGAGCATGCGGGATATGATATCCATACCGATCTCAATGCTTCGGTCATGAGTGAGAACCGCAAGATAGGTGCGTATCTCTTCGCGTCCCATCGTACCCGCAGTCCTTATGACCGCGACAACGACGGATTCAGCGAAGTGCCGCGCCTGAGGGCTACGACAGCCGGTGCACGGTTGTTCTTCAAGACCTCGGCGTATAGCAAGATCACTGCGGAGTACCATCATACGACGGACTTCCGCCGCGGCGGTAACCGCTTTGATTACGAGCCCCATGACGCAGATATAGCCGAACAGCTAAGGCATAATATCGATGCCGGTTCGGTGGCTTTCGATTGGTTCTCGCCCGATAACAAACATTTCGTTTCCGCTTATTCGGCGATCCAGCATATCGGTCGTGAGAGTTATTTCGGTGCAGGTCGTGACACCGCGGCGTATGGCCGCAGTACCGATCTGACGTCCAACACAGGTCTGCAGTACCGTTTCTCGTACCCTTGCGGCCTTGCCAAAGGCGATCTGACGGTGGGTGCCGAGTATAACTACAACGGCCTTCATGACCGCATGGTGGGCTATAACCGCGACATTACCCAGAAGGTGCATGTGGTTGGCGCGTTCGCTCAGAACGAATGGAAAGGTCAGTTATGGAGCGTGCTTGTCGGTGCGCGGGTAGAGAAGCATAACCTCCTCCGCAAGCCCGTTGTCAACCCGCGTGCTACTTTCCGTTATACGCCGATCGACGGTCTGGTGCTTCGCGCGGGGTACAGCAGCGGTTATCGTGCGCCGCAGGCCTATGACGAGGACCTGCATGTGGCTGCCGTGGGTGGAGTAGTGTCCCTTATCACGCTGGACCCGAATCTCAAACCCGAGTACTCCCATTCGGCGACTCTCAGTGCCGATTGGTACCGTCAGTTCGGCCGGTTGGAGGTGAACCTCACGGCGGAGGGCTTCTATACTTATCTACAGGACGTCTTCTTCCTCCGTGAGGACGGTTTGGATGCCGCGGGAAACATCCTCTTTACCCGTACCAACGCTCCCGGTGCATGGGTAGGAGGTCTGAATGTAGAGGGCAAACTGAGCTACGGTCAGCTCCTCACTTTCCAGCTCGGTTACACTTTCCAGCAGAGCCGTTATACGGTGGCGCAGCAATGGAGTCCGTCCGTTGCGCCGCAGAAACGCATGCTGCATACGCCGGATAACTACGCCTATGTGTTGCTCGATATCCAGCCGGTAAATGATTTCACGATTTCTATCAACGGCAAAGCGACGGGATCGATGATCGTGCCGCACTTGGCGGGCTATATACCGCATGACGAAGAGACCAAGACCCCTACTTTCTGGGACTTAGGCATCCGCTTGGCATACGACGTGCATCTGTACAAACACTATTGTCTGGAGATCAGTTGCGGTGTGAAGAATGTCCTTGATCAGTTCCAACGGGACATTGACAAAGGAGAGAATCGCGATGCAAACTACATCTACGGTCCTTCTGTGCCGCGTACCTATTTTGCAGGCTTAGCGCTGAAATTATAAGAATTTTCCGGTAATACTCTTGTGGCTCTTACGGATGTCGTCTATCGTCCCTTCCGCAATGATCTCTCCGCCGCCTTTTCCGCCTTCGGGTCCGAGGTCTATGATCCAGTCGCAGGCACGGATGACATCTGTGTTATGCTCGATGATCAGGACGGTATTGCCTTTATCTACGAGCCTTCTCAGTACACCTAAGAGCACGCGTATATCTTCGAAATGCAGACCTGTCGTCGGCTCGTCGAGGATGTATAAGGTCTTGCCGGTGGAGGGCCGTGAGAGTTCTGTAGCAAGCTTGATACGCTGGCTCTCGCCGCCAGAGAGACTTGTGGACGCCTGACCTAACTTGATATAACCCAGACCCACGTCCTGAATGGTCTTTATCTTACGAAGAATGGTGGGTTGCGGTTCGAAGAACTCCACCGCCTGATTGACCGTCATGTCCAGCACGTCGGCTATCGTCTTGCCTTTCCATCGTACTTCGAGGGTCTCGCGGTTATAGCGCTGACCGCCGCATATCTCACAGGGTACATACACATCCGGCATGAAATGCATCTGGATGGTCTTGTAGCCGTTTCCGGAACACTCCTCACACCGGCCGCCTTTAGCGTTGAAGGAGAACCGACCTGTCTTCCATCCTCGGATTTTGGATTCCGGCAGTTGGGCGAACAGCTCACGGATGTCGTTGAAGACGTTCGTATAGGTCGCAGGGTTACTGCGCGGTGTACGACCGATAGGCGACTGATCGACGTTGATGACCTTGTCAATATGCTCGATTCCATCGATCTTTTTGTAGGGTAACGGAGCTTGTTTGCTTCGATAGAACTTTTGGCTGAGGATGGGGTAGAGCGTCTGGTTGATAAGACTGGACTTACCGCTACCGCTCACACCGGTGACGCACACCATCTTCCCCAACGGAATCTTTGCTGTCACGTTCTTTAGGTTATTTCCTGTACATCCTTCCAGAATGATAGAATTTGCCTGGTCAAAACCGTGCGGAGCGTGTTGGGGACGCGGAGCCGGAGTTCGGGGCAGAACGTTTTTGTCAGGCAGAATTCTATCGAAAACGGTCTTCTCTCCCTTTAGGTATTGTGCCGTGAGCGTGTCGGTTTTTAGCAACTCCTCCGGTGTGCCTTGGAACACAACCTTGCCGCCTAACCGTCCGGCTTTAGGACCGATGTCGATGATCCAGTCCGCCTCGCGCATCATCTGTTCATCGTGCTCAACGACGATGACCGAGTTGCCTAAGTTCCGCAGTTCTTTGAGACTTCGGATAAGACGTTCGTTATCGCGCTGGTGCAAACCGATAGACGGCTCGTCGAGGATATAGAGGACGTTCACCAGCCGGCTGCCTATCTGCGTCGCCAATCGGATACGCTGGCTCTCACCGCCGGAGAGACTCTGGCTGCTACGGTTCAGACTCAGATAACTCAATCCTACGGATTGCATGAACCTCAACCGCGCGCATATCTCTTTTAATATCGGTTCTGCGATCGCCCGCTGCCGCTCGTTCATTCGTTCACTCGTTAATTCGTTCATTCGTTCACTCGTTAACTCGTTCAACGTCTTCAGCAGCTCGTCTATGTCCATCGCGGAGAGTTCGGCGATATTATATTTGCCGATGCGGTAACTCAGCGCCTCTTTGCTCAGCCGCTTGCCTTTGCATTCCGGGCACTCGATCCACTCCTCTTTCTCCTCCTCATTTTCTTCTGAAGACTGATCGCTGCTGGCTGATAACTCCTGCAACTGCTCCCACCAGTTCTCCTCGCGGATGGCTTCATCCACCTCCTCTGAATTCTGAAGGCTGACGTCTGATTGCTTAATCCTCCCTAATCCCTTGCAGCACGGGCACCATCCGGACGGGCTGTTGAACGAGAAGGTATGTGGTGCGGGTTCCGGATAACTCAGTCCCGTCTCCGGGCACATGAGGTTACGGCTGAAGAATCTGACATCTGAAGGCTGATCGCTGATGGCAATCTCCATAATCCCGTTTCCCTGCGTCATCGCGCGGTCTATCGATTGCCGGAGTCGCTTGAGATCCTCTTTCTCCTCCCCTTCTGAAGGCTGATGGCTGATAGCTGATGGCTTAATTTTCAGCCTATCGACCACCACCTCTATCGAGTGCATCTTGTATCGGTCGAGCTTCATGCCGGGAACTATCTCCTGCACCTCGCCATCGACCCGTACATGCACGAAGCCTTTCTTGCGGATGGTCTCAAACAGTTCCTTGTAATGTCCCTTTCGGTTGCTAATCAGCGGTGCCAACAGCAGCACTTTCTTACCTGCGTACTCACGGCAGATCAGTTCGACGATCTGTTCGTCTGTGTAATGTACCATCGGTTTTCCCGACAGATACGAGTAGGCGATACCTGCGCGGGCAAACAGCAGACGCAGAAAATCATATACCTCCGTAATCGTTCCGACGGTGGATCGGGGGTTCTTGCTGGTGGTCTTCTGATCGATGGAGATAACGGGGCTCAGGCCGGTGATCTTATCCACGTCCGGCCGTTGCATCTGGCCGATGAATCCGCGGGCATAGGATGAGAAAGTCTCCATGTACCGCCTTTGGCCTTCTGCAAAGATCGTGTCGAACGCCAGCGAACTCTTCCCGCTGCCGCTCAGACCGGTGATCACCGTCAGTTTCTTGCGAGGCATGGACACGCTGATATTCTTCAGGTTATGCACCCTTGCCCCGATCACTTCTATTTTGCCGTTATCTTCCATTTGCCAAAATTCGTGCAAAGGTACAACTTTTTTCTGAATTACGCAAATTTATTTGCACATATGAGATTTTTTTTGTACCTTTGCACTCGCTTTTGAGATGAAACGATTTTGGTACATATTGTTGATCTTGATGAGCATCGGCATTCAGTTCTTTGAGCCGATGGATAAGCCCACTGCGAAGCCGGTTCACACGTCCGGTTGCGCAGTGCAACAAACCGACCATCACACGCTTGTGGGGATACAAGGCGAACCCTTGACCCTTGCCAACAATGGTTCAAACATAACCACCTCTGTACCAACCCATTTCAGTGCAAACACCCAGCGCACGCCTTTCGGCAAGAACAGAACCCGAACGGCTTTCTTGCGCAAGATGATTCATCATTACCAACCTGTTTTTATTGTTTTCCGCGGTCAGGAACGGCTTGAGACAAGTCCTTTCTGTTCGTCTGCCGGGAGCACGTACTACGTGTACTTCCTCCGGCGCATTTTGTGTTGACTTTCAGCGAAATAACTGAATATTAACAACACAAATTGAAACAATAAAATGGTATCATCTTATTTATCGAATCCTATTTTATTAGGACTTTTCTTGGTTGTTGGTTTAGTGCTTTTGGTCAAAGGCGCAGACTGGCTTGTAGATGGCGCATCCAAACTCGCCAAACGCTTGGGCGTAACCGACCTCGTCATCGGTCTGACCATCGTGGCGTTTGGTACATCCATGCCGGAGTTCGTGGTGAACATGGTCTCTGTAGCGGACGGTGCGACCGACCTTGCCATTACCAACATCCTCGGTTCAAATATCATTAACACACTTGTTATCCTTGGGTGCTCTGCGCTTGTATGCCCGCTGGTGGCTCAGCGAAGCACGGTTCGTCTTGACATCCCGTTGAATATCGTGGCGGGAGTTCTGGTGTTGGTCTTTGTGTTTATCACCTCTCCAATGGAGCCCAAGGGCTTGTCACGCGTAGAAGGATTAGCGTTACTGGTTGTTTTCGCCGCTTTCCTTTTCTATACGTTTTACACCGCTAAAGCCGATGCCACGACAACAACCGAATCCACTCCTTTCCCTCTTTGGAAATGCGTGGTCCTTATTCTGGCTGGGCTTGTCGGCTTGGTCGTTGGAGGAGAAATGATCGTTAAGAGCGCCGTGGCAATTGCACGTTATTGCGGCGTGGCGGAATCGGTCATCGGTCTGCCCATCGTGGCACTCGGAACCTCTTTGCCGGAACTGGCAACATCCGTCGTGGCGGCATTCAAACACAATAACGACATAGCCATCGGCAACGTCGTCGGAAGCAACATCTTCAACGTGTTCTTCATCTTGGGAACAAGTGCAATAATCAAACATCTGCCTGTTTATCCCGGCATCGAGATAGACGCCGCTTTGGTAGCCGTCAGCGCGTTAGCCGTTTGGCTTCTGCTTTGCAATAAGAACCGCTCTATCAACCGTTGGGGCGGAGCTCTTCTCCTGGTAATATACGCCGGTTACCTGACATATAGGCTTTTAACGTATTAACAATTAAAATTCAATTCATTATGGAAAATCAACCACAAGGGCTGAAAGAATCAGTAGCCCTGCAACCGTATATCACTCGTAAATCCACCTTCTTCGGTCTGATCAACCGCTTGGTTTACGCTCCGACGGATAGCCGTCTCAACTTCACCAGCCGTTATTATGCACCTATTCTGCGCGAGGAACTGAAGGAACTGTTTGCGCTCGGAGATCAAGTATTGGAAAAGCGTCTGGCTAAGACGAACCGCTTTGAACAAGCGATGAACGGCAATCTGTTAGTCGAATGTTGCGTGTCCGCAGATAAACAATTTGTAGCTTTGCAATTAAAACATTTTGAACAGATTGATTACCAGTCGATTAGCGAGGTGCGTTTCTTGCAAGGTGACGCAACCAAACACGCTGCTAAAGTTTTTGACTTGTAAATATATCAACCTTTAAAATTAATTCATTATGGATAGTACAACAATTATCCTCAGTGTGCTGATGGTTGCCATTTTTGTAGTGCCGGTTATCTGGCTAAACCGCAAAAAGTAACTGCAGTGAAGTGAGTAAATGTAGAGAGGAATGCACTCGTCGTAAGACGGGTGCTTCTGTTTTCATAACTCAAACCAAGTCCAATCGTTAGTGATTAGTTAGTGATTCGTTGGATATTCGTTAGTCATTGTACTACCTATTACGTACCCTAATTGGAGGCACTTGCCCGGCAATACGCACTGTCCTTCTCCCGTTCCTTTTCTCCTAAAAATCAAATAATAATGCGTGGATATTTGCATAATTCAAAAAAAAGCAGTACTTTTGCAGGCGATTTTAATGAATAAAAAATAATGAAAAAAGGGTTATTGGCACTTAGCCCCATAGTGGCGATGGTCGTACTGTTGATCATACTCTCTATCTACCATGGGGGAGTGAGCAATGCGCCGCTGTTGTTTATCTTTGTTATCACGGCAATGATCTCCGTGGCGGTGACACGCGGACTTTCGCTGACGGAGAGAATCTCTATTTTCTCGCGCGGCGCAGGAAGTCCGAACCTGTTGCTGATGGTTTGGATCTTTATGTTAGCCGGCGCTTTTGCGGCTACCGCGAAAGAGATGGGCGCCGCAGGAGCAATGGTGGACTTGACGCTTCGTGTCCTGCCTGCCAATTTTGCATTAGGAGGGTTGTTTGTCGCCGCCTGTCTAACCTCAATTTGCATGGGTACGAGCGTGGGTACAATCGTAGCTCTGATGCCTATTGCTACAGGGATGGCAGAAGCTACCACGATGACTCTCCCGATTGTCTCGGCAGCCGTAGTAGGAGGAGCGTTCTTCGGGGATAACCTCTCCGTCATCAGCGATACCACCATCGTAGCCACGCAATCGCAGGGATGCCGGATGAGCGATAAGTTCCGTTTTAACATCCGGATGGTCACACCGGCAGCTATCCTTGTTACCGCGCTGTATATTTTCTTAGGTTGGGGCACCACGGGAATTGAGACTGAAGGGTGCGTACACTGGTGGAAAGTGATGCCATATTTCGTCGTTTTCTTCTGTGCTATATGCCGAATGGACGTGACGATCGTCCTTGCTTTAGGATGCGTACTTACATGCGCAACTGGTATTATTGATGGCAGTTATGACCTAATCGGGTGGGAAGAAGCCGCTATGAAAGGGGTCATGGGTATGAGCGAACTTATCTTGATCTCTTTGCTTGCAGGAGGAATTTTTGCGCTGATCCGTTATAACGGAGGTTTCGATTTCATGATTTCCCGCATGACGCAGCATGTGAAGAGCACCGCAGGAGCGGAATGGAGCATCTGCGGTCTGGTTGCCTTCGCCAATATCTGTACGGCCAACAACACGATTGCCATCCTCTCGGTTGGAGACATCGCAAAACAAGTGGCGGAGAAGTTCAATATCGATCCTCGCAGAAGTGCCAGTCTGCTGGATACTACCAGCTGTTGTGTACAGGGACTCCTGCCATATGGCGCGCAGTTGCTGATGGCATCCGGGATAGCCGGTATTAGTGCGATGAGTATCGTGCCATGGCTTTTCTATCCGTTCCTCCTGGGCCTGACAGTGATCGCTACTATCGTGTTCCAACGAAAAAATGCAGAAAAAATGCAAAATATTTGAAAAAAATTTGGTCATGTCAAAAAAAAGTAGTAATTTTGCAGCCGTTTTGCGTGTGTAATGCACGCGGACGCATATGAACAATAATTATTAATCGTAAGACAGGGCGGTGGATAACGTAGGGTTCGCCCGTAAAACGAAAGTCATAAAGGATGTCCGTCGGTCTTACTAAATTTTTAAAATTAATGGAATTTAACAGTTACAAAACAGCGTCGGTGAACAAAGCAACCGCCAAGAAAGAGTGGGTTGTGATAGACGCTGAGGGCCAGATTCTTGGCCGCATGGCTTCCAAGGTAGCGAAACTGCTCCGCGGAAAGTACAAACCGAGCTACACTCCGAACGTGGATTGTGGTGACAACGTAATCATTGTGAATGCTGACAAAGTGCAGCTGACGGGTAACAAGTGGAACGGCCGCGTATATGTACGCTACACCGGTTTCCCGGGCGGTCAGCGCGAGTTCACTCCGGCAGATTTGCTGGCTAAAGGCGCAGACAAACTCGTTCGTCGCGTAGTAAAAGGTATGCTCCCGAAGAACCGTCTTGGCGCTCGTCAGATTAACAATCTGTACATCTTCGCCGGTGCAGAGCACAACATGCAGGCACAGCAACCCAAACAAATTGATATTAACACCCTCAAATAATAGAAGTACATGGAAACAGTTAATGCATTAGGACGTCGTAAAGAGGCAGTAGCCCGCGTTTACGTAAATGAAGGTGCCGGCAAGATCGTGATCAACGGTCGCGACATCGAGACTTATTTCCCGTCTTCTATTCTGCGCTATATCGTTCTCCAACCGCTGAACAAACTCGGCGTAGCAGAGAAGTACGATATCAAGGTAACGCTTGACGGCGGTGGCTTCAAAGGCCAGGCAGAGGCGCTTCGCCTCGCTATCGCTCGTGCGCTGGTGAAAATCAATCCTGAAGACAAGGCTGCGCTGAAGGCAGAAGGCTTCATGACTCGTGACGCTCGTGAGGTTGAGCGTAAGAAACCGGGTCAGCCGAAGGCTCGTAAGCACTTCCAGTTCAGTAAGCGTTAATCGAACAACTCCAAATCGTGTGGACTCCTTCGGGATTACCACACGATTGTTTTGGAGTCTCAAACGTATGTGCGTGCGCGTATATTTAATAATGTATTATGCGCGTGAAAGAGATCCCCAAAATACAAGGAGAAATAATAATTATTCATTAATCATTATTCATTAAAAACAAATGAGAACAAATTTTGATCAACTTCTCGAGGCTGGCGCACATTTTGGTCACCTCAAACGTAAATGGAATCCGGCTATGGCTCCTTACATCTACATGGAGCGCAACGGAATCCACATCATCGACCTCAACAAAACTGCTATTAAGATCGAAGAGGCAGCAGAGGCATTGAAGAACCTGGCTCGCAGCGGCCGTAAGATCCTGTTCGTTGGTACGAAAAAACAGGCTCAGGAGGTTATCGCTGCTCATGCACAAGAGGTGCAGATGCCGTACATCACCGAGCGTTGGGCCGGCGGTATGCTGACCAACTTCCCGACCATCCGCAAGGCGGTTAAGAAAATGGGGCAGATCGACAAGATGATGACCGACGGTACCCTCGAGAACGTATCCAAACGCGAGAAATTGCAGATCACCCGTCAGCGTGAGAAACTGGAGAAGAACCTCGGTTCTATCGCAGACATGACTCGTCTCCCGAGCGCCATCTTCGTAGTGGACGTAATGGAGGAGCACATCGCCGTAGCAGAGGCAAACCGTCTGGGAATCCCTGTATTCGGTATTGTGGACACCAACTCTAACCCGAACAACATCGACTTCGTAATCCCGGCTAACGACGATGCTACCAAGGCTATCGACGTGATCTTAACCGCTGTATGCGAGGCTATCAAAGAGGGTCTCGAGGAGCGTAAGGTTGAGAAGGCTGACGAAGAGGCAGCAGAGGCTCAGGCTAACACCGAGGCTCCGCAGCCGAAAGAGCGCCGTCAACGCATCCGCAAAGCAGCTCCGAAAGCAGAAGAGAAAGCTGAGGAGAAAGCAGCAGAGGCAAAGGCTGAGGACGCAGAATAATTCTTAATTCTTAATTTTTAATTTTTAATTGAAATTATGGCTGTAACATTAGCTGATATCAAAAAACTGCGCGACATTACAGGCGCAGGTATGATGGATGTCAAGAAGGCTCTGGAAGAGGCAAACGGCGATTTCGAGGTTGCGAAGGACTTGCTCCGCAAACGTGGACAAGCTATCGCAGCAAAACGTTCCGACCGTGAGGCTTCCGAGGGTTGCGTTCTGGCAAAAGTAAAAGACGGCTTTGGCGCTATCGTTGGCGTGAAATGCGAGACCGACTTCGTAGCTAAGAACGAGGACTTCGTAGGTATGGTGAAACTGATTCTGGATGCTGCTTTGGAAAACAAAGTACGTTCCGCAGAGGAGCTGAAGAACCTCAAGATCGGTAACTTCACAGTAGCAGAGATCATCACCGAGCGCTCCGGCGTTACGGGTGAGAAGATGGAGCTTGCCGACTACGCTTGCCTTGAGGCACCGGTAGTGGACGCTTACAACCACCTGGGTAACAAACTCAGCTCGCTCGTTGCAGCAGAGGCTGGCGCTGACCACGAGACCGTTCACGGTATCTCGATGCAGGTAGCCGCCATGAGCCCGATCGCACTCGACGCAGATCACGTTGCTGAGGAGGTTAAGAAACATGAGCTCGAGGTAGCTATTGAGAAGACCAAACAGGACGAGATCAACAAAGCTATCGAGAACGCTATCCGCAAAGCAGGTATCAACCCCGCTCACGTTGATTCCGATGATCACATCGAGTCGAACCAGGCTAAGGGTTGGATCACCGCCGAGCAGGCACAGCAGGCTCGCGAGATCAAAGCAACTGTCGCTAAAGAGGCAGAGGCTAACCTCGCTAACCAGGCTAAGAAGATCGAGATGATTGCACAAGGTCGTCTTGGTAAGTTCCTCAAGGAGAACACCCTCGTGGAGCAGGCATATATCATGAGCGAGTCCAAAGAACTCGTGAAGGATGTGCTGAAAGCTAAAGGCGTGGTAATCACTGATTTCCGTCGCATCACACTTTCTGCAGAATAATGAGATAAACTCATGAGAAAAATTCTGAAGATAGTTGGATGGGGAGCACTTGTAATAGTGCTCCTCTTTGCTTTGATACTTGTCGTAGCGTCTCCCGTAGCCAAATATGTGGTGAATAACTACGGCGAGCAGATCGTCGGTAGGCAGCTCCATACCGAATCGGTGCTCATCAATCCTTACTGGGGTGGCGTGACAATCAAGGAGTTTGAATGCAAAGAGGTCAACGGGGAGACGAACTTCATCTCCTTTGACAAGCTCTACGTACAGATTGCTTATCCACAGCTGATTGCTCAACGTGTCAAACTGCGCAAGATACAACTGGACGGCTTCAACGGACAGATCCTCAAGAGCAACAACAGACTCAATTTCTCGGATATCATCGAGCGTTTCTCGAAGAACGACTCCCTGCCGAAAGACACTACGCCAAGCAACTGGACCGTGGCGTTAGACGACATCCGCATCAATAATAGCTCCATCCGTTACCGCGACGTGGTAACCGATAAGCAATGGAAACTGGAGGATATTTCTCTTCGTGTACCGGGGCTCTTCTTTGACAACACGCAGACGAATGCCGGCTTGGAGTTTGGTCTGCCGACTGGAGGAAGGGTAGGTATCATCGCCGGCTATCGGATGCAATCCAACAACTACGCCGTGAAACTCAATCTCCACGATGTACATACCGATGTCGTGCTGCCGCTCGTGCAGGATTATCTGAATATCAGCGGTCTCGGCGCCAAACTGAATGGGTCGGTGTTGGTGGACGGCAGTCTGGATAACATTACCAATATCCAGATGAAAGGTAACTTAGCGATGAGCGGACTCAGTATCCGCGACACGCACGACGACCAGATAGCCGCCATGGATGAGCTGCGCGTGGCGATCAACAAAGGCGATCTGAGTACGAACACCTTCATCCTCGATACACTCTCTATCGTTGGTATCACGGGCGCTTACGAGGTACACGAGACCTGGAACACACTCTCGCGCCTCATCAAAGAGAAAGAGCCGGAGGAAGATCATGCAGAGTCAGACAGCCTTACGACGCCCGAACCCGCGGTGAAGAAAGAGGCTAAACCATTAGTATGGATGGCGAAGAAAGTGAAGATCACCGGTCGTGACCTCACGTACCACGACTACTCGATGAAGAACGAGTGGGAGTACGGCATCAAGACGCTGGAGGTGGAAGGCAGCAATATCGCGACCAACGGCCGTAATAGCGTCACGGCGAAAGCAACACTCATGTCCGACGCACAACTGAAAGCGGATTTCGTAGGCGGTCTCGATCTTGCGAACCAAGACACCCGGCTGAACCTCAAACTAACTGGTGTTCAGTTGCAGGACTTCGATGCCCTCTGCCGTAACTACACCGGTTATCCTATAGAAGGCGGTGATCTCAGTCTGGAGAGCCATATAGACGTGACCTCCGGCAAGATGGACGGAACAAACAAGATCGTCATCGACCATCCGCGGGTAGGTAAGAAAGAGCGCTTCTCTAAGGCGCCGTACAAGAATATCCCCGTTCGTACGGGCTTTAAGATCCTCACTTCCGCCCAAGACATGATCATCCTGGACGTGCCGGTCAAAGGTGACGCCAAGAGCCCGAAATTCAGTTTCCGCAAGGTCATCGGCCGTGCGTTGCTGAAAGTCTTCTTCGGTCCGCTCATGGGCGTGAACGACCGTGATAAGATGATTAACGAAGAGGAGTTAAAGGAGATGCAGGAGTTACTGGGCGATACAGACGTCACAGTGGCCGCAGGGGACAGCGTCCCGCTCACCGAAATAAGCGAGTAGCACTTGTTCCCGGCAGAACTGATTCTGCTCTGCATATTCCAACATCGCATTGATCTTCGAGATAAAGCGCATCTGACGCTCCTCGAAAATAGCGGGCGAGAGGTAGAGATCTACTTCTCGCTCTTTGGTCATAGTCAGGCAGCATCCCACAGACCGCGGGATATAGGTGATGATACCCCGTTGAGCGAGAGAGACTAATATCTCATGGTTTGAAGGTTTGTGGGTTTGAGGGTTTGAGGGTTGATCCGCTTCGCGGACATACTGCAGGTCGGTGTGGATGCCAGAATACGAACGCATCAACACATCTAACATAGCCACTTGTTCGCGGGAGAGGTTATATTCGCCTAACCGATGCCGCGGCACGTTTATCTGCACCCGCGGCTGCGTCTCGTGCTCTTCTTCAAAGTCGATATAGCCCGCCTGCGTCAGGATATGCAGGGCAGAGTAGGTCTGCAGCACCGGCAGTTTCATAACGTGGCAGAGTTGGTCCATATGTAGCATGAACCGATGACCGAGACCGCTACCGGCACCGATCTGCAGGAAGTCCATGGTCTTGTGATAGACCATCTCTACAAACTCCTTCGGCGGATAGGTGTCAACGATGCGTTTCTGAATCTTCGCCTTGTCCTCACTGGGATTATAGAGCAGCACGGCATACGCCGTCTCTCCGTCTCTTCCGGCTCGTCCTGCCTCTTGGTAATATGACTCGATACAACTGGGTAAATCCACATGGATGACCAGCCTTACATCCGCTTTGTCAATACCCATTCCAAACGCATTCGTTGCTACGATAACTCGCGTCTTGCCTTCTTTCCACGCCTCCTGCCGTTCATTGCGTTCCTTGGTCGTGAGTCCGGCGTGATAATAGGTGGTATGTAGCCATTCGGCGAGTTCCTGCGCGCGCTTGCGGTTGCGGACATAGACAATCGCCGAACCCGGCACGCGGGAGAGAATATGCGCTACTTCTTCGGCTTTATTGGTCGTCTGCCGCACGACATAACGCAGGTTCTCGCGATGGAAAGACTTTCGCAAGACATTTGGTTCGGTAAAGCCCAACTTGGCTTGTATATCCTCGATAGTCTCCGGCGTTGCCGTAGCCGTCAGAGCAAGTACCGGCACACCCGGTAATAACTCTCGTACTGCAGCTATGTTCAGATATGAAGGTCGGAAATCATACCCCCATTGCGAGATACAATGTGCTTCATCGACGGCAATCAGACCAATAGGCAAATCCGCCAGACGCTTACGAAACTCCTCGGACTCCAACCGCTCGGGCGAGCAATACAGAAAATGGTACGGCCCGTACAGACAGTTATCCAATGCCACACGCTGTTTATCCCAACTCATACCGGTATAGACCGCCGCGGCTTGGATACCTCGTGCATGCAGGTTCTCCACCTGGTCCTTCATCAACGCGATCAAAGGCGTGATAACGAAGCAGAGACGTTTGTCCTCGTGCTCGGAGCCCATGACAAGGGTAGGCACCTGAAAACAGATACTCTTGCCGCCTCCCGTAGGCATGAGCGCTAAGGTATCGCGCCCCGCGAGCACGGCATCGATGATCTCCGCCTGTAAAGGACGAAAATCATCGTAGCCGAAATAGGTATGTAATGCCTCGCGGGGGGTCATGGTGAATTAACCAAGTTTGTTTAATGCGGTACGAACGCGCTTTATGGTCTCTTCCTTGCCGAGAACATCGGTAATAGCCCAGATATGCGGACCACGCGCTGCGCCTACAAGACAGATACGGAAGGCATTCATGACGATACCTACACCGTACTCCATCTTCTCAATCCACGGCATGACAAGCGCGTCTAAGGCTTCTGCAGACCAATCGTCTTGTGCTTCCAATAGCTCCAACAACTCAGTCATGTGCTTCGGAGAATCCTCTTTCCAACGTTTCTTGAGTGATTTCTCATCGTACTCCGTCGGAGCAACAAAGAAGAAATTAACTTGCTCCCAGAGCTCCGGCACGAAGTTCACACGGTCCTTAACCAAACCGATGATCTTGGCAATCTCTTCGTCATTACGTGATGACGTGATCTCGTTATTGCGGACATGCTCTTCCAGCACCGGCTTGAACATCTCCACCAACTCCTCGTTCGACCGCAGCTGCAGGTACTGGTGGTTGAACCATTTACCCTTCTCGTAGTCGAACTTAGCACCGGATTTGGACACGCGGTCGAGCGAGAAGTCCTTGATCAACTCGTCCATCGAGTACATCTCCTGATCACCCGATCCGTGCCATCCGAGCAAAGCTAAGAAATTAATGACCGCCTCCGGCAGATAGCCGCTCTCGCGGTAACCGGAAGAGACAGTACCATCCTTCTGGTTGTGGAACTCCAGCGGGAAGACGGGGAAACCGAGACGGTCGCCGTCACGTTTGGAGAGTTTGCCGTTACCGTCGGGCTTGAGCAACAGCGGCAAGTGGGCAAACTGAGGCATCGTGTCTTCCCATCCGAAGGCACGATAAAGGAGCACGTGGAGCGGGGCAGAAGGCAACCACTCCTCACCGCGGATGACGTGGCTGATCTCCATGAGATGGTCATCGACGATATTTGCCAAGTGATACGTAGGCAGGTCGTCTGCAGATTTATAGAGCACTTTGTCGTCGAGAATATTGCTATTAATGACCACCTCGCCGCGGATGAGGTCATGTACATGCACGTCCTCATCAGGCTCTACTTTGAATCGTACGACGTATTTCTCTCTTTTGTCCAGCAGGGCTTTTACCTCGTCTGCACTCATGGTCAGCGAGTTACGCATCATCTCACGCGTGCGGGCGTCGTATTGGAAGTTAGGTATCTCCGTGCGCTTGGCCTCCAACTCCTCCGGGGTGTCGAAAGCGATATACGCATGTCCGGAATCCAGCAGCTGCTTCACATACCGGTGGTAGATCTCGCGCCGCTCGGACTGACGGTAAGGACCGTGCTCACCGACAGCCTCGATCTCCTTAGTGCCTTTCTTCAGGCGCAGACCTTCGTCAATGCCGATGCCCAACCAATCGAGGGCCTCCAGGATATACTCCTCAGCGCCCGGCACAAAACGCGTCGAGTCGGTATCCTCGATACGCAGGAGCATGTCGCCGCCGTGCTGACGGGCAAACAAATAATTGTACAAAGCGGTACGCACGCCGCCGATGTGTAATGCACCCGTCGGAGACGGAGCAAAACGAACTCTAACTCTTCTTTCCATATATATTTATTATCGAATTATTTTTGCAAATGTTAATATTATGATTTTGAGGTATTCTCCATACGTCTGATGGTTGATATACCGCATATTCAGAGCTATTTTAGCCGGCATGATCTCTTCTATATAGGTCTTGTCCGGATCGTCAGATAGCGCCAGGAGTTTGTTTTCATCGATATACTCGATAGAGGCGTAATCCGTTATCCCCGGTCGCACCGAGAGCACCTTGCGTTGCTCCGGCGTATATAGATCAACGTATCTGCGCACCTCCGGTCGCGGTCCTACGAGCGACATCTCGCCGATGAGCACGTTCCATAACTGCGGTAGTTCGTCTATCTTGAATTTCCTTATGTAATAACCCGCGCATGTGACACGAGGGTCTCGATCCCCGATGGTAATAAGGCTCATCTTATCGGCTCCGACACGCATAGAGCGGAACTTGAGCAAACCGAAGTCCTTATTATCTCGTCCCACCCGTTGTTGGCGGTAGAAGACCGGTCCCGGATTATCGAAGACAATCCATAATGCTACTACGAAGAACAGCGGGCTAAGAAACAACAGCCCGAAAAAACTGAAAACTATGTCGCTAAACCGAATCATCGATGCGTCAGGATATCTGTGTATTGCTCAATGATATAGGCCACCTCCTCGTCTGTTAGACGGGTATGTAACGGCAGGGTGATTTCGTTAACGAAATGCGCGTAGGCATTCGGGTAATTCGCGATGTCAAAGCCGAGATTCTTATAAGCCGTCATCATTGGCAGGGGTTTATAATGTACATTGGTCGCTATGCCTCTCTCTGCCATTTGAACGATGATCGCTTGCCGTTCTTCGAGCGACGCACCCGGCACCCTTGTCAGATAGAGGTGTCCGGAAGAAAGGTGTTCAGCCGTATAATGCGGCAATACACCTACGCCTAATAGTTTGAAAGCTTGATCGTATCGCTCGATGATCTCACGGCGACGAGCCAAAAGAGCAGGGTAGCGTTTCATTTGTACAAGACCTAAAGCAGCCATGATATCCGTCATATTGCATTTGTACCAAGGTCCCACGATGTCGTACTCCCAAGCACCGAGTTGGGTCTTTGCCAGCGCATCTTTCGACTGCCCGTGCAGAGAATAAAGTTGTAATTGATGGTAGATAGCTTCGTTGTCAGCATCGGGAATATTCCAAGTGAGCGCACCGCCTTCTGCCGTCGTGAAATTTTTCACGGCATGGAAACTGAAAGAGGTGAAGTCAGCAATGGAACCTACCATTTTGCCTTGCCGCGATGCTCCGAAGGCATGCGCCGCATCTGCGCAAATAGCTATTCGTCCTATCTTTTGTTGCAAATCAGTAGTAGGAGCAAAGACAGCTTTCTTTCGATTAACTATCTCATAAAGGCGGTCGTAGTCGCATGGGATACCTGCTAAATCAACTGGTATAATAGCTTTTGTATGCTCATTGATGGCAGATTCTACTGCCTCATAATCCATCTCCAGAGAGTCCTTCTGCGAGTCGATGAAGACAATCTTGGCTCCCACGTGATCAATCACAGACGCCGATGCGGTATATGTGTACGCAGGAACAATCACTTCATCTCCAGCTCCGATGCCTAACAACCTCAAAGCCATCTCCATGCATGCCGTCGCCGAATTAAGACAAACGGCTCGCTCTGTCCCTACATAAGAAGCTATCTGTCGCTCCAACTCTTTGGTCCTCGGTCCGGTGGTGATCCATCCTGAGAGGATAGCTTCTTTTACTTCGTTCACCTCAGCCTCCGTCATGTCCGGTGGTGAGAAAGGGATATTAAATCGTTTCATATCGGTAGATATATTTTAATTTCTTATAACTGTTTCCTACGATGTTGACGCACATCCAAAAGAAGGACGCGATAGCGTTCATCCGGGCTCCCTCACGGAAGAGAATATAGTGCCATCCAATCTTCTTCCAAATGCCTGTAGGCGTGATGGAACCTGTACGTCTTCTATATTGCGCAAGATTTTCTGATAGAAGATAGCAGTCTGCCTTTTTGATTATTTGCAGCCACATAGCGGAGTCATTATTCTTCTTTATGTCCGGTATCTGTATAAGACCGACCACCTTTGTATCATACATCACAGTCAAGCATCCTGGCCAGCAACAACTCTTCATTCCCCACTGTCCTACAATTTTCTTGCCGCTTACATACACGCCAAGCGGCTTGGACTCTTCGTCTATTTCCGTATATTCGTGGTAGGTAAAATCATAGCCGTTTTGCTCCATGAAGGCGATCTGCTTCTTTAATTTTTCCGGCAGCCAGAGGTCGTCCGAATCCAGAAAGGCGATATACCTGCCTTTCGCCTCTCGAAGCGCTCTATTGCGAGTAAGAGCAGCTCCCCAATTTTGCTCATTGCGCAGGTAATGGATACGCGGATCATTGTACGCCGCAACAATCTCGGCAGTGTTGTCCGTCGAACAATCGTCCACGATGAGCAATTCCCAAGCCGTATAGGTTTGAGCGAGGACACTATCGATCGATTCGGCAATGAACCGACCGCAGTTGTATGTGGGCATTATGATTGAGACCAAATTCATTATTTAAAAAACTGTGTATATATGGCCTGCAGGCTTTCCTTGCTCCATCGGGATTTCCGGGCTTGGTTAATTACACCTGTGCTGATGTTGCCGGTGTTAGCAATATGCAGGGTCGGACAGTATGATACGTTCAGTTGCGCTTGACGCACTAATTCCGCCATGTAAATCTCTTCGCCGTACATAAATCCCGGGAAATGTATCTCCGGATTCTTTTCTACAAACGCCTTGGTAAACAGCATGAACGATCCATGCCCGGCATATATGTTGCAAGCAGGATATACCTTTGATTGTTTGTTCTTTAGGAGGTATAGCGAATGGTACATCCGATAAATCCACGTACTACTATAAATAATATTCCAAATCAAGAAATTGTATTTAGTTGGACGGGTGAGCATATAAGGATTTTCGTGACGATTTATCTTGTCTGTATAGATGTCCGGCGCTATCCATCCTAGACCTATTGTGTCGATTTGTAATAACTGCTCAAAGAAATCCGGTCCCAGTAGTAGATCTACATTAGAGATAGAGACATAGTCATAATCTTGTGCATACCGGTTATATATTGGCAGCGCGCCGCCCAGATAACCCAAGTTAGCTTTTCCGTTATCTGCAACTTGAATATCCACCATCATTTGACCCTTTACACGTTCAGCAGCGCGATGAACAGACTCCAAGAATGCTTGGAGTTCCTTGTCTGAATGGAAGGTAACGCATATAATAAGAATCTTTTTCATCTTAGAGCTTTCAGTTGTTTAACGATGGTTTCTATGGCATATGGAGCAATATCGATTTCTTGCGCATGATGGAAATCGCCCTGTATAAACTCTTCCCACATCTTTTTGTCAAAATGATTGGCCGTACAATGAAATACCGGACGTCGGGATATACCATAGTCTATCAGTTTGGATGGTAGTTGGGTGCTATTATTATTCCCCACATTGACCAGAAAATCGTATGTGCTTAGTTCGCTAATCAATTGCTTGCGTTCGATACCATATTTTACAATCAGTCGTTCCGATAAAATAGGTCTGTAGCGATTGAGAATGGTCTCTGTCTCCGCATCCTGATGCCGCAGGTAAATATAAAACCTGAAATCCGTTCTTTGCTCAGCCAAATAGTGCAAAAGAAATTCCGGATTACGTATATCTTTATAGAACACACCCGCGTAAGCAAATGTCGGGACAGCATTCTTTTTATATTCTTGAATAGGTGTAGCTCCAAAATCAAAGCCCTGCGGGATAATACGAATTTTCTCCCTCTCTATCACTTTATTATATGCCGGAATAGCGCCTTCGGTAGGTATCGTAAGGAAATCATAGAACCGATACACCCATTTCTCCAACCATCGCATATATATAGCCCGTTTCGTCTGCTGACTGCCACTGAAAGGATCGCCGCTGTCAGCAATAAAAATAGTATTATTCAGGCCATTTTTTCTGCGATACAACGCGCCTGCTAAAACATCCATAAATGGGGTAGAGAGCGCAATAAACAGATCGGTATCTTCCGAGATGGTTATATGGTCTGCTATTTTTCGTGCATGGTGGAATAAGTTACCGGCAAGAAAGTACTCGACACCAAGGCGGAACAAGCGGTGCATGAGCTGTAAAACCGGATTGGTTGAGTTAAAAGAAAGTCCCGTTTGTCCGGTTTCGCCGATCTCCCGTTGGTATATTCCCAATACATCTACCCGAAAACCATACTCTTCCTGCATCTTCTTGTAATCAACGCCGTTGACCTGCGTCAAAACGGATACAAGGACATCATCTCCCTGACGCGCAAAAGCACGTGCTAACTCAAAGGCTCTGAAAGCCCTTGGGTGTAACTCCGGATAGAAGCAAGATGTCAGGATATGAATTTTCATGCTGTTAAGTCGTTTTTACGTGCGTTGAGGAATATTACCAAATATAGCGACATCCAAAATAACGGTAACATACTCAATGTTCGAGAAAATAAACTATACGATAGGTACTGAACAAATAGCAATGAGACGAATAAACAACCCTTATCCTCTTCCGCCATTCGGAAAGCTATGCCAAGTGTACGCAAGATGATTATCGTAAACAGTAAACCACCGATGATGCCGAGTCCTAAGAATGACTCCAAAATACTATTATGCACGTATTCTCCTCCTATATAGAGTGATGAGCCCCAAATAGGACTTTGCAAAATGTTTTTCCAAGCCTGATCGTATAGCACGTCTCGTCCGCTCGTTACACCGGCTTCCATACTATCCGGAGCATAAATAGAATTATATAAACGGTCCAGAGCCAAATTACCGTAGGAAGCTAATATATCCCGGAGAATAGGTAGTAATGCAATAAAAATAGCTGCTAAAACCGGCAAGCCTATGAGTATTTTTAACTTATGACCATTCATGTACAGATATGCTACGAAACACAACAATAAGGCTACTATAGCGCCTCGTGAACCTGCTGCAAGAGTAATGAATAAGCCGGATAAGATTGCGAAAGCACCCAATATCTTATGTAAAAATCGTATATTGGCTTGATAGAGTAAAGATAGACCCAATATAGTAATGCTGGTACCTAAATGCCCGAAAGCGATCGTGTCCATGGATGCGTTACCCATAAATCGTCCATCGTCTCCCAGATATTCGCTGGCCGCTTTGCCTGTGAATATATACCACATACTGACCATGCCCATTATCAGAAATATACCAAGCATCGCGGTATTCAGTTTCTTGAGATCAATTAAATTCCACTTGAATACATAGAAACCATAAAATGGAATGATAGCCGCGTTGACGTACAGAAAGATAGCCGTAAAAGGATTAGTAACGATTTCCTGATCAACACCAACAATCATAAAATCATAAAAAAGCCGCACTAAATACAACCAAAAATAAATCTGTATCGCATAGGAAATGCTGCCCAAATAACGGTGCATAAGGTGACCATGATTTATTTGAAGGGTACAAACTAGCAAAAAGGCTATGAAAATGAATACATAGTAAACGCTTTTGTATAGTGCAAAATTGCTCTCTTCCGGCAGATAAGTAAATCCGTCGTAAGCGAACAATGCAAGCAGAATAAACCACTGCAAATGTGATATGAAGGATTCCCTATTTAGCATTTCCAAATAGCCTTTTGTTCCATTTAAGTCTTTGCTCTTCGCTACGGATATACGTTCCTTTCGGATGTCCTTGTTGCTGCAGCACGTATTCGTTGGAAGTGATACGCCGCCGGACTACGGTCTCTGAATGCGGACGATCCTCCGTGAGATGAAGATATACGAAGTCTTTTTTGAATATGTCATGAGCTTTCGGGAAGGCATGGTGAATCCGATAGTGTATATCATTCTCTTCGCCGTACAGGAAGATATTTTCGTCAAATAAACCTGCCTGCTCAAACATCGATTTGCGAACGCAGAAACATGCTCCGGCAAAATACATATATCGCCAAAGAAAGATGTTTGTCCGGTTTGCAATAATGCCTCCAAGCAGTCGTACAAGACCGGAATAGTGGTTTAGCATAGCGAATGAAATTCCACGTCTCCCGTTCTTGTTTATCACTTGTTTAAAACCGCAGAGAGCTACTCGAACATCTGTCTTGTATAGTTCAACGATATCTTTAAATGAGATATGAACCAACCGCACATCGGGATTCATGATCATGATCACAGGCGAAGTGGCATTCCGGATACCGATGTTGTTTCCTTGCCCGTAACCGCCATTTTGAGAATTACTAAGCACAGTAACGGTTTCGCCGTACAGCCGTGTAATCTCCTCTTTCATCTGCTGGAAATCGCGACTGTTATTGTCTACCACAATTACTTCCAGAGCATCACCGATATCGTTGTGGGCAAAAAGAGCCTCCAGACATCCGTAGATATCCGGTTCGGAGTTATATGTCACTATGATTACAGATAGCTCTTTCATTTTCCCCATAGTTCTTTAATGATTACACTCGGCCATTTCCAGTTTTGATATGCCAGCTGTGCTATTCCCGGCGCTAAAATCAAGCCCCAGATACCCATCTGAAGCGGGTTGAGGAATACAAACAGCAGAATAATAGTTGTAGCACCGCTGACCAGCGACGGAATGAAGAACGGAATCTTGTTATCCGCCATGATAAATCCTGCAGATACTGCGTGGTTGTGCTCTAAGGCGCTGATTAACAACATTACGCACAACATCATAGCCGGAACAAAATGCGTCTGGCTATGAATCAGATCCAACGCCCAGTCACCCGCTAACATCCATACGATTCCGCCAATGATATACACCGCCAATAGGCTTCCCGTGCAGAGTAGGTAGTAGCGTCTCAAGCCCTGCAGGTTGTTTTCCGCGCGGCATTGAGCCAACTTCGGCAAATACGATTGGTAGAAAACCGTCGCGCAGCGCGCTAAGATATCCATCACCTGCATCGTGATGCCATAACAAGCCACTTCTTCTAACGTCAGAAAAGCGGAACCGATTAGCACCGCACTCTTGTTTACGCAGAAACCGCCAAGTTGCGTCAACCCGATTTTCACGGCGTTTGGAGAAATGGCACTTAGTATGGCTTTCGGTTCCTGTGGTTCTGCCTCTCGCAAACGAGTTTTTATCTCCGCTGTAAAGAACACGCTATAGGTCAACACACGCCTGATAATCGTCGATACCAATTGCGAAGCTACAATCGCCGTCAGACCGAAACCTGCGTAGATAAGCCCGATAGCCAGTCCCAGATACACGGCCTGACCTAACATCGTAATCTGCTGCATGCGGGTCACATAACCCTTTCCAGTCAGTAACGCATCGTAATACAACGTGTAGAGGTTGTAGCAGTTGATCGCAATCAGAAGCACCCAGGCAATCATCGCGTCTTGCCTGTCGCCCGAGTATTTCTGCAAGATGAAGTAGAAATACGCCGTGCCGGCTGTGGCTAACAATCCAAAAACCCCTACAGCCATCCAACGGTAGAACCGCCGCATGGCGATCAGCGTACCTTTCAGTAGCCCGTAATCTACCTTTGCATCGGCATCTGCATGGGCTACGCCGTCTTTCTGCAACTGCTTGACGCCCGAGAAGATATAACTGATATTCCGTGCAAAAGAAGGTCGAAAACCGAAATCCAGCAGCAACACAAGAGCCGTGATTGTCTGGAAAATATTCCAGATTCCCACGGTCTCTTGCGGCATCTTATGCAGGATGAACGGCAGCAGCAATACGCCGGCGCCGATCATGAATGCCGTGCCTGCATAGCTCCATGCGATCTCCTTCTTGCCAATATGTTCTACTTTCTCAGCCAATTAGTCTCTCCGGAAAATATCCCTCGTATATACTTTTTCTTTTACGTCATCCAGACTCGCGTCATACCGATTGGCGATGATGGCTTGGCTGCGAAGTTTAAATTCAGCAAGGTTATTTACTACTTCGCTACCAAAGAAGGTCGTTCCATTCTCCAGCGTCGGCTCATAGACAATCACTTGTGCACCTTTGGCTTTGACACGTTTCATGATTCCCTGGATGGAGGATTGACGGAAGTTATCGCTGTTGGATTTCATCGTCAGACGATAAACACCAATCGTGCAAGGTTTCTCCTCCGAGGCGTTAAACTGGCCGTTATGATAATAATCGTAATAGCCCGCTTTCGCCAGTACACGGTCGGCAATAAAGTCCTTGCGTGTGCGGTTGGATTCGACAATCGCCTCAATCAGGTTCTCCGGCACGTCCTGGTAATTCGCCAAGAGTTGTTTGGTGTCCTTCGGCAGGCAATAACCACCATAACCGAAAGAAGGGTTGTTGTAATGTGTGCCGATACGCGGATCGAGACACACGCCGTCGATGATGTCCTGTGTGTTGAGACCTTTCATCTCCGCGTATGTGTCGAGTTCGTTGAAATAGCTCACGCGAAGCGCCAGATAGGTATTGGCAAACAACTTGACGGCTTCGGCTTCGGTCAGTCCCATGATACGTACCTCGATCTCTTCTTTGATCGCGCCTTCTTCCAGCAGTTTCGCAAAACGCTCTGCCGCCTTCTCCAGTCGTGCGTCACCTTTCACGGTACCCACAATAATTCTGCTCGGATACAGGTTGTCGTACAGCGCTTTGCTCTCGCGCAGAAACTCCGGCGAGAAGAGAATGTTCTCGCAGTGGTATTTGTTTCGCACACTCTGAGTGTAACCCACAGGAATGGTCGATTTGATGACCATGATCGCTTTCGGGTTGATGCGGAGGACGGTCTCTATGACGTTCTCCACCGCCGAAGTGTCGAAATAATTCCGCTGGCTGTCATAGTTCGTCGGGGCGGCAATAACGACGTATTCCGCATCCTTATAAGCGGATTCGGCATCGAGTGTCGCTGTGAGGTCGAGTTCTTTTTCGGCGAGGTATTTCTCAATATACTCGTCTTGGATGGGTGAACGGCGAGAGTTAATCATCTCCACTTTCTCTGGGATGATGTCCACCGCCGTCACTTTGTTATGCTGGGCGAGTAGGGTAGCGATGCTGAGACCTACATAACCTGTTCCTGCAACTGCAATCTTCATGATTCAAAAAAGGGTGTTATAGAGTACTTACCTTGGCTTTGACCGTCGCTTGACCGTCGCTTGACTGTCGGTTGACCGTCGTTCGACCGTCGGGATTAGACCGTTTTTGGTGGCTCTTAAATGTGTCCCGTGAGATTTTTAAATGTGTTCCTCGACGCCACGGAAATGAACGTTGAGTTCGTGGAGGTGCTCCAAGAGTATTCCGAGTGAGGTTCCTTTGGTCATTTCCGCAAATGCGTTCACATCTTTCGGGAAACATTTTCCGCCATAACCGAACTTACCATCGGGTCCCGGGACGTAGGTGTGGGTGTCGTTGATGTAACCGGAGAGGAGCACGCCTGTGTGTACTTTGCGCCAATCGGCTCCCATTTTCTCGCAATACTCGCGGCATGCGTTGAAATAGGTTACTTTGTAGGCACCAAAGACATTGTGCATGTACTTGGTCAACTCCGCCTCAAGCGGGCTCATGACGGTAAATTTCTTGCCTACGAAAATCTTCGTTAACAGCTCTTGCTCACCGGTGAATACCATAATCTGCTTGTTGAAGTCCTCAATAAACGTGCGCTCGGTCAGGAACTCCGGCATGTAATACACACGGTGGGCTGTTTCTTTCGAAAGGCGCTCGCTGGTGCCCGGCAGAATAGTTGTACGAACGAAAACCGGCACATCCGGCAGGTTCTTGATCAGTTCTGTCATGAGACGCAGGTCTTGCGTACCATCATCTTCTGTCGGTACGTGAATCTGAAGAAAAGCGATGTCAATGCCGCTCAAGTCATCGTTGTAACCCTTGTAGGGGTCAGAGATGAATAATTGACACTCAGGGTTGTTGTGCTCCAACCAGTTTTTTAGGGCTCCTCCTACGAAGCCGCATCCAATAATTCCAACTTTAATCATTTTATATTTTGTTTTAGATTTATTTGTCTATGTTAAAAAAGCCTGCAAAGATACAAAAACTTTTTTATATACGCAAGTGCGCGCGCAATTTTATAAGAAAAAACGCGTATAAGTGCAAAAAACGAATTTTTTTTGCTTTTCATTTTCTACTTTCAAGATTTTGTAGTACCTTTGTGTCGATTTTGCCTAAAAATGGCCTAAAAATTAATAAAATAATAAAAATATGAAGAATTTTAAATTGTGGAATACGCTCTGCGGATGGCTCGTTTTTGCCATCGCCGCGGCTACGTATCTCCTTACGATGGAACCCACTGCCTCTTTCTGGGATTGCGGTGAGTTCATCTCCTCCGCCTGGAAACTGGACGTAGGCCACCCGCCCGGAGCACCGTTTTTCATGCTCATGGGCCATTTCTTTAGTCTGTTTGCATCGGACACTACCCAAGTGGCGATGTGTGTTAATGCCCTTTCTGCGCTGGCAAGTGCCTTCACGATCCTCTTCCTTTTCTGGACGATTACGGCGCTGGCAAAGAAACTCGTTGCTCCGGACACACTCTGGAAAGGCATCGCGCTCCTTGGAGCAGGCACCGTCGGTGCACTCGCTTACACTTTCTCCGACACCTTCTGGTTCTCGGCGGTGGAAGGCGAAGTGTATGCCTCCTCATCGCTCTTCACGGCGGTGGTCTTCTGGCTGATCCTCAAATGGGATGAGCAAGCAGACGAAGAGGGTAGTGACCGATGGCTGATCGCTATCGCTTATCTTATGGGATTGTCCATCGGCGTTCACTTGCTGAACTTGCTGACCATCCCTGCCATCGGTCTGGTGTATTATTTCCGCCGCTACGAGTTCTCGTGGAAGGGGTTGATTTATGCATTCTTGGCCTCCTGCTTGGTGCTTTTGGTTATTTTGTACGGCATTATCCCCGGCTTCCCGACGCTGATCGGATGGTTCGAACTCTTGTTTGTAAACGGGCTCGGATGTCCCTTCAATACAGGCCTCGCGGTATGTATCGTACTCACCGTGGGAATCCTCACGTGGGCGATTCTCTATACGAAGAAACGTGCAGACATCGAACATGCGGAGAATCCCGATAAAAACCTTTGGAGATGGCTGAATACCGGCATTCTGATGGTGACTGTGATCCTCATCGGTTACAGCTCGTACGCTGCTTTGGTCATTCGTTCCAACGCCGACACTCCGATGGATCAGAACAGCCCGGATAACGTCTTCTCGCTCAAATACTACCTCAACCGTGAGCAGTACGGCGACCGTCCTTTGTTCTACGGCCAGACCTACAACGCGCCGGTCGAACTCCGCATTGAGGGCAATATGTGCGTGCCGGTTGAGGAACAAGGCCATGCGCAATATGCTCCGGCTCCTGAAAAAGAGGGTGAGAAGGACCATTATGTTATCACCGGATATAAGTCTTCGTACAAATATATGCCGCAATTCTGCATGCTCTTCCCGCGTATGTATTCTGCGCAGGGAAGCCATGTACAGGCATACAAAGAGTGGGCGAATGTCAAAGGCAAGCGTATTCGTTATGAGTACTGCGGCCAGCAGAAGACGGAGTATTGTCCGACTTTTGCGGAGAACCTCCGTTTCTTCTTCCGCTATCAGGTGAATTTCATGTACTGGCGGTACTTCATGTGGAACTTCGCCGGTCGTCAAAATGACCTGCAGTCGTACGGCGAGATTACCAAAGGAAACTGGATCTCCGGTATTCCGTTTATTGACAACGCCATGCTGGGCGATCAATCGCTCCTGCCGACCGAACTCAAGGAGAATAAGGGACATAACGTCTATTATTTCTTGCCGCTCATCTTGGGTCTCATCGGTATCGTTTGGCAGTGCAGCAAGCGCGATAAAGAGGGTAAAGAAGTAGGCTGGCAGAATTTCACGTTGACCTTCTTGCTCTTCTTCCTCACGGGTTTGGCAATCGTCATGTACCTCAACCAGACACCTTATCAACCGCGCGAGCGTGACTACGCGTACGCGGGATCGTTCTATGCCTTCTGTATCTGGATCGGTCTGGGTGTGCTGGCGATTGTCGATTGGATCAACAGTGCGCTGAAGAGCGAAAAGGGCAAGGCTTTAGTGGCTGTTTGTGCAAGCCTCGTCTGCTTGCTCGTGCCTGCGCAGATGGCATCGCAGAACTGGGATGACCACGACCGCTCGCAGCGTTATTCCTGCCGGGATTTCGGAGCTAACTATCTCAAGTCCTGCGAGGACCAGGCGATCCTGTTCTCTAATGGCGATAACGACACCTTCCCACTTTGGTACAACCAGGAGGTAGAAGAGGTCGGAACCGACAAGCGTGTGTGCAACCTCTCGTATCTCCAGACCGACTGGTATATCGCCCAGATGAAGCGTCCGTACTATGAGTCTAAAGCACTTCCGATCTCTTGGGAATACAAAGATTACATGCCTGGTTCCAATGAGATAGCCCGCGTCGATAACCGCCTCGGACAGCCTATTTCCGTTGAGAAGGCGTTTAATTTCCTGCGTTCGGATGATCCGCGTACCAAGACTCGTGAGGGTGATAACTATATCCCGTCCGACCAACTATTCGTGGAGACCCCGTCCGGTGAGCAGATCCTCTTCAAGAAGAAACGTATGTACACCCGCTCGGAGATGATGATCATGGAGATGTTGTCCACTAACAAATGGCAACGCCCGATTTACTTCTGCGCAACGGTTGGTAACGACTACTATCTGGGCCTCGAACCCTATATGGAACTCACCGGTCTGGCATACCAGGTCACGCCGACCCGCAGTCGTGACGGACAACCGCGTGTAAACACCGAGAAGATGTACGAAAATATGATGCACCAATTTAAGTTCGGAAACATGAATATCCCCGGCATCTATATCGATGAGAACCTCATGCGTATGTGTCGTACCCACCGGATGATGTTTGCGCAACTGGCGGAACAGCTGCTGCGTGAGAACCAGCGTGAGAAGGCTCTTGAGGTGTTGGATTATGCCGAAGAGCAACTCCCGGGATATAATATTCCGTACGATTACACATCCGCATCGATGGCGGCGATGTATTTCATGCTCAAAGAGGACGAGAAAGCCGTAGCGATCATGGATGACGTAGCGAACACCTGCGTAGAGTACCTGCGTTTTGCATCGTCTCTGGACCGCCGCAAACGCGAACTGATGGAGACCACCACCAGCCGCCAAGCAGCAGTGTTGGGCTACGTTCTCCAGACGTGTGAGCGGAACGGACAATCCGAATTGGTAGAAAAATATTACGGCGATTATGCCGCGTACGTAAAGTAAAAATTACGAATTAAAAATTACGAATTACGAATGAATAGTATTCAAAAAATTCCTGTCTTGCTGCTGACCGGTTATCTGGGAAGCGGCAAGACAACCCTTCTTAACCGCATTCTGACGAATAATAAAGGCATTCGTTTTGCGGTTATCGTTAATGATATAGGCGAAGTGAATATCGACGCTTCGCTCATTCAGCAGGGCGGAGTAGTGTCGCAGAAGGATGATTCCCTCGTGGCGCTGCAAAACGGCTGTATCTGCTGTACGCTCCAGACCGATCTGATCAATCAGTTGCACGACCTCGCGGCACAAAAAGCATATGACTACATCGTCATCGAGGCTTCCGGCATCTGCGAGCCTGCGCCTATTGCCCAGACCTTGTGTTCGTACCCGCAGATGGTACCCCAGTTTGCGCAGGATGGAATGCCTGTTTTGGATTGTATCTGCACGGTGGTGGATGCCCTCCGTATCCGTGACGAGTTTGATGGCGGCGAGCAGTTGGCGCACTATGTGCCCAAGGAAGAAGACCTCGCGGCACTCGTGATTGAGCAGATTGAGTTCTCGAATATTGTTTTGTTAAACAAGGCCTCCGAAGTAAGCGAAGAAGAGTTGGCGCGAATAAAATCAATCATTCGCGCTATACAACCCACCGCAGAAATCATCGAGACCAACTACTGCGATGTGCCGTTTGAGAAGATTCTCAACACCCGTATGTTTGACTTTGACCGCACAGCTACTTCGGCTGCGTGGATCCAGGAAGTGGAGGATGCATCGCACCACCATGACCATGATGACGACGACGATGATGACGATGATGATCACGATGAGCATGAGCATCATCACCACGATCACGAGCATCACCACGATCATGAGCATGGCGAGCATGACCACCTGGCGGAGTTTGGTATAGAGACCTTTGTCTATTATGCGCGCAGACCCTTTGATTTGGGGCTTTTTGATGAGTTTGTGGCGGCTCATTGGCCGAAGAACGTCATCCGTTGCAAAGGCATGTGCTATTTTGCCGAGGAGTACGATATGTGCTATCTCTTTGAGCAAGCCGGACGGCAGTTCAACCTCCGCAAAGCCGGAGAGTGGTTTGCTACCATGCCCAAAGAGGAACTCATGCAACTCATGGCAGACGATGCGCAGCTTCGCAAGGATTGGGATGACCAGTACGGCGACAGAATGCAGAAACTCGTCTTTATCGGTCAGCATCTGGACAAAAAAGCGCTTACCGATGCGTTAGACCGTTGTTTGCAATAAAATAATTTAACTACGGATTCCGGTTGCAATTAACGTATGAAAAATAGAATGATTCTCCTCCTTCTTTGCGCACTGACCGTCACTTCGGTCTTTGCGCTGGAGGGAGATGCCAAAGCAGCTAAGAAAGAGGCGGTGAAGTCCCACCTCAAGCAGCATTTCAAGCCCTACGGTTTTATCCGTAACTATTTTGCATTCGACTCCCGTGAGTCCATCTCCGGAACGGGCGATTTGTATAACTACCAGCCGTACGACGAGGCGTGGAATCAAACAGAGGCTGAAGCAGCTGCATCCGGCCTTCCTCCTGAAGACCTGAACGCACGCAGTACGTTCCGTTTCTTGAGTTTGACGACCCGCGTGGGACTGGATATCGTGGGCTATAAATGGCGTAACACGGAGTTCGGAGGTAAGATCGAAGCGGATTTCTATGCGGGATTGAGTACGAAAGTCTCTCACCCCGTTAGCGGCGTGGCGCAGTTTCGACTGCGTCAGGCGTATATGACTTTAGGCTGGGATAGTTTGCGCATGAATGATAAGGATTACGCGCGCGTGGACTTATTGCTCGGTCAGGCTTGGCACCCGATGGCTGCGGACTTTAGCGACGTCATCTCGCTGGCTTCGGGTGCTCCTTTCGGACCATTCAACCGCTCGCCGCAAGTGAAGATGGATGCGCGTCTTGGCAAGTATTTTACGCTTACGGGTTCGCTGTTATGGCAAATGCAATACTGTTCCGTAGGTCCGTCACCCACCGGCGCATCTACTCAAGCCGCTGATTTTATCATGTATAGCAAGACGCCGGAGGCCTATTTAGGCTTGAGTGTCCACACGAACGGATTCCTGCTGCGCGCCGGCGCCGATGTATTGAGTATCAAACCCCGGCAGATAGGCACGGTTAATGTCGGAGGAAACACAATCTCCGTCAGCGTTAAGGATCGTATCACCACCGCTTCGCCTTTCCTCTACGTACAATACAAGAAAGATGAGTTCTCAATCAAAGCGAAGACCATCTTCTCGGAGGCAGGCGAACACATGAACCTCAATAGTGGTTATGGTGTAAAAGCCAAGAACCCGGATGGCTCGTGGGAATATACGCCGCTCCGCGCATCATCCTCGTGGCTGAGTATCGTGTATGGCGGCCAAATAGGGGCGCAGGAAGACAAACACCCGCAGAAACTGCAGGGTATTCTCTTTGCCGGATATATTGAGAATCTCGGGACGAAAGAAGCGCTCTACGATGGAAACAATGACGGTCGTCCGGATGACTTATACACGCCTCGCGCCAATAACATGAATCGTATGTGGCGTATGTCGCCTACCTTGCTCTATACGGTGGGTAAGTTCCAATTAGGACTGGAGTATGAGATTACCTCCGTGCAATACGGCCAAGCCGGAACCTCCGACCTGTACGGACTCGCAAAGACGAATCTCCATTGGGTGACGAACCATCGTGTACAACTGATGACAAAATACAATTTCTAATGAAACGAATTATCAATCCTTGGACTTCCATGCCCGGTTATAACTGTTTTGGTTGTAGCCCGGATAACCCCATAGGAACGCGGATGCGATTCTTTGAGGATGGGGATGACATCATCTCTATCTGGCGTCCGACGCAGAACCATCAATCTTGGCTCAATACCCTTCACGGCGGTGTTCAGGCGGTTCTGTTGGACGAAGTGTGCGGATGGGTCGTCTTTCATAAACTCCAGACAGCCGGCGTGACGGCGAAGATGGAGATGCGTTACCATAAACCCGTCTCTACGCTGCAGGATTATATCAAACTCCGCGGCTATCTTAAAGAGATGCGACGGAATGTGGCGATCGTAGTGGGGGAGATCTATTCCTCCGAAGGAGAGCTCCTCTGCGAGTGCGTCTGCACATACTTCACTTTCCCGCAAGATAAAGCAAAAGAGACAATGGGGTACATTGCCTCTTCGGTCGAAGACCGTGACTACACTTGGGAGGAAGCCCTCAATCTCTGAATCCTGAATACTGACTACTTGATCTTTCGGATCAACGTAAGTCCGTCTCGTAAAGGGAGGATGACCTGTTCAAAACGGTCGTCCTCTTTTAGTTTGTCGTTGAAGGCTCTGAGTCCCAAGGTCTGTTTGTCTTTGTCGTACGCCGGATCGATGATGTGGCCGTCCCAGAGGGTGTTGTCCGCCAATATAAATCCGCCTACCGGGACCAAAGGATAAACGGCATCCAGATACGTGCAATATTCTCGTTTGTCCGCATCGATAAAGACCAAATCAAAGACTTGGTCCTTCAAATCACCAATTACCAATTTACAATCACCAATGCGCAATTCTATACGCTCACATAAAGGTGAGCGGGACAAATTCCGCTGTATCGTCTCTTCCAACTCGTCGTTATGCTCGATGGTAATAAGTTTGCCGCCTTCGGCCAATCCTTCTGCCAGACAGAGTGCGCTATAGCCTGTGAAGGTCCCCAACTCCAAAATCCGCTTCGGCTGAATCATATGACTCAGCATACTCAACACGCGCCCCTGCACGTGCCCGCTCAACATGTGCGGGTTTAATATATGAACGTGCGTGTCACGCGTGATAGCCTCCAAAACCTCATTTTCCGGACTTGTGTGGAGGGAAATATACTCTTCAAGTGTCATTTTGTTACAAAATTTGCTGCAAAAGTATAAAAAAATTTGCA
Source organism: Bacteroidales bacterium UBA2712 (assembly GCA_002354055.1). Lineage (GTDB taxonomy): Bacteria > Bacteroidota > Bacteroidia > Bacteroidales > Paludibacteraceae > Colicola. Next base: position 105,618 of record DEKW01000013.1, read on the forward strand.
TATATCCAAAAAAAACTATATCTTTGCAGCAAAATTTAAACGTTTTACTATTTATATGGAGAAAATAGACGAGTTAGATCGTAAAATTCTGAAGATCATCACTCAATCTGCGCGCATTCCGTTCAAGGATGTAGCAGAGCAATGTGGAGTCAGCCGCGCAGCGGTTCACCAACGTGTTCAGAAGATGTTCGATAACGGAGTTATTACCGGCTCCAGTTATCATGTTCAGCCGAAGATGTTGGGCTATCAGCTCTGCGTCTATATCGGTATTACGATGGAGAAGGCCTCGATGTCCAACCAGGTTATTACTGCTTTGCAGCAGATTCCGGAGGTTGTGGAGGCGCAATACACCCTCGGCGCGTTTGGTATCTTGATTAAGGTCTTTGCGCATGATAACGAGCACCTCCTCTCGCTCCTGACCACCAAGATTCAGGCTATTCCGGGCGTATCGGATACAACTACGTTAACGGCTCTCTCGCAGCCGATCTATCGTCAACTACCGATTGAGATTTAAGATGGAAAGAGTAATTAGTGGCATACGCCCGACGGGCAATTTACACCTCGGCAACTATTTTGGCGCCGTGAAGAGTTTTGTGAAGATGCAGGATGAGTACGACTGTATGTTCTTTATTGCCGATTGGCATTCGCTCACGACGCATCCTACGCCGGCTGATATCAAGAAATCCGTCAAGACCATCCTTAGCGAGTATCTCGCTTGCGGTATCGACCCCGAGAAGGCGCCTATATACGTGCAATCTGACGTGAAACAGGTGCTCGAGCTCTATCTGTATCTGAATATGAACGCGTATCTGGGCGAACTCGAGCGCGTTACGTCCTTCAAGGAGAAAGTGCGCAAACAGCCGGATAACGTCAATGCCGGTTTGCTGACGTATCCTTGCCTCATGGCGGCGGATATCCTGATGCATAAGGCGGACAAAGTGCCGGTGGGTAAGGATCAGGAGCAGAATATGGAGATGGCGCGACTCTTTGCGCGGCGATTCAACCGCATATACGGAGTGGAGTACTTTAAAGAGCCGGCATCCTTCCATTTTGCTGACAAAGCGGTCAAAGTGCCGGGACTCGACGGGACAGGAAAAATGGGTAAATCCGAAGGCAACTGTCTCTATCTCTGCGACGACGAAAAGACGGTCACGAAGAAGATCATGCGCGCCGTAACGGATCAGGGACCGACCCAACTCAACCAGGAGAAACCCGAGGTTATCCAGAACCTCTTTACCCTTTGCGAACTCCTTTGCGGCAAGGAAGCGGCGGAGTATTACAATGACCTTTACAACCGCATGGAGATCCGCTACGGAGATATGAAAAAACAGATGGCAGCGGATGCGAATATACTTCTTGCACCTATTCGTGAGCGTATTCTCGAATACTCTTCCGACGACGCACTCCTCGACCGGATCATGCGTCAGGGAGCCGAAGCAGCCTCTGAACGCGCAGAAAAAACGATTGAAGAAGTACGGGAAATTATCGGCTTTAGAAAGATCTAAAATCCCGAATATCGAAATGTCGAAATTTGTCCAAATATTACGCTATGTCTCCTTCCCTTTAGGGAGGGTTGTGGTGGGCTTATTGTTCTTTACCCTCGCTGCTTGCCATACTACCTCGCAAGCGCCTTTGGACGATGCCTACTACTGGCCGGACAAATCCGTACATACCGAGCATAGCGAGTCTAGTGCCCCTAGTGCATCTAGTGCTTCTAGTGCCCCTAGTATTCCAATCGAATACACCAACGTCCAGGACACCACCGTCACCATCAAAATTAAACGATGAGAAAATTCCTAAACATATGGTTCTGTATTCTGTCAGTCTGCAGGACGGTCTGTGTTCTGTCAGCGTTAGCGATCTGTGGGGTAGGCTTCTCTCAGGACTACACCCGTCTCTCCGAGCGCACGATTATCGGAACGGCGCGTTATGTTGGTATGAGCGGCGCGATGACGGCTATCGGTGGTGACCCTTCGGCGGTGACGGATAACCCTGCAGGACTAGGTCTTTACCGTCGTGCAGAAGCGATGGTCACGATGGATATCGGTATTGACAAAACCCTTCAGACCGGGCAAGACCAAGCAGGAAAAACGCTTCGTTTCTCGCTCGCGCAGGCTTCTGCAGTATTCTCTCTGGGAGATTTCAGCAAGGACAAAGGTCTCATCGCATATAATTTCATGATCTCTTATAAGCGTCATCGTACGTCGATGCACGATTATATTGGATATGCAGGCTCAGGTAAGGCGCTTGCGCCGCTGTTGATGGCCTCCGAAGCAGAATGGGATATAGCTATTCCGTATCATCGCATACATGACTCCAATACCCTAAGTCTCTACGAACGCGGTCAGGCAAATGAGTTTGGGCTGGATTGGGCAATGAACTATTCCAACAAACTCTATTTCGGCCTGGGGCTCCGCATCCATTCTTATACCTTGACGGAAGATGCGTTCTATGAGGAATATTACGGCAAAGAGTATTTGAAAAACAAGTCCTATGTCTCTCATTCCGGTGTAGGAGTTGGGGCGACTGCGGGTCTGATTTACCGGCCTTTGAGTTGGTTGCGTCTCGGGGTTGCAATCCATACGCCTACTTTAGGTTCTTTGCGCACCTCTACGGATGGTAAACTGCAGACCATGGTCGATTCGTTGGGCACTTCCTATGCGCCCTCGCTGGCTTTCCGTGCTACGGATTTCCATCTGCCCGTGCATCTCTCTACTTCAGCGGCTTTCCAGATTGGCGCATATAGTATGATTGCGCTGCAATATGACCTCTATAAGCAGCAACAATCGCCGATGATTCATTCTCTCCGCGCAGGTGTGGAAGTCATTCCGGTAATGGGAATGTACATCAACGCCGGCTATGCCTGTGAGAGCACCTTTAAGAAGGAAGGCTCACCGGTTTTGATGGATCCTACTTTCGAGCGTCAGGATACGTATTCTCAATTCCCCCGCACAGCCCAGTATGCCTCGGTGGCATTGGGTTACCGCGGTTCGTTTATAATGGTTCAGGCGGCGTACCAATATCGCTGGCAACATATAGATCTTTTTGCCCACGAAAACGCCGCTCCGTATGATATTAACGCAACAACCCACCGCATTGTGATAACAATCGGTTGGCACAGATAAAAAATAGCGTCTTGCATAACAATAGGAACCGGAAAACTCAACAAAAAACAACTAACCGAGTGCAAATGCTTCACTAATGGCGTGCCGGTACTCTACGCCGTGACCCCGTGCATTGGATTAGCTTACATTCCTAATCCCCGGGTAGCGATGAGGTGGCCGGATTACAGAGGAAAAAGCAGGCCTCAAATCCTATTCTCAGGAAGTTTTCTCGAGTAAAAAGTTATGCGGACGCTTTTTTTGTGCCCTTTTATTTGCATATTTCAAAAATTCTTTGTACCTTTGCACCCGCAAAGGTTTGAATTAAACGACTCGCTTTTCTTTTAAAAGCCAAACAAGCAGCCCAAACAACTGGGAAATAGATCGATGTCCTGACAGACAAACCGATTTGTATTGATTGTATAGTTAAGTTCATAGAGAAAGAGTAGTAACTCTCGTCACTCACTGACGTTAAACAGGAACCCAGGTCTGACCTCACCGACAGCGTAAAAAAGCGGTGAGAAATATAGACATACAAGCGCAAGCGTGCGCCTAAAGAAAAGCGTAATAAGCCGAAAAGCTTGATACTTCAGAACTTCGACACTTCCTTAGTATCATGGATATAGGATCCATTGTTAACACAAGTACGGTTTATGCACGCTCACGTTGATAGCGTGAGTTTTCCGTGTATAGATTTGTGTTAACAAAGGTAGTCGAAGACCTTGAAGTATCAAATTGAAGCGAACGAAAGCCCGCGCTTTTTCGTATGTATATGGCTAAAAAAATACTCATCTTATAAAAATACACGCGTATGAGACAAATTCTAACAATGGCATTGACGCTGCTGCTGGCGGTCGCGATGCAGGGACAAACAAGTATTCCGGCAATTTTCCAACGGACTCCGGATGTAGTAATTACTCCTTTGGAGCGGCATAACGCTACGTTGGCAAAGGGCCTGACTAAAGACGGCGTGACCTTCACCTTCGCACAAGGCAGCGGTACGCAAGCGCCTGAGTCGTTATATGATTATGCAGCGAAACCATATCTACAACTCTATCCCGGTAATACCATAACCATTTCTTGTGCGGATACGTTGCTGGGTATTTATTGGGGAGGAGAAGGTTATTGGAACGGGCATCTGGATTTAGCGGAGTCATATTCTTCCGGCAACGTTTATGTGGATCCGAACACTTATGGCGAAAGAGCTTCCTATTGGTATGGCAAGACGACCGAGTTGACGTTTACGGTTAGCGAGTTCGGCTGGTCATTTGGTTGGAGTGGTTCAGGAGTACCTCCTTTCTCCATCTATTTAGCGAACCACCATGAGAGCATCACCCTTACCGATGGTAAAATTTGGCCGGACGCGGCATTGCTCTATGATTTTGACGGCAACGGATATAAGGGAGGATGGACTATTGACGATTATGCCAATGGTTTTGCTCCGAAGTCTTTTACCTGCATCCCCGGCAAATACTTCGGACAAAATGACAATTTGGTGCCGAACGGTTTTATGGAAGATGTGAACCGCGACGGCATTATTGATGGCGGTTGTTTTAATCATATAGGAATTGGTGGTAAAGTGGGTGCATGGAGCGCCATAGACGCGCGGGCTGCCATCAGTGAAGGCGATAGTTATCGAGTCGAAGACGCACTCTTGTTGCATAACTGTGACCTCAATAACGACGGCAGACCGGACATGCTCCAGATAAACGGAATAAACGATAATTACTACTATAATATCCTTTACCAGCAGGCGGACGGTTCGTTCCTCACAGAGCGCATGGAGATATATACGGAAGACGAATACCTGACGCAGTTTGATCCCGCTCAATGGAGTTCTGCTGAAACACAGAACACCTACGGTCTTTTCTTCCCGGAACCTCATATCTCTACGCCTATGTTGGGCGGCGTATCTATCAGTGAAGGGCATGCACCAAAACGCAGAGATATAGCCAAATCGCCCGGTATGGGAACAAGGGTAGATGCCCCGACTAAGGCGATTGATATGAACGCCGACGGGCGTATAGACCTTGTGGACGAAGCGCAAGGTTTGGTCTTCTATAATATGGGTAATAACAAATGGGTGAGTTTCGATGCCGGAGGTGAGGTCCATACTGCCGACCTAAATAACGACGGATATATCGATTTTATCTACCCGGGTGTCAAACTGACAACACTTATCTATAATGGTAATGGCACCTATAAGCAGCAGGTGCTCTTCCAGAACATTCAAGTGGATAAAACGCTTTATGTCTATGACTTTGACCGTGACGGCGACGTGGACATCTTGGTAACTTTCTCTGCCCCAGCTAACTCTACAGGCTATGCCTATACCATGTTCTTCCAAAACGACGGGCAAGGCAATTTTACCCAGATGGAGGAACAGGATTCCGAAGAACTGCAACTTGTCTTTGCTGCTTGTCAAGATATTAACGGAGACGGCTATTACGACATGTTAGCATTCTCTTCCTTCTATTATGACGATTATTACGGAAGCATCATTGGCGATGAGGTATATGTGCTTTATGGACAAGCCGGAATGAGTTTTGCTCCGGCGCAAAAACTCTATGATATTAACCTCAGCACGCTCGGCTTAGGGTGGAATTCCGCTTGGAGTGATTTGCGTCTGAATGTGGAGGATATAGATAATGACGGCAAGATGGAAGTGTGGGTGGTAAATGGCATAAATATACCAAACACCTATATCTACAAGCCGCAGGGCATGGTAGCCAATACCGCTCCGTCTGCTCCTGCGAAGCCGGAGATCATCTACGAGAACGGAATGATGCGTGTGTCGTGGGGCGATGGCTCGGATGCTGAGACGATGACCAGCGACCTGACTTACGCGCTCCGTATCGGCACTACCTCCGGCGGTAACGAGATCCTCACCTCTCATGCTAATGCCGATGGCTCCAGACGGGATTTCCTTGACGGCAATATGGGCAAGAATCATTCGTATGTGATCGACCTGCGTTCGTACGCGCCAAGCAATATATATGTCTCGGTACAAACGATTGACGCGCAGCATAAAGGCTCTGCTTGGTCTCAAGAGGCTGTCGTTCAACATAATACGTTGCCGGCAGTATTTGCTGTGGACAAGAAGCAAGTCCTTATCGGCGACACATTGCAAATCATCTTCACTGCGGTGGAGTCGTCTTATACGCACACATGGGATCTGGCGGGAGGACAAGAAGTAACTGCGCTGCCGCAATCGAAGAAGATTGTCTTCTCGGCTGAAGGCATCAAAACACTGACGCACACTGTTTCTGCGGCGGATGGCACAACCGCGTCGTTCGTAGTGAATGTAGAAGTATTGCCCGTAAGTGCACAGTTAATGACCATCCCGAATGAGTTTGCGCCATGGAATAGCGAATCCAACATCTATACAAAGTATCTAAATACCTTTGCGGATTATAATTTCGACGGCTATTTAGATGCAGAATTCGAGAATGCGTTCTACAAAGGCGGGGATAATTATGCTTTAAACAAAGCCTCCGGCATCTGGAATACCGGTTTGCAGATAGGGAATGGTTTCTGGTTCGATTATACGCATAACGGCGCAGCGGATTTCGTATATGCAGTTCCCGGATGGGATGGAGATAATAGTTGTTGGGACTGCAACTATGCCTATATGCCGCATAACGGCACCAATAACCTCACCGCTACGCAGTCTGCAAGCGAGTTAAGCCCGTTGCACAGCCATCGGAGTGAAGGCGTATATATCTATGATATATTCCATGACGGTTATTTTGCAGGAATATCACTCCCCGATCTGACCAATAATAATTATAATGATGCCGCTGTTCGTAATGCAGACGGATCATGGAGCGAGGTGAGTTTCACTGGTATTCCTGACGGATATTCCGGTTCCGGAAAAAGATTAGAATGTATCGGCGTACAAGACTTTGACCACGACGGTTTTGTGGACTTTGTGTTTGTGGATTATCGCACCAACCCGATTGCCTCACTGGTAGTGGCGCTAAATCAAGGCGGCGGAGTGTTTAATACCATCTCTATTCCGTTCACGCAAGCCTTGGCAAATGTCGATAACGCCGGAGATAAAAACGATAAAATAGATGTACGTGAACCGGTGTTGACGGATATCAATAGTGACGGATATCTCGATATCGTTGCCTTCCGCGAAGACAAGGCACCGTATATCCTTTATAACGAAGCCAATGAGCGTTTCTCCGAGCCGGTTGTGCTGCCGTTGGGAGCAAACCGTGAGTTCTATACGGGTAGAATCAGACAGATTGCTGATATAGACAACAACGGCTATCCCGATATATTGATTTTACAAAGGCAAGTAAGCAAAGAAGGAGGGTATAGCGGATATACATATGGCGTATATGCTTATTTTATGGATGAAAGCGGAATAAAGAGCCATGGGACAATAACAACAGTAAGCGGCTATAATCAGTATGGTCGATTATCCACCTTCCGGGCACTTCATATTATGCCGGATGAATGGCTTGTGGTAGGCGATGGAAACGAAGGATACCGCGTGCAGGGTGCAGCGAATGAGCGTCCTTCTGCGCCTACGGGGCTGCGTGCCGTACAGACGGAGGATGGTCTGCTCATCGAGTGGAATGTCGCAGCTGATGATCATACGCCGGCTGCCCAAATGCGGTATAACCTCTCCGTCAAGCATGCGGGACAAACAGGCAACGGAGCCTTCGTCATCAGTCCGCAGAACGGTCTGAATGCCAACGCGGCAGCTATTCCGACCTACCAATATATTGCAGCCAACCGATACTTCGTACCTATCTCTGCCCTCTCAGCCGGCAACTACGAGATACAAATACAGGCGGTGGATCTCCAAAACGCGATGAGTCTCTTTAGCGATGTTGTCTCCGTAGCTATCGACCGTGCGGTCATTGATGCGCCGACCACGATTTGCTCCGACGATGAAGCCATCGTGAACTATATGGGCGAAGACCGTACGGGTACTCCGCAATGGGATTTCGACGGAGGCATAGCTACCGGTTCGGGATTCGGACCATACCACGTAACTTGGGCTACGCCGGGTATCAAGACCATCGCACTCACACTTGGCGTAGAGACGTTCCAACGGACCATTTTAGTGGACAAGAATGAGACAGGAATAGCCCTTCCGCAATACCTCTTCGAGGGACATACAACCACCTTGGATTACCTGCCGAAAGATATGCAGGCGGAATGGCAACTCGATTATCGCGGACAGTGGCGCACGCTGGACGAGAACGGTATTAACGGTGTGATGAAGGACAAACTGTCCGTTAAAAACGGTGTCTTTACGGTAGGCAAGAACGCCTCAAGTGACGAGTATCTGCAATACACAACGCTGAAACTGACGCTTACCAACGCGAGTGGATGTACCTCTGTGATGCAACAGCCGCTCACCATCTTGTCCGCAAATGAGATCCCGCAGATAGGTATCGTGGAACCCGATGCGAACGGACATAATGAGATTGTCTGGGGATGGACCGTCAACACAGCGATGTTCACTCAAGTAGAAGTGCTCAAGGAGACCAACATTTACAATCAGTTCGTTTCGTTGGGTGTTGTTCCGGCTACGGACGGCTATTTCACGGATCTCAGTTCGCAAGCTGACCAACGCGCCGAGCGCTATGCCATCGTCGGTATTATGGCAAACGGCGTAAAAGCGCCGCGAAGCAATGTGCATCAGACCGTGCACCTCAATATCAACCGCGGTCTAACGGACAATACCTTTAACCTCATCTGGAATGCATACCAAGGCACAGAGATTGCTACTTATTCCATCCTCCGTGGCGCTTCCGCCGAGACGCTGCAACCGATTGCATCCCTCTCTGGCGCCAACACTTCCTATACCGATTATGCGCCATCCGATACGGAGACCTATTATGCGATTGAGTACTATCTCCCGGAGAATGAAGCTCCGGCGCCGAGACGCATGATTAATTCTGCGCTCTCAGCTAACAGCCGAAGCGGACGTTCAAATATTGTCAACCGCGCTGCGGCGAACACCATCGTTTATACGCAGTCGATGACGATTATGTCGTCCAATAAGCAGTATCGCACAACAGCGGAACAACCGATGTTGCTCCTTTACGCAGAGTTCAAACCGACCAACACCACCGTCAAGGCGACACAATGGGAGATTGCTAACGGCACAGATTTGGCAACCATTGATCCTTCATCGGGTTTGCTTACCGCGCGCACACCGAATAACGGAGGAGTGGTAACGGTTAAAGCAACCGCCAAAGATGGTTCGGGCATAACCGCAACGCGTCAAATAACCATCGCCGCTATTCAAGGTAGCACGACGACCGATGATTTCTACTACACCATCCGTTTCCTCAATTACGATGGTGCAGTACTGCAATCGTCGCAAGTGCTCGAAGGTGACATGCCGGTTTATAACGGTACGACACCCGCTAAACCCGAAGACGACAACTACACATACTCCTTCTCAGGTTGGTCTCCGGCTATAGCTTTGGCAACCGCCGATGCCGATTACACGGCTGTTTTTGAGGCAACTCCGAAAACAGTAGTACAACCGAACTACCTGCCTTATGACTTACAGGCTTCTGTTAATGGCACTACAGTAACCTTCTCATGGAGCGTACAAGACCTGCCGACATATTTCGGTATCGGTATTTATTATGGTAGTCAAGAAGTGTTCTTAGGCACAACGATGAACAACAATACTTCGCTTATGCTTTCTTCCTTCTTTGAGCAATTCGGTACTTATACTTGGAAACTTTGCGGAGCAAATGAGAACCGCCAGCAGATTACCGAATGGGTTGATGGACCGGCCTTTGAGATTCGCGATCCGCACGAAGGCATTGAAAACACTCCCTTCCCTTCAGGGGAGGGCTGGGGTGAGGCTCGTAAGATCCTCCATAACGGCCAGATCTTCATCCTCCGCGGGGAGAAGGTATATACCCTCACGGGACAGGAGGTAAGATAGACTTCGTTTCTTGTCAGGGATATTATCCCGTTTCTCTTCCGCTTGGCGCTCAACCCGCCAAGCGGTTTTTCTTTGTCCATCTTTTTACCACTTGTATTTTTTTCTATAGTTTCCTTCGCGGTACTATAGTGCCGCCCTTTCTTCTTTCGTCATTCCGTTTTCTTCCATTCGGCGTTTCCTTCTTTCTTCTTTTCCCCGGCAACGGATGCCGGTAGTATAAAAATTTGCTCTGTCATTTTTTTGTATAGAAACGAGGTTTGAACTCCGTCCAAACCGGCTTAAATCTGCTCCACCGATAGTCCAATCGTTAGTGATTAGTTAGTGATTCGTTGGATATTCGTTAGTCATTGTACTACCCATAACGTACCCTAATAGGAGGCACTTGCTCTGCAATACGCCATGTTCTTCTCCTGTCCCTTTTCTCCTAAAAATCAAATAAAAATGCACGCACACTTGCATATGTCAAAAAAAAGTAGTAACTTTGCAGCCGATTTGTGAAAACCATATTATTGAAAATAATAAAACAACAAATAAAATGGCAAAAAAGAAAGAAGAGTTCGTAAAACAGGACGAACAGTTAGAAGAAGTAAATGAGGCGCTGACAGGCGCCGGAAAATGGATTGAGGACAATGCAAACCTCATCAGTTGGATCGTTTGCGGCATCGCCGTTGTAGTGATTGGTATCATCGCTATCAACCAGTACGTGATCAAGCCGAAAGCTCTGGAGGCATCGAACGAGAACGCCAAGGCTGTGGCTTATTTCATGGCGGGCGATTTCGACAAAGCGCTGAACGGCGACGACGCTGAGTGCATCGGTTTTGAGGCTATCGCTGACGAGTACAGCCACTATCAGCAGGGCGAGTTGGCAGCATTGTATGCCGGCATCTGCTATTTCGAGAAGGGCGAGTACGAAGAGGCTGCCAAGTACCTCAAGAAATTTGACGCAGACGACGTAAACATCGACCCGGCCGCTCATCAGCTGCTCGGCGACGCGTATGTAGAGTTGCAGGAGTATGGCAAGGCAGCCAAGGCTTTTGAAGCTGCAGCAAAGTCCGGCAACAACGTGATTGCTCCGATGAGCCTGAAGAAAGCAGGTCTCGTATATCTGCACGAGGGCCAGAACGCAAAAGCGTTGAAGGCTTTTGAGACTATCAAGGCTGATTATCCGGCTTCCGCAGAGGCTCAGGATATCGACAAATACATCGCTATTGCTAAATAGTCGAAAGTAGAAAGTCGAAAGATATGACTACTGATTTGTCAAAATATGACGCTTCCCAGTTGCCTAGCGCTGATGTCCTCGGACGTCAGCGCTATGCGATTGTAGTAGCGGATTGGAACAGCGAGATCACGTACGCCATGGCGCAAGGAGCCATCGACACGTTCATTAAGCACGGGGTGGAGGAGGATAATATCGACGTCATCCACGTGCCGGGAGCGGTCGAGCTGACTTTCGGGGCTGCGCGAATCATGAAAGAGGAGCGCGTGAATGCCGTGATCGTCATCGGCTGCGTCATCCAGGGAGACACGCCGCATTTTGACTATGTGTGCCAATCCGTGACGCAAGGCGTAGCCGCGCTGAACGCGCAAGGTAAAGTGCCGGTGATTTTCTCGGTTCTGACGACCCTGAACAAACAACAGGCGCTGGACCGTTGCGGCGGCAAGTTGGGCAACAAAGGTATCGAAGGCGCCTATACCGCCATTAGAATGGCGAATTTGTAAGGTTGAACGTTGAAGGTTGAACGAATGGCTCAGGTTTATAAGTTTGGTGGGGCTTCCGTGAAGAACGCCGAGGGCGTTCGGAACGTGGAGAAGATTGTTCGCATGGCAGAAGGCGATCTGATGGTCGTTGTGTCCGCCATGGGCAAGACCACCAACGCCTTGGAGCGCGTGGTAGAAGCTCTGGCGGCAGGGCAGGAAGAGAAAGCCTTGCAGCAGTGGGTGGATATCATTGATTTTCACGTAGCGATCATGAAGGAGCTGGGGCTGCAGCCGGGTGTGGATATCCGTCTGCAGGGCGAGATTCCCTATGACCCTGCCAAATCGTTCGACGAGAACTACGACCAGATCGTCTCCTTGGGTGAGATCATGTCCACGCAGATTGTGGCGGTCTATCTCCTGAAACAAGGTCTGCCGGTAGAGTGGTGGAACATGCCGAAACTGCTGCGGACGGACGAGACCTGGCGCGAGGCGAGGGTAGATAACGAGACCAGCGCTTCGATCATCCGCTCCGGTTGGAACCGGCGTCAAAGACCGCGTATCGTGGTGGCGCAAGGTTTTATCGGCGGCACGGCAGACGGCCGTCGGACGACGCTTGGCCGCGAGGGTTCGGACTATACGGCTGCGCTGTTAGGAAACTACCTCGATGCCGAATCCGTGACGATCTGGAAAGACGTACCGGGTATCCTGAATGCCGATCCGCGTATCGAGCCGAACACCGTTCTGATCCCCTCGTTGCGATACCAAGACGCTGTCGAGTTGAGTTATTCGGGTGCGCAAGTCATCCATCCGAAAACCATTCGTCCGCTTGAGAATAAGCAGATTCCTTTGTTTGTAAAGCCCTTCGGCGACCCAACGGCAGAGGGTTCGCGTATCGCGGAAGACGGCGTGGGACCGATTGATGTGCCGGTTTATATCTGGCGCAAGAACCAGATTCTCATCACCATGCGCGCCAAGGATTTTGCGTTTGCGCTGGAGGAGAGCCTGAGCGATATATTCGAGATCATCAACCGTCACCGGCTCAAAGTATCGCTGATCCAATCGTCGGCGGTGACGATCTCCGTTTGTGTGGATAACACGCGCTTTGTACCGGAGGCGATTGCCGAGTTGCAGAAACATTTCAACGTGACCTATAATGAAAACCTTTCGCTGCTGACCATCCGCGGCACGACGCCTGAGATCTTGGAGAAAGCAAAAGACGGAAAAACAATCATGCTCAGCCAGACTACCCGCCGCACGGCGCGATTGGTGGTCGTTGAGCAAGCATAAAAACCATGGAAAACTATCTAAAACAGTATTTTACTGCAGCGTATTGGAGTGAACTGCTCCATGCTTTCTGGAAAGCACTCGGGACAAAAAAGTTCTGGAAAGAGTTACTGATGATGACTGCAGGTATGAGTCTTGGCGCTGCCGCAGTATATTATTTCTTAATGCCAAGCCACTTGATCGTGGGTTCCATCTCCGGTCTTTCGATTGTGCTGAACACGCTCATGGGCGGCGACGCAGACACTTTCTCCTATTGGGTTATGGGTATCAACGCCTTCCTGCTGTTCTTGGCGTTTGTGCTGATCGGCAATGAGTTCGGCGCAAAGACCGTCTATACGGCGATGATCTTAGGTCCGCTGACGCAGGTCTGGGACCGTGTGTATCCAAACGTCTATTTCACCCACAAAGTGATCGATTCGCCGGAGATTCTTGCGCAACTACAGGCAGGTCAGACGGTGCTGGACGCAAACGGCAATCCGTATATCCTCAGCCGCGCAGGCGAAGTGATGGAACGAGTCCGCGACAGCGTCATGGGCGGCGGTCTGGGACAAGGCGATGTGTGGTTTGACCTCATCTGCTTCGTCCTCCTGCTCTCTGCCTGCCAGGCTTTCCTCTTCCGCATTAACGCTTCTACCGGAGGTCTGGATATATTAGGAAAGATCGTCAACAAATACCTGCATTTCGATATCGGTACTTCGGTGGCTATCGGCGGTATCATCATCTGCTGTACTTCGTTCTTGATCAACGACTTCCGCATGGTGGTAATCGGCATTATCGGTACGTGGATCAATGGTCTGGCGATCGACTATTTCACTGCTTCGCTTAACCGTCGCAAGCGTGTGTGCATCGTGTCCGCGGAACCCGAGCGCGTACGTAAATATATTGTTGAGGACCTCGTTCGCGGCTGCTCGTTGTACAAAGTGGAAGGCGGTTACAGCGGTGAAGAGCACACGGAGATACAGACACTTCTGACGCAGGACGAGTTCTCGTCGGTGATGGCGTTCATCCGCAACAATCATATCAAGGCCTTTATCACCGCCGGAAACTGCTCGGAGGTCTATGGTCTGTGGATCCGGCACAAGAAAGTACACGGAAAGATCGAAGCTGTGAAAGAATAAACTAATTTACTGATAATCAATAAAAAATAGATAGAAATGAAACCAACGTTATTTATCTTGGCTGCCGGAATGGGTAGCCGTTATGGTGGCCTCAAGCAAATGGATGGCCTGGGACCGAATGGAGAAGCCATCTTGGATTATAGCGTCTATGATGCGCTTAGAGCGGGATTCGGGAAGATTGTTTTTGTGATCCGTAAGGATTTTGAGGAGGACTTCCGCCGCGTAGTTTTGAAGAAATACGAGGGCAAAGTGCAATGTGAGTTGTGTTTCCAGTCGGTGGACAAAGTGCCGGCAGGCTGCACGTATAACCCCGAGCGAACCAAACCATGGGGAACCAACCACGCAGTACTCATGGGCCGCGACTTGATCAAAGAGCCGTTTGCGGTCATCAATGCCGATGATTTTTACGGCAAGGAATCCTACAAGGTTCTGGCGGATTTCCTGCGCTCGGTAGAGGGCAAGAAAGGCGAATACTGCATGGTCGGTTACCGCGTAGCGAACACCCTGAGCGAGAATGGCTCGGTCAGCCGTGGCGTTTGTTCTACGGATGCTGAGGGCCATCTGACCGATGTAGTCGAGCGTACGCAGATAGAGGATAAGAACGGCACGATTGTCTTTACGGAGAACGGTGTGGACACGCCGCTGGATCCGCATACTCCTGTATCCATGAATATGTGGGGCTTCACGCCGGAGTATTTCGAGTACAGCGAGGCGGCTTTCCGTGCATTCCTCGCAGAAAAAGGTCAGGAGCTCAAATCCGAATTCTATATACCGACGCTGGTGAATCAGCTTATCGGCGAAGGAAAAGCGACTTGCAAAGTGCTGGACACACCGTCTAAATGGTTCGGCGTGACCTATTCGGAGGACAGACCGCAAGTGGTAATGAAGATCAATCAGTTAATCAAAGAGGGTGTTTACCCCGAAAAATTGTTCTAATATGGCACGTATTTTAGTAACCGGCGGAACCGGATATATCGGCTCGCATACCACAGTAGAACTGATGCAACAGGGCTACGACGTGACGATTGTCGATAACCTCAGTAACTCGTCCCTTGATATGCTTGACGGCATTACCGCTATCGTGGGGAAGAAACCGGATTTTGCCAATATCGACTGCGGTAACTTCATGGATCTGGATCATGTGTTCAAGCAGTTCCCGGATATCGTGGGCGTCATCCATTTTGCTGCAAGCAAAGCGGTTGGCGAGTCGGTGGAGAAGCCGCTTCTTTACTACCGCAACAACCTCGGCAGTCTCGTTACACTGTTGGAGGTGATGCGTCTGCATGAGGTGAAGAATATCGTTTTCTCCTCTTCCTGCACGGTGTATGGTCAGCCGGACGAAGACCATCTGCCGGTAGATGAGACCGCGCCGATTCAGAAAGCGCTCTCGCCGTACGGCAATACCAAACAGATCAACGAAGAGATCATTAATGATGAGGCGCACGCAGATAAAACGCTGTGTGCCACCATCTTACGTTACTTCAACCCGATAGGCGCACACCCGTCGGCTCTGATAGGTGAGTTGCCGAATGGCGTACCGCAGAACCTCCTGCCGTTTATTACGCAGACGGCTATCGGTATGCGTCCCGAGCTGAAGGTGTTCGGTGACGACTACAACACCCCCGATGGCTCTTGCATCCGCGACTATATCTACGTAGTCGATCTGGCAAAAGCGCACGTCAAAGCAATCGACCGGATGCTGAACGCCAAGGACCGCAAGCGCGTAGAGGTGTTCAACCTCGGAACGGGAACGGGTCTGAGTGTGCTGACGCTGATTCGCGAGTTTGAGGCAGCCACCGGAGTCAAGTTGCCTTATACCATCGTCGGCCGCCGTGAAGGCGACATTGAACAAGTATGGGCTGATCCGAAGAAAGCTAACGAAGTGCTTGGCTGGAAAGCCGAAACTCCCATTCGCGATGTCCTTGCGTCCGCTTGGAAATGGGAGCAACACATCCGTAATAAAAAATAAGGTATGCTTTATCCTTTTAAATTCAGGGCTCAGCTATTCCATAAACTATGGGGCGGTCATACGATTGCGAAATGGTATGACCACGTTCCGGCGGACTATGAGAACGTCGGTGAGGCGTGGGTGATTTCCGATATAGAGAAATATCCGACGGAGGTCTCCAACGGCTCTCATGCCGGCGATTCGTTACAGGATTTGCTGGAGGTCTATATGGATGAATTGGTGGGAGAAAAGGTCTATGAGACATTCGGAAACCAATTCCCGCTGTTGATGAAGTTCATTGACGCTACAGATGATCTCTCTATCCAAGTGCATCCGGACGATGAGTATGCCATAGAGAATGAACAATCTCCCGGAAAGACAGAGATGTGGTATGTCCTTCCCTCACAGGGGAAAGGGGCTATTTATCGCGGATGGAATCAGACGATGAACGCATCGCTGATTCATGCGGCTATTACGAACGGAACGCTCGCAAATTATCTATGCCACATTCCTGTAGTAGAAGGAGATGTAGCATATATCCCCGCAGGAACGGTACATGCCATGCAGCGGGATACCATCGTAGCGGAGATTCAGGAAAATAGCGACCTCACGTACCGTTTGTACGATTATAATCGAGTAGGAAATGACGGACGGATGCGTCCGCTGAAACTGGATAAGGCGCTGGATGTGATGAATTTTGCACCGGCGAAAGAAGTTGGCGCCGTTCATCCTCAACCGGTAATGAACGGAGCCGTAAACCTTTGTAAATCGCCGTATTTCACGACGAATCTGCTGATGCTCAATCGGTCCGTACAACGTGACTACGCGAAGCTCGACTCGTTTGTGGCATTCATGTGTGTCGGAGGAGAAGCGTCGCTCACGGCTCTCGATTGCGAGACGGAAGACCGCACGGTCTCCTTAAAAACGGGAGAGGCGGTACTCGTACCCGCTGCGCTCAATGACATTCGCATCGATCCGAAGGAAGAATGCAAACTTCTTGAGATATACGTTGAACTGTGATCATATTCTGATTACCAAATACTAAAAAAGAGGCCGAAGCCTCTTTTTTTATTGAAAGAAACTGAAATGAACACTTCCGTATGTTCGTGTTTCTACATGTCGCAGATGCGTAGTGAAATTCGTGTCTTTTCCATGTTCGATTACCAACCACCCGTCATCTTTTAGAATGTCTTGACCTAAAATGACGTCAGGCAGAGTGGGGAGTTGCTCCAAGGCGTATGGAGGATCCGCAAAGATGAAATCATATTTCGTGCGGCAAATACTCAGGAATTTGAATACATCGCCGCGGATGACGCTCAGATTACGGATGCCTAATTGCTTGCAACAACTGATGATCCAGTTTTGCTGGACGTGCGCAATCTCTACCGCCGTCACTTCCCTTGCACCGCGGCTGACACACTCGATACCTATTCCGCCCGTTCCGGCAAAGAGATCCAGCACATCTATTCCCTCAAAATCCATCCGGTTGTTAAGTAGATTGAACAGGCTCTCTTTCGCGAAATCCGTAGTGGGTCTCGCGGTGATATTTTTAGGGGGCGACAATCGCCGCCCCCCATATGTGCCAGAGATAATTCGCATGGCTACCTTGTCCGATTATTCCCAGTTACCTGCGTTATTATTCGGAGCGTAGATGTCGCCGACCTTCAAACCGGCGTAGTGATCCAGTTTGGTCTCACGGTCTATCAAGTTCACCAACTCCTGTTCGTTCAGGTCGCTAAGATAGCTCTCAAACGGTGCACGAGCCTCGAACAGCGGCACGCGGATGCCTTGGCTGGTCTTGTAATCGTTGTTTACCTCGATCTCAAAACGCTTGCCGTTGCTGTAAGGAATCTCTACAATACGATCGATGCTCTTCTCGTCGTACTCGCCTTTGTAAAGCGCCTGAATCATGTTCAGCTCAATCGTGTCACGACGGAAACCTGCCAAACCATTGCTGATGACGTCCTTGTCGTTCTCCCAGATATATGCGTACAACGCATCGTTGTCCTCAAACTGGTTCTTCTTCAAGGCTTTCTTCTTTGCCTCGTTCAGGATCTTAACAGCCTTGTGCTCGGTCAAACCAGCCTCGAGCTGCTTATCCGTCAGACTACCTTCCTTCAATACCTCTTTCTTCGGAGCGGTCTTCAAAAAGGCCAGCAAACTGTCGTGGTTTGCCGTAAAACGGCCGTTTTGATGGTGAAACTCCACTTCTGCAGTACGGAGATCCACCAGATGCTTGATCACAGTTACTTCGCGTTGCGCACGCGTGTTCTCAAACTTGATCGGCGTTGTTACGCTCGTTACGCAGAAATAAGCCATCACAACTGCGGCGATGCTTAACAGGCAAATTACAATGTTTCTTGTTGTTTTCATTATCGGTTAAATTTAGTTATTTGCAAAAAATCGCTGCAAAGTTACAAAAATATTTTGATATGTGCAAAAAAAATCGTAAATTTGCAGCGTTTTTTGAGATTAGCCTATATGGAAGACAGTAATAAAGTCCTATACTCGATACTAACAGAGCGCCTGGAGCTACTTCGTCAACTGGACGCGGAAGGGGATTCCGAGAAGCGTCGGCACATTGCCCGCGAGACGCAAAATCTGCATGCACCTATGGCGCACCGGCTCGGTTTGTACCAGATCAAGACCGAGATGGAAGACCTGGCGTTGAAGTTTCTCGATTACGACACCTATAAATATATCGCGCACGCGTTGAATGCCAAGAAGGCGGAACGCGAGGCGTATATCGCGTCGTTCATCGCCCCGCTGGAGGAGAAACTTAAGGCGGAGGGATTCAAGTTTACCATCAAAGGAAGGCCGAAATCGATTCACTCCATCTACCATAAGATGCAGGCGCAGCATTGCGATGTGGACCACATCTATGATCTGTTCGCCATCCGTATTATCCTGGATTCTCCTTTGGAGCGCGAGAAATCGGATTGCTGGCAGGTCTATTCGCTCATTACCGACATCTTCCCGCCGAACCCCAAACGTCTACGAGATTGGCTTTCTGTACCCAAAGAGAACGGTTATGAATCGCTGCATACCACGGTTCTTGGTCCCGAGAAACGATGGGTTGAGGTGCAAATTCGTACGCGCCGGATGGATGAGATCGCGGAGCAGGGAGTCGCGGCACACTGGTCATACAAAGGTGTCAAAGGCTCTATTGTGCAGCGCTCCGGAGATGTCTTTGTCTTCACGCCCACCGGCGATTTGAGACGTCTTCCGGAAGGAGCTACCGTCTTGGATTTTGCGTATTCTATTCATAGCGAAGTAGGAGCACATTGTGTCGGAGGTACTATTCGTAATCAAAATGTATCCATTCGACAGAAGCTGCAGAACGGCGATCAGGTAGCCATTACGACCTCGCCGAACCAGCATCCGAATGCGGATTGGTTGAATATAGTTGTCTCCACCAAAGCGAAGAATAAAATCCGTCAGGCACTCAAAGAGATTGAGTACAAACAGGCGGCGGAAGGCAAGGAGATTATCGAGCGGCGGTTCAAGAACTGGAAACTCGAATATACTGAGGCAGATATTACCCGTATGGCGCTCAAGTTGGGCTACAAAGAGGTGTCTGACATGTACCAATCCGTGGCGAACGGAAAGGAAGACATGCAGCATCTGCGCGACGTGCTCCTCATGCCTGAAGAGACGCCCACCATCCGTGAGCACACGGAGTATGTCGATCGTTCCGAACTGAAAGGTCTGGCTATCGAGGTGGATATGAACGTCAAAAACGTGGATTATAACCTCTCGAAATGCTGTAACCCGCAGCCGGGCGACCCGATTTTTGCCTTCGTGTCCGTGCTAAAAGGTATCCGCATTCACCGCATCGATTGTCCGAACGCGGCGAATATACGCGAACGCTATCCGTATCGAATGATTCCGGCCAAATGGGCTAAGAAAAACTGATGTCTGATTACCCGAGTGTCATATTAGAGCAGGCCGTTAACCAAATGGCTTCGCTGCCCGGAGTGGGGCGGCGGACGGCGTTGCGGCTCGTGCTGCATCTGCTGCGTCAGCCTGAAGCGGACGTAGAGGCGTTCTCCAATGCCTTCACGCGTCTGAAAAAAGAAGTGGTTTACTGCCGCGAGTGCCATAATATATCCGATACGGAGATCTGCCCGATTTGCGGTTCTACAAGGCGGGATCATGCTACGATTTGTGTGGTCGAGAACGTCCAGGATGTCATGTCTATCGAGAACACCGGCCAGTACAACGGCGTCTATCACGTCTTGGGAGGAGTCATCTCGCCTATGGAAGGCGTCGGACCGAAGGATATAGAGATTGATTCGCTCATTGAGCGTGTGGCAAAAGGAAATGTAGATGAAATCATCTTGGCCTTGCCGACTACCATGGAAGGCGATACCACCAATTTCTACCTCTACCGCCGTCTGCAGAACGCCGGGCTGGAGGTGAAGATTTCCCAGATTGCACGCGGTATCGCGGTTGGAAACCAACTCGAATACACCGATGAGATAACCCTCGGGCGGTCCATCGTCAACCGAATAGAATTTAAAGGATAAATTATATGGAAGAGAAAATTATCAGAACCCTCAATGGCTACTACTACGGAGTCATGGTCTTCACGCTCATCGTTCTCGGAGTGATGTATTACCTCACTTCGCAGCCGGATTTTGAGCCCTTGTCACCGCTGGAGCAAGTCGGCATAATTCTCCAATACGTAGCGATTGGAGTAACGCTTGTTGCCATTCCGTTTGGCTTATACATGGTGAAATTATTCAAGCCGGAGACCCTGGAGAAATACAAGGAGATTGCCACTGGACGGATTTTGATTGTTGGCCTGACCATGCCCATGAATATTGCGTTTTACTACCTCTTTGGCTGCTATAAATCGATGATGTGGCTGGCGGCAATGAGTGCTATCGCGTGGTATTTTACCAAACCGACTATCGGTAAGATGGACCAGGAAATGAAACCCAAAGACCCGAATCAAGAGACATATTAATATAAAGACCTCTTACTGGCTTAGAGGGCTCTCCACCTCGGGACGTACGCTAACGTAGTACGTGCGGACCGAAGAGCGAGGGCATCCGAGTAACTACCCATAAAACGAAGTTTTGTGGCGCTTACGAGGATAGCCAGCAGCGAATGATTATAGCTTGTGATTTTGATGGTACGATCGTGACCCACGAGTACCCGAAAATAGGCAAACCTATCCCGTTTGCCATCCAGACCTTGAAGAAACTGCAGGAAGAAGATCACCACCAGATTATCCTTTGGACCGTGCGTGAGGGTGCGTTACTGCAGGAGGCGATTGATTATTGCAAGTCCAAAGGCTTAGAGTTCTATGCCGTCAACTCCAATTATCCGGAGGAAGAGCCGGAGCATGGCACCGCCCGCAAACTCGTAGCGGATCTCTGGATTGATGATCGCAATCTCGGTGGGCTGCCGGATTGGGGAGTGATCTATAACATGATCCACACCGGACATCCGTATGAACCGGCTCCGCAAGGCAATATGGAGGATTTGCACAAACCGAAAAAAGGCTTCTTTGCACGGCTTTTTGACTAAATCATAAATCATAAATTTGAAATCACAAATGGTGGATATTTCACTTCGCAAAATAGAGCCAACCGACCTTCCCTTCCTCTATCAATGGGAGAATGATGCATCGGCATGGGCGGATGGCGCGAACCATAACCCGCTTTCCCAGCAGGACCTGCGCGAGTATATATCCTCCACCACCGGTGACATCTACAAAGACGGCCAATTGAGATTAATGATTTGCATAAATGACCAAATGGTACATGAACAAATGGTAAATGGAGCAACCATCGGTTGCGTTGATCTTTTCGATTTTGATCCGCGTAATCGTCGTGCGGCATTAGGTATGTATATCGCGCCGGAATACCGCGGCAAAGGAGTAGGGCACGAAGCACTGAAACAGCTGGAGGATTATGCCTTTGGTTTTCTGCAACTCCGTTGCCTCTATGCCGTCATCGCCCAAAACAACGTCGCTTGTTCCTCTATTTTTGAGCACGCCGGATACATGCCATCTTCGCCTTTGAAGAACTGGACACTGGATTCTGATGCCATAATTTGGATCAAAACAAGGTGATTTCTTTTATTGAAAATAAAAAAAAACGTCCCTCGGGGCGTTTTTTTCTTGCGTATGTCAATATTTTTTTGTAACTTTGCGCCAAAATTGGCGCGAAAGCGTTTTTAACCGTGAATTATCATAAAAATACTATAAAAAATGAATCTTTCTGAATTAACTGACAAAATCTACGCAGAAGGCGTAGAGAAAGGCAACGCCGAGGCGCAACAAATCGTTGAGAAAGCGAACGCCAAGGCTGCCGGCATCATCGCAGAGGCTGAGAAAAAAGCCGCTGCTATCGTCGCTGCTGCAGAGAACAAATCTGCTGACCTCGACAAGAAAACACGCGCAGAGCTTAAACTCTACGCTGAGCAGAGTGTAAACGCTGTAAAAACGGAGATCGTAAACCTCCTCTCTGACAAAATCGCTTCTGATAGCGTCAAAGCAGCTACTGCCGATCCGAAATTCATGCAATCCATCATCGCCAAACTCGCAGAGCAGATGGCGAAAGACGGTGAGGTGATCATTGAAGCCAAAGATGCCGAGGCATTGAAGAAGTATTTTGCTTCCAATGTAAAGGGAATCCTAGACCATACAGCACATATTACTGAGGTCAAAGGCATCAAAACGGACTTCACAATCCAGCCGGCTAAGGGTGGTTACAAACTCGCCTTCGGTGACGCGGAGTTTATCGCATACTTCAAGGAAATGCTTCGTCCCCAACTCGTAGAGGAATTGTTCTAATATGACTTACGAATATTTACTTGCCGGGCTGCCTGAACTAAAAGCAGGATCAGATGCACCTATTAGCCTCGAGAAACTCGATGAGTTGCTCGACGAGCAGTTGCGTGCGTCTGACAAGGCTTTGCTGGATTTGCTGCGCGCGCAGATGAATGAGGAGACGCTGGAGCAAGGCCTGAAAGCCAAGAACCGCTTTATTCGCGAATGGTTCGGTTTTAATCAGGACATGAATAACGTGCTCGTGGCGCAAATCTGCCGCAAGCATGGCTTCGATGTCAAGACCCAGATCATCGGAGAGGGCGAAGTGGCGGAGCAGTTGCGCACCCACACGTCTCAAAAGGACTTCGGTTTGAACGAACTGCCGGGCGACTACCAATCGATCCTTGCGCTCGCGCAGATAGAGGACCTCATGCAGCGTGAGAAAGCCCAAGATGCCATCCGTTTTGAGTGGCTGCAGGAGCGCACGGAGTTCGATTTCTTCTCGCCGGAGATGGTCTTTGCGTACTATCTGGAGGCGCTCATGCTCCATCGCTGGTCCATCCTCACCATCGAAGAAGGCGAAAAGATCTTCCGCGAGTTAGTGGCAGACATGAAAAAAGATATTAAATTAGACTAAGATATGACAACTGGAAAAGTTAAAGGAATTATTGCCAACCTGGTGACTGTCGCAGTCGATGGTCCGGTTGCGCAAAACGAAATTTGCTACATCTACGTCGGCGAGACCAAACTGATGGCGGAGGTCATTAAGGTCATTGGAGCTAACGTATATGCACAGGTGTTCGAATCTACGCGTGGCCTCAAAGTGGGCAACAAAGTGGAGTTCACGGGACACATGCTTGAGGTGACCCTCGGCCCGGGTCTGCTCAGCCGTAACTACGACGGTCTTCAGAATGACTTGGACAAACTCACCGGCGTGTTCCTCAAACGTGGTGAGTACAACTTCCCGCTTGACCAAGAGAAGAAATGGGCATTTACTCCTATCGCTAAGGTGGGCGATAAGGTAGAGGCTGCCGCTTGGCTTGGAGAAGTGGATGAAAACCACCAGCCGCACAAGATCATGGTGCCTTTCGTGTTCGATGGAACATACACTGTGAAGTCCATCGCCAAAGCAGGTGAGTACACTATCAACGAAGTGATGGCGGTTCTGACCGATGCAGATGGTGTGGACCACGAAGTGACCATGGTTCAGAAATGGCCGGTGAAGAAAGCGATCCTCGCGTACCGCGAGAAACCGCGTCCCTTCAAACTTCTTGAGACAGGCGTACGTACCATTGATACAGCTAACCCGCTTTGCGAAGGTGGAACAGGCTTCATCCCTGGTCCTTTCGGAACCGGTAAGACCGTGCTCCAGCACGCTATTTCCAAACAAGCCGAGGCGGACATCGTAATCATCGCCGCCTGCGGTGAGCGTGCCAATGAGGTCGTTGAGACCTTCACGGAGTTCCCGGAACTCGAGGATCCGCACACAGGCCGCAAACTCATGGAGCGCACAATCATCATCGCCAACACCTCTAACATGCCTGTTGCATCCCGCGAGGCGTCTGTTTATACGTCCATGACCATCGCCGAGTACTATCGTTCGATGGGTCTGCGCGTCCTCCTCATGGCGGACTCCACTTCCCGTTGGGCACAAGCCCTCCGTGAGATGTCCAACCGTCTGGAGGAGCTTCCGGGACAGGATGCTTTCCCGATGGACCTATCAGCTATCATCGGCGCCTTCTATGCGCGCGCAGGTTACGTGTACCTTAATAATGGAGCTACAGGTTCCGTTACTTTCCTCGGTACCGTTTCTCCTGCCGGTGGTAACCTTAAAGAGCCGGTTACCGAAGGTACGAAGAAAGTAGCGCGTTGTTTCTATGCCTTGGAGCAAGCTCGTGCCGACCGCAAGCGTTACCCGGCTGTGAACCCCATCGACTCGTACTCCAAGTATGTGGAATACCCTGAGTTTGAGGAATATATCTCTAATCTGATTGACAAAGAGTGGCTGCCGATGGTGAACGACATGAAGACTTTCCTGCAACGCGGAAAGGAGATTCAGGAGCAGATTAACATCCTTGGTGATGACGGTGTTCCGGTAGATTACCACGAGGCGTTCTGGAAATCCGAAGTCATTGACTTCGTCATCCTCCAGCAGGATGCCTTCGATAAGATCGATGCCGTTTGTCCGCTCGATCGCCAGCAGTATATGCTTCGCCTTGTGATGGACATCTGCAAACACGACTACGATTTCGATAACTTCCTCGATGTCATCGATTATTTCAAGCGCGTCATCAACCTCTGCAAGCAGATGAACTACTGTGAGTTCCACTCTGCAGAGTTCGAAGACTACCGCAAGAAACTCGATGATCTCTTGGCAGAAAAGCAGATCGCTGCGTAAAATGGTAAATGGTAAATGATTAAATTGTAAATAGTTTTATGGCAAAAGCTTTTCAAAAGATATATACGCAGATTACTGCAATTACGAAAGCGACCTGTTCGCTGAAGGCCGAAGGAGTAGGTAACGATGAACTCGCTACCGTCAACGGCAAACTCGCGCAGGTAGTAAAAATCATCGGTGACGAGGTGACGTTGCAGGTGTTCCAGGGTACCGAAGGTATTCCGACCAACGCTGAAGTAGTGTTCCTCGGCAAAGCACCGAGTCTCAAAGTGTCCGACCAACTCGCAGGCCGTTTCTTCAATGCGTACGGCGACCCGATTGATGGCGGACCTGCTATCGAAGGTAAAGAGGTTGAGATCGGTGGTCCTTCTGTGAACCCTGTTCGTCGTAAACAGCCGTCAGAGCTCATCGCAACCGGTATTGCAGGTATTGACTTGAACAATACCCTCGTTTCCGGACAGAAGATTCCGTTCTTCGCAGACCCGGATCAGCCGTACAACCAAGTGATGGCAAACGTAGCACTCCGTGCAGAGGCAGATAAGATCATCCTCGGCGGTATGGGTTTGACCAACGATGACTACCTCTATTTCAAGAACGTCTTCACAAATGCCGGCGTGCTCGACCACATCATCTCGTTCGTCAACACGACTGAGAACCCGCCTGTTGAGCGACTCCTGATCCCGGATATGGCGCTTACAGCCGCAGAGTATTTCGCTGTAGAGAAACACGAGAAAGTGCTCGTCCTTTTGACCGACATGACGCTCTACGCCGATGCATTGGCTATCGTCTCCAACCGTATGGATCAGATTCCTTCCAAAGACTCTATGCCGGGTTCGCTCTATTCCGACCTCGCGAAGATCTACGAGAAGGCAGTTCAGTTCCCGGAGCAGGCAGGTGGCGGTTCCATCACCATCATCGCCGTAACTACGCTTTCCGGAGGTGACATCACACACGCTATTCCGGATAACACCGGTTACATCACAGAGGGTCAGCTCTATCTCCGCCGTGACTCCGAAATCGGTAAAGTCATCGTCGATCCGTTCCGTTCGCTGTCTCGTCTGAAACAATTGGTGGCCGGCAAGAAGACCCGCGAAGATCACCCGCAGGTAATGAACGCGGCTGTTCGTTTGTACGCCGATGCTGCCAACGCAAAGACCAAGAAGGAGAATGGTTTTGACTTGACCGACTACGACAACCGCTGTCTGGAGTTCGCACGCGACTACAGCCGCGAGATCCTCGCTATCGACGTAAACATCAATACCGTTCAAATGCTCGATGTTGCATGGACGTTGTTTGGCAAATATTTCAAACCGGAAGAAGTAAATATCAAGGCCGCTCTTGTTGAAAAGTACTGGCCAAAAGCATAAACTATGGCAATTCAATATCAATTCAATAAGACATCACTGCAGACTTTGGAGAAAGATCTGAAGATGCGGCAACGGACTTTGCCCACTTTGCAGAGCAAAGAGACTGCTCTTCGTCTCGAGGTAAAGAAGGCAAAGAAAGAACTCGAAGACCTGGACTTGGAAGTCGAGCGCCGCATCAAAGATTACGACCAGATGATTGCACTTTGGGGCGAATTTGACACTTCGCTCATCCATGTGGACGACGTACGCATGTCTATTAAAAAGATCGCAGGCGTGCGCGTACCCGTGTTGGATGAAGTCGTCTATTCGACCAAAGAGTTTTCTTTATTCTCGTCTCCCAAATGGTTTGCAGATGGTTTTGAGCAACTCAAAGCCATTGCCGATGTCGGTATCCGACAGGAGTTCGTACGTCGAAAAGTGGAACTGCTCGAGTATGCGCGTAAGAAAACGACGCAGAAAGTGAACCTCTTTGAGAAAGTACAGATCCCTGGGTATCAGGATGCTATACGTAAAATCAAACGATTCATGGAAGACGAAGAGAACCTCTCCAAGTCCAGCCAGAAGATCGTTAAGTCCAAACGCGAAGCCGAAGCACGCGCTGCGGAAGAGAAAGGAGGTAACGCATGATTACGCAAATGAAGAAATACACCTTCTTAGTGTTCCATCGTGATTATGAACCGTTCCTGACCCAATTGCGCGAATTGGGCGTAGTAGATATCACGCTCAAATCAGCAGGCGACATAGAAAATGACGAGCAACTGCAAGCTGCTCTCCAGCACGAAGATGAACTCCGCCGTTTGATTGCGCAAGGTGCGCCGGATCAGATGATCCAAGAGCGTGCAGCAATAGAGCAACGTATAGCTGAAGCGAAAACTGCGCAACAGCAAGTGGCTATTTGGGGCGATTTCGATGCCAAACGCATCGCGGAACTGCAAGAAGCCGGTTACACGCTGCGGTTCTTCACTTGCGCGGACAAAGCGTATAAAGAGGAGTGGGGTATCGCGGTCGCTAACGAGGGAGGAAAGACCTATTTCGTCGTAGTCGATAACTCGACATCCCGAAATATCGATATCCCGGAACTGCAGGAAAAAGCTACCGAGCTGCCGCAACCGGAGAAATCAGCGGCTCAATGGAACCAAGAGATTGACCATCTGAAGGGTCTTTTGGCAGCGGCAGATGCGCGTATCGAAGCATGGAAAGTAGCGAATATGGAGAGGCTGAAGAAGGAACTGCAAGAGGCACGTCAACAGATTGATTGGCAGCGAGTTCAGCTCTCAACCGACAAGCTGGTAGATGGCTCTTTGTGCCTGATTGAAGGTTTCTGTCCGATTGAGAAAGAGACAGAGTTGAACGCGATGCTGGAATCCGCAGAAGTATATTACGAGGAAACCGACCCGACCAAGGAGGACGAAGTGCCGATTCAACTGAAGAATAACTTCTACACCCGGCTCTTTGAACCGATCACGCGGCTCTATTCGCTGCCAAATTATGCAGAGATAGATCCGACGCCTTTCTTTGCGCCGTTCTTCATGTTGTTCTTCGGACTCTGTCTGGGCGATGGAGGCTACGGCCTGTTGATCTTATTGGCAGGTATAGCTGTCATTCTCAAAGCTCCGAAACTGAAAGAGTGGGGATGGTTAGGCGTGTTTATGGGCGCAACGACCATGATTGTCGGTATTCTGACGGGTATGTTCTTCGGAATCAATCTGGAAGAAGTGGCATTCCTTGCTCCTGTGAAGCAGTATTTCATCATGGAGACGAACGCTACGGTGCATTTCATGGGCGGTTCGTACCATCCTATGATGGTGTTTGCCATCCTCATCGGTATATTCCAAATCTTGTTTGCTATGGGCTTCAAGGTAGTGAAGATCACCTTACGCGACGGCTTCAAATACGCGGCGTATGATTGTGCATGGCTTGTTGCTTTGGTGACGCTCATCGTCTGGGCAGCAACCGCAAGTTCGCTATCTACCATCGGGCTCTATTGCATTTATGCGATTTTGGGTATATGCGCGCTGTTCATCCTGTTCTACAGCAATCCGGATCGCAAGATTCTGCTGGTGAATATCGGTGGCGGTTTATGGGGCACGTATAATATGGTCAGCGGCCTGCTGGGCGATGTGCTGTCGTATATCCGTTTGTTCGCGCTGGGTCTCGCTGGAGGTATTTTAGGCAATGTGTTCAATGCCTTGGCGCTTCAAGCCGGAGGGGCTTTACCCGGATGGATAGGATGGCTGCCGACCTTGCTGATCATGGTCTTTGGTCACGCGCTTAATTTCGCGCTCTGCTTGATCTCATCCGTGGTTCACCCGATGCGTCTTACCTTTGTGGAGTTCTACAAAAATGCAGGCTTCGAAGGTGGCGGAAAAGAGTATAAACCATTCAAAAAATAACTTGTACATATTAATCATTAAATAAAAAGTATTATGACATTAAATTTGATTATTGCCTTTATTGGCGTAGCATTCATGGTCGGTCTGTCCGGCGTCGGTAGTGTTTATGGTTTGACAATATGCGGTAATGCCGTAGTTGGTTCGCTCAAGAAGCGTCCGGAAGCTATGGGTACGTACATCTTACTGTCCGCACTGCCTTCTACTCAGGGTATCTACGGTTTCGTGGGATACTTTATGATTCAGAAATATCTGACAGCAGGTATTACCACTCTTCAAGCTGCAGCTATTCTGGGTGGTGGTATGGCTTTGGGTCTGGTGGCTCTTCTGTCCGCAATCCGTCAAGGTCAGGTTTGTGCTAATGGTGTTGCAGCAACCGGAGGCGGTCACAATGTAACTGCCGGAACCATGATTATGGCCGCTTTCCCGGAGTTCTACGCTATTTTGGCACTGCTCGTAGTAATTCTTATGGGCGGTCTGATGGGCGAACCCGTAGTGCTCTAAACCATTAACGCTAAACGAAAATGCTGAAAGCATTTGTTTTTCCCGGACAGGGAAGCCAATTTCCGGGCATGTGCAAAGATCTGTACGATGCACACGCTGAAGCCCGTGAGATGTGCCAAACAGCCGACAGGCTGCTTGGCTTCTCGCTGACGGATGTCATGTTCAACGGCACCGCGGATGACCTCAAGCAGACCAAAGTGACGCAACCTGCCGTGTTCCTGCACTCCGTTGTGGCACAGCGTCTTATGACCATCGAGAAGCCCGACATGGTAGCCGGACACAGTCTGGGTGAGTTCAGCGCACTCGTAGCATGCGGAGCATTGCGTTTTGAGGACGCCTTATTATTAGTATCCGCGCGCGCGCAAGCGATGCAGGCTGCCTGTGAGGCCAACCCCGGCACAATGGCTGCAGTCCTCGGTTTGTCGGACGAACAGGTAGATGAGATTTGTAAAAAGCAGAGTGGAGTAGTCGTTGCTGCCAACTTCAACTGCCCGGGTCAAATCGTAATCTCCGGAGAGGTAGAGGCTGTGGACGCTGCTTGTGTAGCAATGAAAGAAGCCGGCGCACGCCGTGCGCTAAGACTCCCTGTTGGCGGAGCTTTCCACTCGCCGTTGATGCAGCCTGCAGCGGAAGATCTCAAGGCTGCAATCCTCAAAACGGACTTCCACAAACCCTTCTGCCCGATCTATCAGAATGTGACTGCCAAAGCAGAAACGAAGCCGGAAATTATCCGCGAAAACCTCCTAAAACAACTCACAGCCCCCGTTCGCTGGACGCAATCTGTGCAGAATATAATTACGGATGGCGCAACAGAGTTCTATGAGTTTGGTCCGGGAGATGTACTCAAAGGCTTGATTCGCAAGATCAATCCGGAGGTGCAGGTCGGATAAAATGTACAAATTGTAAATGACTAAATTGTAAATATCATCATGATTTCAAAAAGATTAGAAGAGGCAATTAATGCCCAGATCAATGCCGAGATGTGGTCGGCATATTTATACCTTAGCATGTCTGCTTATTGCCAGGACAAAGGTTATGCTGGCATGGCAAACTGGTTCGCTATCCAATTCAAGGAGGAGCAGGACCATGCGCAGATTTTCTACAACTACCTCATCAGCCGTGGCGGCCGTGTGCTGCTAAAGGCTATCGATGCTGTTGAGACCGAGTGGGCTTCCCCGCTGGCCGCATTTGAGAACACCTACGAGCACGAGCAACACGTTACTGCGCTCATCAACAACCTCATGCATATTGCAGTAGAGGAGAAAGACTACGCAGCGCAAAGCCGTCTGCAATGGTTCATCGACGAGCAGGTAGAAGAGGAAGAGAACGCCGTTGAAATCATCAACAAACTCAAGATGCTGGACGGCAACAGCTACGGTCTCTACGTGCTGGATCAGGAACTGGCGGCACGCGTATATGCAACGCCGTCACCTTTGGCTGCTAAAGCGTAATGAAGAAATTTATTCTCATAGCCCTCGCCTGCGGACTATTCTGTAGTTGTTATCACAAGACGGATAGTCCGCGTGGCTCATGGGCAAGGGGGGCTGATCTTAGTTGGTTGAGTGAGATGGAGCATGATAGCATGTTCCATGACGATTGTATGGCCACGTTGCGCGAGATGGGTATGAACGCCGTGCGACTTCGTGTATGGGTCAATCACAAGACAGGATGGAGCAACAAGGACGACATGCTCGCTCTCGCTAAACGGGCAGCCCAACAGGGGCAACGGATCATGATAGATATCCATTATTCGGATTTCTTCGCTGACCCGAGCCACCAGACTATTCCTGCTGCATGGCAGAACTATGACTATGAAACGATGCTGGAAGCCGTGCGTGAGCACACGCTCGATATCCTTTATACCCTCAAAGAAGCCGGAATCAAGCCCGAATGGGTACAAATCGGCAATGAGACACCCAATGGTATGTTATGGCCGATGGGAAAGGTAAATAAGGAAGAAGGCGAGTGGGCGCACTATGCCGGATTTACGGCGATGGGGTATAAATCCGCAAAGGAGGCATTCCCGGATATCACCGTCATCGTTCATGTTGATAACGCCTATGAGCAGCGCGATTGGTTCTGGGCTCAGATGGCGGCTCACGGCGGCAAATGGGATATGATTGGACTGTCTCATTACCCGATGATGAGCGCTTGGAACGGCGGTAAGACATGGCAGGAAATGAACGAACTGGCGGAAGCCAATATCCGCCGTCTTATCAGCCAATGGCATTGCCCGGTGATGATTGCGGAGATCGGTATGTTTGCTAACGACACGCTTTCTGCTACCGTCATGGCGGATTTTGTGGAGCGTGCGCAAACCATAGATTCATGTGCCGGTATCTTCTACTGGGAGCCGGAGTGCTATGGTAATTGGAGGCCGGGGGAGTATATACCGCTGGGTTGGAACGGCTATGATATGGGAGCCTTCACGCCGGAAGGAAAACCTTCTGAAGTGATGGAGATTCTCCTTTCAAGCCATAAGTGATAGATATAAATATTTGTAAAATTTTATATATAGGGAATGAAAGATATTTTTGATTTAACAGGCCGCGTAGCGTTGGTAACCGGTTGTTCGGGCGGCTTGGGAGTGCAGATGGCTAAAGCGCTTGCGGCTCGTGGAGCGAACTTGGTGATTATCGCTCGTCGGTATGAGAAGTTGGTAGAAGTGCAGAAAGCCATTGAGGCAGAGTTTGGTATTCAGGTATTGCCGTTACAATGCGACATCACCAATACCGAGGCTGTCAATTGGATGGTAGATAAAGCCATCAAACAGTTTGGACGCATTGATATTGTCGTAAATAACGCCGGCACAGGAGCAGTTGCTCCGGCGGAGGATATTACCGATACGCAGTTTGAAAATGAGATGCAGACGGATCTCTTTGGTACGTTCCGCGTAGCTCGCGCAGTAGCGAAGAAATCGATGATCCCGAATAACTATGGTCGCGTGATCAATATCGCATCCATGTATGGTCTTGTGGGTAATAAGATTGCTCCCGCAGCCCCTTACCATGCTGCCAAAGGCGGTGTTGTCAACCTGACGCGTGCTTTGGCTGCAGAGTGGGGTAAACACGGCATTACGGTCAATACCATCTGTCCGGGTTATTTCATTACACCGCTGACCAAAGAGACTTTGGAGTCTGAATATTTCGCCAATTACGCAAAAACGGTTATCCCGATGGAGCGTTATGGTCATGAGGGCGAACTGGATAGTGCTGTGGTATTTCTGGCTTCCGATGCTTCGACATATGTTACCGGTGTGGCTCTGCCGGTAGATGGCGGATACACATGCGTATAATTACGCTAAACAGGCTCAAGGTGGTGGATTATTTCACCACTGCCTTCTTTACCATCGAAGTCTCGCTGCGTATCTGGTGTGCCGACCTCATTGACGACAAATATAGATGTAGATTTCGGAATGGCTGATTATATTAACTAATTATATGTGAAGATGAAAGATCGCTTGAAAATACTCTTATTAAATGACAAGTTTATCCTTGTGGTTATTTTGATAAACTCAGTCCTGATCTATATGCAAGTAGCCGGATATGAAGATAAGTTTATCGGCTCCTTGGATATGGTGTGTACACTCATCTTCCTGTTTGAAATGATCGTCAAACATAGTGAATACGGTTTTCGGGAGTATTGGCGAGACGGGTGGAATAGATTGGATGGAACATTAGTAATACTTTCATTGCCATCTGTGGCCGCGCTCTTTATTCCTAATGAGTATACGGGCTTGTCATTATTCATGATCTTCCGTCTTTTACGTGTGATTCGATTCTTCCGCGTATTACATTTCTTTCCTAATTTCACCAAAGTAGTGCAAGGCTTTAAAGCAGCAATGCGAGAGTCGTATGCAATATTATTAAGTTTTGCGGTTATTATTGTTATTTTTGGCTTACTCAATTGTAGTTTGTTCAGGGAGGCAGATCCTGAGCACTTTCAAACGCCTTTGCGTTCTATTTATGCAGTATTTCAAATATGCACTATCGAAGGCTGGTACGAGATTCCCAATACAGTCGCATCTTATTACGGTGCGTCTTCGGTAACCGCTGAATTTATCCGTTTGTATTTCTGTGCGTTGCTTATATTAGGCGGCATTATTGGCATGTCATTCATTAATTCTATCTTCGTTGATGCAATGGTGGCTGATAATAATGATGTGGTCAAAGCTAAATTGGAAGAGATACAAAAGACACTAGATGAACTAAAAGAAAAATCTAAATGATAGTGTACACGACAATATGGGCTGGAGAAACAAAATATACGACACGATAGAGACAGAACGCAACTCAATCATTAGCAAAATATATGATTGGTCAATGTTGTTTTTTATTGTCATCAGTATTATTCCGCTTGCGTTTCGTGAACAGAATGTGTGGTTAGAATGGTTTGACAAAGTATCAGTTACGGTCTTTATTGTCGATTATTTGCTACGTTGGTTAACTGCTGACCTGCGCATGAATAATCGCCCTAAATGGGTGGCTTTTCTTACGTACCCATTTTCTGCCTTCGCAATCGTAGATTTACTATCTATCTTACCTTCTGTAGCCTTTGTGAACAAGGCTCTCAAATTATTCCGTATTACGCGTCTTTTTAAAATACTGCGCGTGTTCAAATTCATTCGCTACTCAAGGAATGTACAAATTTTGTTAAAAGTACTCTACAAAGAGCGTCATATCCTGTTTGTCGTATTATGGATTGCGCTATTTTACATAGTAGTTACAGCATTAATAATGTTTAATGTAGAAGAGTCTGCAATGTTTGAGGATTTCTTTGATGCTCTCTATTGGGCCACTACTACGCTAACAACTGTTGGGTATGGCGATATCTATCCCGCAACTGATATGGGGAGAATAATAAGTATGCTTTCCGCTATTCTGGGTGTGGCTATTATTGCTTTGCCGTCAGGTGTAATTACGGCAAGTTACTTAGACGAGTTGAGAGAAGCGAAGAATGAGGAAAAAGATACTCAAACCAGATAATTCATATGCGAAAAAGAAACAAAATTTATACTATTTTACTGATGGCAGGTATAGTTATATTTGCTACGCTTTTTATCGGGTTCCGGATGTTGGATAGAGGAGAAACTACCGACAAAAGTGCTCCTATTACTGACGATTTGCCATACGAATTGCCGCGATTGAATAATCATCAGCCGGAACAAGTGATTGAACACTTGGGATACACAGTCAGTTATAATCCCCAATGGCTTGTGCCTAATTGGGTGGCATATGAATTAACCAATTCCGAGACATTCGGAGAGCAAGAGCGTTCTAATCATTTTAAGCCGGATCCTTTAGTAAAAGGAGATCCGGTTGTGACGAGTGATTATTCAAAATCCGGATATGACAGAGGCCACATGGCTCCAGCGGCGGATATGAAATGGTCAGAACAAGCGATGCGTGAAAGTTTTTACATGACTAACATCTGCCCGCAAACACATAGTCTTAATGCAGGAGATTGGAAAGATTTAGAGGAACTGGCCCGAGATTGGGCACAACAGTATGGAAGTATTTATATCGCTTGCGGTCCCATAATGGAAGCCAACTATCAAACGATAGGAAAAACTCATTCAATAGCTGTTCCTTCTGCATTTTATAAAGTATTTCTTCGCAAAATTTGCAATGGTGGATGGACTTCTATCGGATTTGTTATGCCCAATAAGGCAGGAAACCGACCTCTGATGACATATATGTTTACAGTAGATGAGGTCGAAGAACAAACCGGCCTGGATTTCTTTTACAATCTACCGGATAGTATAGAGTCTCAAGTAGAAAACAGCTATTCTGTCTCTGATTGGACACTTTCGCGTTAACTGTATCACATAAAATGACAAAGATCCTGTTTATATGTCATGGTAATATATGCCGTTCTCCGATGGCGGAGTTTATTATGAAGCACTTGTGCCGAGAAGCAGGAGTGGAAAAGCAGTTTGAGATTGCATCTGCCGCTGTTTCAACGGAGGAAATAGGGAACGACATATATCCGCCGGCTAAACGAGTGCTTACAGCGCATGGCATACCTTTCTCACGTCGTGCGGCCAGGCAGATCACAAAGGCGGATTTGGATATCTATGATCATATTATTTGTGCGGACAGATCGAATATCCGGATTATGAAGTATCTTTTGGGAGAAGATAAACTCAACAATTCCCATGCCAAGATCTCTATGATGATGGAGTGGGTGGGGCAGAATAGAGATGTCTCTGATCCTTGGTACACCGGTGATTTCGAAACCGCGTATGAAGATATCTACGCTTCCTGCAAGGCTATAAATCAATCTCTTGCGAAATAAATCTGCATCGAGTGCAGATTTTTTTTGTTAATCTTCATAAATTATTTGCATATATCAGAAAAAAGTAGTACCTTTGCACCGCAAAGGTCAGAATGCCCCAAACAATACCGTCACTCACTGACGTTAAACAGGAGGACATATTGAATAAAAGCGTTTGCTAACGCTTGTTTTTGACTCGTTGAAACCTAGGAAATTTCAATAAATCATTCGCAAAAACAATGCAATTAGCAGATGCTCACAGAGGTGTATTATATGTCTTTGCGTGCTATATTAGCACGTATATGAGAATATATACACAACGTGGGTTTCTGTATTGCTTGTTCGGAATGATTGGTTTTCCTAGGACCACAATGAGCGAATAAGCAAATGGAGACCCACGTTTTTGTTTGTCCCTAATGAAAAACGCTGCAAAAGTACAACAAATTTACAAAACGCGCAAACGCGCGGGCAAAAAGGACCAACAAGGACTACGAATATATCGTAAAAAAGCAGTAATTTTGCAGCGGAGTTGAAAAATATGCAAGCAACCTCAATATTAACCAATAAACAATAATTTACTATGGGACTTTTAAATTCTATTAAAGACCACTTTACGAACGCAGAGTTCTCGGTGGCACCGAACAAAAAAGTGAAAACTATTTGTGCGGATTTCAAAAAAACTTTCGGTGTAACTCTATCTATTTACAAAGGAGCTCAACTCGCAGACCCTGAAATGACATTGGCAGCACTGAACAAAAGGACTACCAAAGATGTCACTACGAAGAGTAATGACGAGTTGAAAATCAAAGCTTCGATGAAAGTAGGTGAAGCAGAAAAACTATTCGACCAGATGTTCGGTTTAACCGTTCAAATCAAAGATCCGAAAGGGAAAGAGTGTGTGGATAACAAACTGACCATCGGGCAAGCCGCTCGTGGTGAAAGTAAGTAATAGGACAAGCTCGTAGTCCGTAATGTTGCGGGCAATAAATGATCATTTATTAACTTAAAATTCAAACAATCATGGCAGAAATTGCATTAAAGGGTAACATGAAGGTTAAGACCCTCAAGGCTGATTTCAAAAAAGCATTTGGAGCATCTCTCCGCGTTTACAAAAGCGTAACCTGCAAGGGCGCATTTGCTGATGACGACGCTACGTTGGCATCCATCCGCGCAGAGGGTAAAGCCGGTGGCGAACTGAAGATCGTTGGTAACATGCAGGTAGGTAACTTCGAGAAGAAGATTGCTGAGATGTACGGTATTGGCGTTCAGGTTGCTAATGCAAAGGACACTGAGTTGGCAGACAACAGCGGTACTATCTCCGCTGCTGGTCGCGCATAATTTGCAGTCCAAACAGGGCAGGGGAGTCTGACCACTCCTCTGCTTACTAAAAGTAATTAATCTTTTAAATATTTAAAACTATGAGTAAAGAGTATTATCGTAAGAAAATCATTGACTTGCGTGCAAGTCTTGACAGAGAAAAAGAAGCCAAGAAACGAGACAACGAACGTTATGCTTCTTTGATTAAAGGTGCCTCTTCGCCGTCGAGTAAGGCATCTTATCGCAAGTCCAAAATCGACGCCGCTGCGCGACATGACCGCACAATCGAGTCCCTGAAACGCCAGATTGAAAGCGCTCGTGAATCACTCAAGCGCGAGAAATCATAGTGCCTCTTTGACAAAATTCACAGAGCAGGGGAGTT
The DNA here is from genome assembly GCA_002354055.1 of Bacteroidales bacterium UBA2712. Classification (GTDB taxonomy): domain Bacteria; phylum Bacteroidota; class Bacteroidia; order Bacteroidales; family Paludibacteraceae; genus Colicola. The sequence goes on from DEKW01000013.1 coordinate 143,119, forward strand.
TCCGCTCCCCTGATTTTTGTTATATGCCCCCCCTCCTGTATGTGGCTCCTGCAAAAAGGACTAAAAAGGACTTTGCGTATGTCGGCAAAAAGCAGTACTTTTGCGGCAAATTTCAATGCAGAGCCCGAAAAGCTATAAGAGAGTAGGGAAAACAAACTATCTAATCTATTATGAAAAAAATTAAAATGATTGCCGTTGCTATCTTAGCCGGTTTAATGTGTATCGCATGTACACCGAAGAAAGAGAAATTATTGTGTGCCTATGAAGAGGCTTGTCAGAAAGGAGATGCCATCGCAGTAATGAAAGTAATTTCTGAAATAGAGAAAGAATTTGGCAGTATAGATGCAATAGATTCTATTTATTCAGAAACAGACCTTACTCGCTTTGAAACAGCATCTGCCATTATGGAGCAAAAAACAGCTCAGCAGGCAATGGAGCAATTAAACAGCACAATGGAACAAGTTAATAAAGCTAAAAACGGTTATTCATTTGATGATGAAGATGATGAATAATTGACAAACTCAGGCGGGCTAAATGCTCGCCTGAGTTGTGTTTATCCTTTGGGGCGTATTTTTAATACTATTCGCCTCTAAAATTTGCATATATCAAAAAAATATTGTAACTTTGCACCCGATATGAATAAATACTCTCCGGAAATAGCGACTCTGCGGATGGATATCGAGCGCGAGGTGAAGCGCAAGATCCGTACGCCGTATGACTTCGAATTTCTCGCCGGCGTCATCTGGGAACGGTTGCATGAGAACCTCTCGCCAACGACCCTCAAGCGTCTCTGGGGCTACATCGATGGAGCGGACACTACGCGCAGAACTACGCTCTGCCTGCTCGCGCAGTTTCTCGGTTTTGCCGACTGGGAGGCATATCAGGCGTCACTCTCGACGCGCACGGATATTGAGAGTGAGGATTTTGAAGGCGAGGGCGTACATATCAACGACCTGCAAAAAGGCGATCGGGTAGAGGTGACCTGGCTGCCGAACAGGCGGTGCGTCTTCCGCTATGAAGGCGATGCACATTTCACGGTTGTTGAGGCGGAGAATGCCAAACTGCAGATCGGTGACACCTTTGATGCCGCGTGCTTCATCATCGGCAAGCCCATGTACCTGGATAATATACATGGAGCCTCCTATGTCGCCGGCTCGAAAAACGGCTTAAACACCGTTGAAATCGTAAGAAATAAGTAAACAAACGCCCAAGTGGAGTCCTCCTCTGATTTCATAGTACCCGCAGATTTTTCGAAGGAATGGCAGCATATACAATTCGTTAAGGCCAATTCGAAAAACGAGATCTATACCGCAATGCGGTATGGGCGGCGGTATGTGCTCAAAAAGTTAGCCGGCGACTATGCACGCTTGACCAACTATGAGATGCAGCAGGAGCAGGAGTTTCTGAACAGCATCCAACTCGTGCATCCGAATATCGCCGCCACGTACGCTTTTGAGGAGATTGAAGGAGTGGGGCGGTGTATTGTCATGGAGTGGATCGACGGCGTGACGCTCGGTGAATGGCTCCAAACAAAACCTTCCAAGGCGGCTCGCGAGCGCGTGTTCATGCAGATTGTGGATGCCTTGGAGTATATCCACCGGCTCCAACTCGTTCACCATGACGTCAAGGGCGATAATATCCTCGTTACTTACAATGGGCAGAACGCCAAACTGATTGATTTCGGATTGTCGCAGACAGACGACATGCTCACCGCCGTTCCGAATAATGCGTATGACGACATTTCTGCCTTGCAGCGTTTGTTCCCGGACATCTGTCCTAAAGGACAGTTCTTCCGGCTTTCGGACCTGCGCAACGCTATTAACCGCCGCAAACGGTTTATCCGGTTGCTGCCGGTTATCCTATCGGCGCTTCTGTTGGCGGCGGCAATCACGCTTTTCTATCTCTCGTGGCATGAGCGGCAAAAAGAGCAACAACGCTTCGAAGCGATGACCGCGCAGGTGGATGCGTATATCGACAAAGAGCGTGCGCATTTATTGGAGATCGTCAACCGCCGGGACTCTTTTGATGCGAACAATCCGGTTGATAGGCAAGCCCATATAGCATGCCACGAAGAGTACAGCGAGTATGTGCAATCGCAATGGCTCATCCGCGACTCGCTCATGAATCTTTATCCGGAGAACGACCCGTTGCGGGAACAATTATGGCAACTATGGGTGCGCCGGGAAGCTGAAATGAACACTGAACTGCTTTCACTTCTTTTCGCCAAACTCAAATAAGTAATGGCACGGAAATTGTAAATAACCGGAAAACGGATTGTTGAACGCTTAAAATGATTGGCCTTATGAAACGTATTTACTCCTTCTTTCTGGCATTGATGGCTTGCTTGAGCATGCAGGCGCAGTATGTCGTGTCCGATAAGTACGACCTGTGGTTCGAAGATACCGATCATGAAGTGACAACCCGTAAAGCGGAATACTGCACAGAACATTACCAAGACCTGCGTAACGGCTGTCAGGTGCGTCTCTCCGGCAGAACGGTTTATATCTACCGAAACGGCTATTCTATCCTTTACGGAGACGAAATCAATCTCCTTTATAACGGCTACTACCGTGTCCGTCGCGGCAATACTTGGTATCTGGCCGATGAAGACGGAGACCTTGTCAACGGCATCTACGGAAAGACAATCTATTATTTCCCGTTTGGCTATGTGACATCCCAGCGCAGTTCCGGCTATTGGGACATCTATCATTGTTCCGGCCGCAAGGTGGAGTGTTATTCCAATGAATCGCCGTTTATATTTTGGAACGGCTGTTTCCTCATCAAACAAGGTCGCTACTGGTATGCCGTGGACGCGAACGGCGATAAGATTGATGGCGTTTATGGTGATGAGGTTCAACTCCTCAATGACGGCCGTTGGAAATGTGTCCGTGGCTCGTATGTAACCTATATCGATTAAACAAAGATTATGACTAAGGAAGAAAAATACCAAACGATTGTCCCGCAGATCCAGGCGTTGATGACGGGAGAGACCGATGAAATCGCCAAAATGGCGAACATGGTAGCGGTTTTGCATGAGACTTTCGGTTTCTGGTGGACGGGTTTCTACCGCGTAGAGCCGAAAGCAGGAGTGGGGGAGTTGGTTCTCGGACCGTTCCAGGGACCGATAGCCTGCACGCGCATTCCTTATAACAAAGGTGTTTGCGGGACTGCTTGGGCGCAAGCCCAGACGATCGTTGTGCCGGATGTGCATCTCTTTCCCGGTCACATTGCTTGTTCGAGCGCTTCGAAAAGCGAGATCGTTGTGCCGTTCTTCAGGAACGGAGTGGTTTTTGCGGTCCTCGACATCGATAGTGCCGACCTCAATACCTTCGATGAAATCGACCGAATTTACCTCGAGCAATTATCCCATGGTCTAATTTAACCTTTCGAGGCTGCAATACTCCACAACTACAATAAATCCGCATCGCAAGAGCGGATTTTTTGGTTAATCTTCATAAATTATTTGCATATATCAGAAAAAAGTAGTACCTTTGCAGCCGCAAAGGTTTATAACCGAAAAATAATAAGCGCAAAGCGTTGCGCAATAACATATTTTATTAATTAGCGTTTGCTATTTGGAATTGTATAGGAATCTCGCAAATTCAAAAAAACAATTCTCACCAAAGAAAAGCAAACGTCCGCGTTTTACGTGGGCGTTTTATCTGGTGAGAATAGGTCATGCGAGAACCTCTATACATGGATAAAACGTCCATGTTTTATGTTCTTGGTGATCTGTTCGTCCAAATAATCCAAGCGCGTAAAATGTACGCTACCATGAACGAATTTATCTCCACGTATATCAAGGAGATCAATCAACTGTATCAAACGGGTCTGACGACCGAACATTCTTTTCGTCCTGCGCTCCAGCGTCTTTTGCACGATTGCACGGGCTGTACTGTAATCAATGAGCAAAGTCATATTGATTGTGGTGCGCCGGATTTAACCCTGCTTAGTAAACAACTGCCGATAGCCTATATTGAGGCCAAAGACCTTGAGGACGGCGATTTGGACGGACGTAAGAAGAACAAAGAGCAATTCGACCGCTACAAGGCGTCGTTGGATGCAATCATCTTCACCGATTATCTGGATTTTCATTTATACGAACACGGCGAATGGCAACAATCCGTTCGTTTGGCAGAGATACAAGGCAATAAGATTCGTCTGTCGGACGCAGACCGTTTTGTCTCGCTCATGGAGCATATCAAAAACGCCCGTCCTCAACGTATCACTTCTGCGTCCAAATTGGCGCAACTAATGGCAGGTAAGGCGCGTTTATTGCGTGACATCATCGAGCAGGCACTTATTCAAGACGGAGATAATCCTACGGAACTCCGTTGCTACATGGAGGATTTCCGTAAAACGCTTTTGCATGATATTACTCCCCAAAAATTTGCGGACATTTATGCTCAGACTATCGCTTATGGTATGTTTGCCGCACGTCTGCATGACGAAAGTCCGGATGATTTCTCACGCTCCGAGGCTGCGAATCTCATCCCGAAAACCAATCCCTTCTTGCGCAAGATCTTCCAACAGATAGCCGGCTATGACTTGGACGAACGTATCGCGTGGATTGTGGATGACCTCGTTTCCGCGTTTGCGGCTACCGACATGGAGAAAATCATGCATGGATTTGGAAAAGACACCCAACAGACTGATCCTATTCTCCATTTCTACGAAGATTTCTTGTTCCAATATGACCCTGCCGCCAAGAAACAATGCGGTGTCTATTACACGCCCCAACCGGTAGTGGAGTTTATTGTGCGGGCTGTGGATGATATCCTCCGTACGGAGTTCAATCTGCCTATGGGTTTGGCAGACACCTCAAAAACGGAGGTAGAACAAGAAATACCGCAAGACCCCAAACATCGTAAAGAGAAAAAACTTGTTCATCGTGTGCAAGTCCTTGACCCGGCTACCGGAACAGGTACATTCCTTGCCGAGACCGTACGACAAATCAAACGCGACCTCGGCGGACAAATGGGCGCTTGGCCAAGTTATGTTCCGGAACATCTGCGTCCTCGGTTGTTTGGATTCGAACTGATGATGGCACCCTATACCATCGCACATATCAAACTAGATATGGAGATAGGCGTCAAGATGGATAACCGTCTTAATGTATATCTTACCAATTCGCTGGAAGAAGCCAATATGGATTCAGGTACACTCTTTGGAGATTATCTGGCACAAGAAGCCAATGCCGCTTCCTGTATCAAGAAAGAGAGCCCTGTGATGATTGTTATGGGCAATCCGCCGTATTCGGTTAGTAGCAACAACAAAGGCGGATGGATCAACCACCTGCTTGACGACTACAAAAAGAACCTTAACGAGCGCAATATACAACCCCTTTCAGATGATTATATCAAGTTCATTCGCTTGGCGCAATACTACGTGGAGCGCAACGGCGAGGGCGTGTTGGCATATATCTGCAATAACTCCTTTATAGATGGACTTATCCACCGCCAGATGCGAAGCGAATTGATGCGTGTCTTTGATAAAATCTACATCCTCGACCTGCATGGAAACACGCGCAAGAAAGAAACCGCTCCTGATGGTAGCAAGGATGAGAATGTCTTTGATATCATGCAGGGCGTAAGTATCAATATCTTCATTAAGAAATCCGGTAAGAGCAAAGCGCCTGCTGAGGTTCGACACTTCGATTTATACGGCTTGCGAGAGTATAAGTATGATTATTTGCGTACGCATAATTTGCAATCTGTCAATTGGCAAATCTTAAATCCTAAAGAACCGCAATTATTCTTTGTGCCAAAAGATTTTGGAGTACAGAAAGAATATGAAAAAGGATTTAAGGTCGATGAATTAATGTTAAACGGAAGTACAGGGATAGAGACACGTAGAGATGCTATTACAGTACAATTATCCGAGGAAGAAATGCTATCTGTTGCAGAAGATTTTAAATCTTTGAGCGAAGATGGTATTAAACAACAATATAAGGGGGCAAAAGATAGTAGAGATTGGAAAATTGCATTAGCGAAAGAAGACCTAATTAAAAATGCGCCTATACTAGCAAAAATCTCTTACCGTCCGTTCGATAATAGATATACTTTATATACCGGTAAAACAAGAGGATTCATGGGGTATCCTTTTGATAAAGTAATGAGGCATCTTATTGGCAACAAGAATAACCTGGCTTTATGTACTTGCAGACAGCAAACCTCTTTTGATTTTCAACATGCAATAGTTTCTGATTCTATTACAGAAAGGTGTTTTGTTTCTTTGCAGACTGGCGAGGTAACTTCTGTTTTCCCCCTCTATCTATATCCGGAAGAAGGTTCTATAGAAACCTCTCGCAGACCGAATTTGGATGAGAAGATCTGGGCGCAAATCAATACTTTCATCGGCAAAGAAGCTTCTCCAGAAGACATCTTCGATTATATCTATGGTGTTTTGCATTCGCCTGCGTATCGCGCGAAATATAAGGAGTTCCTCAAAGTGGACTTCCCGCGTATTCCTTACCCGAAAAATGCCGATGAATTCGAGCATTTCCGCTCTTTCGGCAACCAACTCCGCGAGCTTCATTTGATGCACAATGTGCTGGATTCGCCTGTTTCTTTCCCCAATGCCGGATCTATGCAAGTGGATTATCTGCGTTGGGAGTGGAATAAAGATGACGGCTATTCGGGCAATATATGGATCAACGAAACTCAATGTTTTGTGGGTGTTCCGACCGAGGCGTGGGAGTTCTATATCGGCGGTTACCAGCCCGCGCAGAAATGGCTCAAAGACCGCAAAGGACGCACGCTTTCCTTTGACGACATAGAGCACTACCGCAAAATTATCTCTGTTCTCATTGAAACGAAAGTTATCATGGATAAAATCGGCTAATAAAATTTGGTAGAAGTCGAGATATGGTAACGACATTTAGGGTGGGGCAGTGCCTCACCTTTTTTTTATGTTTTTCCCCTCCAAAATTTGCATATATCAGATTTTTTTTGTACCTTTGCACTCGCAAAGGTTTTGATACAAAAATATGAAACGGTGACAAATTGTCACCAGTTGAAATTAACCGCTGCAGACGCAAAGAGTGGGGGTTTAACGGGGGAAGAACAGTACTAAAACGTATCGTAATTGTATGGTGAAGAACCAAATATGAACTAAATAAGAACTAAATATGAACTAAAGAATTATGTAAAATAAGGAGGTAATATGGCAAGAGCAGAATTGAGTCCGGGCATAGAGAGTTTGCGCGGAAAACTGGCCGGCTGGTCCGGTATGCAAGCACGATTTAAGAAATGGAAGGATGATTCGGGGCATGTGATCAAAGTAGGGCCTCAAGAGCTTTTTAAGCGTCGTAGCCGGGATTATAAACATAGCCCAAGAACTGCGGCGGAGGCCGCTCAGGCAGCGGTTTGGCGGGATGCCTGCCGTGAGGCAAGCGCAATCATTAAAGACAAGAATCATCCGAGATATGCGGAACTGCGGGAGCGATGGAACGCGCAGTTTAATGGAGGCGGCGACGCTTTCTTAAATGAAGGGCGCGAGGAGAAGGTCGTCTATGGGATGTTCCCGGTTTTTGTACGGATGGTGATATTAAAAGAAAAAAAGGAACAGGCAGGAGAATAAGTGGCGAGGTTCGCGCAAAGATGTGCGAAAAATGCACAGAGAAAATAAAACCGGCATACAATGCCGGGGAATGAACATACGACAGAAAAAACATAACAAATAAACAAACCGTAGTAGAATGCCAAGGCTAAGACACGTAACCGGTATAAAATACCGGGACAATTTAACAAAGTCAAAATCTGCCAAAATGTCATACTGAGATATTTGGTATAATTATTGTATATACTATATAGAATCCGAATATGGTATTTGCAAACCTAATCACGATTATGTAAAATAGCATATTTGGAAGAAGTCCCTACTATATAATAGAAAGAAGAAATAAAACAATTAATAGAAACAGTAAAAACAATAAAATAGCCGCACATAGATGAGCGGCGCATAAACGCTACAGACAAACCGACAGAAACCGGCATACCATGCCTGGAATACAACAAATAAGCAATAATAGAAACCGTAAAAACAAAAAAATAGCCGCACATAGATGAGCGCGGCGCATAAACGCTATAGACAAACCGACAGAAACCGGCATACCATGCCGGGCAATAAACAAAATAGAAGCCCGCGGAATACCGCGGGAACAGGACAAAGGAACATGGCCGGCATACCATGCCGGGCAATAAACAATATAGAAGCCCGCGGAATACCGCTGGAACAGGACAAAGGAACATGGCCGGCATACCATGTCGGGAAATGGACATACAAGAAAATGGCAAAGGAAATCGAAGATATTAAAGAGAATCGGCAGCTGGAAGTGTTGCCGATTCGGAACATGGTGTTTTTTCCGGGAGTGTTGATGCCCGTTGCGGTGTCACGGAAAACGAGTTTGAAACTGATCAAGTCTGCCAACAAGGACGGACGGGAAATCATGATTCTGACACAGAAAGACAATGCTGTGGCAGAACCGACCGGTCGTGACCTGTATGCCTTAGGAACTATCGCCCGGGTAAGGCAGATCGTGCCGGTTCCTGAGATGGGCGAAGGCGAACATGTGATGGCTATTTTAGAGGGCCTGAGTCGTGCGCAAGCCATTGATTTTCAGGAAGATGGCAAAGGTCAGTTGACCGCTGAAGTGCAGGAATTAGAGGAAGCTATGCCGCTGAAACGGGACAAGCAGTTTGCGGCTGTTCATGCGTCGATCCGTGATCTCGTTTTACGGATTCTGAACGAGAAAGAGAACCCGCCGGTAGAGCTGCTGATGACCCTGAAAACCATCACGAACGGCCCTACCCTCATCAATTATGTCTGCGCGACATACGACCTGAGCGTCGAGAAAAAGCAGGAGCTGCTGGCCATCGACGTGTTCATGGACCGTGCGACGGCGTTGCTGACGATCCTGGAGAAGGACAACGAGATGCTTTCCATCAAAGCGGACATCCGCAAGCGAACGCACGAGGCGATGGATAAGCAGCAACGCGAGTATTTCCTGCAACAGGAGATAGAGACGATCAAACAGGACCTGGGTGACACGGGCGCTGAGACGATTCGTGAGTTGCGTGAGCGCGCCAAGAAAAAAGTGTGGCCGGAAGCCGTTGAGAAGACCTTTGAGAAGGAGCTTCAGCGGTTGGAGCGGATGACGACGCACGCGCCGGACTACCCTGTTCAGCTCAATTATCTGGAGAACCTGTTAGAGCTGCCGTGGAGCGTCTATAGCGAGGATAATTTCGATCTGAAGCACGCGCAGGAAATCCTGAACCGCGATCACTATGGTTTGGATAAAGTGAAGGAAAGAATTGTCGAATACCTTGCGGTACAACGCCAATTGAGTCTTCGAAGCGAAAAAGAGAAAGAAAAACACCCGGTGAAATCGCCGATTTTGTGTCTTTTCGGCCCTCCGGGAGTCGGTAAGACGAGTCTCGGAAAGAGCATTGCGGAGGCGCTCGGAAGGAAGTACGCGCGGGTGTCATTGGGCGGTCTGCACGACGAGGCGGAGATCCGCGGTCACCGGCGGACGTATATAGGTGCCCTGCCCGGCCGAATCATCGATGGAATCAAGAAATGCGGGACGTCGAATCCTGTGTTTGTGCTCGATGAAATCGACAAGATCGGCGCAGATTACAAGGGTGACCCCACTTCGGCGTTGTTAGAAGTGCTGGATCCGGAGCAGAACAGCGCGTTCCATGACAACTTCCTGGATGTCGATTATGACCTGAGCCGCGTGCTGTTCATCGCAACGGCGAACACCTTGGATTCGATACCTCGGCCGCTACTCGACCGAATGGAGCTGATCGAGATGACCGGTTATCTGCAGGAAGAGAAAGAAGAGATCGCGAAAAGACACCTCATCCCCAAAGAGCTGGCGAACCATGGTCTGAAGGCATCGCAGTTGAAGTTGAAAAAGGAGATTTTAGCCCATATCATTGATGATTACACGCGTGAATCGGGTGTCCGGAGTCTGGAGAGACAGATTGCCACCATCTGCCGGAAGGTAGATACGAAGATTGCGTTAGGCGAGGAATATAACCCCACCGTGACGCTTGAGGATCTGCGGAACTACTTAGGACAGGCACGTTTCAGCCGCGACAGTTGGGAGACCAACAAATATGTGGGCGTCGTGACCGGTCTGGCGTGGACGCAAGTGGGCGGTGAGATCCTGTTTATCGAGACGAGCCTCTCTGCGGCGAAAGCACCGAGTCTGACGCTGACGGGCAACCTCGGCGACGTGATGAAAGAGAGCGCGACCTTGGCACTCGGCTATGTGAAGGCGCACGCCAAGGAACTGGGCATCAAGCCCGATGTATTCGAGAAAACGGCGGTACATATCCATGTGCCGGAAGGAGCTATTCCAAAGGATGGCCCGAGCGCGGGAATCACGATGACTACGGCACTTGTGAGCGCTTTTACGAAGCGATTAGTGAAACCAAGAATCGCGATGACCGGCGAGATGACGCTGCGCGGAAAGGTGCTTCCTATCGGCGGCGTGAAAGAAAAACTGCTCGCGGCGAAACGAGCAGGTATCACGGATATCATCCTTTGCGAGGACAACCGGAAAGATGTTGCGGAGATCAACGAGATCTACCTCAAGGGGCTGAAGCTGCATTTCGTGCACGATATCAGCGAGGTCATCGAACAAGCGCTTACAAAATAAGCGCTTTTTTATTTATGGTTTAGGATTTATAAAATCCTCGTACGTGCCATCTGTGTAGTAAACGACGATATTCTTGATCTGTTTAGGAGGAGCTGCAGGAGTCTGCGGCTCTTCTTTTTTGTCGGCAGGAAGCTTCTTTTTGACGCCCTCCGGCGGCAGTTGGTCGAATAATCCGGCTTCTTGACCGGGTTTGGTACGCCACATCTCTCCTACGCCGAGAATCAGCCATTCGGGATTGAGCGTCGGATAGCGCTCCATAATACGTTTCATGACTTCCAGACTCGGATTATTGCGTCCAGCCATCATATTACTGATCGTGCCGGGCTGCACGTGAATTTCTGCAGCAAACTGCCGAGCCGTAAGACCTAAAGTGTCTTTTACCTTTTCAATACGCTCTCTCTCATTCATAGTTTTTGAAATTTGGCACAAAGGTACAAAAAAATATTGAAATACACAAATATATGCACACATTTTTGTGAAAATAAATTTGTTATTTGTGAATATACATGATTTTTCATTCATGATCACAAGTCAATACACATGGAGCGTGGAACATTTTTGCAGCAAACACCCGCCCACCGGAAGGAATTAAGCATAAGTGCTTCTAATAGAATAGTTGTAATACTTTTTGTAAACTATATAATATGCTTATTTTAAGCAATTTAGGAGATTTGCTATATATAAGAAATAGTGCATCTGCCATAAAACAGTCAGATATAGGAAAAGTGGATATATCTATATTTTAAGTAAAATTGATAAATGCTGATATATAACAAGTTACATACTTTAATCTTGCAGAATATCCGGTTTGTTTTCAGTGCTTCCTAAAGGGATAAATGGCTGTCTTCCGGTTTTTTGGATACTCTCCTACTCTATTTGCTTGATCATGAAGTTTGTTAACAAAATCAGGTAAGATTATTCAGTTTGTGAACAGCAGAATTGTGTGCAAAATTACGCAAAACAGTGTTCACCTTTATTGCTCGAAAATTTGCAGAAATTATTTGGATAGTTCACAAAAAAATACTACCTTTGCACTCGAATTGAAAACAATGGCAACTATTACCATCAAACCCTAACCTATTACAATTATGAATACAAATTTATTCAACAATCTCAGACAAGCGCAGGATTTTATGCTGCGCTTGTTTATGGAACCTGGTTCATATTCTACGAGTTCTTCCGATTCGTACACTTGCTCCCATTGCGGTACATACATGCGCAGGCACGCGTAAAATTATGGAAATACGCAAAAATATTTGCGTATGTGGGAAAAAAGCAGTAATTTTGCAGCCGAATAAATAGAAACGGTTATGCTACTCTATCCAAACTGCAAGATCAATTTAGGTCTCCGCGTCATCCGTAAGCGCGAGGACGGTTATCATGACATTGAGACGATTTTTGTGCCGATCTACGGGCTGCACGATGAGTTGGAAGTCTCTATTATTGATGGAATGAGCGCGGCTTCGCCGCTCAATGGTGGATTGATATTTGAGCAGGAAGGGATTGCGGTGGATTGTGAGGCGGAGGATAACCTGATTGTCAAGTGTTACCGGCTGATGAGGGCGAAGTACCCGAAAGTGGGAAATGTAGCGGTTCGGTTCAAGAAGAATATCCCTTTTGGCGCGGGTTTAGGCGGTGGCAGCAGCGATGCGGCACACATGGCGATTGCGTTAAATGAGCTTTTTGAGTTGGGGCTCAGTAAAGAGCAGTTGGCGGCAGAAGTAGCTGTCTTAGGGGCTGATTGTCCGTTTTTTATCTATAACCGGCCTTGTTTTGCGGAAGGTATCGGCGACAAGCTGACGCCTATTGATTTAGAGATGAAGGGCATCCGGATCGTGCTCATCAAGCCGGATGAGGGCGTCTCAACCCGCGAAGCGTATTCCGGCATTACCAGACATCCGGAGGTAGCAGGTCAAATCAAGTCTGTGCTCTGTCAGGCGAAGCCGGTCTGTACTCTGTTAGGCGAAGCCGGTCTTTTCGTAAATGATTTTGAGGCGACGGTCTTTCCGGGGCATCCGGTGATAGCTGCAATAAAAAAGCGTCTGCTGGACGCAGGCGCTTTTTATGCCAGTATGAGCGGCAGTGGATCAACTGTTTTCGGCCTTTTTAAGGACGATGCGGAAGGTCGTTCCGACGCCCGGTTGAGAATGCTTGAGGAGGAGTTTGCCTCCATGATATTGCTCAACGATACGTTTGGCGAGTGGCAGTCCTAATCCCCATCCCCTGTCTTTGGAAGTAAAGCCCGGCTCGAATATTCGACGCTGGGCTTTTGCGTCGATGCCCTTTCCGGAATCGGTGATATCGAGCATGATGTCATGTTCGTTCTCATGGAGGTGGAAAGAGATCGTTCCCTGGCCTGAGATAGCGTCCACGGCATTCTTGAGCATATTCTCAATGACCCATTGCATGAGCGGAGCGTTGAGCATAACTATCCTCTCCACTCCTTCGAGCGAGGCATCATCCATGGTGATGCGGCTGCTGGTTCGCGCACGCATATAAGCGATGGCGGAACGGACAACCGGGATGAGGTTCTCGGGCTTGAGCGTCGGCTCCGAGCCAATCTTCTGGAATCGGTCTGCGATCATCTGCAAGCGATCGATATCCCGCTTCATCTGGGGGACATACTCGTCCGTGGGATACTTATCCGCGAGGAGTTGTTGCCATGCATTGAGAGACGAGATCGGCGTGCCGAGTTGGTGTGCCGTTTCCTTGGAAAGCCCAACCCAGAGGCGGTTCTCTTCACTCCGCTGCGCAGTGAGCATAATCATCACGGCGATGGCGATGAATATGAAGATGAGCGCAAACTGGGCGTACGGCACATACCGAAGGCTGGTCAGGAGGTTGGAGTCGTCCCAATAGATATACTGGGTGACGCCCGGGGCAATGGATAACTCGATCGGGCCATGCTCTCCCACTCCTTTTTTACCCTCCGGCACATTGCGGCTTGCCAGGATGTTTCCTTCGCTATCGCAGATATAGACAGGAATCGTCGTGTTGCCCTCAATGATCGAGGAGACGAAATCGATATCCGCGTCATCGGCCGCGAGGATGAGTTGGCGTGTTGCCTCCGCCCAAACGGCCATGTTCTTCTGTTCCTCCTGCTGGAGCGAGCGTGCCAGATTATTGGTAAAAAGTACGGAAATAGCCACGATAATCATGGCTATTACCAGTACTAAAGATCCTATCTGTCGGTTGGACATTATAATTGACAATTGATAGTTGATAATTGACAATTATCCAAGCATTGTCAGGAGAACACCTGCAGCAACGGCAGAACCGATGACACCCGCTACATTCGGACCCATGGCGTGCATGAGCAGGAAGTTAGAGGGATTCTCCTCCTGTCCGACAGTCTGACTGACACGCGCAGCCATCGGCACTGCGGAAACGCCGGCAGAACCGATCAGCGGGTTGATCTTCTCTTTCAGGAAGAGGTTCATGAACTTGGCGAGCAACACACCGCCTGCAGTACCCAAACCGAAAGCAACGATACCCATTGTGAGGATTCCGAGTGTCTTGAGCGTCAGGAAGCTTCCGGCGGTAGCCGTTGCGCCTACGGAGAGACCAAGGAAAATAACCACAATGTTCATCAGTTCGTTCTGCGCCGTTTTAGACAGACGCTCCACTACTCCGCACTCTTTCATCAGGTTACCGAGCATCAGACAGCCGATCAGCGGCGCTGCATCCGGAAGGATGAGAGCCACGATAGCGGTGATGATGATCGGGAAGACGATCTTCTCAGTCTTCGACACCGGACGCAGCTGACCCATCTTAATTGCGCGTTCCGCTTTAGTGGTGAGCGCACGCATGATAGGCGGCTGGATCACCGGCACGAGCGCCATGTAGCTATACGCCGCAATAGCGATCGGTCCCAGGAGATGCGGTGCCAGTTTGGAAGTCAGGAAGATAGAAGTAGGTCCGTCCGCTCCGCCGATGATTCCGATAGAGCCTGCCTCGGCAGGGGTGAAACCCATTGCGTTAGCACAAAGGAAAGTGACAAAGATACCGATCTGGGCAGCAGCGCCGAGAATCAGCGATTTGGGGTTGGCAATCAGCGGTCCGAAATCCGTCATGGCACCTACGCCAATGAAGATCAAACACGGGTAAACGCCTGCCTTAACGCCTATATAGAGCACATCCAGCAGACCGGCGCCCTTGAGGATAGCCCCATAAGAATGGTACGCCGGACTCGACGGGTCGAGGAAGGCGGTCCATAACTCATCATGGAACATGCCTGCGCCCGGCAGGTTGGTAAGCAACATACCGAACGCGATCGGAAGGAGCAGCAGCGGCTCGTATTTCTTATGAATGGCAAGGTACAGCAGGACGAACGACACCAGCAGCATGATACCCTGTTGCCACGTCATCTGCATGAATCCCATGCCTTGAAAAAATTCCAAGATGTTCATATTATCCTAAAACTACGAGTAAATCGTCCTGCATTACGTTCTGACCGGGGGTAACGGCAATCTGCTTAACGGTACCTTCCTGTTCCGCCATGATGGCATTCTCCATCTTCATGGACTCAAGAGTCAGGAGGGTGTCACCTTTCTTCACAGCCTGGCCTTCCGATACCAGCACTTTGATAACCGATCCGGGCAGCGGGCTCTTCACTTGGAGTCCGGCAGCAGGTGCAGCAGCGGGTTTCGGAGCCTCTGCTTTAGGAGCAGGAGCAGCTGCGGGTTTTGGTGCAGGAGCAGGAGCCGGTTTAGCAGCAGGTTGGGGAGCCGGAGCTGCGGGAGCCTCGGTCTCTACGGTATATACTTTGCCGTTCACGGTAACGTTCGTTTTGCCGGCTTCGATCTCTTCTACAGCGCATTTGTACTCAGCGCCATTGATTTTGAATGTGAATTCTTTCATTGTTTTAAAAAGTTTTCAGTCGTCAGCCATCAGTTATCAGAAGCCGACATTGTTCATTCCAATTGATTTAGTATTCCACGCTGTCTCGTGTTGATTGAGCGAGATCATCGGCGTGGGGATATCATGTTTGCTAAACCGCGCCAGATGGAGCGCATAAGCGATAGCGGCGATGTCTTCATCACCCGCCTGAGCCAGAGCCATGGCGATAGCGGCTTTCGTTCCTTCGTCCGTCGGCTCTGCCGATTTAACGGGCGCTTTCGGAGCTTCGGTAGCGGGCTTCTCGGCTTTCGGAGCACGAGGAGCGGTCGCCTTCTGCATCACCCATCCAAAGAACTGGAGGATATATACGAGGCAGAAGAGGAGCACAAGCACGATCCCGAAACCTAAGCCGGTCACGATCCATGTATCAGCTGTAACTGCTAATAAAACCATAATTACAGAGGAAGATTAGAGTGTTTCTTAAGCGGGTTAGTCAGACGCTTGGTCTGGAGCATCTCGAACGCACGGATGATGCGGCTGCGGGTGTAGCGCGGCTCAATGACATCATCAATGTATCCGCGGTTCGCTGCCTGATACGGAGAAGCAAAGAGATCTTTGTATTCCGCCTCTTTCTCGGCGATGAATTTCTTCTTCTCTTCGGGATCCTCGATGGCCTTGATAGCCTTGGCTTGGAGTACACCTACTGCACCGCTCGCACCCATTACTGCAATCTCAGCGTTCGGCCAAGCATAGCACATGTCGCCGCGGAGTTGCTTACAACTCATCACAATATGCGAGCCGCCGTAGGACTTACGAACGGTAATGGTTACTTTCGGAACGGTCGCTTCGCCGTAAGCGAACATCAGTTTTGCTCCATGATCGATGATACCTGCGTATTCTTGACCGGTTCCGCAGAGGAAGCCCGGGACGTCCACGAGGGTCAGGATCTGGATGTTGAAGGCATCGCAGAAACGTACGAAACGGGCGGCTTTACGGGAAGCGTCGCAGTCCAGCACACCTGCCAGCCAAGAAGGTTGGTTAGCGATGATACCGGTCGAGCGGCCATTGAAACGAGCGAAACCGCAGATGACGTTCTTTGCGTAATCTTTGTGCACCTCCATGAAATCACCGTTATCCACGATGGTGTTGATGATCTCATGCATGTCGTAGGGCTTGTTCGGATCCGAAGGAACGATCTCGTTGAGATTATCGTCCACGCGGGTGATATCATCCGTGCAAGCCACTACCGGAGCCTCCTCCATGTTGTTTTGCGGAATGAAGGAAACGAGACGACGTACTTCTGCGAGTGCCTCTTCCTCGGTAGCTGCCACAAAATGGGTCACACCGGATTTGGTAGCATGGATTTTTGCGCCACCGAGTTGCTCAACGGTGACATCCTCACCGGTAACGGCTTTTACTACCTTCGGACCGGTGATGAACATATAAGAGTTCTGCTCGGTCATCATGATGAAGTCGGTCAAAGCCGGGCTATATACTGCTCCACCCGCGCACGGACCGAAGATTACAGAGATCTGCGGCACTACGCCGGAAGCCAGAATATTACGCTCGAAAATCTCTGCATATCCCGCGAGTGCGCAAGCACCTTCTTGGATACGCGCGCCACCCGAGTCATTGAGACCGATGATCGGCGCACCGAGTTTCATAGCCTGATCCATGACATTGCAGATCTTCTGCGCCATGGTCTCAGAGAGCGAACCGCCGATTACCGTTGCGTCCTGCGCAAAGACAAAGACCAGACGGCCGTCGATAGTACCTGAACCAACAGCTACGCCATCGCCCAGGAACACTTTCTTCTCCATGCCGAAATCATGGCAGCGGTGGGTAAGGAACATATTCACTTCCTCAAACGAGCCCTCGTCGAGCAACATGTTGATGCGCTCACGAGCGGTGTAGCTACCCTTGGCATGGTGTTTTTCTACAGCTGCTTCACCGCCTCCGGCCATGGCCTTCTCGCGGTTCTCAACCAGTTTATTTAATTTCTCTTGATCCATAAAGACATTTACTATTTTGTCATTTACAATTTGGTCATTTATTTCGGTTGTTGGCAGAGCTCGGTGAGAACGCCTTTAGTAGATTTCGGGTGGAGGAAAGCGATCATCAGGTTCTCAGCGCCTTTGCGCGGAGCCTTGTCGATGAGTTGGATACCAGCAGCCTCGCACTCAGCCAGACAATCAGCTACGTTGTCCACGTTGAAAGCGACATGGTGAACACCGCCGCGGCCACCATTCTTCTCGATGAACTTGGCGATTGTGGACTCGGGGCTCGTCGGCTCCAGAAGCTCGATTTTTACTTCACCAACCTTGAAGAACGCTGTGCGTACTTTCTGGTCCTCTACAACCTCAATGCTGTAGCACTTGTTCCCGGTAAGGAACTCAAAGAAGGGAGCAGCCTCTTCAATAGAGGTTACTGCAATACCCAAATGCTCAATGTGTGTGGGTTTCATAATTAAAAAAAATTAAATGATATTTTGTTATTTTATGTATTTACATAAATTTTCCGCAAAGGTACTACTTTTTTATGAATTATGCAAATTTATTTTCATTATTCACAATCTTTGTCCCTGCGGGGTATATAAATTGTCTCCGTTTTGGATATACATTTGGCCATTAAGGATGATTTTCTGTATTTCGTCTGTATTTTTTTGGATTGTTTCTATAGCTTGTTCATCCTGTTCATTAATACGAAGTATGAGGCTCAAATCATCTGTACGATCTGCGCGAGCCGTGCCATAATGCGTGATGTCTTCCACCAAGGATTGTACAATCGGTCGTGCCAGTTCCTGTGCCATGATTGACAGGAACGAACTTATGGCTGTGAGAGCAAAATTCGAACTACAAATCTCCATTACCATTCCATCCATGCCGTTATAAACCTCATTTGCCAAAGAATCAGACTTGGGATTCTGCGCCTCGTTTGCCTCGCTATGTACCAGATAGAGGCCGATTACTGTAGAGCCAAAATATCGGTTCGTAATTTCTATCCTTGCCGAATCCGTTTGTGGCAGTGCATTTTTTATCACTGCGGCCGAAACCGGCAAATAACTTATATAAGGCGCCACTTTATCCCAGTTTTCATCAATTTTCCGCCATGCGCGAAGGACCATCTCCGGAATCATGTTTTGCGTATGAATCCGCATCCATTCGCGGCTGTAAGGAAGGAGATTCGGTTGCGTAGCCAAGGCCATGATATCATCCGTCTCGACAGAAATCTGCGTCCTGTCCTCCGAAAGCGTGAGCCAGCGGTAGGGGCACGGATAGGTGATTGGCGAACCGGTAGTAATCTCCACGATGGAATCGTTGGTCAGGCCCGTGGTATCGCGGAAAGTGGTGATGCCGTTGACGTGGAAATGTCCGGTCAGAAGCAGCCGCACGCCGTGGTGCATCAGGCTGTCTCGGATAGCATCGGCGTTTTTCAGGCGGCAAGCGCTCTCCAGCGAACCTTGCATATCAAAATGCTCCAGGATCTGCCAGTGACACATGGCGATAATGGTGTTGCCTTTAGTACACGCGCTATCCGCCTGCGCCAAGATCCATGCCAGCGACTCATCGGAGAGCCAGCCCGTGCCGGCAGTGTTATGCGCGCCATCGATACCTAAGATAGTCAATCCCTCCAGAGGCTCTGCAACATACGAGTGCGAGTTCGGATCTTTGGCAGATACGCTATCATAGATCCATGAATAGGTACTCTCCCACTCTGCATCCGAAAGATTATCAACCGGTATCTTTTGGTCACCTTCATAACGGTATGCATTGCCTCCGATGTCGTGGTTTCCTGGAATGATAAAGGTTTTAATATTCGCCTCTTCTAATGCGCGAAGAGAACTGGCTACTAATTCATGAGCCGCCTTCTCACTATCTTTTGTCAGATCGCCAGGGATAAGCAATAACGACGGTTGATACTTCATCGCCGTGTCCATCATAGCGTGCCATGCCGCCTCGCTGAGGTCCAGCATTTTCCGTTGTTTTGCCATCATGGCGTCAAACTCTTCACTACCCTCCGCGATTAGCGATTGCGGCAAGACATGCGGATCCGCAATTACCATAATTCGTTCTTGCGCCATGCCCAGTAAAGGCAGGAATGCCATCAAGGCTAAAAATATTTTTTTCATATCAATATAATGTTATTTCAACTCGTCTGTTTTGTGCGCGACCTTCTTCGGTCTCATTGGAAGCCACGGGTTTGAGGTCGCCATAACCAAAGGTCTTGATATCCTCCGCTGCACAACCATATTCTACCAAATGGCGTTTTACGGCTTCTGCGCGGGCCTGTGAGAGCGATTTGTTCGCTTCCGGCTGACCGACATTATCCGTGTGACCCGCCAGACGAACCTTATATCCGTAAGTTGCAATAAACGTTGCGATACGTTTCAACTCCGGCAAGGAAGAAGGCATGATCACATCGCTGGCGGTCTCGAAAAGCAAATTGTTGATCGCCACCGCTTCATTTGCCGCCAGAACGGTAATCGGTTCCGGACGTTTATCTTCCGGCAGTGTGATGGAATAGATATCATGCCGGCGGCCGTTCTTCTGGGCGTAGTAGGCCGTCTTGCCATCCGTGGAGATCTTATACCAACAGTCGCGGCCGGTGGTGTTGATTTGCGCACCGAGGTTCTCAGGTTCCGACCAGCATGTCCAACAGGTGTCGCTGAGCCTCCTTGTCACCCACACATCCAAATCGCCTATTGTCCCCTCTTTGTCGGACGAGAAATACAGCGTTTTCATATCCGGATGTAAGAATGGCGAACGCTCCATTCCCGGCGTGTTGATGAGCGAGCCAATGGAATAAGGTTTGCCCCATCGCCCTTGTTTATCGCGCTCCGAGACAAAGATATTGAGCGAGGCACGTTCTTCTCCTTCTGCCGGATAATTGGCAGCAAATAGCAATACCGACCCATCGGCACTGATTTGCGCATCGGCTTGCCAGTTACCTAACTGCAGATACGACGGCAGCGGACGAGGTTCAGTCCAGCCGTACGGGCCGCGCTGCGAGAAACACATCCGACCTTCCACAAAAAGCAACATCGTCTTGCCGTCTCCGGAAACAGAGGTGGGGGCTTCATTGCGATAAGGCGTACTAAGCGCCGGAACGATCTGAGCACTACTCCATTCTCCTGTCCGTTTGTCACGGCGCGAGACAAAGATATCCTCAGACATATTCGTGTCATCACGATTGAGCCCTACAAAATAGAGAGTGTTATCGTCAATCGTGAGCGTCGGCCCGTATTCTTCGCCGATGGCAGTATTGATGGTATTAGGTAATATCTGCGGATGGATACTATCCGCCGTGGTGAAACTACAGAAAATCAGCACAATCAGTTGACCCGCCATAACGCGCAAGAACGTAGTGAAAGGTGCCAGCGTGGCATAACATACGGCGGCTTGGTTATTCTCATTGGAAAGCGACTGCGCATATGGAAGCGCCATGGCGCAGGTCATCGATCCAACCATCAGTCCAACAACATTGAAATAGTTCATATGAAGCCATTTATAAGCGATCGCGCCTACTATCAGAAGCGGAATAATCGTAATCAGAAACCCATAACCGATCCACATGTATCCGCCGTTCACCACCGTCGGCACGAAATTCTCTCCTACAGAGAGACCCAAAGCCGCCAGGAAAAGCGTCAAACCGACTTGACGAAGCATCATATTGGCGGAAGTAGTAGAGAAAGTGACCAAGTTATAGTACGGTCCATAATGGCCGATGAGGATCGCCACGATGAGTGAACCGCCGACCAGACCGAGTTTGAAGGTCGTCCCCATGCCCGGAATAGGAATTGGCAGCAAACCAACGCAGATACCTAAGACAATACCAAAGAAAATCGGCAGCAGATGCGGCACGTCGAGCCGTTTCAACTCATTACCAAAGGTATCTGCCACTTTGCTGACATCCTCTTTGTTACCGACCACCATCAGTCGGTCGCCCAGCTGAAGAATCATATCCGGAGTCGCCAGAAGGTCAATACCGGCACGGCTGACGCGAGTGATGGTTGCATGGTATTGCTGACGGAGATTGAAGGATCGGATTCGTTTTCCATTACACTCCGGCCGCGTCACAGCTATCCGTCGGGATATCAAGTGGTCCGATTTCTCGGATTGCACATGCAGGTCATAATCCTTCATTTTGCCTAACAAACGCAGCGAGTTGAGATACTGTTGCTCTGTCAAGATACGCAGGGTATCGCCGTTTTGGAAGGTAGTCTGCTCATTGACCAGCTCATCCGAGCCATCCGGACGGATAACACGGCTAACCACAATCTCTTTCACCGGGCATATGAGCATCAGTTCATCCAAGGTCATGGTGTCTAACTGCGTGTTATTCAGCGTTATATCGACACAGATAGGCTCTTCTGTAGTTGCCTTAGCAGCTTCTTTCAGCCTTTTTTCTTCTTCCGGCAAACTAATTCGGAAGGCTTTTCTGACCAACTCAAATGCCAAAATCAAGCCCACTATACTTAACGGGTACGCTACCGCGTAGCCCGTAGCAATATCCGGGTTCGTCGTTCCTTTGAGATCAAAATAAGCTTGTTGCGCTGCCGCCAGAGACGGTGTAGAGGTAGTTGCGCCGGACATGACACCCGCCAGTGTGGACATGTCAATACCTGTGATATAATGTAAAATGATCGTGCAGACACAAGCTAACAGCACGATTGCTGCTGCCAGCATATTGAGATGCAACACACCTTTCTTAAACGGAGAGAAAGAGGGACCGACCTGTAAGCCTATGGAATAAACAAAGAGAATAAGACCGAAATCCTTGGCAAACTGCGCCACAGAATGGTCAATCTTCACGCCCAAAGAGGCCAACGCGATGCCAACGAATAAAACCCACGTCACGCCTAACGAGAATTGCCGGATCTTTGCTTTCTCGCCAAGCCAAAGACCTATCGTCATCACTATTGTCAGCCAAAGAAGAGACTGCGTGATGGAGGGGTGAAACAAAAATGATTCCAATGAATGCATTTTCTATAAATGGTTTATTCGTTCTTTAGTATCTTTAGTAATCCGATTAGGGCTTTCATACATGCCCTATCCGTTATCTGTTCGCGCAGTTTGCCTAAATGGAAACACTCCGCATATGTGCCTTTCGGGGTCGCCCATGCCATCCAAACAGTGCCTACGGGTTTCTCTTTCGAGCCTCCGGAAGGACCTGCAATACCACTGGTGGCGATACTATAATCTGTTTTGATTACTCTGCGAACGGATTCTGCCATTATACGAACTACTTCTTCGCTTACTACGCCATGCGTCTTAATTATTTCTGCAGGAACATTCAAAACATGCTCTTTAACAGAGTTGTCATAGCTCACTACAGAGCCCCAATAGAAGGCAGAACTGCCGGCATGTTTGTTGAGCAGCGATGCTAACTTACCGCCTGTGCAGGATTCCGCAGTAGCGATAGTCGCTCCCTTTTCTTTCAGTAATTTGCCGACTATCACCTCTAATGGTTCATCCGTATCGGCTATCAAATAATCCTTGGTCAACTCCTTTAGACGCTCGAACCACGCTTCTATTTCCTCCTCCGTCATCCCGCCGTAAGAAGACAAACGCAGACGGATAATACCATCCTTGGGCAAATAAGCCAGATGCAAATCAGATGGCATCTCGTTCTCGTAATTCTCCAGTAAAATCGCCAGTGAACTCTCCGGAATACCCGTCACTTGCAACGTCCGATGCAGAATAGCTGAGGGCTGATTGCTGAATACTGATTGCTGAATATACGGTAGGATCTGCTCGTCCATCGCGATCTTCATCTCATACGGCACGCCGGGCATGGAAGCAAGCAGTTTTTCTCCCTTATGGAAAATCATCAAGGGTGCGCTACCTACTCTGTTCGGCAATATCTCCGCACATTCAGGCACGAGCCACTGCGTAGCCGTCAAGCGGTTCAGTACATCCGGCCGCTCCTTATATAATTCACGTATATGCGCGCGCACATGCGCATCTTCAAAAAGGTGTGTTCCGAAATACTCGCACAACACATGTTTGGTAATATCATCTTTGGTTGGTCCCAAGCCGCCTGTAGTCAGGACAATATCGGCTCGTCCAAATGCCTCGTCCAGCGCAGCAATAATATGCTCGCGGTTATCATGGACAGAGGTCACTTGGAACAACTCTATTCCGCATTCATTCAGCCGTTCGGCCATCCATGCGGAGTTGGTATCCACCACCTGGCCGATCAGCAATTCGTCTCCTATCGTTATTATTTCTGCTCGCATTGTTTCTTCCACTCTTTTGCAGTTAATTCCAATTCCTCATACCAGGCTTCGCCAAACCGACGTATCAACGGCTCTTTCAAGAACTGATATAGCGGCAAATGCAGTTTCTTTCCTTTGATACGAGCGCAATGACAAATATCCCATCGATGGTACTCCACTCCCGTATATTCGCCTACTTGGGTCAGCCGCACGGGGTATAAATGGCATGAAATAGGTTTCTTAAAATCTATCTTTCCTGCGTTATATGCTTTTTCAATCAGGCAATAACACCATCCGTTATGATCCGCGCGGGCAAAAACACAATCTTTGTCATTCACGATGGATGTCACACGCTCGCCGGATGGGTCATAATAGGCTATCCCTTGTTTCTCTACTACCGCCTTTGCTTCTTTCGTCATACCGGGAAGTAATACAGGTAAGATACTTTGTATCTTCTCCTCCTCTTCCGCCATAAGCGGAGCTCCGGCATCGCCTTCTATACAGCAACATCCGCGGCAGGTGTCCAGATCGCAGCAGAACTCTTTCTCCAGCACGTCAAGCGAAACTAATGTGTTCTCTCCTATTACAAACATAAGAAGCCTTCTGCCCAGATTTTAATGCCCAAACCGATGAGCACTAAACCGCCCACCAGTTCCATATTCAGTTTCAGTTTACCGATGAATGCGCCTAACAGATAGCCTCCCAATGAAAAAGCCGCAGTAATAGCGCCAATAGTCACAACGGACGGATAAAGCCACTCGGGATACGGCACAAACAACAATCCGGTCGCTAACACATCTACGCTGGTTGCCACAGCCATTAGAAGCAGATTCGTCACATGCCAATTGGCTGTTTTGGAATCTTTATGTTCGTCATGGAAGGACTCCCAAATCATCTTTACGCCCAAGAATCCTAACAGAATCAACGCAATCCAGGGTGCATAAGTCTGCATGAAACCCACAAACAAGTTTCCAGCATAATAGCCGATAACCGGCATTCCCATGTGGAAACAGCCGAAAATAGCCGCCATCAGGATTGCTCGCGGGTGCCATTTGCCTTGGTTCAGGCCTTGCACAGCCGAAACTGCGCAGCAATCCATTGCCAGACCGATGCCCATTATGATCACGTTTAACCAATCCATCAGTTCCTTCTGTATTTATACCTTGCTCCCACCTTGCCTTTGGCAATCGCCATTAGTTTGTTACGGGTAAATGTCTTGCGAATGGGTGAGATACGATCGGTGAACACATGACCCTCCAAATGGTCATATTCGTGCTGGACGATACGTGCCTGAAAGCCAGTAAACGTCTCTTCATGCTCCTTGAAATCCTCATCCAGATAGCGGATCTTGATAGTAGCCGGACGGACAACATTCTCACTTATCCCCGGCAGCGAAAGGCACCCTTCACTATACGTACAAGTCTCTTCGCTTGTCTCCAGAAGCTCCGGATTAATAAAAGCGCGCTTGAAGTCCTTACACTCAGGATAATCCTCCGCCAACTCCGAACCATCTACTACAAACAGCCGCCAAGGCTTACCCACTTGCGGAGCCGCCAGACCACAACCTTCTGCCTGCGTCAGCGTCTCATACATATCCGCAATGAACTGTTTCAGTTCCGGCGTTTGCTCTATTTCTTCAGCCTGTTTTCTGAGTACCGGCTGACCGTACAAATATATAGGTAAAATCATATTCAAATTACGCTTTAACGAAGGCTCTCCATATAGCCTTCCAAAATGATGCACGCAGCGATCTTATCCACCACGGCTTTGTTTTGCCGGTCCTTCTTTTTCATGCCTCCGGTCAGCATCGCCTGATGCGCCAACACCGATGTGAAGCGCTCATCATACATAGTTATAGGTTTGTCGGGGAATTGCTTCTTAAACTGCCCCATGAACGGCCGTATATACTTCATACTCTCCGATTCCTCACCGTTCATCTGCGTCGGATGACCGATCACCACTTCGTCCACTTGCTCTTTGGCGAAGTACTCCTGCAGCCATCCCAATAACTCCTTTGTCTCAATCGTAAGCAGCGGATTAGCCGTTATGCGGAGTGCATCCGTAACGGCTAATCCTGTGCGTTTACGACCGTAGTCTATTGCGAGAATACGTCCCATTAGAGGTTATTCAGTTCCTCGTTGATAGCGTTGTATTTATCGTCCATATGGAAACGATAGTACAGACCCTTCAGAATCTGCATGTAGTTGCGATCTTGCGGATCCATCTTATGTGCCTCCTCGAAGAACGGCAATGATTTACGGAACACCTCGTTCATCTCGTCCAGCGCTTTCTTGTACTCTTTGTTGTCAGAGATCAGCGCAGCAGCCTCGTTCAGTTTGACTGCCTGGTTGTAATATACACGACCCTTACCCGCCATTGCATCAGCCAAAGTCGGATCGATAGCCAGCGCATTGTCAAAGTCCTTCAGAGCCTCCTCGTAATGGCCGAGGTTCTCATTGAGGTTACCCTTGATATGGTGGTATTGCGCTACGTTCGGCTCTTTCTCGATAGCCTTTGCCAGGTAATCAACCGCCGTCTGCTCCTGGCCGGAGTAGATATAGTAGTTGATCAGGTTCTGCAGGAACCAAGTCTCTTGCGGGAAGCGGTTGATAGCATGCTGCAGGGTAGCTACGAACTTAGCCGTATCTTTCAGCGCTACATACTCCTGATAGAGGAATTGGTTTACAGAGATACCCTCATAATCACCGTCTTTCAGTTCCTCCAGCAGAGCTACTGCATCCTCGTGACGCTCGGATTGAACGGCAAAAATAGCAGCGTAGTACTTATATTGGATGTAGGTGGTGTCACGCGGCATCTCTTTCTGCAGTTTGGCATCCTGCATCATCGCCAGATCAGGGATAGCAATATGCTTCTGGAATGCCTGGAATGCGCCCTCGTAGTCTTTCTGCTCGTTCAGATAGATACCGTATTTCACCAACTCCTGCTGTTTGTAGTACTCCAGCATTTTCTTGGCGATATTGTTACGGGTCTTCTGATCCACTACTTCGCGACCTTTCTTATCCAGCGTCGGAATCATAGCCAACTCGTCTGCTTTGAGCCAGTAGTCATAACTCTCCTCAACGGCAAAACCGGCTTTTGCCTGATTAACACCCTTGCCCATCATCTGGTTGTAGTTCTCCTGCTGCAACTCCTGAAAACCGATCATACCGGCCCAGTAATAGGTCTCTGCAGTCGGAGCGGATGAGATAGCCTCTTCGATAGCGGAACGAGCTGCTCCGAAATCCGGAGTCTCGGCCATCGCATAACTCTTAGCTTTCTTTACCAACGGGTTTTTCTGTGCAAAGCAGCCTGCGCTTACCAGCACTAATGCTGCCAAAATCAAACTCTTTTTCATAACTTATTCGTTTGTTTCGTTGTTAATTTCACCATTTTCACCATTCTCACCATTCTCCTCTTCCTCCTCTTTCGGAACGATACAACCGCTTACGAGGCTGTCGTTACGTTTCTGGAGTTCGATCAGTTTGACGCCTTGTGCAGCGCGACCGGTCTGACGGATAGTTGAGATATCCATACGGATAGCTGTTCCGGATTTGGTCATCAGCATCAGGTCGTCTGCATCGGTAACTACCTCAATACCAATAAGATGTCCGGTCTTCTCAGTTATCTCAATGGTCTTGACACCCTTACCGCCACGGTTCGTCACACGATAGATCGGGTTGCCTTCCTCATCATCCACCGGCGTACGCTTACCAAAGCCGTTCTCCGAAATGACGAGAATAGTCTTGTCTGTACCCTTCTCTACACAAACCGTGCCAATCACGCGATCTTGGCCATCTTCTTCCAAAGTAATTGCCTTTACACCCGTTGCGCCACGGCCCATCGGACGTACGCCGCCTTCGTTGAAACGAACGACTTTACCGTTGTACGAAGCAACCAACATCTCGCTCTCGCCATCGGTCAGCGTAACACCGATCAATTCGTCGCCTTCACGCAGACCCAAAGCGATGATACCGTTTGCACGAGGACGGCTGTAGGACTCCAAGGTCGTCTTCTTCATCAATCCGTTCTTGGTGATGAAGATCAGGAAGTGGCTGTTGACATATTCTGCGTCATTCAAGCCCTTCACGTTGATACAGGTACGAACCTTATCACCCTTCTGCAGGTTGATCATGTTCTGGATAGCGCGGCCTTTGGATTGCTTGTTACCCTCCGGCAGGTCGTAAACCTTCTGCCAGTACAGACGACCCATCTCCGTGAAGAACATCATCGTCGAGTGCATCGAAGCCTGATAAACCTTCTCGATGAAGTCCTGATCACGTGCGCTACCGGCTTTCGAACCGATACCGCCACGGCTCTGTTGACGGAAGTCAGCCAGCGGGGTACGTTTGATATAACCCAGATGAGAAATAGTGATCACCATCTCGTCGTCGGCGTACATATCTTCAGGATTGAACTCCGTCGCCATCTTCACGATCTTCGTGCGGCGCTCATCGCCGTATTTGTCCTTGATCTCGATAAGCTCGGCATTGATGACATCGTAACGCATCTCCTCGCTTGCCAGCAACTCATTCAAGTGAGCGATCAACTTCTCGATCTCCTCATACTCGGCCTTCAACTCATCGATACGCAGGCCGGTAAGAGCGCTCAGACGCATATCTACGATAGCTTTCGATTGCAGGTTATCGAGGTTGAAACGAGCCTCCAGGTTCGTCTGTGCGTCCGCCGGAGTGCGGCTGGCACGGATGATACGAACCACCTCGTCGATATTATCTACGGCGATGATTAAGCCCTCCAAGATGTGTGCTTTCTCCTCAGCCTTACGCAACTCATAGCGCGTACGACGGGTAACGACATCCATGCGGTGGTCGATGAAGTGGCCGATTAACTGCTTGAGGTTCAGCAACATAGGACGACCTTTCACCAGCGCGATATTGTTTACTGCAAAGCTCGACTGCAGAGCGGTGAACTTATACAGCTTATTCAAAACCACCTGTGCGTTTGCGTCGCGTTTAACCTCAACCACGATACGGATATCACGTTTGGAGTGGTCGTTGATATCAGCGATTCCCTCGATCTTCTTGTCATTCACGAGTTCGGCGATATTCTTCACCAGATCGCTCTTCACAACGCCGTACGGCAGCTCCGTGATGATGATACGCTCACGTCCGTTGTCATCGGTCTCGATGTCAGCGTTCGAACGAATCACAATCCTTCCGCGGCCGGTTTCAAAAGCGTCACGAACGCCCTGATAGCCGTAGATAGTACCGCCGGTTGGGAAATCCGGAGCTTTCACATACTCCATCAGATTCTCCACCGTGATCTCTTCTACGCTCGCGTCATGCATGCGCGCCTTAATATTATCAATGTACGCGCAACAGCCGTCAATCACTTCGCTCAGGTTATGCGTCGGCATGTTCGTTGCCATACCTACGGCAATACCGCTTGCGCCGTTGACCAACAGGTTCGGGAAGCGGCAAGGCAGCACAACCGGCTCTTTCAAGCTGTCGTCGAAGTTATTCTGCATATCGACGGTATCCTTGTCGATGTCGCGTAGCATCTCCTCTGCCAACTTCGACAAACGAGCCTCCGTGTAACGCATTGCAGCGGCTCCATCACCATCGACCGAACCGAAGTTACCCTGACCATCTACCAGGCAATAACGCATTGCCCATGGTTGAGCCATACGAACTAACGTACCGTAAATAGAACTGTCACCGTGCGGGTGATACTTACCCATTACCTCACCCACGATACGCGCACTCTTCTTAGTCGGTTTGTCCGAGGTGTTACCCAACTCGTTCATTCCGAACAGCACACGGCGGTGAACAGGCTTGAAACCGTCGCGCACATCCGGCAACGCACGGCTCACAATCACACTCATCGAGTAATCGATATACGAGGACTTCATTTCCTCGTCAATCTTCACAGGAATGATGTGATCATTCTTAATCAAATCGTTGTTTTCTTCCATTTTGTATTGTTATTTATTATTGATTTTCTATTCGGGGTCCCCGACACAACTTGTTGTGGTGGGGAGAGCGGAGGCAATGGTCGCACCTACCATTTAGCGGAGCGGTATGGTTCTTTGCGACCTATTTGCCGAACGCGACCACATACTTTGCGCTGCAAAGTTACTGCTTTTTTTCGACATGTGCAAATATTTTTTCATTTTTTTTGATTTTTCTTTCTTTTCCGACAGAACCCCGACAGAAAACTTTCATGCGCTTAGAACGCAAATATATGCCCTTTATGCCCGTTTTTGCCCTTCATACGCGCACGACCACACGTGAGAGCGTGAGACACACTACTCTTCCATTCCTTCCCTCAAGCCCAAACAAAAAATCTACAAAAATTTATTTTTGTTTGCGTATGTCATTTTTTTTGCGTAACTTTGCACGCAATTTGTGAATACGCATAAATATTACTGAAAAATGAATATATCTTACAAATGGTTAAAACGCTACATCGCATTGCCTGACGATGCAGAGACAGTAGCGAAAATTCTTACTTCTATCGGTCTGGAAGTGGGCACCGTAGAAGCGGTAGAAACGATCAAAGGCGGTCTCAAAGGACTCGTTGTGGGCGAAGTGCTGACTTGTGTTCCCCATCCTAACTCCGACCACTTACATCTCACAACCGTCAACATCGGCGAGGGCGAACCCTTGCCTATTGTCTGCGGTGCGCCGAACGTGGCTGCCGGACAGAAAGTCATTGTGGCTACTATCGGAACCGTCCTCTACGACGGCGATCAGTCTTTTACCATCAAGAAAGGCAAACTCCGCGGCGAGGATTCCTTCGGTATGTTGTGTGCAGAAGATGAGATCGGCGTCGGAACCAGCCACGACGGTATTATCGTTCTGCCGTCTGACACTCCGGTCGGTATGAAAGCTGCCGATTACTACCACATTGAGAATGACACCATCATCGAGGTGGACATCACTCCTAACCGTTCAGACGCAGCTTCTCACTATGGTGTAGCGCGCGATCTCTATGCCTATTACAAGGCGCACGGACAGGAAGTGCCGCTCACCAAACCCTCGGTGGACGAGTTCAAGTCAGATGGCAACGAATCCCCGATTAAAGTAGTGGTAGAAGCGCCCGATGCAGCTCCGCGTTATTCAGGGCTTTATATCCAAGGCGTAGAAGTAAAAGAATCGCCGGAATGGCTCAAAAACAGCCTTCTCGCTATCGGACTTCGCCCGATTAACAACATCGTCGATGTCACGAACTTCGTCCTGCACGAGATGGGACAAGCGCTCCATGCCTTCGATGCCGACAAGATCAAAGGCAACGAGATCCACGTTCGCTATGCTAAGCAAGGCGAGAAATTCGTCACCCTCGATGGTGTTGAGCGCACAATGGACGCACGCGACCTCATGATTGCCAACAAAGAAGAAGCAATGTGTATCGCCGGCGTTTTCGGAGGACTCGAGAGCGGTGTAACGGAGAATACCAAGAATATCTTCCTGGAGTCCGCATATTTCGACCCCGTAACCATCCGCAAAACCAGCCGCAGACACCAGCTTCAGACCGACGCATCCTTCCGTTACGAGCGTGGCTGTGATCCTTGCAACACACTCTATGTCCTCAAACGCGCCGCACTACTGATTCAGTCAGTAGCAAATGGGACTTTTGTCGGACCAATCCTAGACCATTGCGCTGACACTACGCTACTCTCACCTTGGTCTGTGACCATCGATATTAACCGCGTCAACCGCCTTATCGGTAAAGCCATCGGCGAGAATACGATCGAAACGATTCTCAAAGCCCTCGAAGTAGAGATATTGAGTAAAAACGGCTCTGTTTGGCGACTTGCCGTTCCCCGCTACCGCGTGGACGTACAGCGCGAGTGTGACGTAGTGGAAGACATCCTCCGTATCTACGGATATGACAATGTGGAGTTCCCGGAGAAACTGAATACCAGCCTCGCGTACGGCATCAAACCCGATCCCGAGAAACTGCGTCGTAAGATAGCAGAACAACTGACTGCACAGGGTTTCAACGAGATTCTCAATAACTCGCTGACAAAAATCGCATACTACGAGCCGTTAACCGAACTCACGCTTGACACTTGTGTCAAGATCATGAATCCGCTGAGCCAAGACCTCGGTGTGATGCGTCAGACGCTTCTCTTCGGCGGACTTGAGTCTATCGCACGTAACGCCAACCGCAAGAACAGCGACCTCAAGTTCTACGAGTTCGGCAACTGCTATCATTTCCATGCCAATCCTGCAGCGCGCGAGCATAACCCCGAGAACTCGCTTGTCGAGTATTCCGAAGAACCGCATATCGGTCTTTGGCTCACGGGCAACAAAGCCGCACAATCGTGGGTACGCAAAGAGGAAAAGACCACGTTCTACCAACTCCACGCCTATGTTAACAATATCCTTGTGCGCCTTGGTGTGGACATTGAGAAAGTGACCGTAGAGCGCTTGGAGAACGAACTTTTCTCCGACGGACTCGTCCTCAAACCCGCTAACGGCAAGCCCTTAGGCTTCATCGGCATTGTGGCGCGCAAGCAACTCAAAGCCTTTGATATTGATCAGGAAGTGTACTACGCAGACCTCGATTGGAACCAACTACTCAAGCAGAACAAGCAATACAAAGCTGTTATCAACGACCTGCCCAAATATCCGGAGGTAAAACGTGACTTTGCGCTCCTCGTGGATAAATCAATCGAGTTTGCAGACCTCGCACGCGAAGCCTTTGCTACCGAGCGCAAGCTCCTCAAGAACGTCTATCTCTTCGATGTCTATGAGGGCAAGAACCTCGAAGCAGGCAAGAAGTCTTATGCCCTCTCCTTCATCCTCCAGGATGCGGAGAATACACTCAAAGATACACAGATTGAGAACATTATGAACCGCCTCAAAAAGACCTTTGAGGACAAATTTGGCGCCACTTTACGCTAATGCTCCCATCTTCTGACCAAAACGAAATATTAAAACGTCGCACTTTTGCGATCATTTCGCACCCGGATGCCGGTAAAACGACCCTGACAGAAAAACTCCTGCTCTACGGAGGCGCTATTCATGTAGCCGGAGCGGTTAAATCCAATAAGATTCGTAAGACCGCTACCTCCGACTGGATGGAGATTGAGAAGCAGCGTGGTATCTCTGTCGCTACTTCCGTCATGGGCTTTGACTACGCAGGGCATCATATCAACATCCTTGACACCCCGGGACACCAGGATTTCGCGGAAGACACCTTCCGTACGCTTACCGCGGTTGACTCAGCCATCGTCGTCATCGACTCCGCAAAAGGTGTCGAGACGCAGACACGCCGACTCATGGAAGTATGCCGGATGCGCAAAACGCCCGTAATGGTTTTCATGAACAAGATGGACCGCGAGGGTAAAGATCCGTTCGACTTAATGGACGAAGCGGAGAAAGAATTGGGTATTCATTGTACGCCCGTGACGTGGGCGAACGGACAGGGTCTCAAATTCGAGTCTGTATTCGCGCTTAACAATCGCCCGGCAGAACTATCTGAGAAACTGCAAGAAGATCTGGAGATGATCGATGGAGTCTATCCGGAGTTTGACAAAGAAGCATACCTTCGTGGTGACTTGGCTCCTGTCTTCTTCGGCTCGGCGTACAAGACCATCGGTGTGCAGGAACTGCTGGATTTTCTGGTAGCCAATGCCCCCTCCCCTCTTCCTGTGACAGCCGAAGAGCGCACCGTGGAACCGATGGAGGATAAGTTCACCGCGTTCTGTTTTAAGATCCATGCCAACATGGATCCGAACCATCGCTCGTGCATCGCGTTCTTCAAGATATGTTCCGGTAAGTTCCTCCGCAACACCTATTATTATCACGTGCGCAAGGACCAGCAGATGCGTTTTGCCGCTCCGACCTGCTTCATGGCACAAAAGAAAGAGACCGTTGATGAAGCTTTTGCAGGAGATGTAGTAGGTCTGCCCGATACCGGTAACTTCAAGATCGGAGATACGCTCACAGCCGGAGAGAAACTGCATTTCAAGGGACTTCCTTCTTTCTCGCCGGAGATGTTCAAATACATCGACAACGCCGATCCGATGCGTCAAAAACAACTGGAGAAAGGTATCAACCAACTTATGGACGAAGGTGTGGCACAGCTCTTTGTGAGCCAACTCAACGGCCGTAAGATTATCGGAACAGTGGGACAACTGCAGTTTGAAGTCATCCAATACCGTCTCGAGCACGAGTATCAGGCCAAATGCCGCTGGCAACCGCTACAGATGTACAAAGCCTGCTGGATTGAGTCCGACGACGATGCAGAACTCGACACCTTCAAGAAACGCAAGGCCCAGTACATGGCGACGGACAAAGAAGGCCGTGACGTCTTCATGGCAGACTCCGCGTACGTCCTCTCCATGGCGCAACAGGACTATAAACATATTACCTTCCATTTCACCTCGGAATTCTAAGACCCTAGGATTCCTAGGAAACAAGGACAACCAGTAAAATCAAATCAATATGAAAAACAGATCACTACAAATCCGCCTCATCGTCATGAACTTCCTGGAGTTCGCTGTCTGGGGCGCGTACTTAACCTCAATGGGAACATACCTCTTCAAACAAGGTATGGGTCAGCACATCGGTTGGTTCTACTCTATCCAAGGTATCGTCAGCCTTTTCATGCCTGCCTTAATGGGTATCGTGGCGGATCGCTGGATTCAGGCGCAGAAGACCCTCAGTCTCTGCCACGCCTTGGCGGGTCTCTTCATGTGTGCCGCAGGCCTATATGCTTATACGGCAGCAGATGTGCAGTTTGCTACCCTCTTCTCGCTCTACACCATCTCCGTGGCATTCTTCATGCCGACCATCGCGCTTACTAACTCCGTGGCTTTCAATGCCTTAGTAAAAGCCGGAATGGATACCGTGAAGGACTTTCCACCGATTCGTGTGTTTGGTACGGTGGGCTTCATCGCGACTATGTGGTGTATTGACCTGCTCGGCTTCCAAGCTACCCCGTGGCAGTTTGTCGTTTCCGGCGGTCTGAGCCTCTTGTTAGCCGCATATTCGCTCACGCTTCCGGCTTGTGAAATCAATAAGACAGAAGGATCGGTCGATCTCGTAGAGGCACTCGGACTCAAAGCTTTTGCACTCTTCAAACAAAAGAAGATGGCGCTCTTCTTCATCTTCTCAATGATGCTCGGAATGTGTCTGCAAGTGACGAATAGTTATGCAAACCCCTTCATTACCTCGTTTGGCGCGATTGAAGAATTTGCTAACACCTTTGGTGTACAGCACGCGAATATCCTTATCTCCATCAGCCAGATTTGCGAAGCGCTTTGTATCCTCGCCATTCCGTTCTTCCTCAAACGCTTCGGAATCAAGAATGTCATGCTAATGGCGATGTTCGCGTGGGTATTCCGTTTTGGTTTCTTCGGAGCCGGCGACCCCGGTTTCCCCGGAGTCATCCTCTTCATCCTCAGCTGCATCGTTTACGGCTTTGCCTTTGATTTCTTCAATATCTCCGGTGCGCTCTACGTCGATCAGGAGACCGAAGAAGCACAGCGTTCGTCCGCACAAGGACTCTTTATGATGATGACCAACGGTTTCGGAGCTACTATCGGTACGCTCTCTGCACAAGCGATTGTCAATAAACTCGTTATGGCAGAGGAAGTCACTTCGCAAGGACCGCTCGCTGTTTGGGATGGTTGGAAGCAAGCATGGTATATTTTCGCAGGCTTTGCACTTGTCGTTGCGATCTCCTTCTGGATCTTCTTCCCGAAAACCCCGATGAACAAGAACCTTGAAGTGAAACACTAAATGGCTAAATGACCAAATAAATGGTACCTGGTAAATGACCAAATGGTAAATGTATAAGAAGGAACTTCGATATTATTTCTCAACGCCGATTGCGTACATCGTCATAGGCTTGTATCAATTGGCGATCAGCCTTTTCCTCTGGGTGATCCCGGGTCAATGGAATATCATTGATTCCGGGTACGCCCAAGTGGACGGACTCTTCCAATTATCGCCATGGCTCTTCATGTTGCTCTGTCCTGCATTAACCATGCGTCTTCTCTCCGAAGAACGTCAATCAGGCATCTGGGATCTTATTCGCACCAAACCCGTCTCGCTTACACGTAT
This sequence comes from Bacteroidales bacterium UBA2712, assembly GCA_002354055.1. Taxonomy (GTDB): domain Bacteria; phylum Bacteroidota; class Bacteroidia; order Bacteroidales; family Paludibacteraceae; genus Colicola. The sequence goes on from DEKW01000013.1 coordinate 178,883, forward strand.
TATGCTCGGTAAGTATTTTGCGGCATGGACATTAGTTCTGATCGGCCTGTTACCTTGTTTCGTTCACTATTTTGTAGTGGCATATATGGCAGAACCGATGGGTAACTTGGACAGCGGTGCCTTCTTGGGTTCGTTCATAGGCTTGATCCTTTTGTCGGGTACATTTATGGCGATCGGTCTGCTCTGCGCTACGTTCAGCAAAAGCCAGATTGTTTGTTTTATCTCCGGTGCACTAAGCTGCTTCATCCTATATTGGGTGTTGTTGCAGGACCACTACTCTGCCCTTTCCCGTGGAGTCTTAGACCTGCGTGACGTAGTCTTCTTTGTCACCATAGCTATTATTGCTATCATAGCAGCCATATTTACCATAGATGGTCTCACCCGCAAATGAGAAAATGTATAAATGAGAAAATGACATGACTCGCATCGGACTTCTTTCGGACACACATGGTCTTTTAGACCGCCGCATCTTTGAGCATTTCAAGGATGTCGATGAGATATGGCATGCCGGCGATATCGGTTCCGCGGAAGTATTGCAAGCCCTGCGGGAGTTCAAACCCACGCGTGCGGTGTATGGAAATATGGATTCCGGCGATGTGCGCTACTCCCTTCCGGAGTTCTACCGTTTCCGAGTAGAAGAGGTAAACGTCCTTATGACGCATATTGGCGGCTATCCCGGCAAATACAACCCCTGGCTCATTCCCTGGTTCCGCAAAAGCCTCGAAGCCAAAAATGCTCTAATACCCAATGATCAATCACCAATCAACAATAACATCATCGATCTCTTCGTTTGTGGGCACAGCCATATATTAAAAGTCCAATACGATAACCAATTTAAGTTCCTTACCATGAATCCGGGGGCTGCAGGAAAACAAGGATGGCAACCCTGCCAGACACTTTTGAGGTTCACTATCGATGGATCAAAGATTGACAATTTGGAAGTAATTGAGCTGGAAAGATTGTGATTTACCCCATAAATAGTGCAAAAAATGTTAAAAAATTGAGATTTTTGGTGGAATATGTTGTAAAACATAAAAAAAGATTTGGTCATATCAAAAAAAAGCAGTACTTTTGCATCGGATTTGAAAATGACAACTACAGTTAGCAAAATGGGGGTTGTTATTGAGAGTCCAAAGACGAACAAGACCAATCTTTTTTGTACCTTAAATAAACAGACTAATACCTTAGAAAAACAGACGTCGCGATGACGGCTGTTTTCGCTTTTAAAAGGACCTCTTAACTATATAAAATCCCGCCTACTCTCTCGAGTCGCGGGATTTTCGTTGTTTTAATCCTTTTTGGGTACGTATTGGGTAGTACAATGACTAACGAATATCCAACGAATCACTAACTAATCACTAACGATTGGATGCTTGTGCGGCTTTCTTATGTAAAAAAATGCACTGGCGAAAGTGGCGATATTGGCGATACCGCCAATATCGCCATGCAAATTTTTATATGGGGCTGACGCTCCTTGTCGGGGATGTAATCTTAGGCGCGCATAGATGCGCGGGCATAGACGCTAAAAATGGGCTCGCGGGAGTAGCCGCGAGGGTTAGACCGGAGTGAGAAGTTTGTATCTTTTTTGCTTGGTTTTTTGAGAAAAAGATACAAGTTGTAAAGGAAAAAGGGAACTATTCAATCAAAGCACGTTCTTCTTTGTGGAGGCGGAGGCGCTCCTTGCGGTTATGATTCATCGTCTGGTAATAAGCAAAACCAGCCATTGGGTGACGCATTTCTGCATATGCCTTGTCATCGATGCGTTCAAACTCTGCGTTTTCATTTGCTCGAATTTTGAGTTCACGGCTCCAAAATTGGATGTCAGAGATTAGGCGTTTAGTGTATTTAAACATAGTTATACCTCTTTATAAAGTATACTTATTTGGTCAGCAATCTTATCCCAATCGTATATCTGAGCTACTTCTTTCGCACATTGCGAGAATGTATGCCACATCTTTTCGTCAGTTAGAATCTGCTCCACACATTCCGCCATAGATAATGTGTCTCCAAACTCGCATAGGAAGCCGACTTTACCATTTTCTACTACATCTGGAATCCCCCCAACTTTAGTTGCTACAACCGGCATGCCAGTTGCCATTGCTTCTGCAAAAACTATACCTTGTGATTCTTCTTGTGAATGTAAAACAAACAACTTTGCAGATTTATATGCCATAAACACATCTTCTTGGCTCACATTAGTTTCTAATGTAATATCTGTACAATATGGGCTTTTCTGAATAGTTTTGGTTAATTTATCATAATAGTTACTATCAACCAAAGAACCAAGAATGCGTAATTTCGCATATATACCTCGATCACGTAAGGTATTAAATATCTTAACTGTGTAGAGATGTCCCTTTCGCGGCGATATTGAGCCGACAGAAAGAATGGTATTGCTTTCCTCAGCGCATGAAAGATCATAGTAAGCAGCACTAATACCTTGCGGGATAACATGTATCTCCGGCAATTGAGTCAATTTGCCTTTCTGCCGGTATTGGGTCAACATCTGCTCCACATAAGGTGTATCTACAATAATGCGTGAAGCACGATTGAGCACATCCATCTCAGAACGGGTTTGCACGATGTACTGATATAGATGTTTCAAGGAAAATTTACGACGTAACGCTTGCTTTTTCTCTTCATGCAGCAATCCATGCACTGTCAAAACAACAGGTATGCCGTAGTTCTGTGCTGCCTCATAGATAGTCCCGCTCAACTTCCCTGTTCCGTGAACATGAACCGCATTTGGATGAAGGGCCACAATATCGCGGAATATCTCTTTGCCACGTTGCATAGCATCCTCGTTATGCTTACCCGTATTGGCATAACGATGGATAGTCAGCAAGCCCAATCTTTCGCTGGCATCTTTTCCTCCGATTCGAGGATAATCAAATACATCAACGGTGTGCCCTGCGCGCACTAAAGCTTGCGTCAATCCATACACTGATGACTCAACTCCTCCGTGAATACAATCCGCAGACAACGGATAACTTCCTACTTGAATGATATTCATGATTTCTTTATCTTTCTTTTAATATTTCGCAAGTTAACATATACAAATGAAGCCATTCGCAATACGCATATATTGCTCAATACCAATCTTGCTTGATAATCTCCATGCTGATGAATAAACTTAAATAGAGAAGGATTGTTTCTAAGCATACTCAAAAGTTTTTTTTGCTCATCTTTAGGTAATCGCATCACACCACGTATGGATGTGTTTATTCTCCATGGTACACACTCTGCAATCTCTGGCTTCCACTGTGGTTTTATTTGCGGAACTATTCCGTGAATCGCTTGAGCTAATACATAACTCATGTCATAGACTTTCTGAGCAGTGGCAGCGGACTTGGTGTCCGACGACATATTGTCAACACGATAGAAATGGAAAAACTCGTCCACATTCATTATACGCTGACATACATTGACGGCCAAAATCGTATGGATTACATCTCCGCCATAGAGATCATTAAACCACAATCCGTTCTCAATTAGGAACTCCCTTTTATAAATTCTGTTCCATGGGAAGGTAATCTCTATGCATTGCTGTTTTTCCGATATGAGTTCTTCCTCAGGGCCTGTAATGACATCTGTAGGAACAAGGCGGCGCATGATGTTTCCAAAATTGTCTTGAATGTTGAAATGTAGAATCTCAAGATCATTTTTCTCACATAAATCAAGTACATGAGCAAGACAATTTTCCTGGATATAATCGTCGGTATCAATAAACCAAACGTAACGTCCCTTAGAGGCTCTCAAACCTGTATTCCGGGCTGCGCCTAACTTCTTGTTTACATCATGGCGAATTAGGGTTAGATTTACATGCTTTTGAGCATACTCTAACACCACATCTTCCGAATGGTCAAGGGAGCAATCATTCACACAAATTACTTCGTATTGTTCCTCTGGGACATCTTGGGAATAAATGCTTTCTAAGCACTTACCAATATAGCGTTCTACGCCATAGAACGGTAATATAAATGATATTCTAATTTGTTGCTTTTCCATATCGTATGCGTCTATAAAGATTACGTATTCCATCAACTGGGAAGCGATGACCAAATATTCGCCAATAAAGTACATACGGAATTGGCACGCCTTTCTTCAGTGGCAACTTTCCCATTTTTCGGTACATATCTGGGCGGTGCTCCTTAATATAGGCGTCAAAAGCAGCCATCTCTTTCTGATTAAATGAATTTTCCTCTTGCAATGCGAGGCGAGTACGATAAACCTTTATCAACAAGTATTCGATTTGACGTTGCATGGTTACATGCGCAAATCCTTTAGATGGATGTTTTTCTTCGTTCTCTATCAAACTGCGAGCTATAATCTCATGGTGATTGATAGTCCGCATCATCACTTTTGGATCCATTGTCTGCCCCTCACGTCCGACCAGCATGGGCGACCCCATTGTTTCTCGGTGTACTCTTTGATTAGTTTTTCGTAGATATCGCGACCAACGAGCAGCAAGGCTTGTTCCTCCAGATTGCGAGGCTCTGATCCGTCAAGCTTGGCGGATACAGCTGCGCGTTGTTCGGCGATTTTCGCTTGTGCTTCTTCGGGAGTATGAACACCCCACATCTGATAGAAGGTGTTCATGTTGAAGGGCAGGTTGTATAGTTCGCCGTGGTAGTTGGCTAGCGGGCAGTTGGTGTAGCGGTTGAAAGGCACAAGGGCATTGACGAAATCCCACACGGCTTTGTTAGCAGTGTGGAAAATATGGGCACCGTACTTGTGGACGTTGATGCCTTCGGTTTTCTCACAATAGACATTGCCGCCGAGTTGCGGACGTTTGTCGATGACGAGACATGACTTGCCTGCCTGGTGGGCTTTGTAGGCAAAGGTTTCTCCGAACAAGCCGGAACCAACAATAAGAAAATCGTACTTCGGACCTTTATACATAAAACGCGGATTTCTTCTCTTGCTTATCCGCCGTTTGTGGTCCTAGGAAAACCAATATATCCGAATAAGCAATGCAGAAACCCACGCTGTGTATATGCGTACACACGCGCCTACCTATATAAAGGTAAACGCGGGTGCATAATACACCCCATGAGCATCTACCACTACTTGTTTTTTAGATATATTGACTTTTTTTGAAATTTCCTAGGTTTCAAACGGTCAAAAACAAGCGTTAGTAAACGCCATTAAATATGTCTGCTCCCTCACCCTGATGTATCATGCAGACACCCCAGCGTGAGTTTGCGGGTGCAAAATTACACAAAAAAAATGACACTTGCAAATAAAAGTGCCATTTTTATGGATTTTTGTATTTTTCTCTTCTTTTATGTCCTCCTGTTTAACGTCAGTGAGTGACGATGGTTTATAAGTCTCCGGACCAGCCGTGACCTAAGTCCCAGTGCTCGTCGTAGCGGAATTCAAAATACGGCAGGGCGAAGTATTTCTCCAACAATGCGGTCAACTCTTCCTCTATGTCCTTAGCCCACTGCCCCACAAAGACCACAAAATGGTCCACAGCCCAAGCTACACGTCCACGCGGTACTTGGGTGTAATCGCCACTAAACTTCGTAGGCTCGTGCTTTGCCAGAGCCTTAAAATACTGCTTTTGCCAAACCTGTCTATGCAGCGTCTGGTAGTTGATGTACGGAAGTCCCTTTTCTGCGGCATCCTCTACCATCTTTGGTGTAAGTTCTTTTTTGTAAACGCCGAAGAAATCGTGTTCCTCCGGGTCATACCAGAAGATTCCCACCGCCGGCATGGGCTCATCAAAGGACTTCATATCCTTCATAATGGCTTCTTTTTCGCTATGTGTTAAAGTGGTCATATCGCTATCTAAACCTTTGCGGCTGCAAAGGTACACAAAAAAAATGACACTTGCAAATATAAGTGCCATTTTTTTGTATTTTTGTATTTTCTTTACTTAATCTCGCGGGCTTTGATGCCGTCGCGTTCGAGGAGGGCATTGATGGTCGGTTCGCCGCCACGGAAACGCTTGTACAGATCCATCGCTTTCTCGGTACCACCCTTCTCCAGGATGTTCTCGCGGAAACGCTTTGCGGCTTTCTTATCGAAGATGGAGCCGTTCTTTGCTTGCGCAGCCTTGAAGACGGAGAATGCATCTGCGTCCAGCAGTTCAGACCACTTGTAGCTATAGTAACCTGCCGCATAACCGCCGGAGAAGATATGCGTGAACGCACAGCACATCTGTGTTCCGGGGACGTTTGGCAGAACCTGTACCTGCTCCATTGCCTCATCGCTGAAACGAACGACGGACTCTACGGTTCCGATAGCCTCGTTTACCTCAAAGGGTTTCTCCAAGGTATGCCATGCCATATCCAGATAGCCGAAGCTGAGCTGACGTGCGCAAGCGTAAGCAGCATGGTACGTCTGCGAGGCATGCATCTTATCCAGCAACTCCTGCGGCAGACTCTCGCCTGTCTTATAGTGCTTTGCAAAAGTATCCAGGAACTCTTTCTCATCGATGAAGTTCTCGTTGAACTGGCTCGGCAATTCCACGAAGTCGCGCGGTACGTTCGTTCCGCTCTGCGCAGCATACTGGCAGCGAGTCAGCATACCATGCAGACCATGACCGAACTCATGCAAGAACGTGCGCACCTCATCATACGTGAAGAGCGCCGGTTTGTCTGCCGTCGGACGAGTAAAGTTCATCACATTGACAATATGCGGACGATGATCTTTTTTACCCTTTATATACTGCGGCTGGAAATCGTTCATCCATGCGCCGCCACGCTTGCCGTCCCGCGGATGGAAGTCTGCGTAGTAAACAGCAAGGAACTTACCTTTCTCGTCAAACACCTCATACGCCGTCACCTCGGGGTTATACACCTGAATCTTCTTGTTCTCCTTGAATTTCAGGCCATAGAGTTTCTCAGCGAGTCCGAAGACACCCTTCTTCACATTCTCCAGCTCGAAATACGGACGCAGATCATCATCGGAGATGGCATATTTCTCCTGTTTGAGTTTCTTGGAATAATAACTGAAGTCCCATGGCTGCAGATGTGCCGCATAGAAACCATGCGCATGAGCGTAGTCCTCTAACTCTTTCACTTCCTCACGCGCAGCCGGCATATAGGCGTCACGGAGTTGATCCAAGAGACGATATACATTCTCCGGAGTCTCCGCCATGGTCTTATAGAGCGATTTCTCCGCGTAGGTCTTCTTGCCAAAGAGCTTTGCGAGTGCCAGACGCGTATTCACGATCTCCACAATCAGACCGGTGTTGTCAAACTCACCTCCGACACACTTGCCGGCATTCGCCATATACAACTCGCGACGGATGTCACGGTTGTCCAGATCCTGCATCACAGGGATAGTGGTCGTCGGTTTGAGGTTCAGCAACCATCCCTCCTGCCCTTTCTTCTCTGCGTTAGCACGAAGCATCGCCTTGGTGTCGTCATTCAGACCTGCCAAGAGCGCCTCGTCGGTAATGAGCATCGTCCACGCGTTGGTGGCTTTGAGCACATTCTGACCGTATTGAAGGGTCAACTGACTCAGTTTGGCGCTCAACTCACGGTAAGTCTGCTTATCCTCAGGACTCAGGTTTGCGCCGTTATTGGCAAACGACTCGTAGATATCCTCCAGCAGCTTATACTGCGCTTTGTTCAGTTTGAGTTTGCCGCGCTGGTCATAAACCGCTTTGATACGCTTGAACAAGCCTTCATTCAGACGAATCGTAGAGGAATACTCAGACAATTTCGGAGAGAGCTCCATCTCAATCTGCTGCAGCGTGTCGTTAGTCTCTGCGCTGGTGAGGTTATAGAAACAACCGGCGACAACGGTCAGCAATTCTCCCGAAGCCTCATACGCCTCGATGGTGTTGGCATAAGTCGGAGCCGCAGGATTATTCACGATGTCGTCAATATCCTTCAGACCTTGTTTGAATGCCTCTTCAAAGGCCGGCATATAGTGCTCCGCATGAATCTCGTTAAAGGGATACGTGCCATGCGGCGTCTTCCAGTTCTTATACTCGAAGAACGGGTTGGTTGCAGCCGTAGCTGCTAAAACAGTTGTGGCAAGAGCCATAGTTAGTAATTTTCTCATTGATAATTTCGATATGTCGATATATCGGTCTGTCGATATACCGAAGTTAATATTATTTCCCCCGGAGGAGGTTGATGTCGCCGGACATCTGATAGATGCCTAAGACAGACTCATCGGCGTTGAGTTTCTTCTTGTTATACGAAGCCTTCATCATAAAGGATGCATTCTTAGCCGCGTCCGTTCCCATAGCCCGTACGACGTAGAAATACGCACCTTCTGCTGCCGGACGGCCGTTGATATTTCCGTCCCAGCCTTTTGCCGGGTCGGTCGATTCATAAACCAGTTTGCCCCAACGGTTATAGACCCATATATGGAAATCCCGCAGCGATCTGTACGCCACGCGGAACTCGTCGTTCTTACCGTCGCCATTCGGCGTGAAGACGTTCGGAACCGCCAGATAGGACTCCGCGACAGCTACCGTCACTTCCATCGAGTCGGACGCACAAGTGGCATTATTGACCGCACATACCACACGGTATGAACCCGGCTCCGAGAAGGTATAACGGATGTCCTTGTCGTTACGCGTGACAATCAACTCCGTGGAATGATAGATCGACCATTTATAGAACTGCGCTGCAGGTGTGGGATTCGAATAAAACGCTACCTCCAACGGACCGCTGTATTCCGACGAAGCGATCAGCTCCTGGGATGTCGGGCGGTTTCGTTCATTGGATTTCTCACCCTCTTTGCCTCGGGTTGTTGCCAACGACATAAGTTGCATCTTTACTGCCTTAATGCTATCTATCGGTACATCGATCTCTACACACGCGGAATCCATGCCCAATGCCTCACGGACGGTCTGGTCGTAGCAGAGTTTAATAGGCGTCGGGCCATAAAGAGCAGGCAGCATAAAAACAGGACGAAGGGTCGAAGCTACCGTAGCTGCAGAATCTACCCACTCCTCTGTATTCCACGCGAGCGCATTATAATCTATGGAACACGCGCGCGCATACGAACCTTGTGTACCATCCAGACGCGTATAGATATACGGCTTGGTATCGCCTTTGAGATGCAGGATCGTAGAACCACACTCGGTCTCTGCCGAGAGTACCAAATCGGTCGGCGCGGTATAATGGAAGACATAGAAAGGAGCTGAAACCATGCTGCCTTTCTGGATATAATACCCTCCTTCGTCCAAGTTATACTGGGTCTCGATATTCGTCTCCACTTCTCCTGTCTCAATACTATGCCAATCGACATCGCCCCATTTGGAGGTAATATCTATGGAACCGCTGAAGAAAAAGAGCGTGTCATTTCCGTTCACTACTTGCGTAGCCCCGGTGCACTCAATAGGCAAAGCCCATAGACAGCCACTCCCGGCTCTCCACATAGGGAGAGCCAGAAGAAGTGTCATTATGAAAATTAGTTTTCTTGTCATTTATTTACTTGGAAACGGGTGTTGCCGTTCTGGATGATGTCCACAATCTGCTTTGCAGCAGCGATGCCGGCATTGATATTGGCCTCTGCGGTCTGCGCACCCATCTTCTTCGGCGTTGCAAAATAGCGTCCCTCAAAGAGTGTACGGAACTTCGCATCCGCAACCGGCATAATATCCGTCATGTACTTCAGATCGGTACGTTCTTGCATCAAAGCAATCAGACCTTCCTCGTCAATCACCTCCTTGCGTGCGGTATTGACAAGAATACCGCCTTTCGGCATGAGGTTAACCAGATCATGATTGATGCTGCTCTTGGTCTCTGCCGTAGCAGGAATATGCAGACTCACGATGTTGCAAGTCTTATACAACTCCTCGGCGGAGTGAACCGGCTTCACGTTAGCTGCCGTCATCGCCTCGTCCGGGCAATACGCATCGTACGCGTACACCTCCATTCCGAAGCCCTGCGCAATACGCGCTACGTTACGACCTACATTTCCGAAGGCATGAATACCGAGTTTCTTGCCCTTCAGCTCTGTTCCTGAAGTGCCATTATAGAGATTGCGAACGGCATACACCATCAATCCCAAAGCCAATTCGGCAACAGCGTTGCTGTTTTGACCCGGCGTATTCATGGCTACCACTTTGTGTGCCGTAGCCGCTTCGAGGTCGATGTTATCATACCCTGCTCCGGCACGAACAACGATCTTCAGTTGCTTGGCTGCATCCAACACGGCAGCGTCCACCACATCCGAACGGATGATGAGTGCGTCTGCGTCCGCTACTGCATCCAACAACTGCTGTTTGTCTGTGTATTTCTCCAAGAGAGCGAGTTCATACCCTGCGCTCTCTACCACTTCGCGAATGCCGTCCACGGCTATTTTCGCAAAAGGTTTTTCTGTTGCTACAAGTACTTTCATATTTTTTTTGATTAAGGATCGTTCACTTTGTTCACTAAAGGAATAAAGAGTAAAGACTTAAATGTTTTGTATAGTCGAAGCCGTTTAGTCTTTCATCCTTTAGCGAAGCGGTCTTTATTCTTTTAGCCCATAGGGCGGTCTATTAATGTAATTTCTCATATTCTTTAATGCAATCTACCAGAGCTTGCACGCCTTCCAGGTCCATTGCGTTATAGCAGGAAGCGCGGAAACCGCCCACGAGACGGTGACCCTTGATACCCACCATGCCTTTTGCAGTAGCGAACTTGAAGAAATCGTCCTGCAGATCCTCGTAGCCCGGCTTGAAGACGAAGCAGATATTCATGCGGCTGCGATCCTCTTTCTTGCTGATCGTCGGCATGAACAACTTGCTCTCATCGAGGCACTTGTACAGCAAGTCTGCTTTTGCTTTGTTGCGTGCCTCAATCCAGCGCACACCGCCGTTTGCTTTGAGCCAACGAAGGGTCAGCAGCGCCGTATAAACCGGCAGTACAGGAGGCGTGTTGAACATCGAACCGCCTTCAATATGCGTCTGATAATTCAGCATCGTCGGGATATAACGGCTTACTTTGCCAAGGCACGACTCTTTGATGATGACAAAGGTCACACCTGCCGGAGCGAGGTTCTTTTGCGCACCGCCGTAGATGATATCAAACTGGCTTACATCTATCGGACGGCTCAGGATATCCGAACTCATATCGGCTACCAAAGGTACATTGCCTTTTTTCTTGTAGATCTCCGCGAGTTTCTCATCGTTGATCTCGGTACCGAAGATAGTGTTGTTCGTCGTGATATGGAAATAGTCTGCGTCCTGCGGGATCTCATAATCCGTCGGGATAGAATCTGTCGAAGCGGCTACTTCTACTGCCTCACCGAAGCCTTTTGCCTCTTTCAGCGCTTTCTTGCTCCACACACCGGTGTTCAGATACGCTGCTTTCTTCTCCAGCAGGTTAAACGGAACCATGCAGAACTGCAAGCTTGCGCCACCACCCAAGAACAACACACGATAGCCCTCCGGCACGTTCAACAACTCTTTCATCAGCGCTTCTGCCTCGTCCATAACGGGTTGGAAATACTTAGCGCGGTGAGAAATCTCCAAGATAGAAAGTCCTTCACCTTGAAAATCCAGTACGGCATCAGCCGTCTGTTTGATTACTTCTTGCGGCAGGATCGACGGACCTGCGTTAAAATTATACTTTTTCATACAATTATGTATTTTGATTGTTTACTTTAACGTATAATACTTATTATTCCAAGCGGTCGAATGTACGTTCGGCAGCTCGATGATACCTTCTTTATGCTGCTTGCCTTGCGCCAGATGCAACGCCATCGCTACTGCTGCCATGTCATCGGCAGCATTTGTCATTTGTGGTTTGTCATTTGCCATTTGAGCCTGCGGCAAGTATTGGCGCAAATTCTCCGGTACTTCTTTGCCGGCTTTCTGCATTCTTTCTGCCAGATCCTTGTTGAACTGCTCTTTGGCGATGCCGGACTTGAACTCGCGGTATTGTTTGTCGTGCATAGCGAACTCAAACAGCTCCTCGTCGTCCTGTCCCCTATCCCAGCCGAGTTCTTTCATCTCTTTGATGTACTGCGGCAGCACGTTAGGATAGAATTTCTGCGGGTCGTCCGTATAGAACTCAAAGCCTTTCTCTTTGGCGAGTTCGATGATTTCAGGAGCCAACTCGCCCGGTAACTTACCGGACTTGCCGAGAATCATACCCCACATAGCCGGATCCATACGGGTGAAGTCTTTCTCACCCATCGAGCGGCTGAAGAGGTTCATCAACGCAGCGTTCTTCACATACTGGCTGAACGGCGTCACGAGACACGGCGTACCGAGCATCGGCCAGATGCGTTGTACCTCGTCGAAGAGCTGTACCAGCAGTTCGTCCTCGGAGAGTTCGGGTTCGCCTTTCTTCTTGAGGTTGGCATTGATAGCTGCGTGCATGCCTTTGAGATCCGCCATGAGCGAACCCATCATACCTCCCGGCAGACCGCAACCCACGAGCAACGAAGTCATCAATGCGTTCTTCGGATCAATCCAGTAACCCAGGAAATCATCGATGAACGACTGCGTCAGGCTGCGCGCCTCCATATAGGCCTTCATATTGATGTCTTTCACAAGGAATCCTGCATCTTTGAGCATCGCCTGAATAGTGATCACATCCGGGTGTACTTTACCCCAAGAGAGCGGCTCCATCGCTACGTCCAGCACATCGCCGCCGGCTTTCGCTACCTCGAGCATCGAAGCCACAGAGAATCCCGGTCCTGAATGGCCGTGGTATTGGATGATGATATGCGGGTGTTTCTCCTTAATGGCTGCTACGATGATGCCCAACATGTGCGGACGGCCGATACCTGCCATATCTTTGAGGCAGATCTCCTGTGCGCCACCTTCTATCAGCTGCTCTGCGAGGTTGATGTAATACTCTGCAGTATGCACTTTCGAATAGGTGATACACATTGTGGCTTGCGCAGTCATGCCGGCCTCTTTCGCCCATTTGATGGACGGAATAATATTTCTCGGGTCATTCAGACCGCAGAAGATTCGGGTGATGTCGGTTCCTTGCGCGTGCTTCACTTTGTACATCAGCTGGCGCACATCTGCCGGAACCGGATTCATACGCAACGCATTCAGACCACGGTCCAGCATGTGCGTCTTGATTCCCGCCTCGTTGAACGGTTTGCAGAACGTCCGTACGGCTAAGTTCGGGTTCTCGCCGTATAGCAGGTTCACTTGTTCACTCGCGCCGCCGTTGGTCTCCACACGGTCAAAACAGCCCATGTCTATGATCACCGGCGCTATCTTCGCCAATTGGTCTCTACGCGGCACGTATTTACCACTACTCTGCCACATGTCACGATAGACAAGGGAGAATTGAATTTCTTTTTTCATATAGCTAATTTTTCGTTATTTCGTTATGACGTAATTACGTTATTTCGAATTAAAAGCCGAAGCTCAATCCGCAAGTCACCGTAAAATTCTTGCCTTGCAGATAAATGGGGGTATATTTGTTGAGATAATAGTTCACCAGCGCATCGCCGCTCAGTTCCTGCGAGGTTCCGTCATCATTCCATCCGCGGTCTTCTCCCGGCACTCGCGCCGATTTCGGAGCGTACGCACGCGTATTATTATAGGTGAAATCCACATGCGCATAGCAATTATTAAAGACTTCATAGATCGCCCGGAAGTTGATCTCATCGTTTCGCCAGATTTTCTCCGCAAACGGTTTTTGTGCAATGATAGTACCTATATTGCGGCGAATATAATCATACGAGTTATATTTCGTATCATTCGTATAATCCAGAACCAGCCTCAAACCACGTACAGGACGGTACGCAAGTTGCACGAAGATCGATTGCGCGTTATCACCCATGTAATGGCCCATATTATAGCTGTTGGACGAGAAATCCGTTACCTTAATGGAGTGTGTATAGCAAGCGATATATGAGCGCATAAACTCTCCGCGAAGAGACAGTCCTTTTACCGGCCAACCACTCCAGTTGAAGCCCACCAAGTAAGAAATAGGATTCCTCTGCGGATCCGATTTCTTGAGACGCGCTAACTTGAACTCATCCAGGAAGAACGATCCGTAGAGCCGCAGATGGTCTGTCGGACGAATCGTTATACTTGCAAAAGCCTGCGAGTTCTGGTTCTCGGAGTTGATGCCTTTTGTCAACAGGTGATCCAACGATTTGAAGAATGCAATCGGAATGAAATATGCTGCTTGCACATTGCGCTCGGCATAAACAATCGAGTTTCCGAACGAAAATTGAATATACTTAATCGGCATGAACGTGAACATGTTCGCCGCCATAAACTTATTGGCGGGGCGATAGTTCTTCTTGATCACGCCTTCTTCCGACACCTCCGAGTAGTAATACGTCGAATCCATCACATTGGACGGCAACCAAGCATGGAAATAATCGAACTGAAACCACTTACAGGGCGTCAGTTGAAGTGTTATCATCGGCACTGCGGGATTGTGCGCAGAAAGGATATTCGATGCATGTTGTGCATCGCCCCATTGGATCCGTTCCCGTTGTACACCAATACTACCCCACCATGCGTAAAGCGATATACCGCCTCGTGAATCCGAGAAATCGCCGCCCTTGCCGTGCGACACTTCTTTGTATTGCACACCCGGCAGATTATTCAAGAAGGTCGGTTGTGTCAGCCGCGGACCGTTATATTGAGACCATGAATCAGGGTAATACGATGTTTTATAGTTCACCCACCGCCAACTGTTATCGCGGATGGAACCCCAGATAGAGAGGTGGTGTGCTATATCCATCTGAATCTCTGCTCCATACCAACGATGCGAGATCACACCTTTCTTATTGGCATACAGATCCATGCCGAGTATCGGACGGATACGCATCTTGAAGATCTTATCTTTGGTCAGAATATGCAGACTCGGGTCCGCCAACGAGAGGTTAGAAACCGGTGTGATCCACTGCGTCACGTGTCTATGCCCGTACGAGTAATAAACAGGGAGTGTGTCTAACTCCAAGGCATAATCCTGCATATAAAACAGCAGATCGTCCTTCTGCCTTTTGTTCAGCAACGAGTCTTTACTCTGCGCCTCGGCTAACATCCGGGCGATAGCATCTCGCGTATAGGGCTTGATTGCCGCATTGGAGGAGATTACTCCATCGGTTGTCAATTCCTCGATGAAGTCATATATCTCCGTATATTCGATTGCCTGCGGGATGCGCTGGGCAGAAATGCTCAGCGCGCACAGGAGTAATATAGCAAGTAGTTTACTTCGCATAGCGAGCATTCAGGCCCTCAACTACTTCGTCGGTAATGTCGTAACCGGCCACCTTATTCATCAGCACAGCGTCATTCAAGATCAGGTGATAGTGACCATCGGCGTTCAACTCACGCAAGTATGCCTGTACAGAGTCCTGCAGCTGCTGCGTCAAAGCGGCTTGCTGGTTCATGAAATCATTGCTCAACTGCTGACGGAGGTTCTCCAGGTCCTGCTGTTTAGCTGCCAGTTGTTGCTCTTTCTTCTGCAAACGGCTCTGCTCACTCTCTGCACGCTCACGACTCAGGAATGCACCTGCTTCTACTTTCTTCTGGAAGTTCAGTACGTCCTGCTGGAAAGTCTCATACTCCTTCTGGAAAGCTTTAGCTTTCGTATCGAGTTTCACCATCGACTCCTCATACTGGGATTGCAGTTTCTCCGAACTCTCCACAGCCAGCGAGTAGTGGGTCAGAATGGAGTCCGTATTCACTACCGCAATCGGCAGCAAATCACCTTGCGCCTCTACATCCGCGTTCGCAGACTTCTTTGCCCAAGGATTGTACGTAAAAAAGAGAATAAACAGCGCAGCAACTCCTGCTGCCAAAATCGATTCAACGATAATACTAATTTTGTTCATTGTTATTTTGTTTTTTATTGTTTACTTTTTTGTAGGCCTTTTTAGGCCGGAATAGGCCGCTGTATGCAGAGCTAAAGCTCCGTAACATTTAATTTCTGTGCGGCTTTATGTTCCGCCTCTTTATCAAGGGTCTTGGCGCAGTGGATCTTATCCTTCTTCAGACGCGCGTTCTGGTGTATATGTTGCGAGCGGAAAGTATGGTCTTTTCGAAAGATCACACCCACGCACAGTAGCATCATCGCCACCATCAAAAACACTATCGCTAACAGTATAGATTTCATACGTTTTCAAAAATTGCGTGCAAAGTTACTAAAAAAATATGACATATGCAAGCATATGCCATCATTTTCGCAAATTTTCTTTATTTTTCCTCTCCATTCCAAAGAATCTCCATAGACACCATATGCACCCCAAATAATGGTAAAATACTACCATTACCATAGAATCACCATAAGATGACCATAGGATCACCATAGAATGAAACCTAAATTTTGTCATTTATATGCTTTTCATATATATACGTAGTATATATACTTTTTGTTCGGTTTTCTACAAAAACAGACAAAACAAACCACTCCTCAACATCGAACTTTTTATTAAAAATTTAAAGAAAACGCGC
Source organism: Bacteroidales bacterium UBA2712 (assembly GCA_002354055.1). Classification (GTDB taxonomy): domain Bacteria; phylum Bacteroidota; class Bacteroidia; order Bacteroidales; family Paludibacteraceae; genus Colicola. Next base: position 195,231 of record DEKW01000013.1, read on the forward strand.
GCGGGCTTGCGTATGTCAAAAAAAAGTTGTAACTTTGCACGCAATTTTTGCGGAAGGGAGAATTTCTGACCATAAAAACAACAACAAATAAGGAATAGTATAAGGAATTTAGAATTATGATTTGGAGTTTGATTGCGGCGGCATTAGCGCCGGTTGTATTGCTTTTTATTTATATTTTGGTCAAGGATATGCGGCAGCCGGAGCCGTTGGTATGGCTGCTGAAGGCATTGTGCTATGGTGTGATTTCGGCTTTGCTGGTCATTATTGTGATGAGTCCGTTCGGGGAGATGGAAGTGACGAGTTGGGTAACGGGCTTTCTGAAGGCATTTGTGCAGGCAGGCATACCGGAGGAGAGTGCGAAACTGCTGATGCTGTGGTTGCTGCTGAGAAAAAATCCGTACTATGACGAGCGCTTGGACGGTATTGTGTATGCATCGTGTATCGGTTTGGGATTTGCCGGATTCGAGAACATCGGGTATCTGATGCAGGGTTTGGAAGACGGCAGTTGGATCTCTATCGGCGTGAGCCGAGCGCTCTTTGCGGTTCCGGGGCACTTCTTCTTCGGCGTAGTCATGGGATTTTTCTATGGTTTGGCTACTTTCGGGGATCCGGCAAAGAGAAAGATAAATCTGTTTTTAGCGTGGTTCATGCCGATGATGGCGCACGGGCTGTACGACGGCGTGTTGATGAGTATGGGTGCGATGCCGGAATATATCGCAGGAATCATGTTGATCGTGTTCATCGTGGGCTTTAACAGGCTGCGCAAATATAGCGTAAAGCTGATTGAAAAGCATCAAAATGAAATAGTATAAAAAAAAACAGCCACACAGAAAACGGCTAAAAAAGAAATATAGTAGCCACACGGGAAACGGCTAAAATAAACGATAATTAATAATATAAAATACAGGAATTATGGCAAATGACAAACAAGGCGGTTTGATGTTCAACGCGCTGACCGCAGGTAGTAAGATCGTCGGTAATATTAGTGCCGATAGCGATTTTCGTATTGATGGTACGATTGAGGGGGAGTTGAAGTGTACCGGCAAAGTAGTAATTGGTGAGGCAGGAAAGGTGAAAGGCACTGTAGTCTGCCAGAATGCAGAGATACTGGGTCTGATGGACGGCAAGATTACTTGCAACCAGCAGTTGTCGTTGCGTGCAAGCGGAAAAATCCAGGGCGAAGTGCAGACAAAAATCCTGGTAGTAGAGCCGGGTGCGCAGTTTAACGGAAGTTGCTCGATGGGTAGTAATGCTACTCCAATCCCAGAGAAAAAGTAGTTTTTCCATCGAATTTCCGTTAGTATTACGTCGTATGAAGCATACGATGAGCATTCGATCAGCATACGATGAGCATTCGATTGGAGTGTTAGTATAGTAGTGTACATAATAAAAAATCAGTTATATGAGGATCAAGCCTTTTAAGGGTATTCGTCCGCCGAAAGAGTTGGTGGAGCAAGTAAGCAGCAGGCCATACGACGTGCTCAATAGTGAAGAGGCACGTGCTGAAGCTGCAGGCAATGAGAAGAGTTTGTATCATATCATCAAACCGGAAATCAATTTTGCGCCGGGAACGGATGAACATGACGAGCGTGTGTATGGAGCGGCTGTGGAGCAGTTCAAGCTGTTCAAAGAGAAAGGATGGTTAGTGCAGGACCAAGAGGAGAAATACTACGTTTATGCGCAGACCATCCTGGCTAAAGGCGAGGGGCTGGAAAACGCTACCGGAGCGGCTTTGGCAGGAGAGAAAGCGAAGACGCAGTATGGTCTGGTTGTCGGCGCGTGGGTAGATGATTATCTGGAGGGACGCATTAAGAAGCACGAGTTGACGCGTAAGGACAAAGAGGAAGACCGCATGAAACATGTACGTGTGCTGAACGCAAACATGGAGCCGGTTTTCTTTGCTTATCCCCATCGTGAGGATCTGGATGAGATTGTAAAAGAAGTAGTGAAAGGTGAGCCGGAGTATGATTTTGTAGCGGCTCCGGAAGGTTTCCGACACACGTTCTGGGTAATTAACGACAAGCAGACTATTGCCCGGATTACGGAGATTTTTGCTGAGATTCCGGCGATGTATATTGCGGATGGTCACCATCGTTCGGCTGCAGCTGCCGGCGTCGGGGCGGAAAGGAAAAGCCTCCCCCAACCCCTCCATAAAGGAGGGGAGATTCCGGAGTATGAGTTCTTTATGGCGGTGTGTTTCCCGGATGACCAGCTGAATATTATTGATTACAACCGCGTGGTGAAGGACCTGAACGGGCTTAGCGAGGCGGAGTTCTTGAAAGCCTTAGAGGATGATTTCGAAATCAAAGCCTACCCCCATCCCCTTCCTGAAGGGAAGGGAGATTTCTCTGCAGTAAAGCCTAAGGGATTGCATAATTTCAGCCTCTATCTGGGCGGTAAATGGTACTCGTTGACCGCCAAGGAAGGAAGGTATAATGATGCAGACCCAATCGGCGTGCTCGATGTCACTATCTCCAGTAACCTCATCTTGGACAAGATCCTTGGCATTAAGGACCTCAGAAGCGACAAACGTATTGATTTCGTGGGCGGAATCAGGGGATTAGGCGAACTAAAGAGACGTGTAGATAGCGGCGAGATGAAGATGGCTTTGGCACTCTACCCTGTTACCATGCAGCAGATCATCGACATAGCTGACAGCGGAAATATCATGCCTCCGAAAACGACGTGGTTTGAACCCAAACTACGCAGCGGACTTGTGGTACATAGTTTGGAATAAAGACCGCGTCGCTAAAGGAATAAGGAATAAAGACATCAATGAATAGCAGAATCTACAAATATTCATTATTGGCAATTTTAGTGGCGATGATATTACTGCCGGGATGTAGTATTCAGAAGCGTATCAAGCGAGCGGATAAGAAGTTTGCTATCGGCGAGTACTATACCGCGGCGGATATCTATAAGTCATGTTACGGACGGCTATCGTCCAAGACGGAGAAGCAGCTAAAAGGCTATGTGGCATACAAACAAGGCGAGTGCTACCGGATCTTGAACAACCCGAGAGCCACTAACTGCTATCAGAATGCCATCCGTAACAAGTACTTCCTGCAGGACTCAACGGTGTTCTTGCATGCCGGCATGGCGTACCAGTATCAGGGTAAGTATAAAGATGCTGCCAAGAACTATGAATTGTATCTTCAAGCCCATCCGGATAACTATGTAGCACAGGCCGGTCAATACGCGTGCGCGAAGATAGAGGAGTGGAAGAAAGAAGGTTCGCGATATAAGATTGCCGAAGCGAAGGAATTTAATCAGCGGCGTACAAGCAACTTCGCACCGATGTTTATCGGCGAACAAAACGATGCGTTGATGTTCACCAGTAACCGGCAGGAGAAGCAGAAAGGCGGCACGAAGAAGCTGAAGAGACCAAGTAACGTAACCGGACAACAACTCTTCCAGTTGTACCAGACGCGCAAGAACGCTGCAGGAGAATGGGAGGAGATCGTGTTGGCGGAAGGTCTGTACGATGCGCCGGAAGAGGAGCAAACAGAGAAGAACGATTCTACGGGCGGCAAAGGATCCGGAACCGCTGAGATGGGTGTTTGTTGTTTCAGCAAAGACGGCAGGACGATGTATTTCACCTATTCAAAGCCGATTAACGGAAAAGATCTGGGCGCTAAGATCTACAAGAGCGAGCGTGCCAGCGGAGAATGGGGCGAAGCGCAGGAAGTGAAGCTTTTTGCGGACAGCTCGATTACGGTCGGTCATCCGGCTCTGAACCCCACGGGCGACACCTTGTATTTCGTGAGTGACGCTATAGGAGGCGAAGGCGGAAAAGATATCTGGATGGCAGAGTTAGACGGCACGGAATGGGTGAACGCCCATCCTCTCGGCAAAGGCATCAACACGCCGGCGGATGAGATGTACCCGTACGTGCATGCCGACGGAACGCTGTATTTCGCCAGCAACGGACATCCGGGTTATGGTGGTCTGGATATTTATAAGGCGACTCGCGACACGACGGCAAAAGATACGACGGTCTGGGTGCTTTATAACATGGGCGCGCCGTTTAACGGTTCAGGAGACGACTTCGGAATCACTTTTGCGGGTGAGAGCCAGGACGGCTTCTTCTCTTCGAACAGAGGCGATAAGAAAGGTTTTGACAAGATCTACAGTTTCCGGTTGCCGGAGATGGAGTTTATCGCAGAAGGCACCGTGAGCGACGAAGAAGGCAATCCTCTCTCTGATGCCAAGCTGCATGTAGTGGGCAGCGATGGTACGAACAGCCGCGTTAATGTGCGTAGAGACGGAACATATAAGATCAAGTTGCAGAAAGAGGTCAAGTATGTGATGTTAGCGACCGCCCGCGGCCATCTGAATGCCAAAGAGCAATGGACGACGCTGAACTTAAAGGACAGCAAGACTTATACGCTCAATTTCACGCTAAGCCCGATCAGCAGGCCTGTTAAGATGGAGAACATCTTCTATGAGTTCGGCCGATGGGAGATCACTAAAGCGAGTGAGACGGAGTTGTTGCACCTTGTCAAACTGCTGCAAGACAACCCGAATATCACCATTGAGCTGAGCGCACACACGGATATGAAAGGTAATGAGGCGTTCAACCAGGAACTGAGTCAGAAACGTGCGCAGAGTTGCTGCGACTACCTCATCCAGAAAGGTATTGAGAAAGAGCGTCTAACGCCGGTGGGTTATGGCAAGAGCAAGCCTGTGAAAGCCGATAAAGCGCTGAATAAGCAGTATCCGTGGATTCCTGTGGAGCAGGAGTTAGACGAAGCGTTTATCACAGGGCTCACGGAGGACAAGCAGGAGATCTGCAACCAGATCAACCGTAGAACGGAATTTAAGGTACTAAAAACGACATATAAGTTATACTAATGAAACAGTATTTAGATTTATGCCAGCGTGTGCTGGACGAAGGCACTATCAAACATGACCGTACGGGCACGGGAACGATCTCTGTGTTCGGTCACCAGATGCGATTCAAGATGTCGGACGGTTTTCCGCTCTTGACGACCAAGAAACTGCATCTGAAGTCCATCATCTATGAACTCTTGTGGTTCTTACAGGGCGACACGAACGTGAAGTATCTGCAGGATCACGGCGTGCGCATCTGGAACGAATGGGCGGATGAGAACGGCGAGTTAGGTCCTGTGTATGGGCATCAATGGCGCTCGTGGCCGGATTATAACGGCGGTACGATTGACCAGATTGCCAATATAGTAAAGATGATTAAGGAAAATCCCGATAGCCGCCGGATGATGGTCAGCGCTTGGAATGTAGCGGAAGTGGAGAAGATGGCTCTCCCACCCTGCCACTGCCTGTTTCAGTTCTATGTGGCGGATGGCAAGCTGAGTCTGCAACTCTACCAACGCAGCGCAGATATCTTCCTCGGCGTGCCGTTCAATATCGCCAGCTATGCGTTATTGCTGCAGATGATGGCGCAAGTTACGGGTCTGGAGTGCGGCGATTTCGTACACACACTCGGCGATGCGCATATCTATCTGAACCATTTGGAGCAAGTGAAGTTGCAGTTGACACGTGAACCGCGGGCTTTGCCGAAGATGATTATCAATCCGGAGGTGAAGGACTTATTTAGCTTTCAGTACGAAGATTTCAGCCTTCAGGACTACGACCCGCATCCACACATTGCAGGACAAGTGTCGGTTTAATTACGAATTACAAATTACGAATTACGAATTATGATTTCGATTATAGTAGCTATCGCAGAGAACTATGCGATTGGAAAGAAAGGTGATCTGTTGTGCCACCTGCCGGCGGACTTAAAACACTTCAAGGAGATTACGTCCGGAAAGACCGTAATGATGGGCGAAAGAACCTTCTTCTCGCTGCCCAAACATCCTCTGCCCAACAGGCGGAATATCGTTCTGACGGACGTGCAAGGCAAGACCTTTGAAGGCGCCGAAGCCGTTTATTCCTTGGACGAGATGGAAGCAAAGGTAAAAGGCGAAGAAGAGGCTTTCGTTATTGGCGGCGGCATGGTCTATCGGCAGATGATGGAGCGCGCAGACAAGTTATATATCACCCATATCCATCATAGCTGGGAGGACGCGGATACGTTCTTCCCTGTGATTGATCCAGCGGTATGGAAACAAACCGGCGCAGAGCGGCACGAAGCGGACGAGAAGAACCCGTACGCCTATACGTTTGCGGAGTATGTACGAAAATAAGTTCTCACATATTATCTCCGGAGCGGTCGGTATTGCCGAGCGGCAAGTAGCTGCGACTGTGGCGTTGCTGGACGAAGGAGCGACCATTCCTTTTATCGCGCGCTATAGAAAGGAGAAGACCGGAAGTCTGGACGAGGTTCAGATTGCGGCCATTCAAGCGCAATACGGGAAGTTGCAGGAACTCGCAAAACGCAAAGAGACCATCTATGCGCGTTTGGACGAACTCGGTAACAACGATCAGGAACTGCGCAAACGCATTGAGGATTGTTGGGACGCGACGGAGTTAGAGGATATATATCTACCCTACAAACCGCATCGAAAGACACGTGCCGATGTCGCGATTGAGAAGGGCTTATTGCCGCTGGCAGAAGAGATTCTCAAACAGCGACCGATGAAGTTACCCAACGAAGAGGACCTGCAAGGCGCACGGGATATTATTGCTCAGCGAATAGCGGAAGACGAGAAAAGCCGTAACGCCATTCGTCGTGAGTTCAGTTATACTGCAGTATTGAGTAGCAAGGCTGTGAAGACCAAGTGTGACACGCCGGAAGCACAGAACTATAAGGATTACTTCGATTTCAAGTGCCCACTCAAGCATATACGGAGCCATCAGTTACTGGCAATCCGGCGTGCGGAGACGGAAGGATACCTGCGGGTAGATATTTCGCCGGATACAGAGAAAGCCTTGGATAAGTTAGCACACTTGTGGCTCAGGGCCAATAACGACACCGCGTATCAAGTGGAGCTGGCGATGGAGGACGGTTATAAGCGGCTTCTGAAACCCGCCATCGAGACGGAGTTTGCGGCACTATCCAAGGAGAAAGCAGACGAAGAGGCGATTCGTGTCTTTGCGGAGAACCTCAGGCAACTATTGTTAGGTGCACCATTAGGTCAGAAACGTGTGTTGGCGCTCGATCCGGGGTTCCGGACAGGTTGCAAGACCGTGGTACTCAATGAGCAAGGCGATTTGTTGATGCACGACGTCATCTATCTGCATAACCTGCAAAGCACACAGAAATTGCAGGAGTTGATCAAGAAATATAAGATTGAGGCGATTGCTATCGGTAACGGTACCGCGAGCCGGGAATGCGAGCAGATGGCGCGGATGGTAGTCGAAAGTCAAAAGTCGAAAGTAGAAAGCGTGCCGCAGATCTTCGTGGTGAGTGAAGCCGGGGCGTCGGTGTATAGCGCGAGTAAGATTGCGCGGGAGGAGTTTCCAGATGAAGATGTGACCGTACGTGGAGCGGTGAGTATCGGAAGGCGGTTGATAGACCCGCTCGCCGAGTTGGTGAAGATCGAACCCAAGTCCATCGGTGTGGGTCAATACCAGCATGACGTTGATCAGACGGAGTTGCGCGAGAGCCTGCGACAAACGGTAGAGAGCGTAGTAAACTACGTGGGCGTAGATGTGAATACCGCCAGCAAACACCTGTTGACGTATATCTCCGGTTTAGGACCGATGTTAGCGCAGAATATTGTGGATTACCGCGCAGAACATGGTGCTTTCGAGAGCCGCAAAGAGTTGCTAAAAGTGCCTAAATTAGGTGCTAAGACTTTTGAACAAGCGGCTGGCTTCTTGCGATTGAAAGGTGCTAATCCATTGGATAACAGCGCTGTACACCCGGAGAGTTACGGCATCGTGGAGAAGATGGCGAAAGATCAAAAATGCTCGGTGGAGGACTTGATTGCCAAGAAAGAACTGCGCGAGCAAGTGGATTTGAATAAATATGTGACAGCCGAAGTGGGCATGCCCACCCTCACGGATATCATGAAGGAGTTGGCGCAACCGGGTCGTGACCCGCGTGGCGAGACGGAAGAGTTCCATTTCGACGAGCACGTCCACACGATCGACGATCTGCAGGCAGGCATGGTGTTGCCGGGTATCGTAACGAATATCAGCGCTTTTGGCGCATTCGTGGATTTGGGCGTGCACAAGGATGGATTGATACACATCTCCGAGATGGCCGACCGACGAGTTAACAACCCGCAGGAAGTGGTCAAACTGCATCAACATGTGAAAGTGCGCGTGGTCGATGTAGACCGCGCACGAGGCAGAATACAATTAAGCCTTCGGCATTTATGATTTATGATTTATGATTTGTAATTTATGATTTATGGCAGACGATAAGAAGATTATTTTTTCGATGGTAGGACTGAGTAAGAATTTCGGTCCACAAAAACGAGTGTTGAACAACATCTATCTGAGTTTCTTTTACGGCGCAAAGATCGGCATCATCGGTCTGAACGGCGCAGGTAAGAGTACCTTGCTCAAGATTATTGCCGGTATAGAGAAAGAATACCAGGGCGAGGTTGTATGGAGTCCGGGATACTCGGTCGGATACCTGGAGCAGGACCCGAAGTTAGACGCATCCAAGACCGTTCGCGAGGTTGTACAGGAAGGTGTTCAGCCGATCATGGACATGCTCAAAGAGTACGACGAGATCAATGCGGCTTTTGCAGAACCGGACGCAGATTTCGATAAGTTGTTAGCTCGTCAGGCAGAGTTGCAGGATAAGTTAGACGCTGCGGACGCCTGGAATATTGACCAGAAACTCGACCGCGCGATGGATGCTCTGCGTTGCCCACCAGATGACGCGAGTGTCACTACCCTCTCCGGAGGAGAGCGGAGACGTGTGGCGTTGTGCCGATTGTTGCTGCAACAACCCGATGTGCTGCTTCTCGACGAGCCGACGAACCATTTGGACGCGGAGAGTATCGACTGGTTGGAACAACACCTGCAGCAATATGCCGGCACGGTGATCTGTATCACCCACGACCGTTATTTCCTGGATCACGTGGCAGGTTGGATCCTGGAGTTGGACCGCGGCGAGGGTATTCCTTGGAAGGGCAATTACTCGTCATGGTTGGAGCAAAAGACCAACCGAATGGCGCAGGAAGAGAAACAGGCGAGCAAGCGTCGTAAGACCTTGGAGCGCGAGTTGGAGTGGATTCACATGGCTCCGAAAGCGCGTCATGCCAAACAGAAAGCGCGTCTGGATGCGTACGACCGGATGTTGAACGAGGAGCAGAAAGAGCGCGAGGAGAAGTTGGAGATCTTCATTCCAAACGGTCCGCGCCTGGGAAATAAGGTCATTAATGCCGAAGGTGTGGCGAAATCATTTGGCGACAGACTGCTGTTTGAGGACCTGAACTTCATGCTGCCGCCGAACGGCATTGTGGGTGTTATCGGTCCGAACGGAGCGGGTAAAACGACCCTTTTCCGTATGATTATCGGCACAGAGAAAGCTGACAAAGGTACGTTCTCGGTCGGCGAGACAGTGAAAATCGGTTATGTAGATCAACAACACACGGATATTGACCCGAACAAGTCTGTCTTCGAGACCATCAGCGGCGGCACGGAGTTCATCCGTGTGGGCGGCAAGGAGATTAACGCTCGTGCATATCTGAGCCGTTTTAACTTCACCGGCGCAGACCAAGAGAAGAAATGCGGCGTGCTCTCCGGTGGTGAGCGCAACCGATTGCATCTGGCACTGACACTGAAGAGCGAAGCAAATGTGCTGCTTCTCGACGAGCCGACGAACGATATTGACGTAAACACTCTGCGGGCATTGGAGGAAGGATTAGAGAACTTCGCCGGTTGCGCCGTAGTGATCAGCCACGACCGTTGGTTCCTGGATCGTATTTGCACGCATATATTGGCGTATGAAGGCGACAGCAAAGTGTTCTGGTTCGAGGGCAGCTATTCGGAATACGAAGAGAACAAGAAGATGCGGTTGGGCGAAGAAGCTGTTCAACCTCACCGCGTGAAATATAGAGGATTAGGCAATGTATAAGGCACAAGACAAGATGTGCGACCTCATGGCGCACGAAGAAGAAGCCATCCAGATCATCAGCCGTTTCGGGCTGAGTGTGGGTGTGGAGGACAAGAGCATTGAGGAGGTCTGTAAAGAGCACGGCGTGCATACACCGACGTTTCTGACCATCGTCAATTTCAAGCTCTACCGTCAGCGTGCGTTACCGGCAGAGATTGATTTGGAGACCCTGCAGCGGTATTTACACCATGCGCATCAATACTTTCTGGAGTTTCGTCTTCCGCGACTTCGTCTGGCATTGATGGAAGCTATCAATCCTGCCAATCCGAAGAGCCAGATTCCGATGCTGATCTTGCGGTGCTACGATGAGTTTGTGCAGGAGATCCGCACGCATATCGAGCATGAGAACGCAGGTCAATACGAGGAGCACGAGCACGACGACGAGCGAATCACGGGAAAGTTGAGTGAGATCAAAGAGTTGATTATCAAGTATTTCCCGAAGGACGACACGCAGACCACTTCGGACGAGAGCCTGCATATTCATGTGCGCTATCCCTTAGTCGGAGTGATGAGTGATTTATGGCATACAGAGCAGGATTTCTCGGACCACTGTGCCATCGAGGATGAGATACTAAGACCGGCTTTGGAACGCGCAAAGAACGGTAAGCGGAAAATCAAGACCGATGTGCAAGCTATCGAGAATGAAGAGTTGAGCGAACGGGAGAAAGATGTGCTGATTCAGGTAGTAAAAGGCCTGAGCAACAAAGAAATTGCTGATGTGCTGTGTATCTCGACGCACACGGTCATCTCGCATCGGAAGAACATCACCCGCAAACTGAATATCCACTCTACAGCGGGTCTGACGATCTATGCGATTGTGAATAAGTTGGTTGATTTGGATAGTTTATAAGTGTTACGGCGCGTCAGTACATATATTCGCCAGCGGAGTTTGTTGGACAAAGACAAGCCGGTGTTGGTGGCTCTGAGCGGCGGAGCGGACAGCGTGGGATTGTTGGATGTGCTGCTTCGTGCCGGCTATAGATGTGTAGCGGCGCATTGTAATTTTCACCTCCGTGGCGAAGAGAGCGACCGTGATGAGGCTTTTGTACGAGAGCTTTGCGGGAAGATGGGCGTGGAGATAGAAGTAGCGGATTTTGACACACATGCGTACGCGCACGCGCTCCATATTAGTATAGAGATGGCGGCACGGGATTTGCGGTACAAATGGTTTGACGAAGTGGGCAGAAAACATAGTTGTCAGGCGGTTGCAGTAGCGCATCATCAGAATGATCAGGCGGAGACGATCCTGCTGAATCTGAAACGCGGAACGGGACTCAGAGGCCTGGCGGGAATGCGACCGATAAGCCCAAATCCGATGGTAAAAGAGGGACTGCCGATCGTACGTCCTCTACTATGCACCACACGGGATTATATAGAACATTACCTGCGCGACAAGAGAGGTCTGGAATGGGTAACCGACAGCACGAACAGCGACACTACTATTAGCCGGAATGCCATCCGCGAACAACTGAAGAGTTACAGCAAAGCGGAGATCGAACACATGGCTCATACGGCAGAATACGTGCAAGGATATATAGATATATTAGACGGCAAAGACACACGCGAAGCGGGAATCGCACGATTATACGAAAGTCTTCGCGAGTGTGGATTTGCAGAAATTGATAAGATTTACGATGCGTTGCAGAAGGGAGAAGGCGGTAAAGTTTTTACTTCGAAGACGCACCAAGCAATAATAAAAAAAGGAAAATTATGCGTCACTTTGGTATCATAGGATTTCCGCTGATTCACTCCTTCTCAGCGAAGTATTTCAATGAGAAGTTCAAGCGTGAGCAGATCGATGCGGAGTATAGTTTGTATCCGATACAAGAAGAAAGTCTAAGGTCGAAAGTCGAAAGCCTCTTGGACACTTTGGACGGCATGAATGTCACGATGCCGTACAAACAGGCGATTATCCCGTATCTGGAACGATTAGACGAGACGGCAAAGGCGGTAGGAGCGGTGAATGTGATTCACAAACGCGTGGGGTACAACACAGATTGTTTGGGATTTATTGATTCCATCCGTCCGCTGCTGCGAGAGAGCGACAAAAAAGCACTGGTGTTGGGCACCGGCGGAGCATCGAAAGCGGTTTGCTATGGATTGCGTACATTAGGTGTCATCCCCACTCTTGTCAGCCGCACGCCGAAAGAAGGGATGTTAGGTTACGAAGATCTGACGGCTGAAGTGATGGAAGAATACACAGTGATTGTCAATTGTACGCCGTTGGGCATGGCACCGGAAGAGGACACGTATCCTCCCCTTCCGTATGAGATGATCACGGCACGGCATTTGTTGTTCGACTGCGTATATAACCCCGAAGTGACGCTATTCCTGCAGAAAGGCCGAGCGCAAGGAGCTGTTATCCGCAACGGCATGGAGATGCTGTACGGACAAGCCAAAGCGGCATGGAAGATATGGAATGAAAGAATGAAAGAATGAAAGAATGAAGGAATGAAGGAATTAAGGAATTAAAGAGATATGAAGACATTTTTAATGGTGCTACTAACGATAGCGCTGACCAATCTGAATGACAATTACCACGAGGCGGGTAAGTCTGAAATGGTGTATTACAGTCCGAAGACCAGCGTCCGGCTGGATTTCACGTATGAAGAAAGACGTGAAGAAGCGGGTGAGTTTGCGGAGTTTGCCGAGGAGTTATTAGGTATCAAAGATGCCATTAAGGAGGACAAGACGACCTATACCTTCCGCGGCGTAGAAATCGGTACACACACTCAAGTGGATCTGAAACGTCCGCATGTCATCCATGCAGAGAACGGCATGCCGTGGCTGTTGGTAAACATTAACGACCGTGGTCTGTTGGTGGGTTATAACCTGCCGCCGGAGCCAAAAGAGCACAAGAAAGTGCCTGAAAAAGGTGCTGAATGGTCTAGGATTAGTCCGACAAAAGTCTTACCATATACCGAGGAGATTGTGGAAGCGGGCAGTATGGGTGCCGGCAGTTTGAGAGCACAGGCGCAGGCTGTGGCCAAACAGATCTTCCGTATCCGTGAGACGAGGATGTATCTCTTGAACGGCGAAGTGGAACACGCGCCGGCGGACGGGCAAGCCATGGAATTGGTTCTCAAGGAGTTGAGACGTCAGGAGAAGCAGTTGGTAGAGCTGTTTACGGGCAAGGTCACGAAAGAGATCAAGCATAAGCATGTGGGCAGTTGTCCGTACGGAGAGAATTTCAAGTTTTGGAACGAGATGCTCTATTTCTCGGAGGAGAACGGCTTTACGGGCGCAGATAATGTGGATGCCGACAAGATTAAGATCAATGTGGAGTTCGTTCATCAGTACCTGAAGAAGCAGGAAGAGGGTAAGAAAGCCAAGAAAGACAAGAATGCACCGGAGCCTTCTCCAATCATGTATAACCTACCTGGAAGTGCGATTGCTCTGGTATATTACAACGACGATTTGATTCAGTCGAAAGTCGTTCCGATGGCGCAGTTCGGCATCGATGTACCGCTGCCCAAAGAGTTGTTCACGGGGGCTGAGTTGCCGAAGATTAAATTTAGCGAGAAGACAGGAGGAGTTATTTCGATAACGAAATAATTTCAAGTTTAGGATTTCAGATTTAGGATTTCTAGTTTAGGATTTCAGATTTAGGATTTCAAGTTTATGATTTCAAAATTTAGATATATAGCCATATTTCTCGTAAGTCTCATAGGGATTGCTTCTCTTCATGCGCAGGAGATCAACTGTACCGTGACCATCAATTCCGACCAGATAGAGGGTTCGAACAAGCAGGTGTTCGGAACTCTCAAGACCGCCATCGAGGAGTATATGAACCAGAACCGATGGACGAACATGACTTTTGCGGAACAGGAGAAGATCGAGTGCAGTATGATGCTGGTAGTAAAGGCTGTGGCGGACAACATGTACAGCTGCGAGATGACGTTACAGAGCCGCCGGCCGGTATATGGCACGACGTACACTACCCCGCTCCTCAATTTCGTGGACCGCAATTTCAATTTCACGTATCAGGAGTTCGACCGCATTGAGTACCAGCAGAATCAGTTCACGACAAACCTGACGGCTATGCTGGCGTACTACTGCTATCTGATCATCGGGCATGATATGGACAGTTACCAGCGTCTGGGCGGCACGCCGTTCTTCGAGCAATGCGAGAATATCGTGAATGCCTGTCAGAGCGCAAGCATGGATAACTCCGAGCAGAAAGGCTGGCTGGCGTTTGACAGCAACCGAAACCGTTATGCGCTGATTAACAACCTGTTAGACGAGGCGTTTAAGAAGTACCGGAACTATTACTACGAGTATCACAGGCTTGGTCTGGACGAGATGAGCGGTAATGTAGCGAACGGCAGAGCCCGCATCGCAGAGGGAATCTCTGTGCTGAAAGAGGCGTATCGTGCGCGCCCGGCGACATACGTGATCAACACATTCCTGGACGCCAAAGCCGATGAGTTGGTGGATATCTTCAAGAAAGGCACGGACAAAGAGAAGAAAGAGGTGTATGATTTGTTGGTGGATATCGACCCGACGCGGCAAAGCACGTATGACCGGATGAATGAATGAATGAGTGAATGAGTGAAGGAATGAAGGAATGAAGGAATGAAGGAATGAAGGAATGAAGGAATGCTGAAACATTTACACATACAAAACTATGCGCTGATCAGCCATCTGGACATCGATTTCAGCGAGGGTTTCTCGGTGTTGACCGGAGAGACCGGTGCAGGAAAGAGTATCATCTTAGGTGCGCTGGCGTTAGTAATGGGTGCCCGGGCAGACAGCAAGGCCATCACGGACGGCGAGGACAAATGTATCATCGAGGCGGAGTTTGATGAAGGCATCATCCGCCGGGAGTTGTACGCCAACGGCAAAAGTCGGTCGTTTGTGGATGACAGCGTCGTGACCTTGCAGGAGCTGAAAGCCTTGGCAAACAGGCTAATTGATATCCACTCGCAGCATGCGAATCTGCTGATTGAGAACGCGGATTTTCAGTTGGAGGTAGTCGATGCGATAGCCGCCAATGAGTCGATTTTAGAGAGCTATAGTGCTCAGTATGAGCGGTATATTGCGGTTCAAGAGCAGTTGCATAAATTGCAAGAGTTGGCTCGCAAAAGCCGTCAGGACGCAGATTATATCCAGTATCGGTATAAGTTGTTGAGCGACGCAGAACTGCAAGAAGGCGAGTTGGAAGAGTTGGAACAAGAGCAGTATCAGTTGAGCCATGCGGAGGAGATCCAGACGGCTTTGCAGACGGCAATAGAAGCGCTGAACGGAGAGCAAGGAAGTGCGATAGAGGCCTTACGGGCTTGCCGGTTGGACGAGGCGGCTGCAGATTTGCAGGAGCGGATTGAGAGTGCTCGAATCGAGATACAGGACATCGCCGAAGAGGCGGAACGCAAGCTGAACCGCATCGAACGCGACCCGAGACGTTTGGAATGGGTTGAAGAGCGCATCGGAGCCTTGCATGAGTTATTGCAGAAATTCGGTGTAGAGACGATTGAGGAACTGATCCAAGAGCGCGATACGTTGGCTCAACAGGTCGAGCGGATGGACAGTTTCGATTTCGATATCGAGCAAGCCAAGAAAGAGACGGAGAAAGAGCGGAAGGCCCTTCAGCAAGCCGGAGAGGCGCTGACCAAGAGCCGCAAAGCTGTCGTGCCGCAGATATGCAAGAGCCTGGAGGACGGCTTACAACGCTTGGGCGTGACGCACGCCAAAGTGGAGATCCCGATCACGAAGACGGAAGACTTCACGCCGAAAGGCTGCGACGAGGTGCAGCTGATGTTTGCTGCAAACCTCAATCAGAGTCTGAGGGCCGTGAGTGAGGTGGCTTCCGGCGGTGAGATCAGCCGACTGATGCTGTGCGTCAAAGCGCTGATAGCCAATACAAAAGGTCTGCCGACCATCATCTTCGACGAGATAGATACCGGTGTGAGCGGCAATATCGCCACCCAGATGGCTTCTATCATGCGGGAGATGGCGAAAAGCCGTCAGATCATCGCCATCACCCATCTGCCGCAGATCGCCGCGCTGGGCGAGAACCATTATAAAGTCTATAAGGCCGACACAGACCTCCGCACAGAGACGCATATCAGCCGGCTCAACGAGGATGAACGGATACAAGAGATAGCCACAATGCTGAGCGGAAACGAAGTAAGCGAATCGGCACTTAAGACGGCAAGGGAGCTAGTGAATCGCAAATGAGAAATTAGTAAATGAGAAAATTGTAAATGACTTTATGTTGCCATTAGCAGAGAGACTTCGGCCAAAGACTTTGGACGAATACATAGGGCAGAAACATCTGGTGGGCGAAGGAGCAATCCTGAGACAGATGATAGAGAGCGGGAATATCGCTTCGTTCATTCTGTGGGGTCCTCCGGGTGTGGGCAAAACGACTCTGGCGCGGATCATCGCCCATCAGTTACAGCGGCCGTTTTATACCCTGAGTGCCGTTACGAGCGGCGTGAAGGAGGTGCGGGACGTGATCGACAAAGCCAAACGCACGTCGGTCATGAATAGCGGTCTTTTTGCACCGGCCGACAGCCGCAGTCCGATACTTTTTATTGACGAGATCCACCGGTTCAGCAAGAGCCAGCAAGACAGCCTCTTGGGCGCTGTGGAAGAAGGCACGATCACGCTTATCGGCGCCACTACGGAGAATCCGTCGTTTGAGGTCATCACGCCGCTTCTGAGCCGGTGTCAGGTGTATGTACTGAAATCCCTGGAGAAGGCGGATCTGCTCGAGTTACTGGACCGCGCGATGACCCAAGACGAGTATATCCGTTCGCTGGGCATCACGGTCAAAGAGACTGAATCAATCTTGCGATACAGCGGAGGCGACGCCCGTAAATTACTGAATATCATTGAATTAGTCAGCAATAGCGGCGTTAAGATCATCGATAACGAGACCGTTACCAAACAGCTGCAACAGAACCCCGTGGCGTACGACAAGGACGGCGAGATGCATTATGACATCATCTCCGCGTACATCAAATCCATCCGCGGGAGTGACCCGCAGGCAGCTATCTATTGGCTCGCGCGTATGATCGAAGGCGGCGAGGACCCGAAGTTTATCGCCCGGCGGTTGGTCATCTCCGCGAGCGAAGACATCGGTTTGGCAAACCCGAATGCAATGCTGGTGGCGAACGCATGTTTTGACGTACTGACGAAGATCGGATGGCCGGAAGGACGTATTCCTTTAGCCGAAGCCACCATCTATTTAGCTACGAGTCCGAAGAGTAACTCCGGTATTCTGGCTATTGACGAGGCTTTGGGTGTGGTACGCGAGACCGGAAACCTGCCGGTTCCCCTGCATTTGAGAAACGCGCCGACGAGTCTGATGAAGGAGTTGGGCTATGCCGACGGATACAAATATGCGCATGATTTTCCGAACCATTTTGTCAAGCAACAATTCATGCCGGACGAGTTGGTAGGAAGGGAGTTTTGGCAGGCACAAGGTAGCCAGCAAGAGCAGAAAATGGCCGACTGGATGAAGTTTCTCTGGGGCGAAAAATAGTGGCGGGCGTCTATATACATATACCGTTTTGCGTGCGCAGGTGTGCGTACTGCGACTTCTTCTCCACCACCCTTTTAGAGCGGCGTGAGGCGTATGTCGAGGCAGTATTGAAGGAGATAGAGAAGCGGCGTGAAGAAGCCGGAGCGATCCGTACGATCTATATCGGCGGTGGCACGCCAAGCACGTTGGAGGCTTCGCAGATACAACGGGTGATTGAAGCCGTCGGCGCGCCGGATGCTACGGAAGTGACGATGGAGCTGAACCCGAGCGACGCATCGGCGGAGTACCTAATGGCTATCCGGGAAGCCGGCGTCAACCGACTGTCCATCGGCATTCAGTCTTTTCAAGACGAGCTGTTGCGACTCATCGGCCGGCGGCATAATGCCGCGCAAGCGATCAAGGCGGTTAGGATGGCGCAGGAGGCGGGTTTTGAGAACCTCTCCATCGACCTGATGTACGCCCTGCCGGGTGAGACGATGGCGCAATGGGAAGAAGATATCGAGACGGCGCTCGGGCTGAAGGTACAACATATATCGTCTTACGGTCTGATGTACGAGGACGGGACCACGATGACGAAAAGGCTGGAGAAAGGCGAGATAGAGGCGGTGGATGAAGAGACGGAGAACGCGATGTACGACACCCTCTGCCGGCGGCTCAAAGAGGCGGGATTCGTGCATTACGAGGTCAGCAATTTTGCGTTGCCGGGATTCGAAGCGCAGCATAACAGCAGCTACTGGGACGGCACGCCGTATGTCGGCATAGGCGCCGGTGCGCACAGTTATCTGCCGCCCGTTCGGAGTTGGAACCCAAGCGACCTGAACGCTTATATACAGGGCATTGAGGGCGGTTCTTTAGTGCGGGAAAGCGAGACGCTGAGCGAGAAGGATATGTATAACGAGCGGATCATGTTGGGGCTGAGAACGAGCAAAGGAATTCGCCTTGACGATACTCAAAGGTCGCGGGCAGGTCGCGGGCAGGTCGCGGGATTGGACCGTTTTTCGGGTCTCTTACGGCTCACGGAGGATGGACGGCTGGTCGCCACGCAGGAAGGCCTGCATGTATTAAATCGAATAATTGAAGAATTGATGATATGAATTGGAAAAGTTGGTATAAACCATTTTTGATTTGGTTTTGGAGCTTGTTTTTCGGCGGAATTACCGTGGCGTTTCTGGTCATTTGGCTGATTACGGAAGGTGCGTTGGGTTATCTTCCTCCTTTGGAGGAATTGCAGAACCCGAAGAACTCTTTTGCGAGCGAGATCATCTCCTCGGACATGCAGTCCTTGGGGCGTTACTACCGCTATGAGAACCGTATCGGCGTGCAGTATTCGGATCTCTCGCCGGATCTGATTAATGCCCTGATAGCGACGGAGGATGTGCGGTTCTATGACCACACGGGTGTGGATTTCAAGTCGATGTTCCGTGCGGTACTGAAACTCGGCCGTGCGGGCGGTGGCTCTACCCTCACCCAGCAGCTGGCCAAACAGCTCTGGTCTCCGCGCGCGAACAATATCTTCGAGCGCGCGATGCAGAAACCTATCGAATGGGTCATCGCCACGAAGCTGGAGCGGCTCTACAGCAAGGACGAGATCCTGCTGATGTACCTCAACCAGTTCGATTTTCTGTATAACGCCGTGGGAATTCAGTCGGCGGCGCAGGTCTATTTCTCGACCACTCCGAAGGATCTGAAGATGGAAGAAGCGGCGATGCTTGTAGGCATGTGTAAGAACCCCTCGCTGTACAACCCCGTCCGCCATCCGGAGCGCGCTACAGGAAGGCGTAACACGGTTCTTGGGCAGATGGAGAAATACGGCTACATCGATGCGGCCGTGCGCGATTCGCTCGCGGCGTTGCCCTTGGAGTTGCATTACCGCTCGGTGGATCACAAGCAAGGTATCGCTCCTTATTTCCGCGAGTACCTGCGCGTGGTGCTGACCGCCAAAGAGCCCAAAGAGAGCGACTATTCCGAGTGGAACCAACAGCAATACCGCTTGGACAGATGGCAATGGGAGAACAACCCGCTGTTTGGTTTTTGCGAGAAAAACCGCAAGCCGGACGGCAGCAAGTATGACATCTATCAGGACGGTCTGAAGATCTACACGACCATCGATTCGCGGATGCAGAGGTATGCCGAGGAGGCCGTGAGCGAGCATATGCAGGCACAACAGAAATCCTTCTTCAAGGAACTCAAACGCAAGAAGAACGCACCTTTCTCACGGTCGCTGACGCAGGAGGAAGTGGACGGCATCATGAACCGCTCGATCAGGCAGACCGACCGGTACCGAATAATGAAACGTGAGGGGTGCTCCCAGGACTCGATCATGGCAGCATTCAAGACCCCGCGGGAGATGCAGATCTTCACGTACGAAAACGGCATGATTGATACCGTCATGAGCCCGTATGACTCGATCAAATGGCAGAAGAGCTTCCTGCGTTGCGGATTCATGTCCATGGACCCGCATACCGGTCATGTGAAGGCGTATGTGGGCGGTCCGAATTTCGCGCATTTCCAATACGACATGACGACCAAAGGTCGCCGACAGGTGGGTTCGACGGTCAAACCGTACCTCTACACGCTCGCGATGGACGAAGGCATGTGGCCGTGCGAGAAGACAGTCAACGAGCCTGTGACCCTCATCGACGCCAACGGCATCGAATGGACGCCGCGCGACACACACGACAAGTACCGAGGCGACACGGTCACGCTGACCTGGGGCTTGATGAACTCGTCCAACTGGATCTCCGCGTACCTCATGTCCCTCTTCACGCCGGAGCAATTAGTGAAGATCATGCAGTCCTTCGGTATCCAGGGCCAGTTAGACCCCGTGGTCTCGCTCTGTCTGGGACCGTGCGAGGTGAGCGTCGAGGAGATGGTGGACGCCTACACGACTTTCGCCAACAAAGGTATCCGTACCGAACCGCTCTACGTCACCCGCATTGAGGACAGCAACGGCAACATCATCGGTTCGTTCACCCCGCGGACACATGAGATCATCAGCGAGACGACCGCCTATAAGATGATTTATATGCTGCGCGCGGTAATCGATCACGGAACGGGTGTCCGGATGCGCTACCGATACGGTCTGACGGTACCGATGGGCGGCAAGACGGGTACGACGAACAATAACTCCGACGGATGGTTCATGTGCTTCACGCCGTCGCTCGTCAGCGGCACTTGGGTCGGCGGCGAAGATCGTGGCATACATTTTGATGGTATGGCAGAGGGACAGGGCGCTTCGATGGCGTTGCCTATCTGCGGACTGTACATGCAGAAAGTGCTGGCAGACCCGGATTTGGGCTATTCGTCCGAGGAACAGTTTGATGTCCCCGCATGGTTTGACCCGAACGAAGGATGTAAATAGTTACCGGAATATCGAAAAATCGAAATATCGAGATGTCGAGATATCGAAATACCGCATTTATTCTGTTGTTGCTTGTCGCAGCGGTTTTTAGTCCCGCGCGAGCCCAGCTGAACACCGACCGCATTACCGCGATCGGGCGGAATGCCCTGTATTTCGAGGATTACGTACTCTCCATCCAGTATTTCAACCAGGTCATCCACCTCAAGCCGTACCTGAGCGAACCCTATTTCTACCGGGCAATCGCGAAGATCCAGTTGGAGGATTACCAGGGCGCTTTGCGGGATTGTAATGCGGCTATCGAGCGCAATCCTTTCTCGCCGGGCTGCTATTATGCCCGCGGGTATATCTACCGCCAGCTGAACCGTCTGGAGGAGGCGGAGGCGGATTATACGGAGGCACTTCGTTTCTCGCCGGAGAACCGCACCTATATGTTATTGCGCGCGGACACACGTGCGCAGATGAAGCATTACGACGCGGCGTTGGAGGACATCAGCCAGATGCTCAAACGCGAACCGCAATCGGCTTCCGTATGGGGCGAGAAAGGGCATATCAGCATCCTCAAGAAAGATACGCTGACGGCGCTCGAGGCCTTTGAGAAGGCTTCTCAGTACGACAAGACCAACCCGGCTGTGTGGTCGGCTCTCGGTGTGACGAACCTCATGCTGAATCGCGAAGACGAGGCGTATGTACAACTGACCCAGGCCATCAATCTTGGCTCCAAATGGGCGGGCGACTATATCAACCGGGGTATCATCCATTACCACCGCCATAACTACCGCGGGGCGTTGAGCGACTACGACCAGGCGGTGAAGATCGCCCCTAAAGAAGCCGATTGCTACTACAACCGTGGCGTGATGCGGCAGGAGGTGGGCGATTACAACCGCGCCTTGGAGGACCTGAATACCGCCATCTCGCTGGATCCCGAACGGACGGAGATGCGTTACCAGCGCGGCTTGGTCGAGATGCAACTGAGGCAATGGAAAGCCGTCGTCCGAGACATGGACTCTCTCATCGCCCGCTATCCGTATTTCCTGCCGGCATACTATCTCGCCTCGCAGGCGGCAGACAAGCAAGGTCTCACGAAGACTTCCTATCAATACCGCCAGAAGGCTTATGAACTGGAGCAGAAGAAAGATCAGATTCAGTCGCAGCAGGCCTCGCAGCCCAATACAGACCTGCTGATCGCCGATGCCCAGCCGCAGAAGAAAGACCATCGTAAGGAGTTCTCCACCTCCACGGCACAGGACCAGACCGACATCCCCGACGAGGAGCAGAAATACGACTCGCAGACTCGTGGTTCGATCCAGAAGAAGCACCAGGACGTCGTCAACGAGCCGAATATCGTGCTCTCCTATTACAGCCAGGACATGAGTCTCAGGCGCACGAACTACTACCACCCGCTCGTGGATGAACTCAACAAGGCAAATATCCTGCCGGCGGCGTTGAAGTTCACCGCGCAAGAGCTGACGCTCACGGCGGAGATGGTGGATTATCATTTCGCAAACATCAACCACCTGACGCAATACACGGACGAAAACCCCTCGGCCATCCTATACCTCGCGCGAGCGATAGAGTTCGCCATCATCAAGGATTACGCCAGCGCCGTGGACGACTGCACGCGTGCGCTGCTGCTGGCAAACAGCCGGCTGGAGCCCATCATCGTCTTCTGCCGCGCCAACTGGCGGTACCGTATGATGGACGGAGATAACGAACTGATACTCAGGGATTACGACCATGTGCTGACCCTGCAGCCGGACTTCTCTTTTGCGCTGTATAACAAAGCCAATATCCTCTGCGCGCGGAAGGATTATCAGGAGGCTATCCGGTACTACACGAAGGCTATTGAGGCGGATAACGACTTTGCGGAAGCCTATTTCAACAGGGGGCTGACGTATGTCTTTACCGGCGAGAACGAGAAAGGCCTCGCGGACCTGAGCAAGGCCGGAGAATTAGGCATTTATCAGGCGTATAACCTCATCACGAGATTTAAATAGTTGAAAATTGAGAATTTTTAGATACATAGTAGTCTTTACTCTTTGCTCCATTAGCGAAGCGTTCCTGGCTCCTGCGCAAGCGCAGGTGCTCTATGAGATCAGCGGCAAAGGTACCCGGTCCAAGTCCTATATCCTGGCCACGAACCGGTACGTGGAGATGCAGTTTATCGACACCATTCCGAACGTCTTCAAGTGCTTCTCGCGGTGCAACAAAGTAATCACCGAATTTGCCATGCAGGACTACGAAGCCATCGCCGCTTTGCGTCAGGCAGCCCTTCTGCCGGATTCTGTCAAACTGACGAATTTCTACAGCGAAAGCGAGTATCGGTATATTGACAACGCTCTTCGTATCAGTTTGGGTATGGGTTTGGATCAGTTATGCCGGATGAAACCGTCGTACCTGACGGAGATGTTTCGGACGGAATTGATGAAGCAATGGCTGGGGTATGACGACCAGAAATCGATGGAGGACTTCTTCGAATCCGTGGCGCTGGAGAGGAATATCCCGATTGTGGGGCTGGACAATATCGGCGAGACGATGTACATGCTTTTTGACCGCGAGCCCTTCCACTGGCAATGCAAGGAGTTGCTGAAAGTCATCGAGTACCCGGAGAACGAGGTCAAGCAGGAACGCGCCATTCGGGACATGTACCGCGACGGGCGGTTGACAGACTTGGCGTATCAGGTGGAGGGACCGAACAACACCACCTCTATCTCCTTCTCGGACTACAAGGTCTATACCGCTCGGAACCAACAATGGGTCAAGCGGCTCCAACCCTACCTGGCGGACGGAGGGGCATTCATCACCCTCAATGCTGTGTTTTTAGGAGGAGAAAAGGGCTTGCTGCAACAACTCCGTGCCGCCGGATACCGTGTCCGGCCGGTCAATAGAGGTCTCCGACTAACGACGAACGACAAATTACAAACAACAAATAACAAATAAAAAAACAATGAAAAAGGTATTTTCTGTATTTGTAGCGCTGGTTTTAGCGCTGAGTATGAACGCTGCCGAGCGTGGCAAGTTCATTCACGTGGATGCAAGTGTCAACAAGAACCTCAAGCCGCAGATCGCCTTTGCGCAGGAGCACAAGGACGGTGCGGACGTGACGACCCTCATCCTCAAGACGGTCAACACTAACGAGTTCAATGAGTTCACCGACGCATCGCGTATCCTCATCAAGTTCTCCGACGGAAAGAACGTCCGCCTCAACCGTGTAGCCGGCAGCGAGGTGAAGAAGAACAAAGTGACGGAGAAAGTGGCCCGCGCGACCATCACCAAGTACTGGACGGAGACGATCTATGAGGTCTCGCCGGAGGTGATCAGCAAACTCGAAGGCGGTTCGACCATCACCAAGATCCGTGTGGTCTTCAAGGAGAACGACGCCAAGGATTATGACATCGCAGAGGGCTATCTGGAGAAGATGGCGTCCGACCTGCTCAAGTCCTATCAGGAGGCTGCTCTCAAGAGCCGCAAAGCCAACAGCGATCTGAGCGATGAGGATTTTTGATTTATCAAAAATAATTGCTCTTGTCCTTCTCTTTATTGCCCTTCCCGCACAAGCGCAGATAGGCATGCGTGAGTTGGGTGACTCGCTGATGGCCTACACAGGCTTCTCACGTATATGGAGTCCTGCCGTGCGGGTCAAACAGCTCCGCGTGAGCGGCGATAAAGTCTCCGTGCGAACCAACCAGACGCTGCATGACTTCCGTTGGACGGAAGAGAACCTCGATTCACTCTGCCGCAAGGTCAGTCTATGGACCCTCGGTCATGAGAACGGCAAGGTCACTATCTACGCCGGCTCGACAGATGTCCGCACGCTCATCACCGACTGCGCGCGGGGTCTCTCCTCGTCGCCGAACAAGGGCAAGGACCTCACGGAGCGCAACATCGTCCTCTACCCCAGCCACGGCCTCTATTACAACCGTGACCGGGCGGAGTGGATATGGCAGCGTGCGACACTTTGGACGACCGTAGAGGACCTCTACAGCCAGGAGTACGTGCGGCATATCACCCGTATGTTAGAGAATGCCGGAGCGACTGTCCTCTCGCCGCGTGCGGGTCTGGACGAGCGCCATCCGGGTCGCTCCGGTATGCCCCGATGGACCGAAGGCGCGCGCTACTGGCTGCAGCATCAGAAGACGGACTCTGCCCTCTGGGACCTCTACGACGGCAACGAGTACAAGGACGACATGAAGTCCCGCGGACTATGGGTCAACTCCCTGGAGACGGACGTGGACCTCTGCGTAGCGCTCCATACCGACGGACTCGACAGCGGCGATGACACCACCATCGTCGGCACCCTCGTTATCTACACGGCGAAGGACGACGACGGCAACACCGTCCTCCGCAACGGCAAAGATCGCGAGAAAGCGAACCGTAACTTAGGCGACTGGATCCAGACCCAGATTACCGAGGACCTGCGTACACTGGCGCCCGAATGGACACGCCGCCAACTCAAAGAAGCGAACTACTGCGAGAGCCGTGTGCCCGTCGTGCCAAGTATCATCCTCGAACTGCTGAGTCATAAGAACATGGCGGATATGCGTTACGGTCTCGATCCCGCTTTCCGTTTTGCGGCATGCCGTGCGGTCTATAAAGGCATCCTCCGCTATCTCAACGGCAAAGAGGCTGTCATACAGCCCCTACCCGTGCATGAGATGGCGATCGACCCGAACGGTACCGTCCGTTGGAAGGCACCTATAGACCCGCTGGAGCCATCCGCTACGCCGACCTATTATATGGTGTATGTGCGTGCGGACGAGGGCGAATGGGATGTTCAGCAGGTGGAGAAAAAGACTGAACTGAAGCTCAACCTCCAGAGTGGCGTACAATACGACTGCTATGTCGTCGCGGGTAATGACGGCGGACTGAGTATGCCCGGACCGATGGTCAGCGCCTACCTCAATGACCAAATGGTAAATGACCAAACGGTAAATGACCAAATGGTACTTATCGTTGATGCTTTCGATGATGTCTATGGGCCGGATTGGTTTGCAGACAGCACTTTTGCGGGCATCGTCCCGGGCACGTATGCCTGCGAGAGCGATTTCTCCTGCGCCTATATAGGCGAGCAGTGGGACTACCGCCGCGCGAGTCTCTGGACCAATGATGACAACTGCGGTTGGGGTGCCTGTTATCGCGATCATGCAGGCCAGCTGACCGTCGGAAACACCCGCGACTGGTCCATGCGTCACGGCCATGCCTTACGCCAAATGAAGATCAGTTATGTCTCCACGACGGCAGGGCTCATGACCGAACCCGACGAGCGCTTTAAGATGGTAGATTATATCTGCGGTCGCCAGCGCCGGCCCATAGGAGAGACCCAGAAAGAGATGCTCGCTGCCTATCTCGCTAAAGGCGGGCGGCTGCTTCTCTCTACCGACCATTTCAGCGCCATCGATCCCCAATGGGCGGTTCAGAACCTCCATGCCTCTTTCTATGCCGCACGAGCGACACGCTCCGGCAGGATCGTCGGCAAGAGGCATTACCAACTGCTCTTGACCCCGAACGAGGAGCAGCTCTTCACTTGCACTCCCGAGGGATTAAAAATCGCGGAAGGCGCCGTTGTCATGGCTACCTACCGCGATATGCGTTGTCCCGCCGCTGTGGGATTCAAGGGACCGAAGAACAAGACCCTCGTCTTTGGTTTTCCGCTCGAAGCGGTGACGGATTTCGATAAGATCTATTCTTCTTCTATTCAATGGCTGAACGAGCAATAAGCACTATTTATCGTGCTTATGCTCGTACACAGCCTCTTCTACGTTGATGATATAATCGCCCATCTTCTCGAGCTCGAGAATGATATCCATGTAGTTCACGCCGGTGGAGTAGTCGTACTCCTTCTCGGTGATATGCTGCATGTTCTGCGCCTTCAGTTCGTCGCGGAAGTTATTGATCTCGTTCTCCATGTTGGTCATCTCCAGGAACTCGTCCTCCGTGATACTCACATGCTCGAGTGCCTGTACCATCTTCGCTTCTGCGCCGTTGAGCAGGTACATCATCATCTCTACGTTCTTGTCCTGGTACTCCGTGTAACGGATATGTGAGTCGTGCTTGTGGCGGATATAACGAGAGAGGTTGTAGTTCGCGTCACCCACGGACTCCAACTCACTCACGATACGCAGCATCTTGTGTACCTCATGTTTGGATTGGTCGGAGAGCCTACCGTCCGCTACCTGGTTCAGGTAGTTCGCTATCTCGTATTCCATTCGGTCGCATATACCCTCGTATTTCTCCACGCGGGAGAAGATCTTCGTGAACTGCGTATCGTCCTCCTCGTGGTACAGGTCGTGGATCATGCCGAGCATACGCTGGGTACGGATGGCGAAGACATGCACCTCTTTCCATGCCTGCAGGATCGAGAGCTCGGAGGTGGACATCAAGCCGCCGGAGATGAACCGCAGCTGGCTGTCCGTATCTTTCTGCTCCGGCTTCGACGGGATGATTGCCGTCACTACTTTCTCCAATACCGGGATGAACCAGATCAGTATACAGGTGTTCGTCACGTTAAACGCCGTGTGGAAAGTCGCCAGGACGGCATTCAGCTTGTCCGGAGACACGTCACTCGGCAGACCCGGCGTGAAATCGACGCCCCATAACTCACATACACCGCCTACGAACCAACGGAACACAACCAGCACCCATACCACGCCGAAGAGGTTGAAAACCAAGTGCGCCAGAGCCGCTCTACGGGCCTGTACGGACGCTGACAAGGCTACGATATTCGACGTGATGGTCGTACCGATATTCTCACCCAAGACCAGCGATATACCCATATCAATCGGCAGCACGTGCGTCGAGCAAAGGGTCATCGTGATCGCCATGATCGCCGCCGACGACTGCACTGCAAACGTCAATATACCGCCTACTAACAGGTACAGGAAATAGCTCCCGTAGCCCCAAGAGGACGTCGCGATAAAGAAGTTACGCACCGGATTCATCTGGTCCAGATGCATCTCCGTAGCGTTGATCTTCAGGGTCGTCAGACCGAGCAGCATCAGCGACAGACCGATCAGAAAATCGCCGAGGTTGGCATTCCGCTTCGTGTAGATCAGCGCCACTGCCAGCACGATCGTCGCATACACTACTAACCGCAGGTCAAACGAACCGCCGCCCAGCACCATGATCCATGCCGTGAACGTCGTTCCGATGTTCGCACCCATGATCACGGAGATAGCCTGCGCCAGCGAGAGGATGCCCGCCGAGACGAAGCTCACCGTCATCACCGTCGTCGCCGTCGAGGACTGAACGGCTGCCGTGATGAACGCACCCGTCAACACACCTGTCACGCGGTTGGTAGTCATCGTTCCGAGCACGTTGCTCAACTTGCTACCCGCCATCTTCTGCAGGCCTTCACTCATCACCTTCATTCCGTACATCAGCATTGCCACGGAACCGATGAGCGTGATAATCTGTAGTAAAAGTGTCATCGTTTAAGAAAAACTCGAATTTGGGTGCAAATTTACTGCTTTTTTTTGATATACGCAAATTATTTGCAATTTTTTTCGCGGAACTGGCGTGGAGAGAGACCCGTAGCGCGTTTGAAGAAACGGCAGAAAGAGGAGGAATCGGCATAACCAAGGTGGTCACCTATTTGCAGTACGGACAAATCCGGACGGGAAGAAAGCAGATTCCTCGCCTGCGTGGCCAAATACTGCTCGATGTAATCGCTGGCGGAAATACCCACCACCTCCTTGATAACTACCGAGAAATGGCGCGTCGTGAGATGTGCTTTTTCTGCATAGAATGCCACCTCATGCTGCTGGCAGTAGTTCATGGCTAAGAGGTTGCAGAACTCATTGAAGACAGTATTTCCGCGGTTGTGTATTCTGACATCATCGTCCATATCGCGCCGGCAGGCGTCTAACATCTCCGCCATGATATCGGTCTGAGACAATAGCATCTCGTGGCGATGTGGGTAACGGGAAACAGGCGTGTCGCTGATGATTTCCAATAGTTCCACCGCTTTCATGTATTGCGCCATTTCGTCATCGGTCAACATACATGCCGGTGACGCATGAAACTTATTGCGGTCGTGTGTCATCCGTCTTCGGCTCATCTCTTGTTCAAAAGCAATAGAGTGCATAATAATCGTAATGGAGTAATCGGGACTGCATTCGATAGGGGGTATGATGTGATTCGGCAGGATCATCGCCACCTCGTTAGGTCGGAAGACCACTTCACGCATATCATACAAAGCCCGTGAGGAACCGGAATGACAAATGAATAACATCAAATACGGAGATATAATATCCCTGTCCCGCGCAGGAAATCCATGCACATTGCGAATCACCGCCACCTCTTTTTTCTCTATTGTGCGGTAAGCCTCCTCAAAAATACGTTTGGTATCAGAATTGTTCATTTTTGCATTTTTATATTTACTCATTTAGTAATTTCGGGCACAAAATTACTGCTTTTTTTTGATATTTACAAGCTTTTTTTACGAAAATCATACTTTTGGTATATATTTTCCCATAAACAGGTAACGCGCATGTGCGAAAAAAGTTGTAATTTTGCAGCGATTTTTTATGCAAACTCCTATTGATGATATTATCCGCTCCTTTGAGCCGATTACTCTGGCGCAAATGGAGAGCGTAAAGCTCATGAACCGCATCGACACGAAATACGCCGTGCCGATGGCGGTTCTGCCTGCTATCTTAGAGGCGGCACAAGCGGATTATTTTGCGCAGGAGATTGACGGCAAGCGGATCGCTACCTACGACACCATGTACTACGACACCGAATCGCTCGACATGTACATCCGCCACCACGACCGCCAACTCGTGCGTCAGAAGATTCGTGTTCGCCAATATGTGGACAGCCATCTGACCTTCCTCGAGATCAAGCGCAAGAACAATAAAGGACGTACCAAAAAGAAACGTATCGTTGTGCCGGGATTTGATATCACAGCCGACACACCATCCGTGCTCAAACATAAGAAAGGCGAAGATGAGGCAGTAACGGTGGAGAGTTTTATTGATACCAAGAGCCGCTATCAATGGAGCGATATCACGCCACATCTCTGGACGAAGTTCCACCGTATCACGCTGGTCAACAAAGCCAAGACCGAACGGCTCACTATTGATATGGATTTGGTGTGGGAGAATGTGGTCAGCGGCCAAGCGAAGACCTATCCCGAACTTGTCATCATCGAACTTAAACGCGACGGGAACGTGCCCTCGCATATGACGGATATCATGCTGGCGCACCGTATCCACCCGTTCAAAATCAGCAAGTACTGCATCGGAACAGCCCTCACCACCCCGGGCATAAAAACAAACCGGTTCAAGAAAAAGATCCGCTTAATAGAAAAATTACTAAATGACTAAATGGCCCAATAAATGGTACATGGTAAATGTTTAAATCGTAAATAATATGTTATTTCAAGTAGATTTAGCCAACCCCACGTTGGAGTTTTTGGAGAATGATCCAAGTATCGCTGCCCGTTTTGGCGCAGAAGACAGTATCTCGTATGTGATGCACTCGTTCGCCGACTGGCTCGGCGTGAGCGAGAACCTCATCACCATGCCGCTGATGTTCCTCTTTAACCTGCTGGTTTCGTGGATCCTCATCTACGGCATCTACTACCGCTACAGCCGTCGCCGCGATTACTATGTGCAGTTTATGCTCTTCTCCTCCGGCATGTTCCTGCTCCTTTGGCTCATGCAGATCCTTGACATCCAGACGGGCTTCGTGCTTGGTCTGTTCGCTATCTTCGGCATGATCCGGTACCGCACGGAGACAGTGCCTATCCGCGAGATGAACTATATGTTCCTCATCATCGCCCTCTCCGTCATCAACTCCCTGAGCCTCAAAGCCGACGGTCTGGCATGGTATTTGTTGCTTTTGGCTAACCTCATGATGCTGGCTCTCGCATGGTTCTTTGAGTTATGGAACGGCCGCAAGAGACTCTCCACCAAGATCATTCTCTACGAGAAAATCGAGAATATCAAGCCCGAGAACCGCGCAGCCCTCATCGCCGACCTGCACGAGCGCACGGGGCTCGAAGTGGTGGATATCGAGATCGGACATATTGATTTCCTCCGAGACGTGGCGTATATCAAGATGACCTACCCGCTCGAGCACGGCAAAACCGTCAACAGTATTGACCAAATAACAAAGTTCAAACAATGAAATTTGAAATATGAAACGATTCATTAGTATATCAGTCTGTATTCTGTACTCTGTACTCTGTATTCCCCTTTTCGCCCAGAGTTATGCCACCTTGCAGGACTCCGTTTATGGCGCAGCGCAAGTACGTGCAGGGGCAGACTTTGACCTGCACTTCAATCGCGTAACACTCAATTTCGGGGAGGAACTGCGATTCAACTTGGCGCCGTCACAGGAGTTTCAAATGGCGAATACAACCGTCGGGCTGAACGTGAGCATCGTCAAAGGGTATTTCAGCGCCCAGGCTGCTTACACGCTGCGCGCACGCATCAATAAACTGGGTGCAACCAACGATGCGACCCTCACCACCAGCACCGACGCCAACAAAGTGCTGCGACATCGAGTCTCGTTTGGGTTGACCGAACAAGTCAAAGTAGGCGACCGCAAGCAGTGGGTGTTCTCGCTCAAAGAGCGTGCGGTCCTGACCTCACGCACCGACAGCCCGAACGCCTACGAGGTACCGGCTAACGCTTGGGAAATGCGTTACCGTGCGCAAGTGCAATACAAAGCCGTTTCCAAGCCGCTTACGCCCTATATTTGGACGGAATTGACTCATACCTGCAACGCCACACAGTACCAAAAATACTACCATAACGGGCGTAACTTTATTTCAGCCGTCAAGGCTTGCCTTGGGCTCAAATGGAAACTCAACGAGCAGGACGCACTCAATTTCTACCTCCGTTACGATTGGCTGCAGGACTATGACATCGATGCCAACAAAGACGGTACAACCGTCAAGGCTGCGTACCATATCCAAAAACACCAGGCGATGCTCGGTGTTACCTATAACTTCGATTGGAAAAAAAATAACTAATTGATAAAATGAGAAAATATTATCTGCTTTGTATTCTGTTGTTGTCGTTTGTCAGTTGTGACAATAGTAGTACCGGCAACGGAGTCTCCAACACCACCAATAGCGGCGATGACACATCGGATTTCGTGGACAATGAGACTTGGTCATCCACTATCAACATCGTCTGGAACGGCACGGACGTGACCGTCACCGGCTCCGCGGACGGGGTCAGTGTAACCAATGCCAACGGCTATGTGACAGTTACTTCTACCGCTAAGAACATCGAGTATGCCGTCAGCGGTAACGGCAAAGGACAACTCAGTATCTACAGCGATTATAAATACAAGTTATCGCTTGAAGGGCTGACGCTTGCTTGCTCCGACGGTCCGGCGATTAACAATCAGTGCCACAAGACCTGTTACGCTGTTTTGGGAGGCACCAACACCCTCAGCGACGGTTCTTCTTACGCTTCTTCTTCCGAAGACCGCAAAGCTGCCTTCTTCAGCGAAGGACAGATATGTTTCTCCGGTTCGGGAAGCCTGAACGTCACCGGTAACTACAAGCACGCGCTGGCTTCCGATGATTACATCCGTCTTTGTTCCGGAACAGGAACCATCGACCTCACCGCTAAAGTGAGTGATGGTCTGCATACCAACGACGGTGTCATCATCAACGACGGCACGCTCACCATCAACGCCGTTGGCGAAGGCATCCAATGCGACACCTCCAGCGTGGTCATCTCCGGCGGTACAATTGACATCACCAGCACCACCGACAAAGGTATCCTCGCGTACGCCAATATCGATATCTCCGGCGGTACGACGACCATCACAAGCAAATATAAATGTATCAAGACCGAGAGCAATCTGGTTATTTCCGGCGGAACCATCACTGCGATAGCAACAGGTTCCTCCTCTTCCTCCGGCACGCCGGAAGGTATTGAAGCCAAAGGTACCATTACTATCTCCGGTGGTACTGTCTATGCGCAAGCCAATGATGATGCCATCAATGCCGGCGGCGACCTGACCATCAGCGGCGGTTATGTCATGGCATACTCAACGGGTAATGACGGCTTGGACGCCAACGGCAACTGCTACATCAAAGGCGGTGTGGTCTATGCCATTGGTGCTAACTCGCCCGAAATGGCCATCGACGCCAATAGCGAGGAGCAGAAGCAACTCTATGTGGAAGGCGGCACGTTAGTAGCTATCGGCGGTCTGGAGAGCGGCGCCAGTCTCACGCAGACATGCTATTCCGCTTCGTCTCTGAGCAAAGGTACATGGTACGCACTCTATAGCGGTAGCGATGCAGCATTGGTCTTCAAGACCCCAAGCAGCTTCACGGCTTCCACCTTCGTCGTTTCCACCAGCGGCATAACGACTCTCCAATCCGCTGTCACCACTTCCGGCGGATCGTCTATTCTCAACGGCTATGTCCTGACCGGCGCAACCCTCAGTGGCGGCTCATCTGTCACGCTCTCTACCTACTCCGGCGGTAACGCAGGAGGTGGTCCCGGTGGAGGAGGCCCCGGAGGCGGTGGTCACGGTGGCGGACCCGGTGGATGGTAAGAGATTTGTAATTTATAATTTGTAATTTGACATTTATGAAAAATTTCGGAGAAATTAATCGTACCTTTACGGTTAAGACGAATCAATTCGTTAATCGTGCCCTTGTGGCTAAGAAAAAGATAATAATCTGTATTCTGTATTCTGTACTCTGTATTCCAATGATGGCCCAGAGCCTCCTCACGCCTGAGCAACTCGCCAAACGCGAGAAAAAGAAAAATCTGACCGTCAAGGAATGGAACACCGACTCCAAGACCAAAACCCGCTGGATGGACCGTCTCAAGGTCTATGACAGCCAGGGACGCTGTGTCGAGGAGATCGAGTATGCCACCTACGGCCAGAAATGGCGTGTCACCAGTACCTACGATGATGTCACCGGCAAAGTGATCGAAGAGGTCGAGTACAACGACCGCAATCGTCCTGTCCGCATCAAGAAATACGAATGGAACGCCGATGGCACCAAAGCCAAGCAGTACAACTACCTCCCCAACGGCAAACTCTACTCCGTCAAGGTCTATGAGTACATCTTCTCGGAGAAATAAGCGACAGCTATCCCTATATGCTGCAACGGTAAATAAAAAAAAATGGCATACATTTTTGTGTATGCCATTTTTTTGAATTTCACATCGATTATCAGAGAATATCCATGTTTAAAGTAACGTCTTTCGAAGCGCCTTTCTTTACAGATGCAGCCACTTTTCCGTTTACTTCTTCATCCTCATCGAAGGTCTCAAAGATAAAGGTCGCCTGATCGCTGCTTACACCAAAACTCAGCGAGTTGATCTCAAACGAAGCCACACCGCTCTCATCGGTAGCGATGTTCTTGTTAGCGTGTACTTTGTTATCCAGGAACGCATCGCTGAGATCGCCACGGAACATGTACACCTGTACATTCGGTTGGGGAACACCTAATTTAACCACTTTTACATTCACCGTTGCAGCATTCTTCTGCTGGCAACCGGTGAGGAGCACTGCGCCGGCAATAACAGCCAGCATCAAGAAACTTTTAATAAACGTTTTCATTTGTATTAATTTTAATTTCCCCTCTTACACCTTCGGGGCTTGGACGTCTGTATGTCACCGTATTTATTACGCCGTCGGCAACCAGCGGGAAAAGTATTTGAAAACCTTTGCGGGTGCAAAGGTACTGCTTTTTTTTGATATATGCAAGATTTTGGGCGTTTTTTTGCGTCATATTATTGCATAATTCAAATTTTTGTTGTAATTTTGCAGTCGATATGGTAACCAATCATGACACATGGCATTGGCAAGACCCCGGTTCTGCATGGAAAGGAGTCGGTATCTATCATGTCACGCTGACGGTCACCAGCCGTCAGCCGGTGCTTGGCTCGCTCGTCATTCCGGATAACGACCCCAAGCAAGCGCATATACTGCGCTCGGATTTGGGGAACGCGGTATTGGATTGTCTCCGCAGTATCCCGATAATCCACCCGGAGATACAGATACTGCAATATTCTCTCATGCCGGATCATTTACATAGCATCTGGTACGTTCGTACCCCCATGGAGCATGGGATTCGGTATGCGGTACAAGGATTCTGGCGGGCAGTAAAAAAGATAGGACGTGCGTTCTCATATCTCCGTCTCTCAGACGGAACAATCGACGAAAACGGCCATCTTTCGTTTTTTGCCTCGGCTGAGAGCCGAGATAATCCGCTTCGTATGCATATCGGAGAAGAAGAATACCGGCGTCTTAATCCCCTTTTCACCGAGATGCCTTTCATCCGTCCGCTTTCCAGAAAAAACCAACTCCAGACCATGATCCGCTATGTCCAGATGAATCCCCAGCGCCTCGCTACTAAGCGCCTCATGCCGGGCTTCTTCCGCGTGCAGGAGGGGATAGAGATCGCGGGACGGACATACCGCGCCGTCGGCAATGCCGAACTGCTACAAGCCGCCAGATTTAAGCCCGTGCATGTCCGCCGGACGATGATAGACGAGGCGATACATGGCGATAACTCTCGCCTACGCGACTACATGAACGATTGTGTACTGGCTGCCCGTCAAGGGGCGGTGATGGTC
This sequence comes from Bacteroidales bacterium UBA2712, assembly GCA_002354055.1. Lineage (GTDB taxonomy): Bacteria > Bacteroidota > Bacteroidia > Bacteroidales > Paludibacteraceae > Colicola. The sequence goes on from DEKW01000013.1 coordinate 230,645, forward strand.
TCGCCGTTCATCTCCGATAAAGAGAAAGAGGTGATGATCGTTCTCCTTGCGGAGGAGCATCCGATCATCTATATCGCGGATAACGGCTTCCGCGATTATTACAAACCCAGCGACGGCTTGTTCGATGCCGTTGCCGCCGGTCGCGTCCTCATCCTCTCTCCATGGGAGTACGATCCCTCCAAACGCCATGTCACCCGCGACGAATGCGTCGCCATGAATCAGATGGCGGAGGAGATTTGTAGCCTATCTGATCCTCCTGCAATAGGGGCATGAAAATAGTGTCTTTTGCTATTTCAAAAAAAAGTAGTACCTTTGCACTCGATTTCTTCGGAGATCGAGTTTTTTTTGTTTAACCCGCGAGGTTTTGACTTGTGCGCACACGAACGGCCGTTCACAAAGCCAAGCATAAATCTCAAAGGTTTATGAAAACTAATCAAAGCCCTGCACCGCAGGCACCGGCGCGCAAGCGCAGAAACACCTATCGTAATCTCGCTATCGAGTTTTACGCCCGTAACTCATCCTCCGTCCTGGCCATCACGCATCAGCACTGGCCTGACCAACCCTGGACGTCCCAGCCCGAACTGGCGCGTATCCTATCCCTCAAACTCGGATGGGAGGTGGACTACCGTACCCTTTCCAGACGCCTCCGATCCATCCATCGCTTCGATGAGGCGGTACGTCAACGCACCTTCCAACTCCTCGCCGAGAAGGAACTCTATGCCCCGGATTTCTCGTGGGATGCATTTTGTGGTCGATGGAATTTACCAACCCCCAAAAAAGTTGTACCTTTGCACTCGCTTACGTTAAGGCTCGTTACGACTCGCGGCACAGCCGCTCAATAGAAACTCGCCTTACGCTACGCTCTCCCCCATCGGACGCGCTGCGTTAGCGCCCGTCGGGGACCCCAATGGGTAAATGACTAAATCGTAAATG
>DEKW01000011.1 GCA_002354055.1 Bacteroidales bacterium UBA2712
CGAGCTTGCAGCGCGTCTTACTATTCCTTTCCGCCGTTGAGACCCTTGATAGGGCTCAACATGACTGCTTACAAAAATACGGGCTTGCAGCCCTCACAAAAATAAAGAAAATAAGTAATTATGCAGAAGAAAGAGCGCGTGAGTATTCAGATTGTGGAAGAACCTAAGAGACAGGAACTGATTCAGACCTGCTATGGGATCATCGGATGCATGCAAGAAGTGCATAATCAATTAGGACCGGGACTACCCGAATATATCTACCAAGAGGCACTGACTACCGAACTGAATATCAACGGATTTCACGTACATAAAGAATTGGAGTACCACCCGCTTTATAGAGGACAACAGATGAAGGCCTACCTCAAAATGGATCTGGTGGTAGAAAACAAAATCGGAAATATCATTATTGAATGCAAGGCCTTAAGCGCACTTACAGAAAAGGAGCGCTACCAAACATTCGGGTATTTACGCGGTACCGAATGGCTCGTAGCTATCTTAGTGAACTTCGGCGCAAGCCCCAAAGCGCAAATTGAAAGGTACTACTGCGAAAACGGCGTAATAAAAGTATTTTAGGGTAGTAAATCGAAGAGACGGAGATGTTAATCGAAAATAAAGAAAATAGGACGGCCTGCGGCCGCTAGATGATGAATGATAGATAATAGATGAATATTTTCTAAATTTTTGTAAGCATGGAGAAGTGCCTTGACTTGGCACTTCGAAAAGGGAAGGCAGGCGGGGAGCCTAAGCCGACCGAGAACAAGTATTTTTGTAAGGCGGTAGGGCGGCACTATCGAGTGCCGGACGAAGGCGAAGCGGACAAAGGCGGGCTTTGGGCTCGCACAAAAGAACGAATTTGGGCGATTAGACTAAGGCGCATCAAGCGCCGAAACGCCGCATTTTCGATTAAAAGAAAATTAATAGAATAGATATGAAACTGGTATTTGCATCAAATAATGCGCATAAGTTAAGCGAGGTGCGGGCAATGATGCCGGCAGGAGTGGAAGTGCTCAGTCTCCATGAGATCGGCTTCGAGGCCGAGATAGACGAGACCGGCGAGACCCTCGAGGAAAACAGCCTGATCAAAGCGCAAACCGTTTGGGAATGGATAGTCGAAAGTCGAAAGTCGAAAGTCGAAAGCATTGATGGTGTGTTTGCGGATGATACGGGACTGGAGATCGACGCGCTGAACGGCGAGCCGGGCGTCTATACCGCGAGGTGGTACAAAAGGAACACAGACCGCTCCGCTGACAGAACACAGACCGCTCCGCTGACAGAAAAAGAGATTTTTCATGCCAACCGCGCGAAGGCTTTGCGAGAATTGGAGGGCAAGGACAATCGGGACTGCCAGTTTAGGACAGTCATTACATTATTGATGAATGGTGACGCTCCGCTTAATGATGGAATGATACAAGTGGAAGGCATCGTACGCGGACGGATAGCCGAGCAGGAGTTCGGCGAAGGAGGGTTCGGCTACGACCCCGTCTTCATTCCCGAAGGCTACAACAAGACTTTCGGAGAGCTTCCCGCTGAACTGAAGAACCACATCAGTCACCGCGCAAGAGCGATTCAGGAACTGGTGAAGGTTCTGAATGATGGATTGAAGGATTGATGGAATGAAAAAGATAATCACCATATTATGCTGTATCGCTGCGGTGACGTACGCGTATGGTCTAGGATGGACCACCTATTTTGCTTACAATCAAGTTACGCAAATCGCTATGTCGCCGGACCGGGTTTATGCCATTTCCGACGGTAGTCTCTACAGCGTCGATAAGGCCACGGAGCAGATACGTATCTACGGCAGCCAAACAGGATTACATAGCGCCGGCATCTCCTGTATCCATTACGACGAGGCGGGTGCACAACTGATCATCGTCTATAAGACCGGCAAGATAGACCTCATGCGTGCCGACGGGGTGCAGTATATCAGCGACCTCTACGACAAAGACATGACCCAGCGCAAGACCGTGTATAACATCACTATCGACGGCCGTACCGCTTATCTGTCCACCGCCTACGGCGTACAGACGATGGATCTGAGGCAGAACAAGCTGGTAGATAGCTACTGGCTTCGTCCGAACGGTGCGGAGACGGATGTACTGGACGTTGTGCTCCGCGGCGACAGCATCTATGCCTTCACGACAGACAGTCTCTTCTGCGCCAAGCGAAGCGATAACATCGTCGATTACCGGTTCTGGAAACGCGAGTTACGCTCCGGACGTATCGCGCCTGATCCGGACAAAGGCGTACATTACTACGACGGCACGAGTAACTGGTACGCCGGCGGAGCGGAAGGTATCGTACGTATCACCGCCACCGAGCGGATGGCGTATAAACCTGCCGGACCGACGACAAACATCCCCTACAGCCTCACCGCCAAAAACGGAGAGGTATGGGTCGTACCCGGCGGACGATGGGCTGCGCAATATTACCGCCCCGGCATGGTGATGCATTTTGACGGCGAGAGATGGGTCAACATCTCCATGGACATGATTCGCGCCAAGACCGGCATGCCGGCTTGGGATCTGGTGAACACGGCAGTCGATCCGAGAGACCCGAACCATTATTTCGTCACGAGCTACGGCACGGGCCTGTATGAGTTCCGCGCAGACAGCCTCGTGAAGCACTATCTGCCGGCGGAAGACAATACGATCGTCGCGGTCATCCCTTCGAACCCGACGCTGTACACAAGGCTGGACTGCGCGTTCTTCGATGAGGATAATAACCTGTGGTTCTTCACCACCGGAGGCGAGAAACAGTTACAATGTCTGGACGCTAACGGTCAATGGCATGCCGTCACCGTCCGCATGAGCGGCGGACTACCCATGGCGGTCCCTACCCCGACAGGGCTGCTCGTCGATAAACGCAACGCAAACCATAAATGGTTCAGCATCGGTCGTGAAGCGGTAGGAGTGACACTCATGGACGACGGAGGTACCCGATGGGACGAAGCAGACGACCGGTTCTACACCCGTGACAGCTGGATCGACCAACACGGACGGACCTTCCAACCGCAGTTATTCTTCGGCATCGCGCAAGATGCCTTAGGCCGCATCTGGATGATCACCACGCAAGGTGCCGCCTATATCGACAGCGAAACGGATTTCTTCCTCTCGGATGCAATCGTACGGCCGGATTTTGAAGACGAGAACGGCGAGAACCCGATCACGACGCTGAGTATAAAAGCCATCACCGTGGACACAGAGGGACAGATATGGTTAGGCACGAACGATTTGGGACTCTACGTCTTGGACAGCACCGCCACGGAGATCAGCGCGCATTACACCTCTGATAACTCCGCCCTACCGTCCAACTGCATCATCTCGCTTGCGGCTGACGAACGAGGCGTCGTATGGATCGGTTCGTCCGAAGGTCTGGTACGCTTCGACCCCAACGGCAGCGGAGAAGGGCTGAAAGGCCAAACGGCAAACGAAGAAGAGGACCTGGATCCGGGTAGTATGATGCGATGGAAACTCCATCTGTCCTATAACAACGCCACCGAAGTGGTAGGTACCCCGAACCGCATCTTCGCTACCGCTAACGGAGCACTCTTCTCTTTCAACCGCGCGGACGAGACCCTTGAATACTGGGATCAGAGCACAGGACTGAACGGTTCCAACATTACGCATATATGTCTGGACAAGGTCTCACAAAACCTCGTGATCGTCTATAGCGACGGACGTATCGACCTCATGGACAAGGATGGCACGGTGCGCCAGATGCCGGATATATCCATGAAAGCCGGTAGCGTATCCGTGAGCGTTAATGCGGTGCAAGCAGGCGCAAAAAGGACCTATCTGGCGATGCCGTTTGGCGTCATTGTGCTCGATTGTGTGCGTGGCGAAGTGAAAGATACGTACTATATCGGCAATGAAGCATCGGACATCAACGTACTGGCGATAGCCGAGAAAGGCGACTCGATCTATGCCTTCTCCGCCGACACGATGTATAGCGGATGCATGCAGGATAACCTGGCGGACTACCATTTCTGGCACGCCCACAAGGCTCCTATCCGCGATATAACGCAGGCCGAGAGTTACCGCAATCAGCTCTATACCGTCCAGCACGACTCGCTCTACTGCTATCGGAACGGCGCATGGGAACTCGTGGACGGCAAACCCGTCGATTGGATTCATGCCGCGGAAGGTAAGTTGCTCATCTGCTCCGGGAACCGGAATCTATACGAGCTGAATGAAGACGGCACGCTTACGGGTTTATGCGACCGGTACGCCATCAACGATGCCGTTTATAGCCACGGAGAGTACTGGCTCGGAGAAGTGAACTACGGACTCATCCGACTCAATGCCTCCGGCGACGATTACTACCATACGGAGGGACCGAACACCAACTCGGCATACTACGTACATGCCGCTCACGGACATGTCTATGCCGTCAACGGAGGACGATGGGCGGCAGAATATGCCCGGCCGGCAAGGGTCAATATCTACGACGGGAATAGTTGGCGCAGCGTGTCCGAATACGAGATAACCACGAACATAGGCAAAGTGATCATCGACCCCGTAAGCGTGGCGGTGGATAATCAGGATCCGGGACACTACTACGCAGCCACCTTCGGATGCGGCGTGATTGAGTTCCGCGATTTCCAAGCCGTCAAGCAACACAGTTATCAGAATAGTACCCTGCGACCGGTGAACAGCACCATCAATCCGGAGTTCTACACCCGTACTGACGGCGCGATGATGGATAGCACGGGCAACCTATGGGTGCTGAACGCCACGGAGATAGGCAAACCGCTGCACATACTGACCCCTGCAGGACAATGGGTAGGTCTGCCGATGCGAAGCGGAGGCACGGATGTGGTCTTCACTACTCCGACAGGTATATGGCCCGACCGGCGGGACAGCCGCTATAAATGGATGATGGACCAGCGAGGAGAGAACCACGGAGTACTCTTCCATTTCGACAACGGCACGCCTACAAACGCATACGACGACCACTGTATCCGGCGGAACACCTTCCAGGACCAGAATAACAATATCCTCACGCCGAACTTCTTCTATAGCCTGGCGCAAGATAAGAACAACCGTATCTGGATAGGCACGGACAAGGGAATCCTGATCATCCCGAGAGAGGTGGATTTCTTCACCTCCAACGCCTGCCGGCGCATCATCATTCCGCGTAATGACGGTACGGGCTTAGGCGATTACCTCTTGGGCGAAGAACAGATCCGGTGCATCCTCGCGGACGAAGGCAACCGGATGTGGATCGGTACCGCCGGATCAGGTCTCTACCTCATCGAGGATGATACCATCACCGTGGCGCATTTCACGGAGACGAACTCCCTGCTGCCATCTAACTTCATTATGACTTTAGCAATCGTTCCCGAGACCGGGGAGTTATTCGTGGGCACGGACAAAGGTATCGCTTCCTATCGCAGCGACGCGAGCGAAGCCAAAGAGAATATGTCCTCCGCATACGCCTACCCTAACCCCGTTCGCCCCGACTACGGCGGAATGATCACCATCACAGGGCTGATGGATAACTCCGAGGTGCGCATCATCGATGCCGGCGGAGGGTTGGTATGCCGCACGCGCAGCCACGGCGGAACCGCCGTCTGGGATGGCAAACTGCCGGACGGAAGACGCGCTACGCCGGGTGTCTATACTGCCCTTTGCAACGCGATCAGCGGTCACGCGGCGGTGAAGATATTAGTGATACGATAATAAAAAAAAAGCTATAGACACTAAAAAAGCAGGCGATTGCCTGCTTTTTCTTTAGCCCTTTATCAAGGTCATGAATTCCTCGCGGGTCTTGGCTTGATTGAAGACCCCGGTGAAATCCGAGGTGACGGTCATGGCGTGCTGTTTCTGCACGCCGCGCATCTGCATACAGAGGTGTTCTGCTTCGATCACCACCATCACTCCAAGGGGATCGAGGGTATTCTGGATGCACTCCTTGATCTGGGTCGTCAAGCGCTCCTGCACTTGCAGTCTCCGCGCGAAGACATCCACCACGCGGGCGATCTTACTCAGGCCCGTGATCCGTCCGTTTGGGATATAGGCCACATGCACCTTCCCGAAGAACGGCAGCATGTGGTGCTCGCAAAGGGAGTAGAAATCGATATCTTTGACCACTACCATCTGGCGGTAATCTTCCTCAAAGAGCGCCGAGCGAAGAATCGCCTCCGGGTCTTCGTTATAGCCCTTGCAAAGGAATTGAAGCGCCTTTCCTACCCGATGCGGCGTCTTGACCAAGCCCTCGCGGGTCGGGTCTTCACCTATTTGTACTAAGGTTTTCTCAACCGCCTTAGCAATCTCGTCTGTCACCTGCTGAGAGGGATGAAATTCTTGCAGATCCATTATTGCAACACTTGTATTTTATCGCGCACAATATACGTTTCTCCCATCAACTCAGGGTATTGCGCCACGACGATTTTCTTATACTCCCGTGCCTCTTCATAGGTACGGAAATCTCCCAAACGGACTTTCCAGAACGGCGGCAGATAGAGGACATAGACGGACTGCGTGAGGGACTCTTTGACCTTCTCCTCCAGCTCCAGCGCCTCGCCTTTTGCCGTCTGCTGCTGGTTGGAAGAGTATATCTGGACGCGATAGCCGTCGATCTCCACCAGCTCGTGCTTACCGTGTATCGCTTCGTCCAAGAGTATCGACATCGCCGAGTCCTGCACGATCTGGATACCCGGTATCGAGTCCAAAACGGATAATAATATGAATAATATTAGTTTCATATAGGCTAAATCTCTAACGAATAACCAACTTATCACCAACTTATATCTAACGATTCAATGCAAATTTCATGCCATTAGTACCTGAACGATGAACCACCGACGAACTCGCGGAGGAAGGATGTAGGCGGAATCTCGCGTTCGGGAACCGGTATGAAATACTGGAGGAACTTCAGGAGCCTGTGCGCCTCGCTGTACTCGTCGCAGAACTTAGGCACCTCCTGGAGGATCGGCTCCGCATGGCGTTTCAATACCGCGAACTCGAAGATCAGCGCAGAGTTGAACATCACATCCGCTTCCTCCTGGAAGGGATAGACCCACTTGGTCTCGCCCCGGATGACCGACGGGCAGCGGGCAATCGTCTCGCGTGCCGAGAAACCGCGGTACTTATAGTCGCGCACGATGCGGCGCAAGAGACGGATATCCGTCGTCGGGATCCAGTTATGGTTATCGATATTGATGGTCGTCAGGGCAGACACGTAGATCTTATACGTCAGCTCGCGCGGCACGTCCGGCAGGATGCACGGATTAAGCGCATGCAGGCCCTCGATGACGAGGACAGAATCTTTCTGGAGTTTGAGCTTGTTGCCCTTGAAGACCCGCTCGCCTTTGGTAAAATCGTACGTCGGCAGGTTGACCTCTTTGCCCTCCAACAGGTCTCTCATCTGCTCTCTAAAGAACGGCAGATCGACCGCGTTAACCGTCTCGAAGTCATACTGACCGTTCTCGTCCTTCGGCGTATCCACGCGGTTGACAAAATAGTCATCCATGGAGAGCACCTCCGGCCTGATACCATCGACCAGCAGCTGGATCTGCAGACGCTTGGAGAAAGTAGTCTTACCGGATGACGAAGCACCGGAGATAAAGACGATCTTCGGCCGTTTGGCTGCGATAGAATCCGCTATCTGAGCTATCTTCTTCTCGTGCAGCGCCTCGGCTAACTTGATCAGTCCGAAAGACTTGTTCTGCTTGCAGGCTACGTTGAAATCGTTGACGTTATTGATGCGCAGCAGTTTGTTCCAGCGGTTGTACTCTTGGAAGATGGAGAACATCTTATCCTGCGGAATGGCATCCTCGAGGATGGTCGGGTTTGTACGGTTCGGGATACGCAGCAACAAGCCGTCCTGGAAGGGCTGCAAATCAAACACATTGAGATAGCCCGAAGACGGCAGAAGAACGTTCGTATAATAATCGATAAAATCCCCCATACGGAAATAGCGGCAGTAGGGGTTTCCGAGCGCCTCGAAGATCGAAGACTCGTTGTTGTACCGCTCGGCGAACATGCGGATGACCTCTTTGGTCTGTTTCTCTTCCTCGTAGATCGGTCGGTTCTCCGCGATGATCCGGAGCATCCGCGCCTTGATAGCCTGTACCATTTCCGGCGTCACTACCGGCGGCTCTTTCTCGTCCTCGGAGTCCGTGTCCTTGGACTGATGCCATTGGAGCGTGCAGTAATACCCCTTGCTGATCGGGTGCTCGATACGCAGGTCGATGTCGGGGAACAACTCATTGATGGCGCAGGCCAACACCATATTTAGTGTACGCACGTACGCGCGCATGCCCGAAGGCGAACTGGCATCGAGGAACTCAATATCTTTGGGCTTATACAGCAGGAAATCGAGGTTCTCCACCTTATAGTTCACGTACGCAGCGATAATCGGATACGGCAACTGAATACCCAGCAGGTCTTTCAGTTCGATCAACGATATTCCGCGCGGCACATCGTGATACGCGTGCGTGTTCTTACAATAAATAGTGATGGTCTGTTCCATTTTTGTAACGGTTATGGGTTACGGGTTATGGGTTATGGATCTTTCTATCTCAATGGCTTGTGTGAGCAGGGCGCGCATGTCCGATAGCTTCACTTGGTTGGCCGCATCAGAGATCGCTTTGTCGGGATCGGGATGCGTCTCTATGAAGAGTCCGTCCACGCCAACCGCCAGTGCAGCGCGCATCAGATACGGCACCATGGCTCTGTTGCCGCCGGTGATACCGGCTTGGGACGAAGGTTGCTGTACCGAATGCGTGGCATCGAAGATCACCGGACAGCCGAACCGCCGCATCTCTACCAGCCCCGTCATATCGACTACCAGCCGGCCGTAACCGAAGGAAGAGCCTCTCTCCGTGAGCCATAGATGGCCTTCTCTGCTTGCGCCGGGAGCCACCTGCTCGATCTTCTCTATCGCCCCTCTCATATCCCACGGCGCCATGAACTGGCCTTTCTTGACGTTAACAATCCGCCCGGTCTTGGCTGCCGCCTGCAGGAGGTCGGTCTGACGAGAGAGGAACGCCGGTATCTGCAGCACATCGGCTACTTCGGCTACCGGCGCACACTGCCAGGACTCATGCACGTCCGTCACGATCGGCAGGTCGTACATCCGTTTGACCTCCTCCAAGATCTTCAGCCCCTCCTCCATGCCGATGCCGCGCGCCGACGCAGAGGTGCGATTCGCTTTGTCAAAGGAAGACTTGAAATAGAGGGTGATACCCAACTCATAGCAGAGACGATTCAAGGTCTCCGCTGTCTCCATGACGATCTCTCTATTTTCGATGGCGCAAGGGCCGGCAATGAGGAACATAAAGACATTTACGATTTGGTCATTTACAATGTACTATTTAGTCCACCGCGCGATAAGCGCGAGCCCACTGAACTTTCAGTTTGCCTTCGCCGCCTTTCTCGTTACCCGGCAGCCAGCTCTGTGCGAAATAGAACATCGCCTCTTTCGGCAGACGGTTCGGCAGACGGAGTACCTCCATATCGTTGACGAACCAGATCAACTCGTTCTTCGTCCAACGGAAGGTATATACGTGGTACATCGAACGGAGGACACCGGTCAGATCGACCATCTGGGTCTTCGGGCCATCGACATAACCCATCTGGTGGGTGGAGCCGTTATAGTGGTAGAGCGCTACCATCGGGCTACCTTGTTTGCCCGTCGAGAGACCGAAGAAATGGTGACCGATACCTTGCGTACGCACTTTCGCCATGAACATACCTGACTCTTGCGCAAACGCCTCTTTGGTATTCATCACATCGGAGGTATATTCGAACACATGCTCCGTGAATCCTTTCTTCTCGTCCCAAGCCACGGCTTTCTTGCTCTCCTGACGTGTCTCAAGGTCCATACGACCCTCGGCGAAGAAGGTGTTCTTACCGCCGTTATACGCCTGTTGCTCAGAGGTACGCGAGTGGCCGTCCTTCATCGCGGGATTCGCATAACCATAGCCCGGCTTCCAGTTCTTGGAGGTCGTCATATCGTCGTCGAAGGAAGGACGGAAGAGCTCTGCCCAGTCGATCTTCTCCTCACGCGAAGTGAAGAAGAACTTGATATCCTCGGAATTAGCCAGCTCCAGATAGCGTTTCTCGGTCTTGTACTCCTCGGAGTGCTCCCAGCGTTTCTCATCTGCCCAGAGTGCGTTACGCTGTTTGAAATCCTCGGTCGAGGTCTCTTTCTCCAGCTCCGTGAGTTGTTTCAACTCCGAAGAGTTGAGCACTTTCTGGTAGTTCTTGTAGAACGCCGAACGGTAGATCATGTTGTACATACGGCGCTCGGAAGCGGTCACGGAGTTGTCCTCTTTGTTCTGGAAGGCATCGCTGTCGCGGAACTTCAGGAAGGCCTGGAAGGTCTCGCTGTCCTGGGCGTACTTGTAGCCCTTCATACGCAAGGTAGAAGACAGACGATCGAGCGTCGCCATCTTACGGCCCTCGTCCGTGTCCTTGTACTTACGGTTCTTCAGAGCGTTTTTCTTCTCCTGGAAATCCGAACTCTCGACGATCTTCTTGAGCTCGTTGTACTCTGCCAATTCAGGCGATTTCTCGATAGCGCGCCAGCGTTTTACACGCTCTTGCATGTCGTGGATGGTTTTCTCGAACGCATCGGTCGAGCTCATTTTGCCGGTTAATCTGGCTGCAAATAGGTTCATAAAAAACTTCGTTTTTTCTGGAGCTTCGGCTTCGTCGAGTGGCGTAAGCAAGCTTACACTCGACTTGCACGAACCTTCATAAATTAATTATTTATTTTGTTATATAATTCTTCCAATGTGTCCACGAAGATGGGTTTGTAGGCCTCTTGTTCGGGGATGAAATGCAGGCTGCGCATGGCTTCTATCTGCTGTTTGAGGGGTTCGTAGAAACCTCTGTAGTTCAGCACGAAGGTCTTCTTATGATGCTCTCCCACGATTGCCGAAGAAGTAGCGTCCATCATCTCATCCAGCGTGCCGTAGCTGCCCGGCAGACAAACGATCACATCCGCCATGTCGCGCATGATCTGTTTGCGCTCGGACATATTCTGCACCATGTACAGCTCGTCGCAGTTGTCCGCTTTTCGTCCCGCCGCTTTGATGCGCGGAGGAATGACCCCGATGACCATAGCTCCTGCTGCTTTCGCCGCATTGCTCGTGCGGGTCATCAGACCGCCCGTAGCGCCGCCATAGATCAAGGTGTGGCCGTTCTCTCCGATCCACGTTCCCAAAGCATCCCCCAACGCGAGGTACTCCTCGGGTATCGCATCTTTCGCCGAACAATAAACTACGATCTTCATTAAGCATCAATGTTAGCGTAGGTGGCATTCTCCTCGATGAACTCGCGGCGCGGCGCTACATCGTCGCCCATGAGCATTGCGATGATACGATCCGCCTCAGCGGCATTCTCGATCGTCACTTGCTTGAGGACACGGCGAGCCGGATCCATGGTAGTCTCCCAGAGCTGCTCATCGCTCATCTCACCAAGACCTTTGTACCGCTGGGTCTTGATCTGCTTCTCATCGCCGTTACCGTAGTTCTGGATGAAGGCGGTACGTTGCTGGTCGTTCCAGCAGTACTCGCTGTAGTTACCCTTCGAGCACTTATAGAGCGGCGCGCAAGCGATATAGAGGTGGCCTTGCTCAATCACCTCTTTCATATGACGGAAGAACAGGGTCATAATCAGAGTAGCAATATGCGCACCATCGACATCGGCATCGGCCATGATAATCACTTTGTGGTAGCGGATCTTGGAGAGGTTGAGCGCTTTCGGGTCCTCTTCGGTTCCGAAGGTGATACCGAGCGCCGTGAAGATGTTCCGTACCTCTTCGGACTCGAACACCTTATGTTCCATCGCTTTCTCAACGTTGAGGATCTTACCGCGAAGCGGCAGGATAGCCTGGTGTACACGGTCACGTCCGGTCTTGGCAGTACCGCCTGCAGAGTCTCCCTCGACGAGGAAGAGCTCGCATTCAGCTGCATCTTTCGATACGCAATCAGCCAGTTTACCGGGCAGACCACCACCGGAGAGCGGAGACTTACGGAGGACGGACTGACGAGCATTACGGGCTGCGATACGAGCCTGCGCTGCGAGAATGACTTTCTCCACGATCTTCTTCGCATCATCCGGATGCTCCTCGAGGTAGTTCTGCAGCGCCTCAGCTACTGCACTCGAAACCATACCTGCTACTTCGGAGTTACCGAGTTTGGTCTTCGTCTGGCCTTCAAATTGCGGCTCTGCCACTTTGACAGAGATGACCGCCGTCAGACCCTCACGGAAATCGTTCGGATCGATGGTCGAGTTACCGTCTTTATCTTTCAGTTTCGCCTTCTCCAGCATCTTGCTGTCCTCAGCATATTTCTTCATGACACGGGTCAGCGCAGCGCGGAAACCGGCTACGTGCGTACCACCCTCGATGGTATTGATATTATTGACATAGGAGTGTACGTTCTCATTGAAATCGGTGTTGTAGATCATCGCTACCTCTACCGGCGTACCGTATTTGTCGGTATTGAGGTGGATCACCTCGCTGATGAGCGGCGTACGGGTACCGTCGATGTAACGCACGAACTCGGAAAGGCCCTTCTCCGAGTAGAAGGTCTCCTTCTTGCACTCCGTCACTTTGGTACCATCCTCCAGTTCGCGCTCTACCATGACGCGTTTATCCTTCAGTACAATCTTGATTCCTGCGTTCAGGAATGCGAGCTCACGCATACGGTTCGCGAGGATCTCCCAGTGATAAACGGTCTCTGTAAAGATCGTATCATCCGGCCAGAACTGCACGAACGTACCGGTCTTGCGTTGCTCCCAGTTACCAGTAGCCTCCTCCTCGGAGATCACATGTACCGGCGCCAGCGGTTTGCCTTTCGCATAGTCCTGGCAGTGAATCTGTCCGTTACGATAAACCTCCACGTGCATCTTCGTCGAGAGCGCGTTCACACAGCTCACACCCACACCGTGCAGACCACCGGACACCTTATAGCTGTCTTTATTGAACTTACCACCGGCGTGGAGCACGGTCATTACGACCTCCAGCGCGGATTTATGCTCCTTCGGGTGCATATCTACCGGGATTCCACGACCGTTATCCTGTACGGTAATAGAGTTATCCTCATTGATATGAACCGCGATCTCATCGCAGAAACCGGCGAGCGCCTCGTCGATAGAGTTATCGACTACCTCATACACCAGGTGGTGCAGACCCTTCTGCGAGATGTCGCCGATATACATCGCAGGTCTCTTGCGCACCGCCTCTAATCCCTCGAGCACTTGAATACTCGAGCCATCATACTTTTCTTGTTGTTCTTTGCCTTCCGGCACGATTATTTCTTCCATTATTTTGTATTTTATATTTTCTACCTAATTATTTATCGCATATGCACGCGCGCTACACACTCGCGCACACAAAATCGGCTGCAAAGATACAAAAAAAAATTGACATACACAAGAGTGTATGCCATTTTTCTGCATTTTTCGGCTAAAAATCCACCTTTTCGCCGATCTTTGCGTCCAGAAGACGGATGGAATGCTTTGTTGCTATCGCCCGAGCATTGTTCTTCGGTTCCTGCCAGGGATGCATCGCCAAGGCGAACTTATCGTGGTGAACCGTAAAATACTGCTCCGCTTGCAAGTCCAACATCGCTTGCTCCAAGCCCTCCGGCGTGGTGTGTATATAACGCCAGTTTTCGTTATACTGGCCGTTTTCCAGAAACGCCAGATCGATCTTGCCAAACCGTTTGCGGATCTCCCGAAAGCGCTTGCCGTAGCCGCCGTCGCCGCCGATATAGACTTTTCTGCCGCCTGTTTCGACCATGAACGACGCCCAGAGCGTCTGGTTGCGTGCTCCCAAGAGGCGGTTGGAGAAATGGCGGGACGGCAAGCAAGTAATGAACAAGTCGAAAGTCGAAAGTCGAAAGTCGAAAGAATCGTACCAGTCCATCTCTATAATTTGCTCGTCCGAGTAGCCCCAGTAACGCAGGTAATCGGCTATACCGAGAGGGCAAACGACCGTTTGGGCTTTCGTACGGATGTCCCGCAAAGTGGCATAATCCATGTGGTCCCAATGCTCGTGGGTGATGATCAGCACGTCAATCGTGGGCAGGTCTTCCGGTCGGTAGATATCCGTTCCGGGAAAAGCCTTCAGCATCATCGACGATGGCCATTCGGGTTTGAGGACCGGATCGACGAGGAAGCGCTTTCCGTTAAGGCAGAACAAGTACGACGAGTGTCCGAACCAAACAAGCCAGTCGCTGTCCGTCGGAAGGGCTCTCAGATCCGTTTTGACGGCCTCTATCGGCTTGGTCGGGATGCGCACGCTGTCTTTGTCCGCCATGAAGCGTTTGAGCATCTTCCATCTCCTGTGTTTGGCTTCCGGTCCGTTGATGTCGCCTGTAAACTGCTGTGTCGGTTCCTGGTTTTGGAACATTCCGTCGTAGTAGTTCGGCGAGCGCTCAATCTTTTCTTTCGACACATGGCGATATACGCCGAACGCCGGATGTGCCGACACCCCTGCCACTATGGCAGCAAGGGCCAAAACAACTATCACTAATACCCACATTATTTTCACTATTTTCTTCATTCTTTCAGTCTTTCGGTAATGCTGCTCTGCCGGCGTCGGTCATCAGTCCGCGTTGTTCTAACTCCGCACAACGGCGGATGTTCAGTTCGGTCCAATGACTGTTTTTGCGGCGAGGGGAGAGGCGTTGCGCACCGCGTCCGTCGGGCAACCGCTTGTACGTCGAGTCGATCCAGCCGAAGCAGAGCGCCTCTTCGACAACCTCCTCATACGGGATACAATCCGGATGCGGAACCTTGGTGCGAGTGACCGTCACCCAACATTCCTCCGCCTCGGCATGATTCGCCATGAGCCATTCCCGCAGTTGTGCCCGTTCACTATATTCCAAAAAAATGGTTAATTCCATAGTGGAGTCCACTGCTTTCTGCGGTTGTTCTATCGGATGAAATGCATGGGCTGCCATGCTTCGCGTTCGGGTACTTCCGGCGCATTCTCTCCACGGAGACCACGGATCATCCAAGCGAGGTTATGCGCGAGCGTACGCATGGTCTGCATGCCTTCTGTATCTTGCGCCGCCTGTCCTTCTTCCCGACCGTACGCGATGTTCCAATACTGGGAAGTAGCAATCGGCATATTCATCATCTGCATCGGCATCTGGAGCGCCTCAAAAGCGGCTGTCGCGCCACCTCGACGGCAGATAGTTACCGCAGCTCCGGGTTTGTTCTGCAGGTTCGCGCCGTTGGAGAAGAACGCCCGTTGCATGATTGCCAGCAGCGCACCGTTGGGTTGACCGTAATACACCGGTGAAGCGAAGACGAAGCCATCCGCCTCCGCGAACTTCGCAGAGATGGCGTTGCATACATCGTCATCAAATACACATCGGCCGTTGCCCTTCGTTTTGCAGGTTCCGCAAGCGATGCAGCCGCGGATGGGTTGGTTACCAATCCAGACGATTTCTGATTCGAGACCCTCCGTCTGAAGGCTTTTGGCAATCTCACTGAGGGCGGTAAAAGTGTTGCCGTTCTTTCGCGGCGAACCATTGATTAGCAGTACTTTCATAATTTCAGATACATTTTCGAGTGCAAAGGTAGTGATTTTTTTTGATATATGCAAGGAAAATCGGAGATTTTTAGGGATTAGGGGTTAGGGGTAAAAAAAAAGAGCACTCGCTCGGGAGTGCTCTGGTTTTGGAAAACATGCCATGCTATGAGATGGCGATTTGGCGTCCGGTCTTGCCTTCTTCGCGTTGGATCTTCGGCAGGTCGATGGTCAAGATACCATCTTCAACCTTTGCGCTAATCTTTGCCTCATCGACATTGTCCGGCAGGGTGTACTTCTGCTCGAAGTTGGTGTAAGCAAACTCACGTCTCAGATAGTGCGAATGTTTGTCTTCCTCCTTGTGCTCGAACTTGTTCTCGATGGCGACACACAGGTTGTGGTCTTCATCGACGTGTACTCTGCAGTACTCTTTCTTAACGCCCGGAGCAGCCAGTTCGACTACATAGTTGTGCTCGTTCTCTTTGACGTTAACCGAAGGCGCCACATTGCTTGCCGTGTTCAGTATGTCATTGTTCAAAAACTCATCAAATACGGTCGGGAACCATCCGTTTGTCGGCAGCCAACTGTTTCTACGACACATTGCATTTTTCATAATCATTCCTCCAAATTTAGTTAAACGATGTTTAACGTAGTTTGCGTAGCTTACGTGTTTTGCGTAGTATGCGTAGTTGCGTTTTCACCCTAAATAAGGCAATAAGCGTGCCAGATGTCAAATCTCTGCCAATTTGTCCACTTTTCGTGACAAATTGTCCATTTCATGTCAGTTTGTAAAGGTTTATCTTAGCAGCAGGTCTTTCAGCTTGATTTGCGGATGGCGGTATTGACGTTCTTTGCGAGTCTCTTGACCGTTCGTACGGAAAGCCTGTTGCGCACAGGCATGGACGCAAGCGAGACACACGGTACAATGGTCTCCGGTGATCGCTTTATTGTCCGTCAGGCGAATGTTCTCCATCGGGCAGACGCGTACACAAGTGCCACAACCGGTACACTTGTCCGCAATCACTTTCGGACCCAAACAATGAATCATACCTCGCTCCACAGCCGGACGGCCGAGAAGCCATGAGAGGAGACCGAACCAACTATAGTGCAGCACGTGGCTCTCTTCCTCCAGTTCGCGGATGATTTGCTCCATGCGAGCCGGCACACGTTCGAACTTACCCAACTGTTTGTTGGGATTGCGTCCGAAAGCCAGCGCACTGTTATCGGGTACGCTCACCTTATGGCTGTATGCCAGTTCGATACCTTTCTCGCGTAATATGCGACGCAACACCCAGATGCAGTTGCCCGCCGCGCTGCCGCACGTGACGACCGTAAAGACGTAAGACTGCGGGCTGATTTTCAATCGCGAAATCATTTCGGGCATTGCGGGTGGCAGATTGAAATCGTACGTCGGAAAGACCAGACCGGTACGTTTCTCACTCGTCAAGTCCTGCCGAACCGCTTCAATCAGCGGCATGAGCTGCTCGTTCAGCCGTTCTGCCAATTGTCGTGCAACGGCGAGACTGTTTCCTGTTGCTGAAAAATAAAGAATCATACTATTTTATGCTATCTTATGCTATCTTCCTGCTGTATAACCGCGCTATACTCTCACCAAAGCCCTTTGTGTCCCTGTTGAGCCAGCGCAACCGCGGTGTCATAGCCGTTTAAACTATTATTTTCTCGATGCGTGGACAGAGACGTCTATCTGTTCCTTACGCGGGATCCATTCGGAATAGACCTGCGCGGCGGTCTCGGCATCGTTGCGAGCGATGGTATGGAGATAGCGATAGACGGGCTCGTCCGTCTCATTAGGCAATAAGTTCAAACGGCATAAAAGCGTATCCCCCAAGAAGGTCTCTTTGAGCCAATGAATAGCCAAACACCGGATGGCATGCGCGTCCATGAACGCCTCGTCCGCCGACTGCATGGCGATAGAGAGGTACGTGCGGTTGTTGACGTGACCG
The DNA here is from genome assembly GCA_002354055.1 of Bacteroidales bacterium UBA2712. GTDB lineage: Bacteria > Bacteroidota > Bacteroidia > Bacteroidales > Paludibacteraceae > Colicola. The sequence continues at coordinate 17,466 of DEKW01000011.1, forward strand.
TTGAAATCGAGATTGATCGGGTTGACACGGTGCTCTATCTGTTGGAGCGGTGTGCCGTCCGTCGGAAAACGGCGTTTCTTGTGAGTCTCGGAGGTCATCTCCGGCAGGACGGGTATCTGTGGTTGGAAAGGTGTCATGGGCGCAAGACGATGGGCCTCCGTGTCGAGGAGCGTCCAACAGCCGTAGCCGTGTGCCACCTCTACCCCATCCGACCGACGCACGCGGAACTCGGCATAGAGACGGAGTGCCCCCACTTCGCTGTTCCAAACGGTAACATCAATATCATCCGACCAGAGAGCTGTCTGTTCTTCAAACCACGCGTTGAACTCCGTAATGACCCAGATGCGGTTCTGCTTGACCACATCAAAAGCAGCAAGATGCAGGCACGACATATAGCGTGCCCAGCAATCTTGATAATAAAGCAGGACGGCATTCGGCGTCATCCGGTAACGCGTGTCCATATCCGCTGCCGTGAGCGAATAACGATGGGTGTATTGATCAAGGTCTTTCATAATTAAACTTTCATGATTTTGCGTGCAAAATTACAAAAAAAATCCCACATACGCAAGAGGTAGTGGGATTTTTTTTGAAATAGCAGGCTGATTTTTTCTTATATGTTTTTGCCTAATTCGTACGCCTTTTGCAGTTTGGCGTTGCCGGAAATCTCTTTCGGATCATTCACTCCGCCGCAGAACAAATGTCCTTTGAGCGCACATTTCTCGTAACAATCAATCCATCCTTGCAGACCGCTCTCGGCGCGTTTGGGTGTGAACTCCTCGTCCTCGGCAGCGGTGGTCAGCAGATAGATGTCGCGGAACTTGTAATCCTTCGGGTACATGGCGTTCATCCGGTCGATAAGGGTCTTCATCTGACCCGACATCTCATAGTAATAAATCGGCGTTGCCCAGCAAACGACATCGGCATTGAGCACGGACTCCATGATTGCCGGCACATCGTCCTTGAACACACACGCGCCTGTCTCCTGACACTTGAGACAACCGATACAGAACTTTATCTCCTTGCCGCGAAGCGAGATCAATTCCACTTCATGTCCGGCACTCTTGGCGCCTTCAGCAAACTGCTCTGCCATCGCGTGGCTGTTCGATCCTGCACGGAGAGAGGTTGAGATAACAACGACTTTTTTATTTGACATTGGATATTGGATATTGGATATTTGAGATATCTTACTTTAGATTCTTGTTGAAGAACTCCGCTAATTTGTCCCAGGGAATGAGGTTCTTGGGTTCGCCTTTACCTGCCGGTTCGGTATAGCCGCCGTCATAGAGGTCGCAATGCGAGGCATCCGGAATGATAAGGAGCTCTTTGTTTTCGGGACAAGGATTCGGAGCGACCACGGTTTTGTAGCCTTCTGCCTTGCCGTCCACCATATAATGGTACGCCGCTTCGCCGAAATAACGGCTATGTGCGTCCGCGCCGTGCATGATCAGAACGGCAGAACGGATCTCGTTGATGTAATACAGGAAACGGCTGTTAGCATATGCCTGCGTGCCGATGACACGCCAACCGTCATTCGAGTTACCGGAACGGGCGTGATAACCACGGGCGGTCTTGTAGTAATCGTGGTAGTCCTTGACGAACTGCGGTGCATCGTCCGGCAGTGGGTCTATCACGCCTCCTGCCATAGCAGCAGGGTCTGCAAGACGTTGTGCGGCGAGTGCCACACGCGCTTCGTGACGCGCCTCTTCGGTGTCAGCGGAATCGAAATAACCGTTGCCCGACACACGCGTCATGTCGTACATCGTCGAAACTACCGTCGCTTTGATACGCGTATCCGCTGCCGCCGCATTGAGGGCAATACCGCCCCACCCGCATATTCCGATGATACCAATTCTATCAGCATCCACTTCGGGCAGTTTAGAAAGGTAATCCACCGCCGCCATGAAGTCCTCGGTATTGATGTCCGGCGATGCCGTGCGTCTCGGTTCACCCGAACTCTCGCCGGTAAAAGAAGGATCAAAAGCCAAAGCCACAAACCCGCGCTCCGCCATCTTCATCGCATACAGACCTGAACTCTGCTCTTTGGTTGCGCCGAAAGGACCGGACACCGCGATAGCCGGAAGACCGCTTTGCTGACAGACCGTTTCACTGACAGACCGCTCCGCTGACAGACCGTCCTGCGGACTGACAGACTTAGGCGTGTAAAGATCGCCCACCAAGGTGAAGCCGTATTGGGTCTTGAAGGATACCTTTTTGTGGCTTACTTTCTCGCTAAGCGGGAAGACCCCTGACCATTTGTTCATTTGTTCATTTACCATTTGTTCATTTGATTATTCTGGCGGGATTGCCGGCAACGACGACATCATCTGGGATGTCATGCGTGACGACCGAACCGGCTCCAACGATCACACGGTTTCCGATGGTGACACCCGGACAAACGATTACTCCTCCGCCCAGCCAGCAGTCATCGCCGATGCGTATCGGCAGTCCTGTCTCTATCGTCTGGCGGCGCTCCATATAATCATGCGGATGGTCGGGCGTCAGCAGTTGGCAGTTGGGGCCGATAAGCGTGTGGGCGCCGATGGTGATACCGCCGCCGTCCAGAAAGACACCATTGAAATTGACCATCGAGCCTTCGCCGATGGAGATACGGTTGCCGTGGTCGCAATGGAAAGGTGGGCAGATGATCACTGACGGGTGCGCATCGGGAATGAGAGCTTTGATACAACGGTGCAACTCGTCCATATCCCATGCGCCGCATTGATTGAGATCCCGCATGGCATAATACGCCCGCAGGATATTCGCTTGAACTTCCTTGTCCGTATAATCATACGGCATGTTATGAAGCATTTTTTCGTATTCTGTCATATTCATTTCTATTAGTGCCCTCTTACAAACTGTCCTTCGGGCTGGTACTCCATGAAGCAAGTGTCATCCTAGCGTTCAAAGAGGCGCAAAAGGAACATTTTCTTTCTGCCAGCTTCGCCGGAATATGGATGCTCGCGGAGCGGGAGGTTGAAATGCGTGCTGCCTTTGAGGACGGTCTGCGGATGTGTGAACTCGCGGAAACCCCATTCGCCGTGGTATGCGCCCATGCCGGAATGACCTGTTCCGTTGAACGGCACCCCTTTGACCATCATATGGATGCAGACCTCGTTGATGCAACCGCCGCCGAATTGCTGTGTTTGCATGACGCGGTTTGCCCAGCGCATATTCTTCGTGAAGAGGTACATGGCTAACGGGTGTTCGCGGTCAGCAATCACATCCATCAGTTCATCCACTTCCGCGTCCTTGAACGGCACGATGGGCAACAGCGGACAGAAGAGTTCGTGTTGCACGATATGTTCGTTGATACCGACCGGGTAGATCATCGTCGGTGCGTACTTGCGCGTCGCTTTATCTCCCACACCGCCGAACACGATGCGCTCGCGGTATTCGTCAGCCAACTTGGCGCACTTGTCGTACGCCGCGTCGGTAATCATTTTCGGATATTCGGGGTTTGTCTCTGCGTGCTCGCCTATTTGGGCGATAAAGGCTTTCTTTAGCTCTTTCATAAACGCCTCAGCGACCTCTTCTGCCACCGCTATCTGGTTGATATTGATGCATATCTGTCCGGCGTTGGTCAGTTTGAAGAAGGCGATTTTACGGGCTGCATCTTTGAGGTCTGCATCAGCTCTGACGACACACCAGTTGCCCGTCTCTCCTCCTAACTCCAGCGCGACAGGCGTGAGGTTCTTCGCTGCCTCTGCCAGCACGTGCTTACCCACAGCCGGCGAACCGGTGTAGAAAATCTTGTCGAAGCGCTGTGCCAGACAGATGTCCGCCACGTCATGTCCGCCGTCGATGAGCGTTATGTACTCCGGCGGAAACACCTCCGCGAAGAACCGTTTGAGAACCGCTGTGCAGGCTGCGGACTTGGAACTGGACTTAACGACCACCGTGTTGCCGCCGCACATCGCTGCGGCTACCACGCCGATGGTGAGTAGAATAGGGAAGTTAAACGGACTGATGACCAGCGAGACGCCATACGGCATCTTATAGACCTTGGTCACGATACTCGGGAAACACATCAGTCCGCTGAAATGCCATTCCGGGCGTGCCCATCGGCGAAGACCGCTAATCATCTCGTTGATCTCAACAATAATCGGTCCGACATCGCACAGGTATGCTTCCACTTCGCTTCTGCCCAAGTCTTCCGCCAAAGCCGCCGTGAACTCGTCCGCATGGGCAATCACCGCCGCTTTGAGGCGTTTGAGTTGCTGAATACGCCACTTAACGGGCAAAGTCTGCCCTGTACGGAAGAAACGCCGCTGTGCTGCCACAATCTCACGAATCCGCGATTCGTCATGTGTGATTTGTAATTGGTGATTTGTGATTTTGACAAGCACCGCCTTGATATCTTCTTCGCTCAACGTCACAGGAGCCGAGTAATTGATCGAATCGGCGGCAATCATAGGAATGAGTTGCTCGTGGTCGCAAGTGCGCACAGGCGATTGGAGTTGGTCCATTGAGCAAGTGTGCATCAGTTCGCGGACGGCTTGCAGGAAATCCGGCACGCCGCAGTATTGGGCAATCCGTTCGTATCGCTCCCGGCACGCCTCTTGCTGGAACTCGAGTATCGGCATGAGCATAAGCGAAATAGCCTGACCATGAGGCATATGGTATTTGGCGCCTATGCTGTGCGCGAAAGCGTGTACGTAACCGGCTAACTGCGTATTGATGGCATTACCGCCGTACATCGCCGCCCGACACATCGCCAGACGCGCTTCGTTGTTCTCCGGCTCACGTAGGACAACCGGCAGGTTCTCCAATATCAGTTTGATGCCCTCCAACGACATCTGCATATCTTCTTCATCCACATCCGTATCGCTGATAGCGCCCTCGATGCAATGACTCAGAGCATCTATGCCGCAGGCCGCTGTAACGGATTGCGGGGCATGAATCGTCAGTTCGCTGTCGTGAATCACATGCGTCACGTTGAGCCCGATAAGCACGGTGGAACTCTTGGCGCCCTGATCGTTCGTCACCACGGCTCCAACGGTCAGTTCGGCGCCTGTTCCGGCAGTCGAAGGAACCATAATCAGCGGCAGTGTGCTTCCGGGAACCGGCAGGAACTTCAGCAGCAAGGCTTTCATGGGCAGATGAGGCATCTTCACGCTGGCGGCAATCATCTTACAACTGTCCATCACACTTCCGCCACCAAGGGCGATGATGCACTCTGCATGGCTCTCTATCGCTAATTGACGGCCTGCCTCAATGATAGCTATGTTCGGTTCTGTATGGATGTCATCATAGACGGAATAGCTTACTTGAACCGCATCCAACGAAGCCGTAATAGCTTTCGCATAGCCCAAATCGCTCAGCGTGCGGTCCGTAACCAACAGTACATGCTGGTAGCCGGCTTTTCGGCAGATCTCGCCAATCTGCGATCTTGCTGACAGACCTTCCGTCACTTCCGGCTCTGGCAGGGGAATCGTGTGAATCACTTTACCCGGCAACCGGTGAATCTGTTTCCTAAAATAATAGGTATTCATGGTGGTAATCAATTTTGAGCGCAAATTTACGGTTTAAGAATCTTTTTGACCATGCGGATGACTTCGGATTTCCGATGGGCTATATACTCCCGCACTTGGTCGTCCGTTTGCGAGAGCAGGTCTTGGAACATCGGCAGGGAGACGAACGTGAAGACCGTCAGCGAAGCGATAGTAATCATCAGATCGAAGGGGTCGATTTTGGTAATATGCCCGGCTTGCTGCTCCTGCTTGAGACGTGCGTCAAACTGCATATAGAGCATCGCATAAGTGGGATTCTTGACGAATTTCTCCCGCATGTACTTGCGGCGCTCGGGGTTGTTGACCAACTCTTCCAACACAAAGTACGGCAACCGCGGATTGCTTGACAGCGCATCAAAATACATAGAGATAGCCTGCTCGATAAAGCGGTCAAACGATTCTTCGTTCGCCAGAGAGCGTCCGATAACATTCAGAGCCGCCAAGACTTGCTCCAGAAAAATCTGTCGGAAGAGGTTCTCTTTCGTGCGGTAATAATAATGTACAAGTGCCTGCGTACAGCCGACCTCTTTTGCTATCTGCGTGGTCGATGTAGCCGCATAGCCCTGTTCGAAAAACAGCTGTTGCGCCACTTCGCGAATCCGCAGTTCCATCGAATCATTTACCATTTTGTCATTTACCATTTTATCATTTATTTAGACATTTCGCCATTTGGTTTGCAAAGATAGTGCTTTTTTCGGACATGTGCAAATTATTGCAGCAAAAAATGCAAACGGTTGGTGATATTGGCATCGGATGTGCCGGCATCGAAATCGAGGAAAAGCAACGACAGATGCGGGTAGAGGTCCTTGTAACGGCGTTCGATACCTTTGCTGATGATATGGTTCGCTATGCAACCGAAGGGTTGCAGCGAGACCACTTTGTGGATGCCATGATCCGCCAAATCGCATATCTCGCCTGGCAGGAACCATCCCTCGCCGAAGTCTGCGGCGGAGTTGATCACACGGCGGCTTTTGTGCCAGATGTCCATGATATCCGCAAACGGCCTGTAGAACGGGAAGTCGCTGCAGAGGCGGTCATAGACATGTGCGTAATGGAGCAAAAGACGGTTGACGAGTTTTGCCTGCCAGGGGCTCAGACCGTCCTTGCGGATATGCTGCTCGCGGTTGATGAAGGCGTTAGGGATAGAGGTTGAGAAGAAGCCCGTGATCGCCGGCGGCACAACTTCCACACCGTGCTCCATGAGCCAGCGGACGACGCCGTGGTTCGAGAACGAGTTGTACTTGACGTATATCTCGCCGACCACACCGACTACCGGCACTTGTTTGGTGGTGTCCGAAATGTCCGTGAACGCGCTCGTGGCATCCCGCATGAGTTGGCGGATAGCCCGGTAGTCACGCTTCGCCAAGAACGGTTGCGCGGCGTTGAGGTAGTGGTCGTAGAGTTTGCGCGCCACACCGGGGATACGTTCGCGCGGAGCGGCAGGATAATAGAGTTTGGCAAGCGCGTCCGCGAAATAGAGTGCTTCCAGCGTCGGACGGATGAGATGCAGCCAGTTGATCTCAAAGCCCGGCTGGCTGTTTTTAAGGCTCGGACCGATGGCAACGGCTATCACCGGCACTTGACTCATGCCTGCCGCCACGAGGGCATTTTTGATGAGCGCGTAGTAGTTCGACGCACGGCATTGCCCGCCTGTCTGCGTGATCGCCACGGCGGTCTTCGAGAGGTCGTACTTGCCGGATTTCAAAGCCCGCATGATCGAACCCACCACGATAGTTGCCGGATAGCAGATGTCGTTGTTCGCCACGTGCAGCCCCTCTTCGGCGTCCTCCTGCGTCGCCATCGGCAGGGACTCGATGCGGTAACCCGCCAAACTAAAAATAGTGGGCAGGAACTCGTTGTAACCTTCTGCGAAATACGGGGTTAAGATGACGCGGTCTTTGTCTTCCACCTCAAAAGGTTTTGTGGTAAATGGCGCTTTGTTTTCGAGATCTCGAGATTTCGATATTTCGGGATTTCGAGGGGTGGCATTGACACTTTCTACCAGCGACCGCACTCTCAGCCTTAGCGAACCGATATTGTTCACATCGTCGATCTTGAGGACGGTGAGGTTCTTGCCATAACGGGACAGGATTGCCCGCACTTCGTCCAAGATGAACGCGTCGGGACCGCAACCGAAAGAGGTCAGTTCGATCATGTGCAGGTTGTTGTACGGGCTGTTTCCTACCCAATGGGCAGCCTTGAAAATGCGGTTCGGGTACGCCCATTGTGCCATCGCGTTCAGTTCGTCATAGACGGCTTGACCTTCGTGCGCCGCCACATTCTCCGTGATCACATCAATACCCATCGCCGCAATCGCATCGGCTATTTTATGCTGAATAAGCGGGTCGATATGGTAAGGCCGCGCTGCCAACAGAATAACCATCCGACCTGCTGAACGCGCCTCGTTGAAGACTTGCATATTGCGTTTTTCCAATGCGTCGAGATAGTTCTGCTGCGCTGTAATCGCCTGAGTAATAGCCGCTTGCGCGGTGGGTTCGTTGATATTGAGCGTGGAGAGGTATTCTACAAGCGATGCCCGCAACAGTTCCTCGTCCTTGAACGAGATGGTAGGCGCGTCCAAAGGAATGCCGTAGTTCTTCTCGGGGTTGATGGCACTCTTGATCACGTCCGAATAACCGCTGACGACCGGGCAGTTGAAACTGTTCTTGGCCTGCTCGTCCTCCTTGCGCTCGAACACCACCCACGGATAGAAAATGCGGTCCACTTGCTTCTCGATAAGGTCCATCACATGCCCGTGCATCAGTTTGGCAGGATAGCAAATATTGTCCGCCACGATGGTCCGCACACCTTTGTCAAAAAGTTTGGTCGTACTCATGCCGCTCAGCCGCACACGCATCCCGCAACACCCGAAAAGGGTCTGCCAGAAGGGGTAGTTCTCGTAGATGCCGAGGCCGCGGGGAAGACCGATGGTTAGACCATCTTTCAGCGTTAGCGGTCTTTCAGCGTTAGCGGTCTTATAGTGCAACGGTCTTTCAGCCGAAGGCGGTCGCTGCTCAAAGAGCAGCTTATATTTCTCCTCGAACATATTGACGCCTTTATGCGCGCCATCGCCTGCATTCGAATAGACACGCTCGCAGTTATTGCCCGACACGTACTGACGCCCGTTCGCAAACGAATAGACGCGCACCTGGCAATGGTTCTGACAGCCCGGACAAATCTCTTCTTTCTCCTCGAAATGGTCAGATTGCAGTAACTCGTTCAGTTTCATCGTTGACCTCCTTTCGCGTAAAGGGCACATCCATAGGCGCCCATGAGTTCGGGAATCGGACCAAAACCGACCTCTTTGCCGGTGAGGCTCTCCAAAGCGCGAACGACCGAATGATTGCGGAATGTGCCGCCTTGAACCATGATATGTTCGCCCAGCTGGTCAAAAGATTGCAGTTTGAGCACTTTGTACAGGCAGTTTTTGATGACCGAATAACTGAATCCGGCGGCGATGTCGTCCACTTGCGCACCCTCGCGCATCGCCTGTTTGACCTTGCTGTTCATGAATACCGTGCAGCGTGTACCGAGGTCGTACGGGTGTTGCGCCAGCGTCGCCATGTGTGCAAAATCGCTCACTTCGTAGCCCAGCTGCCGCGCAAAAGTCATGATAAAACTGCCACAACCGGACGAGCAGGCTTCGTTGATCTCTATCCTTTGGATAGAACCGTTCTCCACGAAGATCGCTTTCATGTCTTGACCGCCGATGTCAAGCACAAAAGAGACGTTCGGTTGCAGGTTCTTCGCCGCCATGAAATGCGCCATGGTCTCCACGATGCCGTGGTCCAAACGAAAAGCGGTCTTGAGCAACTGCTCGCCGTAACCCGTCGAACAACTGCCGGCTATCTCTATGTCCTGCCCGAGCGCGTCTCGCATTCGCTGCAAAGCAGAATGAAAAGCCTGCAACGAGTTGCCGTTATTGTAGCTGTAGTCCGTGAAAAGCAGTTGGCCTTTTTCGTTAATCAGGACAAGTTTGGTAGTTGTACTGCCACTATCCACTCCGAGGAAAAGTTTTTGATTGACGATTTGACGATTTACGATGTACGATTTATTGACGATTGAATTTATTGAGCCATTTATCTCCTTATGGCCATACTTCTTCTGTTTGTCGGAGAGCCAGTTTTGATAATCCGCTTCGTCCGCAAAGAGCGGGGGAAGTGTGCCGGAGAGCGGAGCAACACCACAATGATCATTAGAAAATAAGGTACGCACCTGCGCGAGATTGTACTTGGAACTTTGCTCCTTGGTACTTAACAACGCAGTTCCGATAGCAGGAATAAACTGCGTGTATTCGGGCACAATGCAATCTTCCTCCGTCATCTCAAGTGCCTGCAACAAGTGCTTGCGCAGTTCGGGAATATAGGCAAACGGACCGCCGCAAAGGAAGATCTTCGGGTGCACTTCTGTTCCGCGTGCCAGCGCACTCACTACTTGCATTGAAACGGCATGAAGCATGGATGCGGCAATGTCTTCTTTGCTTACCGAACGGGAAATAAGGTTCTGGATATCGGTCTTGCTGAACACGCCGCAACGGGACGCAATCGGATAGACATGCTCGGCTTTGGCTGCCAGCGCATTCAGTTCGCTTGTCTCCACACCTAACAACGTAGCAGTTTGATCAATAAACGCACCTGTCCCGCCAGCGCAGTTACCGTTCATGCGCATCTCCGGCACACAACCTTCTTCAAAGAAGATCATCTTACTGTCCTCACCGCCAATGTCCACCAAACAATGCACATCCGGATAGAGTTGTTTGACCACCTCCGCTGCAGCAATCACCTCTTGGTGAAAACCGACGCCAAGCCTCTGCGCACATCCCATCCCCACCGAACCGGTGATGCCGATGGTGATAGCTGAATGCTGATCGCTGACAGCTCCCAAGATCCCTTCGATCATCTCCTGTCCGACTTTCATCGGTTCGGCGTTATGGCGGCGGTAGTCAGTTGCGAGAACCACCGGCTTTGAGTCCGAAGGACGGTCTTTTGACTTTTGACTTTCGACTTTGATAAGCGCCATCTTAATGGTCGTGCTGCCTATGTCAATACCTAATCTATACATTGTGTGCCTTATTTGATAGAGTTATTAAATTATGTTGCAAAGGTACACAAAACACCTGACGCACACAAGCGCCAGGTGTCTTTTCCGTAGTACCGACCGCTATTTCTTAATTTGCAGCCTGTTTTTCCTTATAGATTTGCCAATTTTATAAGGATTAAAACGCAGTCAGTTTATTGTATTGCTTGTGTTTACCCCAACACCACATCGAGGACCATCATGAGGACAAAGCCGATGGCGAAACCGATGGTGGAGAGGTTGGAATGGGTGCCTTGCGAGGCTTCAGGGATGAGTTCTTCGACCACTACGTATAGCATCGCTCCTGCGGCGAAGGCAAGGAGATACGGGAGTATGGGGGCCAGCCATGCGGCTAAGAGGATGACGAGCAGTCCGCCGATGGGCTCCACTACGCCGGAGAGCGAACCGATGAGGAAGGATTTGGCACGGCTGTTGCCGGCTGCACGCATGGGCATGGAGATGATGGCTCCTTCGGGGATGTTCTGGATGGCTATACCGAGCGAGACGGCGATGGCTGCGGACAAGGAGAGTCCGGCTGTGCCTTGCGTGGCTCCGGCGAGAACGACGCCGACTGCCATTCCTTCGGGTAGGTTGTGAATCGTGACCGCAAGGGCTAACATGGCAGTGCGCGAGAGGCGGGAACGCGGTCCTTCGGGTGTGTTGGCGCCGACGTGCAAGTGCGGCGTCAGTTCGTCAATCGCCAAGAGGAACAAGATGCCCAATAGAAAACCAACAGCCGCAGGCATGACTGCCCACGGTCCTGTGTGTGCTTCCGCTTCGATAGCAGGAATGAGTAGCGACCAAACGGACGCCGCGACCATCACACCCGACGCAAAGCCGAGTAACGCCTTCTGCAGGCGCTCGGGCATGTCGCGTTTCATAAAGAACACGAACGATGCCCCGAGCATGGTGCCTAACAGAGGGATGAGTAAACCTATAAGAAGCGTGGTCATTTTATCGTTTTCTCAATAAACGCCCGGAGGTCTGCAAGGTCTTGCTGGTTCGGATGACCGGAATGGACAGGTCCCATCGAACCTTTGCAGGTGAACGAACGATCGTCACAGTGGATACCTTTCGCTTCCAGCATCTTACGCATCTGCGGTACCGGTGAGTCGATGATAGCACACGAACCAAAGCACACTACATTCTTCACCAGTTCCGGCTTGAGCGTATCGATGAACTGACCGATGGCGCCGTTGACTTTGCCGAGGAAGACACCGGCTCCGAGATAGAGTGTATCCACTGGTTCGGACAGCGGCACAGCTACCGTCTCCGGTTGGGTCTTGACCACTTCGCCTACTACTTTTGCCATCTGTTCGGAATGACCGAACTTACTAAAATAACGAACTGCGTATTTCATACATTTATTGCTTTAACATTTGTTCTACTTCTTCGCGGTGCTCCCACAAGGCGCAACCGCCGGAATGTTCGCCGCCTACCAGATGGACCTCTCGCAGACGCTGGAAAAGAGGCGATTGCAAGGCTCCTTTGACACCAAGCGTGAGCACGTTACTGTCGCTATACGGTGAGAACGGGCATGGCTCGGCACTGCCGTCAGGGCCGATATGGAAGAATCCGCGTCCGGCTGCCAGACAACCGCCCATGTGCTTCTCGTCACCGGGGAAAGAGATGATGATCACATCGTGATAGCGTTCCCGCTGATGCGCTTGTACGGCTTCCATCTGTTCCAAATCGGCATCGCCGAAAGCCAGATATTCTGTTCCCGGCTCGGTAGGCACATACTCGACATAAATAATGAGTTTGCAACCGAGGTCGCGCAAGTGATCCACATACTCATCGGATGTGACCAGCGCGAAGTTTTCCGTCGTGACGGTTATGCTGACACCAAAGAACAGTTTCTCCGCGTGCAAACTCTCAACGGACATCATCGCGCGACGGTAGATACCTGCGCCACGTCGTGTGTCCGTGCCATGCTCCGCGCCCTCGATGCTGATGACGGGTATGAGATTGAGATGCTCCTTAAGGAAAGCAATATAGGACGGACCGATGAGCGTACCGTTCGTGAAGATCGGGAAAATCATGTCCTCCACTTCCGCTACTTTTTCCAAGATATCTTTCCGCATCATCGGTTCTCCTCCTGCCAGCAGGGCGAAGTTGATACCCAGCGAAGCGGCTTCGGAGAAGATGTCGCGCCACTGTTCCGGTGTGAGGGTAGGACGCTGACTTTTACCGGGGTCGTCGGCTATACCGTTGGCTCGGGCGTAGCAGCCTTTGCAGGAAAGGTTGCACTCCGTGGAGATACTGCAAATGAGGAAAGGCGGGACATCAATACCCGTTTCCTTCGCCACGCTCTTACGCCTACTTTCCGATTTGAGGAAAATCTGCTGCAAGCGGAAGACCGTTTTTGCCTCGCGCGGATTGCCTAACACATTGCGGTAGGCTTTCTCCATGATACGGCGGATGGCTCCGCTCATATATCCTTGTAAATCCATAATTAGTATCTCTTACGCCGGATTAAAGCGGGACTTGGGTTGTTTGCAACGCGGGCAACGCCAATCGTCCGGCAGGTCTTCAAAGGCAACCCCGTCATTCTCGGCAGGATCATATACAAAACCGCAGATGGAGCAGACATATTTGCCGCTTCCCTTTTGCTCGGAGAAGTCCACCTCGGCAAAGACTGTCGGGACGGGGTTGTTCAAGTCCATGACACGCTTGGCTTCAAGGTTCTCAGGTCCTTGCGGACTGTGGGTAGAGAGATACACGGTGGGGTGCTTGCGGATGAACTCACGGATGCGGTTCTGAGTGACGCGGGCGGCTGCCAGGTCGTCAAAAACCACCGATAGTTTGTCGGCATACAGCGCCTCGTCGCAATACGTTATATCGCCGTGAATCATATAGAACAGGTCGCCGTCTTCCACGATGATAATACTGTTGCCGCGTGTGTGTCCTTCGGCCTTGACAAACCATATACCGTCCTGTATCTTCTGCGCCTCGGGGAAGTTATAATACGCGCCGTCGGAATAAGTCACCGGCACGAGGTTGTCAATCCCTTCCAGTTCGGCAGCTCCTAACTCATGCGCATTGACGAATATCTGCGCGTTAGGGAAGGATTTCAACTCGCCGGAGTGGTCTGCATGACGGTGGGTAAGCAGGATCTTGGTCACTTGTTCGGGCTGGTAACCCAACGCTTTGAGGTTGTCGATATAGTCGCCGCAGGCATAGCCAGTGAAACCTAACGACTCTTCGGTGGGCACTTCCTCGGGGAAGCCTTTTGGAAAACCGGTGTCCACGAGAATGACGTCCTTGCCGGTGTCAATCAGGTAGTTTTGGAGACTGCCGCGGTAGCGGATGTTATGGTCGAACTTGTCTTGTCCCTCTTCCCCTCCGAAAACGAAAGGTTGGGTATAGAATCCGTCCTTACGGAATTTAACTGCTTTGATTTCCATATTCTTTTTGCAAAATGGGGGAAGAGCCGAGACCCTTCCCCCGACAAAGAAATTCATTTGCCTGCGATTGTGGCGCAGGGTTCTTAGTTAGCCGGAGCCCACTTACAGCGTACCGGCGAAACGATGGCACCTTCTTTCTTGAGTTCAGCGAAGACTTTGTCCACCTCTTTGCGGTCTGCTCCGAGAGCGGCGGTTACTTCGCCTGCCGAAACCGGCTTGCCTGCTGCACGCATGGCAGCTAAAACTTGCTCTTTCATAATAAAAATAGTTTGTTAGAATTTGAACTCTTCTACCAACTCCGACATCTTGTAGAAACGTGCGGTAGCATTTTTTACCTCCCACATAACAGCATTCTCGCCCTGCTCGCCAATGAGCGCTTTGAGAACAGGCATGTGAGCCAACATAGCATCTTTTACTTCCTGACGCTTATCCTCAACGAGCTGGCACTCCACGCGAAGTGTTTGGCCCTTGAAAGCGCAGAACTCCGCCTTTGGATTAGCTGCCAGCTGGTCTGTAGCAGCCGTGCGGGCAAAAGACATGAGGTACAGTTTGTCCTCAAAGAGTAACTGTGCGCCATAGACGCGTACACGTGGTTGGTCACCCTCAACGGTAGCCAGATAGAACGACTTGGCATTCTCCAAGAAGTCGAATACTTTTTTTTCGTTTGTCATAACTGCTTGGTTTTAAGGGGTCATTACATCATCTCAATTAAGAAGTTCTCGTAACCCAGTTTGTCGATGTAGTTGAGGTATTGCTTCTCCCAAGCCATGTGCTCTACCTCGCCGTCAATCCATTTCTGGATGAGTTTCTGGGTGGGGTAATCATCGGAGAAGGCAGCAGCCAGTTCGCTGAGTTCTTTGATGGCGTTGGGGTTGTAGTCGGTCTCAATCTGCTGTTTCGGGTCGTCATAGAACGGGAACTCGATGGTCTTCATCGCCTCCTGTAGGTCAGCCGGCTTGCAGCCGAGCTCTACCAGACGGTTGAGAACCTCTTCTGCCTCGTCCCACTCTTCCTCTGCTTCCTCTTTCCATTTGTCGGCGAGTTTGTTCCAACCGTTCAGACGGTCGTACGCCGAGAAAGCGAAATGTTGTTTACTGTTTCCAAACCATACTGCGCCCAGATATGCCAGGCCTTTCAATGCTTCTTCTTTTGTCATAATTGTAAAAATTAAAGTTATTTTTGTATTTTAGATAGTCCTTCTATCAGTTTATCGAGTGTGGGAATCATCGCAACGATCTCATCTACGGATCCTATTTTGTCTGTGATTCTCGCGCTCAGGCAGTCCGGTATATTCACCATTTGCTCTTGCAGTTCCATTCCTTTTGGAGTGAGCGAAACGATTCGCTGGCGTGTATCTTCGGTACCGCGTGTGCGGACGATCAGACCGGCCTTCTCCATCCGCTGTAGCAGCGGCGTGATGGTATTGGTATCGAGCATCAGACGCTTTCCGATATCGCACACCGGTTGCTTGTCGTTTTCCCACAGCACGAGCAGAACCAGGTATTGCGGATAGGTGATTCCTAAGGGCGCAAAAAAGGGCTGATAGATGTTCGTAACGAGCCTTGCTGCCGTGTAGAGACGGAAGCAAAGCTGGTTATCTAATTTTAATTGCTCGTACATATAATCTAATCAGGAATTATAAGTATTTGAGTACATCTTTCTCGATATCCTCGGGTTTGGTGGTCGGTGCATAGCGTCCCACTACGTTACCCTCGCGATCGACAAGGAACTTGGTGAAGTTCCAACGGATGTCGTTCTCTTTCTTAAAGGTCTTGCTGATGCCTTTGAGCATCGTAGCGGTAGCTTTGGCTTTCAGGCCTTCGTATTTCTCCTCCGGACCATTCTCCTTGAGGTATGTGAAGAGCGGACTTTCGTTCTCTCCGTTGACCTCGATTTTCGAGAACTGCGGGAAGGATACTTTGTATTTGAGTTGGCAGAAAGAAACGATCTCTTCGTCCGTGCCCGGAGCCTGCTGACCGAACTGGTTGCAAGGGAAGTCAAGGATCACCAGACCCTTGTCCTGGTATTTCTTGTAGAGGTTCTCCAGCGCCTCGTACTGCGGAGTGAAACCACAACCCGTAGCGGTATTAACAACTAAAAGGACTTTGCCTTTGTACTCGTCCAATTTGACTTCGTTCTTCTTGGTGTCCAGCACCGTAAAATCATAGATATTCATAATAGTAAATAATATTATTAATAAACTTTTCATAATTCTCTCAAACGTTGTTTATGTCGTTTGCGATGCAAAATTACTACAAATATTTTAATGTCGCAAGCGATATATATAAAAAGTGTACATTTTCTTAAAAAACGTACACTTAATATTAAAATGAGTACTATTATTTACCCATCTTCTCTTTCAGATGGTTGTGACTGGGACCTTATTTGATAGAGTTATTAAATTATTGTATTGCGTGTCGCTAACCGGTTCGAGCCATTCATTCGTCGCGCCCGGTTGCTCTTGAGTGTGGATCGCTAAGTGCTGCATCCACGAGTCCGCCGCGGCTCCATGCCAGTGTTTGACGCCTTCAGGAATAGCAATCACAGTTCCCGGAGTAAGCGCAACCGCGGGTTTGTTCCACTCCTGATACCACCCCTTGCCGCTCACGCAGATCAGCACTTGTACAGCTCCGTGGTGAACATGCCAGTTATTGCGGCAACGCGGCTCGAACGTCACATTCGCCACACCGCCGAAATACGGTTGCAGATAACTCTGTCCCACGAAATACTGGGCATAAGCATCATTCGATTTGCCTTGCGGCCATGGAGAGTTGAGTGTTGAAAGTTGAGAGTTGAGAGAAGTTGGCAAGTTTGAAGAGGATAGTTCATAATAGGCTTTCGCTAACCTTCCAGCTTCATTCAGAAGTCCATTTGCCGCGAGAGCCACCACAATGCCTTGCAGTTGTTCTTCGGTCACGCCCATATTGCGTGCGCCGGCGATGTGGGCTTTGAGTTGCGGTTCCACGCCTTCCAAACCGCTCAACGCAGAAACGGTCACTAACTCACGGTCAGCATATGTCAAGTTATCACGGGCAAAAATATCTCCGAACAAATGCGCCTTCAGGTAATAATCCGTTGCTTCCGCAAACTCATACTCAAAAGCCTTGCCGACCAGTTGCGTCTGCACGCGCGTACCTTCTTTAAGTGCGTCATACTCCTCGCTCAAGGGACTTGCGTCTTCACCCAAAAGAACCTTCACACCTTTCGCTTGACGGTCACCAATAACACGTTGCAACACGCCCAGCGCATTCAGACTCCGCGGAAAACCCGTATAAGCGTACAACTGCGAGAGTGCTTCCTTGATCTGGCTAACCGTCAATTCCGCCTCTAACCCGTTATGAATAGCCGACTCCAATGCCACCAGGTCTCCCTTAGCCTCATCGCAAGCGATAGCACTCATCCACGCTGCTTGCTCCGTTGTAAACGAAAGTTGATTCATATCTTTTGTTTCTGTCTGTTGCTTTGGGCTGCATGCAACCAGCAATACAGCCAAAGCAAGGGTCATAATTTTCCTCATAATTTCGCTACCAACTCAACGATTTTTTACTTCGTGGCATCGGTCTTCTGCTCGTCGATTTTGGCAGTCACAACGCCCATATTCTCGGCATGCCAGTAGTTGCAGATGTCGCGGAACTCAGCCTTCGCGCCATCATAGACACCCGGCGAATAAGACGAACAGAGCAACGCCATCTTCTTTACTTTAGCCGGCGCGTTAACGCAGTACATTCGTTGAATAGGCGCCTGAATCTGCGCACAGAGCGTGAAATAATAGATCGGAGCAGCCAAAACCAGCACTTCCGCCTCTGCCATCAGCGGATAGAGTTCCTGCATGTCGTCTTTCTGGATGCACGCGCCGTTGCCCTTGCCGTGGCAGTACTCGCACGCCAGACAGCCTGCGATATGTTTGTGCGCCACATTGACGAGCGTCACGTTATGACCTGCAGCCTCGGCTGCGTTCTTGTACTCGTCCGCCATCCAAGCGGTGTTACCCTTCGCTCTCGGCGAAGCCTGAAGAATCAATATGTTCATAATGTATGATGTGTGATGTTTGATGTGTGATGTTTTGTTCTTACAAACTTGCCACCAAAATCTCTTTGATGTCTTTCTCGGTCAGAGCCGCATAAGCATTCTCAAGTCCCTCATTCACAGCGATATGATGTGCCATTTCGTCGAGACGACTGTCATCAATTCCCACTTCGCGCAGGTGCATTGGAATGCCGATCGACTCAAAGAAAGCATAAGTCGCCTCAATCGCCTTGTTCGCAATCGTCCACTCGTCCAGCGAAGCGTCAATACCGAACACATTCACGCCGTATTTCACAAACCGCGGCAAGGTGTGCTCGTTCAGAATATGTTTCATCCACCTCGGAGTGATAATCGCCAAACCCTCGCCGTGCGTAATGTCGTAATAAGCACTCAAAGCGTGCTCAATTCCGTGGCAAGGCCATCCGCTCTCGCTGTTTCCGAGTGCCAGAATGCCGTTGCAGCCATACGTACAAGCCAACATCATCTCTGCACGCGCCTTGTAATCTTCCGGATTCTCAATACACTTGCGTCCGTTCGCCATGAGGCTACGCAGCATCGACTCACAAAAACCATCATTCAGCAGCGTCGCGTCCTCCACGAAATACTGCTCCATGGTGTGGTTCATCGCGTCCGCAATACCGGCTGCAGTCTGTTTCCGGCTGACCGAGAACGTATAAGTCGGGTCCAAAAACGAAACGGCTGGGAACAGATGACGATCCAAATAACCAATCTTGTCGTTCGTCTCCGTGCGCGAGATCACACCTCCGCAGTCGTACTCGCTTCCCGTAGCCGCTAATGTGATAATATCCACAATCGGCAGCGCAGCCAGCGCTTTCACTTTGTACGAAATCAAATCCCACGGATCACCCTCATAACAAGCCCCCGCAGCAATCGCTTTCGAGCAATCCAGCACACTTCCGCCGCCGACCGAAAGGATCACATCCACCTTATGCTCTTTGCACAACCGCACACCTTCCAATACCGAAGGATCATATTTCGGATTCGGCTGAATACCAGGCAGTTCCACTATCTCAAAGTCCTTGAGTGCCTCGCGCACATAATCATAAAGGCTGCCTGCTTTGCCTCTGAAAGCCGGTATTTTCTTTATACTTCCTCCTCCGTAAGTCAGGAGTATTTTCTTGCCGAAAGCGCTCATTACTTTCTGCAGTTTCTCTACCACGCCCTCACCAAAAATAAGGCGTGTCGGTGTCTGATAATCAAAGTTTTGCATAGCTATTTTGTTTTTATTATTTGCGTTAATGAATTTATTATTTGAATTTCGGTGCAAAGGTACAACTTTTTTCTCAAATATACAAAAAAGTCGGACAGAAAAAGAACTATTTTACCTTTACTCCTTGTACATTATACATTGTTCCGTTATGGTTTATATAGAGTTGTCCGTTGCGGAGGATCTTTACTCCCTCTCCTTTGGAGAGGGCTGGGGTGAGGTCTGTCGTCTCTCCTTTCTCAAAACGCACACTCACATTACCGGAACCGAGAGCGGAAGCAAGGCCGGAAGGGTTGTCTATTGCGCCGATGCGGGTATAGGAATACGAGGTGTTGAAGGTCTCATAGAAAAGGACCACGCAGTTGTTGCCGTAGAGCATCAGATCGCCGGCGTGGATTGTGCCGGGCCGGTATGCGGCGGTGGGAAGAGAGGAGGACTGGTAATGGTATTTCTCATTGCCGTTCAGTTCGTTCATCGTGACGGAAAGTGGTAATAAGGCAGCAAAGGCTTCGCCGGTTTCGGAGTCTACCAGCGTGGCGGTAAAGGTCTTTGAGCCGATGATGATGTTAATCGGTGTTTGTGCCATAAGGGTCATTGTGCTCAGCGCAAAAACAAGTATAAACAATCGTTTCATTTTCTTAATTTTACATTTTCTCATTTCGAGTGCAAAATTACTGCTTTTGGCGGATATAGAATAACATAAATTTGCCAAATAACTACCATTTTTGCAGAAAATGCAGAAAAAGATGACTTTTTGACTGCCATTTTTGCATATTACGCAGAAAAATTGTACCTTTGCAGGCAAATTGCAGCCTTTATGAAAAAAGTTCTGAATATACGCGAGCCGAATGTGTATGCACGGCATTTGGAGGCGGAAGTGTTACACCCGCTGATTAGTGTGGTTCATTTCGATGAATTAGCGAAAGGCGTGCGGACAAGTATGAACAGTTATGGCGTGTACGGCCTGTTTATCCAGCGGGAGTTTCCGCAGAACTTGTCTTACGGCGTACGCCCTGTTCAGGTAAGCGAATGGTCGGTTATAGCTGTCGCTCCGGGACAAATAGGCGGCAGAGAGGATGACGGTCATCCGCTCTTTTTGAACGGATGGGCTGTGCTTTGGTCGCCGGAGCTGATGAGTAAGACGGATCTCGAGGCGCATATTTCGGAGTATAACTTCTTCTCGTATTTCTTTACGGATTCGCTGCCTTTGGAGCCGAAAGAATGGGACGCGATAGAGATGCTGGTGAATAGTTTGAGAGAGGAACTGAAAGCCCATAAGGACAGTTCGGCACTACGGAATATAGTGGTCGGCTATCTACGGTTGATCTTGGATTACTGCCAGCGGGCTTATTGGCGGCAGGATGCCCGGGTTACGGCTGACGAGCCGGATGTACTGAAACGTTTTCACGCCTTGTTGGACAAGTATTATTACGAAGGCCGGCAAGCCGAGAAGGGCTTGCCGACAGTAGCGTATTGTGCCTCGGAGATGGCGTATTCAGCGGGTTATTTCGGCGACTTGGTAAAACAAGCGACAGGTTCTTCCGCCAAGGAGTATATCCAGTCGTATATTATCCGTCTGGCGAAAAATATCCTCATGAGCGGCCGCAGCATCAGCGAGACGGCGTATATGTTAGGTTTCGATTACCCGCATCATTTCACGCGTATGTTCAAAAACAAAACGGGCATCACTCCGGGTGAGTACATGCGCGGATAAGCGTCCTTATTTATAGGTTACCGTTTCGCTCAGAGGTTTGCGGCTGAAATGGTGGTCGGAAGGCTGTACGCCTTCTGCGGCGTAGCCGCAAGGCATGAGGAAAGAGGGCTTATGGTTGGCCGGCAGGTCAAAAGCTGCAGCTACTTCTGCCGGTTCGAACCATTTCACCCAACAGGTACCAAGACCGAGTTCCGTAGCCTCGAGCATCATGTGTGTTCCGACGATGGAGCAGTCCATGTTTCCGGAGCTCTCTCCGTCTTTGGTCCACGCGAGGTCGGTATCGTAGCAAACGAGGAACACTACCGGCGCATGGTAAGCGCAGCGGGTGAGTTCATTGATTTTCGCGATAGCCTCAGGGCTTTGCAACACGTAGATATGTTGCGGCTGCACGTTCTTCGCCGTAGGGGCGAGACGTCCGGCTTCGAGAATGGAATCGATTTTCGCCTGCTCGACAGGCGTTTGTGCATACTCACGCACGGCGAATCGCGCACGTGCAAGATCCATAAAGCCATTTGCTTTTGAGTCATTTTTTTGTGCGCAGGCAGCGAACATCGCCGCTACACATGCGAAAAAGAAGAATTTTTTCATAATTTTATCCATTTCGAAATCACGGTGCAAAGGTACTACAAAAATTGCACATACGCAAGAAAAATCTCCTAAAATTCATGAATCAGCTGAATAGCTTTCTCGATAATATCGTCCTTATCGGTACTTGTCATGGATATTTTGACATCCGGTTCGATTCCATTCTCAATATCTTTCTTGTCTCGGTCGTACATCCGTACGCTGGAGAAGCGGACCATCCATCCGTTGGGCATCTCATAACTCATAGGCATACCTCCGCCTCCGCCGCTGGTACCACCCACGATACGTGCGGAGGGCGCGTACCGCATTATGTTGACGAACAGGTTGGCTGCCGAATACGACCGCCTGTTGCATAAGACTACCACCGGTCTTTTCCATTTACTGCCAACCATGGAAGCGTCGGCTGTCAACGGCTCAAAATCCGAGAAATCGTTATGTGCTGGTCCTGTTTTATGCCGCCAGTAACCGATGAGTTCGTTCTCCGTGAAGAAAGGCGAAGAAAGGCGGTACGCGTTGGTGATATCTCCACCGCCGTTATTGCGCACGTCGATAATCAGCCCCTCGCATTGTTCAAACGCCTTGAAGACCCAGTAGATATTCCCCGCCGAGAAGGAGTTGGAGAAGCTGGAATAATAGATATATCCCACTCTTCCGCTGTCAATCGTGTTGTAATACAGTCCGCCTGCAACGCGGCAATTCTGCAGATACAGCGCCTGCAGCCGCGAGTCAAAATTGGCAGGACAGGTATCAAACCACGCGGTGTTGGCGGAGCGGTCAAAAGCGGAATAGAGATTCACATGTCCGTCGCGCAACGAGTCCAACATCCCTGCGCACAAGTCAAAAAGCGCCACTTGGTCGTTAGGCTTGATTTGAGCCGCTTGGGCGACATACTCCTCGCGGATGGCCGACCAGTCGATGCCTTTGTCCTCTATGTAGCAATAACGCGTGTCGATGATCTGCCAAAGCCCTTCGATATTGGTTACCGGGTCCGCGGAATAACTCATCTCCTCTTTGGCGTGACAACCGCTCAGCAGCCTCATGCCCGCGAGCGCAATTCCTATAAAATATATCTTCGTCTTCATAAGCGTGAATGGGGGTTAATTCGGTATTTCCAGATACATCCGATGACGAGCTGGATCTGGTTGTGCGAGAAATGCAGATCTTTTGTGCCGTAGTCGTTCAACTCGTGCGCTGCGCCGACACGCCAGGTAGAGTGTGGAAACTGCAAATCAAGCGTCAGTTCGTGTTTGAGAGTATGATGGTTCCAAGGCCCCGAACAACGGGCTTGACCGGGCACGCCTTGTGAGATCTCATAGTACGACTCCCAGTATTCCGGCAGGAAGTCAAAACCGATCAGGTTCGTGCGGATGAGATAATTCAACCGGTAGCTGGTTTTCTTTCCGTAGAACGACCAGCTCACACCACCCATCGCCATCGCCTCTACAGCGACGTCAAACGACACAATCTTGTTGACATTAGAGCCATGCTCTCTGACCGCAAAACTGCCTTCTAAATACGGTCCTACGTGCACTTTAAGACGGTCGTCGATCCATTTCCAGCAATAGAAAGCGCCCCATCCCGCATCAATATGCAAACTATAGAAAAGATTAGACTGAGCGGTGTTGACCAATCGTCCTGCGGCAAGAGCGACTCGTCCGACGTGCCCCCAGTTCGCCAACCGGCCTGTCCTGCCTAACTTCGTATCCTGACGGAATGCCTGCCACCACTCGTTGCCCAAACCCAACTGCCAACCTTTGTAGGCCATCGGACTGAGATAGGTGTCTATCTGCCGGCCATACCCCGCATGGATCTTGAGCACGTTGGTATGCTCCTGCCCGTACGTCTCTGCCGACACGGGCTCCCCTTCCGTCCCGTAAGTCCCTTCTTGCGCGCTTAGCGGCAAAAAGATGAACAACAAGAGAATGATTCCGATTACTTTTTTCATATACGCTACATTATCACGGTGCAAAGGTACAACAATTTCGCGATTTACACAATAGCGCGCTTCTTTTTTCTTCATTTTTCCTTAAGATTGCGTCTTTATTTGCATATGTCAAAAAGTATCCGTGCGATGCTTGATGTCAACGCTGTGCATCCCGAGCGCACGTGGTGGCTGTGTCTGATTGCCGTCGCGGTAGCCGTCTCTTTCTCGCTGATGTTTAACAATTTCGTCAAGCGTTACACGGCGCGCATTTTGAGTTTTCCCGAACGCAAGAAATCGCTCTTCGCCTTCTTCGATCTCCACGGGTATATCCTCATTATTTTTATGATGTGTCTGGGAATCAGCCTGAAGTTCATCCCCGGCATGCCTGCTGAGTTTTTCGCCGGTTTCTACCCCGGTCTCGGCTTCGCCCTCTCCCTCGCCGGCGTACGCTATTTTGTCAGTTGGTGCAAAGCCCTTTAACTTTTCTTTCGTCCATTATCCCCTCTCCTTTCCGTTTCGCTTGTTTTACGGACTTGCCACGGTCTTGCAATGGATGCTCAATGGATGCTGAAAGGGTGCTCAATGGTTGCTGAAACCATCCTGAGCACCCTTTCACTTATCTATACACCCGAGGATTACCACCCTTCGGAATGCTTACGGTTCTATCGTTCGCCCCTCCTTTAACGCCTCATTCACCTCGTGTCGCACATAATCGCACAACCGTCCGTAAAAAGGCTTATTATGCCGTCGCGCCTGGCGTTTTTCTTCATCAAATTTGGCTTGCCATGCCGCACGACGCTCCGGGTCATGAAGAATAGCTTTGCTGGCTGCTACAAAGCCCGAAAAACTCTTGCATGTCGGATGAGCAGCCTTCTTTTTCTTCGTCTTCTTGCTTAACTCCGGATTCTGACACACGGCAGCCCACTCTTCATTGCCGGGAATGTGCCGAGCGTAATGCTGGCTACCAACTCCTCCTTTCAAATCTGCTACCAAACTGGTCCACTTGACTTTCATAACGCTGTTCTTTTTACTTCACGACCCATTTCGCCTGCAAAGGTACAAAAAATTTTTGATATATGCAAATTTTAGATAGAGTTTTTCTGAATGCGTTGCATCGCTTCGATGGCGGATGGACGGTTGGCGAAGGCGGAGAAACGGACAAAGCCTTCTCCGCAACGACCGAAACCGACTCCGGGCGTGGAGACCACCTGGCAGTGGTTGAGCAGATGGTCGAAGAAGGTCCAGGAGTCCCATTCGTGCGGCGCGCGACACCATATATACGGCGCATTCTCTCCGCCATAGACCTCCAGCCCCATCTCTCGCAGGCCGTTGAGGATGAGCGATGCGGTTTCTTTATAATAGCACAGATTGTCACGGATACCTTTTTGTCCTTCGGGTGTGAAAGTGGCTTCCGCGGCGCGTTGGGAGACATAGGCGGTGCCGTTGTATTTGGTACACTGCCGGCGCATCCATAGCGGCTGGAGTCCGGTCTCAAAAGGCACGACCACATAGCCGCAGCGGACGGACGTGAAGCCGGCACTCTTACTGAAACTATGCACTTCGATTGCCACTTCCCGTGCACCTTCGATCTCGTAGATAGAATGCGGGATGTCGGGTGAAGAGATATAGGCTTCGTACGCGGCGTCGAAGATGATGAGGGAATGATGGCGATGCGCGTAGTCCACCCACAAGCGCAGCTGATCGCGCGTGAGAACGGCTCCTGTGGGATTATTGGGGAAGCAGAGATAGATGATGTCCACCGGCTGGGCGGGAAGGTCGGGCATGAAATTATTCTCCCGGAGGCAAGGCAGAAGTGTTATCTCGCGTCCCGCCATGATATTCGCATCGACGTACGCCGGGTACGTCGGATCCATGATTGCCACTTTGTTTTCGCGGTCGAAGAGATCGCTGAGGTTGCCCAGATCACTTCCGGCTCCTTCGGAGATAAAGACCTCATCGGGATGAAAAGAAATGCCCCGCGGCGCAAAGAAATGCTCTGCGATGGTCTGCCGCAGCCACTCATAGCCGTTCTCGGGGCAGTAGCCGCGGAAGGTCTCTTCGTGGGCGAGTTCCTCTGCTGCCTGCTGCATCGCATCCACAATGACGCGTGGCAGCGGACGCGTGACATCGCCTATCCCCATGCGCAAGAGACGGGCGTCGGGATGCTGCGAGAGGTATGCTTGTACGCGCAGGTCGATGTCGTGAAAAAGGTAATGAGCAGGTAGTTCTGAATAATGCGAGTTGATTTTCATAAGCGTACGTTTTAGAGTGCCGTTTTATAGGACCATTTCACCCCGGAAGACTTCTGTAGCCGGTCCTCGCATGGTGACCTCCCGGGTCTCGGGATCATAATGAATATGCAAGTCTCCTCCTCTTAGATGCACCGTGACGGAGTTGCCGGTTTTGGAGAGGACCGCCGCTGCTACTGCTGCCGCACACGCGCCCGTTCCGCAAGCCATCGTCTCGCCCGAGCCGCGCTCCCACACGCGCATGTCTAATTCATTCGGATTACGCACGGAGACGAACTCTACGTTGGTTCCTTCGGGAAAATGCGGATGTCTCTCGAGAGTCGGTCCGAGCGGCGTGAGCGACATCGTTGCCACGTGCGTCTGAGGAAAAAGCACAATATGCGGATTGCCTAGATTGACAGAGACAAAAGCCACCGGGCGGTAGTTGATCATCAGCTCATCAAACAGCACTTCGGCTTTTCCCATATTGACTTCCGCACTATCCACTTTCCCCTCCGCGACGTGCAACTTGAGCGTCCGCAAGCCGGCGAGGGTCTGAATACGAATCTGCGTCCGTTGACAGAGACCGGATTCGTACAGATACTTGCCCACACAACGAATCGCATTTCCGCACATCTGCGCTTCGGAGCCATCGGCGTTGAAGATCCGCATTCGGGCATCCGCCTCGTCTGAAGGCAGTATGAGCACCAAGCCATCCGAACCGATACCGAAATGACGGTCGGACACCAGCTGAGCAAGCGAAGAGAGTTCCGCATGAGCAATAAGGTCCGCCGTAGCGGGGGCAAAACAATCCACATAGATGTAGTCGTTTCCCAAACCATGCATTTTTATAAACTGCATCTTTTTGACGCTATTTTTCATTTTTAATCCGATTGAAATTCAAAATCGGCGACAAAATTACGCTATTTTTGTGAAATATGCAAATAAAAATGCATTTTTAGCAGATTTTTCTTGTTTTTGTCAAATTTAATTACTACCTTTGCAGCCCATAATGAAAATTAAACTTTTTGTTGTATGGAAACGAAGTATATTTTTGTAACGGGCGGCGTGTCTTCATCGCTGGGCAAGGGAATCATTGCAGCATCATTAGGCAAACTGCTGCAATCCCGCGGTTTTCGGGTAACCATTCAGAAGTTGGATCCGTATATCAACGTAGATCCGGGCACACTCAATCCGTACGAGCACGGGGAGTGTTATGTAACCGTCGATGGGCATGAAGCGGATCTGGATCTGGGTCATTACGAGCGGTTCTTGAATGTCGAGACGCACAAGACCAATAATATCACCACCGGACGCATCTATCAGAACGTGATTGAGAAAGAGCGACGCGGCGATTATCTGGGCAAGACCGTACAGATCATCCCGCATATCACTGACGAGATCAAACATCATATCACGTCGCTCGGACAAACGGGTCGGTTTGATTTTGTGATCACCGAGATCGGCGGTACCGTGGGAGACATCGAGTCATTGCCGTTCATCGAATCGATGCGACAGCTACGATGGGAGATGGGAAGGAACTGCTGCTGCATCCATCTGACGTACGTACCTTATCTGGCGGCCGCTAAAGAGCTGAAGACCAAACCGACACAACACTCCGTGAAGGACCTGCAGCAGGAAGGTGTACAGCCGGACATCATTGTGCTGCGAACCGAACATGAGATCCCGACGGAGATGCGAAGAAAAGTAGCGTTGTTCTGCAACGTGGACGAAGATGCGGTTATTCAATCCATCGATGCGCCCACTATCTACCGCGTGCCGCTGAATATGCTAGATGAAGGTCTTGACCGAGTGGTTCTACGGAAGACCGGGGTGGATGTATCTTCTGTGCCTGAAGCCGATTTGGCTTCTTGGAAAGCGTTTCTCAACCGGTTGGAGAATGCCGAAGAAGAGGTGAAGATTGCGTTGGTCGGCAAGTACGTACAGCTACAGGACGCCTATAAATCTATCCGGGAAGCCCTTTCGCACGCGGCGGCATATAACAACCGCAGGCTGAACCTCACCTCCATCCTCTCGGATGATATCAATGAAGCGAATGTGCAGCAACTGGCGAATTTTCAGGGAATAGTGATTGCTCCGGGCTTCGGCAACCGTGGCGTAGAAGGCAAGTTACAAGCCATCCGTTTTGCGCGAGAAAACATGATTCCTTGTTTCGGCATTTGCATGGGGATGCAATGCATGGCGATTGAGTTTGCACGGGACGTATTAGGATATAAAGACGCCAACTCCACGGAGTTTGACGAACACACGACGCATAATATCATCGATCTGATGGAAGACCAAAAACGCACGATCAACAAAGGCGGTTCGATGCGTTTGGGTGCCTATCCCTGCCAACTGAAAGAAGGAAGTCGCGTACGCGAGATATACGCTTGCGAAAAGATACAAGAGCGACATCGTCACCGTTACGAACTCAATCATGCTTACCAACAGGAGTTGGAAGAAAACGGTTTGATTTGTTCCGGCATCAATCCTGACAGCGGTCTGACGGAGATTATTGAGCTACGAGATCATCCGTGGTTTCTCGGCACCCAATTTCACCCGGAATACAGCAGTACTGTTCTGCACCCACATCCATTATTTTTGAGTTTTATGCAAACTTTGGTTGCAAAAATGGAGAAAAATTGAAGAATTATGGAGAAAAATTTGTATATATACAAAAAAAGTAGTACTTTTGTAGGCTAATTTGAAAATTAACATATAAATATATTTACAATCATGAGTAAAGTAACAGTTGTAGGCGCAGGCAACGTGGGTGCTACTTGCGCGAACGTGTTGGCCGTAAACGAGGTGGCTAACGAGGTATGTCTGATCGACATCAAAGAGGGTTTTGCAGAGGGCAAAGCCATGGATATCATGCAAACGGCTCAGCTGATGGGCTTCGACACCGTCGTTACAGGTGTGACGAACGATTATTCGAAGACCAGCGGTAGCGACGTAGTGATCATCACATCGGGTCTGCCCCGCAAACCGGGTATGACGCGTGAGGAGTTGATCGGCGTGAACGCAGGTATCGTGAAGAGCGTTTGCGACCAGGTGCTGAAATACAGCCCGAACGCTATCCTCGTAGTTGTCTCCAACCCGATGGACACGATGGCTTATCTGACGCTGCACGCTCTGAAGCTGCCGCGCAACCGCGTGATCGGTATGGGTGGCGCGCTCGACAGCGCACGTCTGAAATACTTCCTGAGCCAGGCGCTGAAGTGCAACGCGAACGACGTGGACGGTTTCGTGATCGGTGGTCACGGCGATACGACGATGATTCCGTTGACGAGCTACACGACCTACAAAGGTATCAACGTAAGCGAGTTTTTGAGCAAAGAGGAGTTAGAGAACGTGGTTAAGAGCACGATGGTAGGCGGCGCAACGCTGACGGGTCTGCTGGGAACGAGTGCATGGATGGCTCCGGGTGCAGCTGCTGCATCGGTGGCAGAGGCCATCATCAAGGACCAGAAGAAGATGATCCCTTGCTCCGCAGCCCTCGAAGGCGAGTACGGCATGAAGGACATCACCATCGGTGTACCTTGTATCATCGGCAAGAACGGTATCGAGAAGATCCTGGAGCTGAACATCAGCGAAGAGGAGCGCGCCAAACTGCACGAGAGTGAGGCAGCCGTACGTAAGACCACAGCGATTTTAAAGGAACTCAATGTTCTTTAATGTAGAACAAGGACCGCTTCGCTAAAGGACAAAGGACAAAAGACTTATTACCATCGCGTGATAGAGCCTTACATTTTAGTCTATTGTCTTTCAGCGAGTGCAACGAGCGGTCTTTAATCTTTATTCCAAATTTATGGATCTATTTGAAAAATGCGACCATTTTGAGACGCTCAAACAGGTTCGCAAATTAGGTATCTATCCGTATTTCCACGAGTTGGAGAGCCGTCAAGCGCCAGTGGTGAAGATGGAGAACCACCGCGTGATCATGCTTGGTTCGAATAACTACCTGGGTTTCACAGAGAACGAGGCGGTTATCAAAGCCGGTCATGAGGCCTTGGATAAATACGGAACAGGCGTGAGCGGCAGCCGTTTTCTGAACGGAACGCTGGACTTACACCTGCAGCTGGAGCGCGAGATAGCCGCCTTCACGGGTTACGAGGAGTGCATGACTGTCTCAACGGGTTTCCAGACCAACTTAGCCATTATCTCCGCCATCTGCGGCAAGGATGATTATATCCTGAACGACCGTGAGAACCACGCTTCTATCTATGACGCTTGCCGACTGAGTTTCGCGAAGGTACTTCGTTACCGTCACTCGGACATGCAGGACCTGGAGCGCCAACTGAAATCCATTCCGGAGAATGCCGGCAAGCTGATTGTGACCGACGGCGTGTTCTCCATGCGCGGCGACATATGCAAGCTGCCGGAGATATGCGCGTTAGCGGAGAAATACGGTGCTCGTGTGATGGTCGATGATGCTCACGGATTCGGAGTGTTAGGTCCCGGTGGTCGCGGAACTGCGGCACATTTCGGTCTGACGGACAAGGTAGATATCACGATGCTGACGTTCTCCAAATCGTTGGCTTCTATCGGCGGATGTATGTTAACCTCTCACCGCGTAGCGGACTGGCTGCGCCACGTGAGCCGTCCGTTCATCTTCTCCGCGTCGATCACTCCGTGCTCGGCAGCCACGGCGCTGGAGGCGCTGCACCAGCTGATCCTTGACCCGGAGAGGCCGACACGACTGATGAATATCGCCAAGTATTTCCAGAAACAGCTGCTGGCTAACGGCGTGAAGATCATCGAGGCTCCGACGCCAATCGTGCCGATCTTCACCTACAAGACGCTGGACACGCTGTACTACGGAAAGAAGATGTTCGACGAAGGCGTTTATGTCAATCCTGTCATGGCGCCGGCTTGCGTAGAAGGCGAGTGCCTGCTGCGAACGACGCTGATGGCAACCCACACGGAGCCTATCATCGACGAAGCGGTGGAGATCATCGCACGTGTGCTGCATGAGGGTGCGCCGGAAATGTAAAGCCATTTACCATTTGGACATTTACCATTTGTTCATTTATGCGTACTTTAATCATCACCGGCGGTAGTTCGGGTATCGGAAAAGCTACAGCCTCGCTCTTTGCAGAGCGGGGCTGGCGTGTTTTTGAGTTGAGTCGGTCGGGTGCTATCTACTGCGATGTGTGCGACGAGGCGAGTTGCCGCAAGGCGATAGCCGAAGTGCTGAAGCAGACCGACCATATTGATGTCGTCATCTCCAACGCCGGTTATGGCATCTCCGGACCGGTTGAGTTCACAACGATCGCCGATGCCGAGCACCAGATGGATGTGAACTTCATGGGCGCGGTGCGTTTCACGCAAGCTGTCCTGCCGCAGTTACGTCAACAAGGCTACGGAAGGATCATCTACACCTCTTCGGTCGCAGCCCAACTACCTGTTCCGTATCAGGCATTCTACTCGGCATCGAAAGCGGCTATCAACGCGATGGCGCTTGCGCTGGCGAACGAAGTGAAGGATTTCGGGATTTCCGTATCTGTGATGATGCCGGGCGATGTGAGTACCGGATTTACCGACGCGCGCGACAAGTCCACGGCAGGCGAAGATATCTACCGCTCTGCACATAAGGCGATTGCCAATATGGAGCGGGACGAGCGAGCCGGCATGCAACCCGAACAGATGGCGAAGGTGTTCTACCACATTGCTACGTGTCATTCGCCAAGACCGCAGTATGTGGGCGGATTCCTATATCGGGTACTTTGCTTCCTCGACCGAATCCTGCCGAAACGACTGGTGAACTGGATAGAGCACAAGTTATATTCGTAATGAAACATATTCGTATCATTTCTCCGTCCGGGGTGATTGACCCGGCGTACATCGAGCAAGCTTCTTCACGCCTGCGCGCGTGGGGATATAAAGTGAGCGAGGGCGCGTACGCACGCGCGCAATGGGGACGTTTTGCCGGAACGGATGAGCAGCGTGCATCGGATCTCAATGCCGCGCTGGCGGACAGCGATGTAGATTTCATCCTTTGTTCGCGCGGCGGATACGGATTGCAGCGGATCATCGACCGTATCGCTCCCATCGGGAAACCCATCATCGGTTTTAGCGACATCACCGCCCTTCATCAGTTATCGGCTTACCACGACCAGTTCTCCATCCACGGCATCATGTGCAAGCATATCGCCACCCTGCCGGAGGAATCGGAACCGATTATGTCACTGCGTCGCCTGCTGGCAGATGAGCGCATGGATTATCATTGGCCGGCTCACCCGCTGAACCAACTCGGGACAGTTTACGCGCCGATTGTAGGGGGTAACTTATCCGTCTTATACGGTTTACAAGGAACGAAGTACGGACTAAAGTCCGTAATGGACAATGGACAATGGACAATGGACAATAGACCAATCCTTCTTATCGAAGATATCTGCGAGCGTCATTACCACATCGACCGCATGATCCGCAATCTCAAACTGAGCGGTGTGTTGGCGCATCTGAGCGGACTGATTGTAGGACAATTCACGGATTGCGAGGACGATCCGGGAATGGGTTGTAGCATCTATGAGACCATAAAAGAGGCAGTCGCAGACTACGACTACCCCATTCTTTTCAATGCGCCGGTGGGACATGTGGAGCATAACTTGCCCCTTCGTCTCCATTCGACAATACACATGGACGTCACCCCTGATGGCGCATCCATCACAGGAGATTCATTCGTCCATCCACAACGGCACGTATAGTATCCTGTTTTTGTACGGCCTCGAGATAGAGGTCGCGGATCAGGAGATCACTCTTCCAACACTCCGTAAAATGCGTGAGTGCATCCATATGGTCGGCACCACCGGAGAGGTAATCGCTGGTAGCGACCGTGTACGATGCCTGCGGATCCACGGCTTTGCCGGCGATGGTCACTTCCGCCAGTTTGCCATCCACAGCCGTCACGCGCATACCTGCCACTCCCTGTCCTCCGTAACGCACGAAGGACTCGCAGAGCGCGAGGATATCTTCACCTTTGAGGGTCAGGACGACCAGTTCGTTATCAAAGGGCATGAGTTCGAAGACGCAGCCTTTGGTGATCGGTCCCG
Source organism: Bacteroidales bacterium UBA2712 (assembly GCA_002354055.1). GTDB lineage: Bacteria > Bacteroidota > Bacteroidia > Bacteroidales > Paludibacteraceae > Colicola. Next base: position 50,222 of record DEKW01000011.1, read on the forward strand.
CCTCCCAGGCGCAACGCATTCCGCCCATGTTGGCAATCGCTATATCCACCTGACCTGGGTACACTTTCTTTGCCGCCTCCCAAAGGGCATCCGTTGCCCAATTAAGCATGGGGCACTCCGGTCCGTCCACCCACATTCGTTCGGGGGCATAACCGATCTGCACATTCATCTCCGCTTCAAGCGCTGCTTTGGTCGGTGCCAGATAAGCGGTATAAGAACTATCCCGGATAGCGTCCGCAGAGGCATCCACAGGGATAGCTTCCGTCGTTACCGAGACCACTTGCGTCTGACGGTGGCAGGATGAGAACAAGAGAACACAGAGTACAGAGTACAGAATACAGAATTTTAATTTTCGCATAAGGCTTTTGCAGTTTTTGCCGCAAGGCGGGCGTTATTCAATACTAATTGGATGTTCGACGCCAGACTCTCGCCGCCGGTGAGATCTTTGACTTTCGCCAACAGGAAAGGCGTACATTGTTTGCCATGAATACCGACTTCGTCCATCTCCCGGAGAGCCTGATCGATGGCTTTGTCGATCACCTCTTTGGGCATGGAGAACTCTTCGGGGATGGGGTTGGTAACGAGCATTCCGCCTTTGAGTCCGCAATCCATTTTTGCCTTGAAAGCCGCAGCCAACTCTTCGGGCGTGTCGATACGATAATCCACTTTAAAACCGCTGTGACGGGTATAGAAAGCCGGCAACTCTTCGGTTCCGAAACCTATCACCGGCACTCCTTTGGTCTCCAGATACTCGAGTGTAAGACCGAGATCCAGAATGGATTTAGCTCCTGCACAAACGACCATGACCGGTGTCTGTGCAAGTTCCTCAAGGTCCGCAGAGATGTCAAACGTCTGTTGCGCTCCGCGGTGCACGCCGCCTATACCACCGGTAGCGAACACCCGGATGCCCGCCATAGCTGCAATGATCATCGTCGTAGTTACTGTCGTGGCACCATCGGCCTTGCGGGCGATGAGCACCGGCAAGTCACGTCTCGAAGCCTTGATAACCGCCTGGCCTTTCTTGCCCAGATACTCAATCTCCTCGGGTGTACAACCGGCTTTGAGTTGTCCGCCGATGACGGCTATCGTTGCCGGGACAGCTCCGTTCTCGCGAATCGTCTGCTCCACCTTGAGCGCCGTCTCCACGTTCTGCGGATACGGCATGCCGTGACTGATGATCGTTGATTCCAAAGCCACAACGGGCTTGCCTGCCTTCAGCGCCTCTTGCACCTCCGGCGATATAGAGAGATAAGGATTCATAACTGTCATTGTAACTGTCGGTTAAACATCCGCCGCTCACGGTCCCATATCCAACCCCATTTATTGAAATACCGGCACATGTTTTGGATATGAATCCGCAGCAGGTGTTTATCTTTGTACGACCCGCGCGCGTGGTTGTGAACGATGGTCCATTCTGGGTAATAGAGCGTGAGGTAGTTGCGATGGATGGCACGCGTGAGGTCTATATCCTCCGGGTACATGAAATAGCGCTCATCAAAGAGCCCCGCTTCCACCGCCGCTTTCGTACGCAGGAGCATGAAACAGCCGCTGAGGTACGGCGCATTGATCGGATGGCTGAGGTCCATATCGCGCAGTTCGTAGCGTTTGTTGCGCCTCGTCATCATCCACGCCGGCAAGAACCGACGGCCGAAGACATCGAGAGGCGACGGAAGTCGTTTGGCGAGGTACTGCTGCGAGCCGTCGGGGTTCACCACTTTCGGCATGAGTTGTCCCACCAGAGGGTACGCCTCCATCCGTTCGCACATCGCGTCTATATCTTCCGCTTTGACACGGATGTCACTATTCATCACCAGATGAAACTCTGTCCGGTAGTACGCACTCTCGCGCAGGGCGATGTTATGCGCCCGACCGTAACCGAGGTTCTCGCTCATCGCCATGTACCGCATTTTGTCCGTCCCGAACTGTGCAGCAAGGGTCTCTTTCTGCTGCGCTATCTCCGCCTTACGGTACTCCGGGGCAGTGTTATCGAGAAGGTATATCTTCCGCAAGCACCGCACACGCAGCAGCTCCTGAACAAGAGGAATAACCTCCTGCTCCCAGCGGGGATGATATAACACGATGGAGATGTTTAGCATTTAGGATTTATGATTTATGATTTAGGATTTATGATTTAGGATTTAGGATTTGCGGAGGAACTGACGCAGTTTGCGCAGCTGCTTGCAGGCCACCGTCAGATACCCTGCTCCCACATGATTTTTCTTTAATACGATATAATCCTCCTGGGTCTTGGAGAGCCGCGCTTTTGTATTTTTGTTACTTGCACCGCCCATCTCCATATTTACAAGCACCTCGGGAAGATAAGCCGTTTTATATCCGGCTGAGAAAATACGAAGCATCATATCGTAGTCCGCCGAGATGCGGAACCACTCGTCGTACTCGCCCACTTGCGCGTACACCTCTTTGCGCACATAAACCGTTGGGTGCGGCGGCATCCATCCGTATTTCAGGCTATACGGATGAAAAGTATTGCTCTTCCATCTCCGCACAATCTTCCCTTCCCGGCAATACTGCAAATCGCCGTAAACGACATCGATATCAGGCTTCTCAAAAGCCGCAGCAATCTGCTCAATGGAGCGGGTCGAAAAGAGCACATCGTCCGAGTGCAGGAATCCGATCACATCGCCTGTCGCCATGGAGATGCCTTTGTTCAAAGCATTATATATACCTTTGTCCTTCTCGGATAACCAGCGCACGTTTTGGTGTAGCTTGGCGTAGTTCTCGATCAATGAAGGCGTGCCATCCGTCGAAGCGCCATCCACGATGACGTGCTCAATGTCCGGATAGGTCTGGCTCTGCACGCTCTCCAGCGTACGCGGCAAAGTCTTTGCGGAATTATAGGTAATGGTTATAATGGATATTTTCATTTCGTCACATTTGTTTCTTTACTACCGCCGGATTTCCCTGGCAGACAGCGTCTCTCTCGATATCTCTCGTAGCTACCGAACCGGCCGTCAGCACGCTTCCTTCTCCCATCGTCACGCCGGGACAAACAACCGCCTTGGCTCCTACCCAAGCTCCATCTTTGAGTTCGATCTTACCCGTTATCAAATCAAAATTCTCTTTCGTATAGTCATGATTGCCGCAAAGTAACATCGCCCCCTGGCTGATACAACAATTCTTGCCGACAGTCACATCCGCAAGGTTATCAATCCATACCTGCTCGCCAATCCAACTGTTTTCTCCGATAGACAGATGCCACGGGTACTTGATACTTACGCAAGGCTTGATCACCACATTGGGTCCGATATGCGCGCTGTACATACGCAGTAAACCGCGTTTCAATCCGTACGAGGTACACCACGACGATTTGAAGAAAAGCATATTCGTCACGTACCATAGCGCACGCACAAAGGCATTTCGTCCGGGATGATAATCCGCTTTGTTGTATTTGGATAAATCCACTTTTCTACTCATATACAAAAGATGGTTTATTTTGTTTGGTTAGTATCCAATGATATAGTTCTTTCATTTGCTCTGCCACAGCCTGATCCGAGAAACGTTCTGCTACCAGTTTTCGGCCTATCTTCCCCATTTCGTCGAGTTTCTCCGGCGTCATGGATAAGAGTTCCCGCATCACCGCCGACATCTTTTCCGGTGTCGCTTCCTGCCACCAACCACAGCCTCTCTCATTGAGCACTCTCCAAGGTGTTCCCGTACTCGCAAAGACAGGCGTTCCTTCACGCAACGCTTCCGCCACAATCATTCCGAAGTTCTCAAAATCGCTCGGTACAAACAAGGCATGGATTTGCGCCAACTGTCGTTCTTTCTCTACCCCTGCCACAAAACCGAGGAAGTGCACATTAGACAGATGCAACCGTTCTACACGCTCGCGTAAGAACGCTTCATAGGACGGCTCTCCGCTGCCCATAATCACCAGTTCGCATTGCGTTTGTTCTTCTTCAGGCAACAACGCTACAGCCTCTAAGATCCGCTCCACATGCTTGCGGGGATGCAAACGTCCCAAATAACCGAACGTCACTTTTTTCGCCTTCGGGACATACTCTTTCAGCGACGATTCCGGCACCGGATTAGGTATGATAGCTACCGGATTCGTCAAGCCCAAGGCGCGTATATGCCGCATCTCCTCTTCACAGGTCGCATGGATACATGCCGCCTCACGAATATCTCGATTTACGCATGCCAACCCTAACAGTCGCTTCTGCCATTTGGAATGCGCCAAGGCCTCCGGATAGAGCATTCCGTGCGGCGTCAGCACAAAAGGTTTCCTTTTTTGTCTTGCTACGACTGCCGGCGCATGATTGCAGTACCTCCATATACCGTTCGTATGGAAGATATCTGCGTCGGCTTGCGCCAAGGCACTATATAAATTTCTCGAAATACCGAACGGCGTCTTTTCGTCGTTCTCAACGGCCTTAATCCACTCTTCTCCGCTCCCCATCAGTGGCTCTTTCGGCTTGGTAACCAAAATGTCCGCCTGTACATCACTACGTTGATTGAGCGCCTTCAATAAGTCGTACGTACAAGTAGCGGTACCGCCTGTTGTAGCGGTAAACGCGTTGATCGTATGTACTACATGAATCTTCATTGCTTCAAAACAGATTCCATCGCATCAATATATTGTTTTCCCCATCGGACATCCGGCTCCATATAATTGCCTTCGCCCCACTCGTTCCAGGACTTGAGCATCACTAACTGGTTTTGCTTCTTATCGACGATAGCTTTGATCGCTTGCACATGCGCCTTGAACGCCTCCGGCGTGGAGTGATCCATCACAAAAGCCCTCATGCGGCTGCGGGGCGAGTGATCCCAACCGGGCAAGATAGTCGGCACGACTTCTTCGCGTTGCATCGCCGGCTCTGCAAAGACCTGAATCGCTTTCGCATAATCGTACACCAACGGAGATTTCCCCCGTAGATGCCTGATCAAGGTCGGCAGATGGCGCAGCGCCAAGCACTTGTTGCGCTTCGTATCTCCGAGCGGCACTAAGTTCACCGCATCAAAACCCATCGCCATCACCTCGTCCACCTGCCATTGATACGCCACATGTCCCAACAGATACAGTCCCTCAAAACCGGCGTCCTTCGCCATTTTTCTCCACCTTGCCGTCCATGCTTTGCCGTCCGGCAGGTCGAAGGGGCGATAGACCATCAGTAGCGGTTTGCCGTCCACCTGTATATAGCGTTTATCTCGCAGCATCGGCAGGATCGCCTCAAAATGCGCCTCGTCATCTTCGGGCGAATAAGTCTGCTCAATGAGCATCTTATCCGGCGCTGTCTGCTGATCCAACCAAGTCTTTGCTTTCCAACTCTCGTTCGCCCAACCGAGACAGAAAGGAAAATCCGGCTTACCACTTTCCATCACCTGTTGCAGCGGTTTCTCCAACAGTTGTTTGCCGCCGAACCAGTAATGCCAGTAGCAGAATCCTTCCACACCTGCCTCACGCGCTAACTGCGCCTGACGCTCCTTCACATCCGCCTCCAAGAGATTATAATACCCCAACTCACCGGGAACAACCGGCTGCTGATGACCCTTGAACAAAGGCTTGCCGTTGCGGACGGAAGTCCATTCCGTAAAACCTTTTCCCCACCATTCGTCATTCTCGGGGATAGCATGAAACTGAGGTAGATAATACGCTATAACTCGCATAAAAGATTGGCTATTTGGTTATCAAACGAAGAGTTCTTCAAGAGCTCTTGCACTTTCTTCTGTCCTGCTTGCGCGATGGACTGCCTGTAACCGGTGTCCATACAATTCATCAGCAGCTGCTCCAGCTCTTCCTCTCTGTCCGGAGAGAAGAACAGAGTCTCTTTTTTGCCTTCCAACAACTCGCTCATGCCCGAACGGTTGGTTTGCAGCACACACACGCCGGCCTGCATCGCCTCAAAAACCACCAGCGGCATCGTCTCCCGCCAAGAAGGCAATACCAGAATATCGATATTGTTGTAGAACTTCTCCACCTCATGCGTCTGCGGCATTACCGTCAGAACGGGTTCGCGCAAGTCCGTCATCTGCGCTATATACGCTTCGTCGTTTCTGTCCACGGCGCCGCAAAGATACAAACGCGTATTCGGCATCTGATCGTGCACTTTCACAAACGTCTGAACCAACAAAGGCAGGTTCTTGCGTTCCTCGAAATGTCCGATAAAACCGATACGCACTTCATCCAGGGAAGTCCTTCGCGCAGCGGACGGAACGGAGATCGCTTTGATGGGATTATACACAATCTGCGCTTGCGGCAGAGGCATCTCCAGACACTGCTGCCATTCCGCTAATTGCTGCTTGGAGATACAAACGATGGTCTCTGTCGCGTCAACCAGCGAGCGATAATAATTCCGCATCGTGAAATGCCATCCGAACCGTTCGTCCACGGGTTCGTGAAAATGCCACACATGCCTTACACCGGTTCTCCGCGCCAACTCTGCCCCTAAAATAGTGATCGACGTATTGGAATAAATCGTATCCACCTGCTCGCGCTCCACGAACCGTTTCAGCTGATTCAAAGCAAACCAATTATAGCATTGGACGAGTCTGGTGCGTATCATACTTCCTCCCGCGGCGCGGTAAGGCAAAGCGAGAACTTGCAGGCAGGAGATTCCGCTCAGCGCTTGTTCCATGCCGGCATCCTCCACCAACGACGGCACCACCACCGTCACCCTCGCGCCGGTAGCCGCACAAGCCTTCGCTGCGCGTACCATCACCGCCTCTGCTCCATGGATTCCACGGGCGTGAGATATGAAAAGGATGTGGCTCATTAGTGTTTTCGTTCGTCTTGGAAAGCCTTCTTACTTTGCTCTAACCGCTGCTTTCCGGTACTCGGACGCGGGTGAATCTTATACTCGATATAGTTCTGATACGGATTATACGCTGCTGACTGCGGGGCTTCCAAAAAGATCCCTCGTGAGAAACTGAAACAATATAGTATCACCACTACTAATCCCGCCAACCGCTCCAAAAACAGCGGTAAGACCTCCAGCACCATCGGCAGCAACGCAATGATGCCGATCAGGAAGAACAGCCGCACGCGGTTGCTCACCTCCACCAACTCAAAGCAGTAGTAATACAGCACCAGACTGCCGAAGAACATATTCAGCATGATTGTCCCGTAAGGCAGCGCATCGATCTTTCGTTTGAAGAAAACGATGACTACAAAAATCGCCAGATTCAGTACAAATCCAAGACTCAGACCGCGAGTCACAGCGAACATCGCATTCTCCGTATAGACCTCGGCCTTTTCCGCGTAATTCTCTCCAAGCCAACCGGCTACGGTAAGGAAGATCGTCTGTATCCAGGGAATACCTGCCAGCATGACGACCGCTCCGATACCAACGACCGCCAGATAAGCCCACGACGGCACTTTGATATTCAACAGGAAATAAAGCGGAATCATCAGCGCCGCTACGCGGTGGAACGTGCAGGCCAGTAGAATAATAAGCATATATGGGAGGATGCGCTTCTTCGGGATATACTGCAACGCAAAGAAACAGAGCGCTACCGCCGTTGCCTGGCGGATATAAATCATCTCCAGATTGAAATACAAAATGCCGTAATAGCACAACAACGCCACCACCGGATACTTCGTATATTTGCGTGCCGCACAAACGATGAGGGTGATGTTGATCAGACTTACCACAAAGAACAGATGCTGCACGGTGCCGCCTAAAGATTTCACCAACGCGCAAAGCAAAACAAATCCTTCTTCTACCGGAATGTCCGCAAACTCCGCCGGCCTTCCTATCAACCGGCTAAAAGACGGAAAATCAGCAAATAAGGTAGTATAGGCATCCCAGTCGCCTCCGGTCTCGTAGCGCAAGCCTGCGATACCAATCAGCATAATCGCCGCCAGACCGTTGAGGATCTGCGTGCTGAGCTTGTCGTGCATCTGCACGTTCAGCACCGCCAAAACACATAATATGCCAAAACAAATCAAATAAAACATTCCTCTAACCTTTAACCGTTAACCCGTAACCCTTAACCCTTAACCTTTCGTCCTTTTATCATTAACCTTTCGCCCTTTAACCGTTAATCCTTCGTCCTTTAACTATTAATATCCCCCCAACAATAAGGCATTCCATCACTTCCGCCACATTCCATCCGATACAAACCGCTTTCACTCCCAGACTCGGCAACAACCACAAATTGACGGAGATACACAATGCAGCCAAAATCAGTCCAACTACGGGTGCAAAACGGTGTAATCCTAGACCATACAGCCCCTGTACAGTTAACAATGTAGCAACCATTACTAAGAATGGAAGCGGCGAAAGCCATCGTAGCACCTCGATGGCAGGTTCGTATCCGCCGCCGTAAATAATCGGAATAGCGAACGGCGCTACCACAAATGTTCCCAACGACACGACTGCTGCCGCCAAAGCCGCATAAACCAACACGCGTTTGAAGAATTGCATCCCTTCTGCCCGCGAAGCCTCAAAACGACGGCTCATCTCCGGATAAATAGCAGTACTAACCGGCAAGACAACTACCATATTCAACGCAATAATCAGCCGCTGCGCCGCAGAGAAATATCCAATCATCTCATCCGTGGCAAAACCGCCCAACAAGGTCATATTAACCGTCGTGTACAGACTGACGAACACATTATTGATAAAGATCGGCATGCCGGCATGCAGTACCTCTCTCATCGTTTCGCGCGTACAGATATACCTGCCAATCGCGAAATGACGTACGACATAAATCATCGCGCCGATCCCCACCACAATACTTGCCATCGACAACAACAACGGGTACCATCGGTACATCGACGCCTCGCGAACCAACGCAACCACCAGCAATGCCCCTAACAACTTCGTAAAGAAATTCGCCCAAGCCATCTTGTCCATTTGTTGCTCGCCTTGCAGGTACCAAGTCGGGAAAAATACAATACCGATATTCGTCAGCGCCGTATAGATATACAGCCGCGGGTCACAAGCCACACGCTCTACAAAAAGCGGCAAAAGAGCCAAAATGACAAACGACAGCACCAACAATCCCGCTTTCGCCGTGATAACCGCCCAGAACAACTGCCGTTTCTTCTCCTTGTCATCGCCGGCCAAAGCCACTTGACGCGTAGCCGAATACTCAAAACCGAAATTGACCAAAAGCGTCAGATAAGAAACGATATTCTGCGCATATCCGACGCTACCGAAAAGCGTTGCGCCTAACACGCGACTCACCACCGGCAACACTAAAAGCGGAATCAGATAATTCGCTACCTGAAGCACCCCCAATGCCGTCATATTTTTCACTATCCGCCTCATCTATGCACGAACACTTTCGAATTAAATATTTCCGCACATTTATTCCATCCGTCTTGACAGACGCTCAGCAAACTCAATGCGCACAAACAAATACACCACATCGCTACAATATATAGCCACACGGATAAAACACTTTCCAGCGAAAGGATCTTTCCTAATAAGGTTGCCGTTACGAGCAAAACACCACCCTGTGGTATATAAAAAGTTAACGAATGACGACCGATAAACTCCAACGGCTTAAAATGATCAATCAGTTGCGCACAACCTATCAATAAGGCAGAACCGCTAAGTGCCAATACCATATAAAACGGCCAGTGAGTTACCGTAAAAGAAGTATTGATCATACCGTATTCGAGCGTAGAAATTCCAACCGCTCGCGCAACAATCATCAACGCAATATATATTCCGCCTATTCCCAGGAACCATTTCTTGCCAATTGTAAAGGTATGCAGGACTTTTCCAAAAGCTACAAATACAGCGAACACTAATCCCTGGCAATAAAACCATTGCCCGTTATGTGGTGCGTTAGGTTCCAAAACAATCCCTGTAAGTGCGATGACCACAAGCACCCCGAACAATATTACCCAATATTGCCAATTCTGCTTTTTCACAACCAATTCTGCCAAGCGATCTGCACCATAATAAATCTGCCTGCTAAAGAAAATAGCACTCACAAACCAATTACCAAAAACAACGTCCAAAGGTTTGGAAAACAACGTCCTCACAAACCATCGAATAGCGCTGGTATCCCACGATCCTAAAAACTGAATTGAAACATTGATAAAAGTAAGCGCCAATCCGATTAGTAATAAATGTTTGATATCGCCCCACAAAAAAGACCAATAAGGTCTTTCTGTATTTGCAAAAAAACCGGAAATAATAAAAAAGACCGGCATAAAAAATGGCAATATATATGTTCCTGCATTAATATGCGGCATCAATAGTTCTGCCGCCGAAGGATGACATATCCGGATATACAATGGCACATGATAAAAGATGACCAGCAAAACAGCCAATCCGCGTGTCACATCCCAATATGTAATTCGCTTACCCATAAAAAGTGCGCAAAGATACAACAATTTTTGCATATATGCAAATAAAAGTAAAAAGTTTCGCGAATTAACGAATGAAAGAGCACAAAAAAAGCCCAAAACTTACGTTCTGGACTTCTTTTTCTTCGGTATTTCGATATGTCGATATATCGATATTCCGATTTTTAAGCTTCAGCCTCTGCGGGAGCCTCTTCGCCCTTAGCCTCTGCCTCAGCGGCAGCAGCTTCCTGAGCAGCCTCCTGTGCAGCAGCAGCGAGCTCTGCAGCCGCAGCAGCACGTTTCTCTGCGATAGCCGCAGCTTTGGCCTTGTTGGTCTCTACCTCTTGAGCAAGAAGAGCTTTTGCAGCAGCAGCTTTCTTGTCTGCCTCTGCCTGGCTAATCTTACCAGCCTTAGCGTCCTTCTGAGCCTTCCAAGCGTCGAAACGCTTCTGAGCCTCTTCCTGGCTGAAAGCACCCTTTGCTACGCCACCTTGGAGGTGTTTGCAAAGCAGTACACCCTCGTTAGAGAGGATCGTACGAACGGTGTCAGTCGGCTGTGCACCTACGCCTACCCAATACAACGCACGCTCAAAATTGAGAATTACGGTTGCAGGATTGGTGTTCGGGTTGAACGAGCCAAGACGCTCAATGTACTTGCCGTCACGCGGCGAGCGGCTGTCTGCTACTACGATGTGGTAGAAAGCATAGTCTTTGTGACCATAACGAGCCAAACGAATTTTTGTTGCCATTTCTTTTGTTGGTTTTATGGGCCTTGAACTTCGCGAGTTCTACGCCCGGGTTAATACTAATGACGTGCTTTTTACACGAAAAAGCCTGCAAAAGTACTGCTTTTTTTTGAATTGACCAAATAATTCTTGATTTTTTTGCCAATTTAATGCCAAATTAGCATATTTTGGCTTCTTTTAACGCTGCGATGTTCGCAAATGTACGCCATCCGCAGTATTTCTCCGCTGCTTGACGATTACCTTCCAAGTCATCCACAAAAATCACCTCCGTCTCTTCGTCCTCCTTCGCTCGGATAGCTTCATCTACTGCGCGATAGATCTCCTCCTCGGGCTTTGCCACGTGCATCTCTTGCGAGAGGAATAACCCATCGAAATGGCGACTCAGCCCATAAGTCCTTTCAATATAATTAAAATGAAGGTCATTCCCGTTGGAGAGCAGATAGACAGGATGATTTTTGCGCAGTTCATCCACCGTCGCCAACCGCTCTGCCGGCAGATCCTCCAGCATGGACATCCATGCGTCTGTCACCTGTTGAGCAGTCGCTCCGGAATGACAGTAAGAGAGCACCTCCGCCACGAAATCGTCTTGAGAAATCAGTCCTCGCTCAAAATCCGCCATCAGTTGTTTCGAGGCCACACTAACGGCTTTCACTCCTTCTCCGTTACTATCCATCCCAAGTACCGCACGCATAGTCGCTTCACCCATCAACGCTTCGAACGCTGACATACACCGACGGACATTCAGATTGATCAGTACGCCGCCTAAATCAAAGATAAAAACTGTTTTCATTCGATGAATTTTGACGCAAAGGTACAACAAAAAATCGGAATACACAAGAGGAAACACAAAAAAATCGCACTTCATTTGCGTATTTCAAAAAAAAGCAGTACCTTTGCAGTCGCAAAGGTTTGAATGATGGTAGTAAGCGATCCGAAAATAGAGAATCCTATCCTTCATCTGGTTGGCGAAGAGGCCGATCGGTTAGGCATGGAATGTTATGTAATCGGCGGATGGGTGCGAGACTTGTTTCTCCATCGTCCCTCGGATGATATCGACATCGTAGTGGTCGGATCGGGTATCTCGTTGGCAGAGGCAGTAGCCAAACGGCTTGGTAAAGGTGCCCATCTGGCAGTTTTCAAGACATATGGTACCGCGCAGGTGAAGAAGAACGGGATGGAACTTGAGTTCGTAGGTGCCCGGCGGGAGAGTTACACGCACGACAGCCGCAACCCCATCGTAGAAGACGGTACCTTGGAGGAGGATCAGAACCGGCGCGACTTCACCATCAACGCCATGGCGATCTGCCTCAATAAAGACCGCTACGGCGAACTCTTGGATCCTTTTGACGGCATCGGCGATCTCGAGCGCTGTGTCATCAAAACACCCCTCGACCCGGATATCACCTTCTCGGACGACCCCTTACGTATGATGCGCGCCGTGCGGTTTGCTACCCAACTGGGTTTCAACCTCAACGGCGAGACTTTCGACGCTATCGCGCGTAATAAGGAACGTATACATATCATTACCAAGGAGCGCATCGCGGAGGAGTTGAACAAGATCATGCTCTCCCGCAGGCCCTCCGAAGGATGGATCCTGCTGGACAAGACAGGTCTCTTACCGCTCATCTTCCCGGAATTAGCCGCCCTCAAAGGCGTCGAAGTGAAAGAAGGTCGCGGACACAAGGACGTCTTTTACCACACACTCAAGGTGCTCGACAATGTCGCAGAGTTAACGAGTGAACGAATGAACGAGTTAACGAATGAACGAAAGGACAAAGTCCTTTGGCTTCGCTGGGCGGCACTACTGCACGACATAGGCAAACCGCGTAGCAAACAATGGGACCCGCAGGCAGGATGGACTTTCCGCAATCACAACTACCTCGGCGCCAAGATGGTACCGAAGATCTTTGCGAAGATGAAACTGCCGCTGAACGAGAAGATGGAGTACGTCAAGAAGATGGTGGATCTGCATATGCGCCCCATCAACCTCATCGAGGACACCGTGACCGACTCCGCAGTACGGCGGTTGCTCTTCGAAGCAGGAGACGATATCGACGACCTCATGCTCCTATGCGACGCAGATATCACCTCCCGCAACGAGCAGAAAGTGGAGCGTTACCATCAGAACTATCAACTCGTGCGGCAGAAGATGGTCGAGTTGGAGGAACGGGACCGAATACGCAATTTCCAACCGCCTGTCAAAGGCGATGAGATCATGGAGATGTTCCACCTCGAACCTTGTTCGTTAGTAGGCGAACTCAAAGCTGCCGTCAAAGATGCGATACTCGATGGCATCATCCCTAACGAGTACGAGGCAGCAAAAGCATATATTATTGACTTATGGCAGAAGAAAACGAAATAAATTTGGCAGCCGTTTCGTACGGCGACGAGAACATTATTCACCTCGATGACATGTCACATATCCGGCGACGTCCGGGCATGTACATCGGTAAATTAGGTGACGGCAGTCACTCCGACGACGGTATATACGTCCTTATTAAAGAGTCGATAGATAACTCTATTGATGAGTTCCGCATGGGCGAAGGCAAAGTGATCGAAGTGGACGTAGAGGACGGCAAAGTGCGCGTGCGCGACTACGGACGCGGTATCCCTTTAGGAAAATTAGTCGAAGTGGTCTCAGTCCTCAATACCGGAGGTAAATACGACTCCAAGGCCTTCAAGAAATCCGTCGGTCTGAACGGTGTCGGTACCAAAGCCGTCAACGCCTTGTCCTCTTTCTTCGCCGTGCAGTCCTTCCGGGATGGCAGCACCCGCCGCGCAGAGTTCGCGCAGGGTAAGCTGACTTCCGATACAGGTATTCAACCCTACTCCGGTACCGAACGCCGCGGTACGATCATCGAGTTCGTGCCGGATAGCAGCAAAGGACTCTTCGAGAACTACCATTTCCGCGATGACTATATCGAGGAACTGCTGCGTAACTACGCGTACCTCAATACGGGCTTGACGCTCGTTTATAACGGTAAGAAATATACCTCCAAAAACGGCCTCTTGGACCTCTTGACGGAGAACATGACGGTCTCGCCGCTCTACCCGATTATTCACCTCAAAGGTGAAGATATCGAGATTGCGCTGACCCATACCGACCAGAACGGCGACGAGTATTACTCCTTCGTCAACGGTCAACACACCATCCAAGGCGGTACGCACCAAGCAGCATATCGCGAAGCAATCGGTCGTACCATCAAGGAGTTTTTCAATAAGAACCAAGAGCTCGCAGACATCCGTAACGGCGTTGTCGGAGCAATCGCCATCAATGTGGAAGAGCCGGTCTTCGAGAGCCAGACCAAAGTCAAACTCGGTTCCAAAGACATGTCTCCTTCCGGTGGCATCTCCGTCAATAAATTCGTCAACGATTTTGTCAAGACCCAACTCGACAACTATCTCCATAAGACGCCGCAGACCGTAGAGATCATGCTGCAAAAGATCCAAGACTCCGAGAAGGAGCGCAAGGCGATTGCGGGCGTGACCAAAGCAGCGCGTGAGCGGGCGAAGAAGAACCTCGTCAATAATCCCAAACTGCGGGACTGCCAGATCCACCTCAACGACGCCAAGCAAGTCAAGTCCTCCAAGGACGCAGACGACGATCTGAGGCTCGAGTCCTGCATCTTCATCACCGAGGGTCTCTCCGCTTCGGGTTCGATCACCAAGAGTCGCGACGTGCGCACCCAGGCGGTCTTCTCACTACGAGGCAAACCGCTTAACAGTTATGGGCTGAGCAAGTCGGTCGTTTATGAGAACGAAGAGTTCAACTGCCTGCAATCAGCGCTGAATATCGAGGACGGACTCGATGAATTGCGATACAACAAAGTCATCATCGCCACCGATGCCGATGTCGATGGAATGCACATTCGCCTGCTAATGCTCACTTTCTTCCTGCAGTTCTTCCCGGATCTCGTCAAGAAAGGGCACGTCTATATCCTCCAGACGCCGCTCTTCCGCGTCAAGGACAAGAACCAGACCATCTACTGCTACTCCGAGGAGGAGCGGCAAGCGGCGATTGCCAAGATCAAGACGCCGGAGATCACACGATTCAAAGGACTCGGAGAGATCTCCCCGGATGAGTTCAAGGGCTTCATCGGTGACGGTATCCGTCTGGACCAAGTGAACCTCCGCAAGGAAGATAACGTCAAAGACCTGCTGGCTTACTACATGGGGAAGAACACCACCGAGCGCCAGCAGTTCATCATCGACAACCTCGTCATTGAGGAAGACCGCGTAGAAGAGGATTTCGAGTCATGAAAGCTCTCATAGCATTCATAGGTATGGCGCTCGTCATCATCGTTCTCATCGAGATCAACGAGCGCATCAAGGCAAAAAAGGCTAAAGGCGAAAGGTTAGAGGCGAAAGAAGACTGCCAAAAAGAAAATTCCGAGCAGGAGGACTGCTCGGGCTGCGGACTGATTAATGTCTGCGATAAAGAAGAAAAAAAGAAAACGGGCCGCTAAAGCCCGTTTTTTTATTCCCTCACCGTAATGTGAAAACAACTCTGCTTTGCCTCGTATTTGACGAAGATCTTTCCTGCCCGCTGATGATTCAGCAGCACCTGCCCCAACACTAACTTCAAGTTATCCTCGTGCATGTACATACGCGAGCGCGTAACCTTATTATATCGCATATACGCGAGGTCAAAAGTGGTGCCGTAGCAATGACAGGACTGCGTGACGGAGTTGATATTGCCGCTCTTTTGCAGGTACTTGATATCTTCTTGCGTACGCAGTACCGACGTGACGTAAAACTGATAATGCGGCAGACCGTTCCTACTCAGTATATCCGCCCACTCTGCTCCGATGGCTTCCAGTTCGCGTGCGGCGGAAGGAATGAGGTACGGCACCGAATGCGTCAGGCTATCAACGATATAGTTCTCATTGGTCTTGATCTCCACCAACTGCTTGCGCATCGATGCGGCATCGTCTCTGTCCTTCGGCGGACGCGACAAGCCGATACGACTCGCTACCTCATGCTGTTTGCTCTGCAGGTCGTTGAACTTGATCTTGTAACTAAACGTCCTTCCGGGATACCAGACAAGACTGTCTTCTGCAATGACCGTCTCTTGCGTCTGATGACCACAAGAGACTAAAGGAATAAAGAATAAGGAATAAAGACTTAAATGCATCAGCAGAAACAAATAAGTCTTTACTCTTTGAGCGTAGCGGTCTTTACTCATTATTCTATATACTCCATTCGAAGCCGTCTTTGGTGTCTTTTATTTGGAAGCCGAGAGCCGTCAGTTCGTTGCGGATCTTATCGGAAGTTGCCCAGTCTTTGTTCTGCTTAGCTTGCAGACGGATACCAAGCAGCAGATCGATGGCGCCGTTGAACGCCTTCATCTTCTCGTCTCCTCCGCCTTGCTCTTCGAGACGCAAACCGAGGATATCAATCGCGTACGTCTTCCATACCTCGCGGAGTTCCTTCAGATCCGCTTCAGAGATCGTTCCCTTACCGTCCCATATGGTATTAATCGCTTTCGCGCTGTCAAACAGTGCAGCAATCACAAACGGCGTGTTCAGATCATCGTCCATCGCTTGCGCACATTGTGTGCGGAGACCGCTTACCTCTACGTTAGTAGCCGCGGATGGTTGGATCTTCAGCAATCTTGCGTACGCTTCCTGCATACGTTGCAGTCCTTTCTCGGCTGCTTCGAGAGCCTCGGAAGAGAAGTCCACCGTCGAGCGGTAGTGCGCCTGGAGGATGAAGAAACGGATGACCATCGGACCGAAAGGTTTTGACAAGAGCGGGTGCTCGCCAGAGAAGAACTGCTCCAGGGTAATGAAGTTATTGTAACTCTTACCCATTTTCTTGCCGGCGATGGTAATCATGTTGTTATGCATCCAGTAATGCACGGACTCATGCCCGAGTGCTGCGCAGGACTGCGCTATCTCCGCCTCGTGGTGCGGAAAGATGAGGTCCAGACCACCGCCATGGATGTCGAACTGCTCACCGAGGTACTTGGTGCCCATCGTAGAGCACTCCATATGCCATCCGGGAAAACCTTCCGACCACGGACTCGGCCAGTGCATGATATGCTCCGGAGCGGCTTTCTTCCATAAGGCGAAGTCATAAGAGTGCTTCTTCTCTGCCTGTCCGTCGAGTTCGCGCGTCTCGGTGACGATATCATTGAGGTTACGACCGGAGAGTTTGCCGTACGGATAGTCTTTGGCGTATTTCTCTACGTCCATATAGACCGAACCGTTCGACACGTATGCGTAGCCACGGTCGAGGATCTTCTGCACAAAAGCAATCTGCTCGATGATGTGTCCCGAAGCGTGCGGTTCGATAGAGGGAGGCAGGACGTTCAGCGCCGCCATGTCGCGGTGGTAGCGGTTGGTGTAATATTGCACCACCTCCATCGGTTCGAGTTGCTCGAGGCGCGCTTTCTTAGCAATCTTATCTTCGCCTTCGTCCGCATCGTGCTCCAAGTGTCCTACATCAGTGATATTACGCACATAACGCACCTTATAGCCTAGATGCTGAAGATACCGGTACAGCACATCGAACGTGATTGCCGGACGGGCATGTCCCAAATGCGCATCGCCGTACACGGTAGGCCCGCAGACGTACATGCCTACATGACCCTCATGCAGCGGTTTGAAAGTCTCCTTGAAACGAGTTAAAGAATTATATATTTCTAACATTACAACAGGGTGTTCGGATCGAGGTTATTCTTCTCGATATCTTTGAAATAGTTGAACGTTCCTACTTTGAGTTCTTCGCAGGCAGCCTCGTCGCAGACGATGATACCGTGTTGGTGCATCTGGAGCGCGGAGACGGTCCACATATGACTGATCGGCTCCTCGATAGCGTGTTGCAACGCACGTGCCTTATTATGACCGTTAACCATGATCAGCACCTCTTTAGCGTCCATCACCGTTCCTACACCTACCGTCAAAGCGGTCTTCGGCACTTTGTTGACATCGTTGTCGAAGAAACGGCTGTTAGCTATGATTGTGTCGGTCGTCAGCTCTTTCTTACGGGTGCGGCTGGTCAGAGACGAACCCGGTTCGTTGAAGGCGATATGTCCGTCAGGACCGATGCCGCCGAGGAACAAATGGATGCCGCCGATATTCTTGATTTTCTCCTCATAACGTGCGCACTCGGCTACCAAATCGGCCGCGTTGCCGTTGAGGATATTCACGTTCTCTTTGCGGATGTCTATGTGGCTGAAGAAATTATTCCACATGAAGCTGTGATAACTCTCCGGGTGCTCTTCCGGCAGGTTCACATACTCGTCCATATTAAAGGTGACCACATTGCGGAAAGACACCTTTCCTGCTTTGTTCAGTTCAATCAGGGCTTTGTACATGCCAAGAGGCGAACTACCGGTCGGGAGACCGAGCACAAAAGGCTTGCCCTCTTTAGGGCCAAACTCATTAATTTTTTTTGCTACATAGTTCGCAGCCCACTGACTCAGCAGGTCATACGAAGGTTCAATAATTACTCGCATATATCAATTATAAATCTTAAATCATAAATCATAAATTAAAAAGTATCTCCTGTATCTCGGGTTCCTCGAGGTTAACGCCGACAATCGTTCCCTCACTGTCGATGAGGACGGTATGAGGGATATACTGCACGTCGTAGAGGTCAGAGCAGGGATGTGCCTCATCTTCGCGTACTTGTACCCACGGCATATCCTCTTCGCTCAGCGCAGCGCGCCAAGCAGCCTCTTCTTGATCGACGGAGCAAGAGAGGATCTGCAACCTACCCTCCGGCATGGAGGTGTATATCTCCTTGAGTACCGGTACAAAACGGCGGCAGGGACCGCACCACGATGCCCAGAAATCCACGAGCACATAATCGGTCTTGCCGACCAACTCGCTCAGCGACAGCTCTTTGCCTTCCGGCGTCACGCCCGTGAAATCTGTGAAATATGCACCTGCCGTATTACCGGTCTGTACCATCACTTCTTCGACGATCACTACGGTGTCCGTTGCGGTCTTCTCCGATTCCTGAGCTTTCTTGCCGCAGCCGACCATTACCATCGCCGCGAAAATAAATAATAGAGTCTTTTTCATTGTTGTTTGCTTTTTTAACTTCTCTTTAAAACCACTGCACTGCGTGCCGGGAGGTACATCTTCAGCCATCCCTTGCCGTCCTTGGCGTAGAGGTCGTCATGTACCGTGAAATGCTCCACGCTGTCGTCCGCGAGACCAAAACCCGCAAACTCCTTCGCGTCCGTATTGAGCACCACTTGGTACTTGCCTTCCGGCACGAGGATACCGTAGTCGGAGAAGGACTTCTGACCATTCCAGTTAAAGATGAACAGCAGATCTCCACGCGAATACGCCACTACCTGGTCACCCTCGTTGTCCCACCATTTCATCACCCATGGCAGGTGGTTGCCGACGTTGTATTTCTTCTCTTCTGCGGTCGGTTTCTGGATCAGCAGGTGCTCCTTGAGCAGATGCACCATCGCCTCGTCGAAGCGGTTGAGGTCCGAGAAGAAATAGTTCGGGTTATCTACCAACCCCCATTGTCTCCGGGCGTATTTATAGCTCCATCCGTTGCCCTCACGCGGGAAGTCGATCCATTCCGGATGACCGAACTCATTCCCCATGAAGGTCAGGTAGCCGCCATTGATGGTGGAGGCTGTGATGAGGCGGATCATCTTATGCAGGGCTATACCGCGGTCTGCCATATAGGTCGAGTGGCCGTGCTCGAAATGCCAGTACATGTCTGAATCCACGAGACGGAAGATAATCGTCTTGTCGCCTACCAGCGCCTGGTCATGGCTCTCCGCGTAGGAGATGGTCTTCTCGTCCTCGCGGCGGTTGGTCATCTCGAACAGGATATGTCCGGCTTTCCAGTCTTCGTCCTTCACTTCTTTGATATACTTGATCCAGAAATCCGGAATACCCATCGCCAGGCGGTAATCGAAGCCCACGCCTCCGTCTTCTATCTTCGCAGCCAGACCCGGCATGCCGCTCATCTCTTCCGCGATGGTGATAGCGTCCGGTTTGACCTCATGGATCACTTTGTTGGCAAGCGTCAGGTACATGATCGCGTCGCCGTCTTCGTTGCCGTTGAAATAGCTGCCGTACCCGTTGAAGTCTTCACCCAGACCATGCGAGCGATAGATCATCGAGGTCACGCCGTCGAAGCGGAAACCGTCGAAGTCATACTCGTCGATCCAGAACTTACAGTTACTCAGCAGGAAATGCAGCACTTCGTTCTTGCCGTAGTTGAAACAAAGACTGTCCCAGGCGGGGTGCTCGCGCCGCGGACCATCGTGGAAATACTGATAACCCGTGCCGTCGAAATTACCCAGACCTTCCAATTCGTTCTTCACCGCGTGCGAGTGTACGAGGTCCATGATCACCTTCATCCCGCGGCCGTGGATATCGTCAATCAGCGCTTTCAACTCATTCGGCGTACCGAAACGGCTGGAGGCTGCGAAGAAGTTCGATACATGGTAGCCGAACGAACCGTAATACGGGTGCTCCTGCACCGCCATGATCTGCACACAGTTATAGCCGAGTTTGGCGATACGCGGCAGTACGTCGCGGCGGAACTCCTCATACGAGTTCACTTTCTCCTCCGCCGAACTCATGCCTATGTGGCACTCGTAAATAAAGAGGGCTTCCTTTTCGCCCTTAACCTTTCGCCCTTCGCCCTTATGTTTCCAGACATAAGGCTCCTCGTCCCATACTTGCGCGGAGAAGATCTTCGTCTGCTCGTCCTGTACGACGCGGCGTACGTAACTCGGTATGCGCTCGCCGTAGCCGCCTTGCCATTCGACGAGGAGCTTGTATAACTGCTCATGTCGGATGGCGTCTTCCGGCATTATTGCTTCCCAGACGCCGTTTCCGATAGGTTGCAGGCGGTAGGCTTCTTCTTTCTGCCATCCGTTCATGTCGCCCTTGATATAGATCGCCGTGGCGTTCGGCGCCCACTCGCGCATGATCCACTGTTTGTTGTGGCGGTCATGGTGTAATCCGAAATACAGATATCCCGATGCCCACTGAGCAAGATCTTGTCCGCCGGTGATTTCCGCCTCTTTGCGGAGGGCATACTCGGCGCGCGCTTGCAGCGCACCCTCGTACGGCTCCAGATAGGGATCACGCGCCACTATCGGTAAATGTTTCGGGCTTTCAACTTTCTTCGTTGCCATAATATGTGTGTTTTTAATGGTTTTCTTCTGTGTTCTGTCAGGCCTTTGCCGGTCTTTTTAATCCACTCTTGCCTTGACGATAAGCTTCCGGTACTCTTTGCCCGGAGCGATACCGGGTTGGTGAGCATCTTCTGGGAAGAAGACAGCGAAATGGCCTGCCGGCACAGTGAATTTAGCGGTAGCCTTATCGCCGTAGAACTCTACGTCCTTACCCTCGTCGTACTCCTGCGTCACGTCCTGGCAATCGACCTGCGCTTTCCATCCCATGACCTCGTCGTCGCCCAGCGGAATCTGGATATCCAGGTAGTCGCGGTGTGCCTCCATGCGGCATTTGGCCTCCTCTTTGCCCTTGAAATCATTGATGTTCACGAAGAGGTTCTTGCCGTCCAGGAAGATCTTGCACGCCGGCATCTCTTCCAGGTCGTTGTCGTTGTAGAATTTCATGAATTGTTCGAAGCCCGGTACGCAATCGAAGTACCTGTCGGCGTTCTCTAATTTGTCCAGTATCATATTATTTAAGATTTAATTTTGTTCTATTTCATTAATTCTTTCACTCGTTCATTCGTTAATTCGTTAATTCGTTAATTCGTTAATTCGTTCACTCGTTATTAATTGCGGCTGCAAAATTACGAAAAAATTTGCATATGTGCAAGAATTTTTGTAATTTTGCAGTCGATTTTGAAAAATTCGATTATGAAAAAACTTATTTTTACTTTAAGCGCAGTAATGCTTATGACTACAGCTTGTACTAACAAACAGGAACAGACGACCGGTATCGACCTCGCCAACTTGGACACGACGGCGGTTCCGCAGAATGACTTCTATCAGTTCGCGTGCGGCGGATGGATGGCTAACAACCCCTTGACGCCGGAGTATGCGCGTTTCGGTTCGTTCGACAAACTCGGACTGACGAACCTCGAGCAGGTGAACGGGTTGATCCGGGAGATCGCAGAGAGCCAAGAGTCAAGAGACAAGAGCCGAGAGACAGGCTCTATCGAGCAGAAGATCGGGGATCTGTATAACCTCGCGATGGACACGGCGCGGCGTGACCGCGAAGGTATAGCACCGGTGCAGCATACCCTCGACGAGATAGCGGCAATAACTTCTCGTGAGGAGTTGTCGAAGCACCTCGGTGCGGCGATGGACTATCAGCTATGGGCTATGTACGTCGATGCCGACGCGATGAACAGTTCGATGAACATCCTCAACGAGTGCCAGGCTGGTTTTGCGTTAGGTGAG
The DNA here is from genome assembly GCA_002354055.1 of Bacteroidales bacterium UBA2712. Taxonomy (GTDB): domain Bacteria; phylum Bacteroidota; class Bacteroidia; order Bacteroidales; family Paludibacteraceae; genus Colicola. Next base: position 72,603 of record DEKW01000011.1, read on the forward strand.
AAAGAGTACTACCTCGACACGGACGAGCAGACGACCGCCATCCGTAACGCGTACGTGGCGTACGTAGAGAAGATGTTCGGTCTGTTCGGTTTTAGCGACGGTGCAGCCCGCGCGCAGACAGTGCTGCGTATGGAGACCCGGCTGGCGAAAGCGGCGTATAACAACGTGGAGCTGCGTGACCCGATCAAGAACTACAACAAGATGTCCATCAGCGAGCTGCAGGAGCTCGTGCCGCAGGTGGATTGGAAAGCATATTTCGACGCCTTGGGCGTAGAGTTAGACAGCCTCTCGGTAGGACAGATACCGCACCTGCAGGAAGCAGGAAAGATGCTTGCGGACGAGCCGTTGGAGGACCTGAAGACGCTCTTCACCTGGCAAGCCATCGAAGGAGCGGCATCGTACCTGACGACGGAGATATACATGACCTCCTTTGATTTCTACGGCAAGGTGCTCTCGGGGCGCGAGGAACCGAGTCCGCTATGGAAACGCGCCGTGGGTATCGTCAACGGCACGCTCGGCGAGGCGGTAGGACAGATGTACGTACAGAAATACTTCCCCGAAGAGAATAAGGAACGCATGCTCGCGCTCGTGCATAACCTGCAGAAAGCCCTCGGCATCCGCATCCAGAACTTAGCATGGATGAGCGACGAGACGAAGGCAAAAGCCCTTGAGAAGCTGAACGCTATCACCATCAAGATCGGTTATCCGGACGAATGGCGCGACTACTCGAAGCTCGACATCAACCCCGAGGACAGCTACTACACCAACCTCGAGCGCGCGGCGAAATTCGAGCAGGAGTACAGCCTCAGCTACCTCGGCAAACCGGTAGATAAAAAGAAATGGTACATGACGCCGCAGACGGTGAACGCCTATTACAACCCCTCGTCCAATGAGATATGCTTCCCTGCGGGCATCCTGCAATATCCGTTCTTTGACATGAGCGCGGATGACGCGTTCAACTACGGCGCTATCGGTGTGGTCATCGGTCATGAGATGACCCACGGCTTCGACGATCAGGGTTGTCAGTTCGACAAGGACGGAAACATGATCAACTGGTGGACAGCGGAAGACAAAGCAGCCTTCGACGAGCGCACGAAAGTGATGGAAGAAGCGTTCAACAAGATCGAAGTGGCTCCGGGCGTACACGCTAACGGTGCGTTCACGCTGGGCGAGAACATCGCTGACCACGGCGGTCTGCAGGTTAGTTACCTGGCTTTCTGCCTGAACGAAGAGAGCAAGCCCGAGAGTGAGCGTCTGCAGACCCGAGACGGCTTCACGCCGGCACAACGGTTCTTCCTTGCGTACGCGAATGTCTGGGCAGGCAACATCCGTCCGGAGGAGATCCTGAACCGCACGAAGAGCGATCCCCACTCCCTCGGTCGCTGGCGTGTCAACGGTGCACTGCCGCAGATCAACGCCTGGTACGAGGCATGGAACGTGACGGAGGAAAGCCCGATGTATATCGCCCCTGAGAAGAGAGTAAGCATTTGGTAAACAATAAAGCCCGCAAATCTGCGGGCTTTATTTATTTCTTCTCTATCGCCTCGGCGATGGAGTTGGCGATAATTGCCATCTCTTCTGCCGGGAGGGATAGCTTGGGATTGGTGAAGAGCATATCCTTCTCCGAGTTCATCGGTACGAGGTGGATATGCACGTGGTTCACCTCCATACCCAAGACGGCTACTCCGACGCGTTTGCAACCCGTAGCGGCTTTGATTCCCACCGCTACTTTCTTAGCGAAGGTAATCAAGCCTTGCAGCTGCTCGTCCGTCAGATCGAAGATATAATCTGCTTCCGGCTCCGCCAGCTTCGGAATGACGAGCGTATGTCCCTTCGCGAGCGGATTGATATCCAGAAAAGCGTAGTGCTTGTCGTCCTCGGCTACCTTGTAGCTCGGGATCTCACCTTTGATGATACGAGTAAAGAGTGTCATAACGAAATCTCCAATACCTCAAGTTTGAGGACACCTGCGGGCACTTGAATCTCCGCAATCTCTCCTACTTTCTTACCCATCAGACCTTTCGCGATCGGGGTGGTGACGGATATCTTACCCTCAGCGAGGTTCGCCTCTCCTTCGGTGACGAGATGAAAAGTCTTCTCCATACCGTTCCCCATGCGTACGCGCACTTTCGTCAGGATCTGCACTTCATCAGTCCGTATATCCGATGCATCGAGGACGCGCGCCTCAGCCAGACGAGCTTTCAGCACAGCGATCTTCGTCTCCAGCGCACCCTGCGCCTCTTTCGCAGCATCGTATTCTGCATTCTCACTTAAATCGCCCTTCTCACGCGCTTCTGCTATAGCTGCTATGATACGCGGGCGCTCCACAGTCTCCAACTGTTGGATTTCCTCTTTTAATTTCTTTAGACCATCTGCGGTCATGTACGTTGCCATAGTATTTTGTATATTTATGATTTCAAATTTATGGTTTCAAATTTAATACTTACGAGTAAGTATCTCGCTGGCGATAATCGCTTTGCGAGCCTCCTCCGCATCTGTCAAATCCGGCAGAGAGGGAGTGTCTAAAAAATCATCTACTCTTTCCATACCTGTCTTCGCTTTGTTCAAAAAACAATAGGCCAAAAAAGACCTATTCTTTTTAACCCTTTGGTTTAAAAACAATAGGAAACTTCACAGCCTCCTATTGCCATCAAACCTAAACCTTAACTATGAAAATTTTGTTTTCGGTACAAAGGTACTGCTTTTTTATGACATGACCAAATTTTTTAGCAAAAAAATGCGTTTTTTCGTTGTTTTTAGGCTATTTCTCCGCGTAATGTAGCGGCGGAAGCCTCTTTTATGGTCACTTTGACAATATCTCCGATCTTCTGGTCGGTCCGCGGGAAGACCACCGTCTTGTACTGCTCCGTGCGGCCGTACATATCGTCATGGCTGCGTTTGGAGAATCCCTCGACGAGCACCTCTACGGTCTTGCCTATCTCCCGTTGGTTAGACTCCAGAGAGAGTTGGGTCTGCAGCGCGATGATCTCGTTGAGCCGCCTTACTTTCTCCTCCTCGGGGATGTTATCCGGCAGGTGCTTATGCGCATAGGTGCCGGGGCGCTCGGAGTACTTGAACATAAACGCGGAGTCGAATCCCACTTCGCGCATGAGAGAGAGTGTCTGGGCGTGATCCTCGAGCGTCTCGTCGTGGAAGCCGCAGAAGATATCCGTGCTGATCGCCGCGGTCGGCAGGATTCGGCGGATAGCTGCTATACGATCCAGATACCACTCGCGGGTATATTTGCGGTTCATGAGTTGGAGGATATGGTTCGAACCCGACTGCACCGCCAGGTGGATGAACTTACAGAGGTTCTTATGCCTACTGATGGCCTCCAGCGTCTTGTCGGACATGTCCTTCGGATGGGAGGTCGTGAAGCGGATACGCATATCCGGCACGGCATCAGCCACGAGTTCCAGGAGGTCGGCGAAATCAATATCCTCATATTTATACGAGTTGACATTCTGACCAAGGAGGGTAACTTCTTTATAGCCTTTCGATTGGAGGTCACGTACCTCATTGAGTATCGACTCCACATCGCGACTACGCTCCCTTCCGCGGGTATAAGGCACGACGCAGTAGGAGCAGAAGTTATTACAGCCTCGCATGATAGACACAAATCCGCTGATAGAACGTCCGATGCGGGAAGGGATGATCTGGCGGTAAGTCTCCGTGGTACTGAGCTCGACGTTCATCGCCTTATGCCCTTGCTCGCATTGCGCGAGGAGGTTGGGAATATCGAGATACGCATCCGGTCCTGCGACAAAATCCACACCGAAAGTATCAATCAGCTCCTGCCCCATGCGCTCCGCCATGCAACCGATAACACCGATAATCGCGCGGCGATTATCGATGGACGATTTAGGATTTAGGATTTGTGATTTATGATTTCGCAAGTGTGCTTTCAGTTCGCGGAGGCGGGCACCGACTTTCTGCTCGGCGTTATCGCGGATGGAGCAGGTGTTAAGGAGGATGATGTCGGCATCCTCCCAACGGTCGGTGATTTCTGCATCCGTAGTCTCCATAATCGCCGCTACTACCTCGCTGTCCGCGACGTTCATTTGGCAACCGTATGTCTCAATATAAAATTTTTTTGTCATTTTATTTGCATATATCAAAAAAAAGTAGTAATTTTGCACCCGTTTTTCACTCCCCCTTAATTGGGGTCCCCGAAAATTTTAATTTTTGGGGAGAGCGTAGATCAAAACGTAGGCGTCATCGAGCGATGTAATCGCGAGTCACGCGAAGTTTTAGATCAAGCGAGCGGGAAGTGGCGCAGCCCGGTAGCGCAACGGTCTGGGGGACCGGAGGTCGCGTGTTCGAATCACGTCTTCCCGACAAATGGAATCCTTGCGGGTTCCATTTTTTGTTGGGAAGAATGGCACGCTTTACTTCCCGACAAATGGAATGGCTTATTTCCCCACAATCAAAGGCAGGTTTACTTCGGTAACTGCCTTTATTTGTATCCCTTGCAGGACGGATTGCATCTCTGCGTTCTTCTGCAGCAGGTCCATCCACCATTCGGCTTCATCCATATCGGCAAATCCGCTGACGCGGAGCGCGCAAGTCTCGCCCCACACCGGCATCTTCTGCAGGTCGAAATCACGGATGAGGAACTGTGAAAAGTTAAACAGCGCCACTTCATACAGCAACCCGTTCAGTGCCTCTTCGTTCGCCTCGGGCAGTATCAGCACGACGACGGAAGGTTGTTTGCGGTCCTCGCTCCACTCCTGTGCAGCCACCGACGGATCATCTTCGATAGGCTCGTCCGCCTGTCCGCGCATGTCAGCCAGGGACGAGGTAGCACCGCCTTTCTGGCTCTCCATACCCTGTCCCATCATCGCGAGCATATCTTTTGCCATCGTACCTAACTCCGTCGAACCGTAGTTCGAGACGAGATGCTGCAGCTCGACGATGAACGCCGGCTGGCCTTCGGTCTTGGCTACAGAGACAGCGTTGAGGAAGAGGAACCGCGGCATCAGAGAGCTCTGCGGGTAAGTCGTCTCCATATAGTTCTTATTCGCCTTCACCTCGGCGTACTGACCTTTGGTATAAGCAGCATAAGTAGCAGCATAGAGCGAGTCCTGGTCGGATAACATCTTCCGCATGCGGGCGATATACGCCTCGTCATGGCGCAGCGCGCGGAGGTTCTCATCCTCATGGATAGCCAGTACAGACGGATGGTTACCGAACCGTGCATCGAGCGCACGGAGGGTCTCCTGCGCCAGCTCTTCATCCTCCAGCTTGTCGCGGTAGATATAGTAGAGCGCCACCATCGCTTCCCTCCAGAGGCTGTCGCTCGCCGCAAAATCCTGCTCGGTACGCGGGATCTGCTGGAGGTAATACTCAGGCTTATGGGTGTCGGTCTCTATCTTCGGTGCGGCAACAGCTGTGGAGTCTGTCGCTAAGGAGTCCGCAGATGTCTCGCCTTCTCCATCGCCCTCAGCGAACAATTCGTCCGAGACGACAACCTGTTTGTTCTTCCTTCTCCAGTTATCCTCCAGCGGCCTCGTGCCCCAACGGCGGCGCCATTCCTGCTGACCTTGCTTGACGAGTTGCGGGTTATAGAAATACCACTCTGCTTTCTGGGTTCCTCCACCGCCTAACATATTTGCTGTATTGACCGACCGCGGTCCGTCATCGCCACGGGCGATAGCGAGTGCTTCTTCGGCCTGCTTGACAGAGTCCGCTTTCTCCGCCTCGATAAGGTCAGCGATAATCTTATCGACGATAGCGCGTTGCTCGGCTTCCGTCATGTGGCTGAGTTTCTGCAGCGAGTCCTGCAGCTGCGCCTGGGTATAAGAGACGATGAGTTCGTCGAGGACCTCAGAGCGTTTCTGGATACGTGGATAATCGCTATTCTCCGCCGTGAGGATGGTCACCGCTTCGCGGTAGCAAGGCTGTGCCTTCACGTACGCGCGTTGTTCAAAATAGATATCTCCTGCGCGCACGAGGATGGCGGCTTTGGCGGTTCCGCCTTGGGTCGATTCGGCAATCGCTTTCTCGTACATCTCCAGGGCTTTCGCGGTATCCGGAACAGATAAATAGATATTTCCCATTGCGCCGTAGATCTGATCCAGACGATCTTTGAATTTCGTCTGCTTGGTCATCGTACGGAGCTTGCGCAGGGAGTTCTTGCCGCCTAACTCCGCCATGCGGATACGCGCATTAAACTCCATCTCATTCGGTGGTGCCATACGCACGACGTATTTGTATGCGCTGATAGCCTCATCTTTCTTTCCATCCAGCTCGTATAGCTGACCTAAGACATATGCAAACCGCGGACGGTAGATCTTCCGTTTCTCGTGCGGTATGGCGATCTTGACAAACGGAATCGCCTCCTGATAATGCTCGCCATGCAGGAGCACATCGGCCTTGACGGCGGAATAAAGCTTCGCATGCTTGCGACTGAGTGCATCTATCTGCACGCGGTTGAGCATGTCCTCCGCCTCGTATTGCCATCCTAACTCCGCATAGGCGCGCGCCACCCATAGCTGGCATTGCGCAATCATATCGGGGTCGTTCTGGTAATGCTTGATGATATAGTTGAAGGTACTGACTGCACCTAAGAAATCACCTTTATGGAACTCCGCCTGGCCGAGTCGCAGCCATGCCAGGTTCATGTTTTTATTGAACTCTTCGGATTGCAGCCAGAGTTTATATTTGGGATCGTTCGCCTTTTTAGGGTTACGTTTGGGTTTCGACTTGATCGAGTGCAACTTGATGCACTTACGGCATTTGTCGATGGTCTTGTCCATCTGCGAGGCACCGGCCTGCGCTGCCGTATGATTCGATACCGGATAGAGATACAGCACGCGGCTGTAGTCATCGGTGTTGGCATCGCGGATGGCCTTCAAGCCTTCGTCATACGCGATGTTTCCGTTATAGAGGATATTATATTTGACTTTCGTCTGATGGAACGACCGGGTCGCCCATGTATTTTTCTGGGTAGAGCAAGAGATAAAAGAGGCTACGGCTAATCCAAAAATGATTAACCGAGACACATGAATATGTTTGTGTAATCTAAGCATATTTAGCAGTCATTCCCGCGACCTCATCGCGACCTCATCGCGACCAGTACGCAGGGTTAGACTCCGATTTCTTCTAATTTAAACCTTTGACGTGGCTTGGGGCTGCAATAAATTCCTTCAGATAGAAAGGCTCGTAGTACGCCAGTTCCGCCCCGCTGATCATCTTTCGACTTTCGACTTTCGACTTTCGACTTTCGACTAACGCCCCCATATACTGCGCCTCCGGCACGATACCGGGGATGAAATGCCAGTTGGGTTTGGTAAATATCTTGGAGCATTTCTCCGCCCCGTCGCCGAAGTAGTAGTAGGACCGCTCTGCTGCCAGACCGCTATTCTGACAGAGCACAGACTCCTCATTCTCAACCACGACTGCTTTGGTTTCGCCTTCAACCTTTGTATAGACTTCCATCCGTCGGGCATCGATCATAGGAATCAAGACCGCTTCGTTAACAGAGCACAGACCGTCCTTCGGACTGACAGAGCACAGACTCTTTCTGGCGGCTTCGCAGAGGACATCCAAGGTCGGGACGGGAATCAAGGGTATATTAAGTCCGTAGCACAAACCTTTCGCCGTCGAGGCGCCAATACGAAGTCCGGTATAACTGCCCGGTCCTTCAGACAGGGCTACTGCCTCTATAGAGAGTCCCTGCTCCCGCGCGAACGAGAGCAGTTCCTCTATATAGCGAGGTAGCAACCGTGCATGGTTGCTACCCTCATAGGATATACATTGCTTGATCGGCTCGCCATCCTTGCAGATGGCGGCCGAACAAACCGATGTACTACTTTCGATACATAGTATCGTCATACGTTCATTAGAACAATTTAGAATCGATGTTTTTACGTTTCTTCGGGAAGTTGAAATGGTAAGCCAGTTTCACACCTGCATCGAAGAAGCCCAGACCCGAAGCATACGTTCCCGTCAACGGATTAACGTTAATCACAGCATTCGAAGTGCTGGACGGAGCAGACTCTACACGGATTAGCGGATCTACATTAGGATCCTCAGGATTGTTCTTGAAGCTGTTATATACGCTGTAGTTAGCATATGCTCCCAAGCCGAGCGAGTTACCGCTCTTCAGGATCCACTCGTAACCGATCTCAGCCGTCAGCATTACATTGATGGTGAATTTGTTCTTGTAGTCCGTACCTTTGCTGGTATATTTGTCCTCAGCCAAAAGACCTGTGATCACGTCATTGGTAACGCGGACGCCAGTCTCCTGATAGTATGCCTCCACAAAAGTGTTCGGGTTATTCGAAATCGTTTGCTTGTACGGAGTGAATACCGGAAGCATGAATTTCGGACCGACATTGAAGAACAGACCGTTCTGGTGAATCAAGGAGAACATCAACGGCACCTCCAACTGGAGCTGGCCATCGTGCTCTTTCACTTCGTCAGCACGGATCGTATAATCAATATGCATCGGAGTGGCATCACCATCCTCTACATTAGGACGCGTAGAGTTCACACTCGATTTTACACTACTCTGCGCATAGCCGAGACCTACGCCGGTAATGATACCCAGATCTACAGGACGGCCGTCCTTGGTCCAGTAATGTGCATATTGCAGATCAAGCACTACGTCTCCACCGCAAGTCCAGTTACCTTCTTTAGTCTTATGGAGCAAACCTGCAGCACCGCCGCGCAGGCCGATTGTGAAGCGGTCATAGCTGTGCTTGAAATTCTGCTGAGAGTGGATAGAGTCACCTTGGTTGGACTGAGCGTTTTTCTCCTCATTCTTCGGCTCTTCTACCGGAGCGGGTTCCTCTTTGGGTTCCTCTGCAGGCTGAACAGCAGGTTCCGCTTTCGGCTCCTCTTTAACAGGCGCTACTACCGGCTCCTCTTTGACTGGCTCTGCTTTAGGCTCTTCCTTTGGTTGTTCTACAGGTTGAACTTTCGGCTCCTCCTTCGGCTGTTCTTTCGGCTGTTCTGCTACTTCCTCCTCATTATGAGTTACAGGAATCAAGCACTCCTCGCAGATCCACGAGTAGATATTCATCAACAGAACACCTTCCGGGAACCGCTTGGTACCTAACTGGCGTACGGTATGTACTTTATCCCACACCCATACGGACGGTCTCTCTCCGGTCAAATACTCTACGCACTCGCGCTTGATCATTACGGAGTCGCCGATGGCTACCTTCCATTGGTGCTCTTGGGCAGGCTGGGCTGCCTGCTGTGCCGACAGACTCGACACAGCAGTAGCGCATACCAGGGTAGTTGCAATCAGAATTGATTTAATAGTCTTCATTGTGCTACCTCCTATTCTTATTTAACGATATAACGTAATGTTGTCTTCAGGCTCTCATTGCTCAGCTCTACCAGATAGAATCCGTGTGCGTCAGCAGCCTTGATCACGAATGATGTCTCACCGGAAACCACGAACGATTTCTGCAACAGACCTTCGGTCGTGTAGAGACGGATCGTAGTAGTCACCTCCGGATTGAGGTTGATCACGCGTACATCCTCTCCCGGACGAGCGAGTGACGGCACGAGTGCCGGAGCTCCTGCAGTAACCGGAATCGTATAGTGGCGAGTCTCACCCTTCGCGCCGCAAGCAGCGCCGCTCGAAGCAGGAATCTCGATCTTCGCATAATACGTCTCGCCGGCAGGCAGCGGTTCGCCGTTAGGCTGGGTGTAGTAATAGCCTTCACCTACCTTGATATCCTCCGGCGTAGCCTCTTTCCACCAGGTTACATAACCCTCGGTATCCACAGAATCCGGCAGCATCTCCCAACCCGGGATCTGAACGATCTGGTTGCGGTCGATCATGAGCATACGGTTGCCGTACTTAGCTACCATCACGAGCGTGTCCACATACGGTTTGATAACCGTCAGATGAAGTGTGATGATACTATCGCAACCATTAGCAGCCGCATCAATGAGGGTGTCGCTGACGATGGTGTCGTTATAGTACGTTACGCCATGCCATGTGAACATATTACACTCGCCTGCAGCCGTCGTATCACCGGTAGCTTCCGGCAGTTTCGTCAGGCTGATATACGGGATACTGTCACCCAGATAGAGTCCACCTGCATAAATAACAGAATCCAGCGTGTCCTTATCGTACGTATTACCTTCCCAAGTATAGGTCTTACAGAAGGTATCGTAGAGGGTGTCACGAACGGTATTCATATAGAGCGTATCGATCGTACTACCACACGCGAGCGTAGCCGTGTATTGGAGGTTGATACGCTCCGATGTCAGCGGCGTGGTCGGTACTGCTCCATAATTAGTACCATCGGTACTGTACTCCCACGTGATATCCGTCACGGACTTCAGCGTATCGTTATGATCGGCCGCATACTGTGCATTCAGCCAAGTGGTGACACCGCTCAAGTCAAGTACTTGACCTCTCTTGATCGACAACTGCGAAGCGAAGTCATATAATTTAGGATCGCGCAATACGTATGCGTGCACGGTAGAGATAGAGTCGTACAACGCTGCCTTGGTCTCATCCTTGATATCCGAGATGGTATCGTTCCAAACGGTATCCTTCATCACGATCACGGTATGCTCTCCTATCACAGCATCGCCGAGACATACGAAGAAGGTCGTATCCGTACGAACGGTATCACGCGGCTGTTGGTCAATCAACTCAATCCAGAGATGGGTCGTCTGGTCGGAGGTATAATCCAGGAACAGGAACGGAGGCCATCCGGAGTTATCGATGAAGTCACGTGCGATATCTTTCCACTCGCCATCCATCGGGGCAATGGTCTTGGTGATATGACCCTGCTCCGGATCACCGCACTTGAAGTAAAGCGCAGCGCTGGCGGTAGAGGTCTCTGTCTGCGACCAGTTGTCGAGGTGGATACGCAGATCCTTGTCAGCAGGGATCTTGGTCGAATCCAACATCGCCACATACCAGGTGTGCTGACCGGCCGGGTTCACGTTTCCGTGCTCCCAGTCGAAGAACATCGGGTCTGTGAGACAGTCTTCCAGACCTCTTACCTGCGGGGTGTTGATGCGGAACTTGATGGTCTTATCCGTCTTGATACGAACGTAACCCGTTACGGAATCCTTCGTGATGAACTTATGGAGCAAACTGTCCACAAACTTATCCTGGAAGGACGATACATCGTATTTCATACCAGCTTTCTCCAGCGCCTTGTTCACCAACTCAGCGAGCGGTTTGGTACCCTTATGGGCATTTACCGTACGCTTACGAACCGGCATCTGGCAATCCATATTGTCCTGGAACGTAGCGGTAGCCTCGATCGTAGCGGTACTATTCAACTCATAGTACAAAGTGCTGGAGTCAGTGTAGATATAGTTATTCTGGATATACGGCAGACAAACGAGATACCAGTGTTCCTGGTTGTCGCCCGGGATCTCGTAATCCACGTTCGGTACTACCATCTGCGCATCTTTCTGTTTCGGATCTACCGCAGCCGGAGCATAATCAGCACCAAACGCGCTGGAGAAGTAGATGGAGTCAGTGGTGCGAACCTTGATATAGAGCTCCAGATCACCTACGGCATAGATAGCCTGTGCCGGAACATTATGCGATTTAGACTCACCTTTCTTGAGTTTGCGCTCTCTGTATTTCTCATCGATAGCGTATTCCTCGAAGAGGTCAGTCTCCGACAGCAGACCTTCGTAAACAGCCACTTTGACGGTCGTCTCACCGGCGCCTGCATTCTTAGCGATGACGTGCAGCGACTTATTGAAGAGCGCCTTATCTGCTTTCAGATCAGCGGTCTTCACCTTATACCACATCTCGGTATTAGCGCTCTGACCATACGCCTCACCCATACGGACAGGCAGTGCGTCATATCGGCTGTTACCGCCGAACGCTTTTACCAACTCGGCACGGAACTGGAAGTTAGCAGAACCGGCTGGACGGGTAACACGAATAATAATGGTATCTTTCTTGGGGTTGGCTTTTGTTCCTATGATCTGCTCAAACGTACTTGCCGGAACAGTATCGGAATAATGCTGACCGGCTTTCAGTTCCTGACTCTTGGTCATCATCTTCTTCACGATCGGGAAAGCGTAAGCAGCCTCAGCCTTGATGGTATTCTTGGCAGAACCAAGGTTTATCAGGTGAGCTACCGGTTTAAGCTTCTGATCTGCATTACGAACTTTATCAATCTCCTCTTTCGTAATGATATACCATGCGGTATCTACATCCTGCTCATAGAGGCTATCCCATTTCAGCGGAATCAGCGTCAAGCCCTCTCCTGTGATGGTATCGAACGGCTCTACCGGCAGGATCTCAGCCCAGAAGCGGACAGAGGTAGTGCTCTGGAGGTTTACGAATACCACGCTGTCCTCCAATACATCAAAGGCACTGTTCTGTACCGTAATCTTACGCTCGGTACCGGCAGCCAGCGAGAAGTCCTGAACGGACGGAGCCTCCTCTACCGGGCAGGAGAATACCAGTTGAGCTACGCCCTTACCGGTTTTATTCTCGCGGTTCTCGATATGGAGACGGATGTCGTTGCCACCCTTCATCACCTCGCGCAGGTCAACAGCGTACCACAGGTTAGCGTCAGCTGCCTGGATATTTCCGGAAACCCAGTTGAACGGAATAGCAGAAGCACAACTTGCACCCTCTGCCTCCTCGGTCAAACGGATCTGCAGTTTAACCGGCTGCGAAGAAATCACGCGCAGATATACGGTATCTTGTACGATATTCTCGAACATGTTACGCGAGATCTGACGGCTGTATGAGCCATTGGCAGCGATCGTCAAACTGCGTTTCTCGTTCTCAATCGAGTCCGGGCACTCGAGCGAGAGCTCGGCCTCTACTTTCAACTCATTGGTTGCGCTGAGGTTCTGCACGAATACAGTGGGGAACTTAGCCGACTGCTCACGTGCTTCTTCCATCGCGATCTTATACCAAATGGTATCATTGGCGCCTTGCTGCACGCCTTCTTCCCAGTTGAACAACGTAGCGGTCAAACATGCGTCATCCGGCTCGTTGATCTTGGTCGGTCTGGTCGTTACCCAGAACTTGATATCCTGGCTGGTCTCCAGACCAATCCATACGGTATCCGTCATAGCGGCATACATCGAGTAGTTGATAGCGCGCTCGGGAGCCGTCGAACCCGCAGCAATCGTACGGGTGATCTCTTGGAGATCAATATACGGGCAGGAGAAAGCAACCATTGCTTTGAGTTTAGCAGCCTCAGTACCGAGGTTTTGGACGTGTACCACGATGTCTTGCAGGTTATCACGAGCGGCTGCTACATCTACTGCGTACCACTGGGTCGTACGAGCCTCTTGGCGATGACCGGACTCCCAGTTGAAGTCGATGTTGGTCTTACAAGCCTTACCTTCACGAACGTGTTTGAAACGGCCGTAGAAGTTGATCGGACGGTCAGTGGAGATAAGCAGGTAGATAGAATCTACGTTATCGATCATACCGTCCAGCATGTTCTTCTTGTAAACCACGATCTCTTCCTCGCCGGCTGCAATTTCATAGTTGGTGTTCGACGTACCGTATGCCGGGCGCTCGAAGGCCATCTTGATGGTCATGTGAGCGGTAGCGGCACCTTCGTTACGATAGGTGAACTCCGGCTCGTACTTAGTCAGTGCGTCCATGTCAGCCACACTGAAGGCATACAAGGTCTGACCGGCAGGAATAACTGCATTCTGGATAGTTGTGTCGGTCGGATTTACATTCAAAACTACCGCGGGCATAGCGCTCGGAGCAGGAATAACCGGAATGACCGGCTGATCAATCATCTCCACCTTCATCTTCACCGGTTGCTCCAGGTTCTCGATAGTGAAATAGAGCTCATCCGGATAGACACTCGCGATCATGCTCTGCGGGATGGTGTCGATTACGGACTCACCGGCAGCGAGCGTGTAATCACGTCTGGTAGTACCGGATGACGGGCAGTCAAGCGACTGACCGGTCTTCAGGTTCACCGTACCGGTACCGATGTTAGTGATCGTCACCTTAGCGTCCTTCTTAATGGTCGCCGTGTCTTTGATCTGGCTGATGTCCACTTTCCACCAAGCGGCATAACCCTTGGTCTGGGTCACTTCTGTGTCCCAGTTCAGTTTACGAGCGTCCTTACAGGTCTCATCGAGATCCGCTGCCTCGAATACCTTTGCGCTCAGACGAACCTCGCCATCGGTAGTCAGCGTGAGGTAGATCTCCGTCTGACGCATACGAACCAGTACGGTTGCGTTTGCTGTGTAAGTCTGGTGCTCATGAGGAGAAACTACATAGTGCTTCGTCTCAGTCTCACCTGCAACAGTAGCTTTCAAGTCTGCGTTAACTGAATTGCTACGGTCCGGGTTGGTCACAAAGAGGGTCAGCGACGGGTTCTCTTCCTCATAGAGGGGAGAGAGGTCAACATGGTACCATTTGGTACCGCTCATGTGTACATTTCCCTTGTCCCAGTCAAATTCAATTGCATTTGCTTTTGTACTACCGCTGCCATCACCCTTGGCCATCGCGAAGACGGTCATCAAGGATGCCAACGTAAGTAAGAAAAACTTCTTCATGTAATTGGTTGTTTTAAAAGTTAGTAATTATTGTTAATTTTTTATTGTATTTGCTGTCCTAAGACATTGTATTTCTTCTCGTCAATATAGATGACCATCTGGCCGCTGACAATCGTCTTGCGGGCTTTCTTAGCGCCCGAGATCAGCTCCGTCCCCTTCGGTTCTTCCTTCTCCTCCACGGTCACCTGGAATCGCTTGGTACAGGTATTGGCTTTCACGATATCAAAGACCGTATCGCCGAACTGGCGGAGCACCATTCCCGAAGCGGGATGCACATATCCGCGTGCCAACTCCGCGGCAGCTACCTGAACGGTATCATAGATGGTTGTCGGCTGAGTAAAAGAGAGGGATACGCTTCTCTCCTGCAAGGTATCGCGATTCATACATATCACATCGACAAACGCAGTATCGGAGGTATAATCGCGACCATCTACCGTAATCTTCTTTCCCTCGCAAATCGTCTGGTTAACAGGAGGCAGCGGATCGGCGTACTTGGGGTTGGTATAGTAGAACAATCGGCCGTTCACTCCCGCCTCATGCGAGACGTGTACCCATATCTCCCTCTTGGCATTGCGGACGGTAACCAGCATAGCGGAATCCGGCTGATAGACATGCGTCGTATCGCTCATCGTTACTCGCGCTACTTCCGCGCCGTTGCAACTATCCATCGTCAGCCATATCTCTGCCGGCTGGGGCTTCTGGGAGACATTCTTGGGCTTATGGATCCATCTCAAGAACGCATGACCGGAAGCTGGTATATTGGACGACGGCAGACGATAGACGTTCTCCGGTTCGCTACATACATAAGTCATCCATGCACGCATCTCCAGCGCTCTGTCGCAAGTCGAGTGAGGACCCTGGTCGTACGGATAGCAGAACACCTGACCCGATCCGCCGTTCAAAGGATAGACATGGATACGCGGCGTAAGCGCCTTGAGGTACTGCGCACTACCGCCGATCTCATCGAGCTTGCTGTTAATCTTATCCATATCCATCTCGCTCATGCGGTTAGGACCTACCGTCACCGAGAAAGTCGGCGTCGTGCTGATACAGAAAGCATAGACATCGATCGTCACGGATGTATTAGAGAACCAGTACGCCGATATGCCCTGACGTATATCATCGATCGTGGCTGTAAACCACACATCTCCGGAGAGGACCGTGTCGATGGGGAATGCAAATGTATTCGAGTTATACTCACAGTCGCAATAATGAGCAGGCAGCGTGTCTTTCCATACCGTAGAGAACGAGTCGCACGGCTGAACTAATTTCGCCATTGCGCCCATCGGCAGAATCGCCATCAGGCCTATTATCAGCTTTCGGAGTTTCATAAGAGATTGTTGTTTGAGTAAATATTAGTGAGTTATCGTATTCTTGTTCCTAAGACGTTATACCGTTTGCCGCCGCGGATGATCATCACGGTACCGTTCTCCATGACCTTGACCGGTCGGGCGATATAGTCCACCTCTTCCACATCCGTCGTAAAACTGCTGTAATACGGTGCGCCGCATTGGAATCGTACCATCACCGAGACCGTACCGGGCTCCACCCATTGGGGTTCGTTCTTTATCTCCATTGCATGGCTCTCGGCATCATCTACCGAGCGGAACGACCATACGATATTCGATATGGGCACGAACGGCAGCTGGTAATGGTCCATAAGATTTTGCTCCGCACGGCGGAAATCCACCAAAGCCTTATCAGCCTGTGCCTCCAGGATCACGCCCTCCATATACCAATCGGGCGAGGGCATCTCTAACTGATAAGCACGATAATCGGTCCGCCATTCGCCATCCTCCACGATTCCTTCCTCATGCATGCCGGGGCAGAAATAGATGGTCGTATCTTTGAGATTACGATGGATAGTCACCTGCTGCGTTACAATACTATCACACCCATTTTTTGTTTGGAAACGACGTGTATAAGTACCCGATATTTCTATAACAGTATCCCCCCATATATACTGATCATATGCATCTATTCCAGGTATACTAAGATGAACAGAGTAGTGAATAATAAAATTCAGCGTCGTTATTGTTCGATCTCCGTTGATGTTTATCAGAGTGTCCTTAAATACAGCTGACTCTGTATATTTTCTGCCTTTATAGATGATACTATCGCATGCGGTTTCAGCATAGGTATCGTAACTCGTCGTATGAATAGTTAGATTCAGTATATACGTGGAATCACAATTCCCTGGTTCTGAGACTATTTCAGAATACTGTCCGCTCTGCGTGTAAGTTGTCCCTCGCCATTCGTACGTATCCCAAGCCTCTGTAGTCAAAAGTGAATCAACCGGAACACATTGAGGATCTTCTTCAGCTGGCGCAGAGGAAGTGATTACCATATTGGCATTGGTTGAAGTACTCGGGACGATGCGCAAATAGATATAGCCATCCGGATCCATTCTATTGGCCCAAGAAGTCCATTCTGCTTCTGTTATAGTCCATGTACCTCGACGCGCGATATTCTTATATTCAATAATGCGCGCATTGTCTCTATTCCATGATGACGGAGAACAGGTATCGGCCATATATGTTGGGCATTGCGTGTTAGACAGCCATTTAAACTGTATATCTCCACCCACCCAATCTGCATAATACATCCTATACACGATTGTTGAATTCTTAGATGATTTCAACGTATCACCGGGCAATATTTCACGGCTAAGCTCCTCGCACTCAGACTGGCTCCATTTGTAGGGAGTCACAGAGGTTTTAGAGGCGCAATCAAAACGCACATACAGATAATTGCCGGTAGCTTTTGTCCAAAGTGCCGCCAACTCTTCTTTCGGCAAACCGAGCCATCGGCCGTTATCCGTACGATGGAATGTATAATCGGCAATAGCTTCAGAGGTTTCAAAATCATGCGTCTTGCCCACATACATATGGAATATATATTGGGTCGGGCTGATAAACTCCGTAGGATTTGTCCAATCGGCCGGTATGGCAAATACCTTCGTAGTATCATGTGCGTTCAACTGAATGGTTCTTCCATACCGCAACAATGTAGCGCCACCAGAAGGAGGGGTCATGGGGATATGCTCCACCTTGAGCGTTCCTACCGATTGGCTATATATCTTCATATAATATAGTCCGCCATTGTTTTCCGGCCAATCTAAGGCTCTTTTAATCTCTGCGTTGGTCAGTTTGAAAGTATCATTTGGTTGTACCGTAAGGACATCATATATCTTGTTGGCGTCATCAAAAGCATCAAATCCATAATCACAAATAGTCGATAGATACACATCCGCAGGAGCCGTGCCTTGCCATATAAAACGAACAGAGTCATCCTGCCATTTGGTTAGTGGGAACACAAAATGCGTATCACTATCCTCCGCCTCTATATTCAGTACGGTGCCTAACGTTACTATTTCGCCTCTATCCATGCAATTGGAGAAAGCCGTATCAGGAGCCATTTCTATACCTCCGGCACCACCGTACGTTACTTTCACGTAGGCTGTAATATTATTCGTATAGCCTAAGGACGCAAGGATATCCCGGTACGACTTTCCTACCGATAAAGAATACTCGTTATGTCCATCCACCACTATTAAATTACTATTAAATGTTAGCGGCATTGTATATCCCCATCCGGATGCCTCATTGATAAGGCTATCCAACTGAGGATCGTCATAAACTCCGGGGGTACAGGTAAAATCCACCTCCACAGCAGGCGCAATATTGCTGGCTCCGGGAGCCGGTGCAAATTGAATCTTCAGCGGCAAATCATAGGTAGAGGCTGTGTACCAATAGGTTCCCGCTCCCGGTACATTACCGACATATTCAGTCCCTAGTGGTATTGCATCTTCACACGTCAAGCCGCTGGGCGATTGAGCATGAAGCCCAACTACCCAGCAGAATAACATGATTGTTGCTGCTATTTCGGTACGTATCTGCATAATTATTCCACTTGCTTTTTGCTTTAGAACACTTGTGTTCTCCTTGATGGTGCAGGATTAGGCATACTACCACCTTCAGAGCCCGCTTGGGGTGCCCATAATAAAATTCCTTCCAAAGACTGAATAGTTGTCAAGGGTGTAGTATAACTTTTCTTGAACATCTGGTTATTATTATCGTGGTTCATATTTCTGTAGTTATTTGACGATTTGACCATTGGTAGTATATACATGTTTATTTTTGATAATATACATCATATCATTGATAATCACCTTATGTACGCCATTCGGATTATCCACGATAGCGGCATCGAAATCAGTTGCTACATTCGGAGCCTTGCGTACAATGATGCGCAAACCATACTCCGCTGTTTCTCCCTTCTCCAGCGAGACAGGATACTCGCCAAGCGTCAGGTTAGCAATGATAGTACCGTTTTGCGTTAGATAAACCGTTACATCCTCATATGATTCTTGCAGTGCGAGGACATATTCTCCATTCTTAGGAGCAGATATACCAAGTTGATAATCAGCCCGTTCATCTACCAATACCGCATCGTTAGCCGCCAGGCGCAGACCATTATAGTCAACCGCCCAGATACGAGCTACAGAAGGCGTACCCATCCACATCTTCTCAATATCTTTACCGGCAACATATACCGGTTGAGCCTCCTCAGAAGCCGAGAAGAAGAGTTGGTCGTCGTATTTCTGTTTGCCGTTCTCAGTAATACGCAGGCAGTTTATCTGATTCTCTTGAGGCGCACGAGCCGGAGCCGATGAAGGTTGACTAATTGTTAGCTCGCCCGTTGCTGTTACTTGAACAAATACAGCCCGACCTACAGCCAAAGACGCTTCATTGGCCAACTGGATATCAAACGCATTAGCCACACTATTGAGAGCAAACATAAATCCATATGCACCCGAGAGTTTTGAGTAGGAGATACCCATACCGGAAACGCCATTCCAACCTGCGTTAAGAGCATCATCGCTGCTCTTGGATACAGAGATATTAGCTATCGCGTTCAACTGACTCTTGTCGCTCGCCTTGAAACGATATACATTGTAGTTATCGTTATCAAACTCGCAGAGATAGAACTTACCAGGTACGTATTGGTCGCCGGTTACCTTTTTCCAACATGCATTGCTCGGGCCATTAGCGGCACGCTCTGCTTCGTCATACTCGTATGCCAAGTAGTTAGCTCCGAACGTAGCTGTTTCCCAAAGGCCGGTATTCTTATTAAGACGTTGCACACCATCTGTTCTATTCACCGTGAATGGAACTGCGAAAGAATAGTATTTGGTAGCATCCATCTCTCCGGTACTATTCATTATAATATCTAAATATGCATCACCAACTACCGTTAGATTAGCCATACCTGCGCCATTGATAATACCCGATTGGTTATTATCCGGGGTTGCCTCAATGATGAGGTTTTGTACTGTTAGCGAGGTTTCGGAAGGAATGGTAACGCTACCATTGTCCTTAATGGTCAGATCATGGAGCGATTGATGACCAACTACAGGGTAATTTTCACCTGCCTTTACCACAATATCCACAACTACGATTTCCCACTTGGTAGAGGTAGTGTTATACTGATAGTAATTCTCGCCATCCGTGTAGATAACATCCTTATGGTGGGTAACAGCTACCCAATCAGCCGGATTGCCATAGTAGATATAGATCTTGCTATCCGAACCATGATACAGGTGGTTCTCATCCGGACCGGTGATGATCAACCAGTTATCATTATTTCGGATGTAATAGTTTCCTGAATTATCTTTATAGGTACGGTTCCAATTCGGATTATTCAAGACGCGATCTACAGCCACCCATGCATCATTGAGATAGACATAGAAATGGTACGGGCTCTCGCCATAATAGTAAGCGCCATCGTTATTGACATTAACGGCTGTCCATGCACAAGAACCGTTAGGATCCAAATAGTACTGTGCCGGATCAGATCCATCCACACGATAAGCCGGATCATTTGCGTTCAGCGTTACAGGAGTCAAGACGTTGTTGATGAGCATAAACTTATGATCATCATAACTATAGATACCACATTCAATGCTCAGTCGCTTCCAAGCGGATGTAGCGTCATCATAGGTGTACTTATTCTCCTCTCCATCCGTATAAAGTCCGTCAACCTTATTCACAATCACCCACGCGTCCGCGTAATATATATAGGTGTTGTCGTTGGATCCCGCCCATGCGTGGTCACCATCCTCATCGGTCATCTCTACCCACGCACCATTGCGATAGATATAGCGGTTATTCTCCGTACCATCGTCATTAGAATCTACACCCTTATAGGTCTTTTTCTCCACACTACGTTCAACCTTTATCTCATTCTCGTCATAGGTCAAGAAATACCAACACTTACCGGTGTAAGCTTCGATGCCGTATAATTCTACCGGAGCTTCCGAATCTACTTTCGGTGTAGCATAGAGGAATCCCTGTGCCGGCTGGATGGTCACATCAGCCTCCGGCTCACTACGGAACATACCGGACTCTTCGTCATAAAAGAAGAGGTTTGCGTTCTGCACAGTCATGTCAGCCAAGGTTGTATTACCCAACATTACCGCCTTTCCTTCACCGGATGGAGTTGCCGATGCCTTGATAGTCGCCTGGTAATCCGATCCCTTGATCGTCTCTTCGCCGAGACCCTCAAAGATAATCATTTTTCCGGTCCAATAGTCCCAATTAGCATGCTCCTTTTTAGCAGGGAACTGAAGGATATAGTTCTTTCCCTTATCCATCCAAACGCCATCAGAGCCATCTGCCGTTGCCCAATCGCAAGTGTAGTTATCATTTTCATCGATTGACCATTCTTCTTTGTTCTCATAGAGATTGAAATCCACATAAGGAGTAATTTTCTTCACTCCGCGCCAATTATATTGAGCCTGTGTGCCGGTGTAGCCATTTGACAGATCCTGCTTATAACTCCACGTTCGATAAGAAGAATTTACTTTTGCGAAGTTTTCTTTCGTATAATATGCAGCCTTTGCTAACTGATAGCAATAGTCTATATTCGAATATCCTTGTTGATAGAACGCATTCGTTATATTTCCTTCTGCAAGTTCTGCCAGTTTCTCCTCTGGATATGACTCTACAACATAAATATTCTTGATAGCAAATGGCGAACATAAAGATATATACTTATCTGCTTTAACAGTCAGCAAGATATATTGGCCTTCCTTAATTACGTATTCGCTGGTATTTGTTACATCACTATAATAATCCCCTTTGGCAATACTTATTTGAATATCTGTTATAGGTTGACCTGCCAATTCATCATTTATTCGATAATCGGAAGAGGCAGCTTGCATATAATCATCTATTCGACCCCACAATACATTCTTGGTTATATTATTTGTAGTATTTACACTGGTAGATCCTCCTAAATTATTACTCGGTAGTCCCAAAGCATCTCTTGCAGTGGACGCATTGGATCCACTCATCGCCATAGAAGGTAACGCATATTTCCAGATATCTACCGTATAATCCATTACTGCGCTATGCTCCGTATAATCACAAGGTAAGAATAAATGCACATATTCATCCTTTGGTGTAATACTTGCATGACCATAATCCGTTGAGTTGCTTTCATAATATTGAGCCAAAGTAGTCGTATTATCAGATTTGCTTACTTGATCATACGGGAAATCAAATATAGCAAAGCCCTTTTTATCCACGCCTCCTGATGCACGCATATCCAACATACATACAGCATCACCTTTACTATTGGTCGGCGAACCGCCGTTGCTTGTCACTGTCTCGCACGTAAAAACGTTACAATTAAATGTTCCACCATTAATATAGGTTTGCAATGGTACACGCAGAGCAGTTGGATCTTTATTCCCATTCGGATCCCTATAGTAACCATCAAAAGTACTATTTGATCCATAACTGGATGGCTTTATACATGAGAATGATCCATCATTAAAATTGACTGTTCCTTTCGATTGGTCATTACCTAGTCCATAGGCCACAGCGCCCTTCATCTCAAACTGTCTAGTCGAAATTGCAAAAGTTGTTTTATACGTCGAAGACTGTGGATAGGCATTCCTTAATGTAATTTGCCCGCCATTAAAATTCAAAATAGTATTTTCATTCCCCAAATCAATAGAAGGACGTGCATCATTACCTTTGTTTAACATTAATTGTCCATTGGTTCGCTGAGATCCAGACGTAGCAGCATTTGGCCATATATCATCAATATTAATGGTGGTCTTTTCACTTGTGTCATCCATCAGCACCATAAGGGGTGCGTTTTGATGAGTGGCTTTAGCACCACTAATATAGAAAAACATTCCATCGCCACTATAGAGCATATTACGTCCTTTGAGATGGATGTTCGCCTCTAATCTTCCACTAGTAGATTTATTTTGGAAACATAGTGCGGCTGCACTGCCTACCGGATAGAACTCGATCCACACTGCATACTTATAGGCCTCAATATCTTCGGCCGTTCCATATCCTTCAACAGTCTTACGTCTTGGCACTACGAAACAATTATCAAAATAGAGGTCCACAGATTTATCACCAGAACCGCTAATATAAATCGCGGATTCGTCACTTCCCGAATATCCGACAGATAACATCGGACAATAACCCGTGAAATATAACTTCAACGTTCCGGACGTTTCAATATTAAAGTCCGAGGACTTTGCTGCAGCACAAACATTTTCAATCGTCTTGCTATAGACATAATTATCACCGCTCTTGGTATATATATGACAGGAAGTCATTGCTATATTACCGAGCGAAACCGCAATATTAGAGCCAAAAGGATTAGTCTCGTTATACGACTTGTCAAAGATATACATCTTGTCGCAGAAAGCTTTCCCATCAGAGAAAGCACCGGATACGTTAATACCGGTTATTGTATAAGATGTTGCTGCCCATTCAGAGACTGAATTATTGCGCGTTCCTGTCTTAATTCCGGTACTTGCAGCATTAGTAGCCGTGATTGTGGAAGGCACTGTATTTACCGGAATGTATTTCGTAACTGCAGATCCGTTGATGGCGGATGTACCTGTAATCACCACCATATCATACAGAGCGGAAGCATCCGACCCTGTACGATTGATAGTCAGCGTATTTCCGGAAAGCGATGCACTATAGTTCGTACCATTCTGCATGGACACGCTCACGTTGTTCACATTAGCGGTTGTCAGAGTGCATGTTGTATTTGCTGCGCCCTCCTTCGCAAAAGTCACCAAATTATGATTGGAACGAATATAAACGCCTTTAGTGATTTTCAGATTGGAGATAGTCGCTACCTGTGCGCTACCACTAAATTCAATTCGCACATAATGCGATGTCGGGCTTAATGGTGCCGAAATAGGAGTGCTTGCTCCACGCACCAATGCAGAACGACGAACGTGTGTCCAAGAATCACCTTCAGCTGCTTTTTCATAAATATTCCAATACGCACCTTCCTTTATCGTTCCAGTAGGTTCAAAACTTATATCCCCAGGAATTCCATCAAACTGAAACTCCACCCATCTATCTGGCGCTCCACTAGAATTACCCACATCGAATTCGATTTTTTTCGTTGCTTTGTCATATGTAGCTTTACTGCTTCCATGATAGAAATAATAGTAGTCATTAACTCTTGTTTTTACATCTAATGGCAATTCCGTACGCGGCTGACACACATATAAGCCCACCGTCACATTCTTTTGTTCTCCACCATATTTTGTCAAATTCACATACCACTCCGCATCAAATGGCTCCGTTACACTTGATAAAATACTGATGTCAGCTGTAGCTTTGGTACTCTCATCAAAAGCTACCGGATAAAGATTGGCAGTTGTGATATTAAACTTATCTTCACTACCAGCACTGAAGCCATAGTCAAGTGCCTTGATACTCGAACATGTTATCTGGACCTGTTGAGGCGTAACATCACCAATATGGTAAATGAGAAAATCCGGTTTAGAACTAAACAGCAACTCGGTAATTTTTAAGTTAGCTATTTTTCCATTAACACCATCCTCATATGTCCATCTCAAATAACGCGTGGTAGGTTTAAGAGATAATGGACCCACTTCTCGTTGCGCTCCACCAGGTTTTTGCCGAGGAAAGACATCTGACCAATTTGTCCCATTAGCACTCTCCTCTATAGTCCACATCGTTTTGTGTGCGAAGCCGTCATTCGTACTACCCAACAAGGTACACGAGAGTTCATCAGGGATACCTTCAAAATGAATCGTTAATTGATATACTAGATCAACATTGTCTCCCTTCATGAGATATTGTGTCCCATTTTCTATAATAGCGTCTGCTTTGGCACAATTATACGTAGAATATAGCAAGGGGGTCGCTATGGTGCTAGTCAGTCCATCAATAGGTAAACGCGTCAACTGCGGCTGTACCGTAATATGTTTTACTTCCGTGATTTCCTCGTACTGATAGTTACCGTCTTGATGGAAAGTTAAGTCAATCGTCTGAGCAGCACCTTCTATCGCACCTAGCAACACCGTAGGATCTTCTCCATATTCCGACTGAGAAAGAGTAGCAAATACACTCTCATTTGAAGACGTAAGCGTCCACTCCGGACGAGCATCTATCAAACGAATAGGACAATCATATCCATTACGTTCATACACAGTTGTCGGTAATGTAAACTCCCACTGCGGAACGCGTTTAGAAGCAACAATGGTAAATACCACTGTCTTTTCAGCAATAGTTGGTGTTTCGGGTTGGAAAATAGTAAACGTTGCCGTGCCGGCACGATTGACAATCAACTTTTGATTCTCCCCATCATATACCAGCACTTCCGTACCGCTAGGATTGGAAATATTGGAGGAACTCAAAGTCACATCCGGAGCATAGTCCAAACCTATAGAGAAAACTGTACCTACACCCACTTCAATATCAGCCGATCCATCATACGACACTCCACCCTCGCTCAGCAGCATTACCGGCTGATCTTTTGCGTCGGCCGCCTTGAAGTGAGCAACTATATTTCCCTGAGTAACTATAGTTGCATTCGTGTAATCATTAAAGGATTCATCCGGAATCTGATAATCTGCTTCCTCACTAATCTTATCGCCATTTTGATACCAGCCCAAGAACACATGATCCGCCTCCGCCTTAGCGTGCAGATATAATGTCTTCGTCACACTGGACGTTTTTTGCAGACTTCCAAATTCACTTGTAGAAGCAGAACTTGTAGTAGCCCAAGATGCTCCGGCTGCATCATTGTAGGAAATATAAATCTTACCCATGTCTTCTTGGCCGGTTTTCACTTTTGCCTCTGCGTTGAAATAGAATTTCTTCGCAAAATACCCATATAAGGTTTTAGAAGGACCATCTGCAGCTGCACTGGCACTAGAACTCTGAGTAACAGAATAGCCTGTGCTCGCAGCGACTCCGGTTGGAGGCCAGTTAGATGAGGGCTCCTCCGGGCTCTCGCTCCAACCAATAAAGCGGTAATGATCCGCTTGCTCTGAGGTCTGCTCAAAACAAGCTTTTATTGTTACATTTTCAGCAGAGCTATTTGTCGTGTTGTTAGTATACGCTCCTCCGTTATCTTTTCTATCGCCATCACTATTATCAGTTGTATATACCGTTCCGGCAGCTGACGGCTTACACCCCAACTCAAGCGTTGCATAGTGATCATACGTTGGATCACCCGCCCATACATTCACCCATGACATAGGTAAAATGAGCATTAATAATAGTCTCAGACAGCGACTTTTAAGAAAAATTCTTTTTTGTAACGTAATTTTTTTCATATACTTGTACCTTTAATAAATTTTTTCATTATTTTCTCGCTTACACGCACGAAATTGAAGCAGCGCGGTTAAAGCGCTGCAAAGGTACTGCTTTTTTTTGACATACGCAAGGAAATCAAGAAAAAAAGTGCAAAAATCTATTTTTTTGCTACCTAAACGTGACAAAATAAACTCACGCATAACATTATATTGTATTTTTACATAATAATATGGTATATATACGATATCGCCCTTTCTAAGATATAGAACGAGCGATATTCAACACACAATCCTATCTATTTTGGATCGTCTTTTAGAACACTTCCGTAAATATTTTATTCGTATCGTATTTTACGTCACGGTTTTTTCGTCACGGAAAATTCGCTGCAAATATACTGTTCTTTTTTGATATATGCAAGAAAATTCCACGAATTTTCCGCTGAAAGTTGAAAGTTTAACGTTTAAAGCAGAAAAAATCGCTCCATTTCTCACTATCGGAGACTATCTTTCCTTCAAAAAACGCTTGATAAGAAATGCTAAAAAATATGGAAAAGTATAGAATTGACCATTCCAGCCGACATTCTTGTACCCCAACTTTATCCCAAATTTCACATCCCGATAGGATTCCCATTTGATAAGGTTATTGAGCGAAGCAGTTGCACCATCTTTGGCTTTTACTTCTACAGGAACGAGAGAATCAGCATCACGTACAAAGAAATCCATTTCCAGAGCCGGATTCTCATGCTTGTAAAAATAAAGCTGCTCATAACCGGATTTAAGGAGCATCTCGCCTACTACATTTTCATAGATAGCGCCCTTGTAGGTACCGAAATTCTTATTGGCCCTTAGGTCTTCCTGCGCCTCCTCATCCAGCGAAGCTATCAACAAGCCTGCATCATGGTAATACAACTTATAATTATCCGGCATATAGTTGCCTTTTAGCGGCAGTT
Source organism: Bacteroidales bacterium UBA2712 (assembly GCA_002354055.1). GTDB lineage: Bacteria > Bacteroidota > Bacteroidia > Bacteroidales > Paludibacteraceae > Colicola. The sequence goes on from DEKW01000011.1 coordinate 99,672, forward strand.
CCACATTGTTCAAACAATAACAGACATGGATAACTCCCGCTTGCCTGAGCCATTCAACCGATCCGATATACTCCCGATTCCTGGCTCCTTTGGCTATTTTCGTAATCTGATATTTCTTGTTTTCCTTCGCCAGGAAAGTAGATATGTGATTATACACCGCCAGTACCTTCGCCTTATCTGTTTGCGAGGCATATTTAGTAATATCCTCTTCGTAGTCCTTCAATAGTTGGCGTTGCAAAGAAAGTGTTCCCTCAAAATTACCCTGATCTATATATTTCTTAACCACCTCAGGCATACCTCCGATAGTCATGTAATCACAGAAAATATCCATCATCGTATCCATCTCCAGTTGCGAGAACGGTTGCACATCAATCATATGCTTATAGAGGTCTTCCACTTGCTCGCGGGAGTAACCTTTAGCCCAGAGGAACTCCTCAAAGTCCATGGAATACATCTCGTAATCTTCTTTGAAACCAACGGCGTTAGACTCAATCTCCTCATAATAAATACCCATCAGCGAGCCAGAGCAGATAACATCATAGCGTCTATCCTGACAGAAAGACTTAAGCGAAGTAGCGCAATCGGGACATTTTTGCAACTCATCAAAAAAAATAAGTGTTTTACCAGGGATAAATTGCCACGAAGGTTCAAGCAATGAGATATTCTTAATGATTGTATCTACCTCATACCCATTGTTGAAAATCGTTCTAAATTTCTTCTGAAGCACAAAATTGATCTCTATAACAGACTGATAATTGGCTTTCCCAAAAGCACGAATAGACTCGGTTTTACCAATCTGCCTTGCTCCTTTTACGATCAGAGGCTTCCGAGACAGGGCATTTTTCCACTTCGCGAGATACGTATCTATCTTTCTTTCAAGCATTTCCATAATATAAATCACATTTTTCTGGTATTATTCACTATGAAAAATCACATTTTTAGCCATGTTTAAAGCAATAAAAATCACATTTTCGCTGCAAAGGTACTGCTTTTTTTTGAATTATGCAAATTTATTTTTAATATTTAATCGAAAACTCGCTGCGCTCTTAGAAAACGCGGAATCCCGGTTGCTAACCCGCAACCCTGCGTGATAGGTCTTCTTTCTGCTTGTGAGTAAACTCCCAGACAGCCATAAGCCCTCTCACGCTTGGCAGTAGCGATTCTCGCTCCAGCCGGATTCCTTCAAGAAAACAGCCGAAAACTGCGATGTGGAACGTAGCAGTAATCGTTCAGCACTTAGGGGCGAAAGTTTAGGGTTTAGAGGTGAAAAAACGCTCCATTTCGCTATCGGAGATGCCGCAACGGCGGGCTACCGGGCGGGCATTGGCCATCGCGGCACGTACCTCGTTGATAATCAGCTCTGCCCGGGAAGGGCTCAGCATATAGTCTCCTGCGGCGGCTAACAACACCTCTAACGAGGATTCATTACTATCGCGCGAGACAAGCAAACTTTGCGTACTAAAATCGGACGGATTAAGGTCGTAAGCCGGAGACCACACCCACCCTTTCTCCGTTAGCAAGAAGCCGTGGTTACGGAAATGATCATCGTGGTTATGAATACATATAGAGAACGCCACACGCCGGTATAACTGCTCCAAAGCCTCCTGCGGATCTACAAATCCTGCATTCCCGACAATCACATCGACGATATCCAGATAACCATTCCCGGTCGTAGCATCTGCTCCGTCTTGCAGCCCGCAGAGCGTCATCGCGGACGCGAAATGAACACGTTGCTCGCCCTCTCTGTCAAATCGCTTAGATAACAGGGTGTGATATTTCTGCCCCGGTAGCGTCAACAACCGCATCTGAGGCACTTCGATGCCTGCAATACTCGCCATCTGATGCGCCCAAAACTCCCATAATGCCACATCATAATCGTCGTTGACAGAGGGTATCTTAGCTATCCATAAAGAACCATCTGTATCTCGCACGTTCGCTTTCGGACGAGCTCCTCCCAGAGAAGAACCTTGCTTGTATAAGTTCAGCAACCATTCCTCACGCACCGTACCGCCTTTCTCTTCCTGCCGTTCATACTCCTGCGCCATATCCACGAACTCACGAAGATGCGCCAGAGGAGGCACCGGGGTATTTGCAAAGCGCGTTCCTAATAATTGCTCGCCTTCGCGTAAGCGTAAAGCGCCCATACGGGTTATGTCATCGATCTGCGTGAGGTAATCGACATCCGTCAGATGCCGCACGGGTCGTCCTTCTTGCGATGCCAATAGTCGCTCGCGTTTATCGATTAGCCTCCGGCCCCATCTGTCCGGCATGGCATCCTGCAGAAAACCAAACAAACGTCCCGTCCCATATTGCGATCCGCCTGCGTTCTGCAAATCACCGCTAAGCCGAACCTGCCGGTAATCATGCAGCCATTGCGCATCGTACTCCCATTGGTACGCTGCATTGCCGCGTATCGTATCGTAGCCAAGCGTACCTACCGGCCTTGCCGGAGAGAGCCCTTTGGCGTCCATATTGATTTGCATGTGCTTCATTTCTTAGATGCTCTTTGGCGATGTTTCAAATCCAGATCCTGCAACGTGCGCCCCATCTCGTCATCTTTGGCAAGGAACAAGATACTCTCATCCAGCCCAAGCGCGAACAGGATACGCAAGTATATACCTATAGCTACTGTCGGGGTTCCTTTCTCCACGCGCATGACAGTCAACTCGCTGCAACTCGCCCGCTCTGCTATCTGCGCGATACTCAAATCCCGGCGCAGACGCGCCAGGCGGATTTGCTCACCTACTATCTGTAAGTTGCGCTCCGCTCTGCGCGGCAAATTATTTCCAAGTGTACTCTTTGACATATTCGTAATCTATCTTATAATAAAGTAGTATGACTACTATGCTATATTTTATGATATTTTGAAATTCGGTGCAAAGATAGTGCTTTTTTTTGACATATGCAAGAAAATTCGTGGAATTTTCCGTTGAAAGTTGAAAGTTTAGGGTTTAGAGGTAAAAAAATCGCCTCCGGGGAAGCGATTTTTTCTTAGGGGTTAGGGGTTAGGGATTAGGATATATCACTCGTCAGATTTCTCGAGTAGTGATTTTATCTCCTTGTCAAAATCAGACACGATGACTTGATTTTTGTTGAACAGGTCGTATTCTTGCTTCGCTTTCTTCGACGTGTTTTCCTGCTATAGCACCATGTTGAGTGGTTGTTTCAATTTTTGCAACAACCACTTTTTCTTCCAATTCCCCCGTCTCAAATATATTTTTCAAATGCCGGCTGATGGACGACTTATCTACACCGAACAACTCAGCCATAGCTTTCTGCGTCATCCAGAGGGTATTCTCTTTGATAACGACCTGCACTTTCTCCGAGTATTCCGGGGTGTTATATAATATGAAAGCGATATTTTCGAGCATCTTTTTGAAATTTAATTCCAACTGCAAAGGTACTGCTTTTTTTTGAGATATGCAAATTTATTTTTAATATTTAATCGAAAACTCGCTGCGCTCTTAGAAAACGCGGAATCCCGGTTGCTAACCCGCAACCCTGCGTGATAGGTCTTCTTTCTGCTTGTGAGTAAACTCCCAGACAGCCATAAGCCCTCTCACGCTTGGCAGTAGCGATTCTCGCTCCATCCGGATTCCTTCAAGAAAACAGCCGAAAACTGCGATGTGGAACGTAGCAGTAATCGTTCAGCACTTATGGGTTAGGGGCAAAAAAGAGACAGCGGGGAAATAGGTTTTTGTAAGAGGCTGAAATACAAGGAGATAGATTGTGTTTTACTGTTGCAGGGGATAAAACAGAGAGACGGGGAGATAGCGAAAGAGGTTGCGGGGTTACTTATATTTGTCGTCGGAATTGGAGATTCTTCATGCCGCGAACACTTTGTTGGTTCACGTCATGATTATTATTAACCAATTAAATTTTAACATTATGATTAAAGACCTTAACTTGAGGGAGGGACAGGAAGACCTCCGCATCGTTGAACATCTCGACATGCAGAAACTTCCTGAGAGTGTACAAGAGATGCTTTCGTTGGCAGCGACGCCGGAAGAGCAGGACATTATCCTGATGGCGACGATTGCGGCTGCGAGCGCGTGCGTACCTAATCTGTATTTTCATTATGGACCGACGGGGAAGAAGTACTACGCGAACCTGCAATGTTTCATTTTGGCTGCCGCGGCGAGCGGTAAGGGTATTGCCAATCAGGCACTGGAGATGGTGCGAGTGATTGACGATCAGTATCCGATGTTGATTGCGGGCGACAGTACTTTAGCGGCATTTTACAAAGCGTTGGAGGAACAAGGCGGTTGCGGGTACATGCATGAGAGCGAAGGAAGCGTCATCACGGACATCTGGAGGAACGCGGCTGCGAATTACAACACGGCTCTTCGCAAAGCGGCGGAGCACGAGACAATCAGCAGGAACCGCGTCAAAGGTGCGTCAGAGATTAGAAATCCGAGGCTGAGTATGCTGCTGACGGGTACTTTCGGGCAGTACAAAGCGCTGGTTCCGAGCGTGGAGAATGGTTATTTCAGCCGTTTGCTGACGGTGGTGATTCGCGGGACGAATCCGTTTGACAAACGGTATGTGAGTTCGAAAGGCGGTCAGAGCGCGGTTCCGAAGATCGTCGGTCAGCGGTTGCTGCGGACGTACGAGCGGCTGATGGAAGGCGGCGAGCAGGAATGGAGTCTGACGGAGGCGCAGAAAGAGCGGCTGGGCGAACATCTGGAGACGGAGTACGGGACGCTGATCGGGCTCCTCGGCGATAACTTCCATTCGGCGGTAGTGCGTATGGCGGTACAGATCGAGCGGATAGCGATGGTACTAAGCGCGATGAGAGGGGGAGAAAACCCGCATTCAATGCGGGGGAATGAACATACGGAAAATCCGCATATAATGCGGGGGAATGAACATACGGAAGGCCGGATACCATCCGGCATAATGGAAGAAGAAAGAAAGCGCGGAGCAGCCAACGAAGATGGGATGTCCGGATATTATCCGGACGCAAAAAACGAAATCATTCTTTGTAGGGATGAGGATTATGAGACGGCGGAGATGATCGGGAACAAGATGCTACTGCATATGGCGGCGGCATACCGGATGATAGACGGAGATGCGCAGGAGTGCGTACCGGAGATCAAGCCGATCGACCAGAGGAAGGTGGTTTTTGAGCAGCTGAAGGAGGCCTATGCTTTGGGAGAACTCATCCAAGAGGCTAAAAGTCAGGGAGTATCGCGGAGTAGCGCAATCCGATGGAATAACGAATGGATAGAAAGGGGTATGGTTACGAAGGAGAATCATGGTATTTACAGAAAAGTAGCATGAGACTTTGAAACTTTGGAACTTTGACGAAACTTTATAAACACATTATATACAGCTTATTATGAGCGAAAGTATCAAAGTTCCAAAGTTTCATAACGAAAATTATTGTCGGATGACATCCGACCTAATGGACGACGCGCAGGAGGATGTCAGGTGGATGTCAGGTGGATGTTAGGTGGATGTCAGGTAGTCGTACCGATGATATCAAACAAATATCCAACAAATATCAAACTTATTACTAAATTATAACTAACGATTGTAAGCAAATATGGCACAAGCAAAACTAAGCGTAGGCATTGATTTGCTGCGCGGCAAATTGAAACGAGACTCGGAAGTGGTAACGCGCTTGAAAGAATACCGAGCAGATGACGGGACCATCATCAAATATGGTCCTCAGGAGATTTATTTTAAGGAGAAACGCGATTACAAGCGTCATCCCAAACGAGGCGCAGAGGAGGTCCAAGCACAGAAATGGAAGGAAGCCTGTCGTGGTGCAAGTGTGATTATCAAGGATAAATCGCACCCGAGATACGGGGAGTTACGCGCACGATGGAATGCGCAGTTGAAAGGTCAGCCGGATCCTTTATTGGATCCCAAGCAGGTGACGATGTTTCCGAATTTTGTGCGGGTTATTCTTCTGCGTGAGCTTGAAAGCGGAAATACCCCATAGACTCGAGGGCAATGACTTCGTCCCGCACTTCCGGTGTGTAACGTCCATGCTCGCGCATGGCGCGCCGGAACTGCGAGGCGTTGTTGCGCTCGGTATAATCGAGTTTGAGATGCTCGCTGAGCCATTGCCGCATGTCGGAATCAGAGCATTTGCGGCGGATGTAGCCGAGTTGTCGCATGGCATAGACGGCGGCGGTGAGATCGCGGAAACGGGCAGGATGTTGCTCCATGAGTTGGAGATGGTAGAGGAGATGTTCCTGCGCCTCTTTAGGCACATCATCCGCCCAGAAACGGACCTCCCTTTGGGGCAAGAGTCGGTCGGAAAGAAAAAGGTTCCACTCTTTTTGCCATTGGAGCCAATCTTCCTTTTCGGAGGCCGGTAACTGGTCAATCTCATCGGATAAAAACGCCCAGTCGGTCTCCTGGGAGAGGATAAAAGAGCGGTCGGCGGAGGTGATTTTGGAGCCGGGTATTCCCTGCTTCATCGCCACATATTCGTCGGAGAGCCATTGGAAGTACCGCTGCATGATGCCGGCGGCTTTCTCGCCCTCAAAAAAGAAGGTCGGTTCTTCCGTCTCGTCGGGCATATCCGCCAGCAGGATGACCGCTTGGATATCAACCCAATCGGTGCGGAGGAACCGCTGGCGGCGTGTCTCCACGCGTGCGGCGTCTATGAGCCATTGGGCGAAAGGCATTTTCCAGGGCATAGCCTCCCATATATGTTCCCCGAAAGGCTCCACCACCAGCCGGCGCATGTAGGTCACCAACAGCTCCATCGCGAGGGAGAAGAGGCGTCTATTGGGGCATAGACCGATGAGGCCGTTCGGGTCGTCGATAAACTGGACGTAGTTATCGCGCAGTTGGTTGAGTTCGGCAGAGAGATAGCCCCAGTCGTCACGCAGGACTTCGCGGTCGTAAAGGGCGAAGAACTCCTCTTTCTCGTCGTCCGTATAGAGGTGGATGCCGCGGTTGTCACCTTCGGGCGTATCGACGAGGAAGACCGCCGCAAGGGCTGCACCGAGAAATCCGCCGAAGACGAACTCATCCTCGCCATCGGTGCCGGAGATATAGAGCCTATGCGATTCGTAGCGCATGGAGGGGGAGAATATGTAGTCGGAGAGGAGCATGGGGTTAGGGGGTGAGGGGTTACGAAGGATTATTTTTCTAATTTTCGGATTTCTGAGCCGGGGAGGGGATCGACGATGGAGGTGATGTCGCCGAGGATGGTTGCGCGGACGGAGGATTTCTCAAAGGCGCGGTCGGCGTCGGGCGCAAAAGAACATTCCTCCAAGACGAGGTTCTCGGCATAGCAAAGAGGCTGCGTACCGGAGATTCGGCAGCGGACGAGACGGAGGTTCTTGGAGTACCAGCCGAGATACTCGCTCTTGATCTCGGAGTCGTAGATAGTGCAGTCTTCGCTGTTCCAGAAGGCGTCTTTGGTATCGAGGATAGCGTTGTGGATCTCGAGGTTACGGGCGTACTGGAAGATGTATTTGCCTTGTAATTGTAAATTTGTAATTTGTAATTTGTCTGAATGCATAAAGGCGTAGGTCCCCTGCTCGATTTGGAGGTCGGAGATCTCACCGGAGCGGCAGTACCAGAAGGCTTCCGCGCCATCGGTGATTTTGATGCGCTCGAGGGTCAGGCGGTCTATCTCACGAAAGACTTTGGGTGCATCGATGAGGCAGTCGAAGAGCCTCAGATCGCGGCAGTACCAAAGCGGCGCGCGGTCTGACGGCGCGAAATAGCAGTTGCGGCAGGTGACGTCCTCGCACTCCCAGAAGACGTACATGCCCTCGAAACGGCAGTTTTCAGCGAGGATATGGCGAGACTCTTTGAGTCCCGACTCACCGTCGCCGATGGTGATGCGGGAGAGTTGGAGATCGCGGGAGGCGTATAAGGGGCGCTCACCGGAGAAAAAGTTATCAGAGATTTTCATTTTTTGGGGATGACGGGATTATGAATAGAGGTAGCGTTTTATTGTTTGTTTCTCGGTGCGGGCAAGGGGTTGGTCGGTAATCTCGACGTCGTAGAGCTGGGAGAAGAGCGGGAGTTGGGGATTTACCGCCCGCAATATCTTGCGGCGGAGAAAGGAAGAGGGACTAGACGCTCTAGTCTCACTAGTCTCTCTAGATTCGCTAGAGGGCACCGCAATAGCCACCAATTTGCCATCGCGGGCAAGGACGATGGACTCGGAGACTTCGGGCAGGGCGTTGATGAGGGATTCGATATTGTCCGGGCGGATGTTCTCGCCATTGGGCAGGACGATAATATCCTGCTCCAGACGGCCTTCTACATAGAGATAGCCATCCTCGTCCAAATGGCCTTTGTCGCCGGTATGAAGCCAGCCGTCGGAGTCGATCTTGGCAGCAGTGGCCTCGGGGTCTTTATAATAGCCGAGCATGACATTCTCGCCTTTAACAAGGATCTCGCCTTCGGGGGAGATGCGGCAAGTCATGCCGGAAACGATTTTGCCACATGATTGAGATTTATATTCGTGATATTTTGATCCGCTAAAAATCATTCCTTCAGTCGTGCCATACAAAGAGACAAGAGGAAATTTATTCTTTATCAGCACGTCCTCTAAATTAGAATTTAAACTGGAACCTCCGCAGGTTATTCCTTCTATACCGATTTTTCGAAATATTTCCAATAAATCAGGACGAATAGCCAGTAATCTTTCTAACACTTTAGGAACGGTCACAAAAATATACGGAGATGTTTTAAAAAGTACACCTAATAAATCCTTCGGGCTAAAAGCACGCACATAAACTATATTATGGGCATTTATCAAATGATCAATATCCCCTACTAATCCAAAGATATGCGCTAATGGCAATATAGACACATAATTTCTTTTCGTTTCGGACGGAAGTGTATTTATGGAGCCCTTCACACCTCCTGATATGGAACGATATGAATGCATTACCCCTTTAGGCTTTCCCGACGTCCCTGAAGTAAAACAGATCATAGCTAGGGTATCCGGGGAGGATTTGGGAAAGCCTACCTCTAACTCCTCCCTTAAAGGAAGAGAACTTTTATTAAATTCACCCTTCTTCCCGCCTAAGACAACCCAATCTTCCAAACTTATCAAACTTTCCACCTGCGGCATAGGCTGACTCTTCAATTCCGCCCATAGATCCTCATCAGTAAAGAGGGCTTTGGCATCGGAGAAGTTTACCAGACGGGCTATCTCGTCCGGCATGAGGGTATGCATGACAGTTACGGAGACACCGTGCATCTTAGCGATCGCGAGATAGGCGATGACCCAATGTGCGGAGTTGGCGCCACAGATGGCTATATGGTCGCCCTTCTTCAGGCCAAGAGAGGTCAGCAGATTGGCTACGCGGTAGAGTTCCGCATACATCTCGCCGTAGGTATAGTGGTTACCACGGGAGGTGTCCTGGGCGGTACCGTCCTCCGTGAGATAGAAGTCCGTGAGGGCGGGTTGCTCCCAGTTATTGCGGATGGTTTCCGCGAGGATATTGAGATAATTTTCAGCCATCAGTGATCAGTTATTTTTTTCGATGTAGTCGTAGAGGTCTTGGAGGGTAATGAGGGCCTTGATCTCAGGCATAATAATGGGACAGCCGAAAGTCTTTTGCACAAAAGAGGCTATCGCTACTGCATCCACACTGGTAATTCCCAAATCGCGGCGAAGTTCCGCATCGGGAGTTATCTGCGCTTGATCAAAATCCAAGGTATGGATCAGAAAAGCATTTGTTTGCGATATGATTTGTTGTTTCGTCATATTATTTCATAAGAAGCAGTGTTCAGTAATCAGTATTCAGTAATCAGTTTTTGGATTCAGCGATTACTCCCTTTATCTCGTCAATAATCTGCTTGCCACGATGCGCATTGATGCGGATTGATTCTCCTGCTACGATCATATCCTCCTCTGCCGGATTACCTTTCCCCATTACCGATGTCGCATGTTGCCCATGATACCCATCGATGCAAGGCAGCAAGTCATATGCCGGAGCCAAACGCCATTTCCCTTCGCGCCATAGGAACGTGAAGTTCTTCGCATGATCATCCTTATTCTCTATCAGGACATTATACACCATGCGACGGAACATCTGCTCCACCTGTTGCGGCGATTGCGTCAGCCATCCTGTCAGACTCAGCAGCGTCTTGTAATCAGTCTTCGGAGGATTGATACTCTCCGTCAGCAGCGCAGCTGCCGTTGCCACATGTATGCGCTCTCCTCGCTCGGTTCGGTCAAAACGCTGAGAAGCAAAATACTTCCCTTGTATCAACCGGCATTCCGGAATCTCTATCCCGCACCGCGCTGCCAACTGCATGTACCGATATTCCTGCTCGCCAATATCCGCTGGATCATACGTGTGCCGGAACTTCACCAGCCAATCCTTGCCATCCTGATGCAATAGGCATTTAGGACGACAGCCACCCGAGTTACCGCTATTATAGTACAGCACATCTGCGCCTTCCGTCTGTTTCTCCGACAGCACTGCAAACGCCAACTGCTGCAACTCATCCAACTCAGGTAATACCCCTACTGCCGTAGCCTCTATTGCCGGTTCGTAGCATAACGCACCCATTCCGGCTGAACCCACTATCGCCAATCGTTGCAGCGGCGTCAGCGAAAAATCATCGACACCTTGCTCACGCAGAATACGATTCAGCAAATATCGTCCGTAACCGTCCGGCATACTATCCTCGAAGATCCCGAAGTTGCCATAGAACGGATTCCGCGGAGCGATAAACAACTTGCTCTCCAGTTTCAACTCCAGCGGGGAAATGGAGAATCCCGTTTGCAGCCACTCCTCGGTATACTGAAACACCACCGATTCACCATTCGGCGACATCATTAGCGTTCCCACTCGGCGACCATGATACGTGACGTATAACTTATCAATATATTTGATTCTCATCTTCCGCGTTTCCGATGTTGATTTTGCTTTATCGTCTCCAACTCCTCCATCGTCTTGTATATCGCTTCCTGCATCAGCACTTGCAGTTGATCGGCATATCCTAAAGCGATAGCCAGATCAATATATTGCCGCATGGAGATAGCATGCTGCTGTTCAAATCGCGCAATGGTAGGAGCCGGAACACCGGATAACTCTGCCAGTGCTTGGCGAGATAAACCTTTCTCCAGTCGTCTCGCTTTCAGCCGTTCTGCCAATTGCTGCATCAACTCCGTCGATGATATTTGTTCGAAACTATACATTAATAACGGATATAATAATATCTCTTATTTGTAAATTTATGCTATTACGAATAGTATCTTATTCCTTAATTCGCCGCAAAGATACTGCTTTTTTTTGATATATGCAAGAGTCAGGCGATTTTTTCACCGACTTTGACTGTTTTTGGTGTGATATGCGGGGCCTTGCCGGGCTCGAAGAAAAGGACGATGTCGCTGCCGCCGAAGAGGAAACAGCCTAACTCAGTGCCCTGAGTTAATTTATGATTTATGATTTCTTTACCCTTAAAGGGTACGATTTTTTCAGATTTATGATTTATGAAAGTCCACCGGACGGAGGAGACTTGCTGGACACCGACGGCGACAAGGGCGATCTTGCCGAAAGCAGGAGTGTCCAAGATGAGGACACCACGGGTCTCGAGCATCTGAAAATCCGTTACGCCGAGTTGGTCATAGCGATATCTACCCTGCTCTTCGTCCCAGATAATGACACCTCCGCCGGCATGGATGCCTTCTATGGTCTTGCATTCCAGCACCGTACCATCGCACGGCGCATGGAAACGATGGTAGTCAAAGACGTCGAGAACGATATGCGTCGTCTCGCCGCCGGCAAAGACATCCCGATACGGGCTATCGCCGAGCAAATCCAGCCAGCTAGCGATACTCGCCGTTTTGACGGGCGAAAAAGCGATCTCGCCGTCGCAAGGGGAGATAAACGAATGAAGGAGTGAAGGAGTGAAGGAGTGAACGGGATCAGGTAATGACGTGATTACGGGATTACGTAATTTCGAACGGAGCTTCCGTGCGAAGAAATCGTTCCAAGAATGCCAGTTCTCGGGCGACTCATAGCGATCGGTATCGAGCTCGAAACGCGCGTCCGTGCGCGCGATATTATAATAGGAGTCGTTCCAACTATCCGGTCCGCTGAGCCATTTCCCCCATGCGGTATTATAGGCTTTGAGCCAAGCCGCTACATGCGGTTCGTATTGGAGAGAGGGGTATATATAGCCCTTATTGCGAAGGGCATCCAGCGGCTGATCCAAGAGAAAATAGAAATAGCCTATATTCTGGTCAATGCGGCAGAAGAAGGAAGCCTCCTCGCCGATATCCATCCCTTGCCAGGGCATACAATGCGCAAAGCGCTCCACGTAGGCGCACCACTCCTCCACCGTCCGTACGGGATTCGTCTCCCGATGGGGATTGGCGATAGCGGCTTGCGACAGCGATTGCTCCAACAGGGGGCGTAAATCCGGATATTTATTCAACAAACCATTCGACATATTTGCGGACAAGGGATGCAAAGCGGCGGATAGAAGATTCTTTATAATGGGTAGCGGAGTAGCGGAAATAGAGCGACAAGTCCTCCGCGTGCTCATGGATCTCTACGTCCAAAAGCGCATAAGCGTACTTTTGCTTCGGAACAGAAACTATTTCTATCGGCAGGTCTATATTCCGGAGCATATCTTCGGGATCGGTAATACGCAGCACATTGACGGCGTAGTTCCAGCGTTTGTTATAAGGCGCCGTCAGCGTATAGGGATAATCGCTATGCGCTATACCTGAGCGGATTTGATTACGAGCCTCGCGAATCAAATCCGATTTATGATTTATGATTTTTGATTTATGATTTATTTTGAACGGTATATCGCGATGGAGACTACCGAAGATACGCTGTTCTTCAAGCGTCTCGCGGCCTTCATAAGCCCACGTAAGCGCTGCTTCATCTGTACCGTAGTACTCTGCTATAGCGAGCGATGTACAAAGCGAGAAGAGACCATCCAGAGAGAGGAAATTCTTCTTAGAGAGGTTTCGGATTTTCGCCTGCAGGTCAGTATAATCCGATTTATAGATTCCCGGTTTGGGAGGAAGAAGAGTGAACAACCTTTTCCGATCAGTCGTCGGACGGACAGGAACGGAGGTGTTGGCGAATTCGTTAATCAGCCAATCGCGGCTGATACGATAATGCGGGTCTGTCTTATGCTGCTCAAAACGCGCTACATAGCCCCAGTAATTATCCGGTTCCAGGGGTAGACCTTCGTACGCACGGCGGATATCATCCAATAGTATCTCTATACTTTTCCCATCGCCTAAGATGCGGCTTATCTGCGCTTGGATGATCAAATCGTCCCCGCGAACGGACAACGCTATATCATGAAAACGTCCGTGGAACATATCTTTCAAGGGCGAGGAATAATGGTTGCCCAGCCAATCCACCCGCATCTGAAAAACCGGATGGTTCGCTAAGGCAGCACGGATAGCTCGCTCTATATGTTTTTTTTCTTTCGCTCCGTCATGCCATTTGATAAGCACAGGAAATAAATAAAAGCCAACTCCCCACCTCGTCATATCAAATACGAGTTGAGAAAAGGGAAGAAGCGGATAGGTTATTTGAGATTTGAGATTTAACATTGGAGATTTATGACCTAAGTTTACGGATAATAGCCCATATTATTCCCCCTGCAATGATGATTAAGAATAAGACTCCGCACAATTGTGGGGTAAACCATGGTGCTTTCGCCACAACCGGATCTGCCTCCACGATATCCCCCACATAAGACAATACCGGCTCTCCATTAAGTGTTGATTGAGACCACACTTCCACTAAGTCAGGTGGAAAAATGATTTTTTGCTTAGGCGACTGCATCTGCGACAAAGACCTGCCTGCTGTTATACGAAATCCCAATAGCGTCCAAGGATAGTTTTTCAAATGCTCCTCCGTTATCTCCATCGCCGATTTAGTCAGAAATTTCTCCGGCCAGTTATACTTGATTTGCGTAGGAGAAAGTGCTTTCTCTACATAACGAAGAACGGTATTCGTACAACCGAATTTCACCAGATTCATCTGCATATCACGCTCCGACATCATATGGTTATCCATCTGCTCCCAGAGACGTTGCTCGGCATCAGCAGGCATATTAATGCGGTATTCATGCACAGCGCGTTTCCACACACGATAGTCCTCCATATAGTCGTCCGTATGAACACCAAACATACCCATTTTTAGTTTGCCCGTTAGATAATCCCATAACTGGCCTTTAATCTTCTCACTCTCGTAACTAAAGCAATAATCCAACCCAAAAGTCGGACATTGCAGACGCAAGAATGCATGACCGGCAATACCCAGATAGTCCTGGCTCTGGTCCGTAGGATCTGCAACACAGAGAGATACCATCACGAAATCCGGTGCTAGGCGGTCGATGGTATCATTAAAACCCTGCGCAGCATTCCGCTCCGCTACAGATAGTTTCTGACACTGTCCCCCTACCATCCAAACCAGTGCGAAACATATGCCTATTATTCTCCGTATCATTTTCATATATTTTAATGCTGCAAAGATACAACAAAAGTTTGACATACGCAAATATTTTAGATACTTTTGTGCGAAAAACTTGCATATTTCGAAAAAAAGCAGTATCTTTGCACTCGATTTGGTTAAATGGCCAAAAGCACGCAAAAAGGATGCTACCCGTAGAATTCATAGAAAGCATGCACCAGCAGTTGGGCGCGGAAGCGGAACTGCTGATTCGGGCGCTGGAGACGGCGCCGGTGACGTCTATTAGGTTGAATAACAAGATAGACGTCCTGACTTTCGATTGCGACACGGACGAGGTGCCGTGGCATGTAGACGGATACTACCTGAGCGAGCGGCCGGCATTCACTTTAGATCCCTTATTTCACGCAGGTTGCTACTACGTCCAGGAGGCGAGTTCGATGTTCCTTCAGCAGGCGCTGGAGCAGTACGTCGATCCCTCGTCTATCGTGCTGGATCTCTGCGCTGCGCCGGGCGGCAAGAGTACGCTGATTAGCGAATACCTGGGCCGATTCGGCTTGTTGGTCAGCAATGAAGTGGTGCGTCAGCGGGTGTTTATCCTCTCGGAGAACATCCAGAAATGGGGCAACGGCAACACGGTTGTGACCCATAACACCGCGGAGGAGTACGGCGAGCGGTGCCGGCATTTATTCGACTGCATGGTAGTCGATGCGCCGTGCTCGGGCGAGGGTATGTTCCGTAAAGACGAGCAGGCCCGCGCGGAGTGGAGCCCTGCGGCGGTGCGCAAGTGTGCCGAGCGGCAGCGGAGTATCCTGATGGACGCATGGGATGCGTTAAAGCCCGGTGGTATCCTGATTTACAGTACCTGCACCTTCAACGAGGAGGAGAACGAGAAGAACGTCGAATGGATCGCCGAGAGCCTTGGCGCCGAGGTGCTGCCAATTGATTATGATCCCTCCTGGGGTATCACCGAAGGAACGATGGGCTACCATTTCTACCCGCATAAGACCAAGGGCGAAGGGTTCTATATCTGCGCCTTGAGGAAGAACGACGACGAGCCGTTGAGCATGGTCAATATCAAGCCCAAGAACCGCAAGGAGAACGGCTCCAGCAGCAAGGCAGAGTACCTTCCGGTGATGCGTTCCTGGCTCCAGCATCCGGACGAGTGGGCTATCCGTTATTCGGATCGTTTCGCCACCGCTTATCCTATGAAATTCAAGGAGATATGCGAATATCTGTCCGACCAAATGACCTGTATCTCTTTAGGTTTTGGTCTGGGCGAAGAGCGCGGCAAAGGTATCGCGCCGCAGCATAGCCTGAGTATGATAAAAGACCTCCAGAAGGAGGCCTTTCCAACCATCGCACTAACGCGCGAACAAGCATTAAGTTATCTTCGTACGGAGGCTTTATTGCTGGGCGGCGTTCCCTTAGGACTGATCCTGTTGACCTACGAGGGCGTGCCTCTCGGTTTCGCCAAGAACGTAGGCAACCGCCTTAACAATCTCTACCCTAACGAGTGGAGGATTCGTAAACTGTAGCATCCCGTATCAGAACGAGATGCCCAGTTTAGCCGTAATCGACTGACCAAACTCAAGTCCTTCTCCCCTGTCACCTAACATTCCCACCAACAAACCTGTTGTACCGAACGCGATATTGACATGTCTGCCAAACTCGAGTCCGAGGAAGCCGCCGTAGTGCATACCTAAGCCGTAGCGCAGGTCGCTACTATTCTTCCAATCGTTTTTATGATTGAAATAATCCATCAAGAAGTCCGCACCTAAACGAAGTTCGAAGAAGGGGATGACCTTTCTCCGTCCGAAATAGAAACGGGAGTCGAAATACACCGGGATATTGATCGGACGCGCGTCGTTGTCACTATCATACCGGCCAAATGCCATCTCCATACCCCATCCCAAACCGAGATAGACATTCTGGTTCTTGGTTCGCCAGAGGTAGTTATTCTGGAAGGTAAAGCCGTGGCCGCCCTCCATAAAACGAATCGGCTCAAAATAATAACCAAACTCTAATCCCACGATAAACGGGTTACGCAGGTAAGGCGGTTTCTTCGTCTTAATCGGCTTCGACGGCGTGATGGCTTTCGTCATATCGCCGGCAGAGATCGTTTTCTGGCTATAACCGGCGTTAGCACCGATATAGATCGTATTATAGTTAACCGGTTGCGGATCGAGCCCCTGCAGGATGCGGAGGTCTTCCTCGGTCGCCGTACGGAAATTACGGTAACGAGCCGGATAACCGACCACCTGCATGGTGTAAGACTGCTTGAAGGGGTGATAGACCTTGGTCTGCACCTTCTCTCGCGGCTGTACGATGACGTCCGCGTTGGTATTCTCCAGCATCTCTCCTAACAACACCTTCCGCATCTCGGATTTGAGCATCACGTGCTTGAAAGAGATATTCGTCCAAGAGGTATCGTTCTTCGCCAAGACGGTATCTACCACCAGGTCTGCCACGGTAGGCAACTGTTGGATGTCCGCCTCGATCTCAAGCGTACGGGCAGTACGAGTAGTAGAGGTACTTCTCATCGTGCCGCACGAAGAAAAACCGACCAGTACGAATACGGAGATTAGTAAAAATCGGAAATTTTTCATACGAGAGATTATTTCTTGGATTTAGACTTGTTTTGTGCCGGAGCGGGAGCCGGAGCTACAGGAGCAGGAGCGGGAGCCGGAGCAGCTACCTCATTCTTGATCTCACCACCGTTGATAACGATCTGCGGAGCGTTCTGAGCTTTGGCTTTCTCGATCATATAGTTGCTTTGCTCCTCGAAGGAGATATTACGGAAATTCGTATGGCGAGCCGGATAACCGCTGACGGTTACGCGAGCGATACGACCATCGACATACTCCGTGGTGTAAAGCGGGTTAACGAGGATGTCGGCGTTGTTCTTCTCCAAGAGTTCACCGATAGCGTTCTCACGCATTTGGGCCTCGGAGATAACGACCTTCTCGTTCTTCGGAGCCTCGACAGTCAGACGAACCTTGATAGGCGATACTTCCAGATCAGAAGTGGTCCACTGTGCCCATGTCTCAACAGGCATTTTCATTGTTTCTGCCGTACGGGAGGTGGTCACCATCGGGGACTTGCACGACGTTAGGATTGCGCCACAAGCGACAATCGCAAAAAGGAGTGTTTTTTTCATTGTAGATAAGAGTGTTTGTTGCCCGTTGGGTCCCGCAAAGGGCTGGTAAGTAATACGTGTATATATAAGCGTGGGGCCGTACTGAAACCAGTACCCGTTATATCAATTCTTTGGGCAGCGGTAGCCGCGTTATTTTCGTCTTCAGGAACCGCTCGATACGCATCCAGTAGCGGTTATCTTCTTTGGAGACGAGGGTAATCGCCTCGCCGAGGTTCTCCGCACGTGCGGTGCGGCCTATACGATGGATATAATCCTCGGGATCATGCGGCACGTCGTAATTGATGACCAGCGGCACGTCCGTCACATCGATACCTCGGGAGACAACATCCGTCGCCACGAGTATTCCTACCTTGCCGTTTCTGAAATCCAGCATCACCTGATCCCGTTCTGCCTGCTCGAGGTCGGAATGCATTGCGCGCGCGTCAATCTTATAGGAACGCAGCGCGCGCGTGAGGTCCTTGACGCGCTGCTTCTTGCCGGCAAAAAGGATGACTTTCTTCAGGTTGGATTGACCGAGGTAGTGCAGCAGGAAGGGTGTTTTCTGCGCCTCGTTGAGCTGGACATACTGCTGGTTAATGGTCTCCGGCGGCCGTGAGACGGCTATCTGCACCTCTACCGGCCGACGCATGATCGCCTTCGCCATCTGGCGGATCTTAGGCGGCATGGTAGCAGAGAACATGATCGTCTGGCGGTCCTTAGGCAGCTTGCGGACGATAGTCATGATATCGTCGTAGAAACCCATATCCAGCATCCGGTCCGCTTCGTCGAGGATGAAGTACTTCACGCCAGAGAAATCGATATCGTAGATATTCATCTGGCTCAAGAGCCGTCCTGGGGTAGCGATGACGATGTCCGCACCTTTCTGCAGACCCGTGACCTGCGTGCCCCAGGCACCGTTGTCTTTTCCGCCGTAGATAGGCACCGAAGAGAACGGCACATAATATCCGAAGCCCTCCATCTGCTGGTCTATCTGCTGCGCCAACTCGCGCGTCGGCGCCATGATGATCGCGTTCAGTTTGTCGGGGTCGTGGTCGTCGTACGCGAGGTTCGTCAGCAAGGGAAGTATATACGCCGCGGTCTTACCTGTACCCGTCTGGGCACAAGCGATCACGTCGTGGCGGTCCAGGATCACCGGGATGGCTTTCTCCTGTACGGGCGTGCATTCATCAAAATGCATGTCCCACAAGGCGTCTAACACCTCATCCGATAATGCGAGTTCGTCAAAGAACATATTAAAGGCGAAAGGTTAGAGGTTATAGGCTAAAGGGTTGGAGAGTTTGCAACTCTTTTGCTCCGCAAGCCCGATATTAATGAAGCTACTTTATCCACTTGTTTTTCAATTTGTTCCTGCTTTGCAGAATCAATATACCCCAAATCACAGGCGACATCGAGTTGGGCACTAATTTCAAGTAACGATCCAAATGCTATTTCCAGAAAATGAGTTTGTTCCTTTATAGAATAACGACCCATCCCTTCGGCAATATTCGAGGGGACAGAAACTACAGCCCTGCGTAATTGATCGGAAAGGGCATACGTTTCCTCTTTCGGGAAATAGTTCACTATTTCGTAAACCATTTTTACTAATATCCTACTTTCCTTGTATGCGATTAAATCTTTAAATCGATTTTTAGTTTCCATAACAATACCTTTCGCCAATAACCTTTAGCCCCCTATCCTTTATTTCTCCCAGCCCTCAAAAACCTCCGGTCCGTAGATATTATCTTCGCCCGCATCATGCAGCGGAGCCCATAGTTGCGCAAAGAAGGGGTTTTCTTTAGCCACCTTATCCCAGTGCCAAGGGATCTGCTTCTCTTTCGGTTCATCCTTGTAGGGGTACGGCATGTCAAACGGGCTCCAGTGACCGCCCAGAAGGATCAACCGACGGCCGGCCTTGAAGATATTGCCGTTGGCGTCCTGCCATGTATCATCACCGAGGTACTTACCGCCACGGAAAGCCGCCGCCTTGTTCAGTTCCCCATCGGTCAGGGTATCTACATCCTTGCTCTCATCGTAGCCATGATCCAGAAGCACCGGCGTCTCAGAAGGATGCGAGACATCGAAATGCGCCCAGTCGGGGATGGCTTGATACGCCTCCAACGTACCGTAGTACGCGGAGATGCGCTGCTCCACCTTGTTTTTGATCCACCACTGCGTACCGTGCTCTTTGCTATTGGCCATGAACCACATAGCCGCTTTCACGCAATGCGGGAAGAGTTTGGCGATGCGGGTCTTGGCGGCGAATTGGATTCCGCCGGGCAGAGACGGTGCCTTTGCCATCTGCGCGAAGTACTCCTTCACCGGCATGTTTGCGCGGAAATGGAGGTAGTTCTCCAACTTATCGCCATCGATATACCACATGCCGTGGAAATTACGGGTAGTGAACCAATTGGCGTTGAAGATCTGCTGGGGTTTCGGACAACCGATACAATCCAAGAGAAGGCATTCGAACTCATAGTTCGACAACCGGTACTCGGCACCCGAACCGATGTTATAGTAGTTATTCCAGAACTCTGCCGGCACTTCAGGACGGCACACGCGCTCCAGAAGCCGACCGCTGTCCTCTACCGTAGCCCACTCCAACACGCCGCGGATCGGCACGTGGAACATGATCGGGTCGTAGTTCTTGAGGATCGCCGGATAGAGGATACCCGACTGGCGCAGCGACACCCAGGTCTTGATGCCCGAGTCGGTGATGATACGCTCTGCCGCAACTTTGGTGAGGCCGTAGTGGTCATACGCCGAGACGCAGATAGGATCTCCTGCACGGCCCCAGTGAAGCGGCTCGCGGCGGTCGCCCATCTGTGCTACCGAACCGATATAGACCACTTTCGGTTGCTTCTCTTCAGGCTGCGCCAAGACCGCCTTGGTGATATTCTCCGCCGCGGAGATATTCGTACGGAGGGTGGCCTTCGGCCGGTAATCCGCCTGCGGCGAGACCATACCGCCTACGTGCAGCACGATATCCGCACCCGTGACACCTTTCAGCACATCCTCGTACTTCGTGAGGTCGCCCCAGATAACGGTTAGCGGTGAGGGGTTAGCGGTGAGGGGAGCCAAGAGTTCCTTATTCTTCTTACTCGGCCGTGCCAAGATACGTAAGTCATACTGATCAGGGTATTTCAGGATCTCTGTCATTCCTGCAAATCCCATCGTACCGGTTGCCCCGGTCAGGAAAACGGTAGTTTTCATTTATGATTTATGATTTATGATTTCAAATTTATGATTTATGATTTCTTAGCCACAAGGGCACGATTACTTCAAATTTATTTCTTCTTCGGGATCCATGCCGTGAGGCGGTTGAAGCGCTCGCGGGCTCTCTCGCGCATCTCGGCCTTCCATTGTGCCTCTTCCTCCGCGTCGTCGATCATCTGCTGGTAGGTTGCTTGCGCGTCCTTGTCGGAGATGACCAAGAGTTGGTCGCCGGGCTTCAGTTCGCTCGCACCGGTGGGCACGAAGAAGTCCTCCCCTCTTCGCACCATGATCACCAGCGTATGCGGCGGGATAGTGATCTCGCGCAGGGTGCTGCCTTTCTCCAGCATCGACTCCTTCACTTCCACCTCGCGTGCCGAAGACTGAATCTCATCCGGCAGGTCCAGGTCGAAGTACTGCAAGGACTTCGCCTCTTTCTGCGGCACGTCGAGGTTCAGCTTCTTCGCGATGAACGTCAGCGTCGTGCCTTGCGCCAAGAGTGAGACGATCGTGCAGAGGAAGACCACATTGAAGATCAGATCCGCAAACGGCACTCCGTGCGCCTTGCACATGATAGCGAAGATGATCGGTACTGCGCCTTTGAGGCCGACCCAGCTAAGCATCAGTTTGTCACGTCCGCGGTACTGTTTGAACGGCCACATACAGAGCCACACCGCCACCGGACGGGAGATACAGATCATCACAATACTGATGATCAGACACGGCAGCCAGACCTTATAATCGAGCAGATCCAGCGGGTTCACCATCAGACCTAACATCAAGAACATCACCAACTGGCTGAGCCAGACCAGGCCGCTGAAGAACGACTGCGTCTGGCGCTTTCTCGTGAACTTGTTATTACCGATGATCAGGCCGCCTACGTACACCGCCAGATAGGTGTTTCCCTCGAGGTAATAAGTCACCGCGAAGATAAAGATACACGCCGTGAGAATCATAATGGGATACAGGGCCTCGTTACCGAGTTTGACACGTCTCATGAGCGCCACCAGACCTTCTCCTAAGGCAAAACCCAAGACCGTACCCATCACCAGCTGGATGACGATGACCTGCACTATTGACAAGGCAGATATAGCATGCTCAGCACCGGGGAACTTCTGCGCCGCGAGGACCACCCCTATCAGCGTCGTCGTCAGGACGTAAGCCATCGGGTCGTTAGCTCCGGACTCCAGCTCCAAGAGCGGCTGAAGGTTATGGCGCAAGCCTACCCCGTTCGTTCGCAGGACGGAGAAGACACTCGCACTGTCCGTACTACTCATCGTCGCCGCCATGAGCAACGCCACCCATATCGAGACACTCGCCACGGCATTGATCCAGCCGAAGATATAATAGATGATCACGCCCGTGATGACGCAGGTTAGCAAAACGCCTAAGGTCGCTAAGGTGAGTCCCGGCACCAGAACCGACTTGATATCACTGAGTTTGGTCTCCATACCACCCGTGAAAAGGATGATACACATCGCCACGGTCCCCAGCGCCTGCGCCGTGTCGATATCGATCTCTATCCGGTTGACTTCCAGCACCCCACCCATCGAGTGTGAGCCGAAGAACATTCCTACCGCCAGAAACAACAACAACGCCGGTACGCCGTACCGATAGCCGATCTTATCCGCAAAAATACTGAGGAAGAACAATAATGACAATATCAGTAACGCAAACTCAACCTGCATTATTTCTTCTCTTTAAGTAAAAACTCATCGATGATCTTGACAATCTCCTCCTTGGGGTACAGCCCCTTGAGCAGCATCGGTTTTCCCTCCATAGGTATATAGAGCACCTGGGGGATAGAATTAATGCCGAAGACATACGCCAGCTCGCGCTCGCGCTCGGTATCGGCCTTGTAGAACACTACCTGATCGCAGTATTTCTGGCTCATCTCCTCCATGATCGGCGCGAGGCGTTTGCACGGGCCGCACCAGGTGGTGTAGAAATCGATGACGCAGGGTTTGTCGCCCTTGTACGACCATTCCTTCTCGTGCTTATAGTCGAAGACCCGAGCCTTGAACTGCTCCGTCGTCAGATAGACGACATCCTCTGCCCATGCGGGCATAAAAGTGAGGAAGGTCATGAACAATATGAATCCTATTTTTCGCATAATATAGTTGTTCGCAATGAGGGATTACCACACCTCTTGCGGGTGGTGGTTATCCGTTCTGGGGTAGTCGATGGAGTAATGCAGACCTCGGCTCTCTTTGCACTCCAAGGCCTGACGGGTGATCAGATAGCCGACGTTGATCATGTTTCGCAGTTCGCAGATGTCCTTGGTGGCTTTGACGCGTTTGAAGAGTTCTTCGGTCTCCTCGTAGAGCAGGTCGAGACGCTCCCAGGCTCTTCTCAGGCGCAGGTCCGATCGTACGATACCCACATACGTGGACATGATCTGTCCCACCTCCTTGACGTCCTGCGCGATGAGCACGCGCTCTTCATTAGAGAGCGTTCCCTCGTCGTTCCACTCCGGTACGGCGCGGTTGAAATCATACTCCTCGATAACGGAGAGACTGTGTCTTGCTGCCGCGTCCGCGTAAACGACCGCCTCGATGAGCGAGTTAGACGCCAGACGGTTTCCGCCGTGCAGACCCGTACACGAACACTCGCCTACGGCGTAGAGACGACGGATCGTACTCTGCCCGTCCAGATCGACCTTGATACCGCCGCACATGTAGTGCGCACAGGGCGCTACAGGGATATACTCCTTGGTGATATCAATGCCGATAGAGAGGCACTTGGCGTAGATATTGGGGAAATGATGCTTGGTCTCTTCGGGGTCTTTGTGGGTCACGTCGAGGCAGACATGATCAATCGCGTGGATCTTCATCTCATTATCTATCGCACGCGCAACGATGTCACGCGGCGCGAGAGACAGACGCGGGTCGTATTTCTGCATAAACTCCTCGCCGTTAGGCAGTCTCAAGATACCTCCGTAGCCGCGCATGGCTTCGGTGATGAGGTACGCCGGGTGGGTCTCCGAGGGGTTGAAGAGTGAGGTCGGGTGGAACTGAACAAATTCCATATCTTTGACCTGCCCTTTCGCGCGATAGACCATCGCGATACCGTCGCCGGTAGCTATCTCCGGGTTGGTTGTCGTCGCATACACGGCGCCCGTACCGCCGGTAGCCATGAGGGTGATACGACTCAGATAGGTGTCGATCTTCTGCGTCTCGGGATTGAGGATATACGCGCCGTAGCACTCGATATCCGGTGTCCGCCGAGTGACGCGTACACCCAGATGGTGCTGGGTAATGATCTCTACGGCGAAATGGTTCTCCAAGACCTCTATATACGGATTACGGCGCACGGCTTCCATCAAGCCCCGCTGGATCTCTGCGCCGGTATCATCGGCGTGGTGGAGGATACGGAACTCGGAGTGACCGCCCTCGCGGTGCAGGTCGAAAGCACCGTCTTCCTTCTTGTCGAAGTTCACCCCCCACTGCACCAACTCCTCGATGCCTCTCGGCGCATTACGCACCACTTGCTCCACGGCTGCCGGGTCGCTTAACCAGTCGCCCGCCACCATCGTATCGTGGATATGCTTCTCAAAATCATCGACCAAGAGATTGGTCACAGACGCTATACCGCCTTGTGCTTTGGCCGTGTTCGCCTCATCCAGCGTTGTCTTGCAACATAACGCAATGCGATATTTCCCCGCCCGCGCTACTTTCAGCGCAAAACTCATGCCTGCCACACCGCCGCCAATAATCAAAAAATCATATTCTTTTGTCATAATCTATCTTGCTTTGCACAATGCAAAGACGCTTATTTGGGCTCCACGGAAGGCGCGCATGGCTTGCAGACATGAGCGCATGGTCTCGCCCGTCGTGATCAGGTCGTCCACCACTAAGATACGTTGGTGGTATAGTTGCTCGGGGTGGTTCACGGCAAACGCCCCGGCTACATTGGTCTTTCGTCCCTCACCGTCCTGCAGCGCCTGTTTGGGTGTGTTGCGGGTGCGGGTCAGGTGGGTCGTGTCTATCGGGATACCCGTGATCTCGCTGATGCCCCGGGCGATATACTCCGACTGGTTATACCCTCTCTCGCGCAGTCGTTGGGGATGCAGCGGTACGGGGATGATGACATCTATCTCGTCGAAGAACCGCTCATCGCGCCATCCCAAGACCGCTTGTCTTCCCAAATAAGCACCCCACTCCGGTTCGTCCCGGTACTTCATCCGGTGGATCACCTGCTGAATCGGATGCCCTTTCTCATAAAAGAGATATGCTCCTGCGCGAGTGAGATGGAGGGCTTTCTTGATGGCCGTCTTGCCTTCCGTCAGGGCCGTCTCGGTACTGTTCTCCGCTTTGATGTCCTGCTCCGTGCGGGGCAACCGGCGCCAACAATCCGGGCATATCCAATCCAGGTAGGTCTCCCGGATCTGTTGGTCGCTGATATAGCTGCCGCAGAACGGACACGTCCGCGGGAAGAGGAGATTAAAGAGTGACACCGTTCTTGAAGATCGCTATCTCGTGGTAGCCGTTCTTCTCGTTGTTCGTCTTCGTGCCGTTAGCGACGGCAATGACGAACTCCGCAAAACGTTTCGCTACCTCCTCCATCGGTTCGCCCTCGGCGATGACACCCGCATTGAAATCAATCCAGTTGGGTTTGTTCTTCGCGAGGTTCGAGTTCGTGGAAATCTTCATCGTCGGTACGTAGGTGCCGAAAGGCGTGCCTCGGCCCGTGGTGAAGAGCACCATATGGCATCCGCAGGAAGCGAGCGCCGTCGAAGCCACGAGGTCGTTGCCCGGCGCAGAGAGGAGGTTAAGACCCTTCACCTGCAGACGCTCGCCGTAAGGCATCACGCCGCGCACAAGGGACTTACCGCATTTCTGCGTACAACCGAGGGCTTTGTCCTCGAGGGTGGATATACCGCCGGCTTTGTTGCCCGGAGACGGGTTCTCGCCCACTGGCTCGCCGTGGCTGAGGAAATAATCCTTGAAGTCGTTGATGAGGCTGACGGTCTGGTCGAAGAGTCCTTTGTTGGCACAACGGTCCATGAGGATGGTCTCTGCGCCGAACATCTCCGGCACCTCGGTCAGCACGGTCGTACCGCCTTGGGCTACGAGCCAGTCGGAGAGCATGCCGAGGAGCGGGTTCGCGGTGATACCGCTGAAACCGTCACTTCCGCCGCACTTGAGTCCCACGCGCAGTTCGCTCAACGGCACTGCGACGCGTTTGTCGTGCTGGGTCTTCGTATAGAGCTCACGCAGGATAGGCATGCAGTACTCCACCTCGTCGCCCTCGATCTTCTGGGTCGTGACGAACTTCACGCGGTCCTCGTCAATCTCGCCGCAGAACTCCTTGAAGACCTCCGGCTGGTTGTTCTCACAACCAAGGGAAACGACGAGTATAGCACCGGCGTTCGGGTGATGGATCATGTCGCGCAGGATCTTCTTTGTGTTCTCGTGGTCATCACCGAGCTGCGAGCAACCGTAGTTATGCGGGAAAGCGAAGATGTTATCCGCGCCGGTCTCCTGACGCAGACGCTCGGCACATTTCTGGATGATGCCGTTGACGCATCCTACGGTCGGGATGATCCACACCTCGTTACGGATACCTACCTGGCCGTCTTTGCGGCGGTAGCCCATGAACGTGCGTTTCTCGTCGGGGATATTGAGAACGACCTCTTTGGGGTGGTACTCATAGGAGAGCAGACCCGCGAGGTTGGTCTTGATATTGTTCTCGTTCATCCAACTACCGGCTTTCTTCGCCTCTTTGGCATGACCGATCGGGAATCCGTACTTGATGACGTTCTCGCCCTCAGCGAGATCGGTGATGGCTATCTTGTGTCCGGCAGGCACGTCCTCGAGGACCGTGATCTGCTTGCCGTCCACTTCAATAACCGCACCGGCGGTCTGCGGTTGTATCGCTACCACCACATTGTCCGCCGGATTGATTTTTAAGACATTAGTCATATTGATTTACGATTTGGTCATTTACCATGTACCATTTATTTTATCATTGGAAAAAATGAGTCATTGAAAAATGGCTAAATGAACCAATAAATGAACAAATGGTAAATGATAAAATGGTAAATTAGAGTATCGTTTTAACCGTTTCGAGCATGCCTTTCTTCTCAATCGAGTCGAGGAAGGAGACTACCATGTCGGTCAGACCCGGGATCTTGTTGAGGTCCTCTTTGGACTCTTTCCAGATGATGTCGGTAGCGCCGAGTACACCTTCAGCCACCTTGCGCAGGTCGCCGGTTGCCCAGAGGTCCTTCAAGAGGTCCATGATCTCCTGAGCGTCGTTCGGTTGGATAGGTGCACCGTCGGCACGAGTACCGCCCTTGTAGTACTCGATGATAGCAGCCAGACCAAGAACCAAGCCCTTCGGCAGCTCGCCCTTGCGCTCCAAGTAAACCTTCAAGCCCGGCAGGTCGCGCGTCTCGAATTTCGGGAAGGAGTTGAGCATGATCGAGGTCACCTGGTGATCTACGTACGGGTTGTTGAAACGCTCGAGTACGGATTCGCCGTATGCCTTCAGTTCGTCCTTCGGCAGGTTCGGCGTCTCGAGGAGCTCATCGAACATCACTTTGTGGATGTACTTACCGAGGATCTCGTGGTTGCAAGCGTCGCGAACGATATTCACGCCGGAAAGGTAGGTTACCGGACTGAGGACAGTGTGCGGGCCGTTGAGGAGGGTTACCTTACGCTCGTGATACGGCTTCTCGCTCTCGGCGATGAGGACGTTCAGACCTGCTTTGTTAGCCGGGAACTCAGCCTCGAGCTCGGCGATAGACATGTTCTCCGGTTTCTCAATTACCCAGAGGTGGAAGATCTCAGCCTGTACAACGAGGTTGTCGTTGTAGCCCACTTTCTCCTGGATCTCGGCGATGTCTTTGCGCGGGAAGCCCGGTACGATACGGTCCACGAGGGTAGCGCAGACGTAGTTGTATTTCTCGAACCACTCCTTGAAGCCGGCATAGTCTGCTCCGAAATCGTCTTTCCAGAGCTCGATGTACTTGCGGATACAGTCTTTGAGGTGGTGACCGTTGAGGAAGATCAGCTCACAGGGCATGAAGATCAGACCCTTGGTCGGATCGCCGTTGAAAGTCTTGTAGCGGCGGAAGAGGAGCTGAACGAGCTTGCCCGGATACGAAGAAGCGGGAGCGTCAGAGAACTTACAAGCGGGATCGAAAGTGATACCTGCCTCGGTGGTGTTGGAGATGACGAAACGGATCTCCGGTTGCTCTGCGAGCGCCATGTACGCCCAGTTCTGGGTGTAGGGGTTCAGCGCACGCGAGATGACGTCGATACGCTCGAGCGAGTTCACAGCCTTGCCGTCCAGACGGCCCTGCAGGTTCACGTGATACAGGCAGTCCTGACCATTCAGCCACTCTACCATACCTTTGTCAATCGGCTGAACGACAGCTACCGAACCGTTGAAGTTCGTCTTTGCGTTCATGTTCCATACGATCCAGTCCACAAATGCGCGGAGGAAGTTACCTTCACCAAACTGAATGATCTTCTCGGGAGCGACACTCTTCGGCGCGGTCCACTTGTTCAATGCTTTTTTTGCCATAGTCTTAAGTATTAAATGAATTAAAATTTGTTATTTCATCTCCTTATTGGTGCCCCCGACGGATGTTACATCCGGTGGAGAGAGCGTAGCGTAAGGCGAGTTTCCATCGAGCGTCAGAGCCGCGAGTCGTAACGAGCCTTAACGTAAGCGGGTGCAAAGGTACAAAAAAATATTGACATACGCAAGCGCCCGCGCGATTTTTCCACAAAAGTTTTCAAAAATTTGCATATCTCGAAAAAAAGCAGTACCTTTGCACGCTAATTTGTTAAAAACATGAGTTTACAATGTGGAATAGTGGGTCTGCCGAACGTAGGCAAGAGTACCCTTTTTAACTGTCTGAGTAATGCAAAGGCGCAGAGCGCCAATTTTCCTTTCTGTACGATTGAGCCGAACGTAGGCGTGATCACCGTTCCGGACGAGCGGTTGATCAAGCTCGGGGAGATATGTCATCCTGAGCGCGGCGTGATTCCCACGACCGTGGAGATAGTAGATATAGCGGGTCTGGTGAAGGGCGCGAGCAAGGGTGAAGGACTGGGGAATAAGTTCCTGGCGAACATCCGCGAGACGGACGCGATCATTCATGTGCTGCGTTGTTTCGACGACGAGAACGTGGTGCATGTGGATGGGACGGTGAACCCCGTGCGCGACAAAGAGATCATCGACGCGGAGTTGCAGCTGAAGGACCTGGAGACGGTGGAGAGCCGTATTCAGAAATGTGAGAAAGCTGCCAAAGCCGGCGGGGATAAGTTCGCGAAGTTGCAACTCGAGGTGCTGGTTAAGTACCGCGAGGCGCTGAGTCAAGGCAAGAACGCCCGTACGGTGGAGCTGGAGAACAAAGAGCAGGAGGCGGCAGCGAAAGACCTCTTCCTGCTGACGAACAAACCCGTGATGTACGTCTGCAACGTGGATGAGGGTTCTGCCGTAAGCGGCAACGCGTACGTGGAGCAGGTTCGTGAGGCGGTCAAAGACGAGGACGCACAAGTGCTTGTTCTCGCCGCGAAGATAGAGAGCGAGATAGCGGAGTTGGAGAGTTACGAGGAGCGGCAGATGTTCCTCGAGGAGATCGGTCTGGAGGAGAGCGGCGTGAACCGTCTGATCAAGGCTGCGTACGCGCTACTCAAGCTGCGTACGTTCCTCACCGCAGGTAGCGACGAGGTGCGCGCGTGGACGTTCCGCGAGGGCATGAAAGCGCCGCAATGTGCCGGCGTGATCCATACGGATTTTGAGCGCGGGTTCATCCGTGCGGAGGTGATCAAATACGAGGACTTCGTGGCGCTCGGCGGCGAGGCGCAATGCCGCGCAGCCGGCAAACTCGGCATCGAGGGCAAGGACTACCTCGTACAAGACGGAGATATAATGCATTTCTTTTTCAATGTCTGAAAACGAAATGCGATTGATGATTTATGATTGATGATTTATGATTGATGATTTATGATTGAAGATTTATTAGCATACGGATGGTGGGTGGCGGCGATATGTATCGTCGTGGGATTTGCGGCGCTGGTGAAAGGTGCAGACTGGTTAGTGGATGGTGCGAGTGCGATCGCCAAACGGTTCGGTATCAGCGACCTGGTGATCGGTCTGACGGTGGTGGCTTTCGGCACGAGTATGCCGGAGTTTGTGGTAAACATGGTCTCCGTGGCGGAAGGCAGTACGGATCTGGCGATCACGAATATCGTCGGGTCCAACATCATCAACACCTTTGTCATCCTCGGTCTGACGGCGTTGGTTTATCCGATCGTGTCGCAGAAGAGAAGCCGGGACTTTGATATCCCGATGTCCATCATCGCCGGGGTGTTGGTACTGATCCTCGTGGCTGTACAACTGCCATTCGGCGAAGCCGATAAGGGTATCGGTCATCTCGGCGGCGGAGTATTGTTAGCGTTCTTCTGCTACTTCCTCTATAACACGTTCCGGAATGCGAAGGAAGGAGTTAAGGAATTAAAGAGTGAAGGAGTTAAGGAGTTAAAGAGTGAAGGAGTGAAGGAATTAAAGAGTGAAGGAGTGAAGGAGTTAACGATCCAGCGGGCGATCGGGTTGATTATCGGTGGTCTGGTGGGGCTGGTAGTAGGCGGAGAGCTGATTGTGAAGAGTGCCGTTGATCTGGCGACACGGATGGGCGTGAGCGAAGCGATCATCGGTCTGACGATCGTCGCCTTAGGCACCTCGCTGCCGGAGTTAGCGACGTCGGTCATCGCAGCCGCGAAACATAACTCCGACATAGCGATAGGCAATGTCTTCGGCTCGAATATCTTCAACGTCTTCTTCGTCCTCGGTACGAGTGCGGTGATACGTCCCCTGCCGGCATACGAAG
Organism: Bacteroidales bacterium UBA2712; assembly: GCA_002354055.1. Lineage (GTDB taxonomy): Bacteria > Bacteroidota > Bacteroidia > Bacteroidales > Paludibacteraceae > Colicola. The sequence continues at coordinate 130,258 of DEKW01000011.1, forward strand.
GGATTGAGTTAGACGCCTGCATGGCGGCGATGGGAAGTATCATCGTCTGGCTGGCGGTCAAGACGAATAAAGAGCGGAAGGTACAACGATGGGCAGGCGCGTTGCTGCTGATTGTGTATGGCGCGTATTTAGCCTATAGGCTTTGGACGGTTTAGGGGATTAGTGGGTTAGTGGGTTAGTGGATTAGTGGGTTAGTGGGTTAGTGGATTAGTGGTTAGGGGATTAGTGGGTTAGTGGATTAGTGGTTAAAATTTAATGATATGAAATCAAAAATCTTACTTGCTTTATGCGCGGTAGTCAGTATGAGCGCGCATGGTGTACCCCGTAGTGAGAAAGAGGCGCTTCAAGAAGCAGTTTCCTTTTTCCGTAACAACCCTTCCGTTCGCCGCGCTGCCGCCGGTACGGGAACTGCGATGGAGTATGCTTACTCTGCCGTTCAGGAGAACGGCGAAGTGGCCTTCTATGTCTTTAACCGCGGGGAGAGCGACGGCTTTGTGATGGTCTCTGCAGAGAGCAACACGCCGACGATCATCGGCTACTCGACGACCGGCCGTTTCGATCCGGCAGACCTGCCGACGGGACTACAGGCATGGATGGAGAGTTATAAAGAGGATATCGCACGCGCGTCAGAGAGCGCCCACGCGTACAGGGTTACCGAGGGCGGATACACGCCGGTAGCACCGCTGTGCACGACGCAGTGGGGACAAGGAACGCCGTATAACAACCTCTGCCCGTACTTCAACGACAAGAGATGCGTGACCGGCTGCGTAGCGACCGCTGCATCGCAGATCATGAAGCACTATAACTACCCCGTTCATGGTATCGGTTCCAACAACTATAAATGGGCGAACGCCAACGGTGACTCCGTGGTGATCTCTGCGGATTTCGGGTCAACGACGTACGACTGGGCGAACATGATCGATGTCTATGACGAGAATGCTACGGAGACGCAGACGAATGCCGTTGCTACGCTGATGTCGCATTGCGGTATCGCGAGCGAGATGGAGTACAGTGAATCGAGCAGTAGTGCCGACTCCGACGACATGATGCAAGCCCTCATCGAGCGTTTCGGTTACGACAAGGGCATTCGGAACTTATACAAAGACTACATGGGTGCCGGCATGCTGATGAGCGCCATCGCGAATGACTTGCAGCAAGGGAGAGTGGTTTATTTCAGCGCCAAGACGATTGAGAACGGCGGTCACGCCTTCGTCTGCGACGGCATCGACAGCGACGGCTTGCTGCATATCAACTGGGGATGGAAAGGTAAGAACGACGGATATTTCCAACTCTCGCTTTTCAATCCCAAAGACCAGGGCACAGGCGGTTCGGCGAGCAACAAAGCTTATACGGAGAATATCCATGCCTTTACGAATATCCAACCTGATGCGGACGGTCAGTACGTCCTCTCGCTCACGTGCGAAAACATCCGCCCGGGGCAACATGCCTACCACCGCGATTCAGCTGTCGTTATCTATATCGACACCCTGCACAACCAGAGTTTCAAGCCGTGGGAAGGCAACCTGGCGATGAGGGTATATAAAGACCAGCAACCCTATAAGAGCAGGCGAATCAGCACGGCCGCTAATCCGCTGAAGGTCGGATATTACCGCCGTCTGCTGAGCTATAAAGCCTCCTTTGCTGACCGTGAGAAATATCCCGAAGGAGAATATTCGATTTTGATGGGCGCATGGGACGTAGCTGACGAGAATACTTTTGTACACATCTACCGCAAATGGGTAGGCCAATGGAGATGTGATATGACCATCACTTCGGACTCCATCTACTTCACGCCTCCAACTATTCCTGCACCCGGAGAAGAACAAGGCATCGATGCACCGATCGTCAAACCGGCTGATCCTGCGGCGCAGAAGTATCTCCGTGACGGGCAGTTGTTTATCCTGAAGGGGAAAGATCTATACGATTCCAAGGGTCAAAGGTTATAAAAACAAAGAAGGATGTCTCCCGACATCCCAATCTTTTTACTTAACCTTAAATCTAATACCATGAAAAACACGGTGCAAAAGTACTGCTTTTTTGCGATATGACCAAATATTTTTGAAAAAAAATGTTATAAAACATAAAATTGCAATATTCGGTTTGCAAAAATTTCGTATTTTTCGCGATATACACTATTTTACTACTCATCTAATAAATCCGGTCTGCGCTCACGCGTGTGGGCGACGGATTGCTCGTACTGCCATTCCTCAATCTTCGCCTGGTGTCCCGAGAGAAGTATCTCCGGCACTTTCCATCCCTTATAGTCCGCCGGTCGGGTATAGACGCCAGCTTCGAGGAGTCCGTCCTGGAAGGAGTCATTGAGGGCGGACTCGACATCGCCGAGTGCTCCGGGCAGAAGCCGCACGATAGCGTCCGTCATCATCGCCGCGGGCATCTCTCCGCCGGTGAGCACAAAATCTCCGATACTATACTCCTTGGTAATCAGGTGGTCCCGCACGCGCTGGTCCACGCCCTTATAATGCCCGCAGAGGATGATGAGGTTTTGTTTGAGCGAGAGTGCATTCGCGGCTTTCTGGTCAAAACGCTCGCCGTCCGGGGCGGTGAAGATGATCTCGTCGTAGTCCCGCTCGGATTGGAGATGGGAGATGAGGCGGTCGATAGGTTCGATCTGCAGGACCATGCCGGCACCGAAGCCAAAGGCATAATCGTCCACCTTACGGTGCTTATCCAGGGTCCAGTCACGTAAGTTATGCACGTAGATCTCGCAAAGGCCTTTGTCCTTCGCGCGTTGGATGATAGAGTGATTGAGCGGCGAGTCCAATAACTCCGGGCAACAAGTGATGATATCGATTCGCATATTTTTCGGGTTAGGGGATTAGGGGGTTAGGGGATTAGGGGACAGGGTCATAGCCGGAGCCACCCCAAGGATGGCAACGGAGGATACGTTTGATACCGAGCCATCCGCCTTTGAAGGGTCCGTACTTGAGGACCGCCTCCACCATGTACTGGCTGCAGGTAGGCGTATAACGGCACGAGGGCGGCGTCAGAGGCGAGATAAAGACCCGGTAGAAATAGACGGGGAGAAGGAAAAACTTTCGGATGAAAATTTTCCATTTAGGGGATGATATTTGTGATTGATCATTATCCATTGATCTTACGCAGCGCCTTCTGCACGGCTTTCTCGATGACGGGGAAGGGTTGTTCCTCTTTGTCGATATAATTGAAGGCAAGGAGCACTTTTTTCTCGCCTAAGAGGGACTGGTTGAGTCGGTAGGCTTCGCGCATCAGACGCCTCAGATGATTGCGTTTGACAGCGCGTTTGAAGAGCGATTTGGGCGCCCAGACAAGGACGCGGGTTGGTTCTTCGGATATCTCCTGAAAGGTCACGCGAAGGGGCCACGACGTGAATCGCTTGCCGGACTTATAGAACGCTGCTATCTCCTGCGCTCCGCATAACTTCGCTTCTTTGGGAAAACTATACCCCATACCCCTTCGCCTATAACCTTTCGCCTTTATTACTGATTCTTATCCAGATAATCCGCGATGGCCATAGGCAGGGACGCAAACGGTTTGCCCTGTCCTGCCTCTATATCCACGCGATAACCGGCTTCCTCGAGGGCACGGATGGTACCTTCGCCGAAAGCAGCGATGATGGTATTGCCTTGTTTCCAATCGGGGAAATTCTCCTTAAGCGAAGTGACGCCGGCAGGAGTGAAGAGGGCGATGAGGTCGTAATTGAAGTCCTTATCCTTGGGCCACGGGGTGCTGACGGTGCGGTACATGATCGCCGGAGTGACCTCGATGTCGTTCTCCGCGAACATGTTGATCTGGTCGTCCGTATGGATATCGGAGAGCACCATGAGGTACTTCTCGTTCGGCCGGCGGTGCATTGCCGGCAGCAAGTCCTCGAACTTATTTCCTTGCTCGGGGAAGAAGACCTTACGCTTGCGATAGTTGATGAATTTCTGGAGGTAGAGTCCCACCTGCTCGGAGTTGCAGTAGTAATGCATCGAATCCGGCACGTTGAGGCGCATCTCTTCGCAAAGACGGAAATAATGCTCAGCACCCAAACGGGAATTGAGAATGACGGCCGTGTAGTCCAGCGGGTTAATACGCTGCTGGCGAAACTCCCGCGCCGTCAGTCCTTCGATATGAATGAACTGGTAGAAATCGCACTGCACTCCGTACAACTCTTCCAAACGAGAGTACGGCGTATGCGCAGCCTCCGGACGGGGTTGAGAAAAAAGAATTCGTTGTATCATAGAAAAGCTATCAATTTATCCGATAAGTAAAAAAGCGCCATGAGCGGCAGGACCTCCACCGTCGCTATATACAAGAGGAGGTATATCAGCGCCGCCGGTGAGACGAGATACGTCCTCGCGCAGCGGTACAGCCACACACCCAAGAAGAGCACCGCCACAATGCCTATCGTCCACATCGTCGCGAGGGTACTATGACAATGCAGGAGGATGAGCAAGACCGGATACAGAGCGACGGTCGTGACGGTGATGAGGTTGCTGTAGGCCTCATGCGCCGCACCGAAACGGCGCGAGAGGAGGAAAGTATAGTCCAGCAATGCGCATATCCCCGTCTTCACCAAGCCCACCGCCACAATCAGTCCGGCGGTTACCCAGAATGCCGAGAAAGGCACATGATTGAGCGTGCAGAAACACAGGCATAACGCCATGGAGAGCACCCCCAGACGGAAGAGGGAGATGAAGAGCAGCCCGGGGAAATTAGACGGCGAGTCCTTATAGACACGGTCTCCGCGTGAGAAGACGACAGACGGAGACTGCGTCACTATACCCGGCTGGAAGACCTCAGCGAGGAACGCAAAGAGCAGCAGGCTCAGCATTGTCCACGCGCACCACGGCGCAGAGAGCAAGGTGTAGATATGCGTTACTCCGTCCATAGATATAGTTTATCGCCGCGACGCACGATACCGTCCGTCTTGAGCGAGAAGAATTGTCCTTTTTGTATTGTTTGCGCAGGCTTGCCGTGGGTGTTGCGGATGTCCGTCAGCGTCACCTCCATCACGCCGGTCGTCTCACCGGTGATGAGGCAGGGTTGTCCTTCCCCGACCTGCGGAACCGCCTCCACGAGGAACTCCGCCACAGAGAGGTTCTTGAAGAAATTGGTACATTTGCCGGCGTAGGTCTTCTTCCTCGTCGCCTTATTGCCGTACTCATGAGTCCACTCGCCGAGCCGCTGACCCTGGTAGTAACCGTCCCAGAAACCGCGGTTGAAGACCCTGCTGAGCCGTTCATTCCAGGCGGCGATCTTCGGCTCGATGACCGCATTATCCGCATACTCGCCTGCCTGCCAAGCCTCCACGGCTTCCTTATAGCACCGCACGACGGTATCGACATACTCCGCCCCGCGTGCACGACCTTCGATCTTCAGCACCCGAACCCCGGCGTCCAGCATCTTATTGAGAAAACCGATGGTCTTGAGGTCCTTCGGGGACATGATATACTGGTTATCTATATCCAGCTCCAGATCGGAGGACTTGTCCTTGACCGTATAACCCCTGCGGCAGACCTGCACACAGGCACCGCGGTTCGCCGAGAGACCGTAGTTATTGAGACTCAGGTAACACTTGCCGCTAACCGCCATGCAAAGCGCGCCATGGCAGAACATCTCGATACGCAGCAGTTCGCCCTTGGGACCCTTGATCTGTTGCTCCACGATGTCCCGGTGGATCGATGCGACTTGCTCCATGTTTAGCTCCCTCGCCAGGACGACGACGTCCGCAAAACGTGCGTAGAACCGCAGGGCGGCCGTGTTAGCTATATTAAGTTGGGTAGATAGGTGCACCTCCACGCCTTGACTCACGGCATACTCCATGACGGCGATGTCCGAAGCGATGATGGCATCGAGACCGGCGGCCTTGGCGTTATCGACGATCTCCCGCATCAAGGGCAGGTCCTCGGGGTACATGACCGTGTTAAGCGTCAGGTAGGTCTTCACGTCCGCTTCACGGCAGGTAGCGACGATCGTATGCAGGTCCTCGGTTGTGAAATTAACCGAACTGCGGGCACGCATATTCAGGTGCTCGATGCCGAAATAGACCGAGGTAGCCCCGGCATGTATCGCCGCAGCCAAAGACTCCCAGCACCCAACGGGGGCCATTATATTTACCTTTTTGTCATTTACCATTTGGTCATTTATTTAGCCATTTGGTCATTGAGGTACTCCGCTATCTGTACGGCATTGAGGGCAGCACCCTTGCGGATCTGGTCGCTGACGCACCAGAAACTCAGTCCGTTCTCGTCCGTGAGGTCCTTGCGTACACGACCGATGAACACCTCATCCTTGCCGCTCAAGAACAAGGGCATCGGGTAGATCTTCTTCTCCGGCTCATCCATCAGCACGCATCCTTCTGCCTTCGAGAAGGCCGCTTTGGCTTCCTCTACGGAGACAGGCCGCTCGGTCTCCACCCATACGCTCTCGCTATGCGCTCTGAGCGACGGCACGCGGACGCAGGTAGCGCTGACCCTGACGTCCGAATGCATGATTTTTCGCGTCTCGTTATGCATCTTCATCTCCTCTTTCGTATAACCGTTGTCGGTGAAGACATCGATATGAGGGATGACGTTATAGGCTAACTGATACGCAAACTTCTCGACCGTCGGTTCCTCTCCGTTAAGGAGTTGGCGGTACTGGTTTTGTAACTCCTTCATCGCCTGTGCACCGGCACCGGAAGCCGCCTGATAGGTGGATACATGCACGCGACGGATATGACTCAGACGCTCGATGGCCTGCAAAGCCACGACCATCTGGATCGTCGTGCAGTTAGGGTTAGCGATGATGTTGCGCGGCCTTACCAAAGCGTCGGCGGCGTTCACCTCCGGCACCACCAGAGGCACATCGTCATCCATACGAAAAGCTGAGGAGTTATCTATCATGATGGCTCCGTAACGGGTGATAGTGTCTGCATACGTACGTGACACGCCTGCACCCGCGGAGACAAACGCAATATCGACGCCCTTGAAAGCGTCGTTATCTTGTAGCAGTTGTACTTCGTACTCTTTGCCACCAAAAAGGTATTTCTTGCCGGCACTTCGCTCCGAGCCAAACAGTCTTAGTTCGGAGAGAGGAAACTGCCGCTGTGCAAGCACAGCTAACAGTTCCTGTCCGACGGCGCCCGAGGCGCCTACGATTGCAATAACCATACTTAAGCCAGTGCAACAAAGAGGTCAGCCTCTTTCTCCTCGAAGGTCAGTTTGCCTTCGCGAGCCAGCCATCCCAAAGCCAAGAAGAGCTCATCGTTCTTCAGCTTGGTAGCTTTCTTCAGTGCTTTCAGACCCTGTGCACCATTCTGCAGAGCGCCCCAAACGAGGCCTGCGTTTTCGCCAATTTTCGTAATCATAAGACCTTAATTTTTTAGTGACTAATACAGGGGACATTCAAGGGGTCCCTTCCCTATTATTCTTCCCATTTCTTAAACACCAGGCAGGCGTTGTGACCTCCAAAACCGAAGGTGTTGCTCAACGCATACTTGATGTCGCGTTTCTGGGCTTTACCGAAGGTAAAGTTAATACGATAGTCGATATTCTCGTCCTCGTCCTCGGGGTCATGGTTGATCGTCGGCGGGATGATGCCGTCCTTGAGCGCCATGACGCAAGCAATCGCTTCCACAGCTCCTGTAGCACCGATGAGGTGACCGGTCATGGACTTGGTCGAATCGAGGTTCATGTCGTACACGTGCTCACCGAAGACGCGCTGGATGGCCTTCACCTCCGTCACGTCGCCCAGAGGAGTCGATGTGCCGTGGGTGTTGATAAAATCAATCTGGTCGGGTTGCAGTCCGGCATCCTTCAGCGCCAGACGCATCACACGCTCCGCCCCTTTGCCCTCAGGGTCAGGAGCAGTCATATGGTACGCATCGGAGGTCATTCCTTCGCCCACTATCTCCGCGTAGATCTTCGCTCCACGCGCCTTAGCATGCTCGTAGTCCTCGAGGATGAGACACGCCGCGCCTTCGCCCAGGACGAAGCCGTCGCGGGACTTGGAGAACGGCCGGCTGGCCGTCGCTGCCTGCTCGTTATTGGTAGAGAGAGCATGGAGGGAGTTAAAGCCACCGATACCCGTATAGGTCACATCGGCGTCTGCGCCACCGGTCAGCAGCACATCGGCGTGTCCCAGACGGATCTGGTCGAAAGCCGAACCCACCGCGTGGGACGAAGACGAGCAGGCGGTGCTGACCGAGAAACTCGGACCACCCAAACCAAAACGGATAGATATCTGGCCGGCTGCGATAGAAGGGATAGCCTTCGGGATCATGAAAGGATTGAAACGAGGTACGCCATCGCCTTTGGCGAAATCGATGATCTCCTCTTCGGTCGATTGCAGACCACCCATACCACTACCCCAAATCACACCAACGCGGCTGCGGTCCTCTTTGTCAAGATCAAGACCGCTGTCCACCAGGGCTTCATTCGCCACCCACACAGAGAACTGCGAGTACCGGTCCATTTTACGGGCCTCCTTGCGGTCCATCAATGGGGAAGGATCAAAATTCTTCACTTCACCCGCAAAATGGGTCTTGAACTTCGTGGCATCAAACGCCGTGATAGGCGCTATTCCGCTCACGCCGTTGATCAGGGCAGCCCATGTCTCCGGCGCCGAATTACCTACGGGCGTAAGCGCGCCTAAACCTGTTATAACTACTCGTTTAAGTTGCATAAATCCTGTACGACTATATATAAAAGCATAACGAGTTTACAGTACTCCCGTAAACTCGCAAACTCAGATGAAAAGAAAATTACTTTCCAGCTTTCTTCTCAACGTATGCGATTGCATCGCCTACGGTAGCAATCTTCTGGGTATCCTCGTCCGGAATCTCTACGTTGAACTCCTTCTCAAATTCCATGATCATCTCAACGGTGTCCAGCGAATCAGCACCCAGATCGGTTTGGAAATTAGCCTCGTTGGTAATTTGAGACTCTTCTACACCAAGCTTATCAGCAATGATTGCTTTTACTTTTGCTTCAATTTCTGCCATAATACTAAATGTTTAGTTTATTATTTATGTGTGTGTTTATTAATGTCAGTACACTTTTATTTCCGCCTATTTCGGAAAAACGGCACAAAATTACTGCTTTTTTCTCGAATATGCAAATTTTTTTGCTTTATTTTTCATTTTTGTCACCCAAACCTAGCACAATTTTGCCTAAATAAGCTCCGGATTTGCCCATTTGGCATACCGGAATACTATCTCCGTCCAAATTCGGGACACGTAAATTATCATATAATTTATGCGTATGACCACCGATCACGGCATCAATCCCGCGAGTGTTTTGGACGAGTTGCACGTCGCAGACATCTTCTGTAGCCTTGCCGTACGTACCAAGGTGACTGAGACAAACAACAATGTCGCATTTCTCCGCTCGTAGTTTATCAACAGCTTCTTGCGCCGAGGTGTATGGATCGAGGTATTTCGCCGGCAGGAAATTCTTATCGGCTATCAACCCTTTGGGGTCACATCCTAAGCCAAAGACACCTATCTTCAGTCCGCCTTTACGGATGATGACAGACGGTTTCGTCTTGCCTTCCATCACCGTGCCGGAAAAATCATAGTTAGCGCACACGATAGGAAACTGCGCCGTCGCCAGCACCGCCGCCAGCGTGTCCAGGCCGTTGTCAAACTCGTGGTTACCGAGCGTCGCAGCATCATAACCCATAAGGTTCATCGCATCGATCTCTACCCGGCCATGATAGAAATTGAAGTACGGCGTACCCTGACAGAAATCACCGGCGTCAACCAATAAAAGATGCTTATCTGCCAGCCTCTCCTGCCTTATCAGCCCCATACGCCGCGCGTAACCTCCTTGGCCGTTGGATTTAGGTTCTACTTGCGAGTGCGTATCATTCGTATGCAGGATCGTCAGGTGATCCGCCTCCGGCGCACAAGCCGCAAAACAAAGAATAATGAATAATAAATAATGAATATTTCTCATCGTATTGCATTTTTACCACCCTCCCTCCATAGGAGGGGTTGGGGAAGGGCTTAAAACTTCTTTTCTATCTCCTCGTTCGTCAGGAGCGCGAGGACGGTCTTGCCGTCCGGCGTGATGCGGTGGTTCGGGAGTTGCATGAGAGACGAGACCAACTCGCGCATCTCTTTCTCGTTCAGGCTCTTACCCATCGGTATAGCGGCGCTCTGCGCCAGCGAGAGAGCAATCTGCTCACGCCACTCAGCATGCGTATCTGCGCTGCGTTCGCGGACGCGAGAGAGGATCTGCTGCAATACCGGGACAGGCGACTGTGCGGCGATCTGCGACGGCACGCCTTGTATCGAGTAGCTGTCCGGCGACAGCTGCTCCAACTCAAAACCGATCGTGCGCAGCTCATCAGCGATCTGACCAATCAGCACCATCTCGTCAGGACTGAGAGAGATCACCTCGGGGAAGAGCAACTGCTGACTCGCACCCTGGGCGTGTGTCATCTGGTCCAGGAACCGATGGTACAGTATCGTTACATGGGCGCGATGCTGGTGGATCATCGTCAGCCCTTCTTCGCCCGGCTGGAAGATATATTTGCCGTTATACTGCCAGAGGGGTCCGCTCTCTATCTCTGTCAGCGGCATAGCCGCGGTCTGTGCTCTGTCAGGCGCAGCCGGTCCGTCAGCGAAGCGGTCTGACCGTGCTCCCTCATACAGGCTCTCCCAGTTCCTCGGCGCCTTGTCGGGATAGATCGTGCCGCGCGTATGGAAGGGATTATACGTCGGATCGACGGCCACCGTCGGACGCGAGACTCGCTCCGTTGTCGGCGTAGGGATATCAATCGAACCACGGGTGTCAAAATCGATCGTCGGTGCCAGAGTGAACTTACCCAGCGCCTCGCGCACGGCCGCCATCAGAATCTGGAAGATCGCCTGCTCGTCGGCAAACTTAATCTCCGTCTTCGTCGGGTGAATATTCACGTCGATCGACTCCGGCGAGATATCAAAATAAATAAAGAAAGACGGCTGATAGTCCGCCGTGAGCATGCCCGAATAAGCGGTCATGACGGCCTTCTGGAAATACGGATGGCGCATGTACCGACCGTTCACAAAGAAATACTGCTCGGCCTTGCGGGTCGCATTCTCGGGCTTGATGACGAACCCTCGTATAGAGACCAACTCCGTCTCTGTATGTACATCGACGAAAGCGGAAGTAAAGGCGTTTCGTTTGGGATTGCCAAAGACCGCCTCGATCCGCTGTTTCTCTGTGCCGGCCGGTAGCTCGAGCAGGATCTCGTCGTTATGGACGAAGGTGAAACTCACCTTCGGGTAAACCAACACAATGTGATAAAACTCCGTCAGGAGGTTACGCAACTCTGTCTGGTCGGTCTTAAGGAACTTACGCCGGACGGGGACGTTAAAAAAGAGATTGGACACCTTGATATTCGTGCCCACGGGACAAGAACAAGGCTCCTGACGAACGACATCCGAGCCGTGTATCTCTATCAGAGTACCGGTCTCATCCTCTGCGCGGCGGGTCATCATCTCCACCTGCGAGACCGCGCATATCGACGGTAAGGCCTCTCCGCGAAAACCCATCGTCCGTAACGTAAACAAGTCCTGCGCTTCGCGGATCTTACTCGTCGCATGACGTTCAAAAGCCAGACGAGCGTCCATCTCGCTCATGCCGATACCGTTATCAATCACCTGCAGTAAAGTCCTACCGGCGTCACGGACGATGACCTGAATACGTGTTGCTCCCGCATCCAGGCTGTTTTCCACCAACTCCTTGAGGCACGACGCAGGCCGTTGAATGACCTCGCCTGCCGCTATCTGGTTAGCCACACTATCCGGTAACAGATGAATGATATCCATACTCTGCGCGCGCGTACGTACGCGTTATTTTAAAGGAGTATATAGATGCCGAACACGAGCAGACCAATCAGCACAAACCATATCAGCAGTTTGGACTGCCGTTTCTGCTTCATGATCGTCATGTTCTTCTCATGCTCTTCTCTAAACGCCCCACGACGAAGACGCGCAAGTCTTTTATCCTTGCGCGCCTCTTTTTCTTCGTCGAAGTAAATGGGGCGATAGTCCCATTCTCGGGGTTTGTTAATTTTCGGAAATAGTACCGACATTACTTAACGATTGCTTGGAACTCAGCGTCCTCTGCGAACTTAGCGAACTCGATATCCTGCGCAGCGCGAACTTTGAGTTTAGCATCCTGAGCAACAGCTGCTTTCAGGTTCTCGATTACAGCAGCCTTGTCGTTCGTGCGAGCACCTACGACTGCTTTCAGATAAGCGGTAGTTGCATTCGGCTCCTTTACATTAGCCAGAGTCTTTGCAGCAGCTGCATAGTCCTCGTCGAGGATCTGCTGAACAGCAGCATTGTTGGTAGCGGTCTCGCCATAAGCTTTCTTTGCAGCAGCATAGTCACCCTTCTTGGTGTAGAGGGTTCCGAGAGCCGCATTCAGGTTAGCCTTCGTACCGGCAGCCTTGCCCAGATACTCCTCTGCCTTGTCCAGGTCGTTGTCAGCCAGCGCAGCTACACCGGCGTTATAGTTCACGTCCGGATCGTTCGGCTGGATATCCAGAGCCTTTGCATAGCAACGACGAGCCTCAGCGATATTACCCTCCTCGAAGTAGAGTTGTCCGAGGCTGTTGTATGCGCGGTAGTCGTTATAGAGCTCAGCAGCCTTCTGATAGAGGGCTTTCTTCTCTGCCTTGTCGTTGGTCAGGGTAGCAGCGTACAGCAACTCCTCAACGCTCAACTGAGCCGGGTCGTTCTTGGCAATCTCACGGATCTCGTCATCGCTCTTACCGATCAGGTCGGTCGTCAGGATCAGACGGCTGCGACGGAGAGCCGGCAGGATCTCCTCTGCGATAGTGCCATATACAGAACTCAGGTTCTTGATCTGTGCCTCACGCTCCTCCGGATCGCTGTACATAGACAGCACGCGAAGGACGAGGTCTTTATCCTGCATATTGCTATTCTCCATTGCTTTCTGGAAGCCCTCCCAGTCCTCAGCGGTGATGTTTGCCTCAACGCCGTTGGCTACTTTATTCTTCTTGAGATCTTTCTTGAGGAAGTTAGCCGCAGCTTTCTGACGGTTCTGAGCCAGTTTCTCGTTCAGATCCATACCACCATCCGGAGATGCATAACCGGAAACCTCGATCTTGCTGATCTCTTTCTTCTCGTTGTCTTTAGCATCCTTGATAGCCGCCTGCAGGGCCTTTACGCTCTCGCTCTTGGTCTCCGACGAACGGAGTTCTGCGGACTGGATAAGGAACTTGATGTCAGCCTCGGTCAACTCCTGGATCACGCGCTGGAACTTGTCCGGTGTGCCGGCGGTCTTGTTGTCCTTTGCCTCTGCCAGCTCCGGAGTGGTAACCACGCCGTCTGCGATCTTTACATCCGGGATCTCAATCACTTTCTTGCCTACCTTTGCCTCGAAGCGGAGATAGAGCTCCGAAACGCGCATCTCGGGAACGTAGTCGAAAGAACAAGTCTGGCTGTACGTACCGCCGTTCTTGTAGCTCACGGTCTTACCGTTCTCTTTCGCCTTCTCACCTACGTAGGTCACAGGCTCGCCCAGCGCTTCTTTTCCGGCGTATTTGAGCACCGGAGTAACGGTCAGCACACCTTTCTTAGCAAATTTCTTCTGAGGGAAAGTACCGGTGATAGCAGCGTCCACCTTACCGCCTTTCAGTACCAGCGGGCTCGGATTAACAGTGATCTCATCGGGTTTTTGCAACGTCTTGTTGCACGATGCCAACATTACTACAGCAGCAATGAGGCCAAGAAATAAACCTTTTTTCATATGCATATAATTATATAAATTAGTTAATTTATGTATGTTTTTCAAAATCCGCTGCAAAGATACAACAAAAAATCGACATATGCAAGCATATGAAGAAAAAAAATTTTTTTCTTTAAGTTTTTGGCTTTTTTCTTGTCTATTTCAAAAAATCTTTGTACCTTTGCACTCGTTATGAGACGTTATACCTTATTTATAGTATTAGCAATCGCGATGGTAGGATGCCATCGCTCGTCGCGTGTGGACCAATACAAAGCCGAGAAACGGGCTCAGGACAGCGTGCGGCTGGAGGAACAGGTACGTAGCATGACGTACTACGAGAGCCAGTTGGAAACCATGGGGCCCAAGGCCGACAGCCTTCTCGCACTCTTCTCCTACGAGCGAAACGAGAAATACCAGGACCACGGTTATTACGTCGCGCAGAGCCCTTGGCTGCGGGCACGAGACTACCGGATCCTCGTGCGAGACGACGGACGGGAGATACTCATCTACCATAATGGCAAACGGTCGGAGAAGATCGCCAATCCCAAATTCGAGGAGGCCTACCTGCAGGCGGAGGAGCTACAGATCACCATAAAAGACATCAAAGAGTTGGAAAAACGTATTCTTCGCACCTCCTTAGAGATACAAAAATACGAAAAACGGCTACAAAAAGAATAATCTTCTTGCAAGATTCAAAAAAAAATAGTAATTTTGTCGCGCTAAAAGCATTCAAGCTATGAGTGAATCAAAATATGAAAGTAAAATAACCTCTTCGGCATGCTCGGCTCAGCAAATCTACAAAGTGATCAGCAACCTGCAGAATCTGGAGAAAGTCAAAGACCTCATCCCGCAGGATAAAGTCCAAGAGATGGAGATCGAACCTGACCGCGTGCGGATGAAAGTGGACGGCCTGGGGCAGAAAGTGACTATCGCCATCGTGGACCGCATCGAGAACGACACGGTGAAATTCGGACTCGAGGGCATCCCTATGGACGGTAATTTCTGGATTCAACTCAAAGAAGTGAGTCCGACCGACACCCGCATCAAACTGACCGTCAAGGCGGACATCCCGATGATGTTCAAATTTATGATCGACAAGAAACTCCAACAGGGTCTCGACCAAGCCGCAGAAATGCTTGCACAAATGCCCTTTGCCAACTTTTAACTCATTATGAAAAAACTAAGAATACATCGTGAAGGACGTGCGCTGATTTGCGGTACCGTGCTTCTGTTATTTATCCTGAATGTAGCGCTCTTCATGGCGCATCCCGCTGAATGGATATTAGCGCTCTCACTGATTGTAACAGCGCTGCTGTTAGTGTTCGTCACCTATTTCTTCCGCAACCCCGTCCGGGTACTGGAGATAGACGATCCGAACTTCATCATAGCGCCTGCTGACGGACGCGTGGTAGTAGTAGAGCCTACGGAGGAGAACGAGTATTTCCATGAGAAGAAGCTGCAGGTGTCTATCTTCATGTCCCCCTTCAACGTACATGCCAACTGGTACCCCATCGAGGGAAATATCCTCGTCTCCGAGCACCAGAAAGGTCGGCACAAAGGTGCATGGTTGCCTAAGTCCAGCACCGAGAACGAGCGCTCGCTCGTCGTCATCGAGACGCCATCAAAAGTACAGATCGCTGTTCGGCAGATAGCCGGAGCCATGGCGCGACGCATCGTCACCTACGCAAAACCCGGCCATCAGGCGCACCGCAACACCCACCTCGGCTTTATCAAACTCGGTAGCCGCGTGGACCTCTACCTGCCGCTCGACACGGAGATGTTCGTAGCCGTCGGCGAAGCCGTACGAGGCAACGAGACCATCTTAGGACGCCTCGCAGAGAAATAATCCCCTAACCCTCTAATCCCCTAACCCGTTAAACCATTAAATTATCATGAATAAGTTTGAAGAATTATTTGCGCAGTACCCCTGCCCGTTTACCGATGAGCAAGTAAAGGCTCAGGTAGCAGAAATCGAAGCAAAACACTTCGACGAGAACAATAATGTGGAGGTTTGGAAAGAGTGCCTCCACCAGATTGATTACACGACCCTCTCCGCCGATGACACCATCGCCAAAGTAGAGAAGATGGCGAATGCCGTCAATAACTTCGAGAAGGATTTCCCGGGTATCCCGAACGTAGCGGCTATCTGCGTCTATCCCGCGATGGCGGAGTATGTTCGCAAAGCCCTCAAGGATCCGAAATTCAATATCGCTTGCGTCAGCGGCGGGTTCCCTGCTTCGCAGACTTTCCTCGAGGTCAAGATCGCCGAGACTGCTATGGCTATCAAAGCCGGTGCCACGGAGATAGATATCGTGCTCTCTGTCGGTAAGTTCCTCGAGGGCAACTACCAAGAGTGCTTCGACGAGATCAGCGAACTCAAAGCCGTCTGCGGAGACAAGCACCTCAAGGTCATCCTTGAGACAGGACTCCTCAAGACCGCAGAGAACATCTGGAAAGCGTCAATCCTCTCCATGGCTGCAGGTGGTGATTTCATCAAGACCTCGACCGGAAAGATCGCTGTGAACGCGACCCCCGAAGCAACTTTCGTGATGTGTCACGCCATCAAAGCTTGGCAGGAGAAGACCGGAGAGAAGAAGTGCTACAAGCCCGCCGGAGGTGTATCCACGACCGAAGAGGCGGTACAACACTATACCCTCGTCAAAGAGATTCTCGGCGAAGAGTGGCTCAACAACGAGTCCTTCCGCTTCGGCGCTTCCCGTTTGGCAAATAACTTACTTTCCTCCATCGTAGGAAAAGAGACGAAATATTTCTAATATGAACAAAATCATTTCGAAGAGATTTTTCTCGGAAAATGTAGCGGAGCTGATTGTTGAGGCTCCGCTCATTGCGCGTAGCCGTAGAGCCGGACATTTTGTCATTATTCGTGTCGATGACCACTCCGAACGGGTCCCTCTGACCATCGCCGGAGCGGATATCGAAAAAGGAACCATCACCCTCGTGGTACAACAGGTGGGCGCTTCGACCCATAAACTCCTCGCCATGAATCCCGGCGATTGTATCCACGACGTAGTGGGTCCGCTCGGACGCGCCACTCGCATCGAGAAATACGGCACGGTCGTTTGCGCCTGCGGTGGTGTCGGTGCTGCACCGATGTTACCTATCGCAGAAGCACTGAAGAAAGCCGGAAACAAAGTCATCACTGTCCTTGCGGCGCGCAACAAAGACCTCATCATCCTAAAGGATGAACTCGCGCAGTGGTCGGACGAACTGATCGTCATGACCGACGATGGCTCCATGGGCAAACAAGGGGTCGTGACTGTCGGCGTCGAAGAAGTGATCAACCGCGAGACCGTCAACAAATGTATCACCATCGGTCCGGCAATCATGATGAAGTTTGTTGCCCTCACGACCGCCAAGTATAACATCCCGACAGAGGCCTCCCTCAACACCATCATGGTCGATGGCACCGGCATGTGCGGCGCGTGCCGCGTTACAGTGGGAGGAAAAACCAAGTTCGTCTGCGTCGATGGACCAGAGTTTGACGCCCATGAGGTGGACTGGACAGAGATGCTGAGCCGCATGAAGTCCTACAAGGCCGAAGAAGCCGAAGCGCTTACTGCATATTTAAACCCAAAAAACGACAGTCGAACGACGGTCAACCGACGGTCAACCGACGGTCAAAGCCAATGTAAGACCGAGGTAAGTACCGTGGTCCCCTTCTCCGGCACCCCAAAAGACCGCGTGGCGATTCCCCGAGTACAGATGCCCGAACTTCGTCCGGAGGTACGCGTCAAATCCCTGCACGAGGAGGTCAACCAAGGGCTGACCTTCGAACAAGCCATCACGGAGTCCCATCGTTGTCTGAATTGTAAAAACCCCTCTTGCGTACAGGGTTGCCCGGTGAACATCAACATCCCCGGTTTCATCAAGACTCTGGAGAAAGGCGATATCCTCGGTGCCGCAGCGATCATCAAAGAATCATCTTCCCTGCCCGCGGTCTGCGGTCGTGTCTGCCCGCAGGAGAAACAATGCGAGGCAAATTGTATCCATCATAAGATGGGCCATCAGCCCGTCGCCATCGGCTATCTCGAGCGTTTCTGCGCCGATTACGCAAATAGTCTGTCAGCGGAGCGGTCTGTCAGCAATAGCGGTCTGTCAGGCGAAGCCGGTCTGTCAGCGCAGCGGTCTAAAATAGCGGTGGTTGGTAGTGGTCCTGCCGGTCTGACGTTTGCCGGTGATGCCGCCAAATACGGTTACAAAGTGCATGTCTTCGAGGCGCTGCATGAGATCGGCGGTGTGCTCAAATACGGCATCCCCGAGTTCCGTCTGCCGAACGCTATCGTCGATAAAGAGATCGACGGCTTGCGCGCCCTCGGCGTACAGTTCCATACAGACACCATCATCGGCAAGACCATCTCCGTCAAAGAACTCGAAGAGCAAGGCTTCAAGGGTATCTTCGTCGGTTCCGGAGCAGGTCTGCCGCGCTTCATGAATATCCCCGGAGAGAACCTCAACGGCGTCCTCTCCTGCAACGAATACCTCACCCGTGTCAACCTCATGGACGCTTCCAACCCTGCGACCGACACCCCGCTGCTCTACGGCAAGAACGTAGCGGTCATCGGTGGTGGAAACACCGCCATGGATGCTGTCCGTACCGCCAAGCGTCTCGGTGCCGAGCGGGCGATGATCATCTACCGCCGCTCCGAAGAAGAGATGCCGGCACGTATCGAAGAGGTGCATCATGCCAAACAGGAAGGAATCGAGTTCCTGACCCTCCATAACCCCATCGAGTACCACGCCGACGAGAACGGTCGTGTCAACGAAGCCGTCCTCCAAGTCATGGAACTCGGCGAACCCGATGAGTCCGGTCGTCGCAGTCCGGTACCTGTTGAAGGCAAGACCGTCACACTCCCTGTGGATCTCGTGATCGTCGCGGTAGGTGTCTCGCCGAACCCGCTCATCCCTTCGTCCGTCGAAGGACTGGAGATCAGCAAGAAAGGTACGATCGTTGTCAATGAAGGTATGCAATCTGCCCTCCCGATGCTCTTCGCCGGAGGAGATATCGTTCGTGGTGGAGCCACCGTCATCCTCGCGATGTCCGATGGCCGCAAGGCCGCCAAAGCAATGCATGAGTATCTTTCTTAGTATATTACTCTCCGTCAACTTCCTGACAACCCACCCCATCACGGGGCAGGCGAACATGTCCGTCTTTGTGCAGAACATGACGACCGGGGAAGTGATTGACTCTTACCGCGAGAACTACGTGGTGCCGCCGGCGTCGGTGATGAAGCTCCTGACGACGGCTGCCGCGCTCGAGACGATGGGACCGGGATTTCGGTTCCCGACGATCATCGAGTACACCGGTACGATCGAGAACGGAACCCTCCACGGCGACTTGTACGTCCGCGGAGGATGCGACCCCTCCTTGGGATGGAAAGGCCGCACGGCATTCCTCGATCAATGGGTCAAGGCGATACAGAAAGCCGGCATCCAACGCATCGACGGCGGTGTGATAGCCGACATGACGATGCTGGACGGCGAAGCGCAGAACCCCAACTGGCTCTGCGAGGACGCAGGAAACTACTACGCACCGGGCATCTTCAGCCTCAACTATTTCGGCAACACGATGAATATCGTCCTCAAGAGCGGCGAGGTAGGTTCGACGGCGTCGGTCGTGAAGACCGAACCCGAAGTACGAGGCCTCCGATGGATCAACCACGTGCGGTGCGAGAAGATCACCTACGACGGTGCTTTCGTCAGCGGGCTGCCGTACAGCAACGAACGCTACCTCACGGGTGCCGTGCCGTCGAACTTAGGTACATTCGGTATCAAGGGCGACTTGCCGAACCCCGGACTCTTGTTGGTCCAACACCTGCAAGCGCGCTTAGCCGCAGCAGGCATCTCCGTCAAACGGGAAGCGACCTACATCGCGGATTATAATCCCTTGACTCCGCCCAGGACGGAACTATACACCCATTATTCCGACCCCCTGTCGGAGATCATCAAGGAGACGAATATCAACTCGAACAACCTCTACGCCGAGGCGCTCTTCCGGTACTTAGGCACGCGTTATACCCTGCCCGGCACCATCCATAACAGTCAGGACCTGCTGCGCGACTACTGGCGGCGCCGCGGAGTATCCGTCCAGAACGCGATCATCAAAGATGGTTGTGGTCTCGCGCCGCAGGATGCCGTCAGCGCCAAAGCGTTTGTGCAACTGCTCAGTATCATGTCCAAGAGCCCGAACAAAGAGGCATGGATTGCTTCGCTGCCGATAAGCGGCAAGACTGGCACCCTGAAGACCCTTTGTCCCGACACACCCCTCGAAGGGCGTATCCACGCCAAGAGCGGTACCATCGCCGGAACGAAGAATTTTGCAGGATACATCGACATGCCCAACGGCGACACCTGGGTCTTTGCGATCCTCATCAACTCGGCGCCCGGCAAGGCTCGTAACATCCAAACGGTCATCCAACAATACCTGCTCGATGTATATAAAAGCCACCCATAGTACGAACACCCTGATGAAGGAACTGCTGGCGAAGGGCGAGTGGCCCGAAGGCGAACGCTTTCTGTACACCGCCTTCCAGACCGCAGGACGCGGACAGGCCGGCAACGGATGGGAGAGCGAAGAAGGAAAAAACCTGCTCTGCTCCATCTTGCTTCCCCCCAACAAGAACCTCTACTTCCTCAATATAGCAATTGGTGTGGCGTTACTGCGGGTGATAGGGGAAGATTTTACGATCAAATGGCCTAATGACATTTATTACGGGGACAAGAAAGTAGCAGGTATATTGATAGAAAATGCCATAATAGGCAATGAGATCAAGTATTCGATAGCAGGCATCGGACTGAACGTCAACCAGACGACTTTCCTCTCCTCTGCGCCGAACCCCGTCTCGCTCAAGCTCATCAGCGGCAAGGAAACGGACATAGACGCTTTGATGCAAGCGCTGATGGCGCAGATAGAAGCCGTCGAAGCGATGGACGAAGCGCAGGTATGGGCGTACTACCGAGAGCACCTCTACCGACGCGAAGGCTTCTGGCCCTTCGTCGAGCGGGAGGTATCTACCGCGCCTACGATGAATGCGGAGAAAGGAGCAGAAGGCATCTTCCTCGCGAAGATAGAGAATGTGCGAACAAACGGAGAGATAGAACTTCGTGACCAAAACGGCAACCTGCGTATCTACCACTTCAAGCAAGTGAGATATGTAATCTGAAAATGAATAAATGATAAAATAAATGACCAAATGGTAAATGAAAAAATGGTAAATGCTATTATCATCACCGGCGGAGCCGGATTTATCGGAAGCCATGTAGTACGGCTCTTCGTCAACAAATATCCGGACTACCGGATCATCAACGTGGACAAACTGACCTACGCAGGCAACCTCGCGAACCTCAAGGACATCGAGGACAAGCCTAACTATCGGTTTGTACGCGCAGACATCTGCGATTTTGATACCATCTACGCCCTCATGCAGGAGGAGCACGTCACCGGCGTCATCCATCTGGCGGCAGAGAGCCACGTGGACCGCTCCATCAAGGACCCCTTCACCTTCGCCAAGACCAACGTCATGGGTACGCTCTCGATGCTCCAGGCGGCGAAACTCTACTGGGAGTCCCTGCCGGAGAAGTACGAAGGCAAGCGTTTCTACCACATCTCTACGGATGAGGTCTATGGCGCTTTGCAGATGACCCACCCCGAGGGCATCCAACCGCCGTTCACCACCAAGGCTTCGTCGTCCGAGCACCATCTGGCGTACGGCGAGGACTTCTTCTATGAGACGACGAAATACAACCCCCACTCGCCTTATTCGGCATCGAAAGCATCGTCGGATCACTTCGTCCGCGCTTTCCACGACACCTACGGCATGCCGACCATCGTGACGAACTGCTCAAACAACTACGGACCCTATCAGTTCCCTGAGAAACTCATCCCGCTCTTCATCAATAACATCCGCCACCGCAAACCCCTGCCGGTCTATGGCAAGGGCGAGAACGTGCGCGACTGGTTATATGTAGAGGATCACGCACGCGCGATAGACCTCATCTTCCATAAGGGCACCATCGCCGAGACCTATAACATCGGTGGTTTCAACGAGTGGAAGAATATCGACATCATCAAGACTGTCATCAAGACCGTCGATCGCCTCCTGGGTCGTCCCGAAGGAGCCGACCTCGACCTCATCACCTACGTCACCGACCGCGCAGGACACGACATGCGCTACGCCATCGACTCGACGAAATTGCAGAAAGAGTTAGGTTGGGAACCCTCCCTACAGTTTGAGGAAGGTATAGAGAAAACCGTCCGCTGGTACTTGGACAACCAGCCTTGGCTGGATAACATCACCTCCGGCGAGTATGAGAAATACTACGAGGAGATGTATAAAGGTCGGTGAAAAACAATAATCAGAGGGAAAACAGATATTCCCATGCCTCAGCGGCTTCGTCGGCAGTAATCGTCTGATTGACCACCGGCGAACCGACAGCCCGAAGGAGCGTGACGTTGATCTCAGCGGCACGCTCGTTCTTTTTATCCTGCTTCATGAGCGCAATCAACCGCTCGCGGTCGGAACACTTGCAGGCAGGTTTGCCGTAGGCATGAAGCATGATCTGCGTCAGTTGTTGCAGCACCTCGCGCTCGCAGCCGAGTTTGGTTACCGACAGGTACAGCTCCGCGATCATGCCGTACAGCACCGCGTAGCCGTGGTCGAGCGGCTCGACATCCGGATGGGCTTGCGCGTGACTCAACTCCTCTAACGCGTGACCGAAGGTGTGTCCGAAATTCAGCACCTTGCGCAGCCCTTCTTCTTTCGGATCAGCCGCAACGATTGCCTCTTTGACCGCCACGCACCGCCGGATCAGCAGCGTCAACTCCTCAATCGGCATCGCCTCTATATCGTACCGTAATAACGCCTCCCACAACCCGTCTGAATACTGACTTCTGACATCTGACGGCTCTATCAGCCCCGTCTTCAGCATCTCTGCAAAACCGTTGAGCAGCTCCTTCGCCGGCAGCGTCTGCAGCCATCCGGGCCAGATGAGGGTCTCTACCGGTGGAGCAAAAACACCGATACTGTTTTTCAGCCCCCGGTAGTTAACACCCGTCTTACCGCCTGTCGAGGCATCGACCATCGCCAACAACGTCGTCGGGACATTGATATAACCCACGCCGCGTTTATAGGTGGCGGCTGCAAAACCCACGAGGTCGGTCAACACCCCTCCGCCGACAGCGACGACAACGCCGCGACGCGTGAGGCCCTGCGCAAAGAAGAAATCCCAAACCCGCTGCACCGTATCAAGGGTCTTTTCCGATTCAGACACCGATAGTGTACAGCACTTGAGTCCGATTTGAGTCCTACTTAAGTCCGACTTTTCCTCTACGTTCTCGTCCACCACAAAACAAACCTGATCCGGCTCGTACGAGTTCAAAATCTTCGATAAGGCACTATGTAAATCCTCGCAAATCATAAAATCCGCTGCAAAGTTACACTTTTTTTTGCGTATGTGCAAATTTTGTTGTAATTTTGTAGCGATTATGGATTTTTTAGATCAACTCAATACTACCCAACGCGCTGCGGTCACGGCTACGGAAGGGCCGTCGCTCATCGTCGCAGGCGCCGGTTCGGGCAAGACCAGAGTCTTGACCTACCGCATCGCGTATCTCTTGTCACAAGGCGTTCCCGCAGGGAATATCTTAGCCCTGACGTTCACCAACAAAGCCGCGCGGGAGATGAAAGAGCGCATCCAGAAGCTCGTCGGCAACGACGCACGTTACCTCTGGATGGGCACTTTTCATAGTATCTGCGCAAAACTGCTGAGACACGACGCAGAGAAACTCGGCTTCACCCGCGATTTCACTATCTACGACACCTCCGACAGCAAGTCCGTCATCAAAGCTATCTGCAAGGAACGCGGGCTGGACGAGAAGATATACAAACCGACAGTCGTCTTGGGACGGATCTCCATGGCGAAAAACAATCTGATTACGCCTTCCCAGTACGGGCAGAACCGCGACTTGCTGCAGGCCGACCGCGAGGCACGGCTGTACGACATCACCACCGTCTATGCCCTCTACGAAGCGCGACTCAAAGCCGCCAACGCCATGGATTTTGACGACCTGCTGATCAACATGCTACGCCTCATGGACCGGTACCCCGACGTGCGCGAACAGCTCCAACTGATGTTCCGCTACGTGCTCGTCGATGAGTACCAGGATACGAACTACGTCCAGTACCTCCTCGTCGGCAGACTCGCGGCACCCCAGGATAACATCTGCGTCGTCGGCGATGATGCGCAGAGTATATACTCCTTCCGCGGGGCGGACATACGCAACATCCTCAATTTCCGCCAGCAGTACCCCCAGGCGCAACTCTTCAAACTCGAGCGCAACTACCGCTCGACCCGCAATATCGTCAACGCGGCGAACTCCCTCATTCATAAGAACATCCATCAGATCGAGAAGACCGTCTTCTCCGAGAAAGAGGAGGGACAACCGCTGTGCCTCAATGCCTATATGGACGACCGCTCCGAAGCCAACGGCGTAGCGGAGCAAATCGCCAAAGCCCATACCCGGTACGGCTACGACGATATCGCCATCCTCTATCGGACGAACGCGCAGAGCCGTGTCTTCGAGAACGAACTGCGCAAACGCAATATCCCCTACCGCATCTATGGCGGCACGTCGTTCTACCAACGCAAGGAGATCAAAGACGCCCTCGGCTACTTCCGCCTGGCGGTCAACCCCCGCGATAACGAAGCCCTGCTCCGTATCGTCGGCTTTCCCGGACGAGGCATAGGCGATACGACGATGAAGAAAGTGTCCGCTCATGCCATCGAGCATCATCTGCCTTATCTGGAGGTCATGCGCCTGCCGGAGGAGACAGGGCTCGACGTCGCGGCTGCTACGAAGAAACGTCTGCAGGCTTTTGCCCTCCTCATGGACCAGCTCGCCCAACTCAGCGAAGAGACCGACGCTTATACCTTCGCCGAACAAACGCTCCGCGTCTCCGGCGTGATGACCGCACTCGCCCTCGACACCACACCCGAAGGCATCGACCGCGCGCAGAACGTCCAGGAGCTCCTCAACGCCATCCGTGAGTTCGTCGCCCAGCGGCAGGAAGAAGGCATCGACTTCACACCCATCACCGACTTCCTCAGCGAAGTCAGTCTGCAGACCGACCAGGACGAGAACCTCTCCGACACCACGGAGCGCGTGACCCTCATGACGGTGCACGCCGCGAAGGGTCTGGAGTTCCCCGTCGTCTTCATCGGGGGCATGGAGGAGAACCTCTTCCCGAGTCAGTTCTGCGTCAAGCCAAGCGAGATAGAGGAGGAGCGGCGGTTACTCTATGTCGCTATCACCCGAGCTATGGAGCGGTGCTATCTCTCTTACGCCCGCCAGCGGTTCCGTAACGGCCAGATGGCATTCAACAGTCCCTCCCGTTTCCTCAACGACATCGACCGGCAGTACCTCGACCTTGCCCGACCGGCCTACGGCCTGACAGAACACAGACCGGCTACGCCTGACAGAACACAGACCTATAATCCCTCTCTAAATCAGTCTGTCAGCCCGCAGGGCGGTCTGTCAGTGAAACGGTCCGTCAGCGCAGCGGTCTGTCAGCAAAGCGGTCTATTCGCCTCCGGCGACCGAGTCTCCCACCGCGTCTTCGGAGACGGCACTGTCGTCCGCGTCTATCGGGACGAGGTCACGGAGAATGATAAGATTGAGATTAACTTCGATACCCAGGGCACCAAGACCCTGCTCCTTACCCACGCGAAATTAGAGAAGATCTAAGCGTAAATAAGGTACCCGGCGACGCCGGCAAGAACAATCAGCAAGATAGGATGACTGAGAACCTCGGTCATCTTATTTTTATATATCTGCGGCAAGATGGTGAAGAGCGCCACAACCGCGAAGATAAGCCATGATATCGGGTCGATGAAGGTCTCCGGCCTGACGAGCATCAAGGCAGCCGCAGCAATCAGACCGATCACTGTGAAACGCAACGCACGCAGTGTCTGGGTAAAATACGGGTTGTCGTGAAACCGCTTGTCAATCCAGAAATACGCCCTGCAAACCGATAGCATGATGATCAGACTCGGCAGAACGATCGCCGTCGTCGTCAGAACCGCCCCCCAGACCGAACCCGTGGCGGTGTAACCTACGTACGTCGCGCAGTTGATGCCTATCGGACCCGGAGTCACCTGACTTACCGCCACGATATCCACGAACTCCTGCGGGCTCATCCATCCGTACTCCTCTACCTCCATCTGGATAAGCGACATGATCGCCAAGCCTCCCCCGAAACCGAAGAGACCTATCTTAAAGAACGAAAGAAACAACTGCAGATAGAGCATACGATAGTAATTAAAATCACCCAGACGGGATTAACATGACCGAGCCAGATCGCCAGCGCGGCGGCTAACGAAATCAGCAAGGGCGCTGCGTTGCGCAACTCCCCTCCTTTTACGGGAGTAGGCCTCTTCATGGCAGAACGTGCCAACTTCACTAACGGCGCCGCGATGAGTGCTACTACAGCCGGACGAATACCCTTGAACGCCGCTTCCACCGCCGGCAACTCTTTCCATTCGCTGAAGACCATGGCGATCAGCAGGATGATGACGAAGGACGGCAGTACGGCCCCTAAGACCGCACCGACGACACCCTTCCATCCGCCGATACGCCAACCGATGAAGATAGCGCTATTGACTGCGATGATGCCCGGAGCAGCTTGCGCCAAGGCGATCATATTCAGAAACTCCTCCTCGTCGATCCATCCCCTCCGGTCCACCACCTCACGCTGGATCAAAGCCAACATCGCGTAACCTCCACCTATCGTGAACGTCCCGATCTTCAAATATGTCCAGAAAAGCTGAAAAAACATAGGCCACTTCGTTTACAGACCACTGCGCTGACGGATAATAAGTCTGTACTCTGTCAGCGGCTCTGCCGCGGTCTGTACTCTGTCAGCCCGCAGGGCGGTCTGTCAGTCCCTCTCCCTCAGCTGCTGCTTGACGAATTTCGCCAGCATGTTGATCGCTGCGTTGTTATGTCCGCCTTGCGGTACGATGACGTCAGCAAAACGCTTGCACGGCTCGATGAACTGCTCGTGCATGGGTTTGAGCACGCGCTGGTAACGCTCGATCACCTGCTCGGCACTTCGTCCGCGCTCTACCACGTCACGTTTCATCACGCGGATCAGACGGTCATCGGCGTCGGCATCAACGAAGATCTTCAGATCCATCTGCGCGCGCATCTTCGGCTCGCGCAGCGCCATGATCCCCTCCACGATGATGACATCTTTGGGCTCGATATGCACCGTCTCTTTCTGCCTCGTGCAGGTGATATACGAGTATATCGGCTGCTCGATGGGCTGACCCTCTTTGAGCATGGCGATATGCTTCGTCAGCAGCGCCCAGTCGAACGCATCGGGATGGTCGAAGTTGATGTTCTGACGCTCCTCCACGGGAACGTTACTGCTGTCCTTGTAATACGAGTCCTGAGGGATGACTACTACCTCGTTCTTTGGGAGGCGCTCGATGAGCTTCTTGACTACCGTTGTTTTACCCGAGCCGGTACCGCCCGCAATGCCGATGATAAACATAAAGTAGAATTGTTTGTCTTTCGGGCTGCAAAGGTACAACAAAAATTGCACATACGCAAATAAAAATGTATTTTTACGCAAAAAATAGAATTTATTCTATTATTGGCTATACCTATACGGGCTTGGAAAATACATTTATTTGCGTATGCCCCGCAGGACGCGAACGTAGCTACGGGGGAATGCCGAAGGCAGGCAGATGTCCGAAGTACACTTTTTTTGATATATGCAAGGAAAATCGAAAAAAAAAGCGCTCCCCCGCGAATGAGGTGACCCCAAAAAGTT
>DEKW01000014.1 GCA_002354055.1 Bacteroidales bacterium UBA2712
TCCTCGATACGCGTACCACGTTGCAACTTGACGGTCACAGACAGACGACCGTTATCCTGCTCCTGCATGAAGTCCGTACCGATCTTGCCTGCAAAGACAGGGATCAGAGAGGCAGCAAAGAACGCAATGAGGATAAGGAAGGTGAGCACCTTGTGGCGCAGACACCAACCCAGCGATTTGGCGTAATACTCGTCAATAATATCCAATCCCCGCACCACCGTACGCTCGTACCAGCCTTTCTTGCCTGCCTCGTCGTCCACGAGATTGCCTTGCTCATCGACGTGCACTTTCTTGGCTTTCAGCAGTTTGGAGCAGAGCATAGGCGTGAGCGAGATAGCCACGAGGGTAGAGGTACAGCAGACTACCGTCACTATCCATCCGAGCTCGTGGAACATGATTCCCGCCATGCCGGAGAGCATGGTCAGCGGCACGAATACCACTACAAGCACCAGAGTCGTCGCGATAACGGACACCCAGACCTCGTTGGTAGCGTAGATAGACGCCTCATGCGGATCCTCGCCACGCTCCACGTGACGGGTGATATTCTCCAGGACGACAATCGCGTCATCCACCACCATACCGATCGCGATGGTGAGCGAACAGAGGGAGATGATATTGAGCGACGAATCCGCCAAACCGAGGTAGATGAACGCCACAATCAGGGCAATAGGAATAGTGACACCGATAATGATAGTAGCACGCCATTTGCCGAGGAAGAAGAGGACGACGAGCACGACGAAGAGGAGGGCGTAAAGCACCGACTCTTCGAGGGAGTTGATGGAGTTCTGGATATTCTCCGAGGAGTCGTAGATCTTCTCTATCTTCACATCCGTAGGCAGCTGTTTCTGTATCTTCGCCAGTTCGGCACGCACGTCGCGGCAGACCTGCACGGTGTTGGCTCCTGTCTGCTTGGCGATGATCAGACGCACCGCCTCACGACCGTTGGTCTTCTCGTCCAGCGAAAGGTCCTTGATAGTATCCTTGACCGTCGCGATATCGCGGATGAAGACCTGCTGACCTTGCGGCGTCATGGCAACCATCAGGTTCTCGATCTCCGAGGACTCGATATATTCGGACCGAACCTGCATCTGGTATTGCTCCTGCGGCATCTTGATCGTACCGGAAGAGAGGTTGAGGTTGTTCGCCGTAACGACTTGACCCACCTGCTCCAGCGTGATGCCGTACGCATCCAGTTTCTGCTGGTCGATATTGACATACACATAGCGGTCCGGCGCACCCGAAAGCGAGATATTTCCGATACCGTCAATATGGTTCAACTGCGGCACCACCTCGTCGTTGAGGATCTTGTCCAGACCCGCATAGGTCTCATCCGCCGTGATGGAGTACTGGCAGATAGGCATCGAACTCGTGGAGAGTTTGAAGATCACCGGCTTGGCGCAGTTGTCCGGCAGGTTGTTCGCCGCCATATCCACGAACGAACGGACGTCATTGACGGCTTCGTCCATATTAGCACCCCACTCGAGTTCGAGCTCCACGACGGACATATTATCCTTGGACTGCGAAGTGATGTGTTTGAGGTGATCGACGGAGGTCAGGGCATTCTCCATGATCTTCGTCACGTTGGTCTCCATCTCGCTCGCCGATGCGCCCGGATAGGTGGTCATGACCGTGATATACGGCGGATCCATCTCCGGGAACTGGTCTATCGGCAGTTTCAGGAAACTGTATATACCGATCACGATCACCGCCACAAAGATCAGGGCGGTCGTTACCGGTTTTTCGATTGCTGATTTATATATAGCCATATCGCGCTGGCTATCCTCGTAAGCGCCACAAAACTCCGTTTTATGGGTAGTTACTCGGATGCCCTCGCTCTTCGGTCCGCACGCGCTACGTTAGCGTACGTCCCGAGGGGGAGAGCCCTCTTAGCCAGTAAGAGGTCTTTATTATTTTACAATATTGACTTTGACGCCATCGACGAGTTTGTGCTGGCCGGTAGTGACGACCTCTACGCCGGGAACGATCTCCGGGGCGAGGATCTCTATATCCTGGTCAAAACGCTGACCGAGGGTGACGGCTACGCGTTTGGCGCGTCCGTCCTCCACGACGAACACATAACGGTCATTCGCGCCGACGAGTTTCTCCACCGCCTGATAAGGGATGATGAGAGCGTTCGCTTTGCCCAGACCGATGGTCGTCGTCACGTACATACCCGGACGCAAGAGGTTCCTGGAGTTCGGGATGACGATCTTACATTGGAAGGTATGAGACGACGGATCGATAGTCGGATAGACCACCTCTACCGTCGCCGGGAAAGTCTGACCCGGATAGATCTCCGTCGCGAGCGTCAGCTTCATACCGGCTTTGAATAGCGGGAAATAGGTCTCCGGGATAGCGACGAGCGCTTTGAGGCGGTCCAGCTGGGTAAGAACGAGTATCGGCTGACCGCCGTAGAGCTCCCCGTCCTCGTAGTTCTTGGCGGAGATGACGCCTGCAAACGGTGCCTTGACATAGGTGTTGGTCTCCAGGAACTCCAGCTGCTCCTTGGTGGAGTTATACTGGGTCGTGATCTGGTCATACTGCTGCTGGGTAGCCGAACCGGTCTTGAGCAGCATCTCTATACGGTTCTTCTCGATAGTGAGGTTCGCCATGGAGATCTTCGTAGTCTTGTACTGGGTCTGGTCCATGCGCACGAGGTCGCTGCCGGCAGACACACGATCGCCCACCTCACGGTAGATATGCTCGATCTTGCCCGTCAGAGAGGGTGCCACGTTCTGGGTGATATAACCTTGAAGGTTCGTCGAGACGGATATCTCACGCTCGATCTCGCGGGGCTGGAGGACGGTGGTGCGGACTTGCTCTACGCGTTCCTCTTCCTGGGTTGCTGTTTCTTTGGACTTGCCGCACGCCATGAGGGTCAGGGCAGCAAGGGAGTAAATAAAAATCTTTTTCTTAGCCATAAAGGCACGATTAACTTCGTTCTTCATATTGAGTAGTATTTTTTTTCGATTATTTATTCAAAAACTCTTCGAGTTCGGACTGCGCGTTGATCAGGGTGAGCATCGCCTGTACATAGGTCGATTGCGCATTGATGAGGTCGTTGGAGGCGTTGGTGAGCTCGATATTCGACGCTGCGCCCCATTTGAATTTCTCCGTGGAGGAGTTGAACACGCGCTGAGTGACCTCGATATTATCCTTCTCGTTGAGGTAGGTCTCGTAGGCGTTGGTGAGGTCGAAGCAGAGCTGGCGGTACTGGATCTCGAGGTTTCCCGAGGTCTCGGAGAGGGTATTTTTCGCCTCCTCGAGCGCGATCTTCTTCTCCACCACTGCCGCGGCGCGCTTACCGGACGACCAGAGCGGCATCTTGACGGTCACCTGTACGACGTTCGGAGGCGTCATACGCATACCTCCTTCGCCGTAGTACTTCTGGTTCTGGTAGTTATAGGCGAGCGCCACGGTCGGTCCGTATGCCCAGCCTGCCATGTGGACGTTGCGTTTGGCTAGTTCGACCTGTTGCTGGAGAAGCTGGTAGTTGAGGTTATTCTCGATGGCGAAATTCTGGCTCAGGAGATTCAAAACGCGCTCAAGGGAAAGCACCTCGTCCATATTCTCCGTAAGCACGAGTTCGGTCTCTACCGGCACGTTCAGCAGCACCTTGAGGCTGTTGGTTGCGAGTTCGACGTTTCGTTTCTGGGCATTGATATTATTCTTGAGGGTATTGACACGGACGCGTATCTGGTCGGCAGAGGTCTGCTCGGCCGCCCCGACGTTGACGGCATCCTGGGTCATCTGCTCGAGCCCCTGGATATTGACGAGGCTGGAGTCCAGAAGACCGGTGATGCTTCTAAGCGCCAGAACGGACACATACGCACTCATGACGCTGCTGCGCAGTTCGTTCTCGGATTTCTCAAGAGCGATCTTCTTCATCTTGATCGCCACGTTATTAAGCAGTGCCCCGACGATCCCCTGACCGTTGATACCTACCGTAGCCGTCACGCCCAAAGCGCCGACGTTCGGCATGTTGATCTTCACATCGTTGCCCATCATGGACAGCGTGGCGCTATAGCCCAGATAGTTGCTATAGGAGTAACTACCATCCACCGAAGGCAGCATCGCTGCGATCGTCTGCCAACGCTGTGCGTAGGCTTCCTGCACCGCGAGGGATGCGTTTTTGAGGGTTCGGTTCTGCTTCACCGCAAAATCCTGCGCCTCCTTGAGCGAGAGGCGCAACAATGCCGGCACGCTGTCCTGCGAACGTTGCGCACTACGCGTCGCCGCCATCACGTGGTCCTCTGCCATTACCGCTGTACTCGTCACGAGCAGCACGGTCATCATAAAAATAAGTTTTTTCATATTCAGTTGTATAATTTTAATCCTTCCTCGGAAAGCACGCCGCGGACGAAGACGTCCATCGCCGTATGCCCCAACTGGTGCATGTTGTGCCCGTGGCCTTCGATCACCTCGAAATCCCGAATGGCATCGCTGTGAATCTTGGCAAAGAGCACCGCTACTAATTCTATATTAAGGTTCGCGCGCACGAGGCCCGCCTGCTGACCCATCTCCAGATAGCGCCGGATGTATTCCTTCTGGGTCTTGAAGCAATTTATCTGAAACTGCGCAAACTGCCGGGGGTAGTATTTCTTGAGGTCATAGACCAACTGCGGCACGCGACGCACGTCGTTCTTCTCCGCCTCCTGATGCTTGATGAACTTCGCTACAAGTTGCTTGAAATCACCGGTCTTGAGGAGACCTTCCATCT
Organism: Bacteroidales bacterium UBA2712; assembly: GCA_002354055.1. Lineage (GTDB taxonomy): Bacteria > Bacteroidota > Bacteroidia > Bacteroidales > Paludibacteraceae > Colicola. The sequence continues at coordinate 4,721 of DEKW01000014.1, forward strand.
TCGATGCCATGTAGTCGATGTTAGCCTGCAGCAGCTGCTCCACCAGCTCATCCTTGGACGCGAAATAGACGTAGAATGTCTTCTTCGACATGCCTAACTCATGGCATATATCGTCGATGGAGACGCTACGGATTCCGAGGCGAAAGAACATGTCGCCTGCCGTCTTGATAATATTACATTTTTGATCGTCTGACATATTTTTTTCAAAAACGGCTGCAAAGGTACGACTTTTTTTTGATATATGCAAGAAAAATGGAAACTTTTTTCACTTTTACAGTTTCCTTGTAAACTACAGATTGCAATATACCCCTTACGCGCATCTAAGGGGAGGGGTTAGGGATTAGGGGTAAAAAAAAGAGCCTCACGAAGAGGCTCTTGGGTTTGTAGGGACAGGTTGGTTAGCGAACCTGTGCGCCCTGAAGGTTGAACATCTTGCCGTCACGTACTACGTAAACAACGCCGTCCACAATTACCTTCTGTACATTCTCCTGAAGGAGGATATTCTCGATGCCCTGACCGGACAGACGGGTCAGCTGAGCACCTTGTGCGATCTCATAGTAGTCCTTGGTACCCTCTTGGTTCTGGGTGTGGGTGAGGTTACCAACTACCAATACGCGGTCGTGCTCTGCGAGAGCAGCGCCATCCTCAGCCGAGCATTTAGCGCGGTAAGCTTGGATGTTACCATAAGTCGAAGTGATGTCGTCATTCAGCCAAACGGTTACGTTTCCATAAGTAGCATCATACGGAGTCTTGATGCTGGCGATGTAGCAAAGAACCGCTACTTTCTCGGTACCGCCGACTTCGAGAGCCTGTGCGCGTGTATAGGCATCTACTGCACCGATGGTATCCAGCGTCGTTCCCTCACCAGATCCTTCTCCAAGGGTAATGGTAATCTTGGCGAAACGAGCCTGCGAAGCAAGATCCGATACCGACCATTCGTTAGCACCTACCGCAATCTGAGGATCCAAACCGCCGTCCTTAGGAGTACCACTAACTATACCAAACTCAAAATTCAGTTGCTTGATATTCTGCTCTGCAGAAATCGTAACGTTTGAATGAGCAAAAGCGGTCAAGCAGAAGCCTTTATTTTGACCTTTGTTAATAGAGATAGTCACACCGTCCTTAACTGCGAGCACCTCGCTACCCGGACTTGCAGCTCCTTGTTTGGTAACAATAGTCGGATCTTTAAAATCAATTGAGTCCAAAACGACAACAATGTCATCCGCAAAAATCGGCAGTGCAAACAGCACGACTGCTACGAAAGAGAAAAATTTCTTCATGATTTGAAAAGTTTTAAAGATTAAATAAAAAAATTAGTTAATATATGTTCTATAACATAAATATTTTCTATATTTCCATTTTCGGTGCAAAATTACAAATTTATTTTGATATGTGCAAATTTTTTTGTACCTTTGTGCCGTTTTTTAGTAAAAAGACCAAAAAGATGGCAAAACTGTTAATTATAGACGACGAGCGCGGGATACGTAACACGCTTCGCGAGATACTTGCCGACGAGGGGTATGAAGTAGAGGTGGCTGAGAACGGCAAACAAGGTCTGGAGATGGCGCAGGCAAAGGCTTACGACCTGATTTTCTCGGATATCAAGATGCCGGAGATGGATGGTATGGAAGTACTCGCGGCACTCAAGAACGCAGACGAACCTGCCGATTGTCCCGTAGTGATGATTACGGGTCATGGGGATGTAGAGACGGCAGTACAAGCGCTGAAAGCCGGTGCGTATGATTTTCTGGTCAAGCCGCTGGATCTGAACCGCATCTTGATCACGACGAAGAACGCCTTGGAGTCCAAGAACCTGCGGCAGGAGACTAAGCAGCTTCGCAAGAAAGTAGCCGCGAAAGGTGCGACGATGGTGGGCGAGAGTGCTGCTATCCAACGCGTGCGCGAGATAATAGATAAGGTGGCGCCGACGGAGGCTCGAGTGCTGATTACCGGTCCGAACGGAACGGGTAAAGAGGTGGTGGCGCACCTTATTCACGAGAACTCCGCGCGTGCAAACGGTCCGATGGTAGAGGTCAACTGCGCTGCCATCCCGAGTGAGTTGATCGAGAGTGAGTTGTTCGGACACATGAAAGGTTCGTTCACGGGGGCCGTCAAAGACAGAGCGGGCAAGTTCGAACAGGCTGACGGCGGTACGTTGTTTCTGGACGAGATAGGCGATATGAGTCTGGCGGCGCAGACCAAAGTGTTGCGGGCGCTGCAAGAGAGCGAAATCACGCGTGTGGGATCCGACAAAGCCATCAAAGTGAACGTGCGAGTACTGGCGGCAACGAACAAAGACCTGCAAAAAGAGATTGAAGCAGGCAATTTCCGCGAGGACTTGTTTCATAGGCTCAATGTTATTCCTATCGCCGTTCCTGCGCTGAACGACCGCATCGAAGATATTCCGCTGCTGGTTAGCCATTTTGCAGAACAGATCTGCGGCGAACAAGGTATCGCGGTGAAAGAGTTTGAGCCGGCGGCCATCAAGGCGCTGCAGCAGATACAATGGACAGGAAACATCCGCCAGCTGCGAAATGTTGTCGAGCGGTTGATTATCCTCGCCGGGCCGAAGATTACCAAAGAGGACGTCGAGGCGTACGCATGATCTTACAATCCCTAAATATTCTCAATTATCGCAATATCCGCGAGGCGAGTTTGGAGTTTGGAGACAAGCTCAACTGCTTCGTGGGGCTGAATGGTCAGGGCAAGACGAATGTGCTGGACGCGATTTATCTGCTGAGTTTTGCGAAATCGGCTTTCACGAGTCAGGATAGTCTGAATATCACCCACGGCGAGGAGATGGCGATGGTGCAAGGGGTGTATAATGGTGGAATGATGACCATCTCTTGCGGATTGAGAAGGGGCGTGAAGAAGCAGTTTCGGAAGGACAAGAAGGATTATCCGCGACTGATAGATCATATCGGACTGATTCCGCTGGTTATGATTAGTCCGGCGGATCAGGATCTGATAGAAGACGGTTCGGATGAGAGACGGCGGTTCATAGACGTTGTGATTAGCCAACTCGACCGCAAGTATCTGGATTGCCTAACTACCTATAATGCCTTGCTCAAGCAGCGCAACGCGTTGTTGAAACAATACTCCGAATCCCCCGAACCGCCGCATGACTTGCTGGAGGTTTTGGAATGGCAGATGGTTGAGCCGGCGCAATATATCTTTAATGCCCGGACGGAGTTTTTTGAGAGGTTTAAGCCACATTTTGAGGCCGTCTATAAGCGGATAGCCGGAGAAGAAGAAATACCGGTACTTCGGTACGTAAGCCAGCTTCAGGACCGGGATTTACGCGAAGCGTACGTACGCACGAGGCAACGGGATCTGATACTCGGATGGACGAGTCAGGGGATCCATAAAGACGATCTGGAGATGAAACTCGGCGAGTTCCCTTTGAAGCAAGTCGGGAGTCAAGGTCAGCAGCGGACATTTGTGCTGGCGATGAAATTGGCACAGGCTTTGTACCTAGGAGGGGGAACGGATAACGGGTTACCGGTTACGGGGCAGAAGCCTATTTTGCTGTTGGATGATATTTTTGATAGATTAGACAGCCAGCGTGTGGAGCGGATTGTGGAGATGGTGCAAGGAGAGGAGTTCGGTCAGATTTTTATCACCGACACCGACCGGCAACACCTGACGGAGATATTAAAACCTAACGAGAAGGCGAAGATTTTTCACGTAGAAAATGGTCAAATTGCGTAACATATTAACCCTTGTACTTTGTACTTTGTGCCTTTGTACTTTGAACGCGCAAATCGCGTTCAGAGGCGCATGGATAGCGACGGTCGCTAATATCGACTGGCCGTCGGCAGAAGCTGTGGGAGACTCCGCGGCGCAGCAGAGAGAAATGACGTTCCTCTTAGACTCCCTGTATGGTCTAGGATTGAACGCTATTATCCTGCAAGTTCGGCCGACGGCGGACGCATTGTATAAGAGTGCGTATGAGCCGAGTTCGCATTGGTTGACCGGCAAGCAGGGTGCTCCGCTGACGTGGGATCCGTTGGCGTGGACCATCGGCGAGGCGCATCAACGGGGTATGGAGGTGCATGTTTGGCTCAATCCGTATCGCGTGAACCTCGCCAAGACGGACACTTCGATGATTTGTTCCGACCATATATGGCGGAAACATCCTGAGTGGTTCTGGGAGTACAACAAACAGTGGTATTTCGACCCGGCGCGTCCGGAGACGCGCGAGTGGATCTGTACGATCGTACAGGACATCGTCTCGCGGTATGATATTCAGGCGATTCATATGGACGACTATTTCTACCCGTATCCGGCAGGAGGAAAGAAGCTGCCGGACGAGGCGTCGTTTAAGAAAGACCCGCGGGGATTTGACAATATCCATGACTGGCGGCGGGATAATGTGAATCTCGCTATTCAGGCCATCAGCCGGACTATCAAGGAATGCAAAGACTCGGTGGAGTTCGGCATCTCGCCTTTCGGTGTATGGCGGAACGCGAGTGTCGATTCGACGGGCAGCAAGACGCAAGCCGGCATCACTAATTACGACGATCTGTACGCCGACACGCGGCTGTGGATCAAGGAGGGATGGATCGATTATATTCTGCCACAACTTTACTGGGAGATCGGCAAAAAAGTGGCGGACTATGAGATTTTAGCTCATTGGTGGGCAAACGAGGTTCGCGGTACGAAATGCAAACTCTATATCGGCATGGCGCCGTATAGGCTAGTCGAAAGTCAAAAGTCGAAAGTCGAAAGTCAAAAGTCGAATCCTTGGGCAAACGGCAATGAGATCAAACGGCAGATGGACCTGAACAGGACCATCCCGGAGATCAGCGGCGAGTGTTTCTACTCCACCCGACCGTTGTTGCGAAACCCCAGAGGCGTGTGCGATAGTATTTGTACATATTATAAATGAGGATGATATATGATGAAAGAAAAACCCACAATTATTGATTTTGTAGAGCATTACACGCATGAGTTCAGCGAGCATGTATTTTTGCGCGAGAAGGTGGACGGCGTGTGGACGGAGACTACTTTTGCTCAGACGCGCGAACAAGCGCATCGCATAGGTGCCGGCATGATGGCATTGGGACTGAAGAAAGGCGAACGCGTGGCGTTGTTGAGTCAGGGAAGAAACCTCTGGGTGACAGGCGAGTTAGGTATCCTGTACGCCGGCGGCGTGAATGTGCCGCTGAGTATCAAGTTAGAGGAAGCGAGCGATCTGCTGTTCCGTATCCAACACTCGGACGCACGGTTTATCATGTGCTCCGAGCAGCAGTTGCCGAAGATCCGTAAGATCATTGCGGAGTGCCCGTTGGTAGAGAAAGTGATTGTCTTTGACCCGCTGGAGAAATACGAGGAGAAGGAGATCTCCATCGACGAAGTGATTGCGCTTGGCGATCAGTTGTTAGCCAAAGATCCGGCATCTTTTCAGGCGCGTTATGAGTCTGTCGGTCCGAACGATTATGCGAATATCAGCTACACTTCCGGCACGACAGCGGATCCGAAAGGCATCTTATTAACTCATCGCAACTACACGGCGAACGTGGAACAAGGGGCGTCGGTGATCCATTGCGATCTGGACGACGTGATGCTCATCATCCTGCCGCTGGACCACTGTTTTGCGCACGTGGCGGGCTTCTACACGATGATGTCCTACGGCGGCTCGATAGCCACCGTACCGGTAGGCAAGACGGCTATGGCAACGCTGAAGAATATCCCTATCGCCATCAAAGAGGTACGACCGCACGTGATGCTGTCGGTACCCGCGCTGGCAAGAAACTTCAAGAAGAGCATCGAGGCCGGTATCAAAGCCAAAGGACCGAAAGTAGAGAAACTCTATAATTTTGCGCTGGAGAATGCGATCGCGTATAACCGCGAGTATTGGAACCGCGGCGGATGGCAGAACGCGTGGCGATGGCCGTTGGTGAAGTTCTTTGACCGCTTGATTTTCAAGGCGGTACGGGAGAATTTCGGCGGACGGATGAAGTTCTTCGTAGGCGGCGGAGCGCTGTTAGACATCGCGCTGCAACGCTATTTCTGCGCGGTCGGCATGCCGATGTTCCAGGGTTACGGTCTGAGCGAGGCGACTCCGATCATCTGCTCCAACTCGCTCGACGGAGCTATCTTCGGTTCGTCGGGAAGGATTGTCAAGCCGATGGAGCTGAAGATCTGCGACGCGGAAGGTAATATCGTGCCGGACGGCGAACGCGGCGAGATTGTCATCAAGGGCGAGAACGTCATGGCGGGTTATTGGAAGAATCCCGAGAGCACCGCTTCGACCATCATCGACGGATGGCTGCACACAGGCGATATGGGTTATATCACGAAAGCGCACCCGGGCTATCTGTGGGTCGTTGGACGCTTCAAGTCGCTGCTCATCCGTGCCGATGGCGAGAAATACAGCCCGGAGGGCTTTGAAGACTCGCTGACGGACGGCAGTATATACGTCGATCAGTGTATCCTGCATAATAATCAGGACCCGTACACTATCCTGCTGATGGTGCCGAACAAAGACGCGTTGCAGGAATGGGCAAAGGCGCAAGGCAAGGATCCCGAGAGCCGCGAAGGCAAGGAGTGCATGTTGCTCAAGATCCAAAGCGAGGTTGACTCTTACCGCCCGGGCGGCAAGAACGAAGGCGTCTTCCCGGAGGCTTGGCTGCCGAGTGCGGTAGCTGTCTTAGGCGAGGCCTGGACAGAACAAAACCACCTCGTCAACTCCACTATGAAAGTGGTGCGTGGCAAGGTGGAGACGTATTTCCAAGACCGCATCAAGTATGCCTACACGGCGGAGGGAAAAGAGCTCTTCAACGAGAAGAATCTCGCGGCGTTGTAATGAGTTAACGGATTAACAATTACTACTTGGCAACCACCAGGTAGTAATTTTTTTTGCCTTTCTGGAAGAGCAGGTATTTCCCGTTGAGGAGAGCAGCGTCGGTGATCGGGGTCTGCGGGTCGGTCAGTTTCTCTTTGTTCATGGAGAAACCGTTCGCCTGGATCATCTTACGCGCTTCGCCCTTGGAGGGGAAGATGGCTGTTTTCTCTGCTAAGAGGTCGAGCGGCGCGATACCTGCTTTGAGTTCGTCGAGCGAGATCTCATAGCGCTCTACGCCTTCGAAGACCTGCAGGAAGGTCTCCTCGTCGAGCGCACGCAAAGCGTCCGCGGTAGCGTTACCAAAGAGGATATTCGATGCCTCAACGGCTGCGTTGTAGTCCTCCTCGGAGTGCACCATGCAGGTCACCTCTTTGGCGAGACGTTTCTGCAGGACGCGGAGGTGCGGAGCGGCATCATGCTCGGCGATGAGCGCCTCGATCTCCTCGCGTGTGAGGGAGGTGAATATCTTGATATAACGCTTCGCATCGTCGTCGGAGACATTCATCCAGAACTGGAAGAACTTATACGGGGAGGTGTATTTCTTCGAGAGCCAAACGTTGCCGGATTCGGTCTTGCCGAACTTACCGCCGTCAGCCTTGGTGATGAGCGGACAGGTGAGGGCGAATGCCTCATTGCCGGTGATCTTCTTGATGAGCTCGGTACCGGTGGTGATATTGCCCCATTGGTCCGAACCGCCCATCTGGAGTTTGCAGTTCTTATGCTCGTTGAGGTACACGAAATCGTAACCCTGGAGGAGCTGGTAGGTGAACTCGGTGAAGGACATACCTTGCGAGAACTCGCCGTTGAAACGCTTCTTGACGGAGTCTTTCGCCATCATGTAGTTGACGGTGATGAGTTTGCCGATGTCGCGCGTAAAATTGATAAAGGTGTAATCCTTCATCCAGTCGTAGTTATTGACCAGCTCGGCGGCGTTGGGCTCATTGGAATTGAAATCCAGGAAGTGCTCCAACTGCTCACGGATGCAGGCTACGTTATGGCGGAGGGTCTCCTCGGTCAAGAGGTTACGCTCGGCAGACTTGCCGGACGGGTCACCGATCATACCCGTTGCGCCGCCCAAGAGAGCGATGGGTTTATGGCCGCAGGCCTGCAGGTGACGCAGCATCATGATACCACACAAGTGGCCGATATGGAGACTGTCCGCGGTGGGGTCAATACCCACGTAGGCGGTCGTCATCTCTTTCATCAACTGTTCTTCCGTTCCGGGCATGATGTCCTGGAGCATGCCTCTCCAACGCAATTCTTCTACGAAATTCTTTGTCATCGATTCAGTATTATTTCAAAAGCGGGTGCAAAGGTACTAAAAAAAAATGACATGTGCAAATAAAAGTGCTCAATTGGAGGTAAATTCCGGCTTTGAAGCAGAAGTGACGCCAATAATTATCCGTGAATGGTGCAGGTTATAACCTACTAATCACCTACTAATAACCTACTAATCACCTACTAATTACATACTAATGATATACTAATGATATACTGTATGTATGGAAAATATATAAAAAGGGAGAAAGGGCAAGGAGAATGGAGAATGGAGAATTGAAAATAGAGAATTGAAAATAGAAATATAAAAGCGCCCCCGAAAAAAATATAAATAGCACCTCCCGGAATAAAAGATATAAAAAAAATGCACTCCCGAAGGAGTGCAGCGTTAGAAGCAATACCTCACACCGAGGTTGAGAGTCCAGTCGAACACGTGAAAAGCTCCTACACCTGCGCCGTTATCGCCCAGGATGCAACCATAGCCGGGACGGAAATCAAACGAGAAAGCAATCGGTGCGTTCTTCATCTTGGCCTCAATACCTGCGGCAGCACCGGCTCCGATAATACCACCGGCAGCCCCCAGATCGATATAACCGCCCTTGATCTGACCACCTACAAAGTAGTCGAGACGGATTCCCTTGCCTTCCGCGCATTTAGCCTGATACGCCAAAACGAGGTTGTTTACCGCACCGATGGAAGGCACACTGAAACCATCTCCTGCAGCAGCCCAACTACCCAGATAACCGAACTCCTCGATAAGCGTAAAATGGTCACTCACCATTTTCTTGTACTGGAGACCGATACCCGAACCGGCTACCACACCGATACTATGGGTGTACTCTTTGTCTGATTTGGGAGCGGCCTTCGCAGCGGAGGCTTTCTTGTTGTCCGCAGCATAAACGCTGCCTGCGGCTACCATAGCAGCCATCAAAATAATAATGACTTTTTTCATAATTTTTGATATTTTAGAATGGATTATAATTATATGTGTTTAACGGATAGTCGTGCTGTATTCCATCGTGACTTCACCGCCTACGGAGGCAGTACCGACGCCGATGTCATCCATCGTCAAAACCGGTGCATCGTCTTCAGTAACAACAGCCGACCAATCAATGGTTTTGCCGACATAGGTAATATATCGGGGCGTGAGATCCCAGATACCTTCGCCGGTATAGGTAATGTCATACTCGTAATGGTCATCCACCCATTTGCGCTTGAGCACGTATTGGCATGTTAGCTGGTGTTTGACAGAGCCGTTGAGCAGTTTCAGGAACTTGTCATAATATTTGACTTTCTTGTTATTCCAGTTATCCAACCACTGTTGTGCCGTTTGAATGAAGAATCGGTAGTCTGTATTAATAGTGAACGTACCGGTCGCGGAGTCGCCTACCAGTTTACCTGCGATGTCATCGCCGATGGTAAAGTTACCGGAAAGGGAATCCACCGTGATGAAATCATGTCGATTGAAGAAACGGTCCAACTCCGTGCACCAGCGCACTTTCTTGCGATATAAATTCTTCTTCTCGTCCATATATACCAACTCACCCGTCAGTTGGTCGTCGTATTGATCCAACAGGTCGTAACTGCCGGTGTACAGCAACACGGAATCCGGTGTATAGTCCAGTTCAAGGCCTTCTATCGGCATCATGTCCGCTTTGACGCCCTGCGTAGCGAGGTCGATGTCGATGATGGTCTTGTCGGCAACGCCGTCCAGTTGGAAATCAAACACTTTCTCCGGTACTCCGTGCTCGTCAAAGAGCGTGATTTGGAACGGCATCATGTTGCGTACCAAAGCATAGGTAGTAAACCATCCCAGAGGCACTTTACCGTCCTCGCCGATCGGTTTGCGCCATGCATCCTGATCTGCCACATTGTCCGGTACCGCCGCAAAACCGATCATACGACCTGCGAACTTGGAGACTTTTCCTTCCTCCCAGGACGAATCGACGATACGGAAAGCCACTTTCTTATTCATCCATTTCGCCATGCTGTTGATTTTCGCGACAGCGCGGTTGTTGGCTTGCACAATCTGCTTGTTACGCAGCGCGCCAAAGACAGCGGTGAGGTAGCCGTCCATCAGGTCTGCATAGTACTCGTCGGATATCTGTTGCTTGAGCGCTTCCGTAGCATCCCAGAACGACTGGTAACCCTGCGTGCGCGCTTCCTCAAACGCCCAAGTCTGCAGGTCTGCCGTCTCGTTCCAGAACTGGTCGCAATAGACGCGCACCGACTGCTGGATATACGCATTGAGTTGCTGCTCGTTCATGTTCGCTTCCACAAAGGCCGGATAGAAATAGTCATACCAGTCTTTGGCAGTACGGTAATAACCGTGCGGTTTGGCGTTGCCGTTGACATCGTTGTTATACCGCGAATCCGAGCCCAAAGACCTGTATCCCTCCATACTGTAATAATAGCGGTAGGCCGTACGGAAATAGTCTGCTTTAAACTCTTGTACGGTCGTGCCGAATTTCTCCAGTGCGACGCCAATGAAGGCGACGAGACTCATAGACGCCGCCATGACAGGCGTGCCAATCCACGAAGCCGCAGCACCGGCAGTCTTGGCCATAATGACTTTGAGTGTTCCGGATGCCACGCCGATATTATCGCCCTTCAGATCGGCACGCACCACATCGAGAATCGTCATCGCCGTGCCTATCTCACCCATGATGCTGACCGCATTGTCGATTGCCTCGGGTTTGAAACCGAAGAGCGGTTCGGAGATGCTTACGGCGCCGGTGTAGAATCCGTCGAGACCCAAAGACTGCCAGAGTCCCATCTCGTTCTTGAACTCTATCGTTGCTTTCACTTTTGGATCATCGGAGTCCAGAATCTTGAGCAGCATTTTCGTTCCTTCGTCCCAAGCGTAGAGCGCAGGAATCTCCCGCAATGCCTCAAAGAGCTCACTTTTGGTGCGCTCGTTGATAAAGGTCACCAGCGAATAGAACGACAAGTGGTCGGTTAGGATAGTCGCCACGCCTAATTCGGGATTGTAGTCCAGATACACAGGTTCCCACTCGCCGGTCTGCGGGTTGTAGTACGCAGCTCCGACAGCTTGGTCAGCCGGCGCCTTGAACGGGATAGTGATCTTTGCTACGCCACTCAGTTCATGTACCGGTTGACCGTTCTCATCCAGCATGCTGATGTCAATACCGATACCGCCGGTCACACCTTCTGACGGACGAGGCAGCAGCACGGAATTGCGGATGCAGATCTGCGCGGACTCATCAAAGGTCGTCGGGTCAAAGGTAATGGAGCATTTCTGTGCTTGGATAGTGAGGTTGGAGTCATTGATTTCGAATATCTCCGCGTTCTCATAGAGGAAGCCCGGTTTGAAGGTGAGACTGTCAATGACTGCGGCTTTGACGGTGATGTCTTCCCGTCCGTTGAGACTCATCGTCACCATCGCTTCGCCCGCTTCGTCCTCTGAAACGCGGATAGCATTCACCTTACCGAGTTCGACGGTCGTCTTCAGCGAGTCGCCGTGTACCACCATTTGATAGTTCAAGTCTTGCGGCGGCAGCGGTTCAAACTCTTGATACATCGTCACGATATTCTCTCCGAACCTACGCCATCCCGGAGCTTCGGCATAGAGTTCTTCCGTTCCCGGAGGTACTTGCAAATAAACATGTTTGCTCTCGTCTGCAAATATCGCATCGCTGAAGGTGGCATCGGTAATCACCGGCGGCACTAACAGCGGACAAGTCAGTTCTGCATAGTTGTATTTGGGACCGTCACAGTCTTTGAACGCACCCTCCATGTCCACAATCGTTTGCGGGATCGTATAATCTATACCACCGCGAATACATCCCGGCTCCATCTTGATGACGGTCTCCGGCCAGCCGGCAGAAGGATTGGAAAGCGCAATAAGAACAGCAGTCTTGTTCTTATTGTAGATAATAGGATAGAAATCATCCGAGAAATAGGGGTTGAGCGAATCCACAATCAGAACAGGTACTCCGCTACCGGAATACAAACCGTCCAACGCCGTTACAGCTATCTCCCGCACTTTGGGACCAAAACGGAAGAACGGCGAACCACCGCCCCAACGGCCGCCAAACGTAGCAGAGTCGCCTAATACCTCCAGATTCCTGAAATAGGTGTCCGCACTCAGCGTCGCGCCATAGAACGCTTTCTTATTGATTTTGACAATACCTTTCTCCCAATCTCCATGACCGGGTGTCGTATGTGCAAAACTCTCCGTCTCCAATTCCACCTGACGGCTCGCACATACGATTCCGCGCGTAAGCGGACAGAGATAAAATGCCTGTTTGCCTATTCGTTTGATATTTTGGCCGATATAGAGGTATTTTGCATTCGTCAGTTGGAATGCCTGCGTAGGCACTTCTTCCATTTTGTCGCTCAGAATAACGGAGTCAATCGTAGATTGTATGAACGTAAAGGGAGCAATTGCCTCGATATTGTTACCGATGGTTATTTTGTCGAAATGGCCTTTGTCATAGAATGCCAATTTGCGGATATGCGTTACGGTATACGTCTTGCCGGAGATGGTATCGGTAACCGAATCCGGAATCGTCACCGCGCCGTTTTCCACATTCATGCCGCCGCCCAAATAATCCAGGATATCGGCTGTGCCATCCTCCTGCAGACCGTATTTGAATACGCCGATCTCTTTTTCCTGAGCATCGTACGGACGCACATTCGCCCATAAGACCACATCGGTGCAATAAATAGGCACGGCCGACAAACGGTAGAAGCCATCCGTATGACCGCCCCATCCGTAGTTGAAGTGGAAATAGTTATTGGACGTGTATCCGTCGCAAATAAGCGCATGACCGTCTGCTTCCGGATCTATCGGATCACCGGCGAAAAGCACAGGACGACCTTCATTTAACTCGATCTTAAACGTCTCGCGCACATCGGCTATGTTGTTGCCGGTTACAATCTCGATATCCGGCTCATAACTGAAATTATGAACTAAAGCATCTGTGTCCCATTGGGTCGGACTACCGTTGGGTTGACAATAGCTCGTTCCCATCGCTTTACCTACATCCGCCATCAGACGAGCAACGGCTTCCGCTTGAGCATACAAGTAGCCATGCTCGTAATCGTCTATCATAGCATCCCAATCGTACGTGCGACCGGAGAAATCTTCGTAGATGTACGCACCGTCCGCATACCCTACTATCACCTGTCCTTTGGTTTGTTTGGGCCATTTCCAATAGTTCATCACCTGCGCGACCGCCGTCGGTACACACCCTGTATAGCATTGGTCCGGCGTGAACATGTTATACGGTGCTATCTGATTCCATTTGGCGGTTATGAGCGGACCTACTACCACATCGCCCAAGAAGGACGGAAGAGACCCCCAATCGTCTGTCACACCGATGCGGCGGGGACGAGGATTTGCCAACGACGGATCCTTACGCAGGCTGTCGATACCGGCGGAGTACTCGTTGAGCAGGTCGATGAACTGCACCGGCGCATCGTCGTAACTGAACGAACCATGGTCGCAATAACCGAGAATATCCGATACAGCACCGTCTTCACCCGATACGACTACAAAGCCTTGATCGTTACCGAGATTGACAATATAGACATTATCTTTGTTGGTTGCTACGCGTGAGGGCATACGATGCGCGATAGACGGCGCAATCTTTGTGCCTTTTGGCGCTTTGCGGGTGGCTTTCTGCGCCGTCTGGTCATGCTGCACAAAAGAGTTCGCTATATCCAATGCCTCCTCCGGCGTAATATCCGCAGCATTTACATGGAGTGCAAATGCTCCAATGACCAAATAAATGAACCAATGGTAAATGTTCAAATGTGTAAATGCTTTCATTGTTGCGCAAATTTAAAGGTGAAACGTTCGTTGGTGACGATATAGACACCCGTCATGCCTTGGGTCGAGATAGCGGCATTGCCTTCGCCGTCTAAGCTGTATTGGGAAACTAACATGCCTTGCACGTTGTAGATATTCACTTTCGATCCCGGCGTACCATGCTCAATGACGATCTGTCCGTCGCGGAAGAGGAAGTGCTCGGGCACCTCAATCTCATCTATTCCTTCGGCTATCTCGGCTTTCTCGAACTTCACGGAACGCAATTGATTGATGGCGTACTGCACGGAGGTAGAACCGGTGGTGATCACCAGTTCGGTAGCCGTGTAACTCAGTTCGGGGTTGCTTGCAAAGGAGAACAACACCCGCTCTCCCTGCACCGGGTAGATAGCTACCACATTCTGCTCTACTAACTGTGCGTCCTGCGCGCGTACGCCCGAGAAAACGAATCCCAGCACTACGCAAAAAGTAAGAATCCTTTTCATACAATGAGCGAAAATTTATGGCTGATACTATTTATGGTTCAAAATCCGCACAAAAGTACTGCTTTTTTTTGACATTTCACTCTCAAATCGTACAATTCCATTCTCAAATCGTACAAATCTGCATTTTTACAAAAAAAACTGCACCCCCGAAGGAGTGCAGCGGAAAAAAAAAGAGATTGTTTGTTAGTAATTAGCCCATTATTTGTTTTATTCTTTAACGAGCATGGCTCCGAAGACGAGGATTACACGTTTTATTCCCTGACGAGCATAGCTCCGAAGACGAGGTAAACCTGGGTGTCTTGCTCGTCGTCGTTGCCGAAATGGATGTTGAACCGCGTGCGGTTTTCATCCATCATCGCGTACGCATAGGATTTCGGGAAGGGCTTATAAGCCGAGCCGTCTGCCAGCACGAGATTGATGTGAGAGAAGTGACCGTCCTCGGAGCTGACCGGCATATTATGGATAAAGATATCCTGCGGTGTCTCGTCCTCGGACGCGATGCGTGCCTGCACGAATTTCACATCCACGGTGTTGGCGTTGGGGTGCAAGGTGATGACCGCCTGCTGTTGGTCGTTGTGTACAGGGAACATCACTCCGCGCAGTTCTCCGGTTACGTTGAAAACTACAGCGTCTTTGTCCTCCGGCTCATTGCCGCCTTTCTTGTCACAAGATGTAAATGCCAACACGCCGGCTGCCAGCGCAAAGGCGAAGAATAAAATCTTTTTCATAATAAGCAAATTTTATTTTATTTCTGCGCCAAGGGCGTTGTAGGTCTTACCATCGCGGATGATGAGGAGCTTGCCATTGCGGAGGAACTTGAAACCCCTCTCCGACTCTCCCCTCAAGGGAGAGGGAGTGTTTTCTATGTCGGTGGTGGAGGATACTACCCATTGTACGCCGTAGATGCTGACGCTGTTTTCGGCAGCCTCGGTACGTTTAGCGCGTGCGCGGAACTTGGACGGAGCAGCAGCCGGTGCTTCCTGCTCTTCTGCTACCACGCCATAGACAAAGACATAGGCATCACCTTCAACCGAGTACGGGATATTGATCAAGCCCTTGGCCGCCTGTGCAAAGGTCTCTGCTTCTTGTCCCTCAATACGTACTGCCACTTCGTGGTTGCCGGAGGTTTGAATCGTCAGACTGAGTGTGCCTGTTCCGGCAGGGAGGGTGAGGATAATTCCGCTGAAGTTATTACGAATTACATCCATGTTGCCGGTATTGGCAAGCACGTTCTCTATCATCACTTCATCGACGACGGTATTGAGGACGAGGGCTTGTTCAGCAGCGTCGTAATGGTCCCCGTTGGTGGTGTCGCAGGTCAGATAGAGGCTGCCCACTACGGCATTGGTGAGGTCGGCGTTGGCAGGCAAGTCAGCCATTGTGGCAGTGCCGCTGTCGGCTATCGGCGCGATGTCTTCTACGGAAGCGGGTTTGGTCTCCGGTGTCATCTCGACAATGTTTTGGAAGCGGTTCCATTGCTCATCAGCGCGGTAAGCCGCGAGTGTGCCGGAAGGGACATAGAGAGTGGCTGTTTCATAGGTGTTGCCGTACCAGTTTTCGAACGCGTCTTGTCCGAGCGCGCCGGCAGGGTTCTGAATCTGAGAGATGATGAGGGTGAGGTTCTCCAGATTCATGAATCCGTACGGTGCGATATGTTTGAGGTTAGCGGGCAGGGTGAGCGAACGGATACCGTACAGTTCGTTAAACGACTCTTGTTCAATAGAATCCACGGTAGCCGGAATGAAGGCGCCGGCGGTAGCCGCTACGATGGTATTGTCGGCTGTGCGGATGATGGCGTTGCAGTTGTCTCGGCTGTCGAACACGGTGTTGGCAGGGTTGACGGTCAGTTTAGCGATATTGGTTCCGAGCAAGGCTGATCCTTCGATCTCAATGACTCCCGCGGGGATCTCCAGTGAACGGAGCGGGCATCCACGGAACAGACGGTTGTTCAATACCTGCAACGATGCCGGCAGATGGATCTCCGTCAAGGCTTCGCAACCGGCGAACGCACCCGGACCAATATATTCTACTTCATCGGGTATGATGATAGTCCGCAGGGCAACGCAGCCGAAGAAGATACGGTCCTGAATAGCCGTGGTACCTTGGGCAAAGGTCACTTTGGTGAGGTTCGCGTTATCCTGGAAAGCGGCGTTGTTGTCAAGCCAATTGGAAGACGAAGCAGGAATAACGACCTCTTTGAGTCCCGTACGGGCAAAAGCGAGCCATCCTACTTTTTCCACCGATTCAGGGATGTCAAGCGAAAATAGTTTGTCCGTATATTCGAAGGCTTCCGTGCCTATATACTTGACAGTACTTGGTATGGTCAGACTGCTGAGGTTGGACGCACCTCGGAAGCAGTATTCGCCGATGGCTTCTACAGCGCAGCGATGGCGTGTCCAGCCCTCCAGTGGTGCTGCGGAATATTTGGTGCCGGAACTATTGGAGAACGAGTAGAAGGTCACCGAGTCCGGAATGACGATGCTCGACTGCTTGTAGGGGAACTCGGAGCTCCATGTGCTGACGTACGAACCGTCTGGGTTGAGATACCATACTTGCGGAAGGGCGACGGAGAGGTACAAATCGCCTGATCCTTCTTCTTTCTGCGAGACTTTGTAATAGAGTCCGCTTTCGTAGAAATCGAAGGTGTAGTCCGCATATCGGATGCCGTACTGCCGCGAGACGTCCATTTCCTGAACTGTGAAGCGGCTCCAAAAAGCGTCTGCGTTGTAAGCGTTTGCCAGACCTTCGGGCACATAGAGTGTGATGGATGAAGCGTCGGGCTGCGGCGTATCTTCGTCCAGCCAACCGAACATACGGGTGCCGCGGGTGAGCACGTTTGGCGTGTTGATCTGTACCGACTGCAGGTTGCGTGCATAAGGGCAGAAAGCCAGCGGAATCTCCGTCACGTTCTCACCGATGACTACGTTCAGCACTTCGCTCCACGTATGGAAAACAGGCACACCGCTGTCGTCAGCGACATTACGACCGAGGTAGAGGTAGGTGCAGGTGTACGCTATCGGATCCATTGTTCCCTGCGCAAAGGTAATGGACTCATTACCGTCCGCGATCTTCAGTTCGGTGACGCCGCCGGTACGCTGGAAGATATTCTCACCCACCGTCAGCACGGTTTTCGGAATGACAATGCCTGAAAGGTTGCTGCACCACGCGAACGCATTGTCGCCGATGGCGTTCACGGTGTATTCAAAACTGCCGAGCTGGTCATCCCACGCATTCAGCGTCTCCGGGATGATGAGGCGTCCGCTGTAGGTGTCCTGCCCGATGCCGCCCCACATTCCGGCTTCGCCGGTTGCAGGTCCGTAGGTGACGGTAGCCGTCTGGTTGGCTTTGTCGAGGATGTACCAGATACCATCAATCTGAGTAGTGTCCAATGACGTTTGTGCGTTCATGCTCATTGCACCGGCTACCAGCGCAAGGGCGAAAAATAAAATCTTTCTCATAAAACAATAATTTGTGTGTTACTAATCAAATGAGCGCACAAAAGTACTGCTTTTTTATGAAAAAGCATTCGCAAATCGTACAATTCGATTCTCAAATCGTACAAATCTACATTTTAGGCATATTTTGCCTCCTGAATTGGAGAGGAGTCTGTCCCGTCAACTCTTTGAAGATGCGGTAGAAGGTCTGGTCTGAAGTGAAGCCACTAAGGGCGATAGCCGAAGAAACGGCTTCATGGTCAGAAGTGTATTGCGGGTCCGCAAGGATAGCTTTAGCGCTCTCCACCCTATATTGCGCCACGAGTTGCGAGAAACTGAAGTTCGTGCGGCGGTTGATACAAGCGGAGACATACGTGCGGTTGGATCCCACAGCCGCAGCGAGGTCCTGGATAGTAAGGTTCGGGTTCGTGAAGAGTTGTTCTTCGCGCAGAACGGTGATGATCTTATTGAACAGTTCATCCGTCTCCTCCATCGTCGTTCGACGGGCTCTCTCCTCGTCCTCTGCCTCTACCTGCGCGATGGTCTCTTCCGGCATGAAGGTATGCGCCGCTACGTAGCCCAATCCGTACAAGAGCACCGACATCAGCACCGCAGGAATGGAGACGAGTACCGATCCGTCAAACGAATCTCGTCCGAGGAGATTGAGCATCATCGATACAAAGGCGGTGAAGCCGATGAAAAGAAGGAGCGTGTGCGTCGGCTGCAAGAGGTAACTGCGGTCGTCGGTATAGTTATTATCCAACCGCCGCTGAGTAGTCCGGATCAGATGGTACCCGCCTACCACGACCCAAACGACCTGTGCGGCAAAACAAAGACGGGCGATCAGATGAATACTATCTTCAATCCCCCATTGAAAACGCACGTTCAGCGGAAAAACGAAAGCCACAACCACCGCCGGAAGAAGCAAAAGCGGCACTTCGTAGGAGATCTTCGTGCGCGTGAGGGCGCGCAGGTACGCGTAATATAAAGGATATACGCAAAGGTTGACGACGGAGTAACTCCATTCGCCTATGAAACTCGGATGATCGGAGAAATACAACCAATGGTCGGTATAAAGAACCGTCGCTGCAAGGTAAAAGAGCAGAATCGTCCCCGTCACACGCGGTTCTTTATTGCCGCGAAGGAAACGCACAGCGAAGAAAATGCTCCAAAAGAGACAGAGCATCATCGGCAGCGATATAATCCATTGAAAAAGCATTTTTGATTATTTTTTTTGCTTACTTGCGCGTTTTGGCACGGTATTTGTCCTACTTCTATTGAAAAGAGTAAATCACACTATATTCTATAGTTGATAAATAGAGATTGTTTGTTATGGAGAAGATAGGCTGCCGGGAGGCAGCCTTCTTTCATTCCGTGACTTTTCTGTACTTACCTTCGATGAGCAACATACCCGGCAGGATCTCTCCTCCGGCGGTTTTGGTGAAGGTGGTATAAGGCAGCGTAGCGCCGTCGGCTTCCTCCAGAACTGCGTTGTATCGGTTATCCCAGATGGAGCCTTTCTTTGCCTTGACGGTAGCGACGTATTTGTACTTCGTCTTTCCGGTCTCGGGGTCCTGAATCCGTTGTACGACCTGGAACTTCGAGCCCTCGTCGATGCCTTCCTTCATACCGATCTTCGCTGCGTAGCCTTCGATTTTTCCGCGTTCGTTCGTCAGGACTTTATAGACCGGCGTTTTAACCTTGAAATCCTCGTATTGCTTAGCGAGTGCCACGATATTCTTATCCATCGAGCGGGCGCAGATGGTCCGCACTAATTCCGTGCGGCTGTACTTACCCTTGAGCACGGATTTCTTGTCGAACTCATACTCATGCGCCACATATTTGAGGCGGTAAGTGGTCTTGTCGTCGAGGAAAGCCTGAATCTTCGCAGGGTCGGGTTTGCCGGTATAATGGAACTGATAGAAGATCGCCGCGATGGAGTCGTTCCACTCCAGTTGGTACAGATAGGAGTGGGTCTTGACCTTGAATCCCGTGAAGCTGTCGGCTATAGCCCCAGCTGTCTGCGCGAGTTGTCTTCCGGAGCTACCTCCGGTGAAGGCGTCCAGGAGTCCACCGATGACGCCCATCGCCACTTTAGCAGCCTGCGCCTCTTGCTCGGCTGTGACGTACGTGATATCATTGACGAGCACGAAGGTCTGCCCCAAGAGTTCCTCGCCGGCATCGGATAGCGAAGCCAGACCTCGGGTCGTCTGCAACGCCAGCGCCACATCGACATCGTTGGCGTTATACTGTCCGCGGGTCTGGATGAGTTCGGTATTAAAGGTTGCGTCCTCGACGTTATTTCCGCTCAGGCCGAACCACTTGGCAACCATCCGCTTACCCATCTCTTCCCGGTTCAGCAGGTCCTCCGTAAACTTCGCATTCTTCTGCAACTCCGCGGCGGTCAATTGATGACCATAGGTCGCTTTATAGTAGCCGGAATCCTTACGCTGCACGCCCCAGATAGTACTGTTATCGATGATGCGGTAACCCGCTATTGTATGGTCGTCGTACTTATCCGGGATAGGCAGGGAGTCGAAGGCCTTGTATATCTCCGGGCCGAACTCATCCTCCGGGTGGTACACCAAGAGCGTAGCCAGGGAGTTACGGCGGTAGGAGAGGTCATTCTGCGCTTGCGCAACGAGAGCTGCGCAAGCACAAAGAATGACTATTGGAAATTTGAAATTTGAAATTTGAAATTTTCCCATCTCTTAGTAACGTGCAGGGTGTAAAAACTCGATGTTGACTTCTTTGTTCGGCTGGTGATTACCGTACGCTACGCCGATCTGACGCATCGCATCAATCCGCTGCGACTCCAGATCGATACCGTCCTGGTACATCTTCATCTCGAACTTCCAGTCATCCAGCACCTTGCCCTTGATCTCTTTGTAGAGTTCCATCGCCTCGCCGTAGCATTTGGCATCCGGCAGGATGTTCGTCAGGTACACACCGGCAGCTGCTGCGCCATCAGCGTTCTGCTGCGCCGCCCAAGCCGCACGAGCCTGCGCGAGGTTGATGTTACACTGGTTGTCGATATACGCCTGATAGATGTCCTTGCCGGCCTTAAGCGCTGCGTCGTAGTGCTTCGACTGCTGCGGGATGAGCGCCACATAGAAGATCGCCTCTTCGTACTGCTTCATCGAGGAGAGGTACTGCGCTTTCTTGATCAGCGCCTCGCCCTCATGGTCGTAATACTCGATGATTTTCTGCTTGCCTTCCTCAACGAACTTAGCGATCTGCGGAGTTTGGACCGGCATTCTGCTGATAGCGTTCAGATAGCATTTATTCTCCGTCTCACCCAGTCCCTTTACGGTCATCGAGGTCGAAGAGAAAATGGTCTTTGCGTACGCATCGAAGATATAGAGGTTCATCTCCATCTTCTCCGCAATCTTCATCGGCGGACCGGGGATGATATCCTTGTCCAGCGGCGTAGTTGTTACCGTCAGCAGGAACTGGCCGGTGTAATCGATTCCGGCGATTCCGTTACGGGTTAAGAGCTGCGTGAGTTTGTTCTCAATCATCGCTTTTGCGCCCTGCGGGAACGGCTCCTGGTCATCGGCTGCATAAACCGAGATAGGCAGGTACTGCGTCTCTGCCGCAAACATTGTAGCGCTCATCAGCGCTGCCAATGCTATAGAAAATATCTTTTTCATAACATTCTAAATGGTAAATGGTACATGACCAAATGGTACTTGGTATTATTTCTCGCCTAAAATAATGACCGCTCTGCCGAGACCTTTGACAAGGACTTTCGAGGGGATGTTATACGGCTCTTTCTTGAGCATTTTAGCCAAGCCCTTAGCAAAACCGTTCGCATCTATCGCGCGGCCGCGCTCGTCGTAAACAGGAATACGTACCTGCGTGAAGTTCGCTATGTTCTCGCTGGCGTACGGCATCGAGAAACGCCCCTGAACGGTGTTCAGCTGGAGCCAGTTATTGATCACGTCGATCAGCTCGTCATCGCCGAACTCGGTCTCCAGATCAATACCGGCAGCGTTGTTCGCAAACACTTTGATATCCAGCGAGATCTCGCGACCGATAGTCTGCATCTCGGTAAAATGATCCAAGAGGCGGTTGTTGAAATTATCCATATTGGCTACGATTGCTTCCTCCAAGAGCACATCTACATCGGCAGTAAACGAAGGAGCGCCGGTACCGGAAGCGGCACCGATAGACTTACTCGTATACGCATCGCGGCCTTCAAGGATATAACTCAACGAGTGTTTCGGGCCAAAATCCTTCACATCCCATGTGAGTTCCAAAATGATATCACACTTCGCCGTACGAGCCACCTCATCCAGCGGGCTCTCCGCCAGATCATTACCCGCCTTGCTCGTCGTGAGGTTGTCCTCCATGCGGCGCTGCTCCAGGTTCTTGATCTCCTGCTCCAGACTCTTGAGCGGGAACTGGCGTTCCGCCATGAGGTCGTTGAGTTTGGCAATAGCCAGCTTCAGACCCATATTCTCCTGCAACGCCTGCTTGTAGTTCGGCACCTTGGTGATTGTTCCCATGTTTGCTACCTCTGTGTAGTAGCCATTTTGAATACACCAAGCATCCGACGGAATGACCATCAACTCGGGTTTCTTAATCTGCGCACTCGCTACCAACGCTACGCACGCAAGAACTATTGTAAATAAAGACTTTTTCATAATTCGTTCAACATTAAACATTCAACATTAAACATTAATACCGTCCCTCCTTGGGGATGATGCCGTCTGCCTGGAGGCGTTTTTTGATAGCAGCACGATCGACCGTAACGGTACCCGTCTCTACCATCAGACGTCCGTCACGCTGATAGCGGGTCGAGGTGGCACGGCGGTCTTTATAACTCGTGAACTCCTTCCACGGACCTTCGTCGCTGAAGAACGCGTTCCAGTAGTCCTCATATTTCTCACGGGCGTTCATGTCGAAGCACAGCGGTTTGAGATCGCTGATTCCGCTATTGGCTGACTTCACACCGTCGAAGATCACCTCCTTCACTACTTTGCGTTGTGCCTCTTTGAATGCCACTACGGCATCCTTGGCGCGTACTTGTACACGGATGATATACGTACCCTCTGCCGTCGCGCTCATCACCTGGCTCGGCTGGTCATAATACGCCTGCGAACGTTTCGGTCCGCAACCTGCGAAGATAATTGCCGTTACTACGGCTAACAGTACTGATAACTTTTTCATAATTAGAATCCACTATTTAATCCACGAATAACTCCGGCTGCCTCGAGCGCCTTGCGCAGATCGTCCTTGCGTACGCTTACTACGCAGCCTACTTTATACTCCCTTCCTACCTTGATGGTCTCCGTCGTTCCTTCCATGATAGAAGCGTATTTCTGGAACTCGCCGCCATCAGCAAAGAAGCTGTCAAAGTACTCCCCAAACTGGGTTTCTACACCGGGATTATTCGCCAACGGACGTTGCGACACACAACCCTGACCACCGCCGTAGCCCTTGAAGATCACACCGTGAACCGCATTCTTACGGCATTGGTTCTCGGCTACCGAGGCCTTCTTGCTATAAGACCACACCTTCACCAGATACGTGCCCTGGATAGCATTACCGGCACACTCAATCTCATAACGGAATTGGTTCGTGTCTCTGTTCGCCTGCTTCTGACGAAGACCTGCGCTCGCCGGCAGACATAATGCCATAACGAGCAATGAAAGAAGAATTTTTTTCATATAATGATAGATTTAATTTGTGTTTCGTATATTGGATATCAGTTTCGGCGGCAAAGATACGAAATCTTTTGCATACATGCAAATTTATTTTTCCTTTTTGCCTAAAAAGGTACAAAAAAAACACACACATCCGAAGACATGTGTGTTTTGAAACATTAAATATTCTATTATTTCTTAGAATTTGTAACGAACACCCAGGCTGATGCCACTATATAGACCCCAGTGGTTAAATCCGAGTTTGTGGTCATTGCCCGCACCGGCATAGTTGGTAACACCGATGTTAGGACGCCAATCCAACGACAACTGGAGAGGGAACCAGAAATCGTACTCGATACCGATATGACCGGCAACACCTGCATTCCAAGCTATATTGCTGAAATCATAGATACCGGCAGTACCACCGACACCCATGTACCAGTGCCACTCACCCTTCTCGTTCCAGGGAACAGGAGCATTGAACGGGTCGATCCAATCATAGGTAACGCTTCCGCCTATACCCCAACCGGTGAGGACAGGAACGCTAGCGTTTACATCCAACATGTTGCTCTCACCAAAACCATGCTGGTAACTGAAACCAAGACCCGAACCGAGGTTAGCACCGATGGCACGGGGCTGAGCATAAGCTGCGAGGCTGGCTACAGCCAAAACAGCAATCAAAAGATATTTTTTCATAATTTAAAATAAATTTTAAATCATGGAGCTTCGGCTTCGTCGAGTTGCGTAAGCAAGCTTACACTCGACTTGCACGAACCTTCATTATTGTTTGTTATTTATTTATTCAGAGCAAGTGCAACATTCACTGCGCAAGCGACAGTACAGCCTACCATCGGATTGTTACCGATACCGAGGAAGCCCATCATCTCTACGTGTGCCGGAACGGAGCTGGAACCTGCGAACTGTGCGTCGCTGTGCATACGGCCGAGGGTATCGGTCATACCGTAGGAAGCAGGACCTGCAGCCATGTTATCCGGGTGCAAAGTACGACCTGTACCACCACCGGAAGCAACCGAGAAGTACGGTTTGCCGGCGAGGATACGCTCTTTCTTGTACGTACCGGCTACCGGGTGTTGGAAACGGGTCGGGTTGGTCGAGTTACCGGTGATGGAAACATCCACGTTCTCGTGCCAGAGGATAGCTACACCCTCGCGAACATCGTCTGCGCCGTAGCAGTTCACCTTTGCACGCGGACCATCGCTGTATGCTTTCTTGCGAACGATCTTGAGCTCGCCGGTAAAGTAGTCGAACTCGGTCTGTACATAGGTAAATCCATTGATACGGCTGATGATCATAGCAGCGTCTTTGCCCAGACCGTTCAGGATGCAGCGGAGCGGGTTCTTACGAACTTTGTTCGCCATCTCGGCGATTTTGATAGCACCTTCTGCGGCAGCAAAGGACTCGTGACCTGCCAGGAAAGCAAAGCACTGGGTCTCCTCGCGGAGCAGACGAGCTGCCAGGTTACCATGACCGATACCAACCTTGCGGTCATCAGCTACAGAACCCGGGATACAGAATGACTGCAGACCGATACCGATAGCCTCGGCAGCGTCAGCGGCGTTCTTGCAGCCTTTCTTCAGCGCGATAGCGGTGCCCACTACGTAAGCCCATTTCGCGTTCTCAAAACAAATACGTTGGGTCTCCTCGCAGGTCAGATAAGGATCGAGGCCGTATTGCTCGCAAATCTGGTTAGCCTCCTCGATGGAAGCGATACCGTTAGCGTTCAGAGCGGCGAGAATCTGTTTCTCGCGGCGGTCTTGCGACTCAAATTTTACTTCACGAATCATAGTCTCTCCTCCTTAGTTTTTGCGTGGATCAATCGATTTAACTGCACCTTGCTCTTTGGTCGTGCGGCCGTAAGTACCGGTTACGCTCTTGAGCGCCTCGTCTGCCGGAACACCTTTCTTTACAGCATCCATGAACTTGCCCATATGAACGTACTCGTATCCGCAAACCTCATTGTCCTCGTCGAGGAACTCCTTGGTGATATAACCTTCGGTGAGCTGCAGGTAACGAACGCCTTTTGCCTTGGTGGAATAGAGCGTACCGCACTGGCTAACGAGTCCCTTACCGAGGTCTTCCAGACCTGCGCCGATGGCCAGACCGCCCTCAGAGAACGCACTCTGCGTACGACCGTAAACGATCTGCAGGAAGAGCTCACGCATAGCGGTGTTGATAGCATCACAAACGAGGTCGGTGTTCAGCGCCTCCAGGATCGTCTTGCCCGGCAGGATCTCAGCAGCCATAGCAGCCGAGTGGGTCATACCCGAGCAACCGATGGTCTCTACGAGCGCCTCCTCGATGATACCGTCTTTTACATTCAGACTCAGCTTGCAGCAACCCTGTTGCGGTGCACACCAGCCGATACCGTGCGTCATACCGGAGATATCCTTAATCTCAGTAGCCTTCACCCATTTGCCCTCTTCGGGAATAGGAGCCGGTCCGTGCTTCGGACCCTTCGCTACCACGCACATTTCTTGTACTTCTTTCGAATAAATCATGTGTTTAATTATTGTTGGTTAAATATAATCTGTGGGGTCCCCGGAGCAAACCAAACCTAAGGCTGTTTGCTATGGGGGAGAGCGTTGCGTAAGGCGAGTTTCCGTGGAGCGGCAGAGCCGCGAGTCGTAACGAGCCTTAACGTAAGCGGCTGCAAAATTACTACTTTTTTTGCATATATGCAAGCAAACGCGCGTTTTTCTTGCAAAAAATATGTTTTTGTATTGTGGAATTTGCATATCTCAAAAAATTGTTGTACCTTTGCACGCAAAATCGTGCAAATAGAGAGTTTATGAAAAAACTACTTATTTTTCTCTTCTTGAGCGCTGCCATGAGCGCTTTTAGTCAAAACACAGAGCCTGCCAAAGACGATCACATCATCGACGGTCTCACCTCCGTAGCAACTATCGCCGGAGAAACGAAGAATACGGCAGAGCCGCAAGACACCGCAACAGCCGCTGCAACGCCACAAGCAGAGATTCCGCTTTGGAAACAAAAACTCTACTACGGCTATAACTTCGACATCTATTTCCACAGCGACACCAAAAAGGACAGCCGGGAGAACGGCTGGTCATTCGCCCTCACCCCGGAGATAGGATGGAAACTGACGGAGAAGATTTACTTGGGTATGCGGTTCGGCGGTAGCTACGCCAATTATAAGAGTTCCTATCTTGTGTCCGAGATAGACACCTCCTATTACACCGATCTGCGTATTCATGTAGGCTCATGGGAAGTAGCGCCGTACGCGCGGTACAAGATGAAATCGCTCTTTAACGACAAGGTGGGCATCTGGCTGGAGGCACACCTCTATGCCGGCATGGACTTCCCCCGCGTGACGGAAGGCAAGACTGCGAACACCGATTACGACGGATTGCGTTACGCCACCACGTACGGGTTCCAGGTCTCGCCGGTAATCACCTATCAGTTCAACCGAAAGAGTACCTTCCAGATATTCTTCTCCATCCTCTCGCTGGGCTACAGCGGTACCATGTACAGCTATGACGGCCACCGAGAATTCTCGAATGATGTCATCATCTTCTCCGGCAAACTGAGCAACCTCCTATCCAACCAATTCACACCGGGTTTGTACGGATTGAAATTTGGCGTTCAAAAGACTTTCTAAGTGAAACTTCGGTCGCTACTTTGGAAAATACCCTTAGCGCTGACAGGCGTTCTTGTAGGGATAGTGGTACTACTGCTCATTGCTGTAGCTACCGTCCTTTACGAACCTTCTGTACGGCAGAAAGTGCTAGATAAAGGGCTTGCTGTAGCAAACGAAAAGACCGATTTTGACATCGACCTCGGACGTCTTTATCTATCGCCCTTCCATCATTCGCCGATGGTGCTCTACCGCGCGTATAAAGGCGAAGCAGACCTGCCCGTCCGGGTAGAGATCGACAGCCTCTTTGTTGGTCACCGCGGTGTGGACACCTTAGTCTACGCGCGCGCCTTGCGCCTGCAAGCAATAGCGAAGACATCAACCATCAATCCACCATTAAGCGAAGCGGAGCAATTCATCATCCCCCCTATCGTGGTGGACACCCTGCTGCTGGATCATGCTACCTTCCATTCCGACTCCCTCATCGCTACAGTAGGCGTGGATGCGATAGTGGGACAACTTGCCGTCGCTTCTCCTCAGATCAGCATTCCCGAAGGACGTTACCCCTTGCACGGATTGCGCCTGAGCGATGTAAATGTCGGGGTTGATCTGCGCAGTACTACCACCCCTGACACTCTCCCCAAAGACACCACGCCGCTCTTGCTGGCTTTCGAACTGCCGGACGGCGAACTCAGAAACATCCATTTCCGCCTCACGCCGCTGAATATGGATATCCGGACGAAGAGTCTCTCTACCGAAGCAACCGTCGATGTAGGCGCGAACAAATATGACGCGCGGCGGTTGAACGTAGGAGGTTTTGCCTTTGATCTCAACAGCCTGCATATTCCTGCTGACACCATCTACGGCGGAGCGTGCGCAGACATAGCGCGCAATATCATCACTTCCCGCGGTCTGCATGTCCGTTCGTCAGAGATAGGAGCTACTGCCGACCTCGAAGCTACGAAGATGAACCTCAACACCATGCGGGCTGAGACATCAGGAGAAGCGTCTTTCCAAGGTTCCAAAGCATCACTAAAAGCCTTCTACGACATCGATGACGAGGCCTACGACGCTACCGTACATATCGACCGCGTCAACCTTGCGCCCTTCCTCAAGGACTCAACGCGTATCGTCATCGCCGGAGATTTAGAGGCAGCGGGTAAAGGAATCAACCCCAAAAGACCGCTTTCTTCCCGCATCCATCTACGCCTCGACAAAGCGATCTATGAAGCCTACGACCTCTCCCACACGGATCTTCGTTTTGCTACCGACACCGCCACTTCTCTGAACCTAAAAACCCGCGCGCTGGATCTGTCAGCAAACTCCCCGATGCCGCTTTTCCCGCTGATAGACAAGATTCTTCCGCTTGTCAAGACCGTCTCGGACTCCGCGGTGTTAGCGTCTCT
The DNA here is from genome assembly GCA_002354055.1 of Bacteroidales bacterium UBA2712. Lineage (GTDB taxonomy): Bacteria > Bacteroidota > Bacteroidia > Bacteroidales > Paludibacteraceae > Colicola. Next base: position 33,235 of record DEKW01000014.1, read on the forward strand.
CACGTCGCTGGAGGATCTCACGGTACTGGATACCATCCGTCGCCGTATTCCTCCGATCAATGCGGATATAGCCCTGCGCAAAGGCAGCCCTATTCAGTTCCATCTGGATAGCACGGGACTGGAGATAGAGCAGATAGACCTCTCCCTCCGTTCCGATTCGATCCGTACGGATATAGCGGTCGATGCCGCAGCCTCACCGTTCAACCTTCAACGCTCCACCGTCAACGTTAATCTGGCGCTCACCGAAGGCCATACAGACGCTTCACTTCTCGCGGACACGCGGCTCACGGACGGTGTGATGAGTGTCGAAGGACTCTGTACCGACGCATCGCTTCACATGGATCTGACGCGGGACGAGAACGCGCTCTCAGGCATCGGACGGCTGACGCTCGACAGTCTCTCTTTTAATGCCCTGGACTTGGGTTCTCGTGCGATAGATATACAGGTTTCGCCCTCGCTGGAACACGCTCATGCCTTGCGCGCAGAGGTACGCACAGAAGAACTCCCTCTCACACTCATCGATGGTTTTGTCTCTCTGCCGGAGGATATAGCGCTGCGTGGCGCCGTACGGGCTACTGCCTCGGTAGATGGTCTGCCGAAGAAGACGGACATCTCCGCCGAGGTCTATCCTTTAGGCGTTTCTGCGGAATACAAACCTTACGAGATCGGCATCTCTTTAGGCCAAACGCCGATCGTTATGGTTCACAACAAAGTGGACCTCAACGGACTGCCTGTCTATGGTGCAGACAGCACGTTCATTGCCCTCAACGGCGGTCTGGACCTCAACACCATGCGGATGGACGTCACCCTTGCTGCTGATAGTTTTGCTCCGGTCAAACTGCCTAAGAACGGCCCGCTACCTGTATATGGAGACTTGGCCACCGACATCCGTGGACGCGTCACCGGTCCGCTTGACAGCATCGTAGCCGATGTCGATCTGACACTCCTTCCCACCACCGACATCACCTACCCCATCGATAAGAAAAACCTTGCACAAGTCAAGCCTCACGGTACGGTCAATGCCCGTTACGGCACGGCGGACGGCGAACTCACCCTCGGCGGACAGATCAATGTCGATGACGGCTTTGTACGCTATTCGCCGAAGATATACCCCGTCATGCCGTTCCATGTGGACTCCGGCAGCCATATAGCCTTCAACGGCCATATCGGACAGACATTACTCAATGTATCCGCTTCGCAGAAAGTGAAAGCCGATGTCGAGTCCGAAGGAGAAGACACGCGACGCGTGGATTTCCGAACCGGCGTGCGCGTCAATGGGGTCTTGGATTCCATCGGATTAGAGTCTATCGGTTTCTTCCTCGAGGCGCCGGAAGATGAGACGATCACCCGCGAGCTGGCGTCCGTGGATGAGGAGACGCGCGAAGGTCTCGCCGCCACGCTCCTGGCTACGGGTATGTACGTAGGTGAGTCGAACGTAGCCGCACAACGCGAAGGATACGCCCTCTCATCCATCATCAACAGCCGTATCAATGCAGCCATGGCGAACTCCAAGATCGGTAAGTTCATCGATATCGACGTCAGCAGCGGACAATCCCAGCATGCTGTAGGAAAGACCAACGACATGAATATCGCCATCTCCAAGTCCTTCCTCAAAGACCGCCTTCGTATCACCGTCGGTTCGACCATCTCCGACAACCCCGACGTCAACAAGACGCAAGGTCTCTTCTCTTCCCTCACCGCAGACTATCGCTTCCTGCCCAAATCGACGGATCAATCCAATAATACCTCCTTATTCCTCCGGCTCTACTCGCAACGCGACTACAATAATATCCTTGAGGGCGAACTCAATAAATCCGGCCTTTCCGTTCAAGCGACGAAAGAATGGCGCCGCAAGGAGCTCTTCCGCGGAGATAGTCTGTCACGCACCTACAGCCTCACTGCCGATGCCGGTGTCGCGTACCGTTCGAATAATAGTATCGGTCCGGACCTGACGCTCAAATCGACGATCAAGAACCTCTTCGGTCGCGGAGAGTCCTTCACGCTCAAAGGCAACGGTGCTTACTACTGGGCGCTACGCAACCGCCATCCGGGCGATCCGAAGAAGACCGACACCTACAAACTTGGCCTCAACGCCTCGCTCCTCTTCCCGTATCTGCATTGGGGACCGGGCGACCATCCGGAGGGCGATACGCGGTACATGCTCGGTTATCAGTATGAGAATATCGCCGGCGGCTACGGCGTGCATAAGTTATCAGGTTCCTTCACCTATTTCATCCGTTCGCCTTTCAGCCCTTATATCACACACGCCTTCACGCCTTTCTCGCTCTCTGTGGTAATGATGAAGGCGGAGTCGGAGGATCTGTTAGACAAAGCGGCGGAGTACCCCCAGCTCATTAAGATCATCGCCGGCGATGAGTTCGTGCCCTCTATCGGCTATAACTTCATCTACAATGACTACCGCGCCAAACGGCATGTCAACACCTTCCTGGACCTCGCTGTCAAAGAGTCCGGAAACCTCATCAATGCGCTCTACTGTGCCTTTGGAAAGAAATGGGACGACCCGAAAATGCTGGGGAATATCACCTTTAACCAGTTTATCAAACTCTCTGCCGAACTGCGAAACAAGTTCAACCTCACCGATCAGGTATGTATCGCTACGCGTCTTTTTGCGGGAGCCAATATACCGCTCGGCAACTCGATGTTCGCGCCTCTCTCGGAGGCTTTCTATGCCGGCGGACCGAACTCCCTGCGCGCCTCCTCGCCGTACGCCTACGGACCCGGAAACTTCTATTCTGCGAAATATAACCAGAACTTCTTCCATGCCGGAGATATCAAACTCGAGGCGAATTTCGAGCTCCGTTTCCCCATCGTCTGGAAGCTCTACGGAGCCGCCTTCCTCGATGCCGGTAACGTCTGGAACTGGTACTCCACCGTCGATCTATACAAGGCCGCAGGTATGGAGGATTATATCAAGCGTCTGGAGATCCCCGAAGACCTGCACGACGGTATCTTCAACAACCCCGATTTCGCACGACAGATAGCCCTCGGTACCGGTGCCGGCTTGCGTCTGGATATCGACGGACTGGTCATTCGCTTGGATCTCGGTGTGGGTATCCATGCCCCGTACCAGACTTTCAAATATACCAAAGAAGGCACGGCGGACACCTCGCGACCGATCAAGACCTATTTCAATATCCCTTCGGCGCTCGATGCCCTCCGCCTCAATTTTGGTATAGGCTATCCGTTCTAAAAACGTCAAACATAATACATAAAAACATAAAATCATGGTACACGATCTTTACATCTTAATGATCACGGCAGGTATTGTTGCACTGCTGTTCAAGCTGCTCAAGCAGCCTGTTGTGTTAGGCTACATCGTAGCCGGTATCTTAGTCGGCCCGCACCTCTTCGGCGAGAAACTCGTAGAGATGGAGAATGTGGAGACTTGGGGAAACATCGGTGTTCTCTTCGTCCTTTTCTGCATCGGTCTGGAGTTTCGTCTGAAGAACCTCTTCGAGTCCGGCAAAGTGGCACTCATCGGCGTCTCGACCATCGTCGGAGGTATGCTTCTGTTGGGCTATGGCGTCGGTCGGTTCGCGCTGCTGGACAACATGAACTCGATCTTCCTTGCCGCCATGCTTTGTATGTCTTCCACCACCATCGTCATGAAGGCGATTGACGAGGCAGGGCTCAGCAAAGCGCGGTTCGTCAAAGGCGCAACATCCATCCTCATCTTCGAGGATATCATCGCCGTTGTGCTCTTGGTGCTGCTCTCTTCGATTGCCGTATCGAATAATTTTGAGGGAGTCGAGCTCCTCGAGAAAGTCGGAATCCTCGTCATCACCCTCGCTGTGTGGTTCGTCGTCGGTATTCTGATTATCCCCACTTTCCTGCGCTGGGTACGTCCGCATCTCAATGACGAGATCCTCATCATCCTCGCCCTCGGTCTCTGTCTCGGTATGGTACTGACGGCCGAAGAAGCAGGTTTCAGTTCCGCACTCGGTGCGTTTGTGATGGGTATGATCCTTGCGGAGACCAAAGAGGCACACCGTATCGAGCATCTCATGGCGCCGCTCAAGAACGTCTTTGCCGCTATCTTCTTCGTCTCCGTAGGTATGATGATCAACCCCGCTTCACTCGTTACCTATTGGGATTCCATCCTCTTTGTGGCACTGGTGATCATCGTCGGTATGATTACGTTCGGCACCCTTGGTTGCTGGTGGGGCGGCGAGACCTTCAAGGACGCTATGCAGACCGGTTTCTCCTTCGTCCAGATAGGTGAGTTCTCCTTCATCATCGCCGCACTCGGTTCCAAACTCAACGTCACCGACCCCGCTATCTATCCGATCATCGTGGCGGCTTCCGTACTCACGACGTTCTTGACGCCGTATATCATGAAGGCTACCGTGCCTTGCTATAACTTCCTCTACAACCACGCTTCGCCGCGGTTCAAAGCGAAGATCGACGCCCGCGAGCAGCAGGTAGAGGCAGAAGAGAAAGCCGCAGCCGAAGCCGCGGCTCAATCATCGAACGCTCCTTCCTCGGCAGACAAAGTGCGCAAAGCCGTTCGCAAGACGCTGGTCACCAAGCATGTAGTGGACCTCTTTATCAAGAATATGTCGGAGAACGACGAACCCAAAGAGTAAGGCGGCCCAAGCCTTCCTCACCCGCACGGACGAATACAAAGACATCCTGGCATAAGACCAAGTGTTCGCCGTTCGCGAACAGCGAACAGCAACCATCCGGTATTTCCGGATAGTTCCCTCAGACGGGCTCCGGCTCGTCTTTTTTGTGCCCGTTCATTCGTTCATTCGTTCATCCCTTCATTCGTTCATTCGTTAATTCGTTCACTCGTTCATTCCTTCATTCGTTCACTCAAAATCTCTGATTTTTTAATCTTTCGGAACGATTATTGGAAATAAATTTGCATATATCAAAAAAAAGTTGTACCTTTGCAGCGGATTTGCAATTTATAATTAATGTATGATAAATAGCAAAATGAATATTAACGTGCGAAATATCAGCGAATACATCGAGAAGATGGCGGGTGCTGAAGTGCAGATCTATCCATTGGATAAGGCAAAAAAACAAGCACTACCGATTCTTATTACGAATGCCTATCAGTTGCTGCAATGTCAGTTGCTGGGCGCCGAGGTGTGTCTGATGGTTTGCAAGGATGCGGATGCGACACCGATGCAGCTGAAGAAGCATTGCGCGATTGTGGAAAGGGCGTTGGAGATGCATGCTGTTGTGGTGTTGCCGGAAGTGAAGCCGTACAACATGAAGCGGTTGGTGGAAGCACGAGTGAACACGATCGTTCCGGGACGTCAGTTGTTCATGCCTTCGCTGCTGATGGATTTGCGCGTACAACGTAATCCGGTGGATATGCAAGGCAAACCGATGCCGGTGATGGCACAAGTGGTGTTGCTTTGCCATCTGCAGAAACAAAATCTGAACGGGATGTCGGCTCAGCCTATTGCGGAGTTGATGGGTGTTTCGTATCCGAACATCAACCGTGCTGTAAAATGGTTGGCGGACAATCATTTCGTGGAATTGACTCCGGGGCGTGAGAAACGGATGAGGTTCATCCGTGAAGGCAAGGAACTTTGGGAGCAAGCGTTGCCGGTGCTGCAGAGTCCGGTAGAGCGCGTGCTACGGACGGATAGGATATTGGATGCATATGTTTGCGGCGAGGAGGCATTGGCTGAATGGACGATGTTAGCTGAACCGCAAGAACGGCATTGGGCAATCTCGAAACAGGAAGTTCAGCACTTAGGACGGGATCTGGATAAGGAGTTTGGCGAGCATGTGGTGGAGGTTTGGCGATATGATCCGAAATTGCTGGGGAACAATAACATAGTAGATGTACTATCCCTATATTTGTCATTACGCGATACGAGTGATGAACGCGTACATAAAGAAATAAATCAATTAATGAAAGACAAACAATGGTGACGGGATTGGACTTGTTTAAGGAGCGGTTCGCTAAGTTTACAAGCAACTATGTCTTGATAGGTGGTGCTGCTTGCTATATTTATGAAGATATAAATGCTCAGGTTCCTCGTGCCACAAAGGATCTTGACATTATTTTGGTAGTAGAGGTATTAGCCCCTGAGTTTGGTCGCGAATTTTGGAACTTTGTTCGTGACGGAGAATATGAACAACGTCAGCGAGGAGCAGACAAGCATGAGTGTTTTCGGTTCCTAAAGCCCAAAGACAAGCGATATCCAAAGCAAATTGAGTTATTTGCACGTGATATAGGCGTGATAGATATTCCGGATGATGCCCATTTGGAACCTATACCATTGGGGGATGAATTGTCGAGTTTGTCGGCTATACTTATGAATGACTGTTATTATCACTACACGATTGAGCATAGTAGGTTGGAGGATGGACTGCATTTGGCAAATACAGAAGCTCTGATTTGTCTAAAGGCGAAAGCGTATAACGATTTGTGCGCACGCAAAGAGCAAGGGGACGATGTGGACTCGGATGATATAGAGAAGCATAAGAAAGATGTGTTCCGCTTGGCACCGATGTTGACAGAAGGAGCGCGTTATGCGTTGCCGGAAGAGATGGAGGCTGATATGCAGGAGTTTGTAACGCGAGTAGCAGATGAACTGCCGAATGAGAATTTTCTGCGGGCAGCCGGACTTGGTGCGCAAAGCGTTGAAGGATTGCTGGATGTAGTGAAGAGAGCATATTTACAATGAAGCCGTTTGTGGTGACATATCCTGAAGCGAAATCACTGGTTATCTGCGGGGATATACATGGTGAGTTTGTGCCGCTGGTATACGAAATGTGTGTCCGCTACGGGATGCACGATACGCTGGTGATTGTGGCAGGAGATTGTGGATTCGGGTTTGAGAAACCGGGTGCATATGACCAAGTGTTTCGGCGTATAGAGAAACGTCTGGCGCAGAATAACTGCTGGATAGCGATGGTGCGGGGCAATCATGACGACCCTGCGTATTTCGCTACGGACGCAGCAGGACATACGGCTGTGGAGCACAAGCGCTGGCGCACCGTGCCGGATTATGCGGTGATCCAATCATGCGGACGAACGATACTCTGCGTCGGAGGTGCTATCAGCGTCGATCGGCAAATCCGCAAACAGGAGATGGCTCGCCATCCCGGTAAGGTCTATTACTGGCTGGACGAAGCCCCTAAGTACGGCGCGTCCTCTTTGGACGCAATCAGTGATGCGGGTTTGAAGATTGACATTGTAGTGACGCATACCGCTCCATCTTTCTGTGAGTTTCAGACGAAAGGCGGACTCTCTTCTTGGGCGCAGAACGACCCGACTTTGCTTGAAGAATGTGACGCAGAGCGGCATACCATGGATGCTATCTTGGCACATCTGAAGCGAGACGGGCATCCGTTGGAGCGGTGGTACTATGGGCATTTTCATAACTCATGGCACAGTGAAATAGATGGTGTGTGGTACAAGATGCTGGATATAAAGGAATTGCTGGAAGTACCAAGAATCGTAACTACCTAACTACCTTTTTGACCGACTCACGACCGAGACACGACCGAGACACAAAAATGAACTATAACGGGCATCTCTACGATGTCCGCGGAACCCGCCTGCAATAAAAACGGCAGCCTTCCGGTTGCCGTTTTCTGATGCTTTCGACTTTGAAACTTTAGAACTTTAAATTTCTCTAAACTCTCAACTCTCAACTTTATTTGATCTCAATCTGTTTCGTCGTCTTGCCGACTACTTTCTCGAGTTTCGGCAGTTCGATAGTCAGAATACCGTCTTCTACCTTCGCGTTGATTTCTTCTTCGTTCACATCATCCGGCAGACTGTATTTCTGCTCGTAGTTGGTGTACGAGAACTCGCGGCGCAGATAGTGGGAGTGTTTGTCTTCCTCTTTGTGTTCGAACTTGTTCTCGATGGCGACGCAGAGGTTGTGATCCTCGTCGATATGAACGCGGCAGTAGTCTTTCTTTACGCCCGGTGCTGCCAGTTCAACGATATACGCTTTCTCGGTTTCTTTGACGTTAACCGACGGAGCGGTTGTACTTACTGTGTTCATCAGATCCGAGTTCAGAAACTCATCAAATACTGTTGGGAACCAACTGTTTCTACGATACATTGCAGGTGTCATAATTCAATCTCCTAAATTAAGTTAAACAATCTTGCGTTGTTTGCGGTCTGTAGGAGTAATTGCTGCTTTGCAGTAGTCTGCTTGCTTTAGCAGGTCGCTTTTAAACGTTTTCACCCTGAATGTTGCAATCTCCGTGCCAACCCCTCCATCCCTGCCATTTTGTCCACCTTTGTGCCAAATTGTCCATTTTCGTGCCATTTTGTCCACTTTCTCTTGCATATGTCAAAAAATTATTGTACCTTTGCGCCCAATTTAGCTTGTTCCTTTTTATACAGCAAAAGGAACAAGCAAGAAAGTAGGCATGAATCAAGGATAGCATCATGAAGATTTTTATTAAGGAAAATAAAGAGAGCGCAAGGTACATTTCGGAGATTAAGGCTGCGCTACAGAAAGCAGGGCATCAGGTGTTTCAAGATAGTGACTTTCCCGATACAAAGGAAGGTCTGCAATCTTGTCATGTGCGCTTAGACCTTTTGCCGGCAGGAATGGCGAATGACAAAGAAAGCATAGATCGGCCTTTTGTCAGAACGGAAGTAGACTTGCGCGTGCGTAAGATGGTTCAGGTTATAGGAAAGTCTTCATTACCTCGTCGTCAGATTGTGGCGGACTTAGGACTGCGGCAACAAAGCAGAAGGAATTTTATTTACAATTACCTCAAGCCGGCCGTGGCACAAGGTTACGTGACCATGTCTTTCCCCGGCTCTCCCAACAAGCCCGAGCAAACATATCGGCTGACAGAAAAAGGTCTGGATTTATACAAAAAAGTAATGGGCGAATGAAATGCATAATCAAATAAGGTTGTTCCTTTTGATGCACGAAAAGGAACAAGCTATAGATGAGTATTACAGACAAGTCGGCGGAAGCTGACTTTTTTGTGGCATTTTCGCGGCAATATAAACTTTCTACCCCAAAAACTTGCACATATCCGAAAATTTTAGTACCTTTGCACGCAAATTTGTGTGCAATAGTTAAACAATCAATTGTGATATGGGAAAACGAGTATTCATCGTATTGGCAGCAGCCTTGCTGCTCGTTGCTTGCAAGAACGAACAAAACCAGCCGGAAGTAGGCGGTATTAGTTATAACAACTACTTTTTCCGACTGGTTAATAGCACTACTCAGGCTAAGTTTTCCTACTCTTTTTCTTCCAACGAAGAGGTAGCAACAGAATTCTTTGTATTTCCTGGCAAAAGTGAAATTTGGCATCTGGCTAAAATTTCCGATTTAATAGGAATCGACGTATCTGATAAAATAATCCTTCATCTTGCAGCATATGATATAAATACCGGTACTCGGGTGGACCTGGGTAGTAAAACATTCTTTGGCTCAGATAGCACGGACGTTTCGGTCACGCTCAGGTATTTCCTTGGCCAATACTACGTCACTTATGAACCCGCAAGTTCCACCTCTGACGATACCATCAATTAAATATACTGAGATATGGGAATGCCGACAGGTGACTTGTTCCTTTTGATGCACAAAAAGGAACAAGCTAAACAGATAAAGCAAAAAGTAATACTGAGATATGGCACAATCTGAAAGGGTTGTGTCTTTTTTTGTTGTAAGTGCGTGAGTACTATAAAAAAGACACAAGCTGGGTGGCGGAAGCATGTACCAAAATGTAAGATTTTGGGTGAAATTGGTACATGGTAGAAGATGGAAAATGAGGTGGGAGAATGAAGGAAAATGATGGAAAATGAAAAAAATGAAGAAATTTTGCATTTTTTCGTTACTTCGGACGTGTAGTGTCTTTTTGCGGTAGTAATTTTGTCGTCGGAACAGCACAAGTGCTTGGTTCCTGTGGGAACCCCAACAAAAAAAACAAGGTTGTTTAACGTCAAAAAAAAATAGATTTATGAATGAACCGCGTAAACAAAACACTCCCGGGTATGTTACCCCGGATGCAGAGAAACCGGATTTGGCTAATGGTCCGTTTTTGTCATTCACCGGTGACAATGGAGTCATAACATATATTCAGATGACCAATGACCGGGCGCTCTGGATAAAGCAAGTCAGTGCAGAAGGCCAGTTACTCAATATTACTACCTTTGATGCAAGTTGTTCGAAATATATAGCGGACTATTTTGCTCAACGTCTAAAAGAGACAGAGCTCTAATTATTTTGATAAAAATTATCAAAATCTTGCATATGTCAAAAAAATTTAGTACCTTTGCAGCGCATTTAGTGACACCTGCCGGGTATTGCCATTAATAAGAGAATAACATGAGCAACCGTTGCCTATATAATACGACATTTCGTCAGTTCATAGACACAGCGCCTAAAGAGATTTTAGGCACGTTACACTTGAACTATCATGGCGATGCTTTGACTACAACGGACGATGCTTGGATTGGCGAGATAACTCTATTGCAGCAAGTCCTTCTTCCTTGGAAAGACGAGCCTTCACAAATCATCTTTGAGTATGACATTCCTCGTTTGGGAAAACGCATAGACGTAGTTCTTTTGTTACGTGGTATTATCTTCTGTTTAGAGTTTAAAGTTGGGCAATCATCCGCGTTGCAGGCTGATGTGGAGCAAGTAATGGACTATGCTTTAGACCTGAAAAACTTTCACTTATATAGCCACGACAGAACTATCGTTCCGATTCTTGTACCCACCAGTTATACCACTGTAACAACCGAATTTCAGCCTTCTGTCTATGACGATAGTATTTACAATCCGCTAATTTCTGGAGCGGACAATCTTCAAAACCTCATAAGCGGAGTATTAAAACATGCAGGTGTGATAGAACCCGTTGAAACTAACGATAATTGGATAATCAGCCCATACACTCCTACGCCTACCATCATAGAAGCAGCTCGTTCGTTATATGAGAACCACTCGGTAGAAGATATCACCAAACACGAAGCAGAAAAAGTATTCACAGACGCCACTACCAATTATATCTTGCGAGTTATTCAACAGAGCAAAGAGCAGAACACAAAGAGCATCTGCTTTGTAACCGGTGTGCCCGGCGCGGGAAAGACGCTTGTCGGTTTGGATGTGGCGATTAAGCAGACATATAAAGACGGGGAGTTAGACAAGGAAAACGGAGCAGTTTATCTTTCTGGAAATGGTCCGTTGGTTGCAGTACTCACCGAAGCGCTTGCAAGGGATAATCTAAAGAAATGTATTGACAGAGGAGAGAAGAAGAATCTATCTGATTCACGCCGTGAGGTGAGTGAATTTATCCAGATCATCCATCGTTACCGTGATAACATGCTCGCAAAGATTAAGAATCCAGTGGAGAATGGTATCGTGGAAATTGATCCCGAAAAAGCTGTCAAACAAGAGGCAACCGGCTATGGAGAAGTGGAGCATGTGGCTATCTTCGATGAGGCACAACGCAGTTGGACGCATAAGCGCATCGCTGATTATCTGAAACGAGGTGGTACGTACGGCAACAAACTGAAAGTGCCTAACTTCCCTATGTCGGAGGCTGAGTTCCTAATCTGGTCACTTGATCAAAGAGAAGATTGGGCGGTGATTGTATGTTTGGTTGGTGGTGGTCAAGAGATTAATACCGGCGAAGCAGGTATCTCCGAATGGATTAAGGCGCTCAACAATCGTTTCCCATACTGGAATATCTATATCTCCGATAAACTGACCGAACCGGAATATGCAGAAGGACGCGTAAATGAGTTGTTACAGGATAATGACCGCGTAACTTTCTCTGACCAACTGCACCTTGCCGTTAGTCAACGTTCTTTCCGTGCAGAAACGATGTCGGCATTTATCCATTCGTTATTATCCTTCCAACCGGACGCTTCTTCGCTGTATAACGACATCAAAGACAGGTATCCTATCGTGTTAACACGTGATATGGATAAGGCTCGTGCATGGCTTAGAAAACAAGCGCGTGGAACGCAACAGACAGGTGTATTAGTAACGAAAGTTGCCGCACGTTTCAAACCGCTTGCAGTAAACATTCTTGCGCAAGGCGACGAAAATGCCGTACATTGGTTCCTCGAAGACAAGACAGATGTCCGTTCGTCTAACTATCTCGAAGATGCCGCAACCGAAATTCAAGTACAGGGATTGGAATTGGACTATGCATGTATCCTATGGGATGCAGATATGAGATGTGACGGAAAGACATGGATGTATCATAAGTTCAACGGCAAAAACAAATGGATTCCGGAGAACAACGCAGAGAACCAGAAATATATGCTCAATGCCTATCGTGTGCTGCTAACTCGTGCTCGGCAAGGCATGATCATCTGCGTTCCTGCCGGCAATGACCGCATTACTCCAGAAGGTTTCCCCGAAGACGCAACTCGCTTACCTGAGTTCTATAATGGCACGTACGAATATTTGAAGAGTTTAGGAATAGAGGAAATTTAACCGCATTTTCGAAGAAGTGTAAGATAAAGCTAATGGCAAAAGAAGTTAACATAGTCGATATTCTCAACACCTCTCCGAGTGTTGCGCTATTGCGTGCACATAGTTGCGACATCATTCTGGAGTTTCTGACGAGTGTTCTGACGGAAACATCTACTATCACTCAGGAGAATCTATATAATCGCCTTGCGGAGTATCTTAACGACAGATATATTGAACCGGAAGATGGAGATAATATTTCAGAGTTTGACACCTGTGATGAAAAGGCAGAAAAATACATAAAGAAGTGGACAGATAGCGGATACCTGACTAATTACACGAATGAAGATGGTGAGATCCTATACCAACTATCCAGCCATACTTGCAAAGTCATAGATTGGATTTCCAGTTTAAAGCGCGAAGAATATATTGGTACTGAATCCAAATTCAAATCTATCATTTCCCAACTAAAGGAGTTAGTTGAAAACACCAACGAAGATAAACAACAGCGAATCCAGATGCTCGAAAAAAAGAAGTTGGAGATTGAGCAAAAGATTCAACGTCTAGAAATGGGCGATGATGTTGAGGTGTTTGACGAGTACCAGATTGTGCCTCGTTTCCTGGAAATAAACAAGAGAGCGAAAGAACTTCTTTCTGATTTTAAAGACGTAGATGATAACTTCAAGACCATCATTAAAGAAATTTACCAAAAGCAGATAGACCCTAATCTTAGCAAAGGTGGTATACTGCAATCTACTTTCGATGCTCTGGACGAATTGAAATCCAGCTCACAAGGAAAAAGCTTTTATGCTTTCTGGGAATTCCTCACTGCACGTGAAATGCAATCTGAATTAGATGAACTGATTGAAGAACTATTCAAAACCTTGGAGGAAAAGAACATTGAGAATAATGATCTATTCCTACAGAATATGGTGTCAAGCTTATACGAATCAGGAAAAAAGGTTCACCAGAGCAATGACCGAATGGCAAAGAAACTCAGTCATATCATTCATGACAATGAGGAATCTAAGTCTGATTTAACAAGGCAAATCATCCAAGAAATTAAGAACCACTTAATAGAAATTGCGAAGAAAGGAAAGAAACCGGATATATCACTAACCGTGGATGATGGCCTAGATATAAGCATTCCGTTTGAGAGAAAACTCACATTAGAACTTAGCGAAAAAACAGAATATACGCAAAAGCCATCTATCAATGCGGTATCTATCGAAGAATTGAATGATTTAGGGAAAGTGTTTGGTAATATTGCTATTGATCGTAAAGCACTTGAAAAGAATATACGGCACATTTTAGCAGAAAAAGGTCAAACAACCATCTCGGATATCATTCAGAAAAATCCTCTTCAACAAGGATTGCCTGAATTGTTCGCATATTTTGGTATTCTCAACCACTTTGCCAACACAACCGTTAACTCCGAAAAGCATCAGTCTATTGTATTTGATGCCGAACAAAACAAACGAATAATAATACCTGAAATAATCATATCACGATGAGCGACATACAGCCATATTCTAAGGCGATAGTCCTTTTGTTGAAAAAGACCGTAGAGAATAATTCCCCCGAATGGGAGAATATTCGCACTTACCGTAGTGAAATTCAAAAGTATCTATCCGTTATCGGTTTGGAACTCGTTTTGAAGGAAGAGGAAGGCTTTGCTTATGTAAAGCAGATTGTGATGGAAGATGACACCACTCTAAGTTTAGTACAACGACGCCAACTTAGTTATGAAGTGTCTATCATTCTTGTTGTGCTACGTCAACTTTTGGAAGATTTTGACAATAATCCGACTGATATGAATGCTACTGAGCGATATGTCAGTGCTAACGAAATCAAAGATGAAATCCGCATGTTCCTCCCTGAGAGATATGATAAGGTGAAGTTTGAAAGAGATTTGGAGCGTTATATCCGTAGTGTGGAAGATTTAGGATTCTTAGAAATGGTCGGAGGTAACAGCAATGATGCTCGATACCGAATTCATCGTATCATCAAGGAGAAGGTAACACTAGATGATTTGGACTTATTCAAACAAAAATTAGAAGAGTATGCAGGAACAATATGATTTATTTACAACTAATCCCGGAACATCGGGTTATAGGTTGGATTATTTAGAGATATACAACTGGGGTACTTTCAATGGTACTGTATATCGGATTGCTCCTGAAGGTAACAACTCATTGCTTACAGGTGCTAATGCGTCCGGTAAAAGTACATTAATTGATGCTTTGCTAACATTGCTTGTGCCTTTCAAAAAAGATAGGTTCTATAATCAATCATCAGGAAACGAGCGAAAAGGAGATAGAACTGAGGAAACGTACGTACTCGGAAACTACGGTAATATTCAATCAGACGGAGAAAGCTCTATTACCATGCAGCGACTCCGTGATAAAAACACGTATTCCATTATCTTAGCTTCTTTTAAGAATAATCACGAAAAGATTGTCACTCTATTCCAAGTGAGATGGTTTGTGAGTGGCGAATTGAAATGCGTTTATGGTTTCTCCACAGCCTCTCTCACAATCAAAGATGATTTCCATGATTTTGATGGGAGTAAAGGTGATTGGAGACGCACTCTTGAAAAGAAATACAATGTCGGTGCACAAAAAAGGCAAGTAGAGTTCTACGATGTAATCCGAGACTATAGAGATCGTGTTATCAATGCATTAGGCTTACGAAGTGACAAGGCTTTAACACTTTTTAATCAAGTTGTAGGTGTTAAGGTGTTGAATGATCTCGATGACTTTGTCCGCAACAATATGCTTGAGCAACGCGATGCTGAAGCTGAATACACGAGTCTTAATGATAGTTTCGCTACTCTTATTAATGCAAAGACTCAAATCGAAAAAGTAAAGGAGCAGATTGCGCAGTTAGCACCTATCAATGAGAGGGCGATTCAAATTGATAATCTTCAGCAGAGTCTCACAAAGATTCAAAGACATCGCGAACTATCTGTTTATTGGTTTGCCGTTAAGAATGTAGAACTTGCAGATGTACGATTGGAAGATCTAAACGACCTACTAGATAAACTTAATCAACAACTAAATGATCTAAATGACAAGAAAGATGCCCTTAGACAAGAAGAACAAAAATTGACTCAGGCTATCAATAACGATGAAGTCGGAAGACAGATTAAGGAATTGACAGAATCTATTAAGGAATTGGAGATTACCAAACAACTTCGTATAGAAAAGAGAAATTCATATGATGATTATGCGCGAAAACTTGAATTAGAAGTAAATCCGACGGAACAAGCATTTGATGAGAATCGTGCTAAAGCTAGCAAAGAAAAACAAAAATGCACAAAAGATGTAGTTGCTGCTAACGAAGAACTACGTACTGCCCTTAACACAAAGGAACGAATAGAGAAGGAAATACAAGAGAATAAAGATGCTCTTAACCAATTAAAGAAGAATGACAATAACATTTCGGGGAAAGAGGCAGAAATCCGCGATATGATATTGGAAGCTGTTGGAGCCTCATCTAAAGAGATTCCTTTTATTGGTGAAATCATTCGCATAAAAGATGGTGAACACAAATGGGAAAATTCTATTGAAAAGATTCTACACAATTTTGCGTTACGGCTTATTGTGCCGGACAAGTATTATCGAGCAGTATGCGTTTTTGTTAATTCGCACAATCTCAATGGTCGCATAGTGTTCCAACGACCAGAAAGAACATCCGCATTGAATGGTTTTCAAGCACTTCCAGATAACTGTTTGCTCAGCAAAATAGAATTCAATATGGATAGCCCATATCAAGAATGGGTTGAAGATGTTATTGCTGACCAATACAACTATACTTGTGTTACAAATCTCGAAGAATTTTATCAATATAAGGAGAAAGCCGTTACGATTGAAGGATTGATAAAGTCGGTTCATAACAAACACGAGAAAGATGATCGTAAACATGTGAATGAGCGTGCAAACTACGTACTTGGCTGGGATAACAAAGAAAAAATTGCTGCTATACGTGCGCTCGTGATAGCTTTGCAAGCCGAACAAAGTGATAATGCAGATGCCATCGCGGCTATTAAATTGAAAATTGATAATATAGGTAAACGCCAAGAGAGTTTTGATGATATTCTTAAGTTATTCAAAACGTATGAGGAGATAAACTGGAGTGTTGTCGCAACAGAAATTCAGCAGAAAACAGAGCAGAAAGATGCCTTAGAAAAGTCTAACGATAAAGTTAAGACCTTATCTGCACAATTGGAGAGAGTTCAAAAGGATTTAAGTGTACTTGAACGTGAGACCATCACAGAAAAAGTGAAAGCTATAGGTCAAACAGAGGATAAGATAAAAGCAGTCCAGAAAACACATGACGACAATGCCAATATTATTCTTCCATTAGGAGATCAGGATACGTCTGAGTTCGAGCAAGAATACACAAATATACTGGATGTGAACTTCGATACGATTGCTACTGTCAATAAAAACTTCCAGACACGTATTCACAATGAGGAATCCGAGTTGATAAAAACAAAAAATCGTATTGAGAAAGAGGTGGCTGATTTAATTCGCGCCTTTAAGTATCCATCCCCTGAGATATACGAAAAATATAGCGATTGGGGAGCAGATGTACACGCATTGCCAGAAGCATTACATCTTATTGGGGCATATCAACAATTCTATCAACGCTTGGTAGACGAAGACTTAGTTAGCTGTGAAAAAAGGTTCAATGATTTCTTGCAAGAAACATTGATGAATAAGATTACCGAATTCAGATGGTTCTTTAAGAAATGGGATGACTCAATTAAAGAAACGATACAAATGCTTAACAAGTCTCTCAGGGAAATAGACTTCGCAACTGCACCCCCGACTTATATTCAACTCGTTAATTCCAGACGTATATCAAAGGAAATAAGTGAGTTCAGACAGCAATTAGAGGAGGCTGTACCTAACGTGCATGAAATGAATGCTACTATTGATGGTAAACGTAGGCACTTTGAGATGAAGATTGAGCCACTTATTAGACGACTCGGCAGCGAACAATGGCGCAAACGAGTAACAGATGTAAGACAGTGGTATTCGTATAAGGCAGAGGAGTTCTACAAAGAGACCGGTCAAAAACGTACGACATACGAGGGTATGGGGCAATTGTCAGGTGGAGAGAAAGCCCAATTGACATACACCATACTTGGATCTGCCATTGCATACCAATTTGGATTAACTACTGATGGCTTACAGGCGAATTCTTTCCGATTCATAGCAATAGATGAAGCATTCAAAGCACAAGATGAGGATAAAGCGCGCTATCTAATTTCATTGTGTAAGCAATTACATTTGCAATTACTGGTAGTAACTCCTAGCGACAATATCCATATTGTAGAGAACGACATATCCTTTGTTCACTACGTAGAACGACGTGGAAACGAATCCGTTTTGTTGGATATGAGAATTGAAAAATTCAAGGAAGAACGAGAAAAATTCCAAGCTAATGATAACACCCTCTGATATAAAACAAAAAGCCGAAAATAAATATGTCGCTTACTTGCAATCTATCGTTGAAGGCATTCCATTTAGCCCTATAATTATTGCAGGTAATAAAAAACCGGATGAGAATACGGTACGGTTTGAAGTTGAGTTGACAGAACTCATCAACCATTCCAAAGAGAAAAAAGGATATGGTTACACGATTGAGTATGTTACAGTTAAAACAAAATTGCATGGTGTACAAGATCTACCGGCATCTATTGTGTTTCAAACAGAAGGCGACTACCTAAAATTCATTAGCAAAGAAAAAGATACTGCAAAATTCATAGAAGATTCTGCTCGCATTCTTGACTTGTTCCCGGAACTTAGGGATTGGATCCTGAAATATCCGAAAAAGGTTATTGAGAATGATTGGGATAGCCTTTTAAAGGTGTGCTCATACTTCAAAAGAACTCCTCGGCCTAATCTGTACATACGAGAACTACCAATTCAAGTACACACAAAATTTATTGAACTTAACCATACCGTGGTTAGAGAGTTGCTTGATATAATAATTGCCAATTACGTCAACACAGACGAGAAACGTTTTGAACCGCATTTCAATCTTAAATACGATGAGCCAGATGTGCGATTTCGCATATTAGATCATTCATTAAGCCAACGATTGTTTAGTGGACTATCCGATCTGAATATCCCTATCAGTCAATTCCGGGACTTAAATCTTCCTATAAAAACTGTCTATGTGGTTGAGAATAAAATTAACATGCTCTCATTTCCTTTAATTGACCATAGTATAGTAATATGGGGAGAAGGGTTTAGTGTAGAAAAAGTCAAAGAAACACAATGGTTCTTAGATAAAGAGATTTATTATTGGGGTGATTTAGACGCGCATGGTTTCCAAATTTTATCGGAGATCCGATGTCATTATGGACAAGTTAAAAGTTTCCTAATGGATAGAGCAACCTTTGATGCCTTCTTCGAAGGTGATACTGGTAAGCCAACTAACGTAGAAAAAGACCTATATTTAACTCCTGAAGAAAACGAAATGTTCCAATATCTCAAATCCAATAACCTGCGTTTGGAACAAGAGAAGATACCATATGTTTACGCGTACCAAAGAATACCTAAGTAGAATTGAGATATGAAGCAGATAGAAGTAGTCGCTGCAATCATCTTCGACGAGCAAGGACGGATTTTTGCTACACAACGAGGTTATGGCGAGTGGAAGGATTGGTGGGAGTTTCCGGGAGGTAAGATGGAATCCGGAGAAACACCACAACAAGCCTTGAAACGCGAGATACGCGAGGAGTTAGATGCAGAAATAGAAGTCGGTGAACTATTGCGGACGATAGATTATGACTACCTTGCTTTTCATCTGACGATGCATTGTTTCAAGTGCAAACTATCCGGAAGTCACGTCACACTCTTGGAACACGAGGCGGCCAAATGGCTCAGAGCCAAAGACTTAGACTCGGTGAAGTGGTTGCCGGCAGATGAGGAGATAATTAACGAATTAAAACACTAACAAATATGGAAGAGAATAAACAGGAGTATGTTGATACTCAAGAACGAATTGACACGTTTCAAGATGAATCGTGGAAGAAATTAAGCGTCCGAGCAAATAATATCTTAAAGGCAATGGAGTTGGATACTCCTGCGAAACTAAAAGTATTTGTTGATAGCGATTTCTACCTCGGCAAACGTCGTCGCCTAATTAATTTCGGCAAGAAAACGCAAGAGGAACTTCGTGCTTTTTGCGAGTATTTTGAACAAAACCATCCTGCCTCGGCATATCACGTTTTATCTGAACGAGAGACCTTAGAATATAACATTCGCAGAAATGCATCGTTCCTCCATGCTGAAGATATTGATTTTGTTCTCAGTTATTTCGACTGCACGAATCATTATCCAATGTTCTATATGCTCGTCAAATATTTTGAGCATTCGGATTGGAGAAAGTTCCAAATTATACGTGATAATCTTGGAATTTGTGAAGAAAGAAAGACAAAGGAACAACTGATGGAGATATATCATCTTTCGCAAACTACCATTAATGGAGAGATATTTTCGACAGACCACGCTATATGGCGAGCGGCAAATAGTATAGAGAGATGTGTCGCCAATGATTGGGAGCAATATAAATTATCGGACGACGTACTAAAAAAGCCGATTCTCACGAACGAAGATTTTCTGACATTATATCAATCTGTGAAGGAAGCAGAACAACTCAAGATGGATCTGGAGTGTTTCGTGGAGATATGTTACCATACATTAGGATTCTTCGGACGTATTGAGCAGAGAGGCAAATACTGGTTATATACTGTGGACGGTGTGGGGAACTTCCGTTTCGATTGGCTGTTGCAAGACTTTCGCAAGATTCCGCGAACCAAGAAAGCGGAGCCGTTCGATCTATCAGAAGCATGCCGAAATACAGAGTATTGGTCCAACGAGAAAGTGGTTCGCAAAGCTGTTCCTACCGTAATAGAGATTGCAAAACAAATGATTTGGCACCTCTACCAACTCCCGTCAAAAGGGAACAAAATCATTATTGCTAAGTCATAACAATAACCACTATGCCCTGTCCACATAATAATATACATTGCCTGCCTGCTTGAGAGGGATTGAATGGGAGAGGTAGAAAGAGTGAAAGAGTGAAAGAATTAAAGAAACAACAGCAGTTGTGCGAGTTATACCAGACTAGTAAATCAAACATCAGTGAACATATCAAGCATATTTTCGAGGACGGAGAATTGGACGAAAATGTGGTAGTTCGGAAATTCCGAACAACCACTCAACTCAGAGTGACTTGTCGGAAATTCCGACAGGTTCAACAACACAATTTCACCCGTAGAAGAAGCGTATCTTGAAACCATTAAATCGCTTGAGAAGCAGACTAAAAAGCTGAAATAACTCATGCCTTGCCCACATGGAAAAATAAGCAGGTTCAAACAGGCTTATTTGGTAAGCATGTCGTAAAATACTGTAATACAATATGTTATAGCAGAAAAATAAAAAAATGGCAGCACAGAATAAATTATTTCAACGGTTGATATGGTTGGCGGATACGGTGTATTCGGCGAAGCACATCACCATGGATGAGATAGACAGCCGGTGGTCAAAATCGCCGTACAATGACGCGCATGAGTCGCGGTACGGCAAGCGCAATTTCAGTCGGCATAAAGACACGATAGCCGAGTTGTTCGGCATCGAGATCGTGTGCGACCGCTCGACCAATACCTACTCCATCAACGACGTATCCCGTGCGTCCGGTTCGGATGTGCGGGCGTGGATCATCAACACCTTCGCGCTCAATAACCTGACCAATATATCTGCCGGCATGCGTGACCGCGTTATCTTCGAGGAGATTCCGGAAGGTATGCGGTATCTGAGCACCATCATCAATGCGATGAAAGACAGTCGCCGGTTGGTTGTCTCTTACCAGGGCTTTAAGCGCACAGAACCCCATACCTTTCTGTTAGACCCATACTGCCTCAAGGTCTTCAAACAGCGGTGGTATCTGGTAGGAAAGCCGGAAGATCATCCGGAGGAGAAAGAGCCTCGCGTGTATGCGCTGGACCGCGTCAAAGATCTGGCGGTGACGGATAAGGCTTTCCATCTGCCTGCGGCCTTCAAACCGGCCACTTTCTTCGAGAATCAGTTTGGTATCGACCGCTCCAAAACCAAGGCAGAGAAGATACGCGTTAAGGTGGCGAACTGGGATGCAAACTTCCTGATATCTCTGCCGCTTCACGCCAGTCAGCAGGTAGTCGAGAGTAATGACAAATACACTATCTTTGAATATAAACTGGCACCGACGTACGACTTCATTATGGAGCTACGCAAGTATGGTTCCAAACTGGAAGTGCTGGCGCCGCAGTCACTAAGGGAAGAGTTTGCAGAGGAAGCGGAGCATTTGGCACAAATGTACTCATGATATAATTGTCCAAATTAAATTTGGACGCAATGAACAAAGAAAGGAAAAACGCCTTCGTGGCGTTTTTTTTATGTTCTTAGGACGTGTGGTGTCTTTTGTTCTTTGTACCTTTGCGGCACGAAAGCCGCAAAGGATGAAACCGCCCGATGAACATAGTACAGACCTTCTTGATGCCCTGCGCCGCGACCGCGACAGATGGGCGCAGATGGCTATGCAGCAGGCAGAATATATCCGGCAACTGGAAGAAGAACTAAGCTCGCTCAAGCAGCAAATAGAGGCGATGACCAAACCAATAAACACGGCTGAAAGGATACCGGCGGAAGGGAATTATATACAGGTAGTGCAATGGCTGGCACAACAGAAACTGATAGGTAACGATTATTATGCGGAGGCGGACTATAACCGCAGCGTCATGTGCCGCAGACTTTCGATTATATTCGGATGGCCGGTGGATCAAAATAGCCTTCGAAAAGCACAAAATAGATAACAAAAATCAAATTGGGACAAATTTGGGAAATCTTTCCCAATCAGTCCCAACAAAAAGCAGTACTTTTGCACCGTCATTCGGAAACGAGTGGCGGTGCGTTGTTTTAGAATGCATCTATTTTACCGCCGCGGGGCGTTCCCCGCAACCCGCGAAAGTTTGTGTGTCCGCACGTGCAATGAGTGGCCACTCGCATACAAGCCCACGCACAAAACTTTTACACATTATGTTAAAACTTAATCCCGCGCTTAGCGCACCCAAGAATTACGAAGTTATCGATCAGTATTTTGCAGCACAAGTAGCATGCAACGAGTCCGAAGAAACCCTCAAAGCGCTCCGTCCGCAGGTGGAAGAAGCCGTACAAGCCCTCATCGCCGAACGCGGCCTGGGTAAGTCCTTCACCGGCACCATCGAGTACCATGGCTTCAAGATCGTTGTCAGCCGGCCGAAATCCTACACCTGGGAGAAGAACACCAACCCGGCTGTGACCTCTGACCCGAATCACGCGATCTACGTGCAGCAACTCGCCCTGCAGGAGCAGATTGCCGCGCAACTCAAGGACATGCGTGCCGACGTCAAGCGCACCGCCGAGAAGCTCGCCAAAGCCCATCCCGACAGCGAGAGTATCAAACGCTCCGTCCGTATCGCGTTCGGCAAAGAAAAAGAAAGCCGATAAAAGAAAAGAAGCAAAAGAAAATTAAAAAGAAAAAGCCTTGCCAAGCCAAGCTTATATAAGCCTACCCCTAACCCCTTCCTGAAGGCAGGGGAAGCCGGATACCATCCGG
>DEKW01000018.1 GCA_002354055.1 Bacteroidales bacterium UBA2712
AACTGAACTACCGCACCGGATAGTTGCTCTGTCTTTCAAAAGCGGGTGCACAGTTACTGCTTTTTTTTGACATGACCAAATTTTTTAGCACTTTTTTTTCAAAAAAATGCATTTTCTGCTTTTTTTTCCAAGATTATTGTGCCAAAACAGCCTCCGTTTGCTCTTTTTCCTTGTGAATACCGGCAAAATAGGTGATCACGCAAGTCGCCAAGAAATACCCTCCGGAGAGAATCCACAGAGAGATATACTCGTTGCGAGTGGACCATAATGTGGCACCCATGGAGTTTATATGGATAAATCCGTGCGCACCCCAAGTATAAGGAATGAAATACGACAGATACCGCCATGCCGCCGGCATCATCTCTTTAGGCCAGGAGATACCTGCCATAAACAGGAAAATCAACGAGGTGGAGATCAGAAGGACAAGTCCCGATTCCCTGTTCCTGATAAAGACGCTCACGGTCATGGAGAAGAAGATGCATGCCAAGATATACGGCACGATAAACCGCAGTATGTCTCCTATGTCGCCGATATGAGGGATGTCAAAGAGGCGGGGTAGTAGCCCTAAGAGAATAGCCGCCAACGCATAATAAATGGTAAAATATGCGGCTGCACGTCCAAGTATAAGTCGCAGTACACCTGCAACACGTCCTTTGCCTAACACGCGATAGAGCACTTTGTCGTCGTCCCGCGCCGTTCCGGCTAACATACAGATACCGAAAAGCAGGGTCTGATGCAGAATCAACACGAGTACCGCAGGAATAAGAAAAGAGCCGTATCCTCCGGTGGGGTTGTAAAGAGCTGTTTCGGTATATGGCGCATCTTGCACTAACGCCCAGGAGAACTCACGGCCGTA
This sequence comes from Bacteroidales bacterium UBA2712, assembly GCA_002354055.1. Classification (GTDB taxonomy): domain Bacteria; phylum Bacteroidota; class Bacteroidia; order Bacteroidales; family Paludibacteraceae; genus Colicola. Next base: position 857 of record DEKW01000018.1, read on the forward strand.
ACCCATACTCTCGTAACGGTCTATCTGGATATTCCGCATCGACTCCAGCATCACCTGGTTGCAACTGAGATAGATCGCCTTCATGTACAGGAAGGACGACATGTCGCAATACAGCGATATATGCGCTTGTCCGAGCGGGTCTGCCAGTTGCGACGCAAAATCACGCGGGAAATAGACAATCCCGTGCACTTTCTGTTCGCGCAACAACTGTTCCGCTTCGGCGATGGAGTTGCAGGTATGGGTAAGCCGGATATCCGGAGAGGCGTTCCAGTGATGCAGGAAAGTGCGGCTCTCCGCTGACTGGCTCAGGTCCACAACCGCTACCGGCACATCGGTGATCTGTTCGTTCCAGTAGATGGCCTTGTACAGAAGCGGGTACACTAAGGTGGCGACGATGAAAATTACTACCACGCCCGGGTCTGTAAAGATACGCTTCAGCTCATGTGGAAAAACGAAGGTGGACATATTTATTTCAATGGATAATTCTGATAAATCAACGCATTATGTAGTCTCGGCGTGACGAGGAAAGCAGCTACCATGAATCCCGTCAGAGCCAGTGCGTTAGGCAGGCTGTTGATCGCCGGAGCACCCATCAGCGCTTCATTCACATAAATCAGGTAATAATGCCGTAGCGGCTCTAAGTAACTCAATGCTTTTACTGGCGCCAGCATGCTCATCTGCGGGTACGTGAAACCCGAGAGCGAGAAGCCTAACATCGCGTATAAAGCGCCTATTGAAAGGGCATCACGTAGCGTTGGCAGCAGACTGATCATCAATACGCCAAGGGCTTCCATGGAGAACGAGAAGAGCAGCAGCCCGAACATCAGACGGGCCGGGTTGCCGTATATCGGAAAGCCCGCGAAGCGGTAGAGAATGATATAACATCCTATACCCAAGACGCCGTAGATCACGCTATAAGGCGTGAGTTTGCCCAAGAGGGCTACGGCGAAATTGTCTCCGGCGGTATGCAGCCACGCGTGCGAGGTCTTCATCTTCAGCTCAAAACCGATGGCGAAGATCGTCACCATCATGCATATCAATCCCAATATTCCCGGCAGAATGGTACTGACCAGATAGACGGAGTAGTTTCCCCAGGGGTTGGCGATCATGTGTCCTTCGATGGTCAGCGGCTGGATGCGATGCATGATCACGTCGTCCGGCAGACCTTTTTTTCTCAGTACCTCCCGTTGGAAGGCGCCCGAAGTCAGGTTGACCATCGTCAGCATCTGCTTGTAAGCCGTGTTGCCACCGACGGTATAGGCATTCGTGATGTAAAAGTCCAGCTGCGGGCGTTTGAAGGCTACTAAGTCGCGGTAGAAGCCTTCGCGGATGACGAAGATGCCGTAGATCTTACCTTGCTGCATCGCCTCTCGCGCCTCCGGATAGGAGTTCGTGACGAGTTGGATATCGATGGATGGAGTAGCCTGCATCTCATGGATCAACCGCCGCGAGATGGAGCTCTGATCTTTATCCACTACCGCTACCGGCATGTTCTCCGCAGACCCGCTGCGCATCAGGGTTAGGAAGAAAAAGGTAGAAAGAACCATCACGCCCACGGACGCGAACATATATAACGGGCGCGCGAACATCTGCTTCAGTTCGCGTTTTATTACGGCCCAAATATTTCGGAAAATCTCTTTCACTCTACAACCAACGCAGTCATTCCCGGTCTCAAGCCCGGTATGTCAGCTATCGGGCGACATTTGACGTCAAAAGTGCGTACGTCGTATCCGCCGTTTTGTTGGGTGGAGCGCCAAGTGGCATAGGTGCCCATGGCTTTCAGATGGGTTACTACAACCGGATATTTATCGTCTCCTAAAGCCGGAATCTTTACCGTAACGGTACTGCCCATGGAGAATTTGCCCAGCATATCTTCGCGCACGGCAAAGGTGAACCACACGTCCGTCAGATCCACGATGGACATCACCGGACTGCCTTGACCGACCAGCTCTCCGACTTTCGGAAATTTCTCACTCACTTCTCCGTCGCACGGGGAGAGGAGGTATCGTTCGGCTTCGGCAGCAGCCACTTCTTTGAGGATGCCATCCACGCGTGCCACTTGTGCTTCCGCAGCGGCTTTATCCTCCTTGCGAGCTCCGGCAAGGGCCATGTCATACTGGCTCTTAGCGGCACGAACGGTTGCGACGGAGGCCTTGTATTGCGCCTCTACCTCATCGCGTTTCTGCGCGCTGACGACACCTTTGTCGAACAGCCTTTGCACGCGTTCATAACTCTTGCGGTAGATCTCTTCACCGGCTTTGGCTTTCTGGTACAGCTCATAGGCACCGGCGATCTGTTCCCGTTGTGCACCGTTGTGGGCTTTCTCGTTCACCGCCTCTGCCATCTCACGGGCAGCTAAGGCCTGTGCTTTCTTCGCTTCTACCTCCGGCGAGTAAATGATGACCAAGGTATCACCTTTCTTCACCTGCTCCCCCTCGTCAAAGAGATACATCTCCACACGTCCGGGCACTTTTCCGGAAACACGATACTCGGCGGCTTCTGCCTCGCCTTGAATCAGCGTCTTCTCAGGGCGCAGGGCTAAGAGTCCCACTAATGCCACAATCACGACGACTGCTAATAGGGCGATCAGTCCTAATAACAGACTTCCTTTTTTCTCTTTTCTCATATCAATATATTAAACTTTTGTCATTTCAGACTGCCGAAGTATTTGCGGAGTTGTGTCTCCGTCGTCTTGGCTTCCGCTTGCGCGTCAATCAGATCCGTTGCTGCGGCTAACCATGCGGTCTGGGCCTGCATCAGTTCGCTGGAGGTGATCATCCCGGCTTCGTAAGACTCTTGCGCCATTCGCAGTACTTCGGCGGCATTGTTCTCTGTCAGTCGCGCCAAGGCGATTTTCTGTTGCGCCTCCATCATCTTCTGGTTCGCCTGCGTGGTCTGCAAAGTCAGTAACTCACGCGTCTCTTCGGTCTTCAGCGCAACGGCTTTGGCTGCATGCTTGGCGGCTTTGTAACGCAGGATATCATCGGCATGAACGATCGGTACATTCACCACAACGCCGGCGGAGAACCATCCTTTGCCTTTCCAGTCACTTTTGATACCGTTCTCCGCATTCGGGTTGGAGTAGAGGTAGTTGGCTTGTGCCACGATATTCGGTTGCAAACCTGCTGCAGCGATCATTGCCGTCGATTTGGCGATTTTCTCCGCCTCCTGCATCAGCTGCATCTCGCTGCGGTTGGAGACAGCGGCTTCGGTGTTCGGCGCATCGGAGGGCAGGGACGTCTCTTCCAACTCATGTTCGTCTAACTTGAACCGTGTGGACAGCGGCAGTCCGCATACTTGCGCCAAGGCCATGTTCGACAGCGTCAGACCGTTCTCCGCTTGCAGTTTCTTCACATCCGCTTCGCCACGTTTGGTAGTCACTTTTAGCAGGTCGGATTGCGTGGCCAAGCCCTCTGCTACCGCCTCTTTGACGTCGCTCTCCAACTGACAAAGAAGCTTATGATATTGATCTGCCAGCTCTTTCTTCTTACCCACCGTCACTACGCGCCAATAGGCCTCGTCGGCTTTGTAAATCGTCTCGTCGTGATCCGCTTCGGATTTCAGCATGGCGATGCGTTCGTTCGATTTGGCAATCTTGTACAGTTGGGTCAACCGGCCGCCGACGTAGATCGGTTGCGTCACACCCACTTGCGCCACTAACACATGCGTCAGATCGACCGTTGTAGCGTCGTACAGATACTTGTGAACATCGGAAATGACCTGTCCCGCAGCGTCCGGCAGGATGCCCTCTGCGCCGCTTTTCCACGCAAATGAAGTAGTCCCGTCCGGCAGGATGGTGGACTGACCGAATGAGAACGCTAACTCATTTCCCACCAGGTGCATATTACTCGATGTCCACAGATAGCCACCATTGGCGCTCACCCTCGGAAACATAGCCGCTAACGCCGCCTGACGGTTGTATTTGGCAGCCTGTTGCAGCTCCTGCTGACTCCGCGAAGAGGCATTATAAGACAGTGCCTGCTGGCGGCAATCCTCCAAACGATAATATACGGTGTCCTCGCTCATCGCCGGGGTACAAAAAATCAATGCCATACATACCATCAAGGCACTTAAACCTATCCGTTTCATGATGTTTTGTATATTTAATAACAACATTTTTTGTTCTGTTTTTAGAAAAACAACACAAAGGTACTGCTTTTTTTCTATACGCGCAAGAGCGAGCGCGCAATTTCCTTATTTTTTTTGTAGATTTCTTGCGAAAATGCAGAATTTTTTCTTTTTTTTGCAAAAAAATTTGGTCATTTGGAAAAAAAGCAGTACCTTTGCGCGATTTTTCGTGTAAATATGCGAAGAATACCCGAATTGAAAATAATAATAAATATATAAAACAATGTCAAAGATTTGTCAAATTACAGGCAAGAAAGCCATGGTCGGCTGCAATGTCTCGCATTCCAAACGCCGTACTAAACGGAGTTTCGATGTGAACCTCTTCCGCCGCAAGTTCTACTGGGTAGAACAAGATGTATGGATCGAGCTGAACGTGAGTGCAGCCGGTCTGAGAACTATTAACAAGATCGGTCTCGACAACGCGCTGAAACAAGCTGCGGAGAAGGGCTATCTCAATTAACGAAAGGAACTGAACAATGGCAAAGAAAACAAAAGAAGCACGCGTTCAAGTTATCCTCGAGTGCACAGAGCAGAAAGCGAGTGGTGTTCCCGGTATGAGCCGTTATATCACGACCAAAAACCGCAAAAACACCCCGGATCGCTTGGAATTGATGAAGTACAACCCGTATTTGAAAAAATACACGCTTCACAAGGAAATCAAGTAATTAACCCCTAATTAGAAAGGCTTAGAACTATGGCAAAGAAAGCGGTCGCAACCCTTCAAACCGGTAACTCCGGACGCGCGCACTCTAAGTGCATCAAGATGGTTAAGTCGCCGAAAACAGGGGCTTACATCTTCCAAGAGGAGATCGTCGTGAACGAGAATGTGAACGAGTTCTTCAAGTAAGAAAATGAAGTAATTTTCAGGAAAAATGACATACAATTTGCGTATGTCATTTTTTTTGTGTAACTTTGCAGTCGCAAACAATAAATGATATCATGTTAGGCATCATTATTAATCCGAAATCGGGAAAGAAAGCGTTTCGCGCGCAGCGTATATATTTATGGAAACTGTTGCGCAAGCGCCATCAGCCTTTTGCCTACCGCGTGACGAAATATGCGGGACATGCGATTGAGTTGGCGCGTGAGTTGGTGGAGAAAGGCTACGATGAGATCCTCGTTCTCGGAGGCGATGGTACGCTCAGCGAGGCGGTGAACGGTATCATGCGTGCGGAGATAAGCGCGGAGCAACGGGCTACTATCCAGTTGGGACTCATGCCTCGCGGAACCGGCAACGACTGGGCGCGGTATTGGTCCCTGACCAAGAACCATAAGGAGTCTCTCCGGCGATTCTTCGAGGGCGAGGGACATCCGATAGATATCGGTTGCGTCACCTATTGGCGAAACGGCATTGCCCACCACCGCTATTTCATCAACTCGGTCGGTTTTGGCGTTGATCCTCTCTGTTGCAAGAAAGCTGAGACGCTGAAATACTACCTGGGTTCCCATCATGTCAATTATCTCTTCGGCCTCATCGCTGCGATCATCCAGCATAAGGCGCAGCACATGGTTCTGACGGTCGATGGCCAGCAGGCGGTGGACGATCTGCTCTTTACGATGAACGTCGGTAACGGACCTTTCTCCGGCGGCGGCATCAAGCAGAACCCCGAAGCCGATCCCACCGATGGTGTCTTCCACACGATGTTTATCAAGAAACCCACTTTCCGCCAGATCATCGAGGCGCTTCCGAAGCTCTATAACGGCCGTCTGACCGAGTTGCCTTTCGTCTATCCCATCTGCGGAAAAGAGATCGAGATAGCTTATCGCAAGCATATCCTCTTTGAGGCGGACGGTATTTTGGAAAATATCATCGGTCCGTGCAAAGTGACTTGTATTCATAACGCCATTCAGTTCCGATCATGATTCAGCAACAAGGCAGTAACCGGGTGTATTCCCGTGTGACGGATGAGCAAGGCCGTTCGGTCATCCGTGTGGAAGGCACGAACCGCGATGAGAACCGCGCGTTCATCTATATGGCGCGGCATTTTCACAAACTGGGTCTGCCCGTGCCCGAACTCTACACCGTCAGCGATGACGAGATGACTTATACCCAGGAGGATCTGGGCGATACGCTGCTTTTCGACGCGATCAAAAATGGTCGTGAGACGGGTCATTTCAATGAGACGGAACGCACCTTATTAGAACGCACGTTACGCGCGCTCGCGCATATACAGTTGGAAGGCGCAAAAGATTTTGACTGGAGTATCTGTTTCCCGGTGCCCGAAATGGACGAACGTGCCATCCGTTGGGACCTCAATTATTTCAAGTACTGCTTTCTCAAAGGCACCAAAATCGAGTTCTCCGAGCCGAAGTTAGAGGATGATTTCGACCGTTTAGTCTTTAATCTTTTAGCGAGAGAATCGAGCGGTCTTTCAACTTTCAACGTTCAACCTTCAACGTTTCTCTACCGTGATTTCCAGAGCCGCAATGTGATGATCAAAGACGGCAAGCCGTATTTCATTGATTTTCAGGGCGGCCGCAAAGGCCCGACGCAGTATGACGTAGCCTCCTTCCTCTGGCAGGCAAAAGCAAATATCCCAGCCTCTCTCCGCGAAGAACTGATTGATGCCTATCTGGACGAATTATTTTCTGTACTCTGTCAGCAAAGCGGTCTGTGTTCAGTCAGCAAAGCGCTCTTCCAATCGGAGTGGCGCGCCGCACTCCCGCATTTCGTCCTCCTGCGCACGCTTCAGGTCCTCGGCGCGTACGGCTACAGAGGATATTTTGAGCGCAAACCCCATTTCCTGGAGTCCATTCCCAACGCCCTGATCAACCTTGAAGAGATTTTTACCCAAAACCCGGAATTGCAGCAAGAATATCCGACACTCTTCTTACTCTCCAAATACCTTCCTAGAACGACGGTCAAACGACGGTCAACCGACGGTCAAAGCCAATGTCAAGCCCTTGTAGTTACCATTTATTCTTTCTCCTTCAAGCGCGGAATCCCTGCGGATGAGTCCGGAAACGGCGGCGGGTATGTCTTCGATTGCCGCAGTACTCACAACCCCGGAAAATACGACGAATACAAGGCTCTCACGGGGCTCGATCAGCCGGTGATAGATTTCTTGGAGAAAGACGGTGAGATACTGACGTTCCTGAATTCGGTATATGCCTTGGTGGATCATCATGTGGAGCGCTTTCTCGAGCGTGGTTTTGACCATCTGCAGGTCGCTTTCGGTTGTACCGGGGGCCAGCATCGCTCTGTCTATTGCGCCGAACATCTGGCGGCACACCTCAAAGAGAAATACAACATCCGCATTCATCTCATCCACCGCGAACGCGGCATAGACAAATGCCTAAATGAATAAATAAATGACCAAATGGTAAATGTCCAAATGGTACATGCTTTGATTTTTGCAGCAGGCTTGGGCACACGCCTCAAACCGCTCACCGATACGATGCCGAAGGCTTTAGTTCCCTTAGCCGGCAAACCTCTCCTGCAATGGCAGGTGGAGAAATTGCGTTATGCCGGAATCACGGATATCACCGTCAACGTGCATCATTTCCCGGATATGATCATCGATACCATCCGTCGCAATAACGGCTGGGGATGTAATATCTCCGTCTCCGACGAACGAGATTGCCTCTTAGACACCGGCGGCGGTCTGAGAAAGGCTTGGAGAGAGGGACTGTTGAGGAAAGACAAACCGGTACTCGCCTGCAATGTGGATATTCTGAGCAATATAGACATTCGCGCGTTGATGGCAGCCTACAATCCATCAGATTTAGGCCTTCTTGTTGTATCCGAACGTCCTACCCAGCGCTATCTCTTCTTTGATGAATACCACCGCCTGCGTTGCTGGAGAAATATAGCTACGGGTGACTGCCGCCCGGGTATTATTGACGGAAAAAGTATCAATCTGCGTGGAGTGGATAACTGGCAGCGTCTAGCATTTTCAGGCATGCAGATACTCAGTCCCGCTTTCTTTCCTCTGCTGGAAGAGACAGCCCTGTTCTACGGGGACAAATTCTCGCTGATAGATTCCTATCTTGATGTCGTTGTCGCCAAACGAAAGGGAGAGTTGCTATCGTACATTCCGAAGGACTACAAAATGATGGATGTGGGTAAGATTGACCAGATTCAAGAGGCAGAACGCTTCGCTGAAAGCCTATGACTAAAAAAGAGACGCGATTGCGTCTCTTTTTGTGTCCCCCGAGGGACTCGAACCCTCGACCCACTGATTAAGAGTCAGTTGCTCTACCAACTGAGCTAGGGAGACAGATCGTGTTTCACGAACTGAGTCTCAAAGACTCGTCTTTTTCAAAAGCGGGTGCAAAGGTACTGCTTTTTTTTGACATGACCAAATTTTTTGGCACTTTTTTTTCAAAAAAATGCTTTTCGACCTTATTTTCCGATCTCTTGAACCCTTTGTTCGAAGGTATCGCGGTCGCCGATCGCGCTGTTCTTCACTTTCACGCGGTAGTTGCTGATGGTGTTCGGACTGTAACACAGCAGTTCGGCAATCTTGGCGGAACTGGTGATACCGAGCAGAATCAGCGCGAAGATTCGCATCTCTACCGTCATACGCTCGCCCGGCTTGGGAGTGATCCGTCCTTCGGGTTTAAGCAGCGCGTTGAAATCCTGAACGAAACTGCCGTACAGCGAAAGGAAGGTATCGTCGAACGAGCGATAGAAATTCTCCATCTCGCGGTCCATGAATCCTGCCGGATCTTTCTCTCCCGCCTTGCGCGCCATGGTCGTCAAGCGGCGGATATAATCGCTATACACCTCCAGGTACCGGCAGATATACTGCTCCTTGATATGGTTGGCTGCTTTGAGTTGTCCGTTGATCGTCCGCAGCTGTTCGTTCATCACCTTGATCTCGCTGTTGAGCGTGTGAAGACGCCTGTTCTGGTTCAGCGAGTACAACACGGCGATAACTAAAATAGCAAGGATCACTGCCAGTGTGGACAATACGATAATCAATATGTTGGACGACTTCCGAAGCCGCTCTTCATAACTGTTGGAGATATCGTGTCCCAAGGCGTATGTCTGTATGAATCGTGTCGGTGCATTGAAAAGCGAAGCGTTCGTCAGCGAGTAGTCGCTGTAATGGTATGCGCGCTCCAGATCGCCGGCTTCGTAGCACTCTTTGGCTACCATCCATGACGAACCGTTATCCGTGATGCCGCATCGTACGTCCGCGATGGCGGAGCGAGTCAGCCATGTATATTGTTCGCGTTGCTGTCCCATACGCTCATACAAAGTGGAGCGGCTGTATGCCTCTATTGCGTACCGGTGCGACCATATCGGGAAAAGCGCCATGATCGAGTCGTTGATCGCTAACGCGCTTTCTAAGTCATTTGCATCGCTGGCTCTGAGAAAATTCCGGCGCAGACGGATGTGATTGTTGTACGGCGCCTGGCGCTCCATCTCGTTCAGCAACGAGTCGTAATAGAGTTGTGCCTGCGAATGGAGATAGTCTGCATAAGCGGGCATACGGCAGGCAGCATGCGCTTCTGTGTATAGCCGCCATACAGCCTCCAGCCAATCCACACTCAGCGAGTCCGGGGTGGAAGTGACATCCGGAATGATGGCAAAGCCCTCTCCGTATTTGCCGATGGACGAAGACAGTTGCACCAGACCTGTGTAGGCCTGCGTGCGGTATGGCTCCGGCGCGTCAATCAGTTTCAAGAACCACACACGGGAGCTGTCGCTCTGGAAATATTGGTACTCGCGCGCGATACGGATCTGAATAGCCTTGCTCATCGGACGGATATTACGCAGCGAGTCGATGCGCTTCTCATGCGCGTCACGGTAGAAGACCGCGCGAGAGACCTCGTTGTCATAGATGGTCAATAACGAGTCTAAGGTGGACATAGCCGATGCTACGGACGCTATGGTAGCTAAAATGATGGCGAAAAATAGACGTTTACGCATGGTGTGTAAAAATTGACGGTGCAAAGATACTGCTTTTTTTTGACATAACCAAATCTTGGTGAAATAAATGCGTATGCAAGGGCTGTTTTTTACGTACTTTTTTTTTGCTTCCCAAAAATCATAAATCATTGAAATTGTGTAATTTAGTATTCAAATATACGTACTTTTATGTTATACAACATGTTTGCATGTTTGCACATGTGCGGGAAAAACACTAATTTTGTAACCGATTTCAAAAAATCATCAACACCATGGCAAACGAATTTCCTTACAAAGCATCCTCGGATCGGTACTCACAAATGCCGGCGATCTATAGTCGTTGTGGCAAGAGTGGTGTCTTACTGCCGAAAGTCAGTTTGGGTTTCTGGCATAATTTCGGCGACGATGCGCCGTTTGAACGCAGTCGTGCTATCTGCCGTTATGCCTTTGACCATGGCGTGACGCATTTTGATTTTGCGAACAACTACGGTGTGCCGGCAGGTAGTGCAGAAGCCAATTTCGGTCGTCTGATGGATGAAGATTTCCGTCCGTACCGGGATGAGCTCTTTATCTCCACCAAGGCGGGTTATCTGATGTGGGACGGCCCTTACGGAGAGTGGGGTAGCCGCAAGTATCTTATGTCCAGTCTCGATCAGTCGCTCAAACGGATGAGGCTTGATTATGTGGACTTGTTCTACTCGCACCGCTATGACCCGAATACGCCGATTGAGGAGACGCTCCAGACGCTTGTGGACGTTGTCAAGATGGGGAAGGCGCTCTATGTCGGTATCTCCAACTGGCCGCTCGAACCCCTCAAAGCCGGTATCCAATATCTCAAGGAACACGATGTGCCGCTCTTGATCTATCAGGGCCGACTGAATATGTTAGACCATCAGCCGATTAACGAAGGAATCCTAGACCTTTGCGCTGACGCCGGGGTGGGATTCATTGCTTATTCGCCTCTGGCACAGGGTCTGTTGACCGACCGCTATCTGAATGGTATTCCCGCAGACAGCCGCATGGCGCAGGAGCATTTCTTGAAATCCGAACGCCGCACGCCGGAGCTCTTGGAGTACCTCCATCAGCTCGAAGCGAAGGCGCAAGCCTCCAACCGCTCTATTGCGCAAGAGGCGCTGAAATGGGTGCTGGACCAGAAGGGCGTCACTTCCGTCCTCGTCGGCGCCAGCTCCGTTGAACAACTGAAGAATAATTTACAAACGATTTTCTAAAATTTAATACGCTTATGAAAAAGACATTGACTTTGTTCCTTGCATTGTTCATTGGAATGATGACGTTTGCAACGGACTGGAGCAGTATTGCTTATTTGGCGGATGGAGCCGGAGACGGCGCTTATGCCAATAAGTACAAGGTCGCGGCTGCTTTTGGTCAGAATGTGATTAACATTCAGCAACCGGGTTTTGCAGCTGCGCCGGGTATCTACACGAATTTCCCTGCCGGCATCTCTTCTTGTACGCTCAATGAGGGTGACTACGTGCTTGACGGCGCAGGAATGATTCTGTATCTGTCGGCTTTTACTGCGAAAGTAACCGCTGTGTCCGTATTAGCAGGTGGAGTCAGTTATGATTTTCAAGTCTATTTCGAGGATGGTACGGGAGAGATACCCGATGATCCGCAACCGGGAGATGACCCGCAGCCGGGAGGCGACTTGACGCCGGCTACTTATCATGGTTCAGAGGTGGTTACTTGTGCAGGTGCTGATGTAACTTTCAACTGGGCTATCACCCGTAATGCCGATGCTACGCTGACGTTTGAACTCAAATGGTCGAGCGACATCGTTGGTTCGGTTCCGCAGGTATGTATCAATGGTGCATTTACTACGATGCCGGCGCAGGAGCGAGTAGCGCGTTTCACAACTACGGCTACTTTCGTGGACGGCGAGACGCTGAACGATACGTTCTTCTACATGGCATATGCAGGTGGTGCTGCGCGTATTGATATCACCGGTTACACAGTAGGCGCAAGCAACGACGAACCACAGCCTATGGCGATCGAGAATATATTTAATAATGAAACGCGTACGCGCAAGGTGATTGAGAACGGAATGCTGTATATCATCAAAGATGGTGTTCGTTACAACGCCCTTGGTACTGAAATCAAATAACTAATCTTAAATAACTAATATTATGAGAAAAAAATTAACTTTACTCTTTGCGCTCCTCTGCGCAAGTGTGATGGGATTTGCCATTGATTGGGATGGTATTGGTTGGTTGCCCAACAGCAATGAGAAGTACAAACTTTTTATCTCTCCTAATTTTGGAGATCAGTATGGCGGAAAAAGAGTTGAGAATGGAACAAATTTGTGGATAGGTTTCCCTTCTGCTGCCTTTGGTGATATGTCTATTGCCCCCAATGGTGGTGATGGTGCATGGAGAACTTTTGCTCTTTCTAATTTCCCTAATAAGGAAAATGTGTTTACAGTTGTATGTGAAGGTACAACTTATACTTTTACCGTTTATTACGAAGATGGTATAGAAGGCGGTGATCCTACTCCGGATCCTGATCCCGAACCAACACCAAGTGTTAGTCCCTATTGCAGCACAGAGATTGGTCACCTTGCAGATCCTAATGCAGCTGCTGGTTCATTTATATTACTTTCTGTCGGTTCTGACGGCAATGGTCATACCATCGTTAATATCAAGCAAGATGCTGCAAAGAACACAGCAATGTTTGATTATATCAATATCGTAGGAAAGAAAGAAACCGGATCGGATGTCGCTACCGGTGGTTCTGATGAAATGGCAATCATGTTTAATACTCCGGCTCCTGACGGTGATGGCAATATCACATTTACGTTGCAATGGTCAACCGTGGATTGGGGCGGTCGTTGGCAAATTAATGATATTACCGTTCCGGCTAATGCAACTTGCGAAAACGCAGATCCATTCCCCGGAATTCATTCCTATTGTAAATATACGGACAACAATCTGCGTGCAAGTAATGCAAACGTTACGCTAACTTGGGACACCAATGATGCTGGCGATGTTGTGATAACTTTGGGCGATGGTGAAGGAGCTAGCAATACCCATTTCCGTAATGAAGGATTTGAGTATGGTGGAGGCAAAACTATGGACGATAGTTGGTTTGTATATAGTGGAACAAAACATTCTGTAGTTGAGACTGCTTCTACCTATTTTACAGCAGAGGTAGCTGTTAATGGCGGAAATACCTACGCGCTACGCAAAAAAAACGGTGTAACTATTCCGGACAATGCTGTTATTGCTTTCTTTGGTCATGCATTTTCTTGGAAAAATGACCAAAATAATAATGCATATGCAGAGAATAAGTGGTTCGGATATACATATGGTTTCAACTGCCCGTTCTTGGCAGCTCCGACAAATGTAACGATTGATGGTACGAACCACATCACTTTTGATGCAGTAGCTAATGCGCAAACTTATACAGCATACGTCTATCTGAATGGAATTACGAAACATCGCCAAGTTGTCAATAGTGGCGATGAATTGACTTTCCAACCTTACACCACTGGTACGTATCAGGTTGAGGTGGTTGCAGATGCAGCAGGCTATCCTACTTCCGATCCATCAGATGCATATGATTGGGCATTAACTGCTCCGGCTATTGTAGTTGGCAATTCCGAGTATTGCGAATGGACTTTGCCTAAACATAATAATCAAGAAGCTAATCTTACGTGGGAAACAGGAGATGATGGAGCTATAACTATAACTCTTTCCCCGTTAAGCGAACAAACAGCTGTATTCCGCGCAGAAGGAATGAAACTGAGCGATTTTACGGTTGGTGAGGCGCACACTGCTGCATCAGCATATTTTAACAGATCCTATGTGGCTGGTGGCACAACTGTGGTTTTGACATTAAAAGATGCGAATATTGCTCCGGGACTTGGAGAGAAAATCTATTTTAGTGGTTATATAGAGTGTAAGGTTCAGGATCAAGACACATGGCCAAATCCGTCCTTGGAATACACCTATGGTTCGAAATGTTCCGGTCAGAAGCATGTTACCGTTTCTGTAAATAATAACGAAATGGGTTCTGCTACCGTAGATGGTGTCGCTGCGAAAGATGTCGATGAAGGAACACTGGTTACTTGTGTAGCTGTACCTGCTTCCGGTTACGAATTCGTCAATTGGACAAAGGGTGGAGTAGAAGTTTCTACAGATTTAACTTATACTCCGACTATCAATACTGCAACTGATTTGGTAGCTAACTTTGATTATGCTCGTACAACTTATTGTCATCAAGCAGTTACTACCAATGGTGGCAAGAAATTATATCTAACTGTTGGTAAGGGAGCAACAGAAGGAACCTATCAAATTAGGATTTATGGTTCGGATGAATTGACTATTACCGGAATCAATAATGCAAATACGGCTGTTAACCACATCAAATATCTAACCTATGATGGTAATGATGTTCCGTTAACTATAGCCAATGGAGGTTGGTCGTTTGAAGCAACCGGTTATGGAGTTATCTCAAGTGCAGAAATTCGTCCGCAAACCAATCATACATGGCGTGATATATGGATGTGGCGTCCGGATTTGTATATCGGTACATCTGCCGGAGAGCAAAATATCAATGGTGTCCTTAACCAGCAGAATCATTTCAATTGGAACTCTGCTTGTTCCGATGCTGAGGCTCCGGTAATTAACAAGGCGGAGGCGGAGGTGCTGAATGAGACTTCTGTACAACTGAAGATCCAGGCTACTGACAACTGGGGCGGACTCCTTACTTATACTATCGCGCGTGAGGCGGCAGAGCCGATTATCTCGAATCACGCAAGCGGTGAAGAGTTCACTCAGGATGTAACGGGTCTGACAACCGGCACGGAATATACTTTCACGGTAACCGTTAGCGATGGTGTCAATAACGCGAACCAAAACATCGTAGTTACTCCTATCGCAGACAACGTAAAACCGGAAATGGGTGAGGCTTCGTTGGAAAGCAATACTTGGAACAGCGCAATCATCAATGTAGCTGCTACGGATAACAAGGGCGTCACCGCTTATTACGTGGTAGAGAAAGACGCTGATTATGTGGCTACGGAAGGCAAGATCACTATTGAAGGTCTGACCGCTGCAACAGCTTATACCTTCCATATCAAGGCAAAAGATGCAGCCGGCAATATCTCAGACAACCAAGCAGAGGTATCTTTCACCACCGATGCACACTCGTTGGTACCGACTACTGCCGCTCCTGTTCCGACATGGCCGGATGATCAGGTAATCTCATTCTATAGTGATAAATATACAGCTCCGACCACATGGAACTACCGTGCTCCGTGGGGTGGTACTACAGTTTACGAACAAGTTGCGATTGCAGAGAATAATGTTATCCACTATAGCAGTTTTGATTGGGCTGGTTGGGAGATTAATTCCGGCGCACCGTACAACGCGCTTACGATGGAGAAACTCCACCTTGATATTTGGGTAGAGAACGATTGCGAAATAGGTATTGTTCCTATCTATGGCGGTGCCGGTCTGGTTACAGATGATACTCGCCGTGTTAAACGCGCGTTATTAGGTCAGCAGTGGAATAGCATTGATCTGGTTTTGGCTACTGATTATGCAGAGCTGAACTTAGCAAGTATTTTCCAATTTAAGTTTGACCAAGCAACAACGACGGAGTTCTATCTGGACAACGTATATTTCTATCGAGAATCAGCTATTGTAGATGATGATACCCCGTATAATGTCAGCGGAAATATGGCTTCTCAATCCTACTTCTCTGTAACATTGGCTCTGTCTGCAACGGATGACAGTGGTGCAGTAACGTATATCATTGAGAATGGAGGCGCTCAAGTGGCATCTACATCCGGTGCTTCGGATGCTACAGTAAATGTGAAGATTGACAATCTGGCTTCCGGTAAAGATTATGTATTTAGTGTTATTGCTAAAGATGGAAGTGACAATGCAGCAGATGCCATTAATGTAAACGCAAGCACGTTGGCTGCACCGGCACCTGCTCCGACTCCTACACATGCGGCAGCGGCAGTGAAGTCGCTCTATTCGAATGCATACACTCCTGTAGTTGCTGTAGGAAACTACTGTGAATGGTGGTGGGAATCTCCAACAGTACATACCAATCATGTATTAGGCGTAGATGATAATGTGCTGTTCTATGATAATAACCATGCAGCAGGTGCTTCGTTTGGCTGGTCTTGGAGCGCAGACAATAAAATTGACTTCTCTGGCTACCAAAAGCTCCATATGCACATCTATCCGTCCACATCCGGAACTATCGAGATATATCCGGTTATTGATCCTCAAGGCGAGTTCCATAAAGTATCGCAGACTCTGACTGCAGGTCAATGGAACGAGGTCGTCTTGGATTATACGGAGAAGACGTTTGCTCCGCTGAACCAAATAGGATTCGTTAACTTCTATAATCTTGGAGAGTTCTTTGTAGACAACGTTTACTTCTTCAAAGAGCCGGAGATGGTACGCGATGATAACTGGATGGCACCGGGCGAGTTGGGTACTATCTGTATCCCGCAAGGCGCTGTAGCTACCGGTGGTGATATATACGAACTGCTCGGAAAAGACGAGAACGGCAAGATTGTCTTCGCTACGGTTGCGAACAACGAAATGTCTCCGGGTAAACCTTACCTCTTCGAGGCTAAGAGCAACGCGATGCGTTTCTTCTACACCAGCGCAACTCCTGCCTCCGAGCCGGACAACAGCGGTGCTATGAAGGGTACGTTTGATGATGTGACCTTGACGGGCAGTCAACTCAATAACGTATATTACTTCGCAGGACATGCCCTCTGGAGCTGCGTAGATCTGACATCTACCGGTCTGCATGTATCAGCTAACCGCGCTTGGGTAGTGATCGACGAGAATATGCCACCGGCAAATACTTCTGCGCCGCTACCTGGAAGACGTATCATGACGATGAATGTGAATAGCAAGAATACTCCGACGGCTATTGACCAAGTCAACTCTTCGGATGCTGTACGTAAGGTCATCATCGATGGTACGCTATATATCCTCCGCGGAGAGAAACTCTATGACGCAACCGGACGGTTGGTAAAATAACATGTTTAATGATTTAATTCTTGAAGTTATGAAAAAGCAAGTATATAGCCAACCGGTGATCAGCATCGTAGAGATGCATGTAGAAAATTTGATGTTGTCAGTATCCACCAACCCCGGAGGAGGTGGAGGTGGCGATGCACATGCACCCGGTCGCAGAGTAGGAGATGTGATCTACTAATCACCCCTGATCCCTTTATACAAAGAGCCTCGCACATGTAATGAACCCCAAAAGTTG
>DEKW01000005.1 GCA_002354055.1 Bacteroidales bacterium UBA2712
TTTGTGATCCATGCAGGATTCAAACCTGCAACCCCCACATCCGTAGTGTGGTACTCTATTCAGTTGAGCTAATGGACCATTTTTTTCAAAAGCGGGTGCAAAGGTACTGCTTTTTTTTGACATGACCAAATTTTTTTGAGAAAAAATGCAATTTTTGTGCAATTTTGTCAAATATTGGCTGTTTTTTCTGTGATCCAATCAAACGGGTTACCGCTTTTTGTGTATCTTTAATCCCCCAACCCCTTAACTGGATTGACGTTTTTTGTGCCCAAAACACCCTAAAAATGCAAAAAATCACATATTCCCCTTGTGTATATTAAAAAAATGTAGTATCTTTGCTCCGAAATTTATATAAAATACTTATGCGGCACCAATCATTCACACGGTTATTTTTCTGTACATGCTTGGTAATGAGCATTCTGTCATCGTGCAACTACGAAAGGGATCGAGAATCTCAATTATTACATGAGTTGGATGAATGTATTGAGAGTCGGTCGCAGTATCATGCCCTTCGCGAGCACCGGATAGACTCGATAAAAAACAAGCTCCGGAATTGTATAACGGATAGTGCCTATTTCGAAGAGTGCGGACGGTTGGTGGAGGAATATAGGTCCTACGACTTGGATAGTCAGCTCTATTATACAGAAGAACGTTTACGGATAGCGTCCACTCCTTTTGAGAAGCAAGTATCGCTTCTCAACTATTCGGAGGTTATGATGCGTAGCGGTATGTATCACGAAACCATTTTATATATGGACTCAGCACTCTTTCATCCCCTTGATCCCGTGTTAGATCCTTATTACAGCCATTTGCGTCGTACCTTATATGGCTTAATGGCTGATTTCTCCATATCGGTTAAAGAAAAGCAACATTATACAGCAATCACTCAGCAGAACCGTCTATTGATGATGTCGGTTCATCCAGAGGGCTCATTTCTCCACGAACTCGTGCGCGCAGACTATTTGCGGGTTGCTGAGTTATATGATTCCGCACTCCATGTGATGGACTCCTACGAGGCACAACATCTGATAACAGGGCAGGATGAAGAACCTGTATTCGCTATTACGCGCGCACAAATATATCATAAGATAGGAGATAAGCAACAGGAGAAGCACTATCTGATCATTTCCGCTCTTGCGGACCTACGAAACTCTATCAGAGAGTATATCGCGCTACGCGAATTGGCTATCCTTCTCTACGAAGAGGGGAATATTGACCATGCTTACCGCTATATGCAGTGCGCTATGGAAGACGCTTCGGAGGCAAGTGCACGTGTGCGGTCGATAGAAATGAATACTGTATTCCCGGTAGTAGAACAAGCATATTTGCAGCAAGTGCATCGCAGACAATACTGGATGTTGACAGGAATAATTAGTAGTTTCATATTATTGATTGTTTTAATTATTTTCTTCCTCTATGTGACCCAAAAAGGCAAGCAATTATCCATTCTTAACGAGCGTTTGGAGAATAACAATGAGGAACTAAGAGAGAGTAATCGTATCAAGGATGCCTATGTAGGACGGTATATGGAGACAACATCGCTTCTGATTGATCGTTTTGATAATTATCGTAAGCAACTTAAATCATTAGCGCATAAACAGCAGTTCAAACAACTAACAGATATTGTTGACTCACAACGTTTCACGCAAGAGCAACTCAATGCCTTTTATGCGGATTTCGACGAGGCCTTCTTAGAGCTTTTCCCGAATTTTGTAAATGACGTAAAGTCTCTATTGGTTCCCGAGGCCGATATACATATAAAAGAAGGTGAACGACTAAATACTGATTTACGCGTTTTAGCGCTCATCCGTTTGGGTATTACGGATAGCAAACAGATTGCAAACTTTTTGCGCTATTCGCTACCTACAATCTACAATAGTCGTACCCGTATGCGAAACCTTTATAAAGGAGAAAGAGAACAATTTGAGAGAAATATCACAATTTTATAATCTTACATCCACTACTTTTTTCTATAATATTTTATTTTGCAAATCGCTAGAAATAAGCGATTTGCAATTTTTTTATATGCTATTAACGCTACTTTTTCACATTCACATATTGTGTATTTTTGTGAATTGTAGTACCTTTGCAGCGCAAAAGTTTTAAAACTGAGTATTAACCCTTTTAATTTTACTATGGAATCGTACACGCGCATATGTGTTTGGTTGGTAGGGGTATTATTCCCTCTCAGCGGTATTGCACAGACCGCCATTAACGGTACAGTAACCGATGTGTCGGGCGAGCCGGTCATCGGTGCTACTATCTTGCAGCAAGGCACGTCCAACGGAACAATCACTGATTTCGACGGTAATTTCAGCCTGCAGGTGCCGGAAGGCGCCATGCTGGAGATTAGTTATGTAGGTTATGCCTCGCAGACTCTGGCAGCCGCTGCCGGCATGAAAGTAGTGCTCAAGGAGGATACTGAGGTATTGGAAGAAGTGGTCGTCGTAGGTTATGGGGTCCAGAAGAAAAGTGATCTGACAGGATCTATTGCCCAAGTGAATGACAAAGATCTCCAAAAGATGCCTGCGCCTTCTTTAGGTGCAGCGCTGGAGGGACGTGCAGCCGGACTGCAGGTAACGGGATCCGGTGCCCCGGGTAGCAATGTAAGTCTCAACATTCGTGGTATAGGTAGTATCAATAACTCCCAACCGCTGATTGTCATTGATGGTGTGCCTACCGACGTGCCGCTGAATATGATCAATATGGATGATGTAGCGAGTATCGATGTGCTCAAAGATGCCTCAGCTACTGCCATATATGGATCGCGCGGCGCGTACGGAGTAGTGATCATCACCACCAAGAAAGGAGAGAACGAGAAAGGACATATCTCTCTCAAAGGCTCGTTCGGCTTCGACCAGATACAACGTACTCTACCTTTATTGAGTGCCTCGCAGTTCGCTTCCTTGCATAACGAGATGATGTCAGCTGCCGGACAGCCGCAATATACGGCTTATGCCGATCCCACTGCCCTTGGAGAAGGAACGGATTGGTTGTCACAATTATGGCAGTTCGCGCCTACACAGAACTATGCCCTCAGTTATTCAGGAGGCACACAGAAATCCAATTTCTATGTCTCAGGTGCATATTTTGATCAAAGAGGTATCGTCAAAAAGACAGATTATAGACGCATCACTCTGCAGTTCAATCATGATACACAACTCTTTAATTGGCTGCGTTTCGGGCATAAGTTAAGCCTGAACCATGACATCAAATCGTCGGGGGAGTATAACATCCAAAATACCATGCGTGCGCTGCCAACTCAGCCCATCTATAATCCCGATGGGACGTGGTCAGGACCGGTCGGATTAGCGATGTACGTAGGCGACATCACGAACCCTATCGGTAAGATGAACGAGAATAGCAGCACGACCAAGGGTTATAACCTGTTGGGCAATATCTACGCGGAACTCAAACCGCTCGATTGGTTAATCTTCAAGACCACCTTTGGTATGCAGGTCATGTATTGGGATACGGAAGGATGGTCTCCGGCATACGATTGGAAACCTATCGCACAACCCGAGAGTCAGGTCTCTCGTCAGTTCGATAAGTCCATCACCTGGCTTTGGGATAACACCCTGACTTTCATCAAAACCTTTAAGCAGAAACACTCTTTCTCTGCCATGATAGGTTCGTCTATGCAGGCCAATAACTATGAATACATGAGTGGTGCAATCCAAGGATTCATCTCTGCAGAAGCTCGCCAACTCAGTAATGGTCTCTTGGAGCCTACTATGAGCGGCAACAAGTCCGATTGGGCATTACTCTCCTTCATGGGACGTGTAACATACGGATATGACAACCGGTATCTCCTTACCGCTACTTTCCGTGCTGATGGTTCCAGTCGTTTTGCAAAGAAGAACCGATGGGGCTATTTCCCTTCTGTAGCCATTGCGTGGCGCATGAGCGAGGAGCATTGGTTTGAGAAGACCTTCGCTCTCTCCGATCTCAAACTACGTGCAGGTTATGGCTTGACCGGCAACCAGGCATCGGTAGGCAATTATGCGTATGCTTCGCAGCTTCAAACAGTGCAATATCTCTTTGGAGGCACACAAGTAGCCGGTTTGGCACCGTGGGTACTGCCGAATCCCAATGTACGATGGGAGACGGTGGAGCAATATAATGTCGGTATTGACCTTGCGCTTTTGAATCAGCGCCTCCATGCTACTATCGATGGGTACATCAAGAATACCAACGATATGTTAGTGCCGATGTCTGTACCTATCAGCAGCGGTTATTCCGATGAAGCTGTACCCAGTATCAATGCCGGACGGATGCGGAATATGGGTATTGAAGTCAGCCTCAATAGCATGAATATCAAGAAGACCAATTTCACTTGGACCACTACGGTTAATGTAGCTTATAATCATAACCGCATACTCTCCCTGAACGATGACGTACCGATGTACTTCGATTGTAATATCCATAAGGTTGGATACCCCGTTGCTGCCTTCTACGGGTATGTGACGGATGGTATTTTCCAAACCCAGGAGGAGATAGATGCGCACGCTATCCAGACAATCGGTTCGGATGCCTATACCTCCACCCAACCGGGTGATATCCGCTTTAAGGATCTCAATAATGACGGCGTCATCAATGAGGATGATCGTACTATCCTCGGTACACCCACGCCTTCATGGACCTTCTCTATGAATAACCGATTTGAGTTCTATGGCGTGGACATTGAGATATACCTGCAAGGAGCAGCGGGCAATAAGATCTATAATGGTAACCGTGCCACTCTCGAGGCTATGTCTGTGGCGCAGAACCAGATGACCACTGTCTTAGATCGCTGGCGTCCGGACTATCACTCTACCACGATGCCGAGAGCCGTATTCTCCGACCCCAATAAGAATAACCGCACTTCTGATCGGTTCTTGGAGCCCGGAGACTACCTCCGTCTCAAAAACATCACCATCGGCTATACGCTGCCGAAGCACCTGACGAAAAAAGCACTGATGGAGGAGGTTCGTTTCTCCGTCTCGGGACAGAACCTTTATACGCTAACCCGCTACAGAGGTTTGGATCCCGAAGTGGGCGGGTCCGGTATTGATAGTAATGTCTATCCCATCACGCGTAATTTTACTTTTGGTCTTAATATCATGTTCTAACAACTATGAAAACAAATATATCTTATAGCGCACTGCGCGGTCTTGCAGCAAAGTGGTCTTATAGGCTATTTTTAGCCGGTCTTATAGCGTCAGCGGTCTGCTCGTGTAATTTCCTGGAGCGCAAGCCTTGGGATTCGGTCGATACGACGAATGGATTTCAGACCGAGGCGGACGCTATCGCTGCGGTTAATGCGTGCTATCAGCCTCTTCAGTGGCCGAAACTATACAACATGCGCATCTGGACGCTCGACATCATTGCCGGAGAGAGCGTGGTCGGCGCCGGCGGTGGAACCGATGGTCTGGAGACAGTAGAAATGGCGAATTTTATTGCCTCCTCGGATAATTTCGCTGCATTGGATCTATGGAGAGGTCCGTCTCCGGGAATACTGAGATGTAATTTCGTTTTGGCGAATGTGCCCCAGATGGATATCGATAATGATATCAAGGCGAGGCTTTTAGGCGAAGCACGGTTCCTGCGCGCGCATTACTATTTTATTTTAGTGCGTCTCTTTGGCGGAGTACCGATGCCGACAGAACCACTTACTGCCGATAGCGAACTGAAGATGCCGAGGGCTTCTGAGGATGAGGTCTATGCGCTTATTATCGAGGACCTCAAACAAGCCATCTCGCTCCTTCCTACCCGTAGTAAGTATGGTAGTAAAGATATCGGCCGTGCTACCAAGGAAGCCGCTATGGCGGAGTTGGCACGGGTCTATCTAACCTATCATCCCTCCACCGCCAACTACAACGAGGTAGTGCGCCTTTGTACGGAGATAGGAGACATGGGCTATCAGTTGGCTCCTAACTATGCGGATAACTACAACCCCGCAAAGCAGAATGGGGTAGAGTCCATCTTTGAGGTGCAGTATTATGGTAAGACGAATAAGGATTTCTGGTCCAATGAGAACCAAGCTTCCTGGATCAGCACCTATCAGGGCCCGCGTAACTCCGGCATGGCTGCCGGCTGCTATGGATGGAACCAACCCACTCCGGAGTTCGTAAGCCAGTATGAACCCGGTGACCTTAGAAAGGATATCACAATATTCTATACCGGCTGCCCTACTTTTGATGGTTATACTTATTCCGGTACATGGTCAACTACGGGATATAACGTCCGTAAGTTCCTCTTAACCAAGGCGCAGTCGCCGGATTATAATACTTCTAACCAAAACTGGATCGTCACTCGCTATGCGGATGTACTGCTCATGAAGGCGGAGGCACTCAATGAGTTAGGTCGTACCACAGAGGCGGAAGAACCGCTTTATCAAGTGCGTAAACGCGCCGGACTGACCAGTCGCGCGCAGATAGAAGGACTTACACAAGCGCAGATGAGGGATAAAATCATCCATGAGCGCAGGGTCGAACTCGCTTTTGAAGGACATCGGTGGTTTGATATGTTACGCTATCCCAATAACTACGCACTGACTTTCCTGCACTCCATCGGAAAGACCGCTGCTACTTCTAAGCATCTGCTCTTCCCTATCCCCATGCAGGAGCGCGAAGCCA
Source organism: Bacteroidales bacterium UBA2712 (assembly GCA_002354055.1). Lineage (GTDB taxonomy): Bacteria > Bacteroidota > Bacteroidia > Bacteroidales > Paludibacteraceae > Colicola. The sequence continues at coordinate 6,618 of DEKW01000005.1, forward strand.
ATAATCTATTAACCCAAAACCCAGGATGGTAATATGAAAAAGAATCTTTCTACTTTGAGCGTAAGCGGTCTTTCTACTTTGAGCGTAGCGGTCTTTCTACTTTTATTAGCATGCGGTCTGCTTTCTTGCGAGAAGCCGACAGAGCCCGTAGTAGATCAACCGCTCACGATTACCTTATCGCAGGACTCGGTTCTCTGTCTGCCTATATATAAGGATCTGGCGGCATTGGAGCTATCTTGGACTCCGGGAACCAACCATGGTTCCGGTTCAGCTATCGCCTATACCGTGGAGATGGATAAAGAGGGTAATAACTTTGCCGAGGGCTTGAAATGGGAGATAGGTCGTACCGCTAACAGGACGCTGCTCTTTTCGCATCAACATTTGGCTGACACCCTACATCAAACTTATCCGGAGGTAGAGGAAGGCGAGTATATGGTATTCGAATGTCGTGTGCGTGCGAAGATTATTCAGACTGGCGAAGAACAGGTTTCCAACGTAGCAAAAGTAGCTATCGCCTGGAATGCCACTATGATGACGGACTTGTATCTCGTAGGAGATGCGATGCCTCATGGATGGGATCTGGGACGCGCTACGGCGATGATCATGGACATGGATCATTTTTCTACGTTCTCCTGGAGCGGGACAATGCATAAGGGAGAGTTCAAACTCATGGTCAATACGGAGGATTGGTTCCCTTGTTTCGTCAAGGATTCTACCGACGAGGCCAAGATGGTATATCGCGATTCCGAGGAGAGTTATCCGGATTTCAAATGGACTATCGCCAAGACCGGAAACTACCGCATCACCGCCGATGTAGAGGCATTAACCATAGAGGTCGCCTATCTCGGTGGTGAGACCTATAGCCATATTTATATGATTGGCGATGCTACACCCGGCGGTTGGAGTTGGGATAACCTCACGCAGATGCAACATCCTGAGAGCGGTATCTTTACGTATGAGGGACATCTGAATACCGGTCAGATCAAGTTCCCTACAGAGATCCGTTCCGATTGGTCGGGGGAGATGCTTTATGCGCCTACGCCCGATTGTGCGCCAACCTTGAACGGCTCCTTTGACGCACATGCCGGTGAGCCGGATAATAAATGGATTATCCCGGAGAGCGGTGAGTGGTCCATTCGAATCAATATCAATGACACAACGATATCTTTTACTAAATTATGAAAAAGCATCTTTTGACTTTGAGCGCAAGCGGTCTTTTGACTTTGAGCATGCTTGCATGCGGTCTGTCTGCTTGCAATATCATCGAACCGGAGAATAATCCCGTCACCTATGGCGAGAGTTATATACCCCATCTGATGAGTACGGATAAAGCCGTCTATAAGCCCGGAGAATCCGTAAGGCTCTCTATTAACGCCCTGCCTCAAGAGCCGGCGATGGTGCGTTATACCTATTTGGGGCAATTGATAAAGGAAGAGCCCGTATCCTCCTCTTCTTGGATATGGCAGCCGCCAACGGAGGATTTTCGCGGGTATATGGCTTCCCTGCATATCTCTGTGTCCGGACGTGACTCTGTGGTCGCAACGATTGGTATCGATGTGTCTTCCGAACCGAGTCGGTTCCCTCGGAATGGATTCTTGTCATCTTATGGGAATATGTCCCGGAACGAGATCCAAACTATTCTTGACGACCTCAACAGGTATCATATCAACTATGTCCAGTTCCAGGACTGGCATTGGAAACACCACCACCCGCTGGCTGGTTCCGCAACACAACCGATGGATAGCTGGACGGATATCATCTCTCGTAACTGCTATCGCACTACCGTCCAGTCCTATATCGACGGTGCGCACGCCCGGGGAATGCTCACGCTCTTTTATAACTTGGGATATGGATGTCTGGAGGATTTCGCAACGGATAACGTGAGCCGCGAATGGCTGCTTTATACCGACCGTAACCATACGAAGATTGATAACCACCCGCTGGGATCGCCTTTTAAGAGCGCGATCTATCTGGCGAATATGCATAATTCCGACTGGAGGGACTATCTCCGTGCGCGGAACGATGAGGTCTATGCTATCTTTAATTTCGACGGATGGCAGATAGATCAGTTAGGTGCACGACCGACTGCCGTCTATGACTACGAGGGGAAGGAAGTGGACGTGCAGGCTGCTTTCGGTTCTTTCATCGCCAATGAGAAAACGGCTCAGCCGAACAAACGTATCGTCATGAATGCCGTAGGGCAGTATGGACAGCAGGGGCAGATTGCTTCCGCACCGGTCGATTTCTGTTATACCGAGGTGTGGGACCACTCGAATACCAACGGCTATGCTATCTTCTCGGATATCATTACCAATAACGCTGCTTGGTCTTCCGGAAAACAGACTGTTCTCGCTGCTTATCTCAACTACGATTATGGTCAGAAGGGACGAGGTTATTTCAATACCCCCGGTATCCTGATGGCTACGGCTGCTGCCTCTGCTTGGGGAGGAACGATCCTGCAGATGGGCGAGCATATGCTCTGCCATGAGTATTTCCCGGATGATAACCTCACGATGTCCGGCGAACTCAAACGAGCTATGATTAGGTATTATGATTTTGCGGTGGCATATGAGAACTTACTGCGTCCGGAAGTACCTGCCGAGGTGAACAGCGATTGGTTCGGTGTGGACATCACCAGCACGCATGACAGTTGTGTCTTTAATCAGTGGGGACCGCAGTTCAACCGGATAGCCACTGTCGGACGGCATGTCGGTACGCGCGATGTGATTCATCTCCTCTCTTATCGCAACGCCACTCACCTGGATTGGTGCGACTCCGAGGGCGATCAGGCTCCGCAGTCTATGTTGAGGGAGATACCTGTCTCTTTTGCATTGCCGGAGGCTCCAAAACGAGTATGGGTAGCTTCTCCTGACTATCAGCATGGTGCCGCGCAAGAGGTAGATTTCGAATATGTCGGAGGACAAGTTACGATGAATATTCCTGCTCTCCAATACTGGACGATGATTGTAATAGAAAAATGATGATTATGAAAAAGTGTATTTTTACCTTGTGTCTTTTTCTCCTCCCCTTGTGGGGAGGTCGGGTGGGGCTCTTATACTCCATCGAGAAAGTAGAATCTCCTTCGCTGAATTTAACGGCGTACTTTGATGTGCAGGAAGGAAGACCGGTCTATTGGCTCCTTCATAAGGGCGATACGGTCATTCGTCCCTCGCATCTTGGCCTGACGATTAAAGGAGAGAAAGGACGTACGGATTTTAATGATTTCGGTACCAAAGAGCGCCCGACGGAGGAAGTGAATGGTCTGCTATCCGGCTTTGTGATGACCGGCAGCGAACGATTTATCCATGATAGTTGGTGGGAGCCTGTCTGGGGCGAGGAACGACGCATCCATGATAGCTATCACGAGATGCTCATTACCCTTACCCAGCCCGCTAAAGAACGCTATATCCAGATCCAATTCCGTCTCTACGATGACGGTCTGGGATTCCGCTATATCTTCCCGCAACAAAAGAACCTCAATTACTTCGTCATAGAGGAGGAGCAAACGGAGTTCGCTATGCCCGGAGATATAACGGCATATTGGATCCCCGGAGATTATGATACGCAGGAGTATGAATATACCCGCTCTAAACTGAGTGAGATACGCGCTATTCAGGAGAAAACCGACAAGGCGAATCTCTCTACCACCACTTTCTCCACCACCGGTGTGCAGACCCCCGTCCTGTTTAAGGTACAGGGAGACAAGGTACAAAGTACCAAGGATCATATCCTGTGGCTCAATATCCATGAGGCGGCATTGGTGAACTACTCCTGTATGCACCTCAATCTGGATGACAAGTCATATATCTTCCGTTCGCATCTTACGCCGGACATAGACGGTACGAAAGGGCATATCCAGACCGACGCGGTCAGCCCGTGGCGCGTCATCATGGTTGGCGAGACGGCGAAAGATATCCTTGCTTCCCGTATCGTGCTCAACCTTAACGAGCCTTGTAAGATTAAGGACACCTCATGGATCAAGCCCATGAAGTATGTAGGCGTATGGTGGGAGATGATCGCAGGCATGCGTGATTGGAGTTACACATGGGATTTCCCGTCTATCCATATCGGCGTCACGGATTATTCCAAAGCCAAACCCCACGGTCGTCATGGCGCGACGACTGAGAACGTCAAGCGCTATATTGATTTTGCAGCCAAATACGGCTTCGATGGCGTGCTTGTCGAGGGATGGAATATCGGATGGGAAGACTGGTTCGGTAATGAGAAGGATTTCGTCTATGATTTCGTAACCCCGTATCCGGATTTTGACGTGGAGGGCATCCATGATTATGCCAAATCCAAGGGCGTGAAGATGATCATGCACCACGAGACCTCCGGCGCTATCCGCAATTACGAGCGATGGCTTGATACCGCCTATCAGTTCATGCGCAAATACGAGTACCCTGCTGTCAAATCCGGCTACGTGGGAAATATCCTGCCGATCGGTGAACATCATTACTCCCAATTCATGAATAACCACTATCAGTACTGTCTTGAGAAAGCTGCTAAGTATCATCTGATGGTGAATGCGCATGAGGCAGTTCGTCCGACAGGACTATGCCGTACATGGCCGAACCTTATCGGTAATGAGTCTGCACAGGGCACGGAGTATCAAGCTTTCGGAGGTTCTGTCCCGAACCATACGACCATGCTGCCCTTCACTCGTCTCATCGGCGGTCCGATGGACTATACACCGGGTATCTTTGAGAATGACATCCATAAACTCAACCCGAACTCACACTCATGGTGCAACACCACCCTCTGCAACCAACTCTCGCTTTATGTCACTCTCTATAGCCCGCTTCAGATGGCGGCTGACCTCCCCGAAAACTACGAGCGTTTCCGCGATGCTTTCCAGTTTATCGTTGATGTGCCGGTAGAGTGGGACACGGTTTATTATCTGGAGGCGGAGCCTTATGAGTATGTCACCATCGCCCGCAAGCAGAAAGACAAAAACGCTTGGTTCATTGGTTCCACCAACGGCTATGATCCGCGAACCGCAATAATCGACCTCTCTTTCCTGCCCGCAGGACAGAAATATACCGCAACCATCTATGCCGACGCGAAAGATGCGCATTACCGCAATAACCCGCAGGCATATACCATCACCATCAAAACCGTGACCTCTAAATCGAAGCTCAGACTCTTCACTGCTGCCGGTGGGGGATGTGCGATAAAGATTGTACCGAAACAATAAAACTATAATTAACCTATTTTATTAACCATTAAAAAAATTGTATTATGCGAAAGATTTTTTCCTTTTTCGTAGCAGTGATGGCAGTAAGCAGCCTCTCTGCTAAAAGCTTTTACCTGCAAGTGAACGACGATTGGAAGTCCTTCGGGGCAGTGTTCTTTGTTCACTCTTGGGGAGGAGCCGCAGATGCGGATGTCAAGTTAGCTCTCGTAGAAGGCGAGGAATATCTGTTCTCAGCAGAAATTCCTGATGACAACAACAACTTGCTTTTTGTCCGTGCACAGGGCGAAAGCGAGTCTATCCCTTGGGACTCTGAAAACCTCTGGACTCAAACCGCAGATCTTGTGATTCCTGATGGAAAAGACTGCTACTATCTGGTCGGCTGGACAGACGGCGTATGGCTGTCACACGGTGATAGTCCTGCTATCTCTATCGTAGGTAATTTCGAGGGGGATGAGACATGGGGTTCCGGCGCGCACCCGATGACCATTGCGGAGGATAAAGCAAGTGCCAGCGTGACGTTTGCTCTGGAGGCAGGTACCTATGAGATGAAGGTATGGCTCGAAGGCTTCTATCTCAGCCTTAACGGTGAGGGCGAAACCCTGTACCAAATCCACCGTGACTGGGATCATGCGGATAATGTCAATATGGTGAATAATGGTCGTAATTTCGAATTCGTTGCTGACCAAGCCGGTGATTACACCTTCACCTGGACATTCGCAAGCCAGAACCTCGTTGTCGCTTTCCCGGAAATTCCTTCGGCGGTGGAGACTATCCAGACGGAAGGCAAGTCCGTTAAACGTATCGTCAACGGCGAACTGCGTATCATCCGTGACGGCAAGTCCTTCAATGCCCTGGGCGCTGAAGTAAAATAATCTTTTAGGGCTCCAGCCTTATACCAGCCTTGCGGCGTTGGCTCGCCGCAGGGTTACTAATTTAAAAATCCAATACATCATGAGACATAGTTTTTTTAGAATTGGAATCATTTTTGCTCTCCTCATTACTATGGGAGCCGGTACTGCGTGGGGGTGGTCTTATACAGTTTATTGTGTACCGAAGGCTATTTGGGGTGCTGAATGGACAGAAGGTTCCAATATTGTAAAAGTATTATGGAAGACAGAAAATAACTCTAAGGAATTCTTGCAACAGATGTCTAAAACTTCATATACTTATGAGGGAGAGTACATCTATGAATATACCATCTATGACTTGTCCGCAGAAGGCGCAGATAAGTTGGAATATCAGCGTTATTCTTCAGAGGATGTATACGAAGAAGCCTTTCATACTGTTTTCGGTTCCTATTGGGGACATGATGGTTTTGAAAACAAAATTTTCAGGGGGGAGTGGGAGAATAACAATCCGATAATGCGAACTTTCGGGCGTGACATAACTTTCTATGCGGTGCCCGAATCTATGGACGGAAGTAAATGGGACGAAGGCTCGCACACCCTATATGCTGATATTAAATATGGGGATTCCGACTGGAAGAAAGTGCAGATGACAAAATCGGCATATGATTATAATGGTAATCCGATATACACATGTACGACTCTCATTCCTTACAATGTAATTAAACAAATCAAATTTTACTATAATGACGGTTCAGACCATGATTTATATGATTGTAACCCCGGCACTCAGTATGGAACAAACGACTTAGATGGAAAAATCCTATTAGGGTGGAATGGTAGTCATAACTGGGTCTCTTATGGGCGCGATGTGACGATATATACCATCCCTGATTACTTATTTAAGGACAAAGAAACGCCTTATGATGAGAGTATTCATTATTCCGCGGTTTGTATTCAGATGGGAACGGGTAGTACCTGGAATACGGTCAATATGACAAAAACTTCCTATACATACGCATCATATCCGATATATAAGGCAACTATTCTAATTGATCAGAATAAATTCTGGGAATTTCAAATTAAATACTTCAATAAGTCTGGAGATACCCAAGTTGATTTATACCAGTTTAACCAAAGTGAGCCCAAAACAGAGTACGCACCAAGTTATATAGATGATAAACTTTATCATGGCTGGAATGGAGAGTCACATGATTTCTTTTCCTATCGCTATGATGTAGCTCTTGATATGCAGAGCGGTGGCGGAGGGTCTACCTCTATTATTGCTATAGATGGTTCTGCGATGCCTTCTGCCACAATACCCGGACGGGATGGCTATGCGTTCGGTGGATATTGGACAGAAACCAATGGTGGTGGAACTCAATACTACAATAGCGATGGCTCAAGTACAAGAAATTGGGACAGTAGAACCATTACTACCCTTTATGCTCATTGGACTCCCAAAACCTATACCGTAACATTGGAAGGTATGGAGGCAGATGGTGAGAGTTTACCCATTGATGTGAATGTCACTTATGATGCCATTTTGACGACTCTCGAAAACAAGCATACAAAGGCACATTATGACTTGCGCGGTTATTGGGCGGCGAGTGATGATCATGGAGAGTACTTGACTGACCAACTCATTGATGCCAATGGCAACTGGATTCCGGACGTTGCAGGATATACCGGCAACGATGGAGCAGGTCATCCTACGTGGGTGCACGATTTTAATATCTCTCTCTTTGCCCAATGGACGGAAATCAAACACACCGTAGCTGTTGCTGTCTCTCCTGCCGGAGCGGGTTCCGTGCAAGTGAGCGGAGCTAATATAACAGAAGTGGCGAATGTAGGATATGTAACTCACTCCCCTGTGATGACTGCTGTACCGGCTAATGATGCGTGGGTATTCAAAGAGTGGCAGGTTACATCTAATGCGCATTTGGATTTGGAACATTATTCCACCACCGGCACCACCATGAAGATTACGGCTACTGACGATGATCAAATACTTACCGCTGTCTTTGAGCCTCGTTACGGCTTGATAGGATCCTTAAACGAAGAAGGCGATCCGGACGGCGGTATGCCTAACAAAAATGGTGAGACCTGGGGAGTGGAACGCTCGGCTGATTATGAGGCAGATTTTGAGGTTATCGGCTTTACCGCTTTGGGAATAGGTGATGGAACAGGTGTGGATCTGCAATGCACGCGTCCCCTATTGGCGAATAAACAATATAAATTTCAAGTTGTCGATCGTAGTACTATCGGACGTGACCGTTTCTGCCTTGAAGAAAATGGAAGTGCCGTTTTGGAGGAAGGGAATAGTGTTACACTCACCTATAAAGAAAAAGGCAATGCCAACGTGCTGATCAACACTGTTGGAGAGGGCAATTATACGTTTAAAATCACGAATATTTCTAACGATGGCAATTATTACCCCACGCTTATCGTTATCCGCCCCCAACAAGTCAATTTCGGGCAGAAATACCAAGATGTTGATGGTGTATTGCACGAAGGTACTATAGGCGGTTCAGTGGCTGTAGCCAAGACTGCCGGAGGTGCACTTTCTTCCGGCGACTGGGTAACATATAATACCTCCGTCACGCATACAGCCACGGCTACCTCACCGGGATATACGTTTGCCGGCTGGTGGGTCTCAGATGCGTTTGAAGGAAACAGATTCAGCAATGTAAACCCCATGACCTATGCGGTTACTTCCAGTGATAATGCGTATGCTAAGTTCGTAGAGACATCCACTTCCGTCACTCTCTCTAATGACGGTCACGGTAAAGTGCAGATAGGTGGCGAGGATGCAACCAGCACTACGTGCGGAGTGACGACAACACGCGAATTAACTGCCGTTCCGAATGACGGCTATATGTTCAGCAGTTGGACAAAAACCTCCGGTGATGATATTACGATCACCAGTACAAGCACCAACCCGACCACCCTTTCCGGTCTTGGCTCAGGAGCGTCTTCCGGTCAAACGGTTACTGCTAACTTCACCCACCGATGGGCTCTATCGGCACAGTCCAACGGATGGGGGGCTTCTGAATTCATCATCGGAAACATCTCTACTGATGCCGTTTCAGGCGATGTGGTCGGCTATGTAGAGATATCCTTGGCAGCCAATACGAACTATGAGTTCACGATGAAAGACCTGCTGACCAATGATATCTACAAGAACAATAACACTGCGGTACAATACATGACCTATACCAACCACACGGATTGGGGATTTGCTACAGACTATACGTTTAACTGCGGAATTACAACTGCCGGTAAAGGCACTTATCGTTTTACATGGAACGTCACCGACAAAACGATGACTGTCACTTATCAGGCATCCTATCAGGTCAACTATGGTTCTTCTGTTGGAGGCAGCGTCACCTCAGTGAAAGATGGTGACAATAACGAAGTTCCTAACGGCGGTTATGTATGTAACGGAGGTCGCATCACCTTTACCGCAGCAGCGAACACATATTACACCTTTGTCGGGTGGTGTAATAATGATACGTATGGAGATACATTCAATACTGAATTGTCTTGGACGAATAGCAATGTTACCGAAACACAGAACTCCTTTGCCAAGTTCAAATCTACCAACTTCGTTATCTATCGTACCGGCGATATGGCAGAGGATGATCGGGCGGCTTTGGATGACGTTGAGTCCTATGCAGGAGGGACGATCTCCGAGGAGATAGAGTTCCGCATGAAAGTGCATACCCTTGACCAGTGGTACTCACTCTCTCTGCCCTTTGCCGTTTCTTCCGTCAAGGTATGGGATGACGAGGATGGCGCATACTACGACATCGTGCCGTATTACCGCACAGGTGGTAAGTTCTATACCGGACATTATATCATCCGTAAGCCCGAGACGGTTACCAACTATGCCATTGAGACCTTCGAGGAGAAATGGGTAGATCCTGATAATAGAGGTGTACTTCCCGCGACAAACACTCCCTATATCATCCAGTGGCATGATTCGTACTTCCTCGGCAAGTATATCTCTTTCTTCGGTTCCACCAATCAGGCTATCCCCTCTGACTTCAATGCCGGCGAAGCACCTTCTGCGGACGATGTGGTCAATGTCTTTGGCAATAATACCATGCATAACGGTACCGTCAAGGATGCATACCTGCTGGATAAAGATTATGGACCCTCCGGCGCTTGGCTGAGGGAGGATATTGGTACGAACCGAACGATTCTTCCTTTCGAATGCTTCATCCGTGCCAGTCAGCAAGGGACAGTGCGTTATCGGATCATACGACGGGGAATGGAGATAGATACGCCTACCGCGTTGGAGCAAATCAGCAACCATCAATCACCAATGACCATAAGGGTCTATACCATTACCGGTGTACTTATCGGAGAATATAACGACTGCTCGTTCCAAGATGCCGCGCATCGTATCGCTACTGACTACAACGAAGGAATCTATATACTTCGCTCTGAAAATGAGAGTATGAAACTATTGTTGGGAGGAAAATAATATGAGACGGATTCTAACGATTGTCTGGTGTTTCTTCGGCTTCTCGTTATATGCCGTGGGATACACACCGATTATTCCGCAAACGCAGGCTCCTACCATCAATATGCAGCCTGTCAATAATACTGCTTTCATGTCATCCGGAAGCACTTATTCACCTGCGGTATATGAGGTAGGGGCGTGTAGCCCTGCTAAACCATCCATCCGAAAGGCACCACCATCCACTGGAGGAGAATCTGATTACGATCCTAATAACCCGCAGTTTGCACCCCTTACGGACGCACTGATACCTTTGTTTTTGTTCGCATTAGGATATCTGATGTACATCCTGTATAGGAAACGTCAAGAAAAAAAACGGAATATTCGCATAACCTAAGCCTTCAATAGTGCATAATTTTTGAGCCCCTTTTGCGCGTGAGCGTATCAGGGGCATTTTTTGTCTATAGGCAGAGCCCGTAGGGCATGGTGCCTGCGGTTTTTCCTGCCCGTTAGACAAAAGCAGTCTCTTCACCGCAAGTTCCGGGCACCGTTCAAGGTGACAGCGGATGTTTTTTTGTGCTCAAAAGACAACATCAAGTATTTTGTTAACAAAAAGGGTAAAATTTTCCCTCGTTGCTAATTCTAAAAGCAGTACCTTTGTCGCCGGAATTGAAAAAGAAAGCGAATAAAAGAAAAGAAGCAAAAGAAAATTAAAAAGAAAAAGGTGTTACGTAAAGGTGTTACATTATGTACCACCACCTTTTGTACCACCAATAATTAAATTTGAAGTTTATGAGTTTATTTAACGATTTATGGCAGCTGCTCCGGGCACACGGATCGAGCGCCAAACGGGAAACAGAATGTGCTGCCCTATGGTCCACCTATCCGCCTCAAACACAGCAACGGATTTACGACACCATCCGTACCAAACTGGAGCAGAACAAGTTTGTGCACTATGATCCCTTGCGGGCAATAGAGGAAAACGCCCGGTCTCCAAGACAGCAGACCCTCTCCTATGCGGACTATTATGCCCGTTATCACACTACAGAACCCCGCGACGGATGGCATATGGCTAATCCTACGGGAAATAAAGTTATCTTCATTAAAAATTAATTTCTTATGGCACTAAAATTCACATTGGAAGCCCCGTTCAAGAGCATGTCCGGGGTGATCAGCCGGAAGCGTTTTGCGGATGGTCGAGTCGAATCCGTCATCGCTACCAAGCGAGGTACGCTCTACAAACGAACCTGTTATCCGAAAGGCACGTTCCCCCGTCGCGGTTAAGTCGTTCCCGTAAGATGATCCCGTGATGCTCCGCTTTCTGAACACGACCATCACGGGACCATCTGCGGAGGAACACCTAAGAACAAAACAATCAAAAAGCCCTCACAATCGGCATTGAGGGTCCCGAACGCGATGGGAAAAGTATTTTTTGATCCCGGAATCGAATCCGTCCGCGGAATCCTGATGGGCACCGATCCGTATTACCTGCGGCGCTATCCGGCTCGCGACGGCGGCGTGATGCATATCGTGCAAGCCCGTCCCGACCGGTCCGGTCACACGCCTTCCGAAGCCGAAGCCGCCAACCGCACTGCCTTCGGCATCGCTTACGGCAAAGAGCGGCACCGCGAGTTTATCGAGCGGACCATGAAAGGACAATTGGAAATCGAATTTACAGACTAATGGCAAAGAAATTTTTGAAAACCGATCTCGTGCGATCTCTGGAGAAGCATGTGGGTGCGCCGGTAGGCATGGAGGGCTTAGAGACCCTGATCTACGGCTGGCGAAAGAAACTCCGCCTCACCTCGCATGCTATCTATGTGCGCGACTGGCTGACTTACGAAGAGACGGTATCGCTGAGCGAATATGCCGGATATGACTTGACGGAAATTTAAGAAATCTTAAACCCGCGAAAGCCGTTCTTTGGTCATCTCGCGAAAAAGCAGTACCTTTGCATCGGATTTGAGAAAACAAGATAATGGATGACCGGGGCGTTTGTTGCTTCCTTCTCAGTCCCGCTCATCCAAAAAGGAAGGTCTCCAATCCGGTGCACCTTAACAATTTAACAATTTAACCTAAACCTATGGCTAAGATTACGTTACATGGTATGTTTGCCCGCGTGATGGGCAAATTCAACCGCTCGGAGACGCTGTATTTCAAGCGCTGCAACTGTGGCAAGGAGCAGTTAGGTGTCGATCTGCTGAACCCCGTCCGGAACAACAAGGACGCCAAAGTACAGGCATGCCAAGCCGCTCTGAAAACTGCAGCACAGGCTGCCAAGACCGCTCTCGCGGATCCCGCAGAGCGTGCTACCCTTGAAGCGGCGTTCAAGGCGCAGGGCAAGTACACCTCCCTCTTTGCGTACACCGTTGCGCAGAAGTATGTTAAACCGAACTTCGACTAAAATGACTAAGAAAGAAATTGCAAAAGTAATCATCTCCGTGCTGATTGCGGCATTGACGGCATTGGCGGCAGGTTTGGGACTGAGTTCCTGCAACGTCACCCGGACCGTCACGACGCGAAGCGAGGCATGGCAACACGGCGACACCTCCGTCGTCATCCAGACCAAAACCGTCGAATCGTACGACGGCTCACGGAAGTATTAAGAGAGTAAATCGAAAATGCGCAGTCATTTTGGCCTACGCGCCTCTTGCTCGCCACAATACTAGCGTGACTCGCAGTAATACTGCTCGATGACGCTTCGTATTGCGCTACGCAACTCCCCACTGCATGCCTGCATGCATCGGGGACCCCGATAATTAGGGCGCGCTCACAAGCGAGCTTGCAGCGCCCCCTAACTACCAAATCCGCCGTTGAGACCCTTGATAGGGCTCAACAATGACTGCTTACAAAATACGGGCTTACAGCCCTCACAAAAATAAAGAAAATAGCCATGCTGTGCAACAATTAGAGACAATTACCTTTCTAGGCGGAGCGGTCACGGACTTCCTTCCAATTCAATGGAAGGACGCTCCGAGTCCAAAATGCCCCAAAACAATCCAAAAAATCAATAAATAATTATTTTCTTAATTTTTGTAAGCGTTAGCGCATTTTCGGATGGCGGTAGTACGGCACTATCAAGTGCCGGACAAGAGGAAGATTATTAAGGCGCGTATCATGCTCGCATGAATACGCGAATTAAGAAGATTACGCTCAAGGCCGCGTAGGCCGAAACCGCCGCATTTTCGGTTAAATAAAAGATCAAACCTATTGTTCAATCAAACCAAACCTAAATTATTATGGCATCAGTAACTTATTCAGCCGGAATAGATCATGTGTCCGGCGCATTGTCCAAACCCGGTAAGAGCGGTCAGCACAGCTAAACAAAACAGCGGCCTTGCGGGTCGCTGTTTTTGGGTTTGGGGGTTTGGCGGCTTCGCCCTGGTTTGAGCCTACGGCTTGGTTTGGGGGTTATTTCACCGGTTGCCCCAGTACGTTAATTATATTGCTGTCACGAACGATGAACAATATTCCGTTGCGGAGGAACTTATACGCCCCCACAGTCCCCTGAAGGGGGAGTGGGTCGATGCCGGTGTCCTGCTGCGCGTATTCCTCTATCAGGAGATCGTCGATGATGGCGGAGAAAGCCCCTGCCTCCGGCGTACTGAGACAGACCGAGAGACCGTCGATATAGTCGCCTGCCAGCGACTGCGGGATATACGCCACGAGTCGTTCAAACGAGCCGTCTATGGAATCGACCGTCGTGGTGATCGTCTGTCCGGAACGCAGGGTGAGCATGAGCTGAACGCCACTCCCGATGCCGCTTGCCGCCCGGAAAGCTGTCAGACGCATCGGTGCCGTGACCTCGATAGCGGTCTTGGCAAAACGGTACTGATAGACAGCGTTCCCTGCGGCAGTACCGCTCACCGAGAGTGCATAATCGCCGGTACGGGCAGAGGACTTGACGATCGCGCATTGGGCATCCGTCACACCGCTGCGGAGGATCTCCTGCGGCTGATAGAGACACGGGTCGATGGGGAAAGTGCCGGTGTTCTGCGGGACGTTATGGACGTAGTTATACGCCGTCGTGCGGCTCTCGAAGCTGTTGCGGTAGAACACCGGTCCGAGGCTGTGAGGCGTAGTGAGGGTGGTGTCCTTGACTCCTTTTAACATACGCGTCGCGTCGCCCGCGAGGCGCAGGTAGAAGTCCGAAGAGAGCCATCTGCCGTCCGCCGAGGTGGTGAGGAAATAGGCGTCGGTGGGCAGCATCGTGTAGTCGGTTGCCGCCGAGAGCAATGCCGTTCCTTCGTCATACTCGTCGAACATCGAGAAATACATATTCGTACACCCCACCTCGTGGATGTTCTTCGCCTGCGCCCAGAGGAACGTACCTGCCTGCCGCGGTGCCTGGTTAGGTACGCCGGTGTTCCATGTAGCCCAACCGAAACCCGGGAAGAGGGTAGGCATATAGTCGATGTGGAGCGCGTCGCAATAGGTCTTGTCCTGCGCCTGCAGGTTGAAGAAATACTGCGCCTCCTGGAGGTTGCTGAACCGTCCTACGAGCCACGGCGAGAGCATGTTATAATGCTTATAGACCTCTTCAAAACTCTCTTGGTTAGCGGGGTTAGGCTGCGACGGACCTTTCGCGTCATTGCGGTTCTCACGCCAGTAGGTCGGCACACCGCCGATGACGTAGCACCCACGGCTCTTGAGCCAATCGATGAGAGCGATGGTCTCTGCCGCCGTACCGGGGTGGTTGTCGGTGAAGCCCGTTCCCCATACCTGCACCACCGGCTTGCCGTTGACCGTCGCGTACGCCGGAGACTGCGTGAGGGCGTAGTTCTGCTCGATGTTATAGACCCAATCGAAACGAATCAGATCCGCCCAGACGGACTCCAGACCGTTGGAAGTGATGTCGTAGCAGATATAGAAGAGGCGCTGGTTAGCCTCCGCTTGCTGACGGATAGAGACGAGCGTCGCCGCGGGGTTATGGGCGATGGTGCGCATCTCCGGACCGATGAACCGCTGCACGGCGACACCGTCGAGACCGTGCTCCTGCATGAGACCGAAATGCCGGGCGATGACTGCCGGCGAAGCACCGTTATAGAGCCTTGCCGGTTCTCCGTTACCGAGCGCCGCAAAACCCGTTTGGGCAAGGTCGGCATCGTCGTAGAAAGAGACATCCGGGTAGATCTCGAAGGTATGGTTGTTGGGGCTTGGCCATCGCGTGCCGTCTGCCGCCACGGCATCGTTGCCCCAGTGGTGCCAGAACTCATACCTGCCTGCGACGCGGAACCAAGCCTGATAACCCGCGACGGACTTGCCGATGAACTCCGAGTAGGCGCTTCCTCCGGCATGCGGACAGAGCGGCTCGGACTGCGGGTCCAACGTACCGTGATAGATCTCCACACGGGCAATATAATTGCCTTCGTTGAAACGTATGTCGCCGTGGTTCTGCGCGTCGCGTAACGAAGCGTCGGTGACCGCCATCGTGACAGTGATCCACTGCTCCGAACCGGTTTTACCCACGACGCAGGACTCGTAGTTGCGGTTGTTGGTGGCGTTATACTGCATCCGTAACTCACCCGTGCCGCGGTCGAGGTACGTGACTTTGAAGACCAGCGTCGCCATGGAGGACGGCACAACCGTCTTGTCGATGCGGAAATAGAGGTACTTGCCGGACGGCACAAAGACGCATTCCTGACCAGCCTCGGTCACGATGACCGTGTAGGGCTCGTCATTCGGGTCGCCGTTACCGCTGCGGGTCATGTATTGCGCTGACGAGGGCGTGTAATACGCTAAGGGCGTAGCCGGAACAGCTCCGTGCACGCTGCATAGCGCGCAATCCATAAGGAGCATAAGCGTGAATAAGCGAAAAAGTTTACTCATAATGGTATTATTTGTATGTGTTCAATGGCGTGAGTCCTAAACGGGTGCAAAGGTAATACAATTTTTTCAATTATGCAAGTCTTTCGCTTTTTTTTACCCCTAATCCCTAATCCCTAACCCCTAATTCCTAAAAATCTCTGATTTTCCTTGCATATGTCAAAAAAAAACCGTACCTTCGGACATCTGCCTTACCTATGGTAATTCCCCCGTAGCTACGTTCGCGTCCTGCGGTGCATACGCCAATTATCGCGAAATTTCATTTCGCCAAGCAAAAAATTGCCGAAAAATTTGCGTATGTGCAATTTTTGTAGTACCTTTGCAGTCGCAAAGGTTTTTTGAAGATGAAACTCAAAGAAATAAGACAAGCCATAGGCTCGCTGGCGGAGGTCTCCGGAGATGACGAACTGGAGATCCGCCATCTGTTGACGGACAGTCGTCAGTTAGGTGCCGAACCCGGGAAGACCCTCTTCTTCGCCATCCATACGGCGACGAATGATGGTGCGAGATACATCCCCGAACTTCGTGAGAAAGGCGTACAGGCGTTCGTGAAGGGCGACGCCGTAGCGGCGTTGCAGGCGCTGGCGGCACACGTCCGCGAGCAGTTCCACGGTACGGTCATCGGCATCACCGGTTCCAACGGCAAGACCGTTGTCAAAGAGTGGCTCTACCAGCTGCTCAAAGACGACTATACCGTTATCCGCTCGCCTAAGTCCTATAACTCGCAGATCGGCGTGCCGCTGTCCGTGTGGCAACTGGAAGGAGTCGAAAGTCGAAAGTCGAAAGTCGAAAGACCTGTTTTGGCGATCTTCGAAGCGGGAATCAGTCAGCCGGGGGAGATGGAGAAGCTTGAGCGCATCATCCGTCCGACAATAGGCGTGATCACCTATATCGGCCACGAGCACGACGAGAACTTCGCTTCGCTCGAGCAGAAACGCGCAGAGAAGATGAAACTCTTCGTTCACTCTCAGAAAGTGATTGAGGACCCGACGCACCAGAACGTCCGCACGTGCGCTGCAGTGATGCGGGCGCTGGGTTACGACGAAGAGACCATCAACACCCGCATCCTCCATCAGACGCACGAGACGGTACTCAAGGTGAACCTCTCTGCCCTCGTGGATAACGTCCGTTATTTCCGCTCCAAACTGAAACCCACCACCAAACTGACCTGCATGGTCAAGGCTTTTGCTTATGGTGCGGGCAGTGTGGAGGTCTCCAAAGCGCTGCAGGCTTCCGGGCTGGTCGATTACCTGGCGGTAGCCGTAGCGGACGAAGGAGTGGAGCTGCGCCGCGCAGGTATCACCCTGCCGATCATCATCATGGATCCGGAGGTGGCGGCCATGGATCTGATCCTCGAGAACAACCTCGAACCGAACGTCTATTCCCATCAGTCGCTCAAGACCGTGATCGCAGCCGTCGAAGCGAAAGGATTGGAGTACTATCCGATACATATCAAGATTGACTCCGGCATGCACCGCTTGGGCTTCTATCAAGAAGACCTACCGTGGCTCATCGACCGTCTGACGCACCAGAAAGCCGTCCGCGTAGCGTCTGTCTTCTCCCATCTGGCGGGAAGCGACGAACCGCAGTTTGACGACTTCACCCTCTCGCAGATCCGTTATTTCGACGATTGTGCAGAGGAACTGAAGAAAGGGCTAATGGACGAAAGGTTAGAGGCTAAAGGAGAACATTCGCCAATAACCGTTAGCCATTCGCCGATTTTAAAGCATATTCTCAACTCTGCGGGCATAGAGCGGTTCAGCGACTATCAGTTCGACATGTGCCGGCTCGGTATAGGTCTCTACGGCTTCTCTTTCGCGGGCGCCAAACTACGGAACGTATGCACGCTCGAGACGACCATCCTCTCCGTCAAGACCGTTAAAGCCGGTGAGACCATCGGTTACGGCAGACATACAAAGCTGGACGAAGACCGCACGATAGCTGTCATCCCAATCGGTTATGCCGATGGTTTTGACCGCCGGTTCTCTAACTACGGCGGCGAAGTGTGGGTGCGCGGCAAGCGGTGCCCGGTGGTAGGAAACGTCTGCATGGACCAAGCCATGGTTGACGTCACCGGCGCGGACGCACGGCCGGGCGACCTCGTCGAGGTCTTCGGCGAACATCTGCCCTTGGAAGAGTTAGCTGACAAACTCGGTACCATCACTTACGAAATACTAACATCCGTCTCCCGCCGTGTCCAACGTCTCTATTTCTACGAATAAGTTAGCAATAGGTTACCGGTTTAGAACCGGAGCAAGCCAGCCATTCGGAGAGGCGGTTGTGCAGCGCGACCTCTCTTTCTCGCTCTATGAGGGCGAGATGGTTTGTATGCTTGGTCCTAACGGCTGCGGCAAATCGACTCTGTTACGCACCCTCGCCGGCCTGCAACCTGCTCTGGCGGGAGAGTTTTGTCTGTCAGCAGAGCGGTCTGTCAGTCCGAAGGACGGTCCGTATTCTGTTAGTGAGCAAAGCGAGCGGTCTAAAGCCATCGCTTTGGTGTTGACGGAGCGGTTGTCGTTGGAGAATACCACCGTGCACGACGTCGTGGCGATGGGACGGTACCCATACACCTCTTTCCTCGGCGGCCTGACCGACGAAGACGAAGCGATCATCGCTCAGTCGCTGCAACAGGTAGGCTTTGGTCTGTCCGTAAGGCGGTCTTTTTTTAACGCCCACTCCGATGGAGAGAAACAGCGCATACTGATAGCCAAAGCCCTTGCGCAACAGACGCCGATCATCCTTCTGGATGAACCTACTGCCCATCTGGACTTACCGCACCGCATCTTAGTGCTGCGGCTGCTTAGGCAGTTGGCGCATGAGCAGGGCAAAACCATCCTCATCTCTACCCACGAACTCGACCTCGCACTCGCCCTCTCCGACCGCATCCTGTTGATGTCGCCCAAGGCGCAAGGCGTACAACTCGACACCGCCGAGAACCTGAAAAAAGCAGACGCTTTCACGTCTGCCTTTGGCATGGATATCTTTCATTATTTATGATTTAGGGTTTCTGATTTAGGGTTTATTGGAGCCGGTCGGCTAAGAAGATAGTGGGCTTGCCGGCAACGCGGCAACCGATGACATAGGCTGTACCTCCATCGCGGAGGTGCAGTTTCTTTTTTAACTGCTCCGCCGTCAGCGGATAATTGCGAACGAGGACGTTCGCCTGTTTCATCTCCTTCCCTTTAGGGAGGGTTGGGGTAGGCTCTTTGACCTTCCATACGCGCCCCGGGAAATCGGGTACGAGTGTCTCGGAGGTATAGATGTGGGTGTTCACATCCAACTTCCGCAGCCCGAAGCGTTGCGCTACGAGTTTGTACGCTCCGGCTTTGAGGATGGCTGCGTTGGGCTCATAAATCCAAGTACCATTTGACCAAGTACCATTTACCATTTTTGTCTGCGTCGCTTGTTCCTCCTCTCTGGTGAATGTAAACACCTGTTCCTTTTTTGATAGATCGATGGCAGTAATCCGGCCTGAACCGCCGCTAAGCAGCAAGACTTCTTTGACCTCATTCTTGATAGCGACCACATAGATATCCCACGTCACTTGCGATAAAGTCGTGACCGCTTGTGTAATATCCAACATAGGAGATAACTTGATCATGATCCGCTTTCCGTGTGTCAACAAGGCAGGCAATAGCTCTACGACATTCGGGGTGCAGTCTTCGAGACGGAAGACCTTTCCGCCGTAACTGTCCCGACGTGCCGGATCTAAGAAAATCAAGTCATATTGCCCTGCTGAGGCTAAAAAATCTTCAGCTGTGGAATGATGAATCGTAATAGGTTTGGCAGCAAAGTTATGCGTGGCTATGCGGCAGAGTTCGGCGTTCTGCTCGACGTAGTCGGTGTGGGAGAACAGTTCGCTTAAGAAATACGTGTCCACGCCGTAGCCGCCGGTGAGATCCAAAAGAGACCGTCCTGCAGACTGACAGACCGTTTCACTGACAGACCGCTCTGCTGACAGACCGCTTCGCTGACAGAGAGATGCTTTATACCTCGCCGTGGCTTCAGAGGAACACTGCTCGCAAGAGAGCCGCACAGGATACCACCAGTCCTCGATAGCAGCGAAAGTAGGCAGTTTGTCGGCAGTCCGCTCACGGCCTTCGACTTGCTGCAAGAACCATCGCCATTCCTCGTCGGAGAGGTGTTTGTATTTATTGCGCTGCAGCGCCAAGTCATTTACCATTTGGGCATTTACCATGTACCATTGAGTTGGGTTCCGGGGTAGTAAAAATGCAGAATCTCTTCGTACGAATGTCCTTCGGCTGCCATCTGTGCGGCGCCTATCTGACAGAGTCCGGCGCCATGACCCCAGCCGTGGCCGGTTAGAATCCATGAGGGGTTACCGGTTACGGGTGACGGGTTATGGGAAATGTCAAACCAGGAGCTATAGAGGCAGGTCTTTGAGAGCCAGAGACGGATCTTGAGCTCTTTGCCGATGATCTCCGTGCGTTTGGTGCCGACGATCTTCAGTTTGCAGATACGTCCCGAAGCACCGCGTTGGAGAGGAATGAGGTCGGTGATCTGACCGAAATCGATGCCGGACTTCGTACGGATGATCTCGCTCAGTTCGTCCGCGGTGTAGGTCACTTTCCAATCGTGAAAATCCGTGGTCTCCCGGTCGTAGTTATTGAGCACCAGACGCAGGGTCTTGGCACTCACCCTGCCGCAGTAAGGACACTCGACGGAGCGGATATATGGTACGTCGATATCTTCCCAACATGTTTGCCAGACCTCCGTCTTACCGCCGCAACACTTGTAGTACCGACAGTCACAGATCTCGTCGCCATACATGAGGACTTGTCCTTTGGTCGCGCGTACGGCTTCAACGGCGCGTTCGTTCATCCGTAGCAGTCCTTCATACCGCTGGCAGTGGTCATCGGCGCAGACGTGAAAATCATTTACCATTTGACCATTTACCATTTGTTTATGTGGCTTATTTGCGATTGCCCGTATCGCCCAAGAGCGACTGATGACCGCATGGGCTTTGAGCAGTTCCATGGGACTGTCAGCACTCATCTCCGAGGAGATGACGGAGCAGAGGTAATCCTCGAGGTCGATGGTGTTGATGGCTGTCTCCGTACCATCGGGGTTGGGCTTAATCTCCAGGGTCCCTTGAAACTCCTGATCTTCATATCGGTCCCAATGAAAGCCAATGCCGATGCGCACGTTCTTCAGCACGAACGTGTTCTCCCGCTGCTCATACTCGATATGCGGGGCAGTTAATATGCCTACGCGAATCTTCATTCGTTCACTCGTTCATTCGTTCACTCGTTCATTCGAGCTATAAGTTCCCATGTACGTAAGCGGTCTTTGTACCAGTTATTGCGGTTCATGGCGACTACGTCGCAGTTGGCATCGGAGTTATCCTCCCACCGGCGGCAGTTATATACGACGTCGTAGATGCGTCCAATGGGGTAGTCGCGGCTGATACGCAGACCTACGGCGTAGTCTTCGCCGTACTTGGTAGTCGGGTAATTGATGGTACGGAGCAGCGGCACATAGAACCCGCGCGGCGCGCCTAAACCGTTGATGCGCAGGGCGTTGTTGCGACCGTTGTCATCCGTCCACTCGCGGTGGTCAATGACACCCGGAGGCAGCACTTCGCCTGCCATATTCGTCAGTTGGTACGTACCGATGACCATACCATAAAAACATTTACCATTTGGGCATGTACCATTTACCATTTCGAATTTGTCGATGAACTTCTGCACAGTGGTCTCGTCGAAATAGGTGTCGTCGGAGTCAAGTTGGATAGCGTACTTGCCGCACCGCGGGTCATGGATCGCCACGTTCCAGTTACCGCCAATCGCGTGCCAGGTCTTGTCCTGCGCGATATAGATCAATTCACCATTGGCACCATTCAGCGAAGCGTCACCATTCATCAATTCCTGAATCTTTTCCGCGGTGCCGTCCGTGGAGTTATCATCGACGACGATGACGTTGAAGGAGTAGGGAGCGCGCACTTTCTGGTTCAGCGCCGAACGGATGGCGTCGGCTATCGTGCGTGCGCGATTCTTACAAGGAATGATGACAGAGGCGGTTACGGGGTAGGGGTTATCGGTTACGGGAAGCTCCTTATACTCGCCGGGCTTGAGGTACGCGCCGATACGTTTGAGGTGCTCCGTCACGCAGGCTTCCATCTCTATCTGCACTTGGCGGTTGCGTGGATCGACGTAGTCGAAGAGTTTCTCTCCGGACTTACGGGTGTCGGTCTCTACCTCGTAGTAGAGGTATTCGGGAATATGGTATAAGAGTACAGACGATGCTCGTAGGCGCAGGTCGTAGAGTCCTGCGAACTCGTAGTCCGTATCCATCTCTGCGACGAGGGCTTGGAGTTTGGCTGTGTCCCACAGCATCACGGCGCCGAAATCGAAGTCATCGCGCAGTGCGCCTATCTGGTAGTCAATCACCGGTGCTTCGGAGATCGCCCATTGGCCGTCGGTCATGACCTTGTTAAAGTGGTCACTATAGACCATCGTCGCGCCGCTCATCTCCATCACTTGGATCATACGTTCCTGCCCCAGATAAACCCACTCAATGTCGGGCTTGAGACAGATCATGGTATAGGGCTCAGAGGCTTTCGCAGCAATCTCTTTGATCGCCTTTGTCGGACAAACTCTGCCCGGGAGAAAAAAGGTAGAAATCATATTGTAGTAGGTGTTACAGAGTCCTTGTGGTATTCTTTGAGACCCTCAATGGGGTCTTTGAGGACGGTACCCATCGGCATTCCTTCGGCTTTCATTGCTTCCTCGAGAATCGGGCGGTAGTAATAGGCTATCGAGCCAACGAATCCGACTCCTGACTCCTGACTCCTGACTCCTGACTCCTTGAAATACTGCACGAGGTTGCGGCGGATGAACTGCACGAAATGATCATAGACGAGGTCATGGATCCGTGGGTCTTCTATATGATCGGCGCAGAACTTCGAGAGCTTCGCCAGGAAGCGGTTGGGGAAGGGCTGACGATAGACCTTCTCGATGATATCTGCCATGGAGGTGTTGTATTCGGCGAAGAACGCCTCTTTGAGGTCATCGCCCAACTGATTCTTCAGTAGGTCGCCTACGAGCCGCTTGCCTAAGACTGCTGCGGAGCCTTCGTCACCGAGGATGTATCCCAGGGACGGAACGCACCATTCGATCTGCTCACCGTCGTAGAAACAGCTGCCGGAACCCGTACCGAGGATGCACGCTACGCCGGGATGATGACCGAGCAGGCCGCGTGCCGCACCGAGCGCGTCGGAGGCGACGAAGATCTCTGCTTTCTTGAACACCTGCTCTAATGCCCGCTGGACAAACACTTTCTTCTCCGGTGTGCAGCCTGCGCCATAGAAAAAGACGTGGGTCAGTGTCCCCGCCCAGAGAAGGGAAGAGATCTGCGGCAGGAGTTGGTTACAGATGCTATTACGCATCGCGTCGCATGTCTGAAATAGCGGGTTGATACCGTCGGTGAAGACGTCCGAGCATTGTCCGCTCGCCGTGACCAAACACCAATGGACTTTGGTACTTCCGCTGTCGGCTAATAAAATCATAGCTGTGTGTTTTTAGAATTTGGTGCAAAGATACAAAGATTTTTTGAGATACACAAGAAAATTCGCAAAAAAAAGCGCCCGAAGGCTTGCATATGTGCAATTTTTGTTGTACCTTTGCAGCGGAATTATGAAAAGTATAGATTTTAAGTTACAAGACGTATTTGCTCCTAAGTTGTTCCAGACCCTTCGGAACTATAGCCGTGCGCAGTTAGCGCAGGATGCTTTGGCAGGCGTGATAGTCGGTATTGTGGCTATCCCGCTGGCGATAGCGTTCGGTATCTCTTCGGGCGTAGGTCCTACGGAAGGCTTGGTGACGGCGATCATCGCGGGTCTGATTATCTCGGTCTTAGGCGGCAGCAAAGTGCAGATTGGCGGACCGACCGGTGCGTTCATCGTGATTATCTACGGCATTATTCAGGAATACGGTTTGGCGGGGCTGACAGTGGCCACCGTCATGGCGGGTATATTGCTGATTGTGATGGGTGTGGCGCATCTGGGATCGGTGATCAAGTTCGTTCCGTACCCGGTGATTGTGGGTTTTACGGCAGGTATAGCGCTGACGATCTTCAGCACGCAGATGAATGATTTCTTCGGTCTGGGGCTGACGGATGTGCCGGCGAACTTCATTGATAAATGGATCTACTACGGCGGGCATTTTCATGTGAACGGCTGGGCGCTGGCGATCGGTCTGTTCTCGTTGGTAGTATGTGTCTTCATGCCGAAACTGACGAAACGTATCCCCGGCAGTCTGGCGGCGATCGTGTTAGCGACCATTGCGGTATGGCTATTAAAGTCATACGCTCCGGCATCGTGGGGCATCGCATCGGTGCAGACGATCAGCGATCTGTACGCCTTGCCGCATGGCATCCCTGCGCCGCATCTGCCGTCCATGGAACTGGCGGAAGGCGAGTCGTTCTTCACGATGGTGCAGAAGCTCTTCCCTTCGGCGTTCACGATAGCGATGTTAGGTGCCATCGAGAGCCTGTTGTCGGCGATGGTGGCGGACGGTGTGATCGGCGACAAGCATAACTCGAATACCGAACTCATCGCGCAAGGTGTGGCGAACGTGGTGGTGCCGTTCTTCGGCGGCATTCCTGCTACGGGAGCTATCGCCCGTACGATGACGAACATCAATAACGGCGGTCGTACGCCGGTGGCAGGAGTGATCCACGCGATCGTGTTACTGCTCGTGCTATTGTTCTTGGGTCAACTCGTCGGCATGATTCCTATGTCGTGTCTGGCGGCAGTGCTGATCATGGTGGCATACTCGATGAGCGGGTGGAAAACGATCGTGGGCTTGTTCAAGCATCGCAACCGGGATTTCTGGGTGCTGGTCATCACTTTCTTCCTGACGGTCATCTTCGATCTGACGGTAGCTATCGAGGTGGGCTTGCTGTTGGCGATGGTACTATTCCTGATGCGAACAAACGAAGAGACACATATCCGTACCTTCCATAACGAGATCGACCCGAACGAAGATACGGAGAGCAACCTGAACCTCAAGCACCTGACGATCCCTGAGGGTGTGGAGGTATATGAGATCGACGGCCCGTATTTCTTCGGTATAGCAAACCGTTTTGACGAAATCATGAGTCATGTATCCGGCGAGAAATACCCGGTTCGTATCATCCGCATGAGGAAGGTGCCGTTCGTCGATTCGACAGCGATGCATAACCTCTCCATGCTCATCCAACGCTCGCATAAAGAGGGCATCACCATCATCCTCTCGGGCGTGAATGACCACGTACACAAGCAGTTGATGCAAGGCGGCATCGAGCAACAGATGGATCCGCATAACATCTGCGCGAACATCCACTTCGCGTTGAGGCGCGCTGCGGACTTAATGGAGCGAATGAAGGGAGAGAGCTAATGAAAATAGGACGTTACATAGTTATTGTTTTGGTCTGCCTGCTGAGCGCAGGGATGCAAGCTGTGAATCCTTCGGGTACACTGCCGATAGTCTATATGACGACGAATAGCGGCCTGGCGATCACGGACAAAGAGAACTACGTCCCCGGCACGGTATATATCGACCCGCTGAATACAGGTTATGCTGCGTTGGGAACAAGCACCTCTCCGCTCACGGCGCAACTGAAAGGACGCGGAAACTGGACGTGGTCCGGCTTCGATAAGAAACCCTATAAGATCAAATTCGATGCCAAACAGAAAGTGTTGGGCATGCCGAAGAATAAACACTGGGTGCTGATCGCCGGCGCAGACGATTGGTTAGGCTACTTGCGCAACCCTGTAGGCTTCATGATCAGTGAGGCCGTAGGTCTGAGATGGACGCCGGGGATCGTGCCGGTAGAGTTGGTCCTGAATGGTAAATACCAGGGACTTTATTTCCTGACCGAACATGTGCGAGTAGATAAGAACCGCGTCAACATCCAGGAGCAAACGGACTTATGTACGAATGCGGATAGCATCACCGGCGGATGGCTGGTTGAGATCGATAACTATTGGTCGGAGAATAATATTGAGTTCAACGAGAATAACGGTCAGCACGTTATGGTTTCATTGGATGTACCGGAGGTGCTGTCGCCCGTGCAACGCAGCTATATTGTCAATCAGATAGAGGCGCTCAACAACGCTATCTACGGAAATAGTTCGGCGGCATTGGAGCAGATCCTCGATATTAAAGAGGCGGCTAAGTACTACCTCGTGCAGGAGATCATGGAGGATTGCGAGAGTTACCACGGCAGCTGCAAACTCTACAAAGACCGCGATAGTCTGGGTACAGTAGATAAATGGAAATTTGGTCCCGTATGGGATTTCGGTAATGCATACGACCGCCATGCCGAGCGATGGATATACGACGGTCCGACGTGGCCGCAGTACTGGATTGGACAACTCGCTACATGGCCTGTTTTTCAAAATGCAGTTAAGGAGCAATGGTGGATTTACTACCATCATTACAAAGACGCAATCAGGCAGCAGGCTATAGATTTTGCGAACCGGTTGACAGAGGCAGCCAAGCGCGATGCGCAGGTATGGGAGAGCACTTCTAACTTCTGCAATAACAGCAACATGGCCGACCGCCGGAACGATTTTATCAACCGCTATAACTGGCGCATCAACTGGCTCTACCGGCAATGGGGAGAGGGTATCCAGCCTGCTACAGAAGGAATAGAGAGGACGCAAACAGACGAGGTAGGCAGGAAGATGCTGCGCGACGGGCAACTGATTATCCAACGCGGAGGAAAGACCTATACTATTCAAGGACAGGTCTTACAATCTGAATACTGAATACCGAATACTGGAATACAATAAACATATTTATTAACCCAAAATTTTTAACACTATGGTAAAGAAATTTATCTGCCCGATTTGTGGCTATGTTCACGAGGGTACAGAGGCACCTGAGCGCTGCCCGCAATGCAAACAAATCGTTACTTGGAAAGTAGCTGAGTCTGACAAACTGAACTTCGCTTGCGAGCACGTAGTTGGCTGCGGCAAGGACGTAGAGGATCCGATCATCCACGACGGTCTGCGTGCTCATTTTATGGGCGAGTGCACCGAGGTGGGCCAGTACTTGGCAATGGCTCGTCAGGCGGATCGCGAGGGTTATCCGGAGATCGCTGCGGCTTTCCGTAAATACGCGTATGAAGAGGCCGATCACGCTTCGCTTTTCGCAGAGATGCTCGGTGAGCTGGTATGGGATACCAAGACCAACCTCGAGAAACGTATGATGGCGGAGGCCGGTGCCTGCGAGGACAAACTGAATATCGCCAAACGAGCTAAACAACTCGATCTCGATCCTATCCACGATGCCGTACATGAGATGGCACGCGACGAGGCTCGTCACGGAAAAGGCTTCGAAGGTCTGTACAAGCGTTACTTCGGGAAGTAGAAAGTCGAAAGACTATTTGAGGATTACTCCTCCTCCGACGACGAGGTCGTCTTGATAGATGACCACGGACTGACCGGGAGTGACACCCCAGACGGGGGCTGCGAAATGAAGGCAGCCCTCGTTTTTTATTTCTACGGGTACCGCCGCCGACCGGTAGCGGATGCGCGCGGTTAATCGAGATCCCGTAATGACGTTATTACATAATACCGAAGGCTTAAACTTCAGTTCTGTAGCGAGCAGGTCGTCGTTCGTGCCGAGCGTCACGCGGTTGGTCTCGGCGTCGATATGCGTGACATAGGCGGGATGACCTAAAGCGATCCCGAGCCCTTTGCGCTGGCCGATGGTATAGTTGACAAAGCCCTGATGAGTGCCGAGAACCTTTCCTTGCGCGTCCACGTACTCGCCCGGGCGCACGCGCTCCTCATAATCGGGCACGTTCGCGCGCAGGAAAGCACGGTAGTTGTCGTCCGGGATGAAGCAAATCTCCTGGCTCTCGCGTTTGGTAGCGAGTTTCTCGTAGCCGTGTTGACGGGCAATCTCGCGCACCTGATCCTTGGTGTAGTTGCCTAAGGGGAAGATTGTCCGCTTGAGCTGCTCTTCCGTCAGCCGCCAGAGGAAATAGGTCTGGTCTTTATGGGTGTCGGCAGCGGTACGGAGGTAAGTATGGCCGTCACGCTCGGCGATGCGCGCGTAATGGCCTGTTGCTATATAGTCGCAACCCATCTCGTCCGCCAGATGGAGCATCTCGCCCCACTTGATGGTACTGTTGCAAAGGATGCAGGGGTTAGGCGTCCTGCCGGACATATACTCGTCAATGAAGTCCTGAATGACGCACCGCCGGAAAGACTCGCGAAAATCCACGATGTGGTGCTCAAACCCCATGCGCTCGGCATTATGCTTCGCCTCCATGATGGAGTCGATGGTGCAGCAGCCTTTCTCCTTGGCGATGCACGAGTCTTTCATACTGTCGTAGGTGCGGAAGGTCACGCCCACGACCTCATAGCCCTGCTCCAGAAGAAGCATAGCGCTCACCGTGGAGTCTATTCCTCCCGACATACCGAGCAGAACCTTCGGTTTTGCAATTGATGATTTATTATTTATGATTGATGATTGCTCCATTCGCCTACTTTTGCATATCTACGAGTTTGGTGTAATATCCGCCGAGGGCGTAGAGGTCCTCGTGTGTACCGGACTCCACGATCTCACCCTCATGCATGACGCAGATGAGATCGGCATGCTTGATGGTGGACAGGCGGTGCGCCACGACGAGTGTCGTACGGTCTTTCATGAGGTGCTCCAGCGCCTCTTGTACGAGTTTCTCGGACTCGCTATCGAGTGCCGAAGTAGCCTCGTCCAGGATGAGTATCGGCGGGTTCTTGAGGATGGCGCGTGCTATGGAGAGCCGCTGGCGTTGGCCTCCGGAGAGCCTGCTGCCGCGATCGCCGATGGAGGTCTGGTAACCCTCCGGCATGGCGGAGATGAACTCATGCGCGTTGGCGATCTTCGCCGCTTGCTCGACCGCTTCGTCCCAACTCATGCCGTTTGGCGCAGGAAGTGTTGTGTCCACGCCGAAAGTAATGTTATTATAGACGGTGTCGTTGAAGAGCACGGGTTCCTGGCAGACGATACCCATCAGGGCGCGCAGGTCGCGCGTGAGGAAACTCCGTATATCCGTACCGTCGATGGTGATCCGTCCTTCCTGCGGGTCGTAGAACCGCGGCACGAGATCCGTGAGGGTGGTCTTGCCGCTGCCGGACTGACCGACAAGCGCGATGGTCTTGCCTTTCGGGATCGTGAGGCAGATGTCCTTCAGCACCTCGCGGTCAGGTTGGTAGCGGAAGGAGAGATGGTCGATCTGAATACCCTCGTTGAAGACAACCGGTTCCGGATGCTCCGGCTCGAGGATATTCGACTGCGTATTCAGTATCGCATCGATACGCTCGAGCGACGCCATACCCCGGCGGATGCCGTAGGAGGCTTTGGAAAGGTCCTTCGAGGGGTTGATGATCGAATAGAAGATGACGAGGTAGTAGATGAATGTGGAGGCATCTATCGTCGCGTGATCGGAGAGGATGAGCAGTCCGCCGAACCAGAGGATAATCGCTATCAGCGCTGTGCCCAAGAACTCCGAGAGCGGGTGGGCAAGGTAGTACCGGCGGTTGATACGGTTGAAGGTCGCGCGGGCGGCATTGATGAGGTTCTCGAACCGCGAGCGCAACTTATGCTGAGCATTAAAACCCTTCACGACACGCAACCCCAAGAGGGTCTCGTCGATGGAAGAGAGTATCTCTGCGTTCTGCTCCTGCCCTTTGGTCGAAGCACGTTTGAGCGAGCGGCCGATACGGCCGATGAGGAATACGGCGACAGGCATCAAGAGGAGCACAAAGAGCGTCAGCTGCCATGAGATCACCAGCAGCGTCACCAGATAGACGAGGATCATGATCGGGTCCTTGAAGAGGATGTCCAGCGCCGACATAATGGATGCCTCCACTTCGCTTACGTCGTTTGTCATACGGGAGATGACGTCGCCGCGGCGGGTCTCGGTGAAATAACCGATAGGCAGTGACAGCACCTTGTCGTAGAGTTGTTGCCTCAAATCCCGCAGGACACCCGTACGGATGGGCACCATGTAGTAGTTCGCCAACCACGCTGCACCGCATTTGAAGCCTGTCATCACGACTAAAAACAATCCCAAGAGCAGCAGAACATAACTCGCGCCGTGAAGGGCGATCTGGTCGTTGAGCAGAAAATACAGGTTTCCCCGCAGCGCCGCTATCGTCTCTTGCAGTCCGTTCACGGTCTGCATATCCACCCACTGTACATCGACAGCTGTCAGACCGAAGAGGATACGCAGCACCGGGATAATGGCGGCGAAAGAGAAGAGCGACAGAATCGTTGAGAGGAGATTGAACAGGATGTTCAGCGCCATATATTTTCTGTAAGGCGGTACAAAACGGCGTATGAGGGTAAGAAACGGCATACTAACGGAGTCTGTTTTCGTGAATATAAAGTAGTATCTGTTTGTCAAATTGCTCCTTCGGCGTATAGAAATGTGTGCGGATAGGCAGGGGAACGAGTTGTTTGCCTTGCGCCTCCAAGCGCTTCTCCAGCTCTGTCAGCCGCAGGCGTTGCAGGTCTTTCTCCGTCGTGAGCACAAAGTCGAAATGTTTCGCTCTCATGAGAATCGTATCCACGTCCGCAGGAGCGAAGGCGTGGTGGTCGGGGAAGGCGAGCAGTTCCGCATGGGGGTACTGCTTCTGCACGTGATCGAAGAGGTACTCCGGCCGCGCGATGCCTGCTACCACCAGCGGCGTGCCTTCCTGCTCGATGGGGGCGTAGGTGATACCGGCGAAATGAAGGTGCTGGTAGGTCGGCAGATGCAGCCGGTTATCTACCACCCGCATGTCAATCGGCCGGATGTCTTCGGGACACTTGGTGACGACGATGGTGTCGGCTTTGAGTGCCCGTGAAGGCAGGTCCCGGAGAGTACCGTAGGGCAACATATGGTCGTCTATATAGAGCCGGTCGTAAGGGGTGAGCAGGATCGTGTATCCGCACCTCAGTGCCCGGTGCTGCATCGCGTCATCGAGGATGATGACGTCCAGCCCCTCTACCTGCCGTTGTAGCTGTCTCACGCCTCGTACGCGCTGCTCGCAGACGGCGATGGGCACGTCTGGAAAACGCTCGTACATCTGCATCGCTTCGTCGCCGATAGTCTTGGCCGTAGCGGATGCGTCCGCCATGACGAAGCCGCGTGTGGAGCGTTTGTAGCCGCGCGAGAGCACCGCGGGCTTGTATCCGTGATCGAGCATCAACTGCACCAGATACGCGGTCATGGGCGTCTTGCCGGTACCGCCTACGGCGAGATTACCCACGCATATAGTGGGTATACCCGCCTCGAAAGAAGGCAGGAAATGTTGGTCGTACAGTAGATGCCGGATGGCCACCCCTAAGCGGTACAACCAACTTACCGGTAAACTAATGAACGTGCGTAGCACAATTACTCTTTTTTAGCGGATGATGATATCATCCATTTTTGCCATAACGCGCGGCTTGGAGCAGAACTCCTTCATCTTGATCACCAATTTCTCCTCGTCCGTGGTGTTGTCGAAGAGTTTGAGCATCTCCTCAATCGGGTCCACTACGTCGGGGTAGTAGGTGAGCTGGTAGGTCTCCAGACCGGCGAGTTCAACCGCTTTGGCGATTGCGTCGTCGATATTGCCGAGTTCATCGACGATACCGATCTCCTTCCCTTTGGCGCCGAGCCATACGCGGCCTTCACCGATAGATTTGATATAGTCCTGCTCTACGTGGCGACCTTCCGCGCAACGGCTGGTGAAGAGGTCATAGCCGCGCTCGATCATCGTCTGCAGCAGCGCGCGCTCTTCTGCGTTCATGCCTTTGTAGATGATGTTACCCTCTAAGTCGGAGTGTTTGTTGGTCGCTACGCCGTCGATATCCAGACCGATCTTGTCGCGTAGCTTGGCGGCGTTGGGGATGGTACCGAAGATACCGATCGAACCCGTGAGGGTTGTCGGCTCGGCGTAGATATAGTTCGCGCCGCAGGAGATATAGTAACCTCCCGAAGCGGCGTAGTCACCCATCGAAACGACGACAGGGATGGAGTCCGCTTTGATCTTCTCTACCGCATGCCAGATCTGCTCCGAAGCGTTTGCGGAACCGCCCGGAGAGTTGACGCGCAGCACGAGCGCCTTGATATCCTCGTCCTTGCGGATCTTCTTGAAGGTCTTGATGACCTCGGTTCCGACGATGCCATCGCCTTCCTCATCGGTGATCTCGCCCTCAAGGTAGAGGACCGCCACTTTGTCTTTGGCTTTCGACTCCGGACGTTTGACTTGCGCCAACTTGCCGGTGGTGATGAGATGGTAGTCCTTCGTGCCGGTAAAGACACGCAGGAGACTATCTACGTCCTGGGCATAGACGAGGCTATCGACGAGCCCTGCCTCTACCTGATCCTTCGCCGGCTGGAGACCCATGTAGCGGTCCGCCAAGGCATCCAGCTGGGCAGCACTCAGGCCGCGCGAAGCGCCTACGGCCGCTTTGTATTCGTCCCATATACCGTCGAGGTACTCCTTCGTCTGCTGACGGTCGGCATCCGACATCGACGTGCGGAAATAGGGCTCTACGGCGGACTTGAACGTACCTACCTTGAGGATCTGCATCTCCACACCGATCTTCTCCAGGACGCGGGTGAAGTACATCTTCTCTGCTGCCAGACCGTTCCAACCTACCTCTCCCGTAGGGTCAAGCACGATGCAGTCCGCTACGGACGCTACGTAGTAGTTGGTCTGACCGTAACTCTTCGCCGATGCCAGGATCCATTTGCCGCTCTTCTGAAAATCAAGGAGAGCATCGCGGATCGCTTTGGCGGAAGCCGGCGCCATATTTAACTCTGCCCCGTCCAGCCATATACCGAGGATCTTATCGTCATTCTTCGCCAGACGGATGTTACTCAGGATATTGTCCAGACCGACGGTCTCTTGCTTCGCACGGTTTCCTACGTACGGCATCTGCCCCATGAGGCCGGCAAAGGGGTTATCTTCCTGCCCTTGCTCTACCAGGACTCCTTCCATCTGGAGACGATAGACGGTCTTGTCTTGCAAGGTTACCGACGAGGACGATAGGGCGTCACCCATGATCCATCCGAGGATGGCGCTGCAAATGAAATACACAGCGAAGAAAATCAAACAGCCGCCCAAGCAGCCTACTTTGCGACGAGGACGAGCCTGCCCGTCCTGCGTCTGTACATTTTGTCGAAAGAAAATCATATTATTAAACATTACACATTAAACATTACACATTAATCTTCAGATTAAACGTCATTCTATGATACGGCGTAGGACCGTATTTCTTGAGCGCCGCATAGTGCTCGGCGGTAGGGTAGCCTTTGTTGGTATCCCATCCGTAGAGCGGGTACTCCTCGTGTAAGCGCAGCATATAGTCGTCCCGATAGGTCTTGGCCAACACGCTTGCTGCAGCGATGGAGAGGTAGGTCGCGTCGCCGTGGACTACCGTATCTGCCGGGATCTCCAGGAGTTCACCTTCGGGCACGTAGGGCTTCCATTTGTTGCCATCGACGAGGATGTGTCCCGGTCGTACGGACAGTCGGTCCAATGCCCGCTGCATACCGAGGATGGAGCACTGCAGGATATTGCGTTCGTCTATCTCTTTCGCCGTCACCTCGACTACCGCCCATGCTACTGCCTCACGCTCGATGACGGGACGTAGCGCATAACGCTGTTTCTCCGTCAGCTGCTTGGAGTCGTTGAGCCATTCGAATTCCGTGACCTCTTTCACCCGCTCAGGGTTCAGGATCACCGCTGCGCAGAACACGCTGCCTGCCAGCGGACCTCTGCCCGCTTCGTCACATCCGGCTTCGATGAGCCCCGATATCATTTGAGTCTTCAGCATAATATTCGTCTAGTCTACTAGTCAGCTAGTCTTCTAGTCAACTAGAATGGATAGCCTATCGCGAAATGGAAGGTCATATCATCTTTCCATCCCAAGCCGTTCTTCGCGGTGCGCCATTGTTTGCCTTCGGCGATACGGCTCGGGTCGTGCAGCTTCACACCGAAATCGACACGGAAGATGAGGATCGACAGGTCAAATCGTACGCCTACGCCGTAGCTCCAGGCGATCTGTTTGTAAAACTCATCAAAGAGGAACGCACCGCCGGGCTGCTCGTCGTATTCGCGGATGGTCCAGATGTTTCCTGCATCCAGGAACGCCGCTAACTCCAGGAAGGTCAGCACTTTGTACCGGTACTCGATATTCATATCCAGCCGGATGTCTCCTGCCTGTTTGTCATAGACGAGCGAACTGCCGTTGCCGCGGAAGGTACCGGGTCCTAAGGTGCGTGCCTGCCATCCGCGGATACCGTTGGCTCCTCCGCCGAAATAGCGTTTCTGGAACGGCACCACCTCGGAGTTCAGGTACGGCACGATAGCACCGATACCGATATGGCCGACCAGATGGTGCTTGGGGGTGATGATGCCGTGGTAGGTGAAGTTGATATCGCCTTTGGCATATTGCGCAAAGGGAATCCGCCAGAGCATGTACGACCCGTCGTCGTTCTTCTGGAATCCCGCGGCGGCGCTCAGGCCGTATAAGGCATTACCGGCAGTCTCTGCGTACAGCGACAGCTGCAGGTACGAGCGATTCGGGTTGCGTGCATTGAAAGTGGTGAAGGTGCCGGTGTAGCTCCAATCGAGAATAAAATGGTTCTCGTAACTGGCTTTGAGTACCGACGAGCGGTCCATGAACTCTTTCTTGAACTGCTCGGACACCCAAGGCAGGTAGATATAGTTGATGTCGATGAGGTTGAACTGATGAGTCCACCGGCTGCCGGGGCGGCGGGGGATGATATAACTCAGACCGGCGTTGGCAATCGTGCGGGTATATTCGTCCGGCCGCTGCTGGTAGTTATAGGCGATGTTCACCTTCACGTTGGAGGGGAAGAGCAGACCCGCTTCTGCTTTCGCCTCGATAGCCCTTCCGCCGTTGGCGCGCCACTCGTACGAGGCGCGCGCGCCGAGAGTCAGCACTTCGGCTCCCTTGAAGATATTCTTGTTGCTGTAGTTAACTCCTGCTGCTATACCCCAGTCACCGGCGGAGTAGGTACCTTCTACCTCTGCTGCGACGGAGTTGAGGCGTCCGCGCGAGACGGTGATGGAGCAGTCCAAGAGCGTGTCGCCCACCGGCGTGAAGGCTATATCTACGTACTTGACAGGCGCTAACGCGTTCATGCGCGCGTACGTACGTTCTACTCTCCACTCCGCATAGCGTTCCCCCTCTTTGATGCGGCAGGCGCGACGAAGCGCACTCTGACGAAGGAAGGGCTTGTCCATCTTGTAACTCACCTCGCGGATATAATACTGCTTGCGTAGCTGCGCCAGCGCTGCGCTGTCCAGGTGTTCCACGAACGGCGCCGGATGGATGCGGATATCCACTTCGTGGGAGTTAAGCGAACTATCTGCAGTAAACTCCAACATCGATTTCTCAAAATAGAAATACCCTCTGTTTCGAAGTGCCGTAGCGATACGCGCGCGCTCTTCGTCCATCGTGGCGGTGGAGAACTGCGCACCTTCTTTGATCAAACATCGCTCGTTGGTAGCGATGGCACGAACGGCTTCATTGGGGATATCGACCTCGTACCGGCGTATCGTATAGGGCTGATGCGCCGTGACGAGATAGGTGAGGTTGACCTTACGTTTCTTGATAGTGACGGAGGTGTCCACCTCAGCTTGGAAATAACCCATGTTATTCATCTGCTGGCGCAGCTGCTGCATGCTGATCTCCGTCAGCTCCGGGTCATACACCACCGGCGCTTCGCCCATCTTCTTCGCGTTGCGTGCCAGCCGTTGGTTAGCTTTGGTGGTCGTGTCCAAGGGCGCGGTGTTATAGATGTCGAGTTGTAACTTCCAGAACCCGAGGATCTCTGTGTTCTGACGCTGGCGGAGGTAGTTCCGCAACTCCGAAGTGTTAACTTTCTTGTCATCTACGCATTTGACCTGCGCTTTGTTGAGCAGGTACTTGCCCTCCGGCACAAATTTCGTGGCATTACACGACGATAAGACGATACATAGTATCATCCCCCATACGCTATATATCCATCTTCCGCCGTACACTTTACACCATACACCATTATTCGCGCTGCAAAGTTACTGTTTTTTTTTGAGATTCACAAGAAAAAAGTACATTTTTTTGTATATGTCCGAAGATTTTCGTAATTTTGCAGCGAAATTCAGTACTAATGGAGAAAATAAGCAAAGCACAGGTGAAGTTCGTGCGGTCGCTGCAGCTTAAGAAGGTGCGTGACGCAGAGGGACTGTTCGTCGCCGAAGGCGAGAAATGCGTGGAGGAGCTGCGCCGCGGCTTCGAGCTCGTGTATTATATACAGACCGGCCTGCGGCCTGATAGAATACAGACCGGCCTACGGCCTGATAAAATACTTCTTGCTACGTCGGCAGAGATAGAGCAGATGTCATCGCTGAAGACACCGCAAGGGGTGATAGGGGTGTTTAAGAAGAATGGTGGATTGATGAATGGTGACGCGGCAAAGCCGCTTAATGGTGGAATGATGCAGGACGATCTGATTCTTGTGCTGGATGGGGTGCAGGACCCGGGGAACTTAGGGACGATTATCCGTACCTGCGACTGGTTCGGCGTGCATGAGATTGTGTGCTCGAAGGACACCGCCGACTGCTATAACCCCAAGGTCGTACAAGCGACGATGGGAGCTTTGGCACGAGTGAAGGTGCGGTACCTCGATCTGCCGCAATGGCTGGAGGGAATCAGGAATCAGGAGTCAGGAATCAGGATTTATGGCACACTACTGGATGGAAAGAATATGTACGAGGTGTTAGGGAATGGTGGATTGATGAATGGTGACGCGGCAAAGCCGCTTAATGGTGGATTGACGCAGACCGGCCTGTGGCCTGACAGAGTACAGACTATCATTATTATGGGTAATGAGGGGAACGGGATCTCGGCAGAGGTGCGGAAGTTCATCACCGACCCGATCTATATACCTACTTATCCAAACAAAGAGACCTCCGACGTGGTCGAAAGTCTCAATGTATCTATCGCTACCGCCATTGTCTTGGCGGAGTTCCGGCGCCCGCGTTAATAGGCACTCATTTGTTGTTTAACGGTCTCGTTGATGAAGTCTGCGAACTCCTGGATGGTCATGGAGCCCTTCTCCTCAGCGCCCTGCTGGCGAACGGAGACGAGTCCTTGCTCCGCCTCTTTCTCACCGACAATGAGCATGTACGGGATGCGTTTCAATTCGTTATCGCGGATCTTACGACCGAGTTTCTCATTGCGGTCATCGACGATGACGCGTACATCCTGTTGCTCGAGAATCTCCTTTACTTTCCATGCGTACTCGTTGGATTTCTCGGAGATAGGCAACACGACTGCCTGATCCGGAGTGAGCCAGAGCGGGAACTTACCAGCAGTATGCTCGATGAGGACGGCTACGAAACGCTCCATCGAACCAAACGGCGCACGGTGGATCATCACCGGACGGTGTTTCTGGTTGTCCTCACCGGTATATTCCAGTTCGAAACGCTCCGGCAGGTTGTAGTCCACCTGAATCGTACCAAGTTGCCAGCGGCGTCCGAGGGCGTCTTTTACCATGAAGTCGAGTTTCGGACCATAGAAAGCCGCTTCGCCGGTCTCTTCGCGTGCGGGGAGGTTCATCTCCTTGCATGCCTCGCGGATAGCGTTCTCTGCGTGCTCCCAGATCTCGTCGGAACCGACGTATTTCTCGTGGTTATTCGGATCACGAAGAGAGATCTGCGCCTCGTAGTTCTCGAAATTGAGCGCCTTGAAGATGATATTGATGATCTCCATGACGCGGATGAACTCCTGCTTTACCTGGTCCTGACGGCAGAAGATATGCGCGTCATCTTGAGTAAAGGAACGCACGCGCGTGAGGCCATGGAGCTCACCCGACTGCTCGTACCGATAGACCGTACCGAACTCCGCGCAGCGGAAAGGCAGATCCTTGTAGCTCTTGGGGCTGTTCTTGTATATCGCACAGTGGTGCGGGCAGTTCATCGGCTTGAGCATATATACCTCACCTTCCTCCGGCGTGGTAATCGGCTGGAAGGAGTCCTTGCCGTAGTGATCCCAGTGACCGGAAGTCATATACAGCTGTTTGGAGCCGATATGCGGCGTGATGACCTGCTGGTAGCCGTAGCGTTTTTGGATCTTCTTCAGGAAATCCTCTAACCGCAGACGCAGGGCAGTACCCTTCGGCAGCCAGATCGGCAGACCCTTGCCGACCATGTCGGAGAACATAAAGAGCTCGAGCTCCTTACCGATCTTACGGTGGTCACGTTTCTTGGCTTCCTCTAAGAGCGCGAGGTACTCATCGAGCATCGCTTTCTTGGGGAAGGAGATACCGTAGATACGGGTCATCATCGGGCGTTTCTCATCGCCACGCCAGTAAGCGGCGGAGCAGGAGAGCACCTTGACTGCCTTGATGGGTTCGGTCGAAAGGAGGTGCGGACCCTTACAGAGGTCGGTGAAAGCACCCTGGGTATAGGTAGAGATATGCCCGTCCTCCAACTCGGAGATCAGCTCGCATTTATACGTCT
This sequence comes from Bacteroidales bacterium UBA2712, assembly GCA_002354055.1. Lineage (GTDB taxonomy): Bacteria > Bacteroidota > Bacteroidia > Bacteroidales > Paludibacteraceae > Colicola. The sequence continues at coordinate 45,458 of DEKW01000005.1, forward strand.
GCCCTTTGTCGCCAAAGGCCTTGAGGGCATCGGCTTTGGAGATGGCGTTCTTTACTACTTGCTCTTTCTTCGCGCGGAGCTCCATCATCTTCGCCTCGATAGCGGGAAAATCGGTATCCTTGATAACCACTCCCTCGGGGGGCATGACGTCGTAATAGAAACCGCTCTCGATAGCGGGTCCGATACCGAACTGGATACCCGGATAGAGTTCCTGCAGCGCCTCCGCCATGAGGTGGGACGAAGTATGCCAGAAGGCATGTTTCGCCTCCGCGTCGTCCCATTTATGCAACTTGATAGCCGCATCCCCGGTAATGGGGTAGTTGAGCTCTACGATTTGGTCATTGATACTTGCGCAGAGGATCTCTTGCGCCAGACGAGAGCTGATGCTCTCTGCTACTTGCAGCGGCGTGATGCCGCTCTCAAACTCACGGACTGAACCGTCCGGAAAAGAAATTTTAATCATATATTAATAAACCTACAAATGTTTACGGTCGGCGAGCTGACAACTGCTCTTTGACCCAAATTCGGTGCAAAATTACTGCTTTTTTTTGACATACGCAAGCGTGTTTGCACTTTTCTCACTTTTTTAATAAATAAATGTTCTAAAATTTGCACAAATGAAAAAAATGTAGTAATTTTGTCGCCGCTATGAAAAATCGAATCTTTTTTGTATTACTCTGCCTCATCGGCATGAGCATGTATTCCGTCCCGGCATTCAGTTGGGGACAGGAGGGTCACCGGGTAATCGCGAAGATCGCGTATGACAATCTTACTCCGAAAGCGCGTAAGTCAGTAGATAAGATCCTCGGCAAACGGGGAATGATCTACTGGTCCAACTGGGCGGACGAGATCAAGAGCGATAATATCTACCCGCAAAGTATCAAAGACGGATGGCATTACCAGAACCTCGAGAGCGGACTCTCGGACTCGGCTATTGTCGCCATGGTGATGGACTGTCCCAAGGTCAACGGCAGACTTTTCTCCGTGCACGACTCGCTCGTCTATAACATGGCGGCGGAGCGGGTTTATGACAGCAACCGGGATCACACTCTGCGCTTTATCGTGCACCTCTCCGGCGATCTCTATTGCCCGATGCATATGGGGCGGAAAGAAGACCTGGGCGGCAATCTGATTCCGATGGAGTGGTTCGGCAAGCCGACCAATCTGCATGAGGTATGGGACGACAAGCTGATTGAGAGTCAGGGTTATTCGTACTCGGAGTACGCGCAGATCATCGAGGATACGTACGCGCCCCTCAAACGCGAGATAGAGCAACGCTCGGAGGCACAACTGCTGCTGGATAACTACCATTTTACGGAGTCGATCTATGCGTATCAGCAGGTATGGGACGGAAATACGTACCACTATATCTACACCTGGCACGAGCTGATGGAGAAACAGCTGTATGTAGCCGGTATCCGTCTCGCGAAACTGCTGAACGAGATGTTTCAATAAAACCATCATTTCTGGGGAGGGCTGAACGTGAAGAAGCCTCTTGTCATAGGATTATGCGCGGTCGCGATGGCAGCGCAGGCGGGCACGAATATCCAGATCTTTTACGATTTCGGATCGCTCAATACCGCGTGTTATAACCAGCGTACGAACCGCGTGACGACGACTGTGGAGCTCTTCTATCCGGATAAATGGGGTAGTACGTTTGCTTTTATTGATCTGGATTATAACATCCATCCGTCCGACCCGAAGAACACACCTTTTCAGGGGTATTTCGAGATTGCGCGATGCCTTAATTTCTGGCAACAGACGCCCGTCAAGGATTTGAGTGTGCAGGTGGAGTACAACGGCGGTTTGGGGTTGTATAAGGACCCGTTTGGCGACCTTCGCGGTTACGGCATCGAGCACGCTGCGTTAGTGGGACTGAACTACTGTCTGCACACGGCGGATTACAAGAATATCTTCAATCTCGAGTTGCTGTACAAATATATCGTTGATGACTATAACAAGCTGCGTAATAATGTGCCGTTGCAGTTCACCTTCGTCTGGGGATGCGATGACTTCTGTACCGCGCCCGGACTCCGTTTCTCGGGGTTCTTGGATATATGGGGTCAGAAACTGTTGGTTCCCGATTATCAGCAAGGCACGATCACGGATCCGACGAAGCAGTCGTTCGTCTTCATCTCCGAACCGCAGTTATGGTATAACGTAGGGAGATGGTTCGGCTGCCCGAACCTGAATATCGGTACGGAGATCGAGTTCAGTTATAACTTCGCCGGCAAGGGTTTTATGTGCAACCCGTGTCTAGGTATCAAGTGGTGCTTTGATTAAATTTCAGAATATGCGAAAATTTATTTTTTTATTGTTTGCAGCCTTGTTCTGCACAAGTTTGAAAGCTCAGCAACTCAACGAGGGCTTTGAGAATGAGACTTTCCCGCCTGAGGGATGGACGACTATTGACGGATACGCCGGATACGGATGGAAGAAGGCGGCTAAGTTCCAACAGAACTGCGTGAAGATCCAGGAAGTGGCAGGTACCGAAAACTGGCTCATCACCCCGCAACTCAAACCCGCAGCCGGCGAGAGCCTGAACTTTCAGGCATGCATCGGAGACTATGCTTCTTCCGGCGAACTTCGTATCGAAGTGTCCCTGAGCGGCACGGAAACGGGTTCGTTCGAGGTGTTGGATACCTATTATACTTCCAAATCCAAAGGCGACGCCGCACATCAACTCTGGAAATCGGAGTGGAAAAACTACACTATCGATCTCTCCCAATATGTGGGAAGCTCCATCTATATCGCTTTCCACCAGGCTGGTTCGACGGATGTCATTTTTCTCGACAATATCAGTGGTGTCTCGCTGCGTGGGGCCTCTGACTGCGAGAACCCGTCGAACATCGTTCTGAGCAATCCGGAGGCGCACAGTGCCACCTTCACCTGGCAGGGTACGGCATCGCAATACCAATACCTGCTCATCGAGAAAGGCGATGAGGTTGACTGGACCTACGGGACGCTGATCTCCGCGAAGACCGTCACACTGACCAACCTCTACGAGGAGACCGACTATGAGTTCTACGTACGTTCCTATTGCTCCGAGGACGAGCAGAGTCTCGCTCCTAAGACAGCCTTCAAGACCCCATGCGAGGCATTTAATATTCCTTGGCTCGAGTCCTTCACCAGAGATCAAACCGGTTCCGGTTTTGATGTCTCCGCACCGGACTGTTGGACCGTAACCAGCGGTTTGATCAGCGTGGTCAATGACAAGACCTACGACGACGAAGGTACCGCCACTACCGTACAAGGCCAGGCTCACCTGCAGGCTGTAGGCGGCGGGCCGACGAGTCCGCAAGTATTCGCGATGCCGGCTTTCAACGCTCCGCTGAACACTTTAGAGGTCGCTTTCGACTATAAGACCAGCCTCACCACCGACGGCTGCGGCCAGCTCGAAGTAGGCTACATGACAAACCCTAACAAGGCTTCGACCTTTATCTCCCTTCAGACACTCCCGCGTTCGCTCAACTATACGCACGCAGTGGTTTCGTTAGAAGATCTGCCTTCTTCAGCTAAGTTCATCGCCTTTCGTTTTGCAGGCGGAACCAGCGACTACTGCTCCGTCTCGATGGATAACTTCGTCGTGGCGCTCATTGGCGAGTCCGGTAATGTCGATCCCTCTCAAGAGAACATCCCCGATGCCGGTATATACGCCCTGACCTATTGCGACGCTTCGTTCACCTGGTACTCGTATAACAGCTCCGCTTTCGCGATCGGTCTGGCAGACGCTACCGGTACGTTGATTGCCGGCATCGTTGTGACCACCGAAGAGTGCGACCGCTTTGCTTATCAAGATCAGCAGGCCGGTATCTTTGACGGCTTCTCCGACGATGACGACTACGAGAACCACTATTATTGCTCCACCAAGTGGATCCTTAATGTCGATGAAGACGGCATGCAGCGTGGCGACGCGTGGGCCAGCTCCGTCATCAATATCGGTACCTCCGTCTCTCCCATCCTTGCACTCCGATCGGGTACCTATCAGGTACAGGTACTGACGCTCGTGCAGAATGTTGACAGCAGCTACTCGACAGGCGAGACCTTGGCCACCATTCCTTTCACCTTGGTTTCCAAAGAGGTGACGAATCTGCAAGCTGCCGTAGCCTCCGATAAAACGACCGCTACCCTCACATGGGACGCTCCGGAGTTCAGCCAGGGCGAGCGACTCTACGTACGCGTTTGGTCCGGCGAGACGATCGCTTATGACAACCTCGATTCGAAGACCAGTCCGGAGAGCCCCCTGACCGTCGATGTCATCGAGGGTAAGTCCTACACCGCCATCGTACAGGTGATCGACAAGAACAATAACCCCATGGGGCAGGAGGTAACAACCTCCTTCACCGTCGGCACCAACCCCTACGTGCCAACTAACCCGCACGCAGAGGTCTTCGGCGGCGATAACGTGACTTTCACATGGGAGGCAACGACTACTGCTGACAGATACGTGATCACCCTCTTCTGGAACGGTGAGTTCTACGCTACGCTCACCGTTAGCGGCACCTCCAAGACAACCACGATGCCGAAAGACGGTACATGGTCATGGACCATCCAGGCGTTCAACCAAGGCGCTAACGGCAACTATTTCGAGGCGTCCGACGCCATCGAAGGAAACAGCTTCACCTCTCAGGCGGCAGACATCCCGGCGGACGCTATCGTGATGAATATATGGGGCATGGATGCCGGCTATCTGGACCAGTACACAAGCAACTTCCCTGAGGGCAAGTACGGCTGGATGATTATGTTTGCTACCGGCGAAGAAGGCGGTACAGGTATGCCGATGCCTACTCTCCTCATCTGGACAGACAAGGAGAACGCTATCTCCGGTGTTTATAACGTAGCACGCGGAAATATCGACTTGGAAAGTTGCTACCTCAATACCAACGGGACACAGGCAGGATGCGTGATGGCAACCGATGCCGAAGTACGCCTCCAGTTTGTGGCTTACGATGATGACAAGGCTGCGCAAGGCGGTTATCGTTACGGTTACTACACCGGGCAGTTCCGCCTCGTGGCAGAGGACGGCAAGACCTATGTGGGTAAGTTCATGGAGACCTTCTGTAACTCCTATAACTACTCTACGGCAGGTTCCATCTGTGACCATAAGGGAATGTGGGACGAGGACCCGGACTACATCGCTCCGGAGCTGCAGGGAATAGAGAGCATTCAGCCGTCATCTATCAGCAGTCAGAAGATTCTCCACGACGGTCAACTCTATATCGTCCGCCCCGACGGCGCGGTATATAACGCTACCGGTGCGCGGGTGAAATGACGTAATCACTTAATTACGTAATTACGAAATTAAAAAGGCTGCCAAGCGGCAGCCTTTTTAATTTATTGATGTTGCTCGCGGAGCAGGTCGTTGACCGTCTTCACGGGGTTGAACGTACTCACGGGTACTTCGACGAAGATTGTGTTCCACCGGCTCATCGCACCGTTCCACAGACCCGGTAACTCGAGCGCCAAGAGCTCCTTGCCGTCTTTCGACTTGGAGGAGATGAAGCCCGTCGCGGGATCGACGTACTTCGGCAGGTCAAAGGGCTTGCCCTCGTAGTCACGGATAGCGCAGACGAGGTCCACCGGATTGAAATGGGTCGATTGTTTCATTAGCTCGGGGTCGCTGATCTGGCTGGACTCGAGAATCTGGCAGGAGATAGACCCATCTGCCTCGCGTACCAGGAACGGTCCACCACCGGGCTCGCCTGTGTTCTTCACTACACCGCATACACGGATAGGACGGTTCAGCTTCTCGCGCTCCTCGTCGCTCAGGTCGGGGTTCTTGAGCGCCTCAAAGACACGTTTCTGCTCGGTGACGAGCACGCCCGCAAGGATCTGCTTGTAACGGATAGTGTCTTTCTTCAGCCTGTCGGGAACCACGTTGTCGATATTCTTGATGAAGACGATGTCGGCATCCTGTTGATTGAGGTTCTCGATGAGCGCTCCGTGACCTCCCGGGCGGAAGAGCAGCTTGCCGTCCTTCGTGCGGAACGGCGTTCCGTCGGGATTCGCAGCGATGGTATCCGTAGAGGGCAGCTGCTCCGAGAAAGTGACGTCATATTTCACACCGTATTTCTCCTCAAACTTCTTGAGGTTGTCCGCAATGTGCTGGCGGAAGAGTGGCAGATGGTCATGGCTGACGGTGAAATGCAGGAAGACCTCCGGTTTCTTTCCTTCCGCAGCCGGTTCAGCGCAGTAGAGCGCACCCTCAACGAGGTGCTCTAACGCGGGCGTACGCGCGCCATCGCGATATTTATGGAAAAGGAGCAGTCCCTTCGGCAACTCGCCGTAATGCATATCATTGAGCAGGTACCGAACCGCTTCCTGACCTTCCTTACCCGCTAACTGTGGACCGAAAGCGAAGCAGTCCTTATGCGCCAGGAACTCCTGAATGAACGGCGTCTCGATGCCGTCCTCCAGGTACTGGAAGAGGTTCTTAAACATACGGCTGGCAGCTCCCGATGCCGGCACGAACTTAAGGATCTTGTGCCCCTCCTTGAGGTATTGTTGCCAAGCGGCGATGTACTGCTCCTGCTCGGCGCGTTTGGGAGCAAGGATGCCCTTCTTCGTCGATGCCGGGGCAACGATGTCTAACTCCGGAAAACCGGTACGGAAACAAGCGAGTTGGGCTTCCGCCTTTTCCTCAGAGATACCTCGAGCTGCAAGTTGCTCCAGGTCTTGTGCGCTGAATTCATTCATGGTAGTGATAAATTAAAAATTATAAATTATAAATCAAAAATTTGAAATCCTAAATCCTAAATTCTAAATCATAGATCATGCCTAATCACGTAGTAGGGTACGCCGGTCGCTTTGACCTCCTCTTCGTAGCGGTCGAACAACTCCTCCCGCATGGCTTGCGAACCGTTATATCGCGCCGGATCTGGTACCCAAGGTATATCCGGATAGGTCAGCAGATACAGGTCCATCGGGTAGGTTTTGATTGCATCAACCAGCCATTCCGGCACTTTTCCAAATGCGTACTCCAGCCACACCTTCGTCACAATCAGCTCGGTGTCGAAGAAGACCGGCTTCGCCTGATGGACCGCTTCGCTGATAGAGGATAGACCGTCCTTCGGCCTGATAGATCGTATCTGCTCTCTCGCGATCTCGCAGACCTCGTCGTACGTCAACTCTTTTCGGCCTTTCCGCTCCACATATTCCCGCGCGTACTCCGGTACATACGTCCCCTTGAACTGCTCCGCCAGCTCTCTTGCCAGCGTGCTCTTACCTGTACTCTCCGGCCCTATGATAGCAACTTTATACACCTTACACTAACGTGTCAGCATCAACTTAATATTCAGACCTACGTTATCCGCCTTGACGGGGTAGGAGGATGAGATAAGCGGTGTCGTGCCCTGGTGGTCGTAGAAGAGCTGGAGGTTGATCTTCTGGCTCAGGACATAGTCCGCGGAGATCTTGATCGCGAAGACTTTGTTTCCGCTCGAGGCCTGGGTGATACCTTCCTCCACTTTACGCAGCAGCATCTTCACGTCCTTATACGACACATCGACTTGCAGCTTGAGGTCATTGCTGACTTTCGTCTGACCGCCGTCTTTCTTCTTGGCGATGAAATTGAGGTTCTTGATCGTGTATCCGGCACCGATGACGAACTCATTCGTGTGTCCTTCTGTCAGCTGAACGGAGGTGACATTGAGCGCTAAGTTACGCTGCTTGCGGTACTCCGTCTTGATGCTCAGCGAGTTCTTCATCGTCAAATTCAATCCAATAAGCGGCGAGAAAGATTCGGTGAGGGTCACGTTACTGATGTCGTACGCCGAAGACGGCCGCGGAGTATCGGTCGTCACGTCGCGCACGAAGCCCACGGACTTGTCGTTTCCGCTCGCACCCACCCAGGTAGAGTAGCTGGAGTACGAACCGATGGTGTATTTACAGGTATAGGCGTGGGTCAGCGTGACGGATTTGAAGTGGTCCTTCATCCATGGCAACTTACCCAAACCGTCGTAAGTGATGGACCAGTTAGGCAAAATCTTCAGGATGCCGAGGAAAGGATTCGTGCTGATCTTACGTGCGTCGCGACCGGTATAGGCGGCGAGGAACGCCGGAACCAAGACATCGGCGGAGTTGTTATTGATCTTACCATGTTTAGACGGGTCGTAGGTCGTGCCGGCAAAAGGCGTACCGCTGATGAAGCCGCCGTCGGGCAGTTTGACACCCGTATATTGTTCCTGCACGCGCTCCTGAATGATATCGCGATTAGCGAGGAACTGGTCAAACGCTGAGTTGGCGAAGTTCTCCTCCTGGCTGCCGACGCGGCTGAAGAGCGTTCCGATAGCGCATTGGGTGATGTTGAACGAACCGGTCATATTCTCCTGCAGATCGCCGTAGGAGTAGATGATCGAAGTGTTCTGAGCCATATATCGCTTGCCGTTCAGCTGTACCTTCAGCCCCGGCAGGGGTTCCAAGGTCAACTTGATATCCAGATCGGAGGTGTGCGCCCTTGTCGCCGGCTGTACGACGGAGGTGTCCCCGGATAACCAGCCTTCTCTCTGCGCGCGCTCAACCATGTCATTCGGGATGAAACCAAAGGCATAATCAAAGCCCGGCGCGTACCTGCCGTTCACGCGTTTTTGTCCCATGAATCCTGCCTCCGGCTCAAAGCCCGGCAAGGTTAACGAGTTCGTCTCGCGGTAGGTGACCTGCAGCCTCCGGATCATCGTACCGACATAGGTGAAGACCTCTCCGGCTATCTGCGCCGGCGTACGCTCGTTCGGGTCTTTCGTTGTCACGGTGATGGTAGCCATCGCGCAATCCGCCTTTGGTGTGATAGAGACCTTCGTGTTGCCTGAGGGCTTGAAGGATACCGGCACCGCCTTACCCGTCGAGTCCGCTACCGAGACCTTGACCAGCTCGCTATTGAGCCTGTGGGTGATCTCCGTCGCCTCGCCTTTCTTCAGGGCTACGGTCTGGGTGAAGGTCTTGGGTTTGAAGTTCCTTCTGCCGCCACGGCCGCTCCAACGCTGCGTCGTCGCCTTCCAGTATTTCGATTGCCCGTACCAGGTCTCGAAATTGATACCTCCGTCGATCTGCCAACTCTGCATGCTGCTGACTGTGTTTCCTCGATCCACGCCATTCGTCGTCGAGGCGGTGCGGGTCCAATTATAGTTGGCGTTATACGAAGCGTTCGCCGTCAGTGCGTCCAGACCCGGAATGCGGTTGAACGGCACGTTCCATGAGGCAGTGAACACCTGCTGATAGGTGTACGGCTTACCCCATTTGGCCAGCGACCGCTGGATCGTGTCCTTCCATGCCTCGTATTTATCGTGGTTGAACTCTTCGTCGAAATAGCGGCCTTTGAGGATCTCCGGTGTGTACTTGCCCTCGTCGATGATGGCGTTCATTGCGCTCTGGAACGAGAACTTCATGTTCTTCGTCAGGTCGTATTTGATATCGACGTTACGGTCCCAGGTGAAGTCTTTGCTGAAAGTCAGGTCCATCGCTTCGGCTGAACTGCCGGCGAGGTCGCGCATCTTCATGTGGCTGAAGGTGCGGTGCATGTTCGTGTTGAACGACCATGACTGCGGCAGGTAGTAAAAATTCATCTCCTTGAGGAACTTCACTTTTTGCACTTTCTCCACCTTGCTGAACGGCTCCCAAGGCTTGGGATTGAAGTTATACGCATACTGGAACGAACCCTTATGGTCGGTCGTGGTGTTGGTCTCCATCTCCGGCGAGTGCTCGTTCTGCTTGTTGTACGACGCGGAGATAGAGAAGTTCGCCGGGTCGTAGAACATATCTTTCTTCTTCGAGTGGATATTGACCTTGAGGTTACTTACGGAGAAGGAGGTAGCCTCATGGACGGTGTTCGTCATCTTCTTGATGGAGTCTCTCTCCGCCTTCGTGTCATAAGTGCTGAGGGTCTCGCTAAGTTTCACATCGGTGTCCAACGGGTCGTAGTCAGGGCTCGTTGTCTCGTTGCTGTAGGAGACGTAGAGCGGCATCTGGATCTTCGCCTTCTCCGGGAAGAGTCGTCCGGCTTCGAGGGCCGCGCTCACGGAGAGTTGGTAGAAGTTATCCAGGTTGCGGTCAAGCACGTTCGACTCAATCGATCCATAGCCCGCGGTCTCTAACCGTCCGGCTACGTTCACCTGCGCGATGTCGCTGATGGCGAGTGCGGCATTAGCCATGGCAGCTACACCGCCTTGCTCGTTAAACTGGCTGAGTCGTAACTCATTGACCCACACCTCGCCGGAAGCGTCGTGTTGACCATTATTGCGGACACCGATCATGATGGTCGATACCTCTTCTAAGGTCGGGTTACCAAGCACCGTGATCTTGTTCTGCGGCTTGTCGTTCGCGTCGTCATAGATGACGTACGGGATAGTGTTGCCTACACCCTCGTTGCCGGCACGTTTGGCTTTGTTGCGAGCCACCTTAGCGTCCGTGAGGACCTTGAGCGGGAAGTCGAACATGTTCGCCGTCGGCCACACTTTCTCGCGGTCCACGGCATTGTTATTGTTATACTGACCCGGCGCCGTCAGATGCAGCGGGATCTCGTATTCGTAGTAGTTGTTGCGCAGGTCCGAACCCAAGCGGATGAAACAGGTCAGATCGCCGTCCTTCAGTTCCGGATCGATGGTACTCATCTGCTCCGCGTGGACGAACATCTGCAGGTTCTTGTATTGGCGCATGTCGAAGCCCGTGTTCTTATACATCGCCCGGGCATCATGCGGCGAGAGATTCATGACCCTCATCACCATCGCTTGCTCGTTCTGGGCAATGAGTTGCGCCTGACCCGGATCGGTCTGACGGCTCACACCCGGAGGCAACACGTAGTTCACCGGCGTACGGGTACTGTTCTCCTCGATATTCACGGTCTGTACGTCAATCGACGCACCGCTATTGACCGCCGTTCCTATCGGCGCGAGATCACGGGTGTACTGCCGCCAATCGCCTCGGACGAGGTCCAGCGTCGCGAAACGTAGATGGGTCTCTTTCTCGCAACCCGTGAGGTACATACGCATGAAGCGGATGGATTTCCAGTTGCGTATCGAACCGACTTTCTGTACAGTCGCGCTGTCTCCACGGAGAGGGATCTTGAACTGATACCACGTCACATCCGCCGTCTCGCCGTTGCGCAAGGTCACTTGCCTTACTTTCTTCTCGGTGATATGCTGGCGACCCACCTCCATCATGTCCGGTCGGAGGATGACTTTGTACTGGTAGTATTTCTCGTACTCGTTGAGGGTGTTATCGAGGTTGATATCTTCGATATCCGGCGTCAGCGTCGAAGCCGTTCCGTAACTCTCCGTCTGTTGCTCTGTCGCCGGGGAGTTACCCTCCGTCCCGTTGAAATGCTTGTAACGGTTCAGGATTGACACCTCTTCCTGGTCGTAGTCCGAACCTCTGTAGTAATGGAAGTTATCGCCCGCAGGGTCATTCCTCGGCGAGAAACGGTCGCGACCCCACGCGCTCCAAACATCCGCTGAGACCTTGCCTTCCAACTCCGTCAGGTACTGACGGTAGATCGGCCAACTCAACTCCTGTTCGGTGCTCAGACCGTTCAGACCGACGTCCTGCATAGCTCGCGAGCCTTCTTCGTTACTGAAGGCTACGACGGTACTCGTCGTCCTCGGTACAAAACCCCAGATCGTGCTATCCACACGTCCCTGGTCCGCCGCAGAAACAGGCAGACCGTGCTCGAAAGCCTTCTTGCCGTCACGCAAAATATCCTCGCTGATATCACCGAGGTTGATATACAACTCGCCTTCGTACCCGTCGGGGTTCGTCAGCGCCGGATCCATCAGCCAGAACTGGATATACTCGATATTCGCTTTCTCGAAATCCGTGTTGTCCAACTTGCGCATGATACCTGCCCATCGCTTTTTCGGAGTCGTCAGGCGTCCGTCGGGCCCGATCTCGCTTGCGCTGACGTTATACTGTCCGCGCTCGGAGGGGTAGTAGGCGAGGTTCAGGATCGCCAACTTGGTATCTACGTTACTTGCCTCCTGGCGGTTCGGGTAGATCTCATCCTGATAAACGATACGGGTCCTGTGGTCGCTGAGTGCCGCCAGGTCGTCGCGGATATGCGCCGGCGTGTTCGTCTGCGGGTAGCCGAAAATAGGATCGACAATAAACCAACTCAGGTGTGCTCTGTTCTTGTTATAACTCGTCTGATTGATATCCTTCGACTCATCGAAAACAGCCGGCGTAGAAGCCAGGAACCAATAACTCGGATAGTGCACGTCAATATTCGTCGTTGTGTTCTCGAAATCATCGATATACGCCGTACCCACGCGTCCCACGTCGTTCGTGTGACCCGGAATCAAATGTGCAAACTCTGCGTTGATCTGGAAGGTGGAAGGCGCCGTCGCGGTGATCCAGGGGATCTTGTCAATCGCGTTGGTCAGCCATTGCATCTCTGTCTTCCAACTTCCGTTGACGCCCCAGATGGTGTTCGCCAAGGGCTCGGATCCTGTGTTCACTTTGGTCGTCAGCGGCCGTTCGCGGAGGTGCATGATCGTTCCGCCGAGAACGAGATCTTTGTTGAACTCATACTCCAGATGCGCACCGAAGAGGCTCTTTCGCTGCATTGAGAACGTGCTCTGGTTCTCCAGCTTGACATCCACATTCGTACCGCTCTCAAGAATCGAAGTGTTCAAGATAGTCACGGTTCCCATCGTGTAATCGACGGTGTAATCAACGTTCTCAATCAGCGTCGCACCGCCGGCGGTCACGGTGACCGAACCTCTCGGCACGTTCATCGCACCCAGACGGATCTCACTGCCGTTGGTGCCTTTGTATTTACCTGTGAGGTGGAATTTATTCTTCTCACTCAGTTCCTGCGCTACGACCAAGGTCGAGTCGTACAACTCCTGATAGCAGTATTTCTGTACGAGCCGCGGGTCGTTACCCAACGCGTTCGCCAAATGGCTTCCGAAAGGCTCCAGGACCGGGAAGATGATCTTGCCGCCGCTCGAATAAACGGTCAGACCCTCGATGAAGTCGAACCGACCATCCGGGCTGGCGTTATGTTTCTGGTCCAAGCGGTCGAGGTTCATCACGCGGATCAACTGTTTGCCGCTGATCGGGCCTTCGTTCAGATACTGGATATCCGTTCCCACCGAGTCGTTCCGGTAGGTCACATAGAGTTCAAATTTCTCCTGCTGAATACTGGTGGCGCCGAGCGAGTAGATATTTTTCATCATGAGGTCCCACGTACCTCTGTTCTTCACGCCCGGAGCATTCGCGCTGCTCTTTAACATCTTCAGCGCCAGCGCGTTCGGCGCCCGCAGCTCTTCGCTGCCGTCCGTAGAGAACTCACCGACCTGATAAACCCGGCCGTTGTACGTGTACTCGTACGCTACCGCCAAGACTTCGTCTTGGTTCAGCGCGCTCTTGAGGGAGATATATCCCAGCGCACTATTCAGCGTGTACTCGCTGCTGGTCAGCAGTCGCGCACTCTCGATCTTCTCGAAATCCAAACCGCCTTCCATGCCGTTCTGACCTTCCAGTGCGGTACTCGTCTGCTGCAGGTCGCGGAAGGGGGTCGTGCGGATGAACTCATACAAAGTGTTGCCGTTATTATCCGGACTTCCGGTCGGAGTGCCACCCCAGTTGGTTATCGTGTGTTGGCTGTTTTCTCCGAGGTCCGCAAAGGCAACAATATTGCGCGCTTGGTCGTAGTTGCCGCGTTTGTTGGTGATCCAGACCTCAATCTTATTGATCGTGAATCCGCTCGCTATATACGGCACACTCGCCATCGCCTCTTCGTAGTGGTCGCGGAAGAAATGACTCAGGAAGAAATGTCTGTTCTCGTCGTAGTTATCGCCGCTGACGTCGAACTTCGTCGTCTGTGCGCCGCCCTGGCTGCTCACCGTCTGCGCCTCACTATTCTGCTGAGAAATCAACGCTTGGATCTTCAACTTGCCGAACTTCAGGTTCGTCTTGATACCGAACAACGCCTTGCTGCCCCTAATCAACGAACTCGGCAAGTCCATCGTTACGTTTCCGGCCTCAATCGATTGGATGATATCGTCCTCTTCGCCTTTGTAGTTGAGCTTCAGGTTCTGCTGGTCGAACGAGAAGGAGGCCTCGGTGTTGTAACTCATGTTGAAGTTCAACTTCTGACCTACCTTACCTTGGATGCTCGCTTGGATCTTCTCGTCGAAGTCGAAAATATTGTTGTTTCGCGCGCGTAAAGTAAGAGACGGGTTTGCGATATACTGGTGCTTGAAGCCGAACAGCAACTCCGCGCTTCCCTGCATCTTCAGTTGCACACCGCCCGGACCGAACACCTTGTCCGCCGGACCGATGTTAAACTTCATATCGGTAATGTCAAACTTCTTCTCGTTGTTGTGCTCCACTTCGCCGATCTTCTGCTGCCAGTATTTATGCATGATCTGCCGCTCCGCAAAGTGGTTATACTCCTCTTGCGTCAGCATGTACGGCGTCGTGATATCCGTGTCACCCATCTTCGTCCGGATGACATAAGTGCCCGTCTCCGGCTGGTATTCTACGGTCGTGGAGATATTATTCGGGTCCTGCAGATCCAACGAACTCGTCGGTTGCATCAACTCTCCGTAGTTCTGCGCCCCTAACTGTTTCACTCTCGTCGGTGCCCAGTAACTGCTATCCGTCTCCGTTACAAAATCCGCCACATCTTCAGGAGTCGTTCCCTCGGCCGGTGTTCCGTCATCCTCTAAAACCTTCTTAGTCCGCTCCTCACGTGCCTTTCGGGCTGCTTCCCGTTTCGCCTTCTCTGCCTCCTCTTTTGCTTTCTCCTCCTCACGGGCCTTCTTCTCCGCTTCTTTTTTCGCTTTCTCTTCCGCCACCAACTCCTTCAGCGTCTTCGGCTTCGTCTGCGCATAAACGCCCTCGGCTGCCATCGGCAACCAAAGAACCAGACTAATCAGCAATATGTATAGGGTATTCTTTTTCAATTTCTTCCTGTAATTCGGTCTGTACTCTGTCAGCGGCTTTGCCGCGGTCTGTGTTCTGTCAGCGCAGCGATCTATAGCATTTTCAACGCTTCGCGAATGACAGCCTCCACTTTCATATCCGGCTGTGTCTTCAAAATCTTATCTACCGCCTTGCCGCTGGCTGCCGACGCAAAACCAAGCATCGTCAACGCGCTTACCGCCTCGGCTTTCACGCCGCTCTCGGCCTCTACATCCAGCATCGGAATCTCTGTCGGATCGCCGCCCAGATCTAACTTAATCGCCTTGTCCTTCAGGTCCACAATGATCCTCTGCGCGGTCTTCGGACCCAAGCCCTTCACTTTCGCCATGGCCTTCGCGTTGCCCGTAGCGATCAGCATCCGCAACTCTTCTGCGCTGAAAGCACTCATGATCATCCGCGCCGTCGCGGCACCCACACCGCTAACCGTCAGCAGCAACTCAAACAACTGCCTTTCCGCCTTCGTCACAAAGCCATACACCTCATGCACGTCCTCACGGATAATCTCCGTGATGAACAACTTCACCTCTTCGCTTTCGACTTTAGCCTCTAACCCTTCGCCTTTAGCCTCTTTCCCCACCAGCGCCGAGTAACCCGGCAGCGTAATAGCGATTCCGTAACCCACGCCCGCAGCCTCTATAACGGCCTCCGTCGGGTTCAATTCGGTCAATATTCCTTTGATATATTCGATCATCGTCTTTATTTTTCTTTGTCCTGTTCTCGCGCATTTTTGCGCGAACCCTGTATGTTTGTTCCGCCGGATTTTATCCGGCTATACACAAAAAGCCTGCAAATGTACAACTTTTTTTTCATATACGCAAGCACGCGCGCATTTTTCTTATAAAATGTGTGCATTTTGTTAAATTTTGAATTTTGAATTTTGAATTTTGAAATATTCTTCGTACCTTTGCATGCCCATTACGTGTGTATTATGACAGAAATCTCAAAATACGGTGAGTTTGGACTCATCAAACATCTGACAAAAGACCTCAAAACGGTCCAGCCTTCGACGAAGAAATCCGTTGGAGACGATTGTGCTGTCATGGATTTTGGCTCCAAAAAAGTCCTCATGACAACCGACATGCTCCTCGAAGGCGTGCATTTCAACCTCGAGTACGTGCCCCTCAAGCACCTTGGTTACAAGGCGGCAGTAGTCAATTTCTCGGATATCTACGCCATGAACGGTACGCCGACCCAGATTACCGTTTCGCTCGGCATCTCCAAGCGTTTCTCGGTCGAAGATATCGAAGCCCTTTATTCGGGCATTCGCCTGGCGTGCGAGCGCTATAACGTCGATCTCGTCGGAGGAGACACGTGCGCCTCTATGACCGGTCTTACGATCTCGATCACTTGCCTCGGAACGGCGGCGGCAAAAGACATTGTCTATCGCAACGGCGCCAAACTGAACGACCTCATCTGCGTCTCCGGCAATCTCGGAACCGCTTATATGGGGCTCCAACTCCTCGAACGCGAACGTCTGGCGAATGCCGAGCAGCCTGACTTTGCCGGCAAGGAATACCTCCTCGAGCGCCAGCTCAAGCCTGAAGCCCGCCGCGACATCCTCGAGTCCCTTCGCAAAGCCGGAGTCAAGCCCACAGCGATGATGGATATCTCCGATGGCCTCTCCTCTGAACTCATGCATATATGCTCGCAGTCGAACGTCGGTTGCTGCATCTACGAAGACAAGCTGCCCATCGATTATCAAGCTGCTGCTTTAGCCGAAGAGATGAACCTCAATATCGTCACCTGCGCCCTCAACGGCGGCGAAGACTACGAACTCCTCTTCACTTGTTCGCTCGACGACTACGAGAAACTCATCCCCGTGGACGACCTCTATATCATCGGTCACATCACCAAACCCGAATACGGCTGCAATCTCATCGGCCGCAACGGCGAAGAACTAACCCTCAAAGCACAAGGATGGAACGCTTTTCAATTATAATCCCCGTATATAACCGCCCGGACGAAGTGGCGGAACTCCTCGATTCGCTGACCCGTCAGACGGACAAAGGCTTCGAAGTCCTCGTGATTGAGGATGGCTCGTCTGTCCCCTGCGAGGAGGTGTGCAAACAATATGCCTCGCAGTTCGACCTGCATTATTACTTTAAGCCCAACTCCGGACGCTCGGAAACACGCAATTATGGTATCGCGCGGGCCACGGGCGATTGGTTCGTTATCTATGACTCCGACGTCATCGTACCGCCTCATTATATTGCTACTGTACGGGCCGAGCTGGCGAAGAATCCCGTGGATTGTTACGGAGGACCCGATGCCGCCGACGACTCGTTCTCCGATGTCCAGAAGGCAATCAACTACTCCATGACATCCATCATGACCACCGGAGGAATACGCGGAGCGACGAAAAATAAGGAGAAGTTCTCCCCGCGTTCCTTCAATATGGGTATCTCGCGGCGATGCTTTGAAACGGTGGGAGGATACAAAAATATGATCGGCGAAGATATCGATCTCTCCATCCGTATCAAGCAAGCCGGCTTCAAGACGACGCTTATTCCCGAGGCTTATGTCTATCATAAACGCCGCGTGGATTTGACGAAATTCTTCCGCCAGGTGAATACGTTTGGAAAAGGACGCGTCTTGTTGGCGGAGTTGCACCCCGGTTCGCTCAAACCGGTTCATCTCCTGCCGGCGGTCTTTGTGGTCGGTAACTGTACGCTCATCCTGGCGGCGATCGTCTTGGCTTTCTTCAACTGGAGATGGGCACTCGTGGCACTACTTCCGCTCGCCCTGTACATACTTGGAATCTTCTGCGAGTCCCTCTATAAAAACCGATCGCTCAAGATCGCCCTCCTCTCGATCGCTACGGCGTATATCCAGACTTTCGGCTACGGCTTGGGATTCCTCGGGGAGTGCATCAGTCATAAAGCGCGAAAGGCAAAACAAGAAGAATTATATAAATAACACGATACAATGAAAAAAATCTTAGTTACAGGAGGGGCCGGTTTCCTTGGCTCGCATCTTTGCGAAGCGCTACTCAAGCAGGGGAACGAGGTCATCTGCATGGACAATTATTTCACGGGCAGCAAGTCCAATATCGTACACCTGCTCGACAACCCCTATTTTGAACTTTACCGTCACGATGTCACGATGCCGGCGCACGTAGAGGTGGACGAGATTTATAATCTCGCTTGCCCTGCTTCCCCCATCCATTACCAATATGACCCCATCAAGACCATCCAGACATCTATCATGGGAGCGATCAACATGTTGGGAGTGGCAAAACGTACCGGCGCTAAAATCCTGCAGGCTTCTACTAGCGAGGTGTACGGAGACCCGCATATCCATCCGCAACCGGAGGAGTATTGGGGAAACGTGAACCCGATTGGTATCCGTTCTTGTTACGACGAGGGCAAACGTTGCGCCGAGACACTTTTCTTCGACTACTACCGCCAGAACAAGGTGCGCATTAAGGTCATCCGTATCTTCAATACCTACGGCCCGAATATGCACCCGAATGACGGACGTGTAGTCTCTAATTTTATCGTTCAGGCGCTTAAGGGAAAAGACATCACCATCTACGGTGACGGCTCCCAGACTCGCTCGTTCTGTTATTGCGATGACCTGATTCGTGGTATGATTGCCATGATGGCGACGCCCGATGAGATAACAGGACCGATTAACCTCGGTAACCCGCATGAGTTCACCATCAAACAACTCGCCGAGCTGGTCATCGAACTCACAGGGGCCAAGTCCAAGATTATCTATGAACCCCTGCCTTCCGATGACCCGACTCAACGCCAACCGGTGATTGACAAGGCCAAGGAGATCCTGCATTGGGAACCGACAGTTGAACTCCGCGAGGGACTCGTGAAAACCATTGAGTATTTTGACCATAAACTGGCAAATGACAAATAATCAATCTCCAATTACTAATTCCCAGACGTCTGTCAAATTGTTTTTGACCGACGTCGATGGCTGCCTCACGGATGGCGGTATGTATTACTCCGCCGAAGGCGAAGTACTCAAGCGTTTCTGTGTCTATGACGGCATGGGCATGGTCTGCCTGCAGCAGGCGGGTATCCCTTGCGGCATCCTCACTTCCGAGAACTCGCTCGTCGTCAAGGCACGCGCAGAGAAACTCAAACTCCGCTTCCTCTACCTCGGCGTCGGCTCCAAGGTGGGCAAGTCCGTCACCCGCTATGATTTTTCTTCGGGTATGTCCGTTTCGCCCGAATTGAATTCGGGTATCGGCTCTGCCGAGCTTCCCCCGATGACCAAACTCGCTGCCGCTTCGGAGATATGCGCACAACTGGGCATCACCCTCGATGAGGTATGCTACGTCGGAGACGATATCAACGATATCGACCTCCTCCGCGCCGTCGGCTACCCCTGTTGCCCGCCCAATGCCCGCCCGGAAGTCAAAGCCCTCACACGCGCTTTCGGAGCAAAGAACGACATACAAATCCTTGCCACACCCGGAGGACAAGGAGCCATCCGAGAAATCACAGACCAAATATTAAAAAAAGCAACCCAAAAATAGAAAAAAAATAGGACAAAAATAGGACAAAAATTGGACTCCCAATGGATGCTCAATGGGTGCTCAATGGGTGCTCAATGGATGCTCACTATGACGACACCGTAACGAAAATATAAGGAAAACATAAGAAAAATGCGAAATATAGCGGTCATATTAGCCGGAGGAATCGGCAGTAGAGTGGGGGGAGAAACCCCGAAACAACTCTTGCCCCTCGCCGACGGGCGCTCCATCTTGGAGCACTCCATCGATGCCTTTGAGGACTCGCCGTCCATCGACGAGATAGCTGTTGTCATGCACCCTGACCATATTTCTTCCTTGCAAAAATTATGCCGTTCTAACTCTTGGCAGAAACTGACAAAAATCATCCCCGGAGGTGCCGAACGGTGGGAATCTTCCTATAACGCCATCAAAGTCTGTACGGAATCCGCCAATCTTGACGAACCCCTCTCTCTTCTCCTCCACGACGCTGCGCGGCCGTTTGTCTCCCAACGCATCATCGCAGATGTTTGCCAAGCCCTCGAGACCCACGAAGCCGTCACCGTCGCTGTTCCTGTGACCGACACGATTTATGAGGTCCGGAACAACGAAGTCCAAGAGGTCAAAAATAGGCGCGATTTTATGCGCGCTCAGACGCCCCAGGCCTTCCATTTGCACCTCATTGCTGAGGCTTTTGAGGATGCGATTAAA
Organism: Bacteroidales bacterium UBA2712; assembly: GCA_002354055.1. GTDB lineage: Bacteria > Bacteroidota > Bacteroidia > Bacteroidales > Paludibacteraceae > Colicola. The sequence continues at coordinate 65,553 of DEKW01000005.1, forward strand.
AAAGGCTACATTACCTCCGTCACAGACGATGTCGCGGTCCTGAAAGCCTTCAACCCCTCCATCCCTGTCTTCATCGTCCCCGGCGAAGAATCCAATAAGAAAATTACATACCCCGAAGATATTAAATAACAACATAATGCAATCGCAAGAAATCATTAACCGAGCTGTTGAATGCCTGCAATGCGAAGCGGCAGCTATTCAGGCGCTCATCCCGCGTTTGGACGAGAACTTCCTACGTGCGGTACAACTCATCCGGGAATGCAAAGGAAAGATTGTAGTCACGGGTGTCGGCAAATCCGGACATATCGGCTCCAAGATTGCCGCTACCCTGGCTTCTACCGGCACACCGGCTTTCTTCCTCAACCCCCTCGATGCGTACCATGGCGATTTAGGTATGCTCGGACCCGACGATCTCGTTCTGGCTATCTCCTATTCCGGCGCAACAGAGGAACTCCTGCGTTTCTTACCGCTCATCCAAGCCAAGCGGATCACCATCATCGGTATGTCCTCTAATCCCTCTTCGCTACTCGCCAAGTACTCCGATGTGCATCTGAATATAGCCGTGGAGCGCGAAGCGGACCCGCTCAACCTCGTTCCGACATCCTCTACTACCGTCACGCTCGCCCTCGGAGACGCACTCGCGTGCGCACTTATTGAGGCGGCACATTTCCAGCCTTCCGACTTCGCGATGCTCCATCCCGGAGGCGATCTCGGACGCAAACTCCTGGCGAAAGTGGAAGACGTCATGGTCAAGGAGAACTTGCCTTTCCTCACGCCGCAAATGCCGATGAGCGAAGCGATTGAGATTGTTACCAACGGCAAACTTGGCGTGGGTATTGTGGTAGACGAGAACCACCGGCTTCTCGGTATCATTACCGATGGAGACATCCGTCGTGCGATGCAACGCCTCGGACAATCGTTCTTCGCTGCGCCTGTGTCGGACATTATGTCCCGCAACCCCAAAACCATCCACAAGGACGCCAAAATAGTAGAGGCCGGCGAGAAGATGAACCATCACTCCATCCACACCTTGATAGTAGTGGACGAAAATCCTTCCTCCCTCACTACGGCGGAGGGCCAGGGTGGGGCTTTTACCCGCGTAGTCGGAGTAGTCGACTCCTTCTCCTGCCTCCCCGGCACTCGTTTTTATCACTAAAATAAATTATACTCACTATGATAGACAAACAATTTTGTATGAGTTCCTATCTTGCTTTTCGTTACATCGAGCGCGAAGGCATGAATTTCTACGAGGGTTTGAAAACTTTCAATATCCCTCAGCCCGAAGAGTCGCAACTCACTTATGTTCACACGGTTGAAGATATTGATCGTGAGATTCAGAAAGTATTCGATTCGCTCAAAGGCGAGAAATTAGGTATCTGTCTTTCTGGTGGCATGGACTCCGCTATTTTGGCATCATACATGCGAGGCCAGGAGGCATATACGTTCCGTTTCTTAGGCGGAGAGTTCATGAAAGAAGAACTCGCTCGTGCGGAGTATTATGCGAATTACTATGGTCTTCATTTACATTATGTAGATATAGACTGGAGTACTGTAGAAAAGTATCTGCCTATTATGATGCGTCATCGTAATGCGCCGGTTCATTCTATCGAACCGCAACTCTATCAGGCTGCATTACAAGCAAAAGCTGACGGAGTGACGCATTTGATAGTGGGTGAGAGTAGTGATTTGATTTTCGGAGGCATGGATAAACTCCTTGCGAAAGATTGGACCATGGAGGAGTTCGAGAAACGCTATACGTTCCTTGATCCTGCTTTAGTTCTCAAAGAGCCGGTAAGTATGCACTATCTCTTTGAAAAATATCAGAAAAAGGATAAGTTTGACTTCTTGGATTTCATGGATAATGTGTTCAGCATTGAGTCTTCTTCCTCCTATTATAGCGCTTTTGGAGCAGCGGGAATTCCTTATACCGACCCGTATTCCAAACTCCGCATGGCAGATCCGTTGGATCTACACCGTGTACGAAATGGCGAACCCAAATACCTCATACGTGCTTTAATGCATCAGAAATACCCGGAGATTCCGGTTCCTAACAAGACTCCCATGCCGCGTCCGGTGGATGAATATTTTAAGGATTGGCAAGGGCCGACTCGTCCCGAGTTCCGCAGAGATATTGACATGTCTGCACTCACAGGAAACCAGAAATGGCAACTCTATTGCTTGGAGCAGTTCCTCAATATGTATGAGCCTTTGAAAATTGGTTATACTACGGGTGTGTATGACTTGTTCCATATTGGGCACCTCAATCTGCTTCGCAAAGCAAAAGCGCAATGCGACTACCTCATTGTGGGCGTCTCTACCGATGACTTGGTGGAATATAAGGGAAAACGTTCTGTCATTCCTTTTGAAGAGCGAAAAGAGATTGTTGGAGCCATCAAATACGTGGACGAAGTAGTCACCCAAGAGAATATGGACAAACTGGGCGCATGGAAGAAATACCATTTTGATGTCATGTTTGTTGGCGACGATTGGAAAGGAACCGACAAGTGGAATAAGATCGAATCCGACCTCGCTCAAGTTGGCGCTAAAGTGGTCTATTTCCCTTATACAAAAGGAACCAGCAGCACGTTAATTAATGAAACATTGATTCGTTTGAGAAAAGGAAATAAATAATGGAAGATTTACGAGAATATAATCCCGAAGGCTCCACCCTCCGCAAAGCCCAAATGCGCATGTTGGATATCCTGAAGGTCGTAGATGCCATATGCCAGAAGCATGGCATAGAGTATTTCTTGGACGGTGGCAGTTTGATCGGAGCTATTCGTCATGGTGGATTTATTCCGTGGGATGACGATCTGGACATAGCAGTTATGAGGGATGATTTCTTCCGATTACGCGCAATTTTACAAGAGGAGTTACCGGATAATCTTGTATATCAGGATTATACCACAGACTATAACTACCCATTACTGATAGGAAAGGTGAGGGACAAAAACTCCTTTTTTGAAGAAGATTTTACATATAAGTTAAAGGAACAAGGCATCTATATAGATATCATCCCAATGGAGAAAGTGCCTTCAATGCGTTGGAAAGAAAAATTGGATTATTGGTATGGGCATTGCTTTCGCGCGATCCACAATTATACGGATAAGAAAGACAAGATAGTTTCTTCTGTAGTGATGCCGTTTGCGTGCTGTCTTGTATGGCTTACGCGCCTGTTCAATAAATGTGTGCGTAGTAAGCAGATTGCTCATATATATGGTTGGAAGGCATACAATAGTTTTTCTTCAGAAACTGTATTCCCGGCAAAACGTATGAGATTTGAGGATATGGATGTCTTTGTGCCAAATGATCCGGATGCAGTACTTAAAGCCCTTTTTGGCGATTATATGCAAATTCCGCCTAAAGAGAAACGGGCTATTCATACAGGACATATTGAGTTTTACGACTAATGCCACAAGTAAGTATTATAGTGCCTATTTACGGCGTGGAACGGTATATCGAGCGCTGCGCGGTGAGTCTCTTTGAGCAGACATATAAGGATATAGAGTATATCTTTGTCAATGATGCTACGCCGGATAAATCTATTGAGATACTGGAAGGAGTAATCGCTCGGTATCCGCAACGTCAAAACAGTATAAAGATTATTCATCATCCGCATAATAAAGGGCTATCTGCTGCCCGTAATACAGGTATAGATGCTTCAATAGGAAACTATATTTTGCATGTTGATTCGGATGATTATTTAGCATCGTATGCGATAGAGCACCTATTGTTCAAAACTGTTGAAACGCAAGCGGATATTCTTTTATTCGATACAAATGTTATAACTCATAATGTGGTCAAAATAGAAAGGGTATTATATCATAATAAAGAGAAATATCTTCGCTGTTTAATTCAGCACACAGCCAAATGCGCACATTGGAATAAGTTCTATAATGCAGATTTTGTCCGCCAAACAGGAATACGAAGCGATGAACGGATACGTCTGGCAGAAGATTATGCCGTAACACCGCGCCTTGTGCACCAAGCAAAAAAGATAGCGGTTCTACATGAGCCACTCTATTTCTACGAGACAACTAATCAGGCTTCGTATGTCCATAATCTCACTCGTGCTTCTATTGAGAGCCAATATCTTGCAGACAAAATACTAATCGAATATTTTACCTCTGTTCAGGATGCAGATAAATATGCTGATGTTGTTTCCGTATTGCCTCAACGCAGCATGGTCTCCTTGATAAAAAATACCGACAGATCATCGTGGCCTGATATTTTAGATGTGTATCGTGGTTGTTTGTCTTATACAGTAAACAAAGGGATGACACCGGTGAATAGAATTATCTTTAGTTTAGCCCGTAGCCGTAGATTTTATATACTCCAAGGCTTTATGCGATTTTATCATATAATAATCGGGTAAAGTATGGTGAATATTATAAAACTCTAAATCAAAATAAAGCAATTTAAGAAAGTCCTATGCTAACTGCAATCATCTGTACCTACAATCGTGCTAAATATATCGGCAATCTCTTGGAGAGTATTGCTGCTAATGATTTACCCAATGCAGAGTATGAAATACTCCTCGTGGATAATAACTGCACGGATAATACTCGTGAGATATGCGAGATATTTGCTGAGGCTCATCCAGAGGTGAGTTTCCGATATACTACGGAGCCAGAACAAGGTCTTTCTGCTGCCCGCAATCGCGGAATAAAAGAAGCGAAAGGAGACATAATTGTCTATATTGATGATGATGCCCTTATTGATCCGCATTATTTGCGCGCTTACGCTGAGTGGTTTGCCGCTCATCCGGAGACGATGGCTTGCGGCGGTCCCATCGAACCGCTTTATGAGACTGCAGAACCGGAATGGATGACGCCCTATACAAAAACTCTGCTTACGGCATGGATGAATTATGGCAATAGCCCGCGTGAATATCCCAGAGGACGTTTCCCCGGCGGCGGTAATGCCGCTTATCGCAAGTCCGTATTCGATAAAGTCGGCCTCTTCAATACGGAGCTTGGCAGAAAAGGAAACAACCTAATGGGAGCCGAAGAAAAGGATATTTTCGATAAGATGCACGCTTTAGGTATGCAAATTATGTATATCCCGACTCCGGCATTGCATCATATCATTCCGCAGACCAAATTGGAAAAGGATTACTTTGACCGTTGGACTACGCAAATCGGTATAAGCGAGCGGAAACGAACCTTAGCTATTAGCAAGTCCAAATACCTCAAGCGTCTCTTTTCTGAATGTATCAAATGGTGTGGAACTATCGTGTTGCTATGTTTCTATACAATAAGTTTCCACCCCGCGAAAGGATGGAAACTCATTCTCTTCCGTCATAATGTAACGAAAGGATTACTTAGAGGTTGATGCGCTCTGCGGTGCGCATTGCGGCTAACATAGCGGCATCCATGTTGTAGTATTCCCAATCTACAAATCTTCCTGTCATAAAGAGTTGGTAAGAAGCCAACTCTTTTTTTAATGATTGAAGCATGGTACGTGTATTCTTATCTTGTATTGGATAAGTGTAAGGATGGTAGCGATGGGTAATATAGCGCGGATGTAATGGAATAGTTGTTAACTGACGCTTAATTTCCTCTTCGCTTATCTCATCGGTAAACTCAATAGTTCCGGTCATGTGTCCCTCTGCATTATTTGATGGCGCAAAATTGCCAGTACAAATAATGCGGTGGGCTTGATATTCTTTGTTGGGAAGATATATCCACGAATATGGATTCTTGTCTATCTCGCAGAATACGGTGGTCGTGCCATGGTATTGTAATTCTGCAATGGGTTTTGTCCAAGGTTGTATATTGATACCCTCGATGATAGATGGCAGTTGACGGATGTTTCCGCAGAAAACAACAGCATCATATTGCTCATTATTGACCGACCACGTTTCCTCATTATAACAGATATGTTCAATAGGAGAAGAGAGTCGGATATCCAGACTTTCTGCTAAGCGGTTTACTAAGAATTGTGATCCTCCGTTCTGCTCATAATAGAAACTGCTGTGTACGAATTGTTTTTCAGCAATGTGGTTGAAATTATTGTATATAATCTCTTCGACGCGGGGCATTGGTAATTTGCCTTCTAACCAATCAATAGGGACTGATTGCAAACTTCTCCTCCATATTTTTTCATTATAGGGCTTGAAATATAGATGGTATAGCGTTTCTCCAAAACGTTTCTGGAGAAACGCTTCGAAGTTGTCGTATTGATCTTGTTCTGTCTGTGCGAGTTCTAATAAGTCTTGGATGGCAGTTTCTTGTATCTCTTTTGGTAAGAGATAGATATAATTCTCAATAGGATATGGAATTTCCTGTCCGTTTGGCATAAAGATAGACGAATTGCGTTGAGCCAAGTGGAATTCTTTGGTTTTGTCAAAGTGCTGCCAAAACCAATTCAATACTTCTTGATGCTTTGTGTTGAATACATGTCCACCACATACATGTAATAAGTTTCCGTCTAGTCTTTCGCATCGCACCAATCCTCCAATCGTATCGGCAGCTTCATAGATGGTGACTTGGTTTGTTTCGTGGAGCAGTCTTGCTACTGTCAACCCAGAAATTCCAGCTCCTATTATAGCAATTCTTTTCATTTCCATTGGGATAATTTTACGGGATGAATGTATAACATATCTTGTGGGAATTCTCTAACAAGTTTGTCGTATGAGAAATCACATGAAGTTAATATGTTTTTTTCACCTTTGCGTGGGAAAATAAGAAATTTATTCATGTGAATATCAGCAATGGACTGAATTCGGGGTGAACTCAGAACCATAGCTGTCGGTATAGCTATTTCTACAAAGAGTCTTGCTGCTGCAAATGCGCCGCAGTATTGGCAGAAAGTGGGCATAACCTGAGCAGGTACTACAATCATATCGCTATACCCACCAAGTAAAGGATAACGATAATATACCTGACAGAATAAACGATACCAAACCATTCGGCGTATTCTTAGTAGAAATTCCTTTATAGGACGGCGCAGTTTGTTATATGGCCATTCCGGTACTAAACGTGTCTGAAATCCATGTGTAGCGAATGCTTGTAATGCTTGATCAGTTGAGGGTAAGACAGCATCTATTTCTAAACCTCGATTGAACACTGAGAATCGAATAGCATCTTTTGTGTGATACCATCGTCGGTTGATTTTTGTGGTATCGCTGAATTTGTGGGTAAAGCAAGCATCGTTTGCTATACCGGAGACTTCGAAGAAGTTATTCTCATCTAAAGCGGGATTAATAACCATATCGTCTGCCACGCAAACGAAATGAGTAAAACCACCATCTTTTAGATGTTGATATGCTTGGCTAATATATCCCTGAAATTGGAAAGAGTTGTCATAAACAGGAATTACATTCTCCTGATAGCCATCATAAAAAGGAACAATGTGGTATATATGGGAGAAGCGACCTGCGTATATTTGTTCTATACGAGGTATATTCTTATCGTACCGATGATTGTATATGATTAGAAGTGCAATTTTCGTTTCCATAAGGGATATGTTAATGCTAAAAGAGATATTAAGAGCATAAGAATTGATGCACCATATGATATATAGTCAAGCCGTAACGCATTTGGTACAAAATTCATTGTGATTGTATGTTCTCCGGCTGGGATGATTGCTGCGCGGAGAACGTAGTTTACACGACCGAGAGCAATTTCTTTACCATCTACATAGATATGCCATCCGTCCGGGTAGTAAATCTCAGAGAACACCGCTACACGATCTTGTGTAGTCGAAGAATAATAACTCAGCTCGTTGGGTTTATACTCCTTCATGATGATTTCATCGCCTTCGCTGGGTGTACCGGTACAGGAGAGCACCTTTCGGAATTTCTCGTCTGAGACGGCTGTCGTGTGCAGGTCGAGGGTATTCAGCGCTGCGCTCTCATCATCCGGAGTTGGCACGAATAGTACTTCGTTTACAAACCACGCATTACCCATCGCATCGGGATTTTGCACGACACCACGTTGCGTAACGATATACTTTGTGTTCAGCATGTTCAGCACATTCCAATTCATCTTGCTGATATGCTCGTCGATGAGGTCCTGATACCTGCGTAACTTAACGGCACTGTAACCACCGATAGATTTTAGCCGGTAACTGGTACGTGAGTCATTAAAGGTATTAGCCGTCAGATTCAATACTCGATAATCCAAACTCTTATCTTGCAGAATCTCTTCTTCCCACGGCTGGATTTTGAAGTATGCATCTGCGTCTTTAGGCTTCAAGAAATTATCGTTATTAAAGAAGCGCTTGTCGACGGGTACCATATCTAACAATACTAACATCGCCAAACCGGCAAAGAAAAGGCTATTGGCTATTGGCTTTTGGCTATTGTTTTTTTGCCATGCATACCAGAAAGTGAGAGCGAAAGCCAACACCACAAAAAGCAAGCTTCTCCATGCATCGTTTCGCATCATATCCGTACGCTGATCAAGAATGGCGTCGTACAACCATTGAGGCACTTGCCCTTTCCATTGCGTATCATAGGAACTGGTCATGTCAAATGAGCCAGCAAAAAGTGCTGCGAAGAGGCAGATTCCAGCAGTCACTCCACCTGCGATAAATAGGCTATTACGTAGTTTGGACCATTCTATTTCTCCGCTGACGATTTTCTGCAAGCCAAAGAAACCTAATAATGGCATTGTGATTTCTGCTACAACCAGAATTGACTCCACAGCCCGGAACTTATTGTACATCGGGAAATAGTTGAAGAACAATTCAGTCAACCACATCATGTTTTTTCCCCACGCGAGGAAGATAGACATGCATGTAGCAAAGAGTAATGCCCATTTATAAGGACCGGGAACGATGAGTAAACCTAGAACAAATAGGAAACAGATAATTGCCCCTACATAAACGGCTCCAGATGTAAACATCTTCTCGCCATGGTATGTCGGGGCTTGTTTGCAGAATTGTTCTGCATCTCGTTTAGGCACACCTTGGCTACGCATGGTCTTGCATAGTTGTGAATCTTTTCCGACATTATATCCGCTAGCTCCACCTTCCCAGTTAGGAATAAGCAATGTCATCGTTTCTGCTTTGCCATAACTCCAATCTGTGGCGTATTTGATATCCAATCCTTCGGCAGGTTTGTCTTGAGCTTGCTTTGTGAGTTCGCTATGTCCACCACGCATAGTCTCTTTGAGATAGTCTTGGTTCATCTTCCACCAACTAAGATTAGTGCCAAATATGAGCAAAGCGCAAGCCATAAGTATTGCTATCTGTTTGCCAAAATCCTTCCATGTCCGTTCCTTTATCGTAATAATCAAAGCTGTAAGAACTAGCACTCCAATTAACATGAAAATGTAATATGTCATTTGTGGATGCTGCGTTATGGCAACGAGTCCATATGTCAAGAGACACAGAATACCGATTCGGTAACGTTTTTGCAGAATTGCATATATACCTCCGATAATAGGTGCTAATAACCCAAGAGCCGCTGCTTTAGTCATGTGTCCGGCAGGTAGAATGAGAAAGAAATAACTGCTTAATCCTATAGCAAGAGCGCCTACTATACTTAACCACGGGTTGATACCAAAACATATTAGCATTATAAAAAAGCCGCAAAAATAGGCAAATATCAAACCGATAACCGCAATATCCCCGCTGAATCCGGCGCGAGTGGTAGTTGTAAGTATTCGTTTTATACTACCTGATGGTAATTTGCCTGCAATTTGAAAAGTCGGCATGCCGCCAAACATAGAGTTTGTCCACCACGTGCACTCATTATGCTGTTTGTTGTATTCAATAGCCTCTTCTGCACCACCTTTCCATGTGTTGACATCGCCAGCTTGCAATACTTTGCCGTTCAGCACAGGACTGCAATAAATCAACGCAAACGCAAAAAACGCTACGACTGCCACTATATATGGCGCAATCTTTTTCCAATCAATCTTCATATATGTTGTCTTTTATCTTACTTAATCAGTTTCCTTATCTCGCATAACTCTTCCCGTACGCGCATCAGGATCTCTACCGCCGATTGGCGCTCGTCGGAGTGCCGTGTGTTGCCCTTCAGCTCCTTGCGGATAGCCTCTATACGCGTGATCTTCATCTCGTCACGAATATATCTGATGCGTTTGATAACCTCCTGATCCTCACGCGTATAATAACGATTCCCATGACCGTCCTTCCGCGGGCTCAGTTCATCAAACTGCTTCTCCCAATAACGCAGTGTAGAAGCCGGTACTCCGGTCTCCGTCTCCGTCTCGCGAAGCGAGTAATATTTCTTTTCGCCATCCATAGTGTCTTTCTACTTTCGACTTTCTACTTTCGACTACTTGCAAATCTTCAACTTCTTGCCGTCACGGATATAATCGCTCTTCAGTCCGTTCCATTGCTTCAACTGCTTTACTGTGCAATGGAATTTCTTCGCAATTCCGCCTAAAGTATCGCCTCTTTTAATCGTATAATACGTCACGCCGTTCACGCGGTATGCCCCGTTGACAGATGTCATCTTTGCCAAATCAATCTCCGCGCGGCGGTTGTTGATCAGGCTATCCGCTTTGTATGCCGCAATGCTGTCTGCATGGTCGATATACAGACCCATCTTGTCGGCCGGCAGACACAGCGCATAACTCTTTCCGCCTGGCAGAATATCGCGTGAATACTGCGGATTAAGCCGCCGCAACTCGTCCATCTCAATATCCAAATTCTTACTCAACTGGTGTAGATGCAGCCTTTGCGTCGTCCGGATAGTATCGGTAATCAGTACTTTCTGCTCGATCGGAGCCTTGCAAATACCGTGCTCCTGGCCGTAGTTCATCGCGTAATTGGCGGCAATAAAAATAGGCACGTAGTTCCTCGTCTCGCGCGGCAGGAAAGGATAGATGGACCAGAAATCCCGCTTGCCGCCGGATCGCCGGATCGCCTTATTCACATTGCCGCTGCCGCAGTTATACGCTGCGATGACTAAGTTCCAATCATGATAAATGGCATACATACTACTCAAGAACCTGCAAGCAGCCTCCGTGGACTTGATCGGATCCATTCGTTCATCCACAAGCGAGTTGACCTCTAACCCGAATAACTTACCCGTTGCCGGCATGAACTGCCAAAGACCTGCTGCACCGGCGTGCGAGCGAGCCATCGGGTTCAGCGCTGACTCGATGATCGGCACGTACTTCAACTCGTACGGCAAATCATAACGAGCCAATGCCTCCTCGAAAATCGGGAAGTAGTACTCGCTCATGCGCATGAGTCGCGCTACCTGTTTCGGGTTCCGCTTCACGTACCTTATAATAAACGCGCGCACGCGCTCGTTGTATGGCAACTCAATCACGCACGGCAATGCTTGCAGTCGCGCCTTATATACGGAGTCGGGCAGGGTAGTGGTGTCGTGTACCGCTACGCAATCGGTCGTGTCCAGCCACTGCAGACTCCAATCCAGCGACCGCAACTCAATATCCGTCAGGTCGCTGTCGTTCCATAGCGTGTAGAACGGCTGAAGCGGTGTGATCTCCACCGCCGTGTCTTCTGTTACTAACGAGTCTGCCGCTGTCATCGGCACTAACTCCAACGACTCCACGCTCGTGCTATCCGCCGCCACGCTGTCATTCGCAACCGCTTGCACTTCTTGCACTTTCTGCACTTCCTGCGCACGCATTATTCCCGCGGCGCTAAGAAGCATAACTATCAAAAATAACTTTTTCAAAACTGTATAGCTAATTTTATTTCAGCACTCTTCTGTTGCTGCTGTAAGTCATAATAAATCTGGGGTTCTACGTTCAGCGTCAAGTCAGGCGAGATGTCGTAGTCGAATAACTGCGCATCGACATATGCGTCTATCAGACTCAGCGCATAGACAATAACCGTCGCTAAAATCGAATAGTCCCTATATCGCCGATAGATATTCTGCTGGTTCTTCAGCGTGTTCATCCAGGTGTTCTGTCCGCCGACGCGCTCTAAGTTGTACCCATCCGGAATAACGGCGATGTAACTCTTGCTCGGGTCCTCACTCACCGTTCCGGCCTGGATATCGTTGTACAGATCCAGGTACGCCATCTTGTAACTGCTATGCCGGTTACTGGTCCAGCTGATTGCGTAGCCGCATCCCATGAACGCGCCATACACAATCGGCAACTTCCAGTACGACTTGTTGTAAATCTGTCCTGCGCCGGGAAAAATAACCCCTAACCAGACCGCTTTAGTTGCGTCCGGTTTCTTGAAGAACACACTGTCCTGCTGCGCAAAAACCTGCATCGGCAGAACCAACAACACTATGATCCACCACCGTTTCAACCTAATCTCTGAACGATCGTTTCCAGCTCTTGCTCGTTACCAAAAGCAATCGACACTTTGCCGCCTTGGATCTTCACTTTCAGCCCCATTCGGCCGCTCAGCTCTTTCTCCAACTCGCTGTACGGATTAGCGCTTTTCTCTTTCTTCGGCTTCGCAGCGCCTTTGTCCTCTTGTGCCAGTTCTTCTACCTTGCGTACCGACAATCCCTCGCGCAGAATCCGTTGATACAAGGCCAACTGATGCTCTGCCGACGGCGAAGCCAGGATCGCACGGGCATGACCCATCTCGATCTTCTTCTCTTTGATACCCACTTGTATCTCTGCCGGCAGTTTCAGCAACCGCAAGTAGTTCGCTACCGTCGCGCGTTTCTTGCCTACGCGCTCTGCCATCCGCTCTTGTGTCAACTCATAATCGTCCATCAGCCTCTGGTAAGCTAACGCAATCTCTATGGCGTCCAAGTCCTCGCGCTGGATATTCTCAATCAGCGCCCATTCCATCACCTGCTCGTCTTTTGCTGTGCGGATATACGCCGGGATACGCTCCAGGCCGGCCATCTTGCTGGCCCTGAAACGACGCTCTCCGGCGATGATCATATAGGTCCCGTCTCCATTGTCACGCAGAGTAATCGGAGAGATCACGCCGTGCTCGCGGATCGAATCCGACAACTCCTGCAGTGCCTCTTCGTCAAACGACCGACGCGGCTGATCGGGGTTCGCTACTATCGCACTGATCTCTATCTCCGAGATCGAACTGCCACCGTTGGTATCTACATGCGAGGTGTCGATTAATGCATCCAACCCTCGCCCTAAACCTGTCTTCTTCATATAAACCTTTAAACCTCTTAAACTTTTAAACCTCTTACACTACTTATTGCGAGCAATAAGTTCTTTTGCTAACGCCATATAATTCTTTGCGCCCTTGGAACTCGGGTCGTACTCTAATACCGACACGCCGTGCGACGGAGCCTCGCTAAGACGCACGTTACGCGCAATGACGGTATTGAAAACCAAGTCGCCGAAATGCCGTTTCACCTCTTCATACACCTGATTGCTCAGCCTCAGACGGTTGTCGAACATCGTCAGCAGGAAGCCCTCGATCTTCAGAGCCGGATTCAGCTTTGATTTGATGATCTTGATCGTGTTCAGCAACTTCGCGATGCCCTCCAATGCAAAGAACTCGCATTGAACAGGGATGATCACGCTGTCGCTCGCCGTCAGCGCATTCACGGTGATCAGACCTAACGACGGGCTGCAATCGATGAGGATGTAGTCGTACTCGTCGCGCACTTTCGCGATGATGTTTTTCAGCAACTGCTCGCGGTGCTCCATGTTCAGCATCTCTATCTCTGCGCCCACCAGGTCGATATGACTTGGAATGACGCTCAGGTTCTTCATACTTGTCGCGACAATCGCTTGGTGAGGGTCGATGCCGTTTACCAGGCACTCGTAAATAGTGCTGTCCAACTCACGGATCTCAATACCCAAACCCGACGAGGTGTTCGCTTGCGGATCGGCGTCTATCAGCAATACCCGCTCGCCTTGTTTGGCTAATGCGGCAGCTAAATTGATAGAGGTGGTCGTCTTGCCGACACCGCCTTTTTGGTTTGCTAATGAAATAATCTTACTCATATCTGTTTTACTATTGTTTCTGCTTCTATCTGTCGGCAGGCGTAATTGCCATACCTGCAATGATTGGTCCCGTGGCACGAGCATGGTCTGCATCGTAACTCATGGCGTTGGATGATGTCTTCCGGTTTCTGTTTCCATCCCGCAAATCCTATTCGTGGGTCGGTCGCGCACCAGACACTGATAGCCCTTAATCCCACTAAACTCGACAGGTGTTGGTTAGCGCTGTCCATACAGATCATCACATCCAACTTCCGCATCAGCTCCAGCTCCTCTTTCAGACTCAGTCTCCCGGCAACACTCTCTGTGCGCGGAAAAACACTTGCCCATTGCCGCAACATCTCGCACTCGATCATTCCGGCGCCAAAGAGGAACACCCGCGTCGTTTCATCGGCACTCAACAACTCGATAATATCTTTCGTTACGCGGTATGGCAACATGTTCGACCGGCTCTTGGCAAAAGGCGCCAGACCAATCCATCTGCCTTTTTTCTCTCCGTATCTCTCTTCAATCGTTTTTGCGGCAGCTTCATTCATCGGTAGCGCAGTGAACTCCGTGTCGGTCTCTAATCCCGCGCGACGGAAAGTGTCTGCGTACCGCTCAAACTCCGTCGGCAATGGTTTCCGGCCGAAACCGAACAGCGTGATCAGATGTTTGCGGAACCGCCCGTAACGAACACTCGTCACTTTCTTGCCGCTTAACCATAATAAGGTTCGCAACACACGCGTGCGCGGCACGTCCTGCAAATCGATCACTTCATCTACTTGGTCTCGCAACGCCCGCCATAACGCCCATACGCCTTTCCAACTCAGGTGGTTATCTACCTCCCAAAATCGCACATTCGGCATCGCGGCGAACATCGCGCCCAAGTCTTTCTTGCTGGCGACTACAAACCGGTCATTCGGATAGCGCCTGCTGAGCGATGCCACAACGGGGACCGTCATAGCCACATTGCCCAAAGTCGCCAAACGAATGATCAGGTATGTCATCTTTATTCCTTCCATTCACTCCAGGTCGCCCCGAAGTAATAAGTTAACGTATCGCCCAACTGATAGGGTTTTACCGCAATCAGATTGCCGTCCTGCAGATCTGTCACGGTTGCCTCCGGTACTTGGACGGTGATATAAATCCGCCCTTGCGAAGTGCTGCCGTTATACTCATAATTCATCTGCGCTGCTGTCTTGTCGCTCAATGCGTCCTCTTCGTAGAAGACCGTACCGAGGCTCTCATAGACTTCAAAATGGTCAATCGTGTCGTGCATATATATACCGCCACCGACCAGCAACTCACCGTCGTATTCGCCTTTTAGTACCACTTCAGCTTTGTTCATCGCCGTCCCCGCTTCCGCAGTGATGGTGATACTCTCCTGCAGTACCTTTTCACCTACTTGCAGGCTGTCGTACTCCAGACGGAAAACAAATTTCTCAGGCGTTTGTTCCAGTATCTCCCATCGGTCGTACGGACCGCCGATGTAGGTCTTGTTATCCGCCAGAACGACCAAACCTCCGCAACCGCAGGTATGGCCTACTTTATAGCAGTCCAGACCCTTACCGTAATTAATATGGTAAGGCAGACCCAATACATGTTCGCGGTAGTAGAAACTGTCAACCACCAGTTCCGGACTGGCCTTCAGCCACAGATCGACACCGTTACTCGGATTCTCTCCTTTCAGCGCAGGACCGTACATGCGAAATGCCGCATACTCGTTCTCCCACGCAAAATCATCCTTTCTTTCCGGCACATAGCGCCCGTACACTTTCGGCTGAACCGCATTCTCCGTCTCGGACGGATTTCCTTCTTGCGGCTTTTTATGACACGCTATCAGCGTGAGCGCCATCAATGCAAAAAATATTATCTTTCTCATCATAAAAGCCAAAGATGCCTCTAATAAATCAAAATTACTTGGGCTGGCGACCAATATAGGCCAAAATACCTCCATCTACATAAATGATCTGTCCGTTGACGGCATCAGATGCGTGGCTGGCAAGGAACACCGCCGTGCCGCCTAACTCATCCGCATCGAGCCATCTTCCCGCAGGAGTCTTCGCGCAGATGAATGCGTCAAACGGATGTCGGCTTCCGTCCGGCTGCGGCTCACGAAGAGGCGCGGTCTGCGGCGTGGCAATATAGCCCGGTCCCAGACCGTTACACTGGATGTTGTACTCGCCGTACTCCGAGCAGATATTACGGGTCAGCATCTTCAGACCGCCTTTCGCTGCGGCGTACGCACTCACGGTCTCGCGGCCCAACTCACTCATCATCGAGCAGATATTGATGATCTTGCCTTCGCGTCTTGCCATCATCTCCGGCAGAACCGCCGCACTCACGATATACGGTGCCACGAGGTCAATATCAATCACCTGCTGGAACTCTTCGCGTTTCATCTCATGCATCGGGATACGTTTGATGATACCGGCGTTGTTGACAAGAATATCAATCTGTCCCACCTCTTTGTGAATGCGCTCTACCAGCTCCTTCACGGCCTTCTCGTCCGTCACGTCACATACATATCCCTTGACGTTTTCAATGCCGGCCGCCTTGTAATCTTCGATAGCCTTTGCGACAGCTTCTTCATGACGCGCATTGAAAATAATGGTCTTTGCCCCTGCTTGAGCAAACGCTTTCGCAATCGCGAAACCTATTCCGTAGCAAGCACCTGTCACCCAGGCGTTCTTGCCTTCCAAACTAAACAAATTTGTCATTTTACGCTCCAATCGTTAGTTATTCGTTAGTAATAAGTTAGTTATTCGTTGGTTATTCAGCCTACGTCACTTATCTGTCTATTTACTTCAAGTCCGTGATTTTGCTGAAGTCCTGATCTCCGTAATCCAGGTTCTCGCCGCCCATGCCCCAGATGAAGGTGTAGTTATGGGTAGCTGCGGCGCTATGGATGGACCACTCCGGACTCAGAACGGCTTGATTGCCTTTCATCCAGATGTGGCGGGTCTCTTCTACTTCGCCCATGAAATGACACACAGCCTGCTCTTCCGGCACTTCGAAATAGAAATACGCCTCCATGCGACGGCTGTGAACGTGCGCCGGCATGGTGTTCCAGACGCTGCCCGGAGCCAACTCTGTCATACCCATCTGTAACTGGCAAGTCGGCAGAACTTGGTTGACCAGCATCTTGTTGATGTCGCGCTCGTTGGACATCTCCAAACTTCCCATGTGTGCTACCACCGCATCTTTCTTCGTCACCTTCTTGTTCGGGTACGCGCAATGCGCGGTGGTGGAGTTGAAGTAGAACAGCGCCGGCTTGTTCGCATCCAAGCTCTCGAACTTCACTTCGCGGTCGCCACGGCCCAGATAGAGCGCCTCTTTGTAGTCCAACTCGAACACCTCGTCGCCTGCAATCACTCTTCCTTTTCCACCCACATTGAAGATACCCATCTCACGGCGGGTCAGGAAATACGGAGCTTTCAGCGGATCAATCGCCTCCAGCAACAAGGTCTCCCCAACCGGCATCGCACCGCCTACAATCATTCGGTCGTACATGGAATACACCATGTTTACTTCGTTCTTCACAAACACGTTCTCGATCAGAAAATCTTTTCTCAGACGAGTAGTGTCATAACTCTTTGCGTCCGTCGGATTCGACGCGTAGCGCACTTCATAATTCGTTTTCATATATCTGTATTTTTATCTGTTGCTTTTGTTGCTTTGTGTTTGTTGCCAAACTTCTTCTTTATCGGCCAATACCATCCTAAATTGATACTCAGATCCATCGGACTGGCCATATTGTATTTGTCGGTCACGTTTGTTCCTACTATACCTCCAAAGGAGTAATCAAACCGCACTTCCAACTCATACGCGCCGGCGTTCTTTGTGCGGACATAGAAACCTGTTCCTGCCGCTAATCCCCAATCGAAAGGATGGGTGATAGCGTTACTCTCATCCCATACGCAGTAACCGATCTGCGGACCGAGGTTGAAGATCCACCGGCATACTTCGCTTCCGAAATTAAGGTGCATGAGGATTGGTAACTCTACATAATGCAGGTTTCTTGCTACCCGTCCTTCTCCTTCAGTCTTTGTCGCCCATCCGCGGTGCATGTAGTTCAGCTCCATCTGGAAATGGCAGTATTTATGTCCGGCAAAGCGGAACACAACTCCTGCATTGCCTCCTAAGACGCACGCGTTGGTAATAGGGCTCATGCCTTCTGCTGCCGGACGGAAGATGACCGAACCGGCACTCACACCTCCGTGTGCTCCGACCCAGTACTCCGGCACTTTCATCCTCGGCTGCGCTTCTGCAGCCAAAAATCCCATGATGCCAAGCACCAAAATTACTATGTACCTATAACCTTTCACTCGTTCATTCGTTCACCCGTTCACTCGTTCATTCGTTTCTCTACTACTTTCACGCCGGCATTCTGGTATCCGCCATTCTGTACTTTCACCCACCGGATCTCGGATTGCAGACCCTCATGTGCGGTCTCTTCCCCGTGTAACCAGGTCAAAGCTGCAGACATCAGATCGTATCCCAATAAGTCATACCGCGGCGCTTCGCTTGTGTGGTCGTTAACGTAGTAATCTGCCCATTGTGCATCATATACCTCCCATCCTTCCGAACGGGTGAAAACAGAGGTATATACCTGCGGCAGATCGATCGTCTCTTTCTGCCATGCGTAGCGGCTGACCAAACGAATCCGGTAGCCCTCCGTCTGTAACTTATACAGATGGGACAGCAGCACACGAATATGTTGGAATCGGTCGGAATGTAAGATGACGAGGTTTTCCTTATCTCTATCCAAAGCATAATAGGCACTGTCGTTCAGCAGGTCTCGCATCGTCAGTTCCTGATACTCGATACCTTGTTCACTCATTGCGCTTCGCAGCGTACGGATGGAGGAAGACAGATCATTCTCGCGCACGTCGAGAACTACGCAATGAATCGCTTCGCCTTTTGCTTTCATCCACTGGCAAAGGCTGTCTGCCTCTTGGGCGGCTGTGGAGTTGAACTGCAAGGCATATGGATGTGCCTCTAACTCCACATTGTCGCTAAACGGCAGAATCAGGGGTACTTCATGTTGGTCGCACCAGGTAGCCACCCGCTCTATCTGAATCGGATAAACGGGTCCGATGATAGCTTGTACGCTATCTAACTCCGTGCTGTCGCAAAGGGCATTCACTTTTCGTTCGCTGCGTTCCGTGTCATACACGCGCAGACGGTATAAAGTGCTGTCGTTTTGTTTCTCGCTCAAGGCAATCAAGGCTCCTTGGTAGAACTCCATCATTCGGTCGGCATTCACACTCCGCTTCGTCTGCTGGCTCTCGAAGGGTAAGAGCATCGCCAACTCCACGACCTTCCTTGTCTTCGGGAGAACGGAGTCTTCTTCCGTAATCACGGTATCTCGTAATCCCGTAATTACGGTATCCTGTATTTCCGCCTTTGCGGTATCTACGACAGCTTCGATCTTCGTCTCCGTAATGATGGTCTGTACGACCCTCGCTTCGGTCTCTTTCACTACCGGCCGTTTGGTCGGAATCAACAAAGTCTCGCCGTAATGCAGACCACGCTCGCGCAGTTGCGGATTAAGACGGATGATCTCGCCTTGGCTCACTCCGAAATTGACACCAATACGGTAGAGCCCTATACTGCGCTCCACCTCATAGCGATATACCTCTTCGCCGTCAATCGTG
Organism: Bacteroidales bacterium UBA2712; assembly: GCA_002354055.1. Lineage (GTDB taxonomy): Bacteria > Bacteroidota > Bacteroidia > Bacteroidales > Paludibacteraceae > Colicola. Next base: position 85,036 of record DEKW01000005.1, read on the forward strand.
TCCAGCGGATAGTTCAGCAATTCTTGCGCTTCCGCGCTAATCAGGGCGAAAGCTGCTGCCAGAATTAATAAGAATGTTCTACTTTTCATAGTGCTTTCCTCTCATATTTTCTCTTTCGTATCACAAATACTATGCCGCCGATTAATGCCAAGATAGCTACCGGCAGGATAGTACTAAGTGCTTGTATCCCTGCGCGCTGCTCATGTGCGCGTTTGTCGTTCAGCAATCGCAATGCCACGCTTTTCTCCCGCAACGCAATCAGTCCGTCGCCGTCCGTGAGCCATAGTACCGCGTTCGTTGCGAAATCGCGGTTGGAGAACTGCATGCCGCTGTAGCGGTCATAACCCATCGGTAGCGCTTGGTTCTTCATCGTCTCGTTGATCAACACACTTCCGCTGCCGATGACCACTTGTCGGGTCTTTGCGCTGCTCTTTCTGATCGGCTCATCCGTCTCGATACCTTCCGGCGCCATCCGGTGCGCAAAAGCGCTGGGGAAAGAACCCTCCATCGACACAGCTACCGGCACGTATTGATATGCAAAAGTGTTCATGTCGGGATTCAGATCGTTCAGATCCACTTCTCCCGGAGTTGCCGTCACGCGGCTGGCGGTCGAAGTTGCCAACAGGACACGTTTCTCTATACCATCTTCGCCTCCCACTGCATCTATCGGGCTCACAAACGTACTCATCACTTGGCCTAAGTCCTTTGTGATCGGCGAGCCTTGGCTGGTGAGCAGCAGCGGCGCATAGGTCCATGGCATCGGTTGCAGGTTCGGCTGCTGAGGGTCGCTGCTGACATTCACCGGTATCGGCAGGCATTGGATGTCTTGTACCAACGCAGGGTTGACACGTACGCCGTAACGGAAGAGCATGTCCGTCAGCCCTAAATCCAAAGGCAGGATAGGGGTGAATCCTTCGCGTTGCAGTACTTCTTCGCTCAGCCTCACGCCGTTGAGCGACCATAGAACCGCTCCACCACGCATGATGTACTGGTCGATGACAAACCGCTCTGCTTCGCTGAAGGCGGTCTGCGGATTGACTATAATAACGGCTTTGTACCCGTCTAAGATATGGACGTTAACCCGCTCATTCGTTAAGTCGTTCATCGTTATGCTTCCGCGATCAACCTGGAAATACTTGCTTAGTGCGCTCATCAAGTCGTACGTGTGCGCTTCGTCGGGTTCTCCGTGACCTTCGAGGATCGCTACGCGCGGTGTCTCTGTCTGCTGCAAGAGATGCAAGGCTTCCATGAAGGCGAACTCTAACTGCTCAATGCTGGCATTCAGGTTCTCCTCGCCGCTGAGGCCTCTGGTGTTCTTGAGAAGCGTCACCACCGCGCGCTTTCCGTTGTACTCTATGATTGCGTACGGATAGACCGTCGTCTGTGCGGTCTTGCCGTTCTGCTCGCGCTCGTGAATGACGATCGGCCTAAGACCCAGCGAATCTATCAATCCGTTCTCTTGTGCGGCGCTCCATCCATCCTTCACGCGTATGTCTGCATAGACGGCGAGTTCCTCCAAGGTCTCTTCGGTGGCTTTCTTGAGACGCCGGAAACCCGCATTGAGATCTCCGCCCAAGAGCAGCGTAACTTCTGCTCTATGGTCTAGGATTGATAGCATTTTCTTGCTTGATTCACTCAAGCTATAGTGCTTGTCGTCCGTAAGGTCCCAACGAACCGGTCGGAGCTCTAAAACTCCGATCAGCAGCAGCCATAGGCCGCCGAGAAATATGTAATAACTGTACTTACGCAAATTTGTCTTTAATCTTTCAGCGCAGCGGTCTTTATTCTTTCAGCGCAGCGGTCTTACTTCTTGATTTTCTCCCAAACATCTTTGTTGATGTCCACGGTGTATTTCTCACGAAGAGCTTTGACCCATGCAGCCTCCAGGTAATCCTGGTAGTCGGTGGTCACTTTGCCTTTCTCGTCCATCCAACTCTCCGGTGCTTTGAGTTTCTTACCCACGCAAACGACTACCGGCAGTTGCTCATTCGGCGTGAAGGAAGCTTTCTTGTTCTTGAAACCGTATTTGTCGATAGCGCCGTTCTTGCCTTGCTCCCAGAGACCGTGTTGTACCTTCACATACGTCACACTGTCACAGTTGACGCGGCGAGCGATATAACTCTGGATGGAATCTGTCTCTGCGCTCTTGATAATCGCTTGTGCAGCTTTAGCGCTGGATTTGTCTTTCGCCTGGATGAGGTAACCTTTCCAACGCGGAGCAGCCCATGTATATTCTTTCTTGTGCGCTTTGAAGTACGCCTCCAGACCGGCAGTGTCTTTAGCTGCTTTATCCCATACCTCGCGGAGCGAAACTTCAAAGAGCAGGATACCGTCGTGGTACTCTTGTACCAGATGGCGCAGCTCCGGATATTTCTCCTCCAGATGGGCGTCGGCGTACGCCTTCACATCCGCGTCGCTCATCTCAGCCGGCAGGTGATATTCTGCGCGGGCTTTGCGAGCAAAACTCTTATCTGCCTCCAGTGCACGCTCGTCACGCATTACCTGACGCTGAACCTGCGCGCGAATACTGTCCAGAGGCTGAATACCGCGTTCGGCTTCTTTGTAGAGAATATGCCATCCGTACTGGGTACGAACGGGAGCGCTGATCTCGCCGGGCTTCATGCTGAAGGCTGCGTCCTCAAACTCCTTGACCATCATTCCTTTGCTGAACCATCCTAACTCACCGCCACGGGCACTGCTGCCGCGGTCTTCGGATTCGATTTTCGCTACTTCGGCGAAGTTCTCTGCGCTGACGAGATTACGGATACTGTCAATCTTCGCTTTCTGGATGGCGTCCAGGCTGTCTGCCGGAACCATCTTCATGATATGGCTGGCTTTGACTTCAATATGGTCACGCTCCTCTTCTACCTTGACGATATGCCATCCGTATTGCGTGCGGAAGGGTTTGCTGATGCCTCCCACCGGTGTGTTATATACCGCTTCCTCCAGCGGATAGACATAGCGGAACGGCGTGATCCATCCTAACTCGCCACCGGTCTGCGCTACGTTCGGGTCGGTGCTCAAGTCACGTGCCACGAACTCAAACGAGTCGGGTTTGCGAACCTTGCGGTTTCTGCCTCCGCGAACAGGGACCTCTTTGCCGACCGTCACGCGCAGGTAAGCATTATTGATCTTCTCCCATGCTTCAGCTTGTGCTGCAGAATCAGCATTCATCGGACACTGGATGGCGATATGTGCTGCACGGCGGTCTTTCGACATGTGCTGATAGCTCATCTCGATCAGACTATCCATGGCCGCTTCGTCCTGCAGGTATTTCGGTGTTGCTTGTGCGCGGTAGCCCTTCAACTCTTTCTTGAAACTCTCCGTGGTGTCAATACCCTGCGCCTCGGCCTCTGCCACTTTTAACTTGAAATTGATGAACATGTCCAGGTACTCGTCCATGGTCTTCGGATCCACGGCTCCTGCCTGGTTGTTCTTCTCGTAGATGTAGAGGAACTCCTCTGCGCTTACGTCTTTACCATTAATAATCATCAGCGGCTTCTCGGCCCAAAGGGCGATACTCATTGCCGCTGCGGCTACAAATAAAATTGTCTTTTTCATTGTTTCAAATAGTTCTTATAGGTATTTTCAAATAATTTCACTGCTTGTTCGAGGCTTCCGAATAGTTCTCCTCCGGAGGCGTTCATGTGGCCTCCGCCGTGGAAGACTTCGTTTGCCCAGATATTCACGGGTCGGTCTCCTTGCGAACGGAAGGAAATACGTATCCGCGGTTTGGGAGTGCCGGGTTTGGGACGCTCTTCGCGCATAAAGACGGAGTAGAAGACGTCGCCGATTTGCAGCGGCATATTCACCAAGCCCTCGCAATCGCCTTGCTTGTAGTGGTATTGCTCCAGCTCCGAGGCGGTCAAAGTGATGAGCGCCAAGTGGTACTCCGGGAAGATGCGCATCTTGCGGTACAAAGCGTAGCCCGTTAACCTCATCCGATCCGTGGAGTACTGATTGAACACCCAGTCGTAGATCTCGTCCTTCCTTGCGCCCGCGCGTAAAAGAGAAGCTACAATCTCGTATATCTCCGGGTTGTTGGAGTTGTAACTGAAATTGCCCGTATCGGTCATCAGACCTGTGTAAATACAGGTCGCTATCTCCTCCGTTAAACCTTCATTCGTTAACAGCCGGTACACGATCTCGCACGCCGAACTTGCCTCGGGGTGGGAGTGTACCTCCGTCCAAAATCCTTCATTCGTTAACTCCTTCACTCTTTCATCCATTAAGTGATGATCTATCAGCACTTTGGGGCAACTGTTCGCTACCATCTTCTCGCCCATGGGACCGATACGCTTCGGGTCATTGAAATCCGTACAGATGATCAGGTCCGCTTCTGCAATCAGTTTGTCGCACTCCTGCGGCTTCTGCTCGTAGATCCGTATCTCTTCGGCGCCCGGCATCCATCCCAAGAACGCCGGAAACGCGTTCGGTACAATGACCGTAGCCCGTTTTTGGCAGTAATGCCACATCGCGAGAGCCGATCCCATGGCATCTCCATCGGGCGCCATGTGGGTGAAAATGACAATATGTTGTGCGTTGTTAATTAACTCTTTCATACTACATCACGAAAAATCGCGCAAAGATACTAAAAAAAAATGATATATCCAAATAATTCGAAAAAAATGAGCAAATGTTTGCATATATGCAATTTTTGTTGTACCTTTGCAGGCTGAATTGGTAATATGGAGGAAAACGGACTTATATTCAGATGTTTTGCGAGCGGTAGCAGTGGAAACTGCTACTATCTCGGTACGCGTCAACGGGGTGTTCTCATTGATGCGGGCATCTCTGCTCGGCAGATACAGAAGTGTCTGCGCGAGATGGGTCTGGATTTTCCGAATATCATGGGCGTACTCGTCACGCACGATCATGCGGATCATATACGCGCGGTCGGGACGCTGGGCGAGCGCGTGCATCTGCCTATTTATACGACCGCGGAGATCCATGAAGGTATAGACCGCAACTACGGCGTACGGGAGAAACTGCGTACCAGCCGCCGCTATTTTGAACTCGGGAAAGAGTGGGAACTCTTCGGCATGAAGATCAATACTTTCCATATCGAGCATGACTCGACGGATTGCTTGGGTTATTGTATCGATTATATGGACCAGCGTTTTGTGCTCATGACCGATTGCGGCTCTATTAACGAGGAGATGGAGGCGTACATTCGCACGGCGAACCATCTGGTGATCGAGGCGAACCACGACGAGCACATGCTCCTCAACGGTCCGTATCCGACCTATCTCAAGCAGCGTATCCTCTCGCCTCGCGGCCACCAGAGCAATGATGTCTGCGGCGAGTTGCTGGAGCGCAACTGGCATCCGGACTTGCGTAACGTATGGTTGTGTCACCTCTCGTTAGAAAACAACGACCCGCAGTTGGCGTACAATACCGTCGCTTCCTATCTGGAGGAGATCGAGATCCTGCCCGGAAAAGATATCTTCCTCAAGGCACTCGAGCGGCTGTCGCCAAGCCCCGTCTATGAGCTCAACGACAAAATGATTACCGAAAACTGATTACCCTTATGATAGAACGACTGGTCATTATTCCGACTTACAACGAGAAAGAGAACATCGAGGCCATCATCACAGCTGTGATGGAATTGCCTATTTTGTTTCAAGTATTGGTCATTGACGACGGTTCGCCCGACGGCACTGCCGACATCGTCAAGAAGATGATGCAGGGCAAGTACAAAGGCTGCATCGACCTCATCCAACGGGAAGGCAAACAGGGCCTGGGTACTGCCTATATCGCTGGTTTTCAATGGGCTATCGAGCATAAGGCGAACTATATCTTCGAGATGGACGCCGACTTTAGCCACAATCCGCAGGACCTGCTCAAGCTCTACGACGCTTGTGCCGTGCAGGGGGCTGATCTGGCAATCGGTAGCCGTTACGTCACCGGCGTTAATGTGGTGAACTGGCCGATGGGACGCGTCCTGATGTCCTATTTCGCATCCAAATATGTGCGGTTCGTGCTTGGCGTGGACATCCATGACACGACCGCCGGCTTCGTATGCTACCGCCGTAAGACGCTGGAAACCATCGAGTTGGATAAGATTCGTTTCAAAGGCTACGCCTTCCAGATCGAGATGAAATTCACTGCCTCCAAGTGCGGCGCGAAGATCATCGAGGTGCCGATCGTCTTTGTCAACCGCGTTCTCGGTACGTCCAAGATGAGCGGCGGCATCTTCTCCGAAGCCCTGCTGGGCGTGATCAAACTCAAGATAAGCAGTTGGTTTAGAAAATATCCCCAAATCGTATGACTTTAGAACAAAAAATATCTCTTCTTGCTAAATCTGCCGTCAAGGCCCTCTATGACGTAGAAGCCACAGACGCACAGATTCAGTTGCAAAAGACCCGCCCGGAGTTCGAGGGCAACATCACTCTCGTGGTCTTTCCGTTTGTCAAACTCGCTCGCAAGGCCCCTGCACAAGTGGCTGCGGAGATTGGCGAATGGCTTAAGGCGAATGGCGAAGGGTTAGTGGCTAGATTCAATGCCGTTCAGGGCTTCCTGAACTTATCCATCTCCGATGCGTTCTGGATAGAACAACTCAAAGCCATCGACGAGGACGAGCAATACGGTCACAATGACCAAATGGTAAATGACCAAATTGTACATCCACTGATGATGGTCGAATACTCGTCCCCGAACACGAACAAACCCCTGCACCTCGGACATGTGCGTAATAACCTTTTAGGTTATTCTATCGCTAAGATCCAGGAGGCAAACGGATGGAAAGTAGTGAAGACGAATATCGTCAATGACCGCGGTATTCATATCTGCAAATCCATGCTCGCATGGCTCAAATTCGGCAACGGAGAGACGCCGGAGAGTTCCGGCAAGAAAGGTGATCACCTCATCGGCGACTACTACGTACGTTTCGATAAGGAGTACAAGGCGCAGATTGCCGAACTCATGGCGAAAGGTATAGACGAAGATACCGCCAAAAAGGAAGCTCCGCTGATGCTGGAGGCACAAGAGATGCTTCGTAAATGGGAGGCGAACGACCCCGAGGTACGCGCGCTGTGGGCGAAGATGAACGAGTGGGTCTATGCCGGGTTTGACGAGACCTACCGCCGCCTGGGTGTCTCTTTTGATAAGATCTACTACGAGTCCAACACCTATCTGGAGGGCAAATCCGAGGTAGAGAAGGGACTCGCTTCCGGCGCTTTCTACCGCCGCGAAGACGGTTCTGTCTGGGCGGATCTGACGAAGGATGGTCTGGACGAGAAACTGCTGCTGCGTTCCGACGGAACCTCCGTCTATATGACTCAGGATATAGGTACCGCCAAACTGCGTTTCCAGGATTACCCGATAGACAAGATGGTCTATGTGGTGGGCAACGAGCAGGAGTACCATTTTAAGGTCCTCTCCATCCTCCTTGACCGCCTCGGATTCCCGTTCGGCAAGGAGTTGGTACATTTCTCGTACGGCATGGTCGAGCTCCCGAACGGTAAGATGAAATCCCGTGAAGGAACGGTCGTGGATGCCGACGAGCTGATGGATAAGATGATTTCTGACGCCCGCGAGATCTCAAAGGACAAGGTCAATACCCTGCAGGGCATTACCGAGGACGAGGCAAACGAGATTGCCCGCAAGGTGGGATTAGGAGCTTTGAAATACTTCATCTTGAAGGTCGATCCGCGTAAGAACATGCTCTTCAACCCCGCGGAGTCCATCGATTTTAACGGTAACACAGGTCCCTTCATCCAATATACGTACGCCCGTATCCAATCTGTCCTGAGGAAATCTGTCAGTCCGAAGGACGGTCTGTACTCTGTCAGCGATAGCGGTCTGTCAGCCGAAGGCGGTCTCGATGCCAAAGAATTGGCTCTCATCCAGCGCCTCTGCGAGTATCCGACGGCTGTACGTACGGCCGGTGAGGAGTTCTCGCCCGCGATCCTATGTAACTACGCGTACGCGCTGGCGTGTGACTTCAACTCGTTCTACCACGATCTCTCGATCCTCAACGAACCCGACGAGCAAAAGAAAACGCTACGTCTGCTTCTTTCAGCAAACGTAGCGAAGATCTTAAATTCCGCTTTCGGGCTCCTCGGTATCGAGATGCCCGAGCGGATGTAAGGATTTACTCCTCGTCTTTCTTGGCAGCTGCCTTTTTGGTGGCTGCTTTTTTTGCCGGCTTCTCCTCAGCTTCCATCGAAGCCTTGAGCTCTGCCAGAGCGCTCAGGTCACCGAGAGTAGTCTTCTCTACCTTCGGCATCTCTACCTGCGGTTCCTCTTTAGCGGCTTTCTTTGCTGCCTTAGCCGGAGCCTCTTTGCGCTCCTCCCATGTACGGAGGTGGCTAACGAGGATGCGTTTAGCGTCGCGGTTGAACTCGATCACGCGGAACGGCAGTTCGTCGCCTACTGCTACCGGGCTCTTGTCCTCTTTCTGGAGGTGGCGGGTCGTGCAGAATGCCTCTACGCCTTCCTCGAGCGAAACAACAGCGCCCTTGTCGGTCAACTCAACTACCTTACCCTCGACTTGCTTGTCAACACCGAACTTAGCCTCGAGCTCTTCCCAAGGATTCTCCTCGAGCTGCTTGTGGCCCAGGCTCAGACGACGGTTAGCTACGTCGATGTCGAGTACAACGACCTCGATCTGTGCACCGATCTGAGTGAACTCATTCGGGTGTTTGATCTTCTTGGTCCAGCTCAGGTCGCTGATGTGGATCAGACCGTCAACGCCTTCCTCGATCTCTACGAAGACACCGAAGTTGGTGAAGTTGCGAACCTTAGCCCAGTGGCGGGTACCTACTGCGTACTTGGTCTCTACGTTAGCCCACGGATCAGCCTTGAGTTGCTTGATACCGAGGCTCATCTTACGCTCAGCGCGGTCGAGAGTCAGGATGATAGCATCTACCTCGTCGCCGACTTTCAGGAAGTCGTTAGCGGAACGGAGGTGCTGGCTCCAGCTCATCTCGCTGACGTGAACAAGACCCTCAACGCCCTCTGCGATCTCTACGAATGCTCCGTAGTCAGCCATTACGACTACCTTACCGTGAACCTTGTCGCCTACCTTCAGGTTAGGATCAAGAGCATCCCACGGATGCGGAGTCAACTGCTTCAGACCGAGAGCGATACGCTTCTTATCATCGTCGAAATCAAGGATAACAACGTTGATCTTCTGGTCGAGTTGGAGCAACTCGTGCGGGTCGTTGACGCGGCCCCAGCTCAGGTCGGTAATGTGGATCAGACCGTCAACACCACCCAAGTCGATGAAGACACCGTAGTTGGTGATGTTCTTAACGGTACCCTCGAGTACCTGACCCTTCTCGAGCTTGCCGACGATCTCAGCCTTCTGAGCCTCGATCTCTGCCTCGATGAGAGCTTTGTGAGAAACAACGACGTTACGGAACTCAGGATTCAGTTTGACAATCTTGAACTCCATCGTCTTACCTACGAGAATATCGTAGTCGCGAACGGGTTTCACGTCGATCTGGCTGCCCGGGAGGAATGCTTCCATACCGAGAACGTCCACGATCATGCCGCCTTTCGAACGCCATTTGATGTAACCGGTAACGATCTCACCTGCGTTGTAAGCCTCGTTAACGCGGTCCCAAGCGCGAGCCGTGCGAGCCTCTTTGTGAGAGAGCACGAGTTGACCCTTCTTGTCCTCCTGGCTCTGAATGTAAACCTCTACTTTGTCGCCTACCTTCAGATCCGGGTTGTAACGGAACTCAGCTGCCGGTACGATACCGTCCGACTTGTAGCCTACGTTGACAACTACCTCGCGTTTGTTGATACTGATAACGGTACCCTCTACTACCTCGTTGTCCTTGATAGCGGAAAGGGTCTCGTTGTACTTCTGGATTTCTTCTTCGTTTTGTTTGCCTTGCTTTTGTGCTTCATAGGCATCCCAGTCGAAGTTCTGGAGAGAAAGATTTTCTGCCATGTTGGTAAAAATCTCAATTAAAGGGTTAAACAATGTTAATTATCGGATCATCGTGTCGCCGAAGTAGGGTTGTAAAGCCGCAGGGATGCGGATACCTTCCTCCGTCTGGTTATTCTCCAGAAGCGCAGCGACGATGCGCGGGAGTGCGAGTGCCGAACCGTTCAGCGTGTGGCACAGCGTCACTCTCTTATCCTCCTGACGGCGGTAGCGACATTTCAGTCGGTTCGCCTGATAGGTGTCGAAATTAGACGTACTGGATACCTCCAGCCAACGATGTTGGGCTTCGCTATATACTTCAAAATCATAGCATAGAGCCGCCGTAAAACTCATGTCTCCTCCGCTCAGACGAAGGATACGATACGGTAACTCGAGCTTCTGCAAGAGACCTTCTACGTGCGCGAGCATCTCCTTATGACTCGCGTCCGAGTGCTCGGGCGTGTCTATACGCACGATTTCGATCTTCGAGAACTCATGGAGTCGGTTCAGACCCCGTACATCCTTGCCGTAAGAGCCTGCCTCGCGACGGAAACACTCCGTGTAAGCGCAGTTCTTGATCGGCAGTTGCGCCTCGTCGATGATCACGTCGCGGTAGAGGTTCGTCACCGGTACCTCCGCCGTCGGGATGAGGTAGAGGTCATCTACTTCGCAATGGTACATCTGTCCCTCTTTGTCAGGCAGCTGACCCGTGCCGTAACCCGAAGCGGCGTTGACCACCGTCGGCGGCATGATCTCCGTATAACCGGCTTTGTTCGCCTCGGCGAGGAAGAAGTTGATGAGCGCGCGTTGCAGACGGGCTCCCTGACCGATATATACCGGGAATCCGGCACCGGAGATCTTCACGCCTAAGTCGAAGTCAATCAGGTTATATTTCTTGGCGAGTTCCCAGTGGGGCAGCTTCTCGCTCTGGGCGATACGCTCCGCCGCGATAGCCTCATCTACCTCGCTGTTCCATTCCTTCAGCGCCACAGCGCCGTCTTTGGCGATGGCGTCGATCATCGGCTGGTTGGGCCAGTTACCGATACTCACGGCGAGGTTGTCCTCGGCACTCGCACCTTCGGGCACGATGTCGTACGGTACGTTCGGGATGGTCAGCAGCAGTTTGGTCTGCGCCTCCTCTGCCTCAGCCATCTTCGCGTCGTACTCGGCAATCTGCGCTTTGAGGGTACCGGTCTGCGCTTTCGCAGCCTCTGCCTCTTCGCGTTTGCCTTGCGCCATGAGGGCGCCGATGGACTTCGAGATCTTATTCATCTCAGCTGCAGCCGCATCTTTCTGCTGCTGCGCTGCCTTGCGTTCTCCATCGAGACGAAGCACCTCGTCTATCGCCTCTGCGGCTCCAGCGAAGTGCTTCTTTTGTAAACCGGCAATGACTTTTGCCTTGTCGTCGTAAATCTGTTTAAGTGTAAGCATTAACTTTCAACTTTAAACTTTCAACGTTCAACTTTACTCTGCCGGTTGGATGGATACGTACGATTTGTTGTCGCGTTTCTTGCGGAAGGTTACGATACCGTCGCAAAGAGCGAACAAAGTGTGGTCAGAACCCATTCCCATGTTTTCACCCGGGTTGTGAACCGTACCACGCTGACGTACGATAATGTTACCTGCCTTTGCGAATTGACCACCAAAGATCTTCACGCCAAGACGTTTGCTTTCTGATTCACGGCCGTTCTTTGAACTACCGACACCTTTCTTGTGTGCCATACTCTGTTGTCCTTTCTTTTAAGCAATAACAATTTCTTTAACTACTACGTTGGTCAGATCCTGACGGTGACCATTCAGCTTGCGGAAGCCTTTGCGACGTTTCTTGTGGAAAACAAGGATCTTCTCGCCGCGGCACTCGTTGTCGAGTACTTCGCAAACCACTTTAGCGCCTTTCACGTACGGAGCGCCTACTTTTACTTTGCCCTCATTGTCGAGGAGCAACACGTTCTCGAATTCAACCGTTGCGCCTTTCTCAAGGTCTGCAACGCGGTTGATGAACAGTTTCTTGCCAGCTTCTACCTTAAACTGCTGGCCTTTCATTTCTACAATTGCGTACATTTATATACGTTTGTTTGAATGTTATGGCGGTGCGGCGATAACCCTTTCCTGTGCGCTGCTGCCTACGGCTCATACGCTGCGGTGGTTATACTTATTTGGCCTAATCCGCAAAAAATCGTGCAAAATTACTACTTTTTTCTGACATGACCAAATATTTTTGCATTTTTTTGCATTTTTAGGCTATTATTGGCGTTTTTGTCATTTTTCTTCGCACCGGCAATGCGCCCGGCAGAAGAGGAGAACCAATAGTTTTATAATCGGCTTTCAGTAGCATAAAAAAGAAACGGCCAGTAAGGGTCGCTTCTCTCGTTTAAGGGGTTCCGCGTGATGGGATGTGAGTTTTCTATAGATAGAACACGGTTGCAGCTCCGGCGGTGCCGAGAATAGAAATGATAGGCAGGCTGACACCGAAGGTAACTCCTACGTTGCCGCTACCGTATATACAGCCGATATTGAAACTCCAAAGTCCCCAGTAGGGCAGATCATGACCGAAGGCAAACTTCAAACTGGTGTGTGCCATGAAACCGTTATGGTCAAAATCTCCGTACCCGAAGCCCTGATATATCTGAAAGTCGAATGGGATATGATCAGGGGTAAGACGGAAGACAGGACCAATCATGACATCCCATCCGCCATCGAAGCCAATCATAAAGTCCGTTCCGATACCAAAATGCCCGGGGATGTAGTTTAGTTGAGCACCCATCATCCATTGGCTTGAGGTGAACTCATGTCCTGCCTGTAACTCGGTGTAGATACGCGGGAAATCGTCCTCAAGGGCCATGGCGGCCAGCGTGAGCGCACGGATTGGCATCAGACTGATAGAGGCGGTAGGTATATACCGTCCTTCATAGTACCTCGCTCCGAGAGAGAACGACCACCAGCTGAATTTATGATCTTTGTAGCCTTCTCTAAATCCGAATCGCAGAGCAGCGTCGGCAACCCAGGTGATGTGCTTGTCCGTGAACCTGTACATGGCACCGCCGCCAAGCGCCAATTGCAGACTGAGCGGGCAGTCAAAACTGGTGAGCCGGAAGGTAGGACCAATCGTGGCGGACAGCTCTTGATTGGTGATGCCATATAGAGCGGTTACATCCAGACCGAAACGCTTGGGGACCCATCCGTATCGAACGCCGGCATAATGATGACGGTCATATCCTGCGGACTCGATTCCGTACATCGGCTCTAAATAATGATCGGGGTGGCGATCAGAACCGTAGTACCACTCGCTTTTGAGTTTGAAATCTACGCTTTCTGTACCTTTGTAGGTAATCGTTGGGCGTTGGGTGCTGGGAACGAGTCTTCCTTTTTTGTAAACCGACACCTGATGCTCACCGATCTGAAATTCTCCTCGGTACGGAGTAGTGCCTACGTGTGTCCCATCGACATAAACCTTCGCGTTCTTGGGACGTGAGTTGACGATTAACCTGCCGGTTTTGGGCAGCATCGGTGGCAAAGTAATATGGGTAGCCGGGTGGACAATAGTGATGGTGTCGTAGCGATCCTCCCATCTGGTGCACGTACGTTTAATAAAGTGTTTGCCTACGGGTAGGGATTTTGTGCTCCATTCACCGGTTGCTCGATAGGTATAATCTGCCGACACCGATGATTTGCTGTATATCTTCTCATCTGTATTGGAACCCTTGAGATGGAGCGAACCTTGATGGATATAGTTATATGCCTTTTGACTCCCGCCGAGAAGACTTAAATACCCATTATGTTCATAGTCATCGGATAACTTCTGCAGCCGGGCTTCCGCTTTAGCTCGTTGGGAGGCATTGCCGGACTCGATGACGTCCAAGTACCACTCCGCTGCGATGTCGTCAAAACCTTCCTCTTCGCAATATAGCCCTGCTTCATACGTAGCGTCCATGTGACCTTTATGAGATGCCTTGGCAAACCAGTTGTACGCCTCTTTACGGTCTTTACTTATGCCGTCTCCGGTCTTGTAACACATGCCTAATTCATACTGCGCCTCCACTTGATCTTTATCCGCTGCCTTTCGATACCAATCCGCCGCCATACGTTTGTTCTTGCTCGTTCCGTTGCCCGTGGCGTAGCATTTGCCGGTCATGTACATAGCATCCTTGTTGTCATGATAAGCGGCATCCAGAAACCAAGAATATGCAGTGGAATAATTTCGTGTCTTACCACATGTGCCATTGTAGTAGCACATGCCTAACTCATAACTGGCGGCATATAAAGTGAGCGTATTGGAATAGTCGAGATACCAATTGTACTTCTCGTCATCGTCATCATCGTCTTCTTCATCGTCGGAACTGTCTTGTGTTTTTGCGTCCTCTATTGCTTTGAGGATCTCATATTTTTCCTTTGCTTTGCGAAGCCAATGAACTGCACGGTCGAAATCTTTCTCTACGCCTGTACCTGAATAATAGGCTTCACCTAAGTAATGTTGCGCGTTGGTGTGTCCCTGTTCCGCCGCCTTGCGATACCATTTGACGGCTTGGTAATCGCTTTTCGTAGTTCCGTTACCGTAGTCATAGCATTTACCCAACTCATATTGGGCTTTTGCGTAACCTTGTTCCGCAGATTTCTCGAAATACCGGAAGGCGGTATATTCATTCTTTGTGACGCCATCTCCGGTGGAGTAGCATTGGGCGAGATTGCACTGCGCTACTTTGCTGCCTTTGTCTGCTGCTTGTTGGTATAACTCAACCGCTTTGTAAACATTTTTAGAAACGCCTCTTCCGGTTTTATACAATACACCTAAGTTGTTTAACGCTGCTTCATTGCCTTGGTTGGCTGCTTTTTGATACCAATAGACCGCCATCTTGTAATCTTTTGCCACTCCGTGACCGTCTGCATAAGCCATACCGAGCATCCCTTGGGCAGAGGCATAGCCCTGATCGGCGGATTTGCGGAACCACGAGATTGCTTGGGCGTAATCTTGCCGAACTCCGCCTTCGCCATTGTAATAACAAATACCGATATTGAATTGAGCGATTTTGTTTCCCTGCTTTGCACGGGAGATATACTCGTTATAGGAATCATCGGCAAAGCAGATTCCCGCAACAAAAATAAGTAGCAAGATAGCTAATAGACGTTTCATGATAGGTGTGTTTTTAAGTGTATTGACCAATTCGAGCGCAAAGGTACGACTTTTTTTTGAGATACGCAAGAAAAACCAAAGATTTTCTTCTTTTTCCCGGCGCACTTTGTTACTCACCGCGTCGTGTCTCAGCCGTTCCGATGCCACGTAGTTCTCATAGATGTAGGTACATACGTCTTGCTTCAAAAATAAAAATTTAACAAAATGCACACATTCAAGAAAAAAATGCACTTTTTTCTTGCATATATCAAACTTTTGTAGTATCTTTGCAGTCGAAAAAATGTTGCATTATGAGAAACATCATTGTTAGTATCGTGATGTTATGCCTGTTAATGACAGGTTGTAACTCGCGTACACCGCAGTACCGCATCGGCGTGAGTCAGTGTCTGGATGATGCCTGGCGGCAGAAGATGAACTATGAGATGGAGCGGGAGTTGCTGCTCCATCCGGACATGACGCTTTCGCGCCGTATAGCTTACGGCAGCAATGAGTTGCAGTGTGCCCAGATCGATAGTTTTATCAAAGAGCGCGTAGATCTGCTGATTGTCAGTCCCAATGAGGCGAAGCAGGTACAACCTGCTGTGACGAGAGCTTATCGAGCCGGCATCCCGGTGATTGTAGCCGACCGCCGTGTCCCCGGTGACGAATGGACCGCTTTTATCGGCGGCGACAACTACAAAGTCGGCCGACTGATGGCGCATTGGGTGATGGAAAAATGGAAAACAGCCCAACAAACCGCGCAGCGCTCAAACTCCCCCAAACGAGGCACTGTCTCCAAACCCTTCGTCGTACTGGAGGTTGCCGGATTGCCGGGCTCGACGCCTGCTACGCTTCGTCATAAAGGAATGATGGAAGGTATTGAAGAGGCGAAAGGCGAAGGGTTAGAGGCTAAAGTAGAGGTACAGAGCGTGATGGGAAGCTGGTACAAAGAGAATGCCTATGAGGTTGTCTCTGCTTATCTGGAGAATCACCCCTTGCCTGATGTCATCGTGGCGCATAACGATCTTATGGCTATCGGTGCCGCCGAAGCAGTGGGGGGTGCCCCCATCATGGGAGTGGACGGTATCCAACCCGGACTGAGGGCCATAGTAGAGGGCAAGATCACCTGTTCGGCTACCTATTCCTCCCGCGGTGACATGGTGATTGCAACGGCGGCGCAGATCCTGCACGGCGAGCCTTTTGTGCGGGACACGGTGTTGGAGACTACTATGATAGATGCTTCCATTGCCTATCCGATGCTCAGGCAGGACGAGGCGATCACCCGCGATCTGGAGACTCTCCATCTCTTCCAAACCCAATCCGAAAGCAAATGGAAACAATTACAGTTCGATAGATTCATGCTTATTCTCTTTGTGGTGTTTTTCTTCACTCTGTTCATCATCACCTTAGGTTATGTCTTCATCAAGCAGCGTAGGATACAGACAGAGATCAATCACGATATTATCCCACAGTTGGAGAATATGCAGGAGGCTATCCAGCTCAGTAAGAAAGATGAAGCCTTTGCTGAGAGGCTGCGTCAAGTTGTGGACGATTATCTGACAGATCCGAATCTGACCGTAGAGTTCTTGGGCGGCAAACTGCAACTAAGCCGCACGCAACTCTTTCGTCGCGTGAAAGCGGTAGCCGGGAAAGGGCCGTTAGACTATATCCGTGAGCGGCGGTTAATCCGCGCGGACGAATTGCTCCGCACGACCGATATGACTATCCAGCAAGTAGCTTTTGAATTATGTTTCTCCAGCCCGGGCTATTTCACTAAATGCTATAAGGAATACTTCGGACACCTGCCCAGTGTGCGCTAATATGAAACATTTATAAATACTAATTTTGTTGCAAAATATGTTACATTTGTTGCAGTGAAACATCAGTGGCATATTTTGCAACATTATTATTTGTGCATATGTATAAATAGATGTACTTTTGCAGCGGAATTGAGTTTGACTCGGTTTCGCTGCTTGACTTTTTATTTAAATTTTAACAATATCATGAATTCAAAAAGTGTAATTTTAGCCTTTCTTTGGATGCTATGCTTCACGGCATTCGCTCAGGCGCAAGTGACTGCGACGGGTGTTGTGGTAGATGCAGCAACGGGCGAACCCATCATTGGAGCGTCTGTCTTGGAGGAAGGCACATCGAATGGTACGATTACCGATTTCGATGGTAATTTCTCACTTCCCGTCGGCAAGGATGCCATGGTAGTGATTTCGTATGTGGGCTACAAGACCCAGCAGTTATTCCCGAAAGCGAACATGAAAGTCTCCCTTGCGGAGGACAGTGAGGTGCTGGAGGAAGTGGTAGTAACCGGTTATACGACGCAGCGCAAAGCCGACCTGACCGGTGCTGTTTCTGCTATCTCGGCGAAGGATCTGGAGAAGCAACAGGAGAACAACCCGATGAAGGCCCTTCAGGGAAAAGTGCCGGGCATGAATATCTCTGCGGATGGTAACCCTTCAGGAACAGCAACGGTACGTATCCGAGGCACAGGTTCTTTGAACTCATCCAATGATCCTCTTTACGTCATCGACGGCGTACCGACGACCTCGGGTATGCATGAGCTCAATCCGAATGATATTGAGTCCATCCAGGTGCTCAAAGATGCCGCGTCCGCGAGTATATATGGTTCGCGCGCGGCTAACGGTGTCATCATCATCACCACCAAGAAAGGCTCGGAGGGTAAGTTAAGTGTCTCTTTGGATGCATCCGTAGCCGTGCAGAACTACGTAAACCGGATGCATGTCCTCAATTCCGAGCAGTTCGGTCGAGCTATGTGGCAGGCATATGTCAACGACGGTACGGCTGATCCGAACACCAACGTATTGGGGTATCATTACGACTGGGGTTATAACGAGCAAGGCCAGCCGGTTTTGAATAACATCATGCTCAACAAGTACCTCGATGCTGCCGGAACAGTACCGGTAAGCAACACAGACTGGTTCGCTGAGACCACACGTCCCGGCGTGATACAGAACTACAATATCTCTGTCAGCAACGGTGGTAAGAAGGGTAGTGCGTTCTTCTCTCTGGGCTACTACAAAAACGACGGTATTATCAAGACGACTAACTTTGACCGTTTCTCGGCACGTGTTAACAGCGACTATAAGATGCTGAATGACATCGTGACTATCGGTGAGAACTTCACGCTCAACCGTACGTCGGAGGTAAGTGCTCCCGGCGGTTACATTGAGAGCGTACTCCAGTATAACCCCTTGCTGCCTGTCTATACGACCAACGGCGATCTGGCGCAGGCTCCTTCGTCCAGCGGCTTCCCGCAACGTGAGAATCCTCTCTCTATCCTGGAGCGCAGTAAAGATAACCGTTACACTTATTGGCGCGTGTTCGGAAACGTGTTCATCAATATCAACCCGATTAAGGGCTTGAATATTCGTACTACGGCAGGTCTCGACTATGCGCAGAAGAAGCAGCGTTTCTTCACGTATCCCATCACCGAAGGTGTGGTGGCTAATGATAAGAATGCCGTAGAAGCAAAACAAGAGCATTGGACAAAATGGATGTGGAACGCCATTATTACCTATAATCTGGAGATGGGGAAACACCGTGCTGACTTCTTGTTGGGAACCGAGCTTAACAGACAGATAGATGAGTGGTTCTCTGCTTACAAAGAGGACTTCATCGTGCTCAATCCGACCTATATGTGGCCATCCGCAGGAACGGGTATAGCCCAGGCTTACGGAGGCGGCGGCAGTTTCTCGCTGATCTCTTTCTTTGGAAAGGCGAACTATAGCTATGATAACCGCTACCTTGTATCTCTGACGATGCGTTATGACGGTTCGAGCCGTTTCGGTAAGAATAACCGCTTTGCTTTCTTCCCCTCTGTTTCCGCCGGTTGGCGTATCAGCCAGGAGAAGTTCATGGCAGGAGCCAATTCGTGGATGGACGATCTGAAGCTGCGTGTCTCGTGGGGTCAGACGGGTAACCAGGATATCAATGCTACCGCGCGTTATACTATCTACGACTCCAACTACGGTGTGAATGAGAACGGCGGTCAGTCTTACGGTACGTCGTACGACATCGCCGGTACTAACGGTGGCGGTATTCTTCCTTCGGGTTTCCGCCGCACGCAGATCGGTAATGATGATATCAAATGGGAGACCACCAGCCAGACTAACGTCGGTCTCGATTTCTCTTTCTTCAAGCAGACGTTCTACGGTTCGTTCGACTGGTTCTATAAACAAACGAAAGACATCCTCGTGCTCATGACCGGTATCGGAGTAATGGGTGAAGGCGCATCGCAGTGGGTGAATGCCGGCGCGGTGGATAATATGGGTGTTGAGTTCCAGCTAGGTTACCGCAACCAGACTAAAGGCGGTTTCAAATACGATATCTCTGCGAACATCTCTCATTATGATAATAAGGTAATTGATATGCCTGCAACAGTGGCTGCCAGCGGTGCTTTCGGTGGTAATGGTGTACAATCAGTGGTAGGTCACGCTATCGGATCGCAGGTAGGATACATCGCCGATGGTATTTTCAAGAGCCAGGAGGAGATCGATAACCATGCTTATCAGGAGGGTGCCGGCTTAGGACGTATCCGCTATCGTGATATCAACGGCGATGGTGTGGTCAGCGAAACAGACCAGACTTGGATCTATTCGCCGATACCCGCAGTCGCATTCGGTGCGAACTTCTACTTTGAGTATAAAGGTTTCGACTTGACGCTCTTCTTCCAAGGCGTAGGCGGCCAGCAGGTCATCACGAAGGACTTCAAGCAGCAGACGGATCTTTGGTCCGGCGTGAATGTAGCGAATCTTAATAAAGGTACGCGCGTGTTAGACGCATGGAGTCCTTCTAATCCCAATAGTGACATACCTGCGCTGTCCACCAACAATAACAACAACGAGACCCGTGTTAGCACCTATTTCGTAGAGGACGGTTCGTTCCTTAAACTGCGTAACCTGCAGCTGGGTTATAACCTGCCCAAGAGCGCATGCGACAAGATGAAGATGCAGAACTGGCGTTGGTTCGTTTCGGCGCAGAACGTATTTACCATCCACTCGGCGAAGTTCACTGGTGTCGATCCGGAGGTGCCTACGTTCGGATATCCTATCCCGCTTACTGTAACCTTAGGTACCAAAGTAACGTTCTAAGGCACAAAGATCGCTTCGCTAAAAGAATCAAGATAAAAGACTAAAAATGAAAAGCAACATGAAAACGAAGAATATTATTAAGGCATATTTGTCCTTATTCCTTATTCCTTGCTCCTTGCTCTTGAGCAGCTGCGACAGTTTTCTTAACCAGGATGTACCGCAGGCAACGCTGAGCGAGGATCAGGTAAATGACCCGTTGTATATCGATAATATCTGTATTTCCGCATATGCTATTTTTATCTCTGCGGAGGATATCAACTCGTCTTTCTCGATGTGGAACTTTGATGTCCGCTCCGACGATGCTTACAAAGGCGGTATCTCGGAGAACGACGGTGATGTCTTTCACCAGTTAGAGGTGAGCCAGGGTATATTGACGACCAACTGGAATATCAACGACATGTGGGTGCGTCTGTATAACTGCCTGAGCCGTGTGAATGCCGCCATCGCTGCTTTGGACGCTATGGATAATAGTTATAAGCTCAAAGCGCAGAGACTGGGCGAGATGAAGTTCCTGCGTGCCTATGGACATTTCCTGCTCAAACGGTTGTACAAGAATATCCCCTTTGTCATGGATCCGCTGATGAAACAGGAGGACTATAACGAATTGAGCAACACCAAATATACCAATGACGAAGGATGGCAACTTATTGCCGATGACCTTGAATATGCGTATAGCGTATTACCTGCTACCCAGGCGGACAAAGGCCGTCCGACGCAGGCGTCAGCAGCTGCATTGCTGGCGAAGGTGTATCTGTATAAGGCTTACCGTCAGGACGATCCCGCTTCGCATCAGGTGACCGAGATCAACCGTGACGATTTGGCAAAAGTGCTTCAATATACCGAGGAGGGTATCTATACCGCCGGCGGTTATGGCTTGGAGGATGATTTCCATAATAACTTCCGTCCGGAGCCACAATATGAGAACGGCAAGGAGAGTCTTTGGGCGATGCAATACTCGACCAACGACGGTACAAACTTAGGTAACTGTAACTGGTCTTACGGTTTGATGGTACCGGGTATCGAAGGCGTGACGGATGGCGGTTGTGATTTCTACAAGCCGAGTCAGAACCTCGTAAACGCTTTCCGAACCAACGCCGAAGGGCTGCCCTTCATCGACACGTTCAATGACAAGGATTTCGATGCTTCTACCGACAATGCCGATCCCCGTCTCTGGCTGACGGTAGGTATAGCTGGTTTCCCGTATGAGTTCAACCCGAACCTCATCATGAGCCGTACGCATAACTGGAGTCGTTCCAATGGTCTGTATGGTTATCACGTGACTCTGAAACACAACGTTGATCCGGAGAGCGGTTACCTCATCCGTTCCGCCTTGTGGTTCGGTACGCCGATGAACCGTATCGTGGTTCGCTACGCAGACGTGCTGTTGATGCGTGCTGAGGCCATGGCTCAACTGGGACGCGACCAAGAGGCCATCGAACTGGTTAACCAGCTCCGTAACCGTGCATCGCGCAGTATTGGCATGCTCGCCGGGTATGACACCAACTACGGCGCCAAGATCCGCGTCAAACCCTATACCGACTATTCGAACGCACTTGCCAAAGTCAAAATGGAACGCCGTCTGGAACTGGCGATGGAGAGCGAGCGGTTCTTCGACCTCGTGCGCTGGGGTGAAGCGGCGCAGGTGATCAATAAGTATTACGTAGAGGAGGCAAATGACTGCCGTATCTATACCTCTGCTTCTTTTACCGCCAATAAAAACGAGTATCTGCCTATCCCTCATGAGCAGGTAGCCGCTTCCAACGGCCATTATAAACAAAACATAGGAGGATGGTAATTGTATTTGAAAATCCCGACTTTTCGGAATATTGAAATATCGAAAAAATAATCATTATGAAAAAGCTACATAACAATATCTTAGGTTGGGTAGGGGTTTTGGCCTTTTGCGCCTTGTCCCTCTCCTGTCAGAAACATGACAACCCGTTCAATGTTGATGGTGACTGCCGCATAGATTCGCTGGTACTGGATGATATTTATCCGGGTGTAGTGGATCATGCGTCGGCTACGGTCACAGTAGCTGTCCCTGAAGTACACGACGACCATCTGATGACTCTCACTACGCTCCGTCTCTCTGCGGGAGCAAAGGCTACGCCCGCTCAAGGCGCTCAGGTAAATATGACCTCTCCGATTGTGATTCATGTGGAGAACGGAAATGTCTATCGCGATTACAAAGTGCGTGTGAAACACGATGAGGCGCGTATCCTCTCTTTCATGCTTAATGAACTCTACGTGGGTATCATCGACCAGGTGACTCATACCATCACCGTCTCTGTACCTATTGGAACGGATATCAAGACCCTAATTCCGAATATCAAGACTACCGATGGCGCAACCGTATCGCCACAACCCGGTCTGCCATGTGATTTCACTAACCCTGTGGACTTCACCGTGACTTATAATACCGCTTCTACTACCTATAAGGTAACCGTCAAGGAAAAGGGCAACCCTGTGGTGCTCTATCTCGGTCTGGCTCAGACGGCTGCGCAACTCAACCCCGAGGAGCAAGAGGCGGTTAACTGGATGCTTGCCAATGTGGAGAACTCAGACTATGCTTCCTTCGCTGATCTGGCTGCCGGAAGGGTGGTGATGACGGATTGTAAGGTAATCTGGTGGCATTTCCATAAGGACGGAGGTCTGGAAGGCAAGGGCGCTTTCGAGGCTAACGCTCCCGAAGCAGTCGATTATACCGTGCTCGACAAACTCAAAGAGTTCTACCATGCCGGTGGATCGTTCCTGCTGACCCGTTATGCGGTGAACCTGCCGTACTATTTAGGCGAAGCCGAGTGCTTCCCGAATAATGCATGGGGCGGTAAGGAGTCCGATGCAGAGCGCGTTGGCGGTCCGTGGGAGTTCGCTATCACCGGTCATACCGACCATGCCCTCTGGCAGAACCTGACCATGAACCCTTCAGCGCTGGATCACGTCTATACTTGTGACGAGGGCTATAAGATCACGAACTCCACCGCACAATACCATATCGGCTCCGACTGGGGTGGCTACGCGGATCGCGATGTGTTCCACGAGAAGACCGGTGCTTATGACATCGCCGGCGGCGCGGACGCAGTTGTGGCATGGGAGTTCCGCAAGACCGCTGAGCATGGAACCATCATCTGTATCGGTTCCGGATGTTACGACTGGTACACTGTTGCAGATCCCAGCGAGTACACCTCGTACTATCACGAGAATATCGCTAAGATAACCGAAAATGCGTTTAATTACCTAAAGCAATAATACGTTATGAAAACCAAGAAAATCATATCCTTTGTACTTTGTACAATGTTCCTTTGTACCTTCCTGACTTCCTGTCAGGAGAATATTCCGCAGGAGCAAAAGGACTGGGAGAATATCACTACCTATTTCAATGCGTCGGATGAAGCAGGAACGACTACCTATTATATTCCTTCTGCCGGCTCTGTTGGTGATCCGTTGCCATTCTTCGATCCGGTAGAGAAGGATTACAAGATCCTTTACCTCCATAATTTCGAGCAGAACCTGGAGGAGACTTTCCACCCCTTGTGGGGCATCCGTACTACCGATTGTGCTACCTATACCTCTATGGGCGAAGTGCTGCCTACCGGTCGTGCCGGAGAGCAGGACGCAGCACTCGGTACCGGATGCATCGTCTATGACGAAGCGCAGAAACTATACTATATCTACTACACGGGTGAGCGTTACAAACCCGCTGCGGACGAAGACCGCCAAGTCGTTATGCGTGCCACTTCTCCGGACTTCAAGACATGGACTAAGGATCAGCTCTTCCGTCTGCGCGGAGGTGACTACGGCTATAGCACGCTCAATTTCCGAGATCCGTTTATTTGGAAAATGGAAGACGGCTATCATATGATTGTCGCTACCAAACCAATGCCTGCGGGTTCGCGCGCCGAAGACAAAGACGGTTGCTTCGCAGAGTTCTTCTCTACCGACCTGCAGACCTGGGAACACAAAGGTGTCTTCGCCAAAATGGTGTGGGATCGTTTTCTGGAGTGTCCCAATGTGTTCAAAATGGGAGACTGGTGGTATCTGACATATAGTGACATGAGTGCCTTCGAGCGCCGTGTTCACTATCTCAAAGGACATACCATCGACGAACTCAAATCCGCTACTGCTCCCCATTGGCCGGACAGCAAAGAGGGCGCATTGGACGGTCGTGCTTTCTATGCTGGCAATACTGCCTCCGACGGTACTGACCGCTATATATGGGGATGGTGTCCCGAGCGCCGCGGTAAGGACAATACTGATATCAGTCCGGATGCTGAGCCTAAGTGGGGCGGTACCCTGGTGGTGCATCGCCTGATGCAGCGCGAGGATGGTACGCTCTATACGGCGGAGGTGCCTGCTATCCGTACCAAATACAACCAAACGGCTACCCTCAAACCCGTGAAGAAATGGGGGGAGGAAGAGGGTAATCTCACCATTGCGGACGATGTTTACTCCATGAAGGCTTATAGCTCCGTCATGTTCAACACCCTCGGCTACCACAACCATATCTCCATGACCGTCACCACCGCTGACAAAGCCGACCGTTTCGGCATCTCCTTCGTCCGCGGCGACCGCAAAGACGGCGACAAGACCTACGAGAAATACTACAGCATCATGGTCTGCCCCGACGGCAATAATAACTATATCCGTTTCGAAGAGGAGCAGGGCAAATGGGAACTCAAAGGTGGCGGCAGCTATCCTTTCCCGATTCCTGCGGACAGAACGTATAATATCAACATCTATACCGACAACTCCGTGCTTGTAATGTATATCAACGATGTGCTCACTTATACCCAGCGTATCTATGGCATCCAGCGCAACTGCTGGTCTGTCAACTGCTACGAGGGCGCCCTGACCGTCAAAGATATCCAACTTAAACAATATTAACCCTTTAAAATTCATTTATTATGAAGAAGATTTCTCTTATTGCGCTCTTCGCAGCGCTGGTAATGAGTGTTAACGCTACCGACATCTGGACCGGTTCGAAGCATGTTTCGTGGTCTGAAGGTGGTCTGCAGATTGCCGCTGATCAGTTTGCAGCGGCTCAACCCGGCAACTTAATTAAAGTGCACTTCACCGGTGCTACTGATGGTATCGAGTTTAAGGTAATGAATGCTAACTTCGACCACCTGGCAGGTAGCCGTGAGGCGGCATGGATCAGTGGTGACGGCGCTTTCGAGCAGTTCCTTACCCAAACCGCTGTGGATAGCCTCAAAGCACACGGCCTGGAACTCATCGGCGCTAACTTCACTTGCACGAAGGTAGAACTTCTTGAGAGCAAAACCCTCAAGGAAGGTTTTACTGTTTGGACCGGTTTCTTCTGGGCTGACGACTGGAAAACCCTCGAACTCTACAAGGAAGGCTATGCCGGTGTCGATTGGAGCAAGGCTACTGCGCTACGCATCTACTCAGAGGCTAACCGTACTGACTATTTCCTGCAAATCGTAAAAGCCTGGGGAGAGCCTCCCGTGTTGACGGCTTCCAAAGATGCGTTTACTATTAATAATGAATACGCAGAACTGCCCCTCACTGATGAACTCCGCACCGAGTTGAAAGAGTCCGGTCACTGGATGATCCAGTTCAACAAAGAGGCTGGTGCTGCTTTCAACGTAACCGACATCGTGCTTGTTGGCGATTTCCTAACTGCTATCAGCAACACTGCTGTAGAGAGTAAGGCTGTTAAGTTCTTCGAGAACGGACAACTCGTTATCCTCAAAAATGGTGTGAAATACAACGCGCTGGGTGCGCAATTATAATCGTGCCTAGGGCTAAGAACTCTAATCCCCGCGACGGTATAGGCGGCTGAAACCCGCCTATACTGACTAACAAACTAATAAAAATACATCCTATGACAAAACACATTCTTTTTGGATTGCTGTCGGCGACGGTGCTGTTGGCGGGTTGTGCCGGGAAGCCGGCAACCCATCCCACGGACGAGCCTTTCCGTTCGGTCTATCACCACACGCCCGAGGCGAACTGGATGAATGACCCGAATGGTATGTTTTACGACGAAGCGAACGGCGTATGGCACCTCTACTACCAGCACAATCCCTTTGGTACTACCTGGGGACCGATGCACTGGGGACATGCCACTTCGACCGAGCTCCTCACTTGGGAGGAACACCCCATTGTACTTTATCCGGATTCTATCGGAACGATCTTCTCTGGTTCGGCAGTCATTGACAAAGATAACACCGCCGGATTTGGAGAGAACGCTATCGTAGCTATCTTCACTCAGTCCGAGCGTATCGGGCAACATCAGTCTATCGCGTATAGCACCGACGGCGGCTATACCTTTACCAAGTACGAAGGCAACCCCGTACTCATGGGCGACATCGCAGACTTTCGGGATCCGAAAGTGACTTGGGATGGCGATCATTGGCTCATGACGCTTGCCTGCCAGCAGGAGATCCGTTTCTATGCCTCGCCGAATCTTAAGGAGTGGACCTATCTCTCGTCTTTTGGCAAAGACCTTGGTGCGCACGGCGGTGTATGGGAATGTCCGGAACTGATCAAATTGAAAATGACAAATGACCAAATGGTAAATAAATTTGTCCTCCTCGTTTCTATCAATCCGGGCGGCATCTTCGGCGGCTCGGCTACCCAATATTTCGTAGGAGACTGGGACGGCAAGGAGTTTAAATGTGAAAATGGTAAATGTGAAAATGAACAAATGAGCTGGCTTGACTACGGCAAGGACAATTACTCCACTTTCACTTTCCATAACTCCCCTGATGGCCGTTTGGTAGCCATGGGATGGATGTCTAACTGGCAGTACGCAGAAGTCGTTCCTACCGTCGCTTTCCGCTCGCAGAATACCATCGCCCGCGATCTCTTCCTCTTTACGGATGACGAAGGCGAGTTTCGTCTGGGTTCTGTACCTTCTCCGGAGTCTTTGGCGCTCCGTGGCGAGGAGACCAGATACCTGCCGGACGCCGGTATCGTCGAACTGGAGCTGGACGGCAAACAGGATGCGCTCATCACTCTCTCCAACGACAAAGGGGAGAAAGTGGTCATGAACCTGGATGTGCACCGCCGCACCTTCTCCATGGATCGTACTGCTTCGGGCGATTGCTCTTTCTCCCATGATTTTGCAGCACGTACGGTGGCGCCGCTCTTCATCAAACGCGATACCTATAAGGTTCTTCTCTTTATCGACCATTGCTCCATCGAGGCGTTTGATGCCGAAGGAGCTTGGTCGATGACCAACCTCGTCTTCCCTTCCGAACCCTACAACCATCTTGAGGTACAAGGTGGAGAAGCGAAAATCTACAATGTAGAAATCTAAATTGTTAAATGTCTAAATAAATGAACAAATGGAAAATGAAAAAATGGTAAATAAATGGGCTCTTTTGCCCGTGATGCTCTGTTTCTTCACGATGGGCTTTGTGGACCTGGTGGGTATCGCCTCCAACTACGTGCAGCAGGACCTCGGTCTGACGCATGCGCAAGCGAATATCATGCCCTCGCTCGTCTTCTTCTGGTTCCTCATCTTCTCCGTGCCGACCGGCATGCTGATGAATAAGATCGGTCGTAAGAAAACCGTCCTTCTCTCTATCCTCGTCACCGTCCTCTCGCTGATCCTGCCGCTGTGCGGAGAGAGCTACGGCCTCATGCTCTGCGCCTTCTCGCTCCTCGGTATCGGTAACGCCCTCATGCAGACTTCGCTCAATCCGCTGGTATCGAATATCGTGACGGGTAACCTCTCCTCGACGCTGACCTTTGGTCAGTTCGTTAAGGCGATCGCCTCTTTCCTCGCGCCGTATATCGCTATGTGGGGCGCAACGGCGGCGATCCCTCACATGGGCTTGGGCTGGAAAGTGCTCTTCCCGATCTATGCCATCATCGGTATCGTGGCTATCTTTGCGCTGGCGTTCACGTCCATCCATGAGGAACCGGTAGCGAAGGGCTCGTCTTTCGCGCAGTGTTTCAAACTGCTTGGCAACCCGTTTATCCTCCTCTGTTTCTTAGGCATCATGTGCCATGTCGGTATCGATGTAGGTACCAACACTACTGCGCCGAAGATCCTCATGGAGCGGCTCGGAATGGACTTGGCGGCTGCCGGATTTGCCACCTCGCTCTACTTCATCTTTCGTACCATCGGTTGCCTCTCCGGCTCGGCTATCCTGCGGCTCATCCCCGAGAAAACCTTCTTCGCTATCTCCGTATGCATGATTATCGCAGCGATGATCCTTCTCGCAGTGAGCCATTCGCAGGCAGCCCTCTATACCGGTATCGCCCTCGTCGGATTCGGTAACTCGAATATCTTTTCTATCTGCTTTGCGCAGGCGCTCAACCATGACCCCGAGCACAAGAACGAGATCTCCGGTCTGATGATCATGGGACTTTTCGGAGGAACCATCTTCCCGCTTTGCATGGGCGTTATGTCCGATCTTATGGGTTCCCTCGGCGCCGTCCTCGTCATGGCTGTCGGTGCTCTCTATCTCTCCTATTTGACAATTAAAATCAGAGCATAATGAAAAAATACGTTATTGGTATCGGTGAGGCGCTCTTTGACTGCCTCCCGGAAGGACGCAAACTTGGTGGCGCGCCCGCAAACTTCGCTTATCATGTCTCGCAGTTCGGACTCAACGGATGTGCTATCTCCGCTATCGGCGCTGACGAACTTGGTGACGAGATAGTAGATACCTTCGAGAAAGTGCACCTCAATCATATCTTACCCGTCGTAGAACAACCTACCGGCACGGTCAAGGTCACGCTCGACGACAAAGGTGTACCGCAATACGAGATCTGCCTTGGCGTAGCCTGGGATAACATCCCTCTCACCAACAGCATGTTAGAGGTCGCGCATCAGGCGCAGGCCGCGTGCTTTGGTTCACTCGCGCAGCGTTCCCAAACCAGCCGAGAGACCATCCAAGCGATTCTTGACGCTATGCCGGAGGATGCACTCAAGGTCTTTGACATCAACCTCCGTCAGTCTTGGTACACCGCCGAAGTGATTGCGGAATCCCTTCAGCGGGCGAATGTGCTCAAGATCAATGACGAGGAACTCGATGTCGTAGCTACCATGCTTCTCGGCGAACCTACTGTTCCAGGCAAACTCATCGCCGAGGACCCTGAGAAGACCCGCCGTATCTGCCGCGAACTCATTGCGCGTTACGAGCTGGATATGCTCATCCTCACCTGTGGTGCCATCGGCTCTTATGTCTTCACGGCTTCCAAGGAGAGTTATGTAGCTACTCCCAAAGTGCAGGTGGCTGACACCGTCGGTGCCGGAGATAGCTTCACCGCGACGTTTGTAGCCCAACTCCTCCTCGGCAAATCCATCCGTGAGGCGCATGAGAAAGCCGTAGCCGTCTCTGCCTACGTCTGCACTCAGCGCGGCGCTATGCCTCTCCTCCCTGCGGAACTCAAGGCATAACCCCATACCCCGCAACCCATTCAGGCTCACTTCGTAGTGAGCCTTTTTTATTTACTACCCCCTAAAAACCCCAACCATTATGACCAAAAAAAGAAATCGAATTTTCTGAATTAGAATGTGCCATCTTGCTCACTGACTGACGAGGCATTAATTCATCAAACCATTTTCTATTATACACATTTTCCAGGACTTAGGAATTGTGTTTCACTACACATTTTCGACCTTTTCACGTTGCAAAAGTACTACTTTTATTTGAAATAACCAAATTTTGAGGTAAAAAATATACATTCCCCTTGCACAATTCAAAAAAATGTAGTACCTTTGCCGCTGAATTTACGCCGGAGCTGTGTAATGCAGCGGATGGTGGTGGGTTCTTTACATATTGATTGGCGTTTATTGACGCTTTGTGCTTTGCGCGCGAAAAGCCTCGAACACTTTTAGCAAAATTCAGTCAAAGACAAAGTAACGATAGATGCCTACGGGTATGACATTCGTACCCGCCTGGTCATATCGTTGACGGGCGGTTTAGTCATATCGGCGTAGGTTTCATTGTTGTTTGTTTGACTGAATGGGGTAGTTCGAGGATCCTAGCGCGCAGATGAGCAATAGCGAAATCTGCGCTTTTTTATGCATGGATGCAGTCCATGAATGGATTAAGCATGCGGAACACGCAAAGTGAACCAACATCGAACACAACCCTATAATTAACATTATTAACCCCAAAACTCTATCATTATGAAAAAATTAATGATGGCAGCAATGGCCTTAATCATTGCATGTGGTTTCACTTTCGCTGACAACAAAAGCGAGCAAAAAGAAATCCGGAAGGAACGCCAGGAAATTCGCAAATTAGCGAAGAAAGAATTAACGTCCAGAGTGGACAAAGTGGTCAAACGCGAAGCCAAACGTCTCAGGAAAGAGGGCTGGCTGGTAAAACCGGGAGCTCTGCCTTTGGAGAAACAACTGGAACGCGTATATATGATGCAATATGAGTATGACGACAACCTGTTCCCTAAATATATCATGGGCGAGGCTTCTTCCGTGGGGGAGCATTACGACGCAGCGAAGACTTCCGCTACCAGTCTGGCTATCACGAATCTCGCGGGGCAGATCCAAACAGAAGTAACGGCTCTCGTGGAAAACACCGTGGCGAACCGTCAGTTGTCCGCTAACGAAGCCGCATCTATCAGCGAGAGCGTTATGGCATCGAAAAACCTCATCTCCCAGTCTATCGGCCGTACCATTCCGGTTATGGAATGCTACCGTACGAACAAAAAGAAAAATACGGAAGTTCTGGTTCGCCTGGCTTACAACGGCGAAATGGCTAAAGAAGCGGCCAAGAAAGCAGTACGCTCCGAATTGGAGAAAAAAGGAGAGAACCTGCACGAACAGCTCGACAAAGTGCTCGGTTTCTAAAAGTCAAGCCGTATGAAAACTACTTACCTACACACATGCTTTCTGCTACTCGTCTCCATGGCAATGACGGCATGCTTGAATAACGACAAGATGACGGTTGTTCTGCCTACGGGTACCGTATCCCATAATGTCATACCGGATGAGATCCGCGATGTACTTACGGACCATATCCCCGTCTATGAGGGAAACGAGATACCCAATATCTCGGGATATTTCCTGGCAGACAACGTAGTGTCATTGTATTGCTCTGACGAGGGAAGCGGCGGCTATTCGCCGGGAGAGTCCTTCTCCGACGAATATTTCTATTTCGGAGAAATTACATCCAGAGGACTCATTTACGAATACATGGAAAGGGAAGGATCAACCTATTTTTCCTCGAATCTGGTTCAGGTAATGGGGGATGGAAATAATTTCACCGCCTATTATGTTACGGAAAGTAATAGGGATGTAGATAAAGACGGGACAAATGAGACATGGTCCAAAATAAGTACTATCCTTTCGGGAACGATTACATCAGATGGTATTACGAATTGGAAGAAAGCCATCATCATGGTGGACAAAATAGACCCGCTGAACAAGTTAATGGCGGTAAATGTCTATCGTGTGTTTGAAGAGTCCGACGGCATTGCCGAGCGCATATCCCCATGGACGGCTCCGGAACGCCGCCACGCTCCCGGAAATGCATCCGGGGAGGAAGAAAAACTGCCATCCAAAGCTTCTATTAACCAATAACAATTGCCCCCCATGAAAACGAAATGGATCTATTTATCACTTCTGCTATGGATGTGTAGCACATCTCTGATTTTCGCACAGGATTCGCTTGGGGTGATCCCAGTTTACCGGACGGACACTGCTGTCCTTGCCGATTCTTTACCCCAGAGCGCGGCAGAACGTTGGAACCGGAATACGGAAAAAGACAAATGGCAAATAGGTATGCGGATGAGTTTCGTCGGCTCGGACATGCTATATACCTCTGCCGCTTACAATGGCTACTACCATCCTTTGTACGGGCGGGGCGGTATCGGCTTCTGGGCGGAGCGATCGCTCATAGAAGGTTTGTCTATACGACCCGAATTCGCCTTCACAGGACGTGGGGCACTGCTCCAAAGCGACGACATTCGGTATGGTTTACATCTGAGGGCGTTTGATATCCGCGTAGGCCTCATCTATACCTTCTTGCGCGACAGGAAGGTACAACCATACGTCTTTCTTACGCCCAACATGAATTTCGTCATGTCCGGCCACGTCACCTATAAGGACGGTAAAGGGCAGAATCTGGATACCAGACTGACCAAGGGTAGTATCAATCCCTTCAACTTCAGTATCATGCCCGGTGTTGGTCTCCGCTTCCCCGTAGAGGCAAACGATTTCAAGTTCTACGTAGATGCGGAGATCGGGTATAACTTCGGTTGCGTGAACACATTCTCGACAGCGGAAAAAAACGGCACCAGCGTTCCCCTCAACGGTATCAACTCGGATATCGTCGGCTCGCGGTTGAGCAGCAATCTGGAGTTCTCCGTTGCTGTCGGCATCCCCTTGGGCAGTATTGTTGCCAAAGAACGGGCTCCGAGGGAGAAAAAGGAGAGTTGGTTTGAACAGCGGGCGCGGGAGCGGAAAGAGAGAAAAGCCGCGGAAGAGGAACTGGCTCGCCGGCAGGCTGAGCTGCTCCAACTGCTGCAGCAACAGCAAGCGGAGAAACAGAATAACTACAACGAAGAACTAGCGCGGTATAACGCTAACCTCTCGCCGCAGAACAGGGTCGGAGACGGCATCAAGATGTATGTGGTGCCAAATGTGGCTCTCGACACCGCGGACGACGGTTCGCCGGAAATGAACCTGAAACTGGAGTTCGCTTATGAGACGGTCGTAAAAGAGACACCATCTCTCAAGTATGACAAAAACACGGATGACTACCCTGCCGGAGCATATCTGCCTACTCAGTCCAAGGCTTGCAAAACCACCCTCAGTTTTATGAAAGAACAGCTGGACGGAGAACTGAAAGAGTATTTTACCCCCGACACACGTGTTACCATCCGCATCACCGGCGAGACGGACGGAAGCGCCATCAAAAAACGCATTCCTTACAAGGGAGAGTTCGGAGATTTCGAACAGGAACTGATCTATCTGAACGGCATGATAGACGAGATGACCGTCACGCGAAAGAATGGTATTACCTCCAATGGCCAGTTGGGATTCCTTCGTACGCAGGGCGTGCAGAAATATATGGAGACATATATAGATGCGCTCCAACGGACCCAGAACACCTATCAGATATATGCGGTTGAGAGGACGGAAAAAGGCTCACAGTACCGCAAAATATCGGTAGAACTGACCATCCATAATGCCTATCAGATGGAAAAACGCCCCGTTGCTGTCGTTACGCGTGACACGGTTCCGGCCGCTCAGACGGAGGCGAAACACGGCAGAAAATCAAGGTTTAAAAACAAAGTGGAGACTCTGGAACCGGAACTGCCCAAGACGGATACGCTGCCTAATGTGGACACCGATATTCCTCTTACCAATATGGCTAACACGGATACCTATGTGCTTGTCATCGGTAACGAGAAGTACAAAGATATAGTTGGTGTTGTTCCTTTCGCTGAGAATGACGCTAAGATGTTCCGCATGTATTGCATGAAGACGCTTGGTATCCCTGACCGCCAGATACGCATGACGCTCAATGCCACACGTAACGAGATTGCAGACGGTTTGGACTGGCTGGAGAACCTGGTGCAGGCACGGAACGGAAAGGCACGTATTATCTTCTACTACGCCGGGCACGGTATGCCGCTGAATGAGACAACACATCTGCTGCCTGTGGACGGTAACCCGGAAAAAGCGGAACAGCAGATCGCCTTGAATGAGCTGTATAACCGGTTGAGCGACTGGAATGCCGCATCCGTCACCTGTATCTTTGACGCATGCTTCTCCGGTACAAGGCGAAACGGCCAACCCATTGTGCAGGGCGGGCGTGGTATCGCACTCAAACCCAAGTTTGATCCGGTCCACGGAAATCTCGTGATCTTCTCTGCCGCGGAAGCCTCGCAGACTGCGTATCCTTATCCGGAGCAGAAACACGGATTGTTCACCTATTGGTTCCTTAGAGCTCTCCAGGAATCGAAAGGGGCTATGAACTACAAAGAACTCATTCATTATCTCACGGAAAGAGTTTCTGTAGAGGCATCCCTGATGAACCGGAAACAGAACCCCAACCTTCAATACAGCGAAGCGCTGGAGGGGAAATGGTTCGATTGGACATTCCAGAAACAGAACTGACAAGATGCGTGGTTTCTATCTGGCCATAGTATGTTGTATGGGTATGTGCGCAGCGTACGCGGGAGACATCACCCGCGTCGCTGCCACGTATGAATACGTCTCCGGTAACCCGGACGAGACACCGGCGCAAGCCGAAGCAAAAGCATTTGAATATGCCCGCCGGAAAGCGCTTGAAGACAAGTTCGGACTCGATGTGAGCAGTGTCACGAACACCTTGGTTACCAATAGAACCGGTAACGGAAGTGAACACTCCGAGACCAATGTCTTTGCGCTGGGAGAAACATCCGTGCGCGGAGAATGGATTGAGACTGTTTCCGAGAAAGTGCTGGAGAAAAACTTCACGAACGGGTTTTGGATTATCAAAGTCCGGGTGGAAGGAAGGGCGCGTAACTACGCCGCCGAAAAAGCCGATATTCATTTCGCTTTTGTCAGAAACATACAGGATATAGACCCGCCCGTCACCTTCCGGGACGGGAATGATATCTTCCTCCGTTTCTCCTCGCCCGTCTCTGGCAAACTATGCGTCTATCTGGTCGATGAAGACAAGAATGCTTTCTGCCTCCTGCCATACCCGAAACAGCAAAGCGGTGCACAGTCCGTCGAGGCGAACAAGGAATATATTTTCTTCTCGTCCGATTTTGATGAGTCTGCCCAGGAATATACCCTCAACTGCGAGCGTTCGTCCGAGCAGAATGCATTATATGTCATCTTCTCTCCAAATGATTTTACCAAAGCGGCGGACAAGCAGGGAGGAAAGAACTTCCGCGACGAACAACTGCCGCGGGAACTGACCTATGAAGCATTGATGAAATGGCTCGCCCGCAACCAGACCAAAGACCCCGATATGGCGGTACACTCTACTTTGATAACTATCAGGAAATAAATCTGTTATGCGCAAATATTCTATCATTTTACTCCTATGGCTGGCAGGCATGGATCTTTACGCGCAGTCGTTCGAGGAGCAATACCGCGCTTTTCAGCAGGCGGCGCAGAAGAACTACGCGGATTTCCGGGACCAAGCAAACGCCCGATATGCGGAATTCTTGCGTGCTGCGTGGGAGTACTATCGTGTCTCTCCTGCTATTCCACGCCCCAAGGACGAACCGACCCCTCCTGTGCCTTATGACGATAAACAGAAGCAGCAGGACCAAGAGATAAAGGGCGAAGCCGTTCCGCAACCTACTCCGGCTCCGGCACCGCAGCCGGTAGCACCGGTCATAGAGAATGACGACGAGTCGCGCACCGTCAGCTTGACGTATTACGGTACGCCTTTCTCTTTCCGTGTGCCCAAAGATAAATCTGTCTTATTGCCGGACATTAAGGCGGAGACATTGACTGCGGCATGGGAAGAATTAGCCGGCAAGGAATATAACAATCTGCTCCGCGATTGCCTCTCTGCGCGTGACCAGCATAAGCTTTGCGACTGGGCATACCTCTCCTTGCTGCAGCAACTCACAGAGACACTCTACGGCCAATCCAATGCGGCTGTTCTCCTGCAAGCATTTCTCTACGCCAACTCCGGTTATCAGATGCGGCTGGCTGTCACGGAAAACGGTACGCTTCATCTTCTGGTCGGGAGCGAATATACGTTCTACGACCGCGGATATTTTGAGATAGAGGGCGGTAAATTCTTCCCTTTGGGCGAACTTACCGGAAAAGTTGCTATATGCAATGGCGCTTTCGAGAAAGAGAAACCCCTCTCGCTGCTTATCTCCGAGGAACAGCATTTCGCCTCTGTGCCGCAAACGATGCCGGCGCGAAAGGCGCAATCCGGCCTCACGGCTTCCTGCGCTATCAATAAAAACCTCATTGATTTCTATAACTCCTACCCAACCGGACATTACGGCGATGATTTCGGCACACGATGGGCGGCGTATGCCAATTCGCCTATGGATGAAACGATCCGAAAAGAGTTGTATCCCCAACTGATGGCAGCTGTCCGCGGAGTACCCGAGGCACAGGCGGTTAACCTGCTGCTGAACTGGGTACAGACCGCCTTTGAATATGAGTATGACGACACGGTATGGGGAGGGGACAGAGCGTTCTTCCCCGCCGAATCGCTCCATTACCCCTATTGCGATTGCGAGGATCGCTCTATCTTGTTCTCGCGTATCGTGCGGGATCTGCTACATCTGGAAGTGGTGCTTCTCTATTACCCCGGGCACCTGGCAACGGCGGTGCATTTTCACCAGGACATCCGAGGAGACTATCTGCTCCTTGACGGCAGCAAATTCATTATCTGTGACCCTACCTATATCGGCGCACCGGTCGGTGCTACCATGCCTGACATGGATAACCAAACAGCCAAGGTAATCACCTTGAATAACTGATACCGTTTCTGCCCTCACTTTCTTTTCATGGCAGTTCTGCGTAAGGCAGAACTGCTTTTTTTTTGGTCTATAGGCAGAGCCCGTAGGGCATGGTGCCTGCGGTTTTTCCTGCCTGGGCTCTCTTTGCCGTGAATGAGCGACTGTACCCGCACCGTCGCGCCTGTACGCTCAATCTCTGGATCTCAAACAGCAACAGACCGAAACTATATCGGGGGCAAAAAGGGGGCATATAGGAGGCAAGTGCTAATCAAATTTATTTTTCGATGAAAAAGAAATATTATTTTTACTCCATCATGACGTGTCTGGAGAAAGCTATCCAATACCCCGTTGAATGCGGCGCAGAGTACGACGAGCAGCACAGCTAATCCCCGCGAGGCAACACCTCGCTACGGAAGGCACTCCCAGTTTGGAGTGTCTTTTTTTATTTTGGTATCGTTCTTGCGATCTATTTGCCGAACGCGACGGGAGTGTCTTTTTTTATACCCTAATCCCTCATCCCGAACCCCTAATTCCTAAAAAACTTCGTTTTTCCTTGCATATGTCAAAAAAAAGCAGTAATTTTGTAGCCAAATTGTCAAACCTCAAACCTTAATGGATTTATGAATTGGAATCTACGACACATCGACCGCACGTTCTGGGGGCTCTTTATCACCCTGATCGTCGTGGCAATCATCGCCCTTTTCTCGGCGTCTTCTACCTTAGTGTATATGCATCACTCGGCCTTAGGTCCGATCGGGCAACAGATGTTCTTCATCGTGTTAGGCATCATAGCGGCTTTCGGCATCCAGTATATACCGACGCATTGGATTCGTTTCGGCGGGTACGTGTTGTTGGTGATCAGTACGCTGCTGGTCTATTCGACGATGATCCCCGGCAACCCGTTGGTAGTGACGATCAACGGCGCCGCGCGGTGGGTACGTATCGCGGGAATCACTTTCCAGCCCTCGGAGCTGGCGAAACTGAGTCTGATCATCGTGGTGGCGGATCAGTTAGCGCGCATCCATACGGAGGAAGATAAATGGAAATACTTCATCCGAACCTTGGTCATCGCGGGTATCGTGATGCTGCCGATCATGGCGTCCAACCTCTCGACGGCGGTGCTGATAGGGTTGATCGTGTTTTGCCTCTGGATCTTAGCGCGTATCCCGTGGAAATATACGCTGTCGATAGTAGGTATCGCAATCGTGGCGCTGATGTTAGGTTACGCGATTGTAGAGTTCGGTTTCGTTCGTCCGGGAAGACAGATGCACGGTCCTTTCAAGCGTGCAACGACCTGGGTATCCCGTATCGACCGGCATTTCAATGACGACGGCGCATCGAAATACGTCCTCACGGACGAGAATATCCAGGAGGTCTATTCCTCGGTAGCTATCGCCCGCGGCGGGACGACGCCGTTTGGCGTGTTCCCAGGTAACAGCAAGGAGCGGGATTATCTGCCCTTGGCGTTTGCGGATTATATCTTCGCGATCATTGTCGAAGAGTCGGGTATCATCGGTGCCGCAGGACTGATTTTCCTGTACCTGGCGGTTTTGTTCAGGGCCTGCAATGTGTCGAGCCGCTATTCGGACATGCCGGCGATGCTGATGACGATGGGGCTGGCGCTGATGATCACCTGTCAAGCGTTGATCTCCATGCTCGTGGCGGTCGGTCTGGGTCCGGTGACGGGTCAGCCGCTGCCGCTGATATCCAGAGGCGGAACGTCGGTGCTGATCACGTCGATATACTTCGGCATCATGATGAGTGTGAGCCGCGAGCAGTTAGCCCTTCGCGAACGCGTACAAGAGACCATCAGCGAGAGTCAGGAAGAAGTACCAATTGTGACGGTGGAATGAACGAATTAACGAATTAACGAATTGATATGCGATACTTAATTTCCGGAGGAGGGACCGGAGGACATATATTCCCTGCCATCAGTATTGCAAATGCATTAAAAGAATTAGACCCGGAGGCGGAGATCCTCTTCGTAGGCGCGTTAGGGCGCATGGAGATGGAGCGTGTGCCGCAAGCGGGGTATAAGATCGTCGGTCTGCCGGTTCGTGGCTTCAACCGCGCACAGCCGTGGAAGAACGTGTCGGTGCTGGCCGATCTGGTCAAGTCCATCCGACAGGTGAAGAAAATCATCCGGGATTTTAGACCGGACGTAGGTGTCGGTGTCGGCGGTTACGCTTCGGGAGCCGCTATGTGGGCGGCAGCTAACATGGGGATACCGATCCTGTTACAAGAGCAGAACGGCTTTGCCGGCGTGACGAACAAGATCCTGAAGAACAAAGCTGCGAAGATATGCGTGGCGTACCCCGGCATGGAGCGGTTCTTTCCCGCTGATAAGATCATTCTTACGGGTAATCCGGTTCGGCAGAACCTGACAGAAGGCAGAAAGTCGAAAGTCGAAAGTCGAAAGACGCTCCTGATTATCGGCGGGTCATTGGGGGCACGGACGATCAATGAGGCGGTAAAAGAAGCCATCAGCCATCAGTTATCAGCGTTCAACGGAATTCATGTCGTTTGGCAGACGGGTAAGGTGTATTACGAGAAATGCAAAGCCGTTTGGGAAGCAGCCGGCAAACCGGCGAATATCGAGTGCCTGGATTTCCTGAGCGACATGCCGGAGCGCTATGCGCAGGCAGATCTGGTGATCTCCCGCGCAGGAGCTTCGTCCATCAGCGAGATATGCTTGTTGGGCAAACCGGCCATCTTGGTGCCCTCTCCGAACGTAGCCGAAGATCATCAGACGCATAACGCTATGGCGCTGGTGAACCGCGATGCGGCGGTGTTGGTACGCGATGCGGAAGCGGCAGAGAAGTTGATTCCGACGGCGCTGACCCTGTTAGAGGACAAAGCCAAGTTAGAGGTGCTGCACACGAATGTACTGAAACTAGCGCAGGCCGATTCCGCTACACGCATTGCGAAAGAGGTGATGGCGTTGGCTAATAGGGTTTAGGATTTAGGGTTTAGGATTTAGGGTTTAGGTTTTAGGGTTTAGGATTTAAGATTTAGGAAATATGAAAAAACTGTTTATTTTAGGTGTGCTGATGATCGGCACGATGAGTAGTTGGGCGCAGAAACAGAACCCGACGTATCTGGCATACATCGAGGAATGGAAAGCCATCGCCATTCAGGAGCAGGAGGATTACGGCATCCCTGCCAGTATCAC
This sequence comes from Bacteroidales bacterium UBA2712, assembly GCA_002354055.1. Lineage (GTDB taxonomy): Bacteria > Bacteroidota > Bacteroidia > Bacteroidales > Paludibacteraceae > Colicola. The sequence goes on from DEKW01000005.1 coordinate 124,698, forward strand.
GATGGCGCAAGCGCTGCTGGAGTCCCAGGCAGGACAGAGCGAACTGGCGGTGAACGCCAATAACCATTTCGGCATCAAATGTACGAGCGAGTGGTTCGGTAGCGTTTATTACCACGACGACGATAAGAAAGACGATTGTTTTCGTCAGTACGGCAATGCTGCAGAGAGTTTCAAGGACCACTCGATTTTCCTCAAGCGGCCGCGTTACTCGACCTGTTTCGAGATAGCGGTAGAGGACTACGAGGGTTGGGCCCGCCGTCTCAAGGAGTGCGGTTATGCCACCGATCCGTCGTATGCACCGAAGTTGATCAAGATCATCGAGGACTACCGTCTGGATACCTTGACCATCAAGCCTGCAACGGAGACCGTAGCTGTAGCCGCGGTAGCAGCTGCAGCCGCAGAGCCTGCCGACAGAGTACAGACTGAGGAAGCCGTTGACACAGTAGCTAAACCGGCACCCAAACCCAAGCGTCCGCTGAAGGCTACAGTCGTACGCCGTTCGGAGCCGATCATGGTGATTCATAATGATCCCGAACCACCATACGTAGAACCGCTGACCGCGAAAGAGGAGCGAGACAGCTTCTTCCTGATGCACCCCCGTAAGAAATGCAACGGCATCCACTACGTGACAGCGCGTGAGGGCGACACCTATTCAAACGTAGCGTTCCGTCTCAACGTACGCGAACGTGACCTGCGTGAGGATAACGACGCCTTGGGTCGCGAGTTGGCGAAAGGCGACCGGATCTATCTCTCGGCAAAAAAGAACACCGGTGAGGAACCGTTTGTGTGGAGCCACACCGGACAGTCGCTCTGGCAACTGAGCCAGGAGGTAGGCGTGAAGATTGAGGCGATTCAGAAATGGAATGAACTCGACCCGATGATCCGTACTTTCCGTACGCGGCAGCGGATATACCTGCATAAGACCAAAGAAGAAGATGCCTACCAGCGCTAATACCCTCTCCATCACGGACGCCCTCGTGGATTTCTTACGCGAGAGCGGTCTGGAACAGACGGTGATGGACAGGCAGATAGAGGAAGTATGGCCCCAAGTGATGGGTGAGACTGTTCAGAAACTCACACGATCCGTGGAGGTGAAGGACGGTACGCTCTATGTGCGTGTCAACTCCGCGGCGCTGAAGACGCAACTGTTTGAGAACCGGTTTGAACTGGTACGCAAACTCAACGAGGCCGTCGGTGCTCCTGCGATTAGGGATTGCAGAATATTGGGGTAGGATTCAGGATTTAGGGTTTAGGGTTTATGGTTTAGGTTTTATGGTTTAGGGTTTAGAGGTGTTTTATCCCACAAACATAGAAGAGAAGATTGACTTCACGGTGATTCGTGAAGAGTTGCGTCGTCGGTGTACGTCGGGTCTGGGACGCGAGCGTGTAGAGGTGATGCAGATGGAGACGGAGTACGCGAAGGTGCAGGCGATGCTGACCATCACGGACCAGATGCGTATGGCGCATGAGGACGCGAAAGTGAGCTTGCCCCGTGGAGAGATCTATGACCTGAGAGAGTCCATCGCACGGATACGGATTGAGGGTCTGTTCATGGACGAAGCAGAGCTGGATGAGTTGCGCAAGAGTCTGAGTTTCGCCGTAGAGATCGAGCAGTGTTTTGCGGCGATGGACGAGACGCGCTACGGGGCGTTGAAGGGATTAGCGGATGAAGGGGTTAGAGGATTAGGAGGAATCGTGAAAGCTATCGACCGTGTGTTAGACCGCTACGGCAAGATTGCTGATAACGCGTCGCCTGAGTTAGCCCGTATCCGTCGGGAGATAGCCAACCAGCAAGGCAGTGTCAGCAGGACGTTAGCTGCTATATTGCGCCAAGCAAAAACCGACGGATACGTCGATAGCGATGCGGCGCCGACCTTACGTGAAGGACGGCTCGTGATTCCTGTCTCGCCGGGATTCAAAAGGAAGATAGGCGGTATCGTACACGACGAGTCGGCTACCGGCAAGACGGTTTATGTAGAGCCGCAACAGGTGGTGGATGCGAATAATAAGATTCGTGAGTTAGAGGGTGCCGAGCGGCGTGAGCGGATACGAATACTGCGCGAAGTGACGGACTATATACGCCCGCAGAGCGAGCAGATCATGGCGAGTCAGCAGATGTTGGCAGAAGTGGACTTCCTCAACGCCAAAGTGTCCTTGGCGCAAGCGATGAAAGCCATCCGTCCGGAGTTAGTGGACGGTCCGCTCGTCGAATGGTCGGAAGCCCGACACCCGGTGCTGTGGCTGCACTACGCGCCGCAGGGCAAGACCGTCGTGCCGCTCTCTATCCGATTAGAGAAAGACAAGAACAGGGTCCTCGTCATCAGCGGACCGAATGCCGGCGGTAAATCCGTATGCCTCAAGACCGTGGCAATGATGCAATACATGCTGCAATGCGGTCTGCTGGTGCCCGTAGCGGAACAGAGCAGGGCAGGGGTGTTTGACAACCTGATGATCGATATCGGCGACGAACAGTCGATTCAGGATGAGTTATCGACCTATTCGTCCCACCTGCGCAACATGAGGGCATTCCTTCGTCAGGCAGATGAGCGGACGCTGATTCTCATCGACGAGATGGGAACGGGCACAGAGCCGATGATCGGCGGTGCGATAGCCGAGGCGATACTGCGTGAGTTGGTAGAGAGAAGAGTCTTCGGCGTGATCACCACCCACTATACCAACCTCAAGCATTTCGCCGAAGAGACCGAAGGGGTGGTGAACGGCGCGATGCTGTACGACCGCGGTGCGATGCGGCCGTTGTTCCAACTATCCATCGGTCAAGCCGGCAGCTCTTTCGCTATCGAGATAGCACGCCAAACGGGCTTGAGCGAAGAGATCATCCGGTACGCAACGGACTTGGTAGGCGAGGAGCATATCGACTACGACAAACAGCTGCAAGATATCGCCCGCGACAAGCGATACTGGGAGAACAAACGGCAGGCTATCCGGCAGAAAGAGAAAGCCTTGGAGGCCCGCATGGCGGAGTATGAAGAGCGCATGGCGGGTGTGAAGAAAGAGAAGAAAGAGATTCTGGAAGAGGCACGGCAGGAAGCGGAGCGGTTGTTGCAACAATCCAACGCCACCATCGAGCGTACCATCCGCGAGATCAAAGAGGCCAAGGCTGACAAGGAGAAGACCAAGGCGGCAAGACAGAAGGTGGAACAGATGAAGGAGAAAGTCGAAAGTCAAAAGCCGAAAGTAGAGAGTCAAAAGTCGAAAGAAGAAAGTCGAAAGAAAGGCGTGATGCGGGATTTCTCAGAGTTAAGGAAACTAAGCAAGACGATGACCAAAGAGCAGGAGACGAAGAGCAATATCTCTGTACGAAGCACGGTTCGGCAGCGGACCTTGGCGTTCGAGCGAACCTTAGATCTGCGCGGCTATCGGGCTGACGAGGCGTTAGAGAAACTGATTGCGTACATGGACGATGCGCTGATGGTCGGTGCAGGTGAAGTGACGATCCTGCATGGGACGGGTACGGGCGCTTTGAAGCAACTGACGAGAGATTACCTCAATGACCTCAACCGCCAGCGACGCAAACGCGGACAGATCGCGTTAGAGTTCGGCGACGGCGATGTGAACCACGGCGGCGCAGGGCTGACGGTGGTGAGGATTTAAGAATTAGGATTTAGGAAATATGAAGAAGATTTTGTATTTAGTAGTTTGCCTCGTGTGCAGTATGGCGGCGTGGGCAGGCAACCCGGGTTTCGGTGACCGCAAGTACACCATCTCCGGCATGGCGGAGTACAGCTACAACAAGACCTGGGGACACCATGCGAACTTCGATATACAGGGCTTGATGCCCTTCAATCCGCATTTTGAGATGGAGGCGAGGTTACAGTTCTCCACGGCGAACGTGCATTCGGGTGCTCTTCAGTTGCGGCCGAAATTTGAACTCCCCGTAGGAGAGATGTTCCTGGAGACGGATATCTACTACCGCGGCGTGGCAAGAAATCGAATAGGCGACATGACCGCTGCACTCGGAGTGGGGTACCGGATGGATTATGTATCCGTGACTTTGGGTTTGTATAGCCGCGTGATAGATAACTGGGATCGGTCGTGGTACAACGACGAGACTTTTGTGGTGGAGCCGTTCAATCTCTTATACCGCATCGAGGTCTTCTGCCGGCCGCAGAATAACCCGTGGAATCTATCATTTATGTTCAGCAACGTAGATGACTACCAGATGGAGCGCATGTACCAACCGCTCTTCTCGGTCGGGGCTTACTACGACGTGGCTGACCACTGGCGACTGAATTTCTGGGCACAATGTAAACCCACCGGTATGTTCCATCTCGACGCGACGTTCTACGGCGCTACTTTCAGAACAGGATTCAGCTATCGTTTTTAAGGAGGAAAGGCAATGAAAAAGAATTATCTCTATATAGCAGTAGCGCTGCTGTTGAGCGCTTGCAACGAAAACAGTACCTTGGATATGGCCGGCATGTTCTCGCCGAACGGAGAGGTGGTGAACACGCGTTTTGAGCAGTCGATGGCGTATAACCAGACCCGTGGGGAGATCAGTCTCAACATGGGCGCCGACGACTACGTAATCTATGTATGTACCGATAGCCATATCACCCGTAAGACGCATAAGAACCTCGACTATTTCGTAGCCCAATACAAAGCAGAGACAGCTCCGAAGATCGCGATCCATTTAGGCGACGTGATCGATGCACAGAAGAATTTCCCTTGCGCAGACAGTATCCTGCATTTTCCCGGTCAGACGATTGCCGATACCGTCTTTGTGACCCCCGGCAACCACGATATCTATTTCAAGCAGTGGTCGGAGTACCGCGGTTTCTTCAAGAGCGGTACGTATTGGTTCGAGACCCGCAACGGTGCGAAGAAGTTGGATCTGTTCATCTGTCTGGACAGCGCCGAAGGAACGCTTGGCACGAAGCAGACGAAATGGCTGAAGGAGTTGTTAGAGGCTAAATCCAAAGAGGCTTACCGCCGCATCATCGTCTATACGCATACGCATCTATGGAAACTCGACATGTCGCAAGGCCACACGTCGAATATGGCTCTGGAAGAGACCTACGAGTTGACGAGTCTTCTCTCCGAATACAAAATACCGTACGTGTGGAGTGGTCACCAGCACGCACGGCAATCGGTATTCTTTAAGGGCGTCAATTATTTAGTGCTCAACGCGACGAAAGACAGTGAGAAGGGGCAGTCCTATATGAAGGTCAATATGGGCGATGCCGCTATCTATCACTACATCGATTATCCCTCTATCGACAACCTTTAAACGCATTCTTGCCGATCACTACTTCGGGCGCCAGAACCGGCGTCCGTAAGTATTTACAATCCATGAAGGCCTCGACACCGATGGTCTTCAGGGAGTCATTCCATTGTACCTCTCGCAGACTGCGGCAGCCGTAGAAAGCGCCGTCGTCGATGTGCTTGAGAGAAGCATTGAGGATGAGTTTCTGAAGATTGATACATTGTGCGAAAGCCCCTTGGTGGAGGCGTTCGAGCGATGCAGGCAGTTGGACCTCCTCCAGCATCTTACACTCCTGGAAGGCACCTTCTTCGATCATGTGGATATGATCGACGAGGGCGATGCCGCGGAGTTGCTGACAGTTATGGAAGGCGCGCACGCCGATACGGAAAGTAGAGAGAGGGATGTTGATCTTCTCCAACGCCAGACATCCGTCGAGTGCTTCGTCGCCGATGGCGTATATACCATCCGGTAAGTCGATGCGGTAGAGACGCGTGCAGCCCTGGAAGGCCTGCTTGGGCAGCGAGTTGACGCCATAAGGGATGACGATCTTACGCAAAGTCGCGCAGCCTGCAAACACCTGATCGCCCATGAAGTTGAGCGTCGAAGGGAGGTCGATAACTTCTATGTTGGTACAGCCGGCGAAGACCCCTGCGTCCAAACGGCGCAAACGGGCAGGGAGTTTGATCTCTTTGAGTCCGCGGCAGGTGAAGAACGTAGCGCGCTCCAGCACCTCGATCTTGTCACTCAGGATCTGCTCTTTGAGGTTGACGCAGCCGTAGAAAGCACCGGCACCCAAATGCTCCAACTCGCGCGGTAGGAGTGCGTTCTTGAGCAGACCGCAGTTATAGAAAGCGAAGTTGCCTACCGTGCGGACCGTAGCAGGGATCGTGACGTCAATGAGGTTCTCACATTGGTAGAAACAAGCGGTAGGAACGGCCGTGACGGTCTCGGGGATAACGACGGTGCGCAGGTTCTTGCGGTTGGCGAACGCCCGCTCTGCGATAAGGCGGATGGGGATCTTGTTCTTGAAGATATATTTCGAGGGCAGGTCGTTGTTGGTCGCCACGAGGCAGTCGTCGAGGATGAGGGCTCCTTTCTTCCATTTCTTCTCGTTCTGATAGATGCCGCAACCGAGGAAAGCGTCCTCGCCGATGGAGGTGATGGTCTTGGGAATGACCACTTTCTGCAGGTTCTTGCAATCGCGGAAGGTCTCATGGTCGATGCGGGAGATGCAGGACGGCAGTTCGACACGTTGGAGCGCCTTATTGCCCTGGAATGCACCGGCAGCGATGAGGCGGGTTCCTTCGGGAACGACGAACCGCGGTTTGATCGTCTTGTCCGTGGCGATGAGGATAGAGTCTATCCAGAGACAACCGTCCTTCCAGTTTTCCTTTTTGAGCATGATACCCGTGCCGTCAAAAGCCGAGCGATAGACGCGCTCGATGGTCTTCGGCAGGACGATGGCGGTGAGGCTCTTGCAGCCCTTGAAAGCCTTGTCGCCGATAGCGATGACTGTGTAGGTGTTCTGCCCCACTACGATGGTCTCGGGGATCAGTAGTTCTCCGGAGGCTTTGGGATTGAGCGTCACTTCCGCCGTCAGACGGTTGTCATCGACGGTATAATGTACATCTTGATACTGCGCATCTTCGGCGCAAACGAGATTAGCGACTAATACGGCGACCGGTAAGATCATATACCGCTTCGCCCATGCGGATAAACAATTTGCCATCTTGTATAAATTTATGAGTTCTGATTTCAGATTGATGATTTTCAATGCCTTCCGGTTGTTCGGAATGGTTGTTGGGGATGCCTAAGAGGAGACATATCGCATTCTCGATGAGCCGCTTGCCGTCGGTAGTAAGGTACGCGGTGGAGTACTCGCTGACTCCGATCATGTACATCGGCTGGGGAAGCGTCGTGCCGTTGCAGACGGTGCCCTGAGTGAAGAACGCAATCGATGTATATTCCGCTTGCGAGACAGGAGAAGCAAGCACGTCGAAGCCTTCGGTATTGGTCCACGTGGAGATAGCGGTAACCGCGTTTGTCTCGCATCGCTCGAAGAGTGTTGCCTCGCCTTCTGTGATGCTCAGTCCCCCGAAAAGGGGATGAGAGGCGTCGGTCACAGCGATAGAGAGGTCTTGTGTATTTACCGCCGTACCCCAGTTCCATACATTGGCTTTGAGCAGGAAAGGCTTGAGCAGCACCATGGGTTTGTCGTAGCCTTTGAGCGGGGTGAAACCCGAAGCACCGCTATTGGGTTTGGAGCCTAAGACGATCACTTCGTAGGTGCTGTAGTCTACTTCGGGGTCGGTGGCATCGGTCTCGACAACCCAGAGACTGTCGTTGGCGCGGAGATATTGCAGCAGGGCTTTGTCTTCCGGCGATTTTGGGATGGTGACAAACGCTACGGCATGGGTGCCTTCGGGTTGAACGGCAGGGATGGTATCGTCTCCTCCGGGTTCGGGATCATGGCGCTCTCCGGGGGTCTCGTAGCATCCCAAGTCCGGTGCGATACCGTTATACCAGAGGTTGACGTCAATACCGGCGTTGATGAGCGACGAACCGTCCGCCAGATGCAGGCAAGTGCCTTCCGGCAGCGAACCATCTGTGGCACGCGGGGCAAGGATCTGCGTTGTATCGAGCGACTGGAAATCCGAAGCCGAAACGGAGTAACCGCTATTCCAACTATTATGGTCAATGGTCACGACCGTCTTCGATTTGTAGCTGTCGTTATTCTTACCCGCAAAACTGATACAGTTCTGAATGGTGTTAGTACCGTAGGCGGTGGTGAAACCGAAGTTGACGCCGTTGTCATATCCGGTATTGTTATAGACCCACATCGTACCGCCGTTGTTGTTCTGGTCGAATCCGCGGGCGTTATTGGCTACCGCGAGCGAGTGGTGGATGAGAATCTTATGGTCCGTATATTGACCACCCATCTTAAAGCCGTTGCCGTTACCCTGGCAGGGATAGCGGTCGAGGGTGATGGTGATGGTCTGACCATAACGGTCGGTCATCTGGGTTCCCACTTTGGAGTCAAACCAAGGTTTATCCACTCCTAAGGCACGCGGGTTATGAGACATGTCGTAGTAGGGCATACCGTTCTGATAGCAGATACAGTTCTCGATGATGGTATTGGAGGAGCTGACACGCTGGAAGAAGTCCCACCCGTCATCGGAGTTGTTCCATGCGCGGCAACCGATATAGTGGTTTCCGGCACCGGTGAACTGCTTGTCGGCAAAACCATCCGCGTTGCCGCCGAAGTTAGCTTGTGCACCGGACATGGTCTTGTAGTCGAAGTTATCGTGGGAATCAACATTGAGGATGACGTTGTTTCCGCCTTTCTTCATCTGACATCCCGTATCGGCAGAGCCGTAGATGTCGAGGTTTTCGAAAAGGCAGTATGAGCCTTCGTTGTAGAGGTTGTTCTTGCCGGACCAGGCAATCGCAAGATCTTTGATATGGACGTACAGCGAGTTGGCGTGCACTGTGATACCACGTGTGCCGTAAGAGACACGATGGAAATCCAGAATCGCTTTTTCACCCGGATATCCGGAGATGACGATGCGCTTGGAGGAAGAGCCCTGTTTGTTGATGGAGAACTTATCCGTAAACTCATATGTGCCGCCCAGGAGATAGAGTGTGTCACCGGGGGCTGTGAGTTTGGCTACGCCTGCAGCAAACGAGGTCGGCGAAGCATAAGATGAACCATCGCCTGTGCCGGAAGGCGAAGCAAAATACGTAGCCGCGAATGAACAAAGAGATAGCGCTACAAGAGATACGGAGATGAGGAAAAAACGTTTCATATGTTAGCCATTTAAGTAGTTTTCGGGTTTATGTTTTTTGAGCCAAAAGACCAATGCCACGCGATAGAGGCATAAGATCATAATGGGGATCAGTAAAATATAGGTATATCCTTTCGCCTGAACGAGAAGGAATGTCAAAAGAAGCACTACGCCATAATAGATAGCGCGGAAGAGGGTCTTGGAATTCTCCGAGGGGATGAGTTTTCGCATCAACGGCCAGCGATAGCGAGGCATGGAGAACCGCTCGAGCGCATTGAGCAACGGGAAAGAGAGGAAAAGCAGTAACCACACCTCCCAAGGATGCGGAACGAGAAGCATGAATGGTATATACCGCGAGCAAACCAAGAAGGGGTATAGCCACACGTTATACCGGCTTCGCCAACAGTTGTAGAAGCCGAAGAGGAAAGCCATCACCAGGATCGAAAAGGCGGTTCGCAGGGTGGTCTCGTAGCCGTTCAGGGCATAAAGTGCCGGCAGGGCAAGGAGGCTATAGCCGATTCGAGAGGCGAAGATGAGCGCTTTGTGGCGCTCGAAATGCTCGAAGTTATTGGCATAGAGCCGGATAGAGGGTTGCTCCTCATGTCGGATAGAGAGTGTGTCGTTCGCTATGTAGCCACACTCGTAGATGGAGAAGACGGCAAGCAGGATGAGTCCGTAGTTAAGGGCGAAGAGTGGCCATGAGCCGGTATAGCCCATCGCCGAATAGAAGGCAGTCGGCATAAGGTAGATCAGCATCCATGAAAAGAGTTTCGGAAGCGTGCCAAGCCGTACCGCATAGTAATACGCGAACGGGATATAGAAAACCGCGTTCGGGATGTACAGACGTGCGAATTTTAGTCTAATATTTGTTTCTGCCTGTTTCAATATAATGGACGTTTTTGTCCTTCGGCAGGATTTTCTCCCACCGTGAACGGTTGTTATAGGTGATAATAGTTGCCTGTTTGGCATGGCGGATGAGCGTAATGTCGCTCGTATTATCGGTGATGATGTCGAACTCGGGGAAGAGGGAAAGAACCTCTTCTTTATGCGGCGTGGCATGATAGGCTTTTGCCCCGATATGGTTGGCAACAGTCTTGGCGATGAGGTCCATTGTTTGGGATACAAGGACGATGTTTCTGCCTTCAATCATCTGCCAGACGGGAGTAATCTTCCGTGACAGGAGGTAATCGGTGTAGAACTGTTCCACGCGTGCTTGCTGTTCGGCTAAGGGAAGGCGATTAAAAGTGCGGATCGCTCTGGTGCGTACCAGGTCGATGCCGAAAAGTTTATAGATGAGCGAGTTGAACTTATTCCCGCATATATGCAGGAAGTCGTAGGTCGTGTTGGAGTAAAACAAAGTCCAACAGATGTCCACTAATATCGTTCTATCTTCTTTCATCGATTGCTTTCAAAAGTAGTTGCTCGAATTGCTGTGCCTGGTATTGGCGTGTGAAGAGACGTTTGACGTCCGGGTCCACAGGTTGATGCGTGAAGCCGTTCGTCTTCCATTCGTTATATTTGTCTAAGATAAAATCCGCTACTTCTTGTGCGTTCGTTCCTGCCAAACCGGCATTGGTCTGTTTGATCACTTGTGCGAGACACTCCTCATCGCTCCTCACGCACAAAACAGGCTTTTCAACACCAAGCGCCTCAAAGAACTTCGTCGTCATAATGCCGTGTGGGCCTTTGGGTGTGCTTTTTTGACTTGCCACTAACACTATGCTACTCCGACTAAGAATCTGTGGTATATCTTGAGTCTGTACAAACGGATGAAACTTCATAAGGGAAGTGGTGCCTGATTCTTGCGCCCAATGCATCACACGTTTTTGTCCCACAGCGTCTGTGTACCATTCAACGACAAGTTCCTCAGGGATTTGACAAGAAGAATGCATTTGATGCAATGCTTCGAATAACAAAGACAGATCTTGTAAGGCTTTGTCGTATATGCGTCCTGTGTAAGTAATAGAGAAAGTATCCGTTACTACTTTTTGAGGGACGAAGATGGATGAATCATACCCATTGTAAATCAAGTGAGTATTCTTATTCCATTGATGCAAAAAAGCTACGTGCCACGGAGAAACCGAACTTAAACTATCAGCTCGCCTAATAAAAGTATTTCGGCGGCGGATATTCCACGAACGGAATAACTGAAACAAAGGTAATCTCCATTTAAAGTGCGCAATATATTGGTTTGTAGGAGTTTGTTCATCTATATCCCGCAAGTCTATATGGAGAGGAATGCGTTGCTCTTTAGCTATACCATATGCAGCTCTTAAAGGCGTAGAAGGAAACGTGCAAGCTAAGACAATATCATAGGATTTTTGGCCTACTTGTTTTCTCACTTCTTTCGCAAAAAACCGGCTCTTCCAATCGAAAAAGAAAGTAAGGGTGGATTTAATGAACCAATCAAATGACCGATTCTTAAATATAGGTATTTCGACGATGGGGTAGGAATGCTCAAATGGCAGCGGTTCAAATTGTTCCGTATAGACATCTACCTGCCAGCCTTGTGCAACAAGGTATTCGCACCAGAACCGTAATCTTGGTGTATAAGCGGGTTTGCCGAAAGCGTCGGCAACGACTAATATCCTATGTGATTTATTTGCCGGCAATGAATTGAAGTATTTGCGAATACAACGATGCGTGGTAGGTCTCCGGCGTAATACGGTTGTTATGCCAGAGGAGGCAGAGGTCGCCGTGGTGGAGCTGCACTTTCTCGATGAGGCGTTCGCACATGAAGTACGCTTCCTCCTGGTCGAGGTGCATGTAGTTGTCGTTGCTCAACGTACAATCCATAATCACCAGCGGATGGAGGGTCAGCGGCGTGAGTTCGTAGGTCTTGGGGTTGATCCAGCGAACGGCACGCGAGGTCTGGAGACGGAAACCGATATGATCCGGGAAGCCCATTGTGAAATCGTCGCGGTAGCCGGCGTCCACGAGGCGCTGCATCTGGTCGATGGAGCACCTTAAATAATGCGCGCGATACATGCGACTGTATTTGATTTTCGGCAGGTAGCCGTAGTAGCTACCGTGTACGCCGAGGTAAGCGTTGTTGTGTCGGAGCAGTTTCTTGAGGTGCCTCCAGTCGAATCCGCGAAGACAATATTGCGGGTAGTCGTACCCCCGTCCGAAGGTATGCTTGACAAAATAAATCATATCGGCGTTGGGTACCTTGGAATCCTGCTCTATGAACCACGGGAAGGTGTATATCGGATCGTTGTGGATGTTCCAAATCGACCGCCATACTTGCTTCCATTCGCCGCGCAGGATCCCTCCGACGGCTCCGCGCAGGTGGCGGTATTGGGAGATCGAGTCGATGTCGTGGGTGAGGTATATATGTCCGAATCCTTCCTCCGGAAGCGGCAGGTTGAGTTGCTTGAGTACGAGACGTGCGTACTCGTCGAGCCGCGGGATGAGGAGGCGGCTCTTGTAGGAGAGCATCGAGTCCTTGGCGGCGAATCGTCCGTGCTCGTCGCGCTTGGGATTGAGCAGCTCTTCCGCGCGGGAAGTGAAGAAGAAAGCCGAATAGACGATGTCCGTGCGGATGATGGTCTTGTCCTTCGCTGGCTGCTCTACCACAGGACGGGTTAACTCCGGGACAATCAGGTCTTTGCCCAGATGTCCGTTTGGTACGATGATGAGGTCGTGGGTCTCCAAGGCCTTTTCGTCGGCGGTATATGCCACGCGCTGCGCGGCCTCTTCATCTCCGTAGCAAAGCCATGTGATGAGGTAATTTACAATTTGGTCATTTACCATTTGTTCATTTATTTAATCATTGAGGATTTCCCATTCGTACATTTTTTGCTCTATCTGGTGTTTGACAGATTCGTAGCGTTGGAAGTTCTCTTGGGTCTGGTTCTCGGGGAGGGAGAGCAGTTGCTCTATTTCAGCCTGTTGTGCCTCGAGGGCAGCGATGGCTTCTTCGGTCTCGGCAATCTGTTTCTCTTTCTTGCGTCGCTCGGCAGCTGCGGCTTTCTGGGCAGCGTAGTCGAGTTTTGCATTCGAGGGCTCTACAGGGGCGTTACATTGGCTTTGACTGTCGGTTGACCGTCGGTTGACCGTCGGGATTGGACCGTTTTTTGATCGTTCGAGATCTTGAAGGGAGTCGATTTTTTTAGCCCTGAGGAAATCGTATATTCCACCGAGGTGTTCTTTGACTCTTCCGCCGCCAAATTCATAGACTTTTTCGACGAGTCCGTTGAGGAAATCGCGGTCGTGTGAGACGCAGATGACTGTGCCGTTAAAATCCTGCAGGGCGGCTTTGAGCACATCTTTGGATTGCATATCCAGATGGTTCGTCGGCTCATCGAGGATGAGGAGGTTGCAAGGCTCGAGGAGTAGCCTGATCATCGCCAGACGGCTTCGTTCGCCTCCGGAGAGCACTTTGACTTTCTTCTCGGACGCTTCGCCGCCAAACATAAAGGCGCCGAGTATGTCTCGGATCTTCGTACGGATGTCTCCGACGGCGACGTAGTCGATGGTATCGAAGACGGTGAGGTTCTCGTCAAGGAGGGCTGCTTGGTTCTGGGCAAAATAACCGATCTTGACGTTGTGCCCGATCTTGAGGGTGCCCATGTAGTCAAGCTGACCCATGATACACTTGACGAGAGTGGATTTACCTTCTCCGTTCTTGCCTACGAATGCTACTTTCTCTCCGCGGCGGATGGTGAAAGTGACGTCATGGAAGACATTGTGTTCACCAAAATCCTTGCGCAGATCCTCCACGATGAGCGGAAAATCGCCGCTTCTCGGAGCCGGCGGAAAACGGAGGTTGAGTCGCGAGGTGTCTTCGAGATCCACTTCGAGGCGTTCGAGTTTCTCCAGCTGTTTGATGCGACTCTGCACTTGTACGGCTTTGGTGGCTTTATAGCGGAACCGCTCGATGAAGTCCTCGGTGTCCTGAATCATCTTCTGCTGGTTCTGGTAGGCGCGAACCTGTTGCTCGTGGCGTTCCTTGCGGAGTTCCACAAAGCGGCTGTAATTGACGTTATAATCGTAGATGCGGCCGAGGGTTAATTCTATGGTCCTGGGGCAGGTGTTATCTATGAACGCGCGGTCGTGGGAGACCATGAGCACGGCGGATGGGCTGGTCTTAAGGAAATCTTCGAGCCATTGGATAGACTCGATGTCGAGGTGGTTGGTCGGCTCGTCAAGGAGCAGTAAGTCCGGATGAGACAAGAGGATTTTTGCCAACTCGATACGCATTCTCCAACCGCCGGAGAACTCCGAACAGGGACGCTCAAAATCTTTGCGCTCAAAGCCAAGACCGATGATGGTCCGGTCCATCTCGGCGATGAATCGCGCCTCGTCTGTCTGTATATCGTCTTTTGCGCCTTTTCCCCGGACAGACATTACTTCTTCGCGGAGGGTCTTGTCGTCCTGGAAGAGCATTACCTGCGGGAGGTAACCGATGGTCATGTCCGAGTCCTTGGCAATGCGTCCGGAGGTAGGCTGATATTCGCCCGCAATGAGGCGTAACAGAGTCGTTTTTCCGGCTCCGTTCTTACCCACGAGGGCGATGCGCTCCTTTCGGTTGATGAGGAACGTAATGTCGTCCAGCACAGGCCGGGACGAGAACTCCATACTTACATGATCAATCGTTAACATTTACTATTTGGTCATTTACCATTTACCATTTGTTTATTTATGACGCGCCAGAGGAGCATCGTGAAACCGGTAGCGAGTGCGAAATCGCATATCAGTAGCAGCCATATATTCCAGTTTCTGCCGAGGATCGCCAGACCGATAAAGAGGACGCTGAACGACAGCAGGACACAGGTCGTCTGGATGTGATTGAGGCCGGTGCGGAGGAGTAGATGGTGAATGTGGTTCTTGTCCGGCAGGAAAGGCGAGCGATGCTGTTTGATTCGGGTGAGGCTGACGCGGATAGTGTCGAAAATAGGGATGGTCAGCACGCATATTGCTACTGCCGGAGCTGCCGTCATCTCGAATGCCGCCGGCACCTCGTGGTAAGCGTTGATCTCGCAGAAATGGAACACAAACGCCGTCAGCAGATATCCCAAGAGCAGACTTCCGGAGTCTCCCATGAAGATCTTCTCGCGGTTTCCGAAGACATTATAGATAAAGAACACCGCCAGCGAACCGACCATGCAGATGGCTAAGATAGACCAAGTCACTTCGCCCGTGAGACCGAAATAAACGGCGAAGAAAAGGCAGTAGAGAATGCCCAAACCGCTTGCCAGACCGTCGATGCCGTCGATGAGGTTGATAGCATTGATGATAGCCAGAAGTACAAAGAGCGAAATCAGATAACTCGGTATGACGCCTATCTCCGCGATGCCGAAAATGCCGTGAAGATGGGTGATTCGCATGTCTGCGAAACCGACCAGCGCAATGCCGGCAAGGGTCTCTCCTAATAGTTTCGCCGTCGGCGTGAGGATGAGCACGTCGTCGATAAAACCGACCGCCATGATTGCCAGCAGACCGATAAGGAAGAACTGGCTTTGGTTGAACTGGTCGTACTCGAAGAGGAGGTACGTCAGCATGAAGCTGAAATAGATATTCAGACCGCCGATATTGGGTACTTCGCCTGTGTGGCTCATTCGTTTGTTAGGGCGCACGACAAAGCCTTTTGCCTTCGCGATGCGGATCACAATCGGCATTCCGATGAGGCCGAGCACGAAACTGACAAAGCCGATCAAATAGCTATGAGAAGTAAAAAAATCTTGTATCATTGTGGGTCTAATTGCTCGTAGATAGAGTTGTTGCTGATATATTCGGGTACTAATTGTTTCATTAAAATGACGGTCGTAAATGGCTTGGTGAGACGGCTGGTCTTGATCAGTTCGTCCACTTTGGAACTGATTTGGTCAAAATCAAACTCCCGTACTCGCGCCACCATGATTTTCTCATTTGCGGTAGGCAGCGTCGTCTCTTTCTGGTTCAAGAGTTCCTCGTAGAGTTTCTCTCCCGGACGCAGTCCCGTGAACTCAATCATGATATCTTTCTCCGGGGTGTATCCCGCAAGGCGTATCATGTTCCGCGCGAGGTCCAGAATCTTGACGGGTTTGCCCATGTCGAAGACGAATATCTCTCCGCCGTCGCCTAAAGTGCTGGCCTCCATGACGAGACAGCAGGCTTCGGGAATGGTCATGAAATAACGGATGATATCCGGGTGCGTCACGGTCACAGGTCCGCCGGCTGCAATCTGTTTGCGGAAATACGGAATGACCGAACCGTTGCTGCCGAGGACGTTACCGAACCGGGTAGTGATAAATTTCGTGCAGTCGGGGTTATCGACGTGCAGTTTGCGGAAGAGGGACTGCACATAAATCTCCGCGATACGCTTGCTGGCGCCCATGATATTCGTGGGGTTGACGGCTTTGTCGGTAGAGATCATCACAAAGCGTTTCACTCCGTATTTGACCGCCATGTCCGCCATGTTTTTTGTGCCGGCTACGTTAGCCTGGATCGCCTCGTTGGGGAAACTCTCCATGAGCGGCACATGCTTATATGCCGCGGCGTGATAGACGACATCCGGTCGCATCTCGCTGAAGACTTGTTCGATGCGTGCCCTATTGCGCACATCTGCAATCACCGGAATGAAACGGGCGTTAGGGAATTGCTTATTCAGGTCCAGCACAAGGTCGTGTAAGGGCGACTCCGCCATCTCCAGAAGGATTGTCACTTGAGGCGAGTATTGCTGAATCTGTCGCACCAGTTCACTTCCTATACTTCCTGCGGCTCCGCTGACCAACACCACCTGGCCCTGGATGATCTGCCGCACGTTCTCGGTGTTGATATCAATCTGCGGACGTTCCAGGAGGTCCTCAATGCGGATGGCCTCCACGCGACCGATTCTCTGCGTGTCAATCTCCTCGAGGTTGTCCCACTGCGTGAAATAAGGGGTAGTGAGGATGCGGATGTTATGGTCGATGAAGACTTGCAGATCTTTGGTGGGGTCAATCTCCCGCATTTTGAGCGGCGAGATGATCACATGATTGACGCCGTGCGTGTTCATCCATTCAAACAGACGGTCGTTCAGCGGTCGTACGCGCAGACCCGCCAGGTCGTATCCGTGGCGCTCTTTAGGTCCCGCAATAAATCCCAGCGGATGATACGGGATGTTACCGGCCGAACGAAGCATCTTGGCAATCGCTATTCCGGCAGCCTGCGTACCGTAAATCATCACACGGGGACTCGCCTGATTGCGTTCTAAGGTTTCGCTCAACGTTTTTACACCCACGCGCAGCGAGAAGAGCAGCACAAACGACGTAGTGACATATATTGCCAACACGGTGTTCAGCATAGGATGCCATCCTAAGGAGCGCTGCATCATAACATTCACAATCGCCAAGATCAGACCTGTGCAGATATTTGACAAGAGTACTTTAACCGTGTCAATGAAAGTCGAATAGCGCAGAATACCTGAATAGGTATGGAACACCCAGAAGGCGATGACCTGTACGACCATTACGATCAAGTACTGCGAGCCGATGGGAACAATCTGTTTGTCGAGATTGACGTAGTTCAAGAAACCACTCCCGACCCACACGCTGATCCAAAACGCAATGGAACAAAGCATCACGTCCATCAGCAGCACGCCCCACCGCGGTAGGTAACTCATCTGCGGGATATGGGAAAAAATATCCGAGTTTCGTAATTCGTTCATGTTATATTTTTTCATGGTTATTGATGATTTTGGCAAGGTACTTGCCTGTGTAACTTTCTTTACATTTGCTGACTTCTTCGGGCGTACCGGAACAAACGATCTGTCCGCCTTCTTTGCCTCCCTCAGGGCCTAAATCAATCACATGGTCCGCAGCCAGAATGACCGCGGGGTTATGCTCAATGATGATAACCGTGTGGCCTTTGCTGATCAGGCGGTTGAGGGCTTTGAGCAGCACTTCTATATCGCGATGATGCAGGCCTGTGGTGGGTTCGTCAAAGACGAAAATCGTCGGTGAGCTGTTCTCCTGCGCCAGGAAAGAAGCCAACTTCACACGCTGGCTCTCACCGCCGGAGAGGGTACTGCTGCTTTGCCCCAGTTGGATGTAGCCGATACCCACATCCTGCAGCGGTTTTAGTTTCTGCACGATGCGTTCACAATCGGGATCCTGACTGAAGAAATCAATCGCCTGATTAACGGTCATGCAGAGGATATCGTAGATGGATTTATCGCGGTAATGCACATCGAGGACATCCTGTTTGAAGCGCTTGCCGTGGCATTGCTCACATTCCAGAATCAAGTCCGCCATGAACTGCATCTCGATCGTGATTGTGCCTTCGCCCTGGCAGGTCTCACATCTGCCGCCGGGGGTGTTGAAGGAGAAATGCGCCGGCGTGAAACCTAACTGTTTTGCCAAGGGTTGCTCGGCATATAGCCGCCGGATCTCGTCGTAAGCCTTGAGGTACGTCACGGGGTTACTGCGGCTGGAACGGCTGAGCGGGTTCTGGTCCACAAACTCGATATCCTTCATCAGATGGAGGCTACCGTGCAGATGTCCGAAATCGCCGGTGTGCTCGGTGAAAACGGATCCGTAATGCTTCTTGAGGGCAGGGTAGAGGACCTTGCTTACCAGAGATGATTTGCCACTTCCGCTCACGCCCGTAACGACGGTCATCACATGCAGGGGGAACCGCACGGTAAGGTTCTTGAGGTTGTTCTCGCACGCCCCTTCAATCTCGATATAGTTGTTCCAATGCCTTCTCTGTGCGGGTATCTCGAATCGGAACTGATCCATCCGCGGCTTGCCTTCATAGACCACTTCACCGCCATGTCTGCCGGCGTCCGGACCTATCTCGATGATGTGATCCGCTGCGGCGATGATATCCTCGTCGTGCTCGACGACGACGATTGTGTTGCCTAAATCGCGCAACTGTTGGAGCACGTGAATCAGCCTCTCCGTGTCCCGCGGGTGCAGACCGATGGACGGTTCGTCCAATACATATAGCGACCCTACCAGGCTGCTACCTAATGATTTAGCAATGCTGATTCGCTGGCTCTCACCGCCGGAGAGGGTCGTGCTCTGGCGGTTGAGCGTGAGGTAACTGAGCCCCACATCTTTCATAAATTGCAGCCGGCTCTTGATCTCCGCGAGCACCATCTCCACCGTCTTTGTCTCTGTTTCGCTGAGTTGTAACTCGTCGAACCAGATGTCTAAATCCGAGATGGACATCGTGCAGAGCTGCTGAATACTCTTACCGCCGACGATTACATAACCTGCCTCTTTGCGCAGGTGGAGACCGTTGCATACCGGGCAGGTTGTCTTGCCTTTATAGCGTGCCAGCATCACTTTGTATTGCAGTTTCGAATACTGCTCTTTCTCCAGCTCTTTGAAGAACTCATGCAGTCCACGGAAATACTCGTTTCCGCTCCAAAGCAGCTGTTTCTGCTCGGCAGTCAGGGCGTAGAAGGGTGTATGAATCGGGAAATCGAATTTCGCTGCATTGAATATCAACGCATCCAGCCATGGTTTCATCTTCTCGCTCTGCCAGCAAGCAATGGCTTGTTCGTAGATAGTCTTGGACTTATCGGGTACTACGAGATCCGGATCAATTCCCATGACGGTTCCTACGCCCTTACATTCCGGACAAGCTCCCACCGGGCTGTTGAAATCGAAGAGGTGTTCGCTGGGTTCCACAAACTGTATCCCGTCTGCTTCAAAGCGCTCGGTGAACACTTTCTCGCGGTTGTTGACCCATACGCGGCACTCGCCGTTACCTTCAAAGAAAGCAGTCTGCACGGAGTCGGCAAAGCGATTACTCGTAGCTTGTTCATGATCGACCACCACGCGATCGACCAGAAGGTATGCTTCATGCCCCTCTATCTTCTGCCATGTACTGTTGTCCAACCGCACGCTGTCGCCGTCAATCATCATTCGGCTGAAGCCCTGGCTCTGCCACAAGGTCAACTGCTCTTGCAGGGTTCTTCCTTCCGGCAGCACAATCGGGCTCATCAGATAGAGCCGTGCTCCGTCTTCTTGCGATTCCATATATTGCACGACGTCTCGAATGGTGTTCCTGCGAACTTCTTCTCCGCTCACGGGCGAGTACGTGTGGCCTGCGCGCGCGTACAATAATTTTAAATAGTCGTAAATCTCCGTCACGGTACCAACCGTGGAACGGGGATTACGACTTGTTACTTTTTGCTGGATAGCGATAGCCGGCGGGATTCCTTCTATCTTCTCCACCTCCGGTTTCTGCATCCTGCCCATGAACTGTCGCGCGTACGCGCTCAAACTCTCCACATATCGTCTTTGCCCTTCTGCATACAGCGTATCAAACGCCAGCGAACTCTTGCCGCTGCCGCTCACACCCGTTATTACCACCAGCTTGTTGCGGGGTATATCTACCGAGATATGTTTGAGGTTATGGGTGTCTGCTCCTTCTATATGAATGAAATCACTTTCCACTACCTAATGCTTCCTTCTGCAGTCTTTCCAAGGTTGCCATCGTCTCTGCGTTCGTCGTGTCTAACTGTAAATCTGTCAGTTTCGGCACGCGGATAGGAGTTCCCACTTCGATGCTATTTGCATTTTTGATCACGTCCCGGTTCGCGTCGTATAAATACGGCCAGTAAATCTTCGCGCCGTAGTAGCGTTTTGCCATCCATGTCAGTCGGCTCGCTTCGTGCATCGCTTCGGTGGTAATCAGCTCAGGATACTTGCCATCTGCAGGACTTACGGAACGCGATGCTTCCATCCATTCTGCCATGATCTGCTCCTTGGGGATTCTTCCCTCCGGAATATTCTCGAGGTCTTCGTTCTCCGTCGCTTCGTTCAGTTCGACCTCCGGAGCGGGTTCTTTTGGCACTTCCACCTGCTCATCCTCTACCGATAGTGCCGTCTCCGTCGTATCCGCTACGAGTTCTGTCTCGTTCGGCTGGATCAGCGATTGCAAGATATTGCCTAACTGGTGACGCAGGAAGAAATAACCAACCAAGAGAAGCATCAATAAAACTACTACGCAGATCAATGTGTCGCGCAGGAAATGCGTTTTCTTGGGTTCCTTAACCACTATTACGGGCTCGGGCTCCGATACCACTACCGGTTCTTCCACAGCCGGTTCTTCCACAGCCGGTTCTTCCACTACCGGTTCTTCCACAACCGTCTCCACTGCAACGGGTTCCGGCTCAGGTTCTTTTACTTCTTCTTTAGGGCTTTGACCGAGGTCTCCGAGGATGTCAACAATCTCTTCGGCCTGCGCGCCTAATTTCTTTAGCGGGTCAATCTCCTTTGGTTGTTCGCTCTCTGCGGTTGGTTCTGCGCTACTTAGTACGCTCTTCTCCACCAGTTCTTTCACACCGGCCTCCGGCGCAAAGACCAACTTGCTGTAGCCCTCGATCATGATTTCTTCGCCGGTATTGACATTTACACTCTTACGAGGAGCAACGGCCTGTACTTTGAACGTGCCTAAACCATTGATCTTAACCTGTTTGTCATTTTTTAGAGCCTCTACTAACTGGCTCTGTATTGCATTGAGAAAAGCAGCAGCCTGCTTCTCATTCACTCCCGCACGTGCAGCTAACACACGTCTCAAATCGGTCCAACTCAGTTTATCTGCCATAGTTAGAGTTTTTTGAATTCGTCTTTAATAGTTCCAGCCGGTTTGAACACTAGTTGGTTCTTACTCGGCACGATAGACCGTTCTCCCGTCCGAGGGTGTACGATAGTACGCGCTTGGCGCTCCTTTATCTCAAGCGCTCCAAGCCCCTGCAACTGGATTGACTTTCCGTCCATCAGACTCTCGCGAATGATGGCATTCATCGTGGTCATCAGTTGTTCTGTTTCTTTTTTGCTCAGTCCCGATTTGTCGGCAACCAGGCCCAGAAATTCTTTTGTCAGCATGGTATGTTTGTTATTCTATTTCTCCGTATAAGTCAAACTCTTCCGCTTTCGTGATCTTCACCTCGTAGAACTCTCCCACTTTCAGCTCTGCTTTTTGGGGGGTTACAAGGACTTCACAATCCACCTCCGGGCTGTCGTACTGCGTCCGGCCGATAAAATAATCTCCTTCCTTTCGGTCGATGATCACTTTCTCTGTTTTGCCCACAAACCGTTGCATCAACTCGCCGCTGATCTCTTGTTGGATTGCCATCAGCTCGGCAGCCCGCGCCTCTTTCACTTCCTGCGGAATATCGTCTTTGTAATGCCGGTTGGCATATGTGCCTTCTTCGTCGGAATAGGCAAAACAGCCCATTCGGTCGAAGCGCATCTCTTTCACCCATTGTTTTAGTTCCTCAAAATCCTCTTCTGTCTCGCCCGGATGGCCGACCAAAAGGGTAGTGCGGATACAGATTCCAGGCACTTTCTCGCGGATCTTATGAATCAGGGCATCTTGTTCTGCGCGTGTTATATGCCGCCGCATTAGCGACAACATGTGGTCCGTACAATGTTGCAGAGCGATGTCGAGGTACTTGCACACATTCGGATGTTTCGCCATTACGTCTAATAGTCCTTCCGGGAAATCGGTCGGGTAGGCATAATGCAAGCGAATCCATTGTACGCCCTCTATCTGCGCCATCTCGTCGATGAGTTCAGGCAGGAGGTGTTTTTTTTCGATATCCAGACCATAACTGCTCAGATCCTGCGCGATGACGTTCAGTTCCTTGACGCCTTGGGACACCAACCACCGCACTTCTGCGAGGATTTCCTCTTTGGGTCGGCTGGTATGTCGACCTGTGATTAGCGGGATGGCGCAGTACGAACACATGCGGTTGCATCCCTCCGAAATTTTCAAATAGGCATAGTGTGAGGGGGTTGTAATGTGCCGTTCATAGATGCTGTATGGTCTAGGATTGATTCGATTTTGGTAGGATCCGATAAGGTCTTTCATCCTTTCGAAGTCGAATTTGCCAAAATAAGCATCGACTTCCGGCATTTCCGCTTCGAGTTCGGCGCGATAGCGCTCGGATAGACATCCCATGACTATGAGGAGTCTGAGTTTGCCGGCTTTCTTGCGCTCCGCCATTTGTAGGATCATGTTGATGCTTTCCTCCTTGGCATCGCCGATAAATCCGCAGGTGTTGATGACGCAGATTTCGCCTTTCGGGTCGTCGGAGTCATGCACACAGCGCCATCCGGCAGCTTCCAACTGCCGCATGATACGCTCTGCATCTACCAGATTTTTCGAACACCCAAGCGTTATGAAATCAATGACACCTTTTTGCATATAAATGACTCAAACTACCCAAAACTACCAAACTACCCAAAACTACCAAACTACCCAACTACCAAAAGGTCTAAAGCAATCTAACCTACTAATTAGTTGCCCAAATCGCAGTGGAATTTGATTCGTACGAGGCGGACGTGAATCTCGTCGTAGTAGTCCTCTCCGAGTTCCTCCATGGCTTTTTTGATATTGTCGTTTTCCGCCTCTTTGAAGTATTCGTAAATCTCCTCTTCTTCGTCGGGATCAACCACTTCCTGGATGAAATAATTGATGTCGATCTTGGTTCCGGAGAAGACGATTGCCTCCAACTCGTCCAACATCTCCTCCATGGACATGCCGTTGCTCTCCGCGAGGTCGTCCAGATCGACCCGGCGGTCGATGGCTTGAATAATCTGTTTCTTACGCGTCGATTTCTTGGCTACGGTACGTATGCGCAAGTCCTCTGGACGTATGATTTCGTTCTCATCGACATACTCTTTGATGATCCGAAGGAACTCGTCGCCGTATCGTTTTGCTTTCGCGACGCCGACGCCCGGAATGGTCAACAACTCCTCCATCGTAATCGGATAGGTTGTAGCCATGGCCTCGAGGCTCGGGTCCTGGAAGATGACAAACGGCGGTACGTCGTTCTTTTTCGCTACTTTCCGTCGTATATCTTTGAGGATGGAGAAGAGTACTTCATCCGCCGCGGCGCATGTAGCTCCAGCGCCTTCCATGATCTCGTCTTCCTCGTCCTGAATCTCGATCGGTACTTCGAATTTGCCCGGTTTTCGCAGGAATTTTATACCATCTTTGGTCAGTTTGAGGTCGCCGTATGAATCCACATCTTTCTTTAACATTCCGGCTACCAATGCCTGGCGAATGATGGCATGTAAGGTGCTCTCCTCCTCATCGCTTGCGGCGCCGTAGTTCTCCAGCTCGTCGTGGTGATAACTCATCACTTCCGCTGTCTGGTTGCCGTGTAGGATATCTACGATATGCTCAGCTTTGTGGTGCTCGTTCACCTGTTTGACGGTCTCCAGAATTAACTCCAGGAGTTCGCTTGCATCCACCTGTTTGTATGTTTTCCGGCAGTTATCGCAGTTGCCGCATTTCTCTTCGTTGTACTCTTCGCCAAAATAGTGCAGCAGCAGTTTTCGCCGGCAGATAGTACTCTCGGCGTAACTCTGGGTCTCAAAGAGTAGTTGGTTGCCGATGCCGATCTCTTTTGGGGTCTTGTCTTTCTGAAACCGCCGCAGACGCTCTATGTCGTCCGGAGAGTAGAAACAGAGACATATACCTTCTCCGCCGTCGCGTCCGGCACGTCCGGTCTCCTGATAGTATCCCTCAAGGCTCTTGGGGATGTCGTAATGTACGACGAAACGCACGTCGGGTTTGTCGATGCCCATTCCGAACGCGATCGTAGCCACAATGACTTGTACTTCCTCCATGAGGAAAGCATCCTGGTTGGCTGTTCTGGTTTGTGCATCCATGCCGGCATGATAAGCGCGCGCCGAGATACCATTGACATGCAGTACTTCCGCTAAATCTTCGACTTCTTTGCGAGCCAGGCAATAGACAATACCGCTCTTGCCCTCCATACTGCGTATGAAACGCACGAGATCTTTGTCCACGTCGGCAGTTTTCGGGCGTACTTCATAGTATAAATTGGGGCGGTTGAAACTGGATTTGAAGACAGTAGCATCGGGCATGCCGAGGTTCTTCTGGATATCTTTCTGTACCTTCGGCGTAGCTGTAGCTGTCAGCGCAATGATCGGCGCCTTTCCGATACGCTGCACCATGCTGCGGATCTGGCTGTACTCCGGTCGGAAATCATGTCCCCACTCGGAGATACAATGCGCCTCATCGACGGCGTAAAAGCTGATTTTTACACCTTTCAAGAAATCCACGTTCTCCGCCTTCTGAAGGCTCTCCGGCGCCAAGTACAGCAACTTCGTCTTGCCACCCAAAACATCATCCTTGACAGCGTTGATCTCTCCTCGGCTCAGACTGGAGTTGATAAAATGCGCTACGCCTTCCTCCTCCGAGTAGTTCCGCATCGCATCCACCTGGTTCTTCATCAGCGCAATCAGCGGACTAATCACGATTGCCACGCCGTCCATCAGCAAAGATGGCAGCTGGTAGCACAGGCTCTTTCCTCCTCCCGTAGGCATCAACACAAACGTGTCATGACCATCCATTACATTCCGGATGATAGCCTCTTGATTACCTTTGAACGTGTCGAACCCGAAATAGTCCTGCAACGCCTTTACTAATTCCTCATGTGTTACTTCCATAACTCAAAAACTCAATTTGGCTACAAAAGTACGAAAAAAATATTACATGTGCAAATAAAAATCAAAAAAAATAAAAAAATCAAAAAAAATGCATGTCCCTCTTGCATATTCGAAAAAAAAGCAGTAATTTTGTACCCGATTTGTAAAGTGCACTTATCAAATCGTTTAATTTGAAACAAATTATACCATGTTGAAACGAAATTTGTCCTTTGCTCAACTCTTTAACCTGAGTTTTGGATTCTTCGGAGTACAAATTGCTTACGCTCTTCAGAGCGCAAATATCTCCCGTATTTTTGCTACATTGGGTGCCGATCCCCACACGCTGAGTTTCTTTTGGATTCTTCCGCCGTTGATGGGTATGATTGTGCAGCCGCTGGTGGGTAAGTATAGTGACAAGACCTGGAATCGTCTGGGTCGCCGTAAACCTTATTTACTTGTGGGCGCGCTCATAGCGGTAGCGGTTATGTTGTTGCTGCCGAACGCGGGTAACTTTACCTTCACGCAGGCGGCATTCTTGGGATTGAATGCGGCTATGTGGTTTGGCCTTTTCTCGCTGATGTTCCTTGATACGAGCATCAATATCGCCATGCAGCCGTTCAAGATGATGGTAGGCGATATGGTCAATGAAGAGCAGAAGGGTACCGCTTATGCCATTCAGTCGGCGCTGTGTAACGCAGGCTCGCTCGTGGGGTACATCTTCCCGATCTTCTTTACCTGGATCGGCATCGCCAATACCGCTCCTGAAGGCGTTATTCCGGACTCTGTGAAATGGTCCTTCTACTGCGGCGCAGCGATTTTGATTCTCTGCTCTCTTTATACGTTCGCAACCGTTAAGGAGCTTAATCCGGAGGAGTATGCCGAGTTTCACGGTATTGATTTGAAAAAGAAGGAAGAGAAAGAGGAAGAAAAGGGCTTTGTGGCTCTCCTCGTCGAAGCTCCTTCGGCCTTCTGGACCGTCGGTTTGGTTCAGTTCTTCTGCTGGGCGGCGTTCATGTATATGTGGACGTACTCCAACGGAGCTATTGCTGCTAACTGTTACGGATGGGATGGCGTGAGCGCTGCGGATGAAGCTTTCCAGACGGCCGGTAACTGGGTTGGTGTGGTATTTGCTATTCAGGCTGTCGGATCGTTGCTCTGGGCAATGCTACTGCCGATACTCGAGAAATGGACAGGCAACAAGGGTGCGTACGCCATCTCGCTGCTCGTTGGTGCGGTGGGATTCATCTCTATCTGGTTTGTGACGAATCCGTATGTGCTCTGGCTTAGTTACGCACTTATCGGCGCCGCTTGGGCAGCTATGTTGGCCTTGCCGTTCACGATCGTGACGAACGCTATCAAGGGTGGCAATATGGGATACTACCTCGGATTATTCAACTGTACGATTTGCGTACCGCAGATTGTAGCAGCCCTCTGCGGTGGTCTTCTCCTTAAATATATATGCGCGCACGTGCAAGCCGGAATGCTGGTAGTAGCGGGTGTGCTACTTATATTGGGTGCTTGCTCGGTATTCCTGATTAAAGAAAAATAACAAAAAATATCTATAATTATTATGAAAAACAAATCTACGATTCTAATCATGGCCTTGGCCCTAATGACAGTCTTTGTGGGCTGTAGAAAGAATGAGATTGACATCGAAGATGAACTGAAGGAACTCTCCGAGGAGACATTCAAAAGTCTTGAGTACTGCAGCCACATGGATGTGAATGGCTACAATATGGATGTCATTCAATTCCATTTCAATCATGCAGACAATACTGTAGAGAAAACAACTTTTTCGTTTGGAGATGGCATTCCAGTTGCGTTTGAGTCTAAGAACTATTCGTTTGAGTGGGACGAGTTTACAAGTTCCATGTTAGGAAGAAAAGCACGACTCGTTGCCGGTAACGAAGTACTGCCATTGCTCTATCTGAATAATGTCTTTACTCTGTCGGATACAGTGCGGATGACAGAGGTGGAGGCTCTTGCAGATATTGCATCTTCCATTTCTTCGAACATTGCTAACTCTGATTGGGCTGCTTATGATCCCATCTACGTGATGCAAGATCGTTGGACCATGGATACGACCTGGTACGAGACCCATCGTCAGGGAAAGAAGATTATCGTTGACACTATTACAGGACGCTATAAACATGCAGAAAAAATCCCTGTAGGCATTGCCTCGCAGAAGATTTCGTATCTTCGCTTCTATGACGATGCTACTTCCCACAGAAAGACATTAGCATGGTCCAATGGCGAACAGGTAAATATAGTAACCTCGGATACGGCGATTTTGCCTCAGATCCAGGACGCAACAAAGAATGATACGATTATTACATTCTCTATAGAAGAAACACCTGCTTCCCGTTCTTTTGCGGACACTGCCAATCACTGGGGTTTCGCAAAAGTCAAAGAGGGCGCATTTGATGTGATATATAAACATTCCGATGAAAGCGCAGATGAGATGCTGCAGATATCCGCTTATACGGATAGCACATTTACGCTGGATAACGCGATTTATCATAACCTGAAAAAATAATAGAGTATGAAAAACAATATATTCAATATTCACGCTCTGCTGATTTCATGTCTCCTGTTAGTGGGGGTGTCAGCATTCGCTCAAAATACCGTCAATGGTACAGTTGTTGACGCAGCGAATGGAGAACCGATCATTGGTGCTTCCATTCTTGAAATTGGTACCACCAACGGTACCATCACCGATTGGGATGGTAATTTCAGCCTTACCGTAAAACCCGGAGCCAAGCTGGCTATCTCTTACATGGGTTACAAAACCCAAGAATTAGCTGCTACTCCGAATATGTCTGTCAAACTGGGTGAAGACTCGGAATTGCTGGAAGAGGTCGTAGTAGTCGGCTATGGCGTAGTGAAGAAAGGTGATGCTACAGGTTCTGTCACCGCTATCAAACCCGATGATATGAACAAAGGTCTTACCACCAATGCCCAGGATATGCTTCAAGGTAAGATTGCCGGTGTGAACGTAGTGGCAGCCGATGGAACCCCGGGTGGTGCCGGTTCAATCACTATTCGTGGTGGCGCTTCTCTGAACGCTTCCAACAACCCGCTTATCGTAATCGACGGTTTGGCGATGGATGAGAATGGTATTCAGGGCGTTTCGAACCCGCTCTCCATGGTCAACCCGAATGATATCGAGAGCTTCACCGTTCTGAAGGACGCATCTGCTACCGCCATCTATGGTAGCCGTGCATCGAACGGTGTCATCCTCATCACCACCAAGAAAGGTTCTAAAGGCAGCAAACCCAAAGTAAGTTACGCAGGTAACATGTCTATCGGAACGCTCACCAATCGTACGCAAGTGCTGACGGCTGACCAACTTCGCGGATATGCGACAGCTTTAGGCCATAATGAAGATAAGACGAGCAAATTAGGTACAGCCAGCACGGATTGGCAGGATCAAGTGTACCGCACGACTATCTCCACCGACCATAACATTTCCATTATGGGTGGTATAAAGAACAATATAGTGGATATGCCGTATCGTGCGTCAGTGGGTTATACCTTACAAAACGGTGCGATCAAGACATCGCAAATGCAACGTGTGACAGCGTCGTTGAACCTGAGTCCGTCGTTTTTAGATAACCACCTGAATTTCAATATCAATACCAAGGGAATGTATATCTATAACCGCTATCCTGCCGGTGTCGTAGGAGCGGCTCTCTCTATGGATCCTACAATGCCCGTTAGAGGCGAGGCGGTAAACGCCAACGGAGATGTTCTGGTTTCTCAGAGCGTTCTCGATAATTGGTTCGACGGCTACTACCAACGCGTAGTTACCCCCTCCGGATATAACGATGATGCATGGCCTTATACAACTAATGCGCAAACAACGGGTAACCCCGCAGCAGCATTAGCACATAAGGACGACCGCGCGAATGCAGGTTCGTTCGTAGGTAATATCGAGGCAGATTATAAGATTCATGGTTTCGAGGATTTGCACATCCACGCTAATTTTGGCGCAGACTATTCCTACGGTAAACAGAAGACCATATTACCCGTTTACAGTTATGACAATCACTATTTCGGATGGAATGGCTGGAGCGATATGAGTAAGTACAATCTGCAGTTCTCTGCGTATGCTCAATACGGACATGATTGGACGGAGGCTAACCAGCATTTTGACGTGATGGTGGGTTATGAGAACCAATATTTCTACCGTCACACCCAAAGCGATGGTTCCGGCTTCTACCAGAGCACGAATAAGGATGCAGAACTGGCCGGCACACCCTATAACAGATATACATCGGAATATATCACGGATAATGCGCTTCAGTCAGTATATGGCCGTATCAATTGGAATGGCTGGGATCAGGTCCTGGTTACAGCTACATTCCGTGCAGATGCGTCATCGCGTTTTGCTAAATATGATTCCAAAGGAAACAATGCGCGTTGGGGTCTCTTCCCTTCATTAGCCATCGGATGGAAGATCAAAGAGACATTCCTCAAGAATGTGAATGCCATCAATGATTTGAAACTTCGTGTAGGTTATGGTATCACAGGTCAGCAGAACTTAGGTGTAGATTATTATTATTTACCGACCTATACCATCGCTCAAGATCATGCTTATTACCCCGTTTTGGATGGAGGTGAGAACAATCCTTTGTATGCAGGTAAGGATGCTAATGGTAACGCAGTTTATCAAACCAGCCGTCCGGGTGTATATAATACCGACCTGACATGGGAGAAGACATTCACCAGCAATATCGGTATAGACTTTGCTTTCCTCAACAACCGTATCAATGGTAATATTGACTACTATCATCGCCGCACCAAAGACCTGTTAAGTACAGTCAATGTTTCCGCGGGTTCTAACTTCAAGAACCAAATGTTAGGCAACATCGGTAGCCTCTACAACCAAGGAGTTGAGTTTGCAATCAACGCAGTGCTGGTTGATAAAAAGAATTTCAAGTGGGACTTAGGTTACAATGTAGCTTGGAACCAAAACAAGATTACCCAGTTGTTGTCAGACGATCCTGACTACTTTGTGCCGGTAGGAGGTATCAGTTCCGGTACCGGAAACTCCATCCAAGCCCACAAAGTAGGCGAAGCTGCATATTCCTTCCTCGTATATGAGACGAAGGTTATGACCGATGAACAAGGCGTGACGCGTCATTATTTCGTAGATCGCAATAAGGATGGTCAGATCAACGATAATGACAAGTATATTTACCACAACCCCTCAGCGCCCGTTACCATGGGTCTGCAGACCAAGTTCCAATTCTATGGATTTGACTTGGGCATTACCCTTCGTGCCAATATCGGCAACTACGTTTACAACGATGTGTTGGCAGGCAACTTGCAGTGGGTAGAGGCTGATAAGGTATATCAGAATCAGAATGGCGGCTATCACTCAGTATTGACATCTGCTTTCAATTGCTACTATGGCAACAACATGCGTAGCGATGATATCCGCACATATGTATGGAACGATACGAAACAAGCCTACGAAGTGGGTGTGGATCCCAAGTCCGGAAAAGTGATTACGAACTCTAACTGGTATGCTTCTGATTTCTTCGTAGAGAAAGCATCATTCCTGCGTATTGATAATATCACACTCGGATACAGCTTCAACAAGACGAAAGTACAAGGACGTGCGTACGTTACCGTATC
This sequence comes from Bacteroidales bacterium UBA2712, assembly GCA_002354055.1. Classification (GTDB taxonomy): domain Bacteria; phylum Bacteroidota; class Bacteroidia; order Bacteroidales; family Paludibacteraceae; genus Colicola. Next base: position 155,738 of record DEKW01000005.1, read on the forward strand.
CAACCCGTGCGTATTCTCTTCTTACAAGGGACTTGATCCTGAGGTAGGCGGAGGTATTGACAATAATATCTATCCGCGTAGTATGACTACAGTGATGGGTATCAGCCTCCAGTTCTAAGTAAATACGAGGAAGAATAAAAAAGAAACTTTAAAATTAAATAGCGTTATGAAATACACAAAAATATTCTTGGCAGCCTTATTAGGAATAGGAATGACAGCATGTTCGCTTGATAGAACCCCGCTGGATCCTAACACAGACACTAATTTTAATAAAGATGCAGTGTTCGCTAAATGCTACGCCACTTTCGGTACCACAGGTCAAAAAGGTCCTGATGGAAACGGAGATGTGGATGGTATTGACGAAGGTACCTCTTCGTTCTATCGTATGTTTTGGGAACTGAATGAGTTCTGTACCGACGAAGGTTGGTGGATCTGGAACGACGTGGGATTAGCGGATATTCGAACCTTGACATGGAGTTCGAGCAACGACTTGGTATATGGTTTGTATTCGCGTCTGAACTTCGATATTACGCTCTGTAATTCGTTTTTGGATAAGACATCCGAATACACGGATGACGTGACATTGGCTCAACGCGCAGAGGTACGTATGCTGCGTGCGATCAATTTCTACTATCTATTGGATATGTTCTATCGCGTGCCGTTCTCGCTGACAGTATCGCCTAACAAACCGATGCCGACCACGCGTAAAGATTTGTTCGCATGGTTGGAGTCGGAATGTCTGGAGTTGGCATCCGATCCGTATATCATCCAAGCAGGTCAGCGAACCAATAAATACCGTGTAGATCAGGCATGTGCATGGTTCCTTTTGATGCGTCTTTACCTCAACGCAGAAGTATATAATGAGTCCGCACTCGGAGCACGAGATGGTGCAGCTCGGTATGCAGACGCCAAGCAGTATGCGAAGAAATTGATGGACAGTTCGTATGAACTGCATGGATATGACAAATCGGCGAAGAAAGCCATTGACCTGGCTGCAGAGCGCACCGCAGACCATGTTTACTTCTCTGCCTATCAACAGTTGTTTATGGGAGATAATGATAATAACGGCGCTCAAAAGGAGGCAATCTTCCTTATCTACCAGGATGCTATCCATTGCCAAAACTGGGGTGGTTCCCGCTTCCTTGTCAGCGCAGTCCGCGATGCCAACTATGTTCCATTCGGCTCGACGGATACATGGTCGTGTTTCCGTTCCTCGCCAGAGTTCGTATATTATTGGGTTGACAAATCCAAAGCATCCTCTTTGGCTCTGAACGAGTATCAAATGCCTGTTGCCATAGGCGATGACCGAGCTATCATGGCTTCCAAGACCACGGCCGGCAAGAAGATGTCGTTAACGGGTAATGAGGCAGCTGATTTTTACGCTTCTTGGTCAGTCCTTAAGTTTAACGGCATATACTCTACCGCAAAGACAGTCACTATGAAGGACACCCAGGGTAATGATTCCATCGTAGAAGCTCCGTGGAACTGGGCATCGCCCGTCGGCGAACCGAAATGGCCGGATACGGATATTCCATTGTTCCGTCTTGCAGAGGCTTATCTGACTTATGCCGAGGCATGCTTCCGTACGGGAGAAACGGCTCCCGCTATCGAGGCTGTAAACTGTCTGCGTCGTCGTGCCAATGCACCCGAGATCACCTCTTTAGACGATGAAACATTATTGACCGAGTGGGCAAAAGAGTTCTGGTGCGAAGGTCGCCGTCGTACGGACTTGATCCGATTTGGTCAGTTTGCAGGTCCCAATACTACCAAGACTTGGGAGGGACATAAAGCAGGCAAGGATGCAAAATATAATGTGTATCCGATTCCTGCCAAGGATGTCACTGCCAATGAAAACTTAAAAGGTCTCAACGAAGAAATAGGATATTAATAAACGACAAGTCGTTTACTTAAATTAACCAATTTTATTAACCAATTTTATTAACTAAATTCATTATGAAAAAACTATTCGCTTTTGTAGCAGCCGCTCTCTTTAGCGTTGCTACGTTCGCAAGTCGTGAAGTGGTTCCTTCGGATGCTGATTTGGCATCGTATGCAACGGGAACTTACACGATGTGTATCTACAATGACGGCGCGTGCAACGGTATCGTTCTGAATGGTACGTATGCAGGTTGGCCTAATGCTGCTGACCACGCTACTCTGCTTGACTTCGTAGAAGTAACAGGTTTCGAAGGTTGGTATGTCGTTTCTTGGGAAGATGCAACGGATCCCGCAGCTGACGGTGGTGTACAGGCTAAGCCGATCCAATTGGACGGTAGTGGTTTGTTCAACTGGGATTACCAACTTGGTTTCGATCAAAATCTGATAGACAAAGCGCCTACTACTGTGATTAGAGGTAATGCAGAATTTCTTTCCGGTAATAACGGCACAGAGGTTGATATCAAGAACATTCAACCGGGTATCCTTGTGTTTGTAGTTGAGAGCTGGAAGAATAATCCTTGTACAGCTGTATATCACACTTACAAAGTATCACTTGTTTCGCCGGATTGCAACGATGAGGACTTTATCACTCCTGCTATCTCCGGTGGTTTCAACGGCTGGGCACAAGAGGCTATGACTTTGAATGAGCTGAAGACCGCAGAGCGTCAGAATGCTAACCTCCCGGGTGCAGTATTCGAGATCAGTTTCAAGGCTGCTGAGGGTTCTGAGTACAAATTCCGTTCTGCTGCAGAGTGGGGCGCTGACTGGAGCAATGAGCTCAAAGAGTATGACGCTGAGAATGACGAGTGGAAAGCATATAACGGTGGTGCAAACCTTGTACTTGGTGAAGAAACCGATATTATGTATGACCTTGGCGATCCTACCTTGTATTCTTGGAACAACTGCGAGAAACCCGAGCCGGTTGACTCAACAGTTTATCACACGATAGTATCTCTTAAAGCTCCGGCCAATGGTCCTGAAGCTGTTGAGATTATCGGTACGTTCGATGAGTGGGCTGGTACTGCAATGGAACTCCTTAATACCGGTTGGTACTTTGCTGAACTTGATGTTATGGGATTCCAAGAGTTCAAGTTCCGTTCAGGTGTTGGTGCAACGTCAGACGAGAAATGGGCTAACGAAATCGTTTATGCAGCCAGCGGTGAGGGCCTCGCAAATATGAAATTCGAGCAACTCTGGCTGGATGATACTTATAAAGGCACTCCTTGCAAGTGGATTGAGCTTGATCTCAGTGGTGAAGAGTATGTATGGAAAGCTAACTGGGTAGAAGGTATCGAGAACGTAGTTCTGACCGAGAAGGCACAGAAAGTAGTTGTTGACGGCGTTCTTTACATCGTTCGTGACAACAAGATGTTCAACGTACAGGGAACTCAGGTTCGTTAAGACCAAAAGACTAGTTAACTAGTTTACTAGTTTACTAGAAATAAAATAGCTCGGGCAAATGCCCGGGCTATTTTTTGTACTTACAGAGAACTTACAGAGTACTTACGTTGGCTTTGACTGTCGGTTGACCGTCGTTTGACCGTCGGGATTGGGCTTACTTTCGGCTCATTTTGAAGTTTCCTTTGGCACCTTTTCGGATGATGAAGGTGCATTGGCCGGCGAAGGCGTGCATCTGAGGTTCTGTGAAGCTGTCCAGACAAGCGGCATCGCCGTTCGCAGCGGCGACAAAGCCTTCGCCTTCGTAGGAAATGAGGTTATTGGCAAAGGGGCAGAGGTTGCCTTTCCAATCGACCACCTTGACGGTCATGTAGTATAGTTCGTCGGGATTCTCGCCGGCGTTGGCACATTCTACGACCAAATGGTGGGGCTTGCAAGCCGTGCGGATGGTTTGGCGTGCCGCTTCTTTGCCGTTGGTATCGTAGGCTACGACTTCAATCTTTCCTTTCTTATAGGGCACATCGAACCACATGAGGCGGTATCTCGGTAAGAGTTCCGGACGCGGGGCAGAGCCCCATTCGGGGATCTCAAACTCTCCGACCTTGGGCATTTGGCTCACACGCGCCGCCTTGCTGCCTTTGGGTTGCGGGAGAGTTACGGAGAGGTCGCCTTTGGCGAGCTGCTCGGTCTCTTCGGGGGTCGCATGGCGGAGTCTGCCAAAACTCTTGCCGTTGACAAAGAGTTCCGCCTCGGGGTAGGAGGTATAGCAGAAGACAGGCACTTTGTCGCCTTTCTTCCAGTTCCAGTGGGGTAGGAGATGCAGGGTCTCGGCGTTTTTGTTCCACTGGCTGCGGTATAGCCAATAACGGTCTTTGGGCAGCGACGCGAGGTCGATGATGCCGAAATAGGAACTGTGGCTGGGCCAAGCGTCGGTGTCATACGGCGAGGGTTCGCCAAGGTAGTCAAAGCCTGTCCAGACGAATTGTCCGAGAGTCCAAGGGTAGTCATCCTGCAGCTGGAAATCCTGCTCGGGCAGACCCGACCAAGCGCAGTACTCGAGGTCGTAACCGGAGGACTGGTTGTCGGAGTAGAGTTTGTCGGGCTGGATGACGGCAGGAATCTTATACACGCCTCTGGAAGAGACGGTGGAAGCCGTCTCGGAGCCGAGAATCATCTTCTGCGGCAGGTTCTCGTACGCCTCTAAATAGCGTCCCGTTCGGTAGTTCAGACCCGGCAGCTCTACGGCAGCGCCAAAACCGTTATGGATGACGTGCATTGCCTGGTCCATGCCGTTTGTCACAGGTCGTGTGGGGTCGAGTTGATGGAAGAGAGCCTGCAGCTCCTTCACGATGCCGATGCCGTCCGGCAGGACTTGGTTCCATACCTCGTTGCCGGAGGACCAGAGCATGACGGAAGGGTTGTTGCGGAAATGCTTGATCATATTGGTGATGTCCCATTTCCACCAGTCGTCGAACTCGACGTGGTAGTCATTGTCGGTCTTGCCGTGGTTCCAGACGTCGAAAGGCTCGACGCAGAGCATGATTCCCATCTCGTCGCATAGCTCCACGAGTTCAGGCGCGGGCATATTATGACTCGTGCGGATGGCGTCGCATCCCATCTCTTTGAGCATGGTCAGCTGGTGGCGCAGAGCGTCTTTATGAATCGCCACGCCGAGCGGACCGAGGTCATGGTGGAGACACACGCCTTTGAACTTACGGGTCTCGCCGTTGAGTTGAAAACCGTTCTCGGGGGTGTAGCTGACAGAGCGGATACCGAAAGGGGTGTCCACTTCGTCGATGATCTCCTTGTTTTTATAGACGCGCGTGCGCGCTACGTAGATGTTCGGCGTCTCGGGGCTCCATAACTGCGGGCTGCGGATGTCCGTCGCCCCCTCCTGTCCGTCGATGGTGGCTACCACTTTGCCGTCGAAGAGGATGTCGGTCTGCATGCTGAATCCTTCATTCATTAACTCTTTCATTCGTTCACTCGTTACCTCTTCCACGCCGTTTTGTAGCTCGGCTGCGAAGGTAATCTGCGCAAAATCCTTGCTCACTTTGGGTGTCCGGATGAGGACTCCGAAAGTAGGTATATGAATCGGATGGCTCTCTACGAGATGTACGTTGCGGTATAGTCCTGCGCCCGGATACCAGCGGCTCTGCTGGGGTTTGTTCTCCAGAAAGACATCGATATCCACGGAGTCGGAGGTGATGAGATGGGGGAGGATGTAGCAATCGAAAGTGTTGTATCCGTAGGGCCAATAAACCATCTCTTCGCCGTTGATATAGACGTCGGCGTGGCTCATGGCGCCATCGAAGACGAGGGTGTAGAACTTGTCCTTATTGACTTTGACGCGCGTGCGGTAGTGGCCTTTTCCCATCCATGGGAGTCCGCCGCTGCGCCCGGTTTTCCAGGTCGCCTCGTTCTCTCCGTTCTGTACGACGATGACTTTCTGGAGGTCGTTCTCGCGGTCAAAAGGTCCGCAGATTGCCCAGTCGTGAGGGATGGTCACTTCGCGCCAAACGGTATCGACGTTCGGCATCTGAGCCGACGGCTCCTGGCGAAACTGCCAAGAGGTCAGGAGGGTGCTAATCGCTAATAAAATGCAAAGCATCGGGTTAGGGGATTAGGGGGTTAGGGGATTAGGGGTTAGAGGAATCGGTATTCGGTGGTCTCGTCGAGTTTCTCGCCGGGACGGAGAATGATATTCGGGAAGGCGGGATGATTGATGCTGTCGGGCCAGTTCTGCGCCTCGAGACAAACGGCATGCTGCTCGTCGTAGAGCTTGCCGTTCTTTCCTTCGTTCTTCTCGATCCAGTTACCGGTATAGACCTGCAGACCCTTCATCGTCGTCCAACACTCCATCGTCCTTCCGTCGGCCTGGAGGGTCGCAGCGTGGCGCAGCTCTTTAGGTGCGTCTCCGTCGCAGAGACACCAGTTGTTGTCGATACCTCTGCCGGGCTCGAAGAACTTGTCGTGGATGCGGTCGCCGATGCGGGTGGGCTGGCGGAAATCCATCGGAGTGCCCTCTACGGGCAGGATCTCTCCGGTGGGACAAGCGGTGTCGTCGAAGGGGGTGTAGCGGTCTGCGAATACTTGCAGGACATGGTCATCCACGCGTCCGCCGTCTTCGCCTGCCAGGTTGAAATAGGCGTGGTTGGTCATCGCCACAAGAGTGGGGGCATCGGTCTTCGCCTCATAATGAATGACGAGGCGGTTGTCCTTTGTCGCGGTATAAGTGACATAGATGTCCACGTTGCCGGGATAGCCTTCCTCGCCGTCTTTGGCGCGGTAGCGGAGTTTGATCTCATAGATACTCTGCTCCACGACCTCCCATATCTTCGCGTTGAATCCCTCCACGCCGCCGTGGAGACTGTTCGTGCCGTTGTTGACGGGCAGCTGGTAGGTCTTGCCGTCGAGGGTGAACTTGCCGTCTTTGATGCGGTTGGCTACGCGTCCGCAGATGGCGTTGAAATAGGTCTCTTTGGTTCGCCACTCCTCCGCGGTGCGGAAGCCAAGGACGATATCCTTGACTTCCCCTTTGCGGTTGGCTACCAGCAGTTTGGTGATCTTCGCGCCGAGATTCGAGATCTCTGCTTTGAGACCACCGCTGCTCTTAATCGTATAGAATTGAATAGGTTTCATAAATCATAGATTTGGATGAAGGACCGCCCTTTGGGCTAAAGGAATAAGGAATAAAGACGTAAATGTATGGTATAGTCGTAGCCGTTTTGTCTTTATTCTTTTAGCGAAGCGGTCTTTATTCTTTTAGCGAAGCGGTCTCATGCCAAGCGGGAAACGCCATCACCAATCTCTGCAACATAGAAATCTGCCTTGAGGCCGGTCTTCTTCTCATACTCTTCGCCGACGAAAGCTTTGAAGCGGTCGATAGCTTCTTCTTTGACGAGGCTGACGGTACATCCTCCGAAACCGCCACCGGTCATACGGCTGCCGAGCACGCCTTCTACCTGCCAAGCGGCTTCAGCAAGAGCATCGAGCTCCGGACCGGTCACCTCATAATCGTCGCGGAGGGACACATGGCTGGCAGTCATCAGTTCGCCGAAATACGCGATCTCGCCTTTCTTGAGCGCCTCTACGGCGGCTGCGGTACGTGCTACTTCGCCTACCACGTGGCGCGCACGTTTCTTGGCAATCGGGTCGGTGATAGCGGATTCCACTTCTTTCCAGTCGTCCTCGGTCAGTTCGGCAAGGAACTTGATGGGTTTCACTTTGCTGATCTGTTCGACGGCAGTGTGGCATTGGCGCACGCGGTCGTTGTACGCGCCGCTGTCCAGATGATGCGGGCTGTGGGTATTGGTGATGACCACTTTGATGCCGTCCAGTTTGACGGGCACGTGCTCGAACTCGAGGGTGTCGCAGTTGAGGTGGATAGCATGATCTTTCTTACCCTGCGCACTCGCGAACTGATCCATGATACCGCACATCACGCCTGCGTACTCATGCTCGCAAGCCTGGCCGATGAGAGCTAACTCCGTGCGGTATTTCTTGTCGTCCGGATCTTTCCAACCCATCTCTTCGGTGAAGGCGCGTGCGGTGACTACCTCCATCGCTGCAGAGCTGCTCAAGCCCGCGCCTGCGGGGACATTTCCGAAATAAAGCAGGTCATAACCGCTCTCCAGTTTCGCCTCCGGATGGCGGCGACGGGTGATCTCGATACATCCCAGCGAGTAGTTACACCAAGCGCGGTCGGGCTGCGGAGCGATAGCGTCCATGGGGATTTCATATACTTGCGGCATATTCAGCGAACGGAAACGCAGCACGCGGTCGTTATTCTTGGCAATCAGCAGCCATGCGCCGAAACTGAGTGCGCAAGGGAAGACAGCGCCGCCGTTGTAATCGGTGTGCTCGCCGATAAGATTGACACGACCCGGAGAGAAGAAGATTTTCTGAGCTTTCTGATGGTAGGCTTGCTCAAAGGCCTGTTTCATTTCTTGTGTTGTCATAGTAAAAGAAATTTTATGTGAATAATCAAAAATGCGTGCAAAGATACGATTTTTTTTTCAAATATGCAAGTTTTTATTGAAATATGCAATAAAAATAGCAAGAACTCTTGCATATTCGGAAAATTTGTTGTATCTTTGCGGCGAGTTTGAAAAATAGACTTAGTTTAACCCTCAAATCTATAAGCGTATGAGACTCGAATTTTTACTCTATTCCTTATTGTTTATCCTCATTGGATTGATGTTGGTGTCCTTCTTCCTGGTATGGAAGTGGTTTGACGCTCGTGACCGTCTGAAAGTAGTGCGTGAGGTGACGCGCGAGCAGACGATTCATGCGATCCGTCATGCGCATAACAAATGCCGCTGGTTGTTGTACATCAGTCTGCTTTTGGCGATTGCCTATATCCCGATACCTTTCTATTTGCAGGATTTCTATGGCACGTTGGCTTATCCGGCAGTAGTGATTCTGGCGGATCTGTTGATACTCATCGGGCTTCGTTCCCGCCGGAAAGCTTATATGGCTTCCATCGACGAATACGTGAATGAGAATGAGGAACACGTGCGTGAGGCAGCTGCGGCTCGTGAGCAGCAACGCGAGCAGTGGAGACGTGAGGCAGCTACCCTCAATCCGCAGGCGGAGGCGCTCATCAAGGAGACGCTGGGCGATGATTATGAGGTTTGGTACCAGCATGATATCCTCACCGGCAGAAATATCCTCGCGAACCGGGAGTTGGGCCTCTTGTATGCCCAGGGAATCGTTATTCCTTTCTCGGAGATCATGGAGGTGCGCATGGGACGCAAGGACCTGAAGCTCGTGACATCCAATAGTACGTATCCGTTTATCACTTTGGATTTCGGCGCACTGCCGATTAACCCGGAGACCGGAAACAAGTACATGGATGAGATAGCTACGGAGATCCAGAAACTCATCCCGTAATACAGCGGGTAGATGCAATAAAAAAAAGAGGCTCGAGGGCCTCTTTTTTTAGTAACTCTCTTCCGCGTTGGGGAAGGAGCTGTCTTTGACTGCGTTGACGTATTCGCTTACGGCGTCTTTGACGTCCTGAGCGAGGGTCGCAAAATGGCGGAGGAACTTCGGCTTGAAGCCTTGGTTGAGGCCTAACATGTCTTGAAGCACGAGGACTTGTCCGTCGCAACCATTGCCGGCGCCGATGCCGATGACCGGGCAGGAGACGGAGGCGGTCACTTTCTGAGCTAACGCCGCAGGGATCTTCTCCAAGACGATAGAGAAACAGCCGGCTTCGTCCAAGAGCTTGGCGTCGTGGAGCAGTTTGGCAGCCTCTGCCTCTTCTTTGGCGCGCAGACCGTAACCGCCGAACTGATTGACGCTCTGCGGCGTCAGACCGAGGTGTCCCATGACGGGTACGCCGGCTTGGATCATATGGCGGATAGCCGGGAGGATCTCTTCGCCGCCCTCGAGTTTGACGGCATCGCAACCGGATTCCTTGAGGATCTTGATGGCATTGCGCACGGCTTCCTCTTCGCTCACCTGATAACTGCCGAAAGGCATGTCGCAAACGACGAGCGAGTGCTGCGCCGCGCGGACAACACCTTTGGTGAGGAAGATCATCTCATCCACGGTGATAGGCAGCGTGTATTGGTTGCCGCAAACGACGTTACTGGCGCTGTCGCCCACTAAAATCATATCAATCCCTGCCTCATCGACGAGAGAGGCAAGGGTGAAATCATAACTTGTTAGCATGGCGATCTTCTCGCCGTTAGCCTTCATCTGACGCAGCTTAGCAGTCGTCATTCGGCTATTTTGTACATGTACAGACATATCAATTTAACTATTTAACGATTATTCTTCAGAATGATCCATATAATTATCGGCGCTCCGAAGAGTGCACTGATGGTGGATATCGGCAGCGGATAGACGAAGAGCGAACACAACACATCGCAAATCAGCAGCAGCCCGGCGCCGATGAGGGCACAAGCAGGGAGGGTGATGCGGTGGTTGGAGGTCTGAAAGATCCCCCGGGCGATATGCGGAACCGCTACGCCGATGAAAGCGATGGGTCCGCAGAATGCTGTCACGCCGCCGGCCAAGAGACCGGTCGCGAGGACAATATAGAGCCTCGTGCGCTGCACGTTAATGCCCAGTCCGCGGGCGTAGTCTTCGCCTAAGAGCAGACCGTTCAGCGGCTTCATCGCCAGGATGACAAAGAGCGTGCCGAGGAGCAGGATAGGGAGCAAGAGCCGCATGTCCGCCCAACTGACACTACTGAGCGAACCGAGGGTCCAGACAATGAAGAGCTTCAGCGCATCGGGGTTGGCGAAGTTCTGCAGCAGGCTCACTAATGCGCCGGCGATGGAGCCGAACATCATTCCCACAATCAGCAGGCTGACGTTGCCCGTCACGCGCCGGCTGACCGCCAGCACGAGCAGTAAGACACCCGTCGCGCCGATGCAGGCAAAAATCGGCAAACTAACCGCTAACCCGCTAACCGCTAACCCACTAACCGCTAACCCGCTAATCCCGGACACCATCGTCAGGAACGCCACACCCAGACTCGCGCCGGACGAGACACCTAAGGTGTACGGCCCGGCAAGAGGGTTGCGGAAGAGGGTCTGCATGATCAGTCCCGAGACAGACAGCGCTGCGCCGGCAAGAACCGCCGTGATCGCTTTCGGGATACGGATGGCGTGCAGGATATTGCGCTCCATGACACTGAGCGTGTCAAAGGGCCACAGCCAAATGCTGCCGCTGCATATATCCAGGCAAAAAAAGAGTGCCAGAAGCACGCCCAGTCCTATAAATATTCCCGCATTTCTCTTCATCGTTTAAAAAACGATGCAAAGGTACTACAAAAAATCGACATATGCAAATTTATTTGCAAAATAATGAACAAAAAGCGCTCCCGTCGCGTTCGGTAAATGGATCGCAAGAACGATACCGCTCCGCTAAATCGTAGGTGCGACCATTACCTCCGCTCTTCCCACAGATTAGAAATCTGCGGGAGCCCTATATAAACACAAGAAGCGACCACGAAGGTCGCTTCTCTTAAATGCGGCGGAGCCGCGAGCACTTACGAGTGTTGCTGATCATATTCAGCACCACAAATTTTCCAGTAGTACGCCTTCATGGTCTTTGCGCCATCGGGGTCGTTCTTCTGAGCGAGGAACGCCTGCTGGTCGGTGGTGATCTTCATGAGGTCGGCTTTGCGGGCCTTGATCATGCCGGCTACCACCATGAACTTCGCGCGGTTCTCGAACTCACGCTGCGAGAGCGCAGAGGTACGCTTCTGCGGAGTGCGGAGGTACAGACGGTTGCACTTGTTGGAGGTGGTCGCTGCGGTGCGGTGCGTCGCGAGCAACATCTTCTCGCAAGAGTGCTGACCAGACTTGCTGGGTTTGGACAGAGCGCCGGAAACGTGGTCAATACCGGCGGAATAGGTAACTGATGCCATTGTTTTTGCGGTGAACATTTCTCCTCACCGCTTGGAGGGATAATAAGTGAGTAAGTATGGCAACCTTTCTTTAGAGACGGGGTTACTTTACGTCTTTGGGTTAGCGCTTCTTGACGCCCTGATACTCTTCTACCGTTTTGGTAGAGATGGTCGTGGTCGTTTGCGCTTTCGCGGAGTCGTTCTGCTGAACGTAAGTGGCGGAGGTGGCGATAGTACGCCAAGCCTTGCAGGACTGATTACAGACCGCTACCGCTGCCATCATCAAAAGCATCAACGACAGAAAGAACAATTTCTTCATCGGTGTAAAATTCGTTTAAACGGTTTAACATTATGTCTAAGGTGCTCTGACCAAACATGTCGGTTAGAATGCAGCCTTGTGAGTGTTCGGGTTTCGTGCCTCGATGGATGCGTATCCCTTCTCTGTCGGGCACGTTCTCCAAAATGGGCAGTAGTTTCTTAAACTTATACGAGTAGGTGCGCTTGAGGGGGTACGTCCCTGCGGGGATGATAAAATCCGCATTCTCGAGGGTCTTGATGGTAATATCTTCCTCCTCTCGGTCGCTGCAGGGGTACTGGGTAAAGGGGATTACGAGAAAACCTATGACGGCGTTACCGGTTTTGCTCGTTCTGGTTAGCGTTAGGGTGATCATTTCTGTTGCGGTTTTTATAATGATAGTCGATGCCCTCGTCGGAAGCGGCGATCAATGACTTCCTTACTTCGTAACTCGTGTAATTGTCGCGCTTCCTCCTCTCCCCAGAAATTAAAATTTCCGGGGGCCCCGGTGTCGATAAGCATAATCGACACCCATAATTGCACCTGCAAAGGTAGCAGCTTCTCCAAAGGCGACGAGGACGGTCTCGTGGATCTCTCCGGCGGGGTCGATCTGGATGCCAACATGGAGCAGTACAAGACCACCGAGGACGACCAGTGCGGCGATGATAAGTTGGGCAATATTTTCGGGCGATTTGTTCATATGCGAGTTTAATTGTTTTGAGGCTCATAAGCCTTTGGCTGATGTATTCTCCTCGAAAACGGGCGCTCCCAGCGCCCCCTCCCGTCCGCTTCCCCAAGCGGAAGCTACTGTTTTTACGGAGAACACATCACCTCTTACGAGGAGCCTCAAAAAGGCGGGGGTAAGAGAGGGGCTTATCGAAATCCGGTGCAAAGGTAGTACAAAAAAACGAAGCCACCAAGAAAGTGACTTCGCGAAGTATGGCAAAGACATAGTTATCGGAAAAACTTAGTCTTTTGTGAGGTCGTAGCCCGCATACCGAGAGAAATGTATCGCTTCTCCGAGGGTTAGATAAGGCTCACCATTCTTCCTCTTCCTATCGGCGAATTGTAAGCGCGAACACCGTCCGTGTTTGGTAATCCACCCGTAAAGGAGTATGTTCAAGCCGTACAAGCCGACATCGGCGTGTATGGCTCTTTCAAGTCGCGCGGTTAGTTGCGCGAATGTTACTGCATCTTTCTTCATAAGTTTAATTTTTCTTTGAGGGTTAATACATCGGCAGCGGATGACTCGTGTCGGATGTCACGAGCACCCGACAAAGAAACACCGGCTTCGGAGAGGGCAGACTGAAACTCACAGCGCGGGACGCGGATGTCGGTGATGTGGGTATTGAGTTGGGCTAGATAGGCACAAAAGAAGATGAAACGAAGGTGCCCGTTGGCAGGGATCTCACCCTTCGAGTTGCGCTTAGCGAAAAAGCCGTTTTTGCGTCTCTGGATGTGGTATCCGAAGCCTTTTCCGAGAGAGCCTGTAAAGGACTCACATCGTTTTGATAAGATGATTTCCATAATTCTGAACTCGTAATTAGTCCGATTTTAGTCCTACTTAAGTACTACTTAAGTCCTACATTAGTCGCACTTTCTTCCTTACGTTTCTTTTTTGCCTCGCGGACGTAGAAGCGTCTGGCGGGTTCGACGAGCCGGAAGAGAAAATCAAAGGCTTTCCGGTCAGAGACAAGCATTCGCATGATGCGTTCGTCGTGCTTGAAGGCCTCCTTGGATGTCGGGGCTTCGATGAGGGATCCTGTGTACCGGATGGCGAACTTAGAGTTGGTTACTTCAATGTTAAGAATAGTTTTGCGTTTCATAATTTTTGGGGTTTTGTGCCGCATACAACGCGGCGTAATTAACAAAATAGGGTTTCTGGATGCGCTTTCTCAAAGCGCGTAATTAACTAATTTCGGGGAGTGATGTCGGTCATTTGCCAGACGCGTGCTTCATCGGCGGTGTAGATGCCGAAGGTGCCTTGGTACTTGGCAGAGACCATTTTGGATTCCCGCATGAGTCGGTCGGCTAAGGGTCGTCCGTTCCAGTCGGTGGGGTACGGGTGGCAGTTAGTAACGATCTCATAGGGCGTACCGTAGAAGCCTTCTCCTCGCCATTTGCGGTAGAGGAGATAGAGATAGAGGCGTCGCTGGTCTTGCAGGGGGAGGGCATCCCACGCTTTGCCGAGGCGCTCATCGATGGAATAGCGGCGCTCGGGGTCGATGAGTTTCATCAGGTGGACGAGCGAACGGCCGAACCTTTTAGCTAATGCTTCGTCTATGGTTTCCATAAGGGGGATTTTTTGGAATTTATAAAATAAATTATTTTTTAAGAGATTTATACACCCGCATGGTTTTCTCTTTGCTACTTTCTCTTTTAGCGGGTAGCTTGTATTTATTTTGCATGATTTTTGGTAAAAAAGATACAAGCTAAAATGAAAAAAGGAACAAGCTAAACATAAAAAGGAACAAGCTAAGTATAAAAAGGAACAAGCCAAAAAATACAAGCTAAAAGATACAAGCTAAAGATACTACCGCAAAATCGTCGAAAAGGAGTTTCATAATCAGCCAAATAAATCATCGTAACAGCACTCGCATAGGCGACCGTATGGAGATGGGCTAGAATCTTCAATTGAGATCATTTCTCCGCACCGTGAGCAGTATGTAAGTTCTACTTCTGCGCAGTCCGGGCAGGCGTATATATCGGCGGCTTCGTAGTGGGTCGCTTCATTTTTCGGCAGTGTCTTGCCGCAATATTCACATTGAACTGTTTCCATACATTTTTTGGTTTAACTCATTTCGTAGATTTTCGAAGGTAGAGAATAAGTCCCAATCTCCGATAGACTCTGCCAGGTCTTGGCAGTCGCAACAATGTTGATACATCTTGCGGAGGGTTTCTAATTTGTCCATAGGGCTAATCGGTTAGTTTGAGAGCTCGGGAATATGACCAAAGGGTGTCGATACGCATGGATCGCCAGGCCTTTTTGTCGATATCGTAGAAGGTGACGGTCCGTCGCTCGTAGGCGGCTTGTTGCTCGGGAGAGCGGGTGCCTTTTGGGGTGTCGGGCGTGGGTACGAGGTCGGGGCAGGTGGTGCCGCGGGCGGGGCGGAGCGAGCCGTCGATCTTCTGAAACTGAAAGAGCACGATACCCTCGTGCAGGGCTTTTCTTAAGTCTTGAATGTCCATAATTGTAGGGGGGTTGTTCGCGCAATGATGCGCGAAAATTGCACAATGTTAACACTCCTGATGGCGGGAGATTTCGAGATCCATAATGGCAGCACCGTCCACTATCTGGAACTTCGGACCGACAAAGATGCGGAGGAGTTCATCGCGGGTGAGGCGGCTGTAGTGATATACGGAGTGGGTAGCTTTCCATTCAGCCATCCGCTCGAAGCCTTCGAGGATGATACCGGGGTACATAGCAACGATGATGCCGTGGTTGCGGAGTTTGCGGAGGAAGCCTCCATCGCGATAGTTGATGGCTTGCGGCACGGCACGGAGATTGCGGATGTCGTTATTGAGAGGGTTGCCGTCGATATGGTCGATGGTGTAGCCTGCAGGGATCTCACCTTTGAAGGTCAGGTACTTCAGGCGGGCGAGAAACATATTCCCAGCCCGTTCGGGTATTTTCAGGTACCGCGTGGTATTCTTTTTATGCTTTTCGTGCGGGATGAGATCCAACTTAATCTTTCCGTAGGCGGAAAAGACATCGTTGGTCTTAGGATGTAACCAGATGGCGTAGCCGTTGGTGTAACGTGTGTCGGCTTTGGTGTAGCCGTGAGAAAGGAACCACGTCCGGGGGATGGGTTCGCGTTTGGGTTTGTACTCTCGTTGGTGGAGAGGTTGAATAATTTGATTTTTCATAATGCATCGGACTCGGGGATGGTTAGTTATCCGAAATCCGGTGCAAAGGTAGGGGTTTTAATGTCGCCTGCGAGGGACAAATGTCGCTTAATTTGTCGCCTGTGTCGCATAATTGTCGCCTGGGAATTTTTTGTAGAAAAAAACATATAAAACCCCTCATTGAGAAGGGTTTTGTAGGGGTACAAAACAAAAAACCGCCCCGCCAGCCTACCGATAAATAAATTTACCGTAGTCCGTCAGGACGGATCTTCACCGCAGCGCGGTACCCCTCTCAATGAGGCAATAAACCTAAAAAAAATTATATATTTCTCTGGATGTTTCTGCCGAGTGATTTGTCGTCCACAAACCACCCGAACTCCTTAGTGAGGAGGATGCATAGTTCTTTGCGGTTATGATGGGAGCAATAATCTTTGAAAGACTCGTCGTATCTCTTGCGTTCCTCTATATAGAGCCGCACGCCGTTATAGTCTCCTTCCCGGGGGATCGGAGGGGTGTAGGGTTTTTCTTTGGGCGTTTCCTCAATAGGGGCTACTTCTTCTGTAACCTGTTCCTTTTTTGAGTTTTGGGAGTTGGATTCGTAAAAATTAATCACTCCGAAGTTGTTGATGTTATTGACCATGATTGTTTTACATAAAAAAAATGCATGGGCAAGTGGAACACAAGACAAGTCGGCGGATTTGCAACTATGTCCCACCTACCCATACAAGGTGTTTGGGACATATTTCTTCTGTTGCTTAAGTTTGCCGACTTGTCTAAAAGGAATATGCCTTTACAAAATAAATATTTTCCCCGTTTTAGCGTCTTGGAGTCTAAGACGGTGCAAAGGTACTGCTTTTTTGCGAGATACGCAAATATAAATGTATCTTTCTTGAATTTTTTTCTATTTTTCGTAGATGTTTACGGTGCCGTAGTTGTTTATATTGGCTTGTTGTTGGGCTTCCATCGCTCGACGCATTTTGATCACCTCTTTTTTTACCTCCATTAACTCATCCACCACCTCATTTGGTTTGCTCGGCTCGATGTTTTTGGAGAACGGCAGGGATTTGATATAGTCCTCCATGAATTGCCAATCGGGGGTGCCAGAGGGGGTTGCTGGGAGTTTGATGCGGGACTTCTTCATTGCTTCTAAATCCCATTTTCTTCCATAACAAAATCTGTATTGCTCTTTCTCAATAAGCGTGCATATAAATAAAGCGATATATCTATTGAGATTGAATTTCGGATACAATACATTAACATCATCGGTAGCCCAAAACTCCTTATCTTGATAGAAAGCATATCCGATTGAACCATTGTACGAAACCGTGATAGTATTAGCCTCGTGTAATTGTGAATCATTACCAATAAATGCAGATAACCCATTATTAGAGTCTATAGCACCTATGTAAGGGATATTACCATCTATCATATCCGCTTGTGTGAGACGTTTACCTTTTCTAATATCAAAAATACTCTCGTAAACAAACCATTTCCAATCTTGTGTATTGAGTTTCATGTTTTCTTGTTTTCGCGGGGTGGTGTCGTATTTTTGGAGCCAGACCTTTTGGGCTTTCTTTGGGAGTTGGGGGATAATTTGGTCTTTGACGAAATCTTCCATATATTTCCAATCGGGGGTGCCTTCTTGGGTTACAGGGAGTTTGATTTTGGATGAAGGCATACGTATAGGTCTCCATTTGCGTCCATAAGCCCATCTAAACCGCTCTTTCTCGATAAGAGTACAAAGGAATAATGCGATATATGGATTTATCTCGTGACCTTTTAAGTATAAAGGGTTTACGTCATGAGTACAAGTAAATGGTTTCGCTTGAAAATATGCATAGCCGACTGAGCCATTATTGGTTACCGCTATACAATTTTCGAAGATCTTTTCTTCCATCGGAGAGTTACTGCCATCACCTGTTTTTGTTGTCACAGCTATCGTCTCCAAATCCGAATGAGAGGTTACGCCATTATTGGAGTCCGTAGCTCCAATAAACGGAATATCTCCTTCGGGATTATCTTCCGGCTTTTTATTATAGAAGCCGTGCTTTATATCAAAGATTTCGTCATAGCGAAACCATTTCCACGTACTTGTATCCATTTAGACCTCCTCGTTTTGAACCAAGAAAGCGGAGTAGTCCACTAACTTCTGGATAAAGTCTTTTTCGGAAAGGGTACTATAATCCGTTTCCATGTAAGCCTCTGCGCACCATTCGTCCTCGTACGAGACTTTTTGTACAGCAGATAGTCCGACCTCCGCCGTGCGCGTCTGGTAGAGGTGCAGCCATTTATCATGGATAGCTTTCCAAGCACCTTCTCCGGTTTTGGGGTCAACACGTTCTACACGTCCAAGGTTCTTGCGCTTAGTAAATCCGTCCTCTTTGAAGTATCCAAAGAACGTAGGTTGATTTGCTGCTTCATGTCGGATGCCTAACTCCCAAATCATGCAACAAGCGACTACACTTGCACCCGGGTAGAACATTTCTGCCGGCAGGGAAAAGACCGCATCGAGGCGGTGGTGTTGCATCATTAGTTCCTTGAATTTCTTAATATCGCCCGTATTACCGATGGCACATTGCATAGGGAGTAAGATAGCTAATTTACCCGTACCTACCGCCTGGGCAATATAGTAGAGATAATGCAGACCCTTGCTCGGATCTTCTTTACAGTCCTTCTTCCATTGAGCCACATATGATGGCTGACAGAAGGGCTTTTGAGCATTATATGGCGGGTTCATCAACACGCGGTCTATATGAGCGTCCTTGATCCATTGTTGGAGATCAAAGCAACTCTTCATTACTACATTTGAGTTTCCGTCACTATGTATGAGCATATTTGTGGTACTCAAGCCAAAAGCTTTTTCTTCCGCCTCGATACCATATATATGATGCAATTTAACTTCTTTTCTTTCCTCATCCGTAACGCAGTCGTTCAGCGCGTTGGTCATGGCACGTACAAGGAAAGCGCCGCTACCGCAGCAAGGATCGAGCACGCGCGAGGTGTGGTTGATACCGATCACATCACACATAAATGAAACAATGTGGTCGGGGGTAAAGGCTTGGTTCTTATCCGCCTTGCCTACATACTTATTGAAAGTCGTGAAGAACAGATTTAACAAGTCCTGACCTTTTGCCGTTTCTTCGTTGATATACGGCATAATGTCATTACTAATATCATCGAGGACTTTGGTTATATCTTGCGCATCTAATTGTCGAACCTTTTGGTCTTGGAGCACTTTGGTATGAAGGATCGATAATTTGTCTGCTCGGTTCAAATCATTATGCAATAAATCGCTCAAAACATCATATATACCGGAAAGGATCTGCGTTGTAGAGAGTCCTTGGTACTGAAGATGATTTTTGAGGGCAAGGATGCAGGTTCCGACAAACTGGCTACGTAAGCTTTCTGAAATACCCATGCCATGCAGGGTTTCATTGAGTTTGTAGGTGTTCTTGATAACCTGCTCCTTATTGTTGATACGCGCGGGCGCAACTATATTGCGGTAGTCGGCAAATGAAGAGAGTGCAGTCCGATCTTTAAGGAAAGTATCCTCTCTTACCGCTCCATGCCATACGCGTATGCGGTCGTCATTAGTGTTTGCGAGGATGCCAATAATTGCGAAGCCGGTAAGCGCTCTCTCGTATGCCATATAGGCATTGAGTTGTTGTTTTGCTTTCTCGTAAACAGTGTCGAAATTCTGTTTCGTCTCCACAAGTACCGCTACACGGGCTTGCTTATCGATGAAGCGGATGTCTAAATCTTTGTATGAACCAATCTTTACCGCTGCGAAATCCTTATGCGCAGCGGTAAATGCTTTCTGGTAACTATACTCGTCGTTCTCAATGTTGGTCGTAAGGTACTGACGACCAATAGTGTTGATTATTTCGTTGCGTATCATGGTATTATTTATTTGCGGATGGAACATAATGTTTCCAAGTACCATGATACTCACAGCACTTAATATATTGCAGTGCATCGGGGTAGCCGAGTTCGGCGGCACGGAGGAGGTAGTGGTCGGCTTCGTCGAGGGGGACGGTCACGACATCAGAGGGATAGTGGGTGTCGGCGGCGCGGAGATGGGCAGCCATGCCGACGATGAAGAGCGCGCGGGGGTTGTCCTCGCGTGCAGCTATAGCGGAGTAGTAAGCTATGGAGTCGGGGTTGAAGAAAAGAGATTTGGAGAGCTCGACGGGTTCAGGGACGTCGGCACCGCAGGTACTTGCTAAATCAGAACCACACATGCCGGCTTGGTAGCCGCGCATGTACGCGCAAGATAAAAGGAATACTACGAGGAGGATACCGCAGTACTTTGCGACATTTTCGCTACTGGGGGGGGTAAAATTGAACATTCTAATATTTATGATTTATGGCTTATGATTTATGATTTACAATTTTGCCTGCAAAGGTACAACAAAAAAACGAGATACGCAAGAAAAAAGGAAAAAAAATCGCGCGGGCGCTTGCGTATGTCAATATTTTTTTGTAATTTTGCAGCAAATTTTAAGAACATATCGTTTAACTCTTAAAAATTATTGCTATGAATCTGACAATTAATGCCGTGAATTTTGAGATGGCGGAGAAGCTCGAGCAGTTTATCGAGAAGAAAATGAATCGTTTTGAGCGTCACCTGAACGCCGATGACAAGGTAGAGATCCGCATGTCGGTTGTCAAACCGCAGACGAACGAGAACAAAGAAGTGAAGGTGCGTATCGCAGGGCTGTTTGCGGAGAAGACCGCAGACAGTTTTGAGGAAGCCATCGACGCTTGCCTCGCTGCGCTGGAAGGACAGTTGGAGAGACGGAAGAATGGATAGGAATGATGGAGTGAAATCGAAAATGCGCAGCCTACCGAGCCTAATGGCTCTATAGTCCATGGACCTGTACGCCGGTCAGTAAGCAAGCTTCCTGCCGTCCTCCATGCCCTTGGACTCAACCGACTGCCTTGATAGGCACTCGCTTGGCTGCTTACAAAAATATCCCTACGGGATTAAAAAATAAAGAAAATAATATTTTCGATTAATATTGAAAGCAGACAAATTTTGAGATTCAGACGGAAAATAGGAATTATGTTGGCGGGGATGCTCTTCTTTGCGGGGAGCATCGCTGCCGGCACGTATGACCTGCTCTGGGATTACAGCACGGCTCCTCCGACGGCGAACCCCGACGGGGGACTCTCTTACTCCTCGACCGTCAACGACGACGAGGGCGTGAAGAACGGGCTGAAGGGCGTCAAGCTCAACAGTTCCGGCTGGTGCTCGTTCGTCAAAGCGCCCGTGGCGGGGCAGCTGCGGCTGACGTTCGGTCCGCGTAGCGGTAAGAACCCCACGTCGCTGCAGGTCTTTGCGTCCGAGAACGAAGATGCAGGTACGTACCATCTGGTAGGCGTGACCTGCGAGGTGGACGGTCTGCAGACGCAGACGATCCTCCTCAGCGCGCAGGAGAACCACGTCTATATCACCCGCGAGAAGCACCAGGAGACGGTCCTGGAGCGGATAGAGTTCGTCGAGGGCTCGTTCGCTGAGCCGGCACCTTGTACACCTCTGGAGAGTCCTGTGCCCCTCTATAGCGCGGGCATGCGTACGGACTCGATGGACGCGAACGCTGCTTTTTTTATACGCGCGCTCATGAACGCGAACGCGGGCGGCGAGAAGATGATCCGGCTGCCTGACGGGGTGTATGACTTAGGTCCCTTGGCGCTGACGGCTATCGAGGCTAACGGCGTGACGATCCTCGGCGAGTCGATGGAAGGCACGATCATCCGCAATAAGCCCGACTACCGCTATGAGTCCATCGACAAGAGTGCGACGCTGCGTATCGCCCCGGGGGTAGAAGGAACGAGGTTGGAGAACCTGACGATAGAGAACGCCTTGGACTACTACCACGACGATAACGGTCGGGGCGTGGCGCTCTGGGATCAGGGCACGAAGACCGTCTGCCGGAACGTGCGGCTGCTGGGGCATCAGGATACGTATTTCTCCGATAACGAAGGAGGAACGCATTATTTCGAGGACTGCGAGATCCACGGGACGGTGGATTTCATCTGCGGGGACGGCGATGTGTATTTTAGGAACTGCCTGCTGTACTGCGAGAGACGCAGCAAGAGCGGCGAAGGGACGGACGCGATAACCGCCAGCGGTGCCGGGAAGGACGACAAGGGTTTCGTCTTCGAGGGCTGCACGATAAAGAGCGAGTGCCCGGTAGTGAGCCTCGGACGGAGCTGGAAGAAGTTCCCCAAGTGTGTGTTTATCCATACGAAGCTGGATTACTCTGCGGGCGAGTTCAGCCTTGAGAGCAAGGGGATCCGCCGATGGACGGTCCAAGGGATGATGGCGCTGCCGGAGCGGTTCGGCGAGTACAGGACGATGGATCAAGAGGGCAGGGTAGTCTCGCCGGAGACGAACGAGGTGACCTTCGTCCTCGACGGCAAGAGCCGGACGATGAATACGATAATAGAGGCCCCACCCGACCTCCCCATAGGAGATAGGAGATAGGAGATAGGAGATAGGAAAAGTTAAAAAATCGAACAAATCAACGATATTAACAATTAATTTTTAACCACAATGAAAAAGACAATTCTATTTGTAGTTGCCGCTCTAACGAGCGTAACTATGTGGGCAGGAGCAAATGACCTGCTCTGGGATTACACGGAGGCGGCTCCGAGTGCGAATCCTGACAACGGATTGACCTACGGAAGCAAAGTTGATGATCCCGCAGGAACCAAGAATGGCTTGAAAGGTGTTAAGATGGACGGTAGCGGCTATTGCTATTTTACCAAAGCCGCCGTAGCAGGCAAACTCAAACTTACCTTTGGTCCGCGTGAGGGTAGCAACGCTACAGCTCTGGAGGTGTTTACATGGTCAGGCGAGACGCCGGTTGCGGAGACCTCTGTCGGAGTGACCGGTACTGTAACCGAGAGCGCTACGCAGATCATCGAGCTGACCGCCGCCCAGAACAATATCTATATCAAGCGTTCGGGTAGTACGCAGACCGTGCTTCAGAAGATACAATTTGTGGAGGACATAGCTCGCACGTTCGTGGATTTCAAGATCGAGTTCCGAGAGAACCCTTATACGGTGCTGCTGCCGGAAGGCGGTGAACTGCCGCAGGGCGTAGTGGTAGCCGGAACGAACTACAACGGCGGTCAGCACGGTATTTACGGTGGTTCTGTCACCGTACCCGTGGACGGTCCGGTCAAATTCACCATCGGAGCATGTCAGTACAGCGGTACGCCGATCAACGTCAAGAAGGACGGCGAAGATTTTGCAACGGTAGATAACAAAGCAGATTGCGGCGAGACCGCCGGTAGTTTTGCGCAAAATGTGGTATACGTGTATACCGGTGACGCCGCTACTCTGACCTTTGAGTTTGCAAATAACACTTACGTGCCTTATTTCTTTGCAGAGGCAACCGATATCATGCCTTGCGAAATTATTTTCAAGGATCAGAACGGTACTGAACTAAACCGTATAGAGACCTATGAGGGTGCCTCTTTAGGTATCTTGCCGGAAGTGTCCGTACTGCCGGAGATTCAGGAAGGGGAAGCATTCCGCGGATGGTTCTACTCGAATGGCAAGAAAGCGGTTGTCGGAGACCCCATTACGGGCAACACAACAATCCAGGCGAAAGTGACTCCGATAGAAGAAGTGACCATCGGAAGTGTGCAGACCTATGATTTTGCATCGCAGATTTTCTATCCGGAAGATCACGAGACGGTAGAGGTAGCTAACGGCGCGTTCCATGACGCTACCCACGGTTGGTATTTTGCAGCCGATGGAAACATCCGTGTAGCTGTAGCAGGTAATGCGGTTGTAGTAGTGACGTTGTGCAAGTATTCGGAGAGCGGTGATGTCAACGTGATCGCAGGTGATCAAGTAATAGCTTCTTATCCTGTAGTAAAGAACGAGACGCCGGACGGCACGGAGTTGACCGCTCAATACACCGGCGAGGCAGGATGGCTCACCATTAGCTGGACGGCTAAGCAGTATATCCACAAGGTAGTTGTTTACAACGTACAGGAGTTCCTGACCAAGGATGAGGCTACCGGATACTTTATCGTACCGGGCGGCGACGTAGCATGCTTCCTGCTGGCGTTGGTACAAGCTCAAAGCGGCGACAAGATCTTCCTCCCGAACGGTACCTATGACCTGGGCGAGACCGTGCTGACCACTATCGGCAAGAACAATATCTCTATCATCGGTCAATCGATGGAAGGAACGATCATCAAGAACGCTCCGGACGCTAAGACCGAGTCGATTGATAAGACTGCAACGATCAAGATCAACAAGAATGTCATCGGTACATATCTGCAAGACCTGACGATTCAGAATGCACTCGATTACTACAAGAACGACAACGGTCGTGCTGTTGCGCTCTGGGATCAAGGTACGCAGACTGTTTGCAAGAACGTACGTCTGCTGAGCTATCAGGATACGTATTACAGCAACTTGCATGGAGCCGTGAAGTATTTCGAGGACTGCGAGATCCACGGTACGGTCGATTTCATCTGCGGTGACGGTAGCGTTTATTTCAAGAACAACCTTCTCTACGCAGAGAAACGTAAAAAAGATGGTGGCGGTTCTGACGCATTGACGGCAAACAACGGTCCGGCTACGGATAAGGGATATGTCTTCGAGGGCTGTACCGTCAAGAGCGAATGCCCGGTTGTATCGTTTGGCCGTGCTTGGAACAACAAACCGTCGGTAGCGTTCCTGAACACGCTTGTGGACTACAGCGCAGGACAATTCTCTTTCTCTGACGGCAGCAAGATTGAGCGTTGGACCAAAGAGCTGATGAACAAAGACGCGTGGCCACAATTCGGAGAGTACAATACACATCTGGCCGATGGTACGATTCTGACTCCGGCAAGCAATGTGGTAACCTTCGTTGATCCGAAGAACGGTAATGCCACTCGGGATATCGAGACCGTTCTGAGCGCAGAGGCTGCTGCGGCTTACACGATGGAATATACTCTCGGCGCATGGGCAGAGACCGCGAAGAATGATGCTACACAAGCAGTTTGCGATCTGAAAAACATCGAAGATGAAGGTATTTATCTGGTAGAGGCTCAGAACGGCAATGCAGAGCTAATGCTGGGTTCGCAACTTAAAGAAGAGGTGTTCCCTGAGGATTCAGGAATCACTGTCCGTAAAGCAAACGCCCGCGGCGGTTTCGGTTGGAAAGCCGGTGAAGAACCGCAAGGCATTGAGAATGCTACCGCTGCTGAAGCTGTGAAGGCCGTCAAGGTTATTCGCAACGGGCAGGTAGTTATCGTTCGTGACGGACGCGAATTCAATGTTCTCGGTGCAGAGCTCAAATGAGCAGAATGGGAAAAATGAGAAAATAATTAAATGGACTGGTTAAGTAATTTATTCTTTGGCACGGGTATAGCACATTCGATTTTTGTGCTTGCCCTTGCCATTGCTATTGGAATTTTCTTGGGCGCGAAGCTCAAGTTCAAAGGTATTACTCTGGGTATTACCTGGATCCTGTTCTGCGCGATCGCGTGCAGTCATTTCGGCATGACGCTTGATCCGCTGGTAGAGTCCTTTGCGAAGGACCTCGGTCTGATTCTGTTTGTCTATTCGATAGGCTTGCAGGTCGGTCCGGGTTTCTTCTCTTCGTTCGGTAAGGGCGGTCTGCGCCTGAATATGCTGGCGGCAAGTATAGTGGTATTAGGCTGCGCGACGGCGTACGTCATTCATCTTGTCAGCGGTACGGATATCGCCACGATGACCGGTGTACTCTTCGGTGCGGTGACGAACACGCCTGGTCTGGGTGCGGCGCAGCAGACCTATCAGGATCTGACGGGCGTGTCGAACCCTGATATAGCGTCCGGCTACGCGATGGCGTATCCGCTGGGCGTCGTAGGAATCCTCTTCGCAATGATGGTTATCCGCTGGGTCTTCCGCATCAAGATGGACAAAGAGGAAGAGCAGGTTACGAAAGAGAAAGGGGAGGTGCAGCAGGTGGAGCATTACGACATGCGGTTGACCAACCCGCAGATAGACGGTCTGCATGTACGCGATCTGGGCCTGCTGACACATGTGACGATCGTCGTCAGCCGTGTGCTGGATGTGCATGGAAATGAGTTCATGCCCGATGCAGAGACCCTTCTTCACGTAGGCGACCAGGTACGCCTCGTGACGGACAAGAAGGACGAGAGAACGGTTCTCCTCCTCGGCGAGAAGACCGACATCCATTGGGAAGAGAAAGAGCAGAATATTCACCTGGTGAGCCAGCATATTGTGGTGACCAAGGACAAGATAAACGGCAAGCAGATATGCGACCTGAAGGTGCGCGATGCGTTCCATATCACGATCACCCGTGTCCGCCGTGCCGGTATAGAACTGTTAGCTACTCCGGAGCTGCGGCTCCAATTGGGCGACCGCCTGACCGTAGTGGGCGAGAAAGAGGCGGTGGACAAGATTGCGAAGGCTTTTGGCAACTCCGCGAAGAAACTGGATGCGCCGAACCTGGCGTCTCTGTTCTTTGGAATTATCTTAGGCGTGGCGTTGGGTTCTATTCCTTTCGCGCTGCCGGGACTCTCGCAGCCGTTCAAGTTAGGTATTGCCGGCGGTTCGCTGATTGTGGCGATCCTCATGGGGGCGTTCGGTACCAAATGGCATTTGGTGACCTATACCACCACTTCCGCGAACCTCATGATCCGCGAGATAGGTATCTCCCTCTTCCTTGCGGCAGTAGGTTTCGGCGCAGGCGGCTCGTTCGTTGAGACCCTCTTGGACGGCGGTTACGTATGGATAGGCTACGGCGTGATCATCACCTTGCTGCCCTTGCTGCTGATAGGTTTCATCGCGCGAAAAGGATATAAACTTGATTATTTCACCCTGATGGGACTCATCGCCGGCTCGACAACCGACCCGCCGGCTCTGGCGTACGCGACCTCGCAGTCTTCGGCGAACGACCGCGCTGCGGTAGCGTACTCGACGGTCTATCCGTTGACGATGTTCCTCCGCGTCCTCACGGGGCAGTTGATGATTTTATTATTTTTATGACGGGATTACGTGATTACGTAATTACGGGATAACGACATGACGACCACTAACAAAGCCATACTCCGCCTCGCTCTCCCGAGCATCCTGGCGAATATCACGATTCCTCTCGTAGGCATCGTGGATACCGCTATCGTCGGTCACCTGAGCGATGCGGCGGCTATCGGTGGTATCGCCATCGGCACGATGCTCTTCGACCTGCTGTACTGGAACTTCGGTTTTCTGAGGGTCGGCACCTCGGGTCTCACGGCGCAGGCGTACGGTCGTGGGGATGAGGCGGAGTGCAGGAAGATCCTCCTGCGCAGCCTCTCTATCGCGATGATCGCAGCGGTGGTGATCTTAGCCATTCAGTGGCTCTTTGTGACCGCCGTACTGGCGGTTGTGCCCTGCTCGGCTGAGGTGGCGTCCGTAGCGCGGGAGTATTTCTTCGTCCGTATCTGGGCTGCACCCGCGACGCTGAGTCTCTTTACCTTCAAGGGTTGGTTCATCGGCATGCAGGACACCAAGAGTCCCATGGCGGTAGATATACTCGTCAACGTGGTAAATATGGCGGCGAGTTATTACCTCGCGGTGAAGACGCCGTTAGGCGTCGTTGGTGTGGCGTACGGCACGCTCGTGGCGCAGTATAGCGGTCTGATCTTGGCGGTGGCAATCCTTCTTGCGCGATATATCGGGATATCGGTATTTCGCAATATCGACCGGTGGAAAGAGGCGCTCCGCGGCGCAGAACTCAGGCGCATGCTCTCCCTCAATAGTAATCTCTTCATCCGCTCCCTGTGCTTCATGGTCGTGTACGTGGGCTATACCTCGCTCGCGTCCCTCTACGGCGATACGGAGCTCGCGGTGAGCAGTATCATGATGAAGCTCTTTATGTTCTTCTCGTTCTTCGTGGACGGCTTTGCTTACGCCGGTGAGGCGCTGGTCGGCAAGGCGTTTGGCGAGTCGAAAGTCGAAAGTCAAAAGTCGAAAGACATCAATCGGACCGTCCGCGCGCTCTTTAATTGGGCGCTGGGCGTAGGACTGCTCTTCACGGTCCTCTATGCCTTCCGGGGCGACGAGGCGTTTGCCCTCATGACGAGCGATACGACGGTCCTCATGGCGGCGGAGAAATATAAGATCTGGCTCATCGGCATGCCGCTTATCAGCACCCTGGCGTTCATGTGGGACGGCGTGTACATAGGCGCTACGGCAGGCGTACAGATCCGCAACTCGATGATCTGGGCAGCGGTGGGATTCATCGTCGGCTATGTGGCGACCTTCTCTTTCGTGGGACCGCAGGCATTATACATAGGTTATTTCGCGCACCTCATAGCGCGAGCATTTTATTTGACTATCCAATGGAACAAAGTGGTAGGATGAAACAACAGTTAACTCTTCTCTTGACGGTGCTCTGCCTGGTAGCATGCGGGCACCGCGACGAATCGCAGCGGGAGCAAGCTCCGCTGAAAGTGAAAACCCTGGTGCTCTCGCCCGCAACCGGAGGCATGACCTCGCGTTATGTGGGTACGATCGAACCGATACGCGAGACGCCGCTGAGTCTGCAGAGCGTGGGTAGGGTAGTCTCTATCTCTGCCAAGAACGGTCAGCGTGTGAAGAAAGGGCAGACCCTCATGGCAATCGATAACACTCAGGCGATGAACGCTCTGCAGACCGCAGAGGCCTCGCTCAAGCATGCTCAGGACGGCTACGACCGCGTGTCGAAAGTGCACTCTAAAGGCGTCGTCTCCGACCAGAAGATGGTGGAGATCGAATCCCAGCTCGCGCAGGCCAAATCGCTCTACGAGGCAGCGAAGCAACAACTCGCCGAGTGTACCCTCACCGCCCCCTGTGACGGCTTGGTGGACGGTCTCAATATCGAGATCGGTCAGACCATCATCCCCGGCACGAAAATATGCTCGCTGCTCGACGTCACGGCGTTTAACGTGCGTTTTACCGTGCCCGAAGCAGAGATCAACGACTTGGAGAGCAGCCGCAAAAAAATCGAAGGCACGGTTGAGTGTGCCGCTATCGATACTATTCTGCCGATTGCCATCACCGAGAAAGGCGTGACGGCGAACCCCCTGACCCATACTTACGACGTCGTCGCTGCCGTCCGCGGCGGTGCAGGCCTCCTCAAGACCGGCATGGTCGGCAAGGTTATCCTAAATCCCCAAACAGAAATCCTAAATCCTAAATCCGAAACCCTAAATATCATCATCCCCTCTTCCTGCGTTCTGATGAAACCCGAGGGCCCGACCGTATGGGTACTCTCTAACGGCGAGGCGGAGCGCAGACCGATCACGCTCGACGGTTATCAGGCCGACGGCGTACGCGTCTCCTCCGGTCTGCAAGCCGGTGACACCCTCATCGTAGAGGGCTATCAGAAACTTTATAAAGGATGCAAAATAAGCTGTGAAGACAAGTAAACATATAGAAGGAGCAATGAGGCATCACGGCATCGTGATGGCTTTATTTCTGGGATTGATGGCTTTCGGCATCTGGTCCCTGCCGCGGATGAACAAAGATGAGTTTCCGCAGTTCACCATCCGTCAAGGTCTGGTAGTAGCGCTCTATCCGGGTGCTACCGCGAGCGAAGTGGAGCAGCAGGTCACTCTCCCTCTTGAGAACTACGTCAACTCCTTTGAGATGGTGGACAAACAGTTGACCTACAGCGTCTCCGAGGACGGCATCGCGTATGTCTATATCATGCTGCGCCTCGTCGATGTAGATAATGAGAAAGCCTGGACGAAGATCCGTGCGGGACTGCCGCTCTTGCAGAAGACCCAGATGCCTACCGGCGTCCTCCAGACCGCTCTCATCGATGATTTCGGCAACACCTCTTCGCTGCTCATCGCTGTAGAGAGTGACGAGCGTAGTCCGCGTGAGTTGGAGGAGTACTCCCGCAAAGTGTGTAGTACCCTCCGTACCATCCCGGAGATGGGTAAGCTGCGGATCATGGGTCAGCAGACCGAAGAGATAGCCGTCACCATCGACGCCGAGTCGCTCTCCCGCTACGGGATCAACCCCTCGGTGCTCCAAGCCCAGCTGGCGATGCAAGGGCTCCGTACCATCGGTGGCGAGAGTGATATACAGGGTGTCCTGCAGGTCGTCATCCCGTATCTCACCGAGTATGAGCTTCAAGAGCAGATCATCTTCTCCGACCCCGTCTCCGGCGCTACCGTCCGGCTCAAGGATGTAGCGACCATCACCCGGCGGTACCAGGCGCCCAAGCAATACGTCGATTTCAACGGCAAGCCCTGTCTCATCCTCAATTTGGAGATGGTGCCGGGCAATAATATCGTTGCTTTCGGCCGGGAGGTCGATCGCCGGTTAGCCGAAGCCGCTGCGCTCTTACCGCCGGACATCCGTTTCCATCGCATCACCGATCAGCCGAAGGTGGTTAACGACTCCGTCCTCTCGTTCTTGCGGGACATCGTCATCTCCATCCTCGTCGTGATCGCCGTCATGCTGCTGCTCTTCCCGCTGCGTACGGCCCTTGTGGCGTCCACCGGCGTACCGGTCTGCACCGCCATCTGTATCGGTCTGATGTACCTCACCGGTATCGAGCTCAATACCGTCACCCTCGCGGCGCTGATCTTCGTCTTAGGAATGATCGTGGACGACAGCGTCATCGTCATCGACGGATATACGAATATTCTCGCGCGTGGCCACTCGCGTTGGTACTCCGCCGTGATCAGTACCAGCATGCTCTTCGTGCCGATGTCCCTGGCTACCATGGCAATCAGCGGTATGTTCTTCCCTATGACCCGTATCATCACGGGACCGTTAGGCGAGTTTGTCCAGCTCTTCCCGTGGGCGGTCTTATTTGCCCTCGTGGCGTCGATCTTCTACGCCTCATGGGTCACCCCGTACCTCGCTTTCCGTTTTGTGCGTGAGCGCAAACCCGAAGAGATGAACCTCGTGGAGCGGGTACAGACGCGTTTCTTCACCTGGCTCCAGGGCTCTTATAGACGTATCCTCCGGGTTTGCTTCCTCCATCCTGTGATGGTTTGGAGCATGCTGATCGCTGCCATCGTCATCGGCGTCGTGCTCCTCTCGAACCTCAACCTCCAGCTCTTGCCGAAAGCCGAGCGGGAGTTCTTCGCCGTGGAGATCCATCTGCGCGAAGGAGCTACCGAGAAGGAGTCCGCCCTCGTGGCCGATTCGCTGGCGACCATCCTGCGACAGGACGAACGCGTGACGAGCGTCACGGCTTTTATCGGCCACTCCTCGCCGCGTTTCCATGCCACTTATACGCCTCAGACTCCCGCGCCTAACTTCGCCCAACTCATCGTCAATACGACCTCTTCCAAAGCGACCTCGCAAATCCTCAAGGAGTACGGCGATCGTTATGAGAACTTCTTCCCGAACGCCTACGCGCGGTTCAAACAACTCGACTACCAAGCCGTCCGTAACCCCCTCGAGGTGCGTATCAAAGGCGACGATTGGGAGGAGATGGCGGTGTACGCCGATAGTGTCATGAACTATATGCTCACCCTTCCGGATCTACAATGGGTCCACAGCGATTATTATAACATGGCGCCCTCTACCCGTATCGTCCTGAACGCTGACGAAGCGACGCGGCTGGGCATCACCCAGACGATGCTCTCCCTCTACCTCCGTCAGGCTACCCAGGGAGCGACTATCACGACGCTCTACGAAGGCTCTTACGGCGTGCCCGTAGTGCTTTATACTGCCGGTGCTAACGCGCTTAACCCCGAGGAACTGTCCTCGCTGCAGGTGCCTACCGCCATCCCCGGCGTATGGGTACCTCTGCGACAGGTCGCTTCCCTCGAACCGAGCTGGCATCACACCTCCCTCGAGCACCGTAACTCGACCCGAACCATCACTGTCGGAGCGGACCTGCGCGGCACGACGAGTCAGGTCTCCGCCGAGCGTACAGTGAAGCAGTGGTTGGACAAACATATCACCTCCTTGCCCGACGGCATCACGATCTCGTTTGGTGGCCTCTCGGAGATCAACGAGCTGCTCATCCCGCAGATCCTGTGGTCGATTGTCGCAGCCTTGGCGGTCATGCTTGTCCTGCTCTTGTATCATTTCGGTAAGATAGGCCTCGCCCTGCTGACCCTCTCCAGCGCCGTGCTCTGTATCTTCGGCTCGATGCTCGGCCTCTGGCTCTTCGGCCTGGATATATCCATCACCGCCGTCTTGGGTATCGTCAGCCTCATCGGTATCATCGTCCGCAACGCGATCATGATGTACGAGTACGCGGAGGACTGCCGCAAATACAAACATTATAACTATAAAGACGCAGCTTTCCATGCAGGCTTGCGACGTATGCGTCCGGTCTTCCTCACCTCTGCCACCACGGCACTCGGTGTCCTACCGATGATCATCGCCGCTACCAGCCTCTGGATGCCGATGGGGGTCGTCATTTGTTTTGGTACGATCTTCACCCTGCCGCTGACCGTCACAATCCTGCCTGTCGTCTATTGGCGTGTACACGCGCGTAGAGATAAGGAGATGGAGAATTATGAGAGTGCGTATTTTTGATAGAATGGAGGAGTGTACCGAGGAGGCGGTCCAAGCGATGTTGCCTCAGGTCTCTCAGCAACGCCGCGAGCAGGCGTTGCGATTCCGCCATGTCTTCGGACAGTTCTGCTGTTTGAAATCGTGGTTGATGCTGAGTGCAATGCATATTGGAGAGATGGATTTTTTGTATAATGAACATGGGAAACCCTATATAGAAGGGGGACCTTTCTTCTCCATTAGTCACTGTAAAGAAGCGATAGCGGTCGCCCTGGATGATCAGCCTATCGGCATCGACGTCGAGTCTATACGGCGCTTCGATCCCGAACTCGTCACCCGGACGATGTCTCCCTCCGAGCAAGCCATTATCTCTGCTTCCGACCATCCTGAGCGTGCGTTTATCCGCCTCTGGACACAGAAAGAAGCGGTCCTCAAGATGGAAGGTACAGGTATCACCTCCTTTGAACAACTACAAACACTATCCATCCCGGATAATCGCATCCAAACGATTGAAAAAGAGAAATATATATACACTATAGCTTATGTCTGATTACATTGTTTCCGCGCGTAAATACCGCCCGCAGACCTTCGAGTCGGTGGTCGGTCAACAGGCTCTGACGCAGACCCTGCAGAACGCTATCCGCCTCAACAGGCTGGCGCATGCCTACCTCTTCTGCGGACCACGAGGCGTCGGTAAGACCACCTGTGCGCGTATCTTTGCCAAGACCATCAACTGTCTCAACCCCCAGAACGGGCACGACGCTTGTAACGAGTGCGAGTCCTGCCGGGCGTTCAATGAGCAGCGGTCGTTTAATATCCACGAGCTCGATGCGGCGTCAAACAACTCCGTCGAGGATATCAAATCCATCCTCGACCAGGTGCGTATCCCGCCCCAGATAGGTAAGTACTCGGTCTTCATCATCGATGAGGTTCACATGCTCTCTACCGCTGCTTTCAACGCTCTGCTCAAGACCCTCGAGGAACCGCCTTCATACGCGATCTTCATCCTCGCGACGACGGAGAAACATAAGGTCCTGCCGACCATCCTCAGCCGTTGCCAGGTTTATGACTTCAACCGCATCACCGTACCCGACACCATCGCTTATCTGCAATCGGTTGCCGCGAACGAAGGCATCACCGTCTCCGAGGATGCCCTCAACGTCGTTGCGCAGAAGGCAGACGGCGGCATGCGTGACGCCCTCTCGATCTTCGACCAACTCGTAGCTTTCTGCGGTACAACCATCACGTATGAGCAGACGATAGCGGTACTCAATGTACTCAACTCGGACTACTATTTCCAACTCGTGGACGCAGCGCTCCGCCATGACGTCACGGCTTCGTTGTTGCTCTTCAACGACGTCCTCTCCCATGGTTTCGATGCTTCGCATTTCGTCACGGGCTTAGCCCAGCACCTGCGCGACGTGCTCGTCTCTAAGGACCCGCAGACCCTGCCGCTGCTCGAGACCAGCGACTCGATCCGTCAGCGCTACGCCGAGCAGGCCGCTCATTGTGCACCTGTGTGGCTCTTCCAGGCACTCGACATCCTCAATACCTGCGATATCAACTACCGCACCGCGCGTAACAAACGCCTCACGGTCGAGCTCGCCCTCGTCAAACTCTGCCAACTCGGCGTCCCTACACAGGTTGCACAGCAACCCGCTAAACCCTCTACACAGGCTGCCCCGCAGCCTACTGCACCCCCGCAGCCTTCTTCCCTCCCGAAGATGCCGAAGATCTCCCTCGGGCTCGGACTCAAGAAGGACGCTGAGCAACCGGCGCAGCCCTCACAGCCTACCGAGGCTCCCAAGCAGGAGGAAAACCGCCCTTTTACGGCTGACCAGCTCCAAGGCGCATGGGCTGGTCTGGCTTCGTCGCATGCCGACGAATTGCGCCTCAAACAGCTCATCGAGTCGTATTCCCCGACACTCATCTCCGACACCACCGCGGAGATACAGATGCCCAACCCCTGGCAGATGAAGGAGCTTCAGAAAGCCATGCCCTCGCTCTTGACACAACTGCGTGCATCGCTCCATAACGACCTCCTCGACATCCGTGTCGTGCAGGCGGAGTTTAATCAGGAGCAGATGGCCTTCACCGCCGAGGAGAAATACGCCCTTATGGCGGAGCAGAATCCTGCCCTTGCGCAGATGAAAGAATTATTGGACCTGCAAATAGATTAAATGACCCGATAAATGGTACATCGTAAATGACCAAATGGTAAATCTCCTGTCATATCTGCCTACTACCAAGAAGGAAACGGACCTTCGCGGATGGGATGAAGTGGACATCGTCTTCTTCACCGGCGACGCGTACATCGATCACCCCTCTTTCGGGGCGGCGGTCTTGGGGCGTGTGCTGGAGGCAGCGGGGTATCGCGTAGCGATCGTTCCTCAGCCGGATTGGCATGGGGACTTCCGCGATTTTAAGAAGTTCGGTCGCCCGAGGCTGTATTTTGCGGTCTCGGCGGGTTCGATGGACTCGATGGTTAACCATTATACGGCTGCCAAACGCCGCCGTTCCGACGATGCTTATACGCCCGAGGGTAGGGCAGGGGCGCGTCCCGACTACTGCACCGTCACCTACTGCCGCATCCTCAAGCAGCTCTACCCCGATGTGCCTGTCGTCATCGGCGGCATCGAGGCCTCCATGCGACGCCTTACCCATTACGACTACTGGCAGGATAAACTCATGCCCTCTATCCTTGTGGATAGCGGTGCGGATCTCCTTGTCTATGGCATGGGCGAGCAAGCCATGACCGAGATCGCTGATCGACTTTCGACTTTCGACTTTCGACTTTCGGCTCTTCATTCCATCCCCCAGACGGCCTATCTGACAAGGGACAAATCCGAGCTCCCGCAAGACGCTATCATGCTTGCATCCCATGAGCAGGCCGTCAAGGACAAACGTGCCCATGCGGAGAATTTCCGCCTCATGGAGATTGAGTCCAATAAGATCCACCAGACAACCCTCGTCCAGCCGGTCGGTGACCGATGGGTGGTGGTCAATCCTTCGTACCCGCCCATGACGACCGAGCAGCTCGACGCTATCTATGATCTGCCCTTCCAATATACGCCGCACCCCAAATACAAGGACAAACGCATCCCTGCCTACGACATGATCAAGTGGTCGGTCTGCATGCATCGCGGCTGTTTCGGCGGTTGCTCGTTCTGTACTATCTCTGCTCATCAGGGCAAGCAGATTGTCTCGCGCTCCAAGGCTTCTATCCTCCGCCAGATAGAGCGGTTGAGCCGTCTGCCGGATTTCCACGGTGTCATCTCCGACCTCGGAGGACCCTCGGCGAATATGTACGGCATGCATGGCAAGGATATGTCTCTCTGCGAGCGTTGTGCACGGCCTTCGTGCCTCCAACCGGCGATCTGCAAGAACCTCAATCAGGATTTTGGCCCCCTCTTGGATA
Source organism: Bacteroidales bacterium UBA2712 (assembly GCA_002354055.1). Lineage (GTDB taxonomy): Bacteria > Bacteroidota > Bacteroidia > Bacteroidales > Paludibacteraceae > Colicola. The sequence continues at coordinate 191,478 of DEKW01000005.1, forward strand.
TCTACCGCACGGTCGATCGTCTGCCGTATATCAAGCATGCTTTCGTCGGTTCCGGCATTCGCTATGACCTCATGTCCGAACCCTATGCCCGCCAACTCATCACCCGTCATGTCTCCGGACGACTCAAAGTCGCACCCGAGCATTCGGACAATACCGTCCTGAAGATCATGCGCAAACCCTCATGGGAGAACTACCTCCGCTTCCGGGAGCTCTTCCTGCGTATCAATAAGGAAGCCGGGCTGAACCAGCAACTCATCCCGTATTTCATCTCTTCCCATCCCGGCTGTACCAAGCAGGCGATGAAGCACCTTGCTGACGAGACGAAGAAGATGCATTACCGCCCCGAGCAGGTCCAGGACTTCACACCGACGCCCATGACCCTCTCCACCACGATGTTCTATACCGGCATCAACCCCTACACACGCGAGCCGATCTATGTCGCCCGCACACCTGAAGAGAAAAAACAACAAAACCAGTACTTCTTCTGGTACAAGAAATGACTAAATGACCCAATGAATAAATAAATGACCAAATAGTAAATGACAAAATAGTAAATATCTTTATGGCAAAGAAATATCGCATCAATCCTGAGACGCTCCAACTTGAGCGCATCGAACACGGCTTTCGTTACTGGCTTCGCCGGTCAGGTGGATATATCCTCGGAGGTATCTGTCTGGGTATCCTCTTCTTCTATGTCTTCCTGTATTTCTATCCCTCGCCCCGGGAAGCGGCCCTCATGCAATATAACCGCAACCTCTCGGCGGAGTTGCAGGTCATGGAGCAGCAGGTGGACCAGATGCAGATCGTCCTCTCCGACCTCTCCCAGCGCGACGATAACCTCTATCGCGCGATGTTAGGAGCCGAACCTATACCCCTCTCTGCGCGTATGGGAGCCTCCCAGCAGATCTCTTACTACGACTCCCTCGCCCGTATGACCAATACCCAACTCGCAGCCGATATCCGTCGTAAGGTGGACATCCTCGAGAAGGAACTCTACGTCCAGGCGCGCTCGTATGATGAGATCGTCGAGTTGGCGAAGAACCAGGAGACCCGAATGGAGAATATCCCGGCCATCCAACCTGTCCTCAATAAGGACCTCAAGCACATGGCTTCCGGCTATGGCTGGCGTATCGACCCTGTCTATCATATCCGACGTTTCCATGAGGGTATGGATTTCTCAGCACCCGTCGGGACGGAGATATTCGCTACCGGTAATGGAACCGTCACCTATTCCGGCTGGCGTCAGGGCTATGGCGAGACCGTCGTCATCGATCATGGCTTCCATTACGCTACCCTCTATGCCCATTGCTCCAAACGACTCGTCAGGGTAGGGCAGAAAGTCAAACGGGGAGAGGTCATCGCCAAGGTCGGCAATACCGGCAAATCCACCGGACCACACCTCCATTATGAGGTCCATTATAACGACCGGCCTATCGATCCCAGAAACTACTATTTCTACGATCTCTCGCCTGAGGATTACGACCGCATGGTCCAACTCTCCTCGAATATGGGTAATATGATGGATTGATACAAAAAGCCCCTCCTTCATGGAGGGGTTTGGGGTGGCTGTTTAGCCTAATCTGGAGATCTTCTCTAATGCTTTCTCGTCCAGTATCCGGATATGCTTCCCGTCGAGGGCAAGCAGCCCTTCTTGTGCAAACTGACTCAGCGTTCGGATCGCGTTGCTCGTCGTCATGTTGCTCATGTTCGCTAAGTCCTCACGCGGCAGCAGCATCGCTAAGGTCTTGCCGTCTTCCTCGTACCCGTAGTTCTTCAGCAGCAGTAATAAACTCTCTGCCAACCGTCCGCGGATATGCTTCTGCGTCAGGTTCACCGTCTGGATCTCCGAGAACGCCAGGTCTTTCGCCATCATCAGCATCACCTGGTAGCATAGCGCACCGTTGCCCTGAATCAGCTTGTTGAATTTCTCACGCTCTAACCGATATACCGTGCAGGCTTCAAACGCACTCGCGCTGGAGTTATACGGCTCGTTGACGGTACAAGCCCTGTAACCGAAGATATCATAAGGCTTGAGCAGACGGATGATCTGCTGCCGCTGACCGATACCTTCCTTGTAGATTCGTACTTTGCCGCGTAGTAACATCCATACGTACTCCGATTCCTCACCGTCGTGGTGGATGATCTCGTTCTTGGCATAATGTACTAACTCTACGTCCTTGGCGAGTTGTTCCTTCTCGCCCTCTGTTAACGTGTTCCAAAGGGGATTCAGATCCCACATCGGCGCAAAATGCAACTCTGACTCTTTCATTTTTTCAAGTTTCGCCTGCAAATATACTGCTTTTTTTTTGAACTACCAAATTTTTCTTCTTTTTTTCCTACTTTTGCTTGCGTATCTCGTTTTTTTGTTGTACCTTTGCGGCATGATTGGTAAGCGATGGATCATAGGATGCTGGATTGTGGTGATGGGAGGATGCCTCATGGCATGTGCTCCGCAGGCTGTACGCGAGGCGCAGTCTGTCGTTGCACAGGCGGACAGCCTATGGCATGAAGGCAAACAATACGGCATAGACGAAGGCGACAGCGCTACTCTTGCGCAAGCGTATAAGACATTAGAAGCTATCCCCCTTCCTTTCAGGGAAGGGCTGGGGTTAGGCTCTCCTTACGCCCATGCCTGCTATCACTATGGCAAATTGCTCCGTGCAAAAGAGAACCCGGTAGAAGCCATGCAGGTGTTCATCGCCGCCACCCATTCCGGCACGAAAGACTACCATATCCTCGGACGCGTATATAGTAATATGGGTTCTATTTGCCATCTGGCAGATGAATTTCAGTTGTCATATGACATGTACGAAAAGTCTGCTGATATGTTCATCCGTAATGGAGACACGTTAGCTTTTTACTACGCACATAATGATATGGCATTTGAACTAGCCGAACAAGGTAAGAAAGAAGAAACGCTTAGTCATCTTGCTCTCATAGAAAATCAATGTCACGATGATTATTTATTAACAAAGATATGGGAAACAAAGGCGAATGCATATCTTTATAATCAACAATATGATTCCGCCATTTATTGTGCACAATATGTTTACTATACACCAACCACATTGATAATTTGCGCACAAGCATATTCCAATCTTGGAATAGGAGACTCAGCAACATATTATGCAGAAAAAGTATTGAACGCTTCATCATCTCTTGGGGATATAAACAATGCTCTATACATTCTCACTAATGATGATAAAACAAAAGATACAGACGCGATACGTGAAATTGCAGCAAGTAGATCCGACACTCAGAAACTCTTAGAAATTCGCCAAGGCAGATTATCTCAAGCCGTTCAATTATTAGAGCAAGACCTGCATCGTAAGCCTGATTATCGATGGCTATATGCAATATTATTAACACTAGTTGTTGGTGGCGCATGCATTTACGCATATATTCACCGAAAACGTCGCCAACATGCTTTGCTTTCGCAGCAAGTAGATGACTTAAATATACAGAATAAGGAGGCAGAGACGCAGCATGAAAAGATCATAGGTGATATAGAAAAGCACAAAAGAACTATAACCGATGAGGTAGAAAAGAATTGTCAATTAATTATTAAGGCAGAGTCTTTTCCACAAAATATATATTGGAATAAGTACAAAAAAATGTGCAGCATTGTTGATAAACGATTCTACATGCTTGCATCTA
>DEKW01000001.1:0-59726 GCA_002354055.1 Bacteroidales bacterium UBA2712
CGAGCTTGCAGCGCGTCTTACTAATCCTTTCCGCTTGTTGACGCCCCGATGGGCGACAACATGACTGCTTACAAAAATACGGGCTTGCAGCCCTCACAAAAATAAAGAAAATAGACCCCTCCCAACCTCCCCAAGGGGAGGGGAATAGGAAGACATAGGTAAGACTAAGATAACATAGGAATACCTAGGTAGAAATAGGATGACCTAAGTAGTTTGGAAGAGCGGATTTTTGACATTTTTGTAAGCGAAGCGCATTTTTGTAAGGCGGTAGGGCGGCACTATCGAGTGCCGGACGAAGGCTAAGCGGACAAAGGCGGGCTTTGGGCTCGCACAAAAGAACGAATTTGGGCGATTAGACTAAGGCGCATCAAGCGCCGACCGCCGCATTTCCGATTTACGAAAAATTTAACTGCATTTGACTGCCTTTTTGATAAAATAAGATTACAAAAATAAGATTTTTGGACGAATTATTTGCATACGTGCAAAAAAAACAGTACCTTTGCATCCGCAAAGGCTTAAGAGCAAAACAATTAATACACAAATAACTTAAATTAATCTACAATTATGACAAAAGTAGCAATTAACGGCTTCGGCCGTATTGGTCGTCTGGCTTTCCGTCAGATGTTCGAGGCAGAGGGTTATGAGGTAGTTGCCATCAACGACCTGACCAGCCCGAAGATGTTGGCTCACCTTCTGAAGTATGACACCGCTCAAGGTGGTTTCGCAGGCAAGTTCGGTGAGGGCAAGCACACTGTAGCTTACAAAGACGCTCAACTCGCTGAGGATGGCAAGACCGTTCTCGTTCCGGGTTCGATTATCGTTGACGGCAAGGAGATTACTATCTACGCTATGCCGAACGCAGCTGATCTGCCTTGGGGCAAACTCGGTATCGACGTAGTTCTCGAGTGTACCGGTTTCTATACCTCGAAGGCTAAAGCAGAGGCTCATATCCAGGCCGGCGCAAAGAAAGTAGTTATCTCTGCTCCTGCAGGTAACGACCTTCCGACCATCGTTTACAACGTAAACCACAAGACCCTGACTCCGGCAGATAAGGTTATCTCCGCAGCTTCTTGTACGACCAACTGCCTCGCTCCGATGGCAGCAGCTCTTCACAAATACGCTCCGATCCAGAGCGGTATCATGAGCACTATCCACGCTTACACCGGCGACCAGATGATTCTCGACGGTCCGCAACGTAAGGGTGATCTCCGTCGTAGCCGTGCAGGTGCACAGAACATCGTTCCGAACTCTACCGGTGCTGCAAAAGCAATCGGTCTGGTTATTCCGGAGCTGAACGGCAAGTTGATCGGTAGTGCACAGCGCGTTCCGACTCCTACGGGTTCGACCACTATCCTGGTAGCAGTAGTTAAGGGTAAAGACATCACCAAAGAGGGCATCAACGCAGCCATGAAGGCTGCTCAGACCGAGAGCTTCGGTTACACCGAGGATGAGATCGTTTCGAGCGATGTAATCGGTATGAAGTTCGGTTCGCTCTTCGATGCTACCCAGACTATGGTTGCTAAGATCGACGAGGATACCTATCAGGTACAGGTTGTTAGCTGGTACGACAACGAGAACAGCTACACCAGCCAGATGGTACGTACGATCAAGTACCTCGCAGAACTCAAGTAAGCTTAATCTAAGACTTCGCGCGACTCGCGGTTACACCGCTCGATGGCGCCTACGTCTTGATCTACGCTTCCCCACTGCATGCTTGCATGCACCGGGGGCCCCAATAAACAAAACAGACGTCCGACGGGCGTCTGTTTTGTTATATACGCGTGCGCGTAGGCGTATGCGCATGTATTAATTAATAAGGAGTGGAGGCGCCGGAGTCGGCGTCCGTCTTGGAACTCTTGGCTTTCGGCTCTTGGCTCTCAGCCTCCTTTACCTTTGCGGGTTTGTGGATCTTCTCGAAAGCTTTGAGGAGCGTCGGGAGATCGGTCTTGGTCGTGTCATAAGTGAGGGTGACGGTCTTGGTATCGAGGTCGCAGACCAGATCCTTGACGCCTTTCTCAAAAGCGATATTCTTCATGATCTTATCGCAACAACCCTGACAGTGGAGGTCGCAAGAGAGGACAACCGTCTGGCGGTTAGACCGCTTTGCTGACGGACCGTTCGCTGCGCTCGCTGACAGAGCACAGAATACAGAACAGATGATAATTAAGAGATATTTTTTCATAATGATAGGGGATTAGTGGATTAGGGGTTAGGGGATTAGGGATCCTATCTGATAGACGAGGAAGGAGACGAGCCAGGCGAGGGCGAGGGAGTGGAAGACAGTGAACCACGCCCAGACTTTTCCTGCCTCGCGGCGGAGGGTAGCTATCGTCGCTACACAAGGGAAATAGAGCAGGACGAAGAGCAGGAAAGAGAACGCCGTAAGGGGCGTGAAGCCTGCGGTCGCTATATCGCCGCCATAGAGGATAGCGAGAGTCGAGACGATGGCTTCCTTGGCAGGCAGACCGGTGAGGAGGCAGACGGACATCTTCCAATCGAAGCCAAGCGGCTCCAGGAGCGGCGAGACGGCCTTGCCGATGGAGGCGAGGTAGGAGTTCTCGAGGTCGTTGAGGTCCTGCGAGGGGAAGTATTCGAGTGCCCAGATGATGATCGACGCCCAGAGGATGACGGTACAGATCTTCTGGAGGTAGTCCGCCACGCGCTCCCATATATGCGCTGCCGTAGCACGCGCCTTGGGCAGGCGGAACTCCGGCAACTCGTTGACGGAGTCGTCGTTGTCTTGCCGGAACCACGGCGTACGCTTCATGACGATCGCGAAAAGGATAGAGAGACAGATACCTATCGCGTAGAGGGAGATCATGACGAGTGCTTTATAGTTTGCGAAGAAAGTATCTACAAAGAGCATATATACCGGCAGCCTTGCGGAGCAGGACATGAACGGCACCATGAGCATCGTCAGTACACGGTCCTTGGGGTTCTGGATGTCGCGCGCCGCCATGATCGCCGGTACGTTACACCCGAAACCCATGAGCATCGGCACGAAGGAACGTCCGTGAAGCCCGACGCGGTGCATGATGGTATCCATGATAAACGCCTCGCGCGCCATGTAGCCCGAGTCCTCCATGAGGGAGATGAAGAAGAAAAGGATGATGATATTCGGCAGGAAAGCGAGTACCGCTCCGACGCCTTGCAGCACGCCGTCGATGAGCAGACCCGAGAACCAGCCGTCCGCCATGTGCGCATGAGCGAACTCGCAGAGCGCGTTGATGCCGTTCTCTATCCACTCCTGCGGATAAGCGCCGAGGGTGAAGGTGCACCAGAACACGAAATACAGCACCGCCATCATGATCGGGAAACCGAGCCAAGGGTTGGTCAGAACCTTGTCGATCTTCTCCAGGCGGGTCTGGTGGGCGTCATTAGGGGCATGGGTGAGGGTCTGGGTGAGGACACCGTGAACGTAGGCGCGGTAAGCGTCCTCGTCGCCCTGATCGCGGAGGTGGTAGATCGGGTGCGCCGTAGAGAGCGGCTTAGCCGCTGTGTCTTCTATCAACGTCAGGCACTCCTCCAGACCATAGTTCTTGCGCACCGACACGCGGCAGGTGGGTACACCGATGAGTTGCTGCATTTTCGGGATATCCAGCGAGTGGTCGGTTGCCAGCAAGAGGTCGTAACGGCCGATGGCAAGGACGATCTTCTCATGCTCGTCGATGATGTGCGGAGTGAGGAGAAGCGACTCCTCAAGCCTCGTGGAGTCCACCACCTGAAGCACCACGTCATATGAATGACCGTGCAGTTCGTCGGGGTTGTGTACCTCCGTGAATTGCAGGCTGTGCGTACCTTTGTCCGCCAGGTTCTGGAGGGCATAGGCGAGGGCAGATTTGCCGCTCTGAGGCAGTCCTATGACAGCTATTTTGGTCATTCTACTTCAAAAAATTTTGCGGTGCAAAATTACTGCTTTTTGCGGACATGTGCAATACCTATTTATGGGGATTTTGAGGGAAGAGTTGTACTTTCGTGCTTCGTCGTTAGCGTATTTCTGCAATCCCAATCCCACTCCTCCTTGACCGCTTCACTCCAATTGAGTATTTTTTTGAATTTCATAGAGCTCATGATTTTTATACAAAATGTTCAAATCTCAAATACAAAATGTTCAAATCTCTGATACAAAATACTCAAATTCGAGCGCAAAGATACAAAAAATAATTTAAATATACAACGATTATTTCGCGCAAAGATGCGCGAAAAATGCACAGAGAAAGGGCGCGGGCTAAAGCCCCGCAAACCTAACGAAGAACAAGGGGGATATAAAACAAGAGAGCGGTCTTGCGGCCGCTCCCTCTGAAAAAATGAAATAGTTGGGATAATTACCACTGGACGTTGGTCTCTACGCCAGGGTTGATTTTGTTAGCGCCTGAGATAGCAGCACCGCTGGCACAAATGATAGACAGCGTATTAATTTGCGCTACACTAACTTCAGGTTGATTATAAAATTTCTTTGTCATAGTTTTGTCCTCCGATTTAATTATTTAACAACCTGACCTTGTGCGTTATAGTGCACACCATTCTTAATGATGATAAGATGTCCGTTCTCGATGCGTTTCTCGCTCTTAAGAGCCTCAGCATTGTCGATGCCGGTAGCCTGTTGCTCGTTATTGAAGATAAAGCGCATGCGCTTCGGAGCACCAGAACCGCTATAGATGAGATATGCCTTATGCGCAGCGAGAGTGCCATGATACTCATAGAATCCAACACCTTGTACTGTATTGTCAGCCGATTTACCGGAGAGCACGTAGCAGTTAGTTGGAGCGACTGCATCCTCATCCACACCTTGAAGTTGGTTGGCAGCAGGGTCGAATGTTACTGCACTTCCGTCTGACGGAGTAAGCGAGAACGAACCCGTCGGGGATTGAAGGATAACAGCTGTGTTAGCAGGGATGACCTGAGCGCCGTTAGCAATCTCGTTCATAACCATATCAGTGCCTTCAATCTTAGCCACAAATGCCTTCGTGCCATCATTCGGCAGGGCAAATTTTCTTGCACTGTCAAAGAATGTTGCATAATACTTGCCCGCATCATCCGGATCTTGTTTAGCAGCAATATCTACTCTCGGAGCAATGGATACCGACTTGATGAATCCCTTCGGAGCATCTTTGGTCGCAGCAAGAGCACGTTTCGGGGCAGGAGAACCACCAGTAGCAGCCAGATAGATGAGGACAGCTGTCGGTTCTACCAAATCATAGTCAACGCGTGCAACGCCCATAGAGGTTTGCGCGATAGAAACAGCCTCCTTGCCGCGAATCTTCACTTTGAACTCAAAGTTAGGATCAGCATAGCACTCGATGGAGAATGTACCTTGACCAGCCGGGAGATTAATAGTTAGCGAACCATGCAGTGTATTTAGCCAAGCATCGGTACCAGCGGCATTACGATCGATAAATGTCTCCACTTGTGACGGATTGAGCGTGGTAGATATTTCCAATTGTCCGGAGGTTGAGTTGTATGTGTCATTAGCCGTAGAACTGAAGATTAAGGTCGACTCAGCACCTGGGTTCGTATATCCAAAGTCGAAAGAGGTCTCTCCGTTATTAGTTACAGGAGATACGAGCGGATTAATGTAAATCGGCAACTTAACGGTAGTCCAAGGTTCGTCGTTGTAGAAGCGGTAATTTACTAACAACGTATCCCTACCTGCAGCAACGGCTGTGATATGTTCGACATCTACTGCGCATCCTACGTCATGACACGAAGGATCAACCCACGGGGCAACGAAGTGACCACGGGCAGTACTGCTCTCTTGGCTTGTATGAGAAGCATAGTACGTCTGGTATCTATGACATAATTCAGGCAGCTTGACAGTTTCTCCTTCCGTCATTTCTAAATGATCAACTATCACATTGTACGGATTGTAAGGGGAAGAAGGATCCGATTGCTCTTTGAAAACCAAGTCTTTAGCGAAAGAGTATCTGCCATTAATTACAGATACGTCCAGCGTAGCGGTAGCCAGATTGTACTGCGCATCTCCAGCAAAAGTAGCCGTAACGGTGAAATTTCCATTACTATTCGGAGAGAAAGATACCAAATACCTGTCGTTATCAGTATCTGGATCTGCATAAACCTCCAACGATTCATCGTCGCTGGAAGTGAAGGTGACATTAGGTACACCCGGTAACGACCATTTAAACTCAATGGTATGCGATTCGTAATAACCCGTCTCATCCCTAATCATCTCAAACTCGGAGATGCGAACATCTTGATACGTGCTATAGTCATAATCCTGGAAATACATGTCAATATCTTCCTTTTCTACGGCTGCACTGCCATCAATGTTCACCGTAAACGATACGCTTCCAGTGGGGACATCGAGGTATTCTCCACTCGGAGCACAACTCATGGTAATTGTTGCAGACTGACCATCTGTTCCACGAGCGATGAACTGACCGTTTGAAACTTCTACTATGCTCGAATTGCTGGAGGTAATCGTAACGCATTCTTCCGGTACTTCAGCCCAATCACGAACAAAGTTCTCCGGTGCATGCGAATATGCAAATCCGCAACCCCATACATAGACTAATTTCATCCAATTGTATGCAGAGGCACCCGGAGCAAGGGTGAGGTCATGCAATACTGCAGGATCCGGCTCATAAGAAGAGGCAGATACATCATCAGAAGCAGCAGCTGCTGTTACATAATTTCCACTAACGTTTACGGTAATGGTGTATGTGATATACGAAGGGCTTTCCCATTCATCGTATTCTATCGCTGGTTGAACCAAGATAGTCGATGTACCCTCCGTCATAGGACAGTAGATGTTTCCTATCTGAAACTGACGGTTTCCATGTACATCCTGTTCAGGTAATTCGGTCGGAAAAATGTCAACGTTACCACTTGTAAGCATTGGCCCGGGGTTTTGTGGACTTTCCACCTTGAAGACATGAGTAGCCCATTCGCCCTTGTAGATCTCTCCTTTTTTCAAGTTGAGCTCGATTTCTTCCGCGAAGGCTTGCCACGAAAGAGTCATCATTACCGTCAGCAGCACTGCCGCTAATCGGCCGAATAGAGATAATTTTCTCATAAGCATTTAAATTGTTTGTTAGTATAATGTTAATAATTATATTTGCTAACCTTTTAATTTCCGGGCGGGCGCGCGGGTGATTTGGCGGCGGTGTCGGAACTGTCGGACTTGTCAGACTTGTCGGACGAGAACAACTCCTCGATCACCTCCTTGGTAAAGTTTTTCGCTTCCTGATGGCGATGCTGCGAAACGGAGGATGATTCCTGTGTAGATTGATTGTTATTTTTCTTGTTTTCCATGCCCGAGTAAATAGCACAAAAAAGCACCCGATTAAATTCGGGTGCAAAAGTAGTGTAAATTTCCGAAATTGTTTTTGCAAAAGCGGACAATTATTTTACAAAATCGGACAAAGTGCTATTTATTAAGAAAAAAACCTATAAAACCCCTTGTCGTTTGTAAGCCAGGCAGGCTTTTGTGCCTTAGGAGAGTATGCCGCACTGTGAGCGAGCTCCCGGTCGTCATACCCCCTAATTCACACTCCTTACGGAGTTACAAACGCCTACGGACATAAACCTAAAAAACAACACTATCCCTTTCCGCGGTTTAAACGGTAGTCTGAAGGGGACATTCCGACGTTTTGGGTGAAGGTTCTGGTGAACGAACTATGGTCGTCGAAGCCACAGCAGTTACCTACCTCTACGATAGGAATATCGAGGTCCTGAAGCAACATGATACGCGCCTGCTCGAGCTGGATACGCATCATATATCTCTTGGCTCCTTCGCCGGTGAGATACTTCACCCGGCGGTTGAGGGTCTTGGGTGACATGCACATCTTGTCGGCGATCTGAGTAACCGTAACCGCCTGATGATCCATCATTTGCGTGACGGAGAGGATGAGTTTCTTGAGGAAGAGTTTATCCTCCTGCGTCAAATATTCCACATCTTCTTCGGGTTCCGGTTCAGACTCGGGTTCCGATGCAGGCGCCGGCGCCGGAGAGCGACGCGCTTCGTTGAGCTCTGTCATGACAGAACTCAGTAGTTCGTTGGTCTTATTCTGGCGGCGGCGGAACCATACAAGACAGCCTGTTATACAGAGGATTGCACCCACGCCGACCGCTACTCCTATACCGGCGAGGCGGTGGTTGCTGCGGGTGAGTTGCTCTTTCTCTTTCTCCAACTCATCGCGTCCGAACTCTGCGTTGAAGCGGGCTAACTGCGCTGCCGTAGCGTGCGAGTAGAGGGAGTCCTTGAGCAGGTGGTACCGCTCCAGATGTACACGTGCGGCGTCGGGGTTGGATTTATAGAGAATCTCGTAAATCGCGCGCTGGGCGTATGCCTCGTTGTAGGGATTACCGATCCGGCGGCATATGTCGATCGCCTCGGAGAGATAGGTCACCGCCTCTTCCTCGTGGCCCAGACCGCTCGCCGCCTTACCACGTTTATTTAAGGCTATCGCCAGAGAGAGCTGGTCGCCAGACTGCCGGAAGAACGGCACGACGTCGCCTAAGATCCGCTCCGCCTCGTCGTAACGCTGCATGCCGACGAGGATAGAGGCTTTCTGGGTCTGGCGTACCGCCATCTTGTAGCGGTTGCCGGTTGTGGATTCCACCATACAAGCGCTATCGGCATAAAGGAGCGCCAGATCCTGATGATTGAGGCGGTTCTCTATCTCGCTCGCCATGCCGTAAATAACGGCAGTTCGAGAGGGGTTGTTCGCTTGCTTGGCGTAACTGATAGCTCGAAGGCTATAGCCCTCCGCCTCCTCGGGATTGCCCGCCGCGAGGAGGGTTCCGGCAATCGTGTTCAGGGAGGAAGAGATGCGATCGGGGTCGCCGCTCTTGCTGTCGAGTTGGTAGCAACGGCGCATGTAATGCAGCGCCTCGTCGTATTTCGACTGCCGCATGTAGGCGAGGCCTAACATCGCGAGATTGTCGGAGATAGATTTCTCATCGGCATACTCCATCAACTCGAGTGCGCGCAGGAGGTTCTTCTCGGCGCGCGGGTAATCCTGCTCGGCATAATACCACTCGCCCGCCCAGTACCACACGAGGGCTTTCATCGTATCAAGAGGCGTGGCGGCGGTAAAGACCACCGGTTCGTCCATAAACTCCTCCTTATCCATGTAGGCAAAGAAAGCCTCAGCGGTCTTCAGCCCGGGCCTTCGGTCAAACTGCTCGAGGAGCGTGTCAATCGGCTCCGGCACCTTCTGGTCGGTTGCCATAAGCGCTACCACGCAGAATGAGAAGATCAGTAGTGATAAAAGGTTTTTCATGATTGTAGGCAGTTAGATCACATCGTTTTGAGGATTTGACAAAGCCAGGAGTAGCAGCGGTCGGTGGAGGGGATGGAGAGACGCTCCTGCGGAGAGTGGACGCCGTACATCTGCGGACCGATGGAAACCATGTCGAGGTAGGGGTACTTCTCGAGGAAGAGTCCACACTCCAGGCCGGCATGGATCGCCAGCACTTTGGGTTCGGATTTGAAGAGGTCGATATAGGCTTTCTTGGTGATGTCGAGAAGCGGCGAAGAGGGGTTGGGAGTCCATCCGGGGTAGCCGTCTCCGTGGGTGACTTCGTCGCAAGCCATGGAGAGTGCCTGCTCCACGACCCATTTGAGATGGTGCTTGGAGGATTCTTTGGAAGACCGCTGGGAGGTGTTTACTTCTACGAAGTAAGACCGCTCCGCTGACAGACCGCTATCGCTGACAGACCGCTCCGCTGACAGACCGCCCTCCGGGCTGACAGATTTCATCTTGATAGAAGCGAGGTTGGTGGAGGTCTCGACGAGGCCGGGGATGTCATGACTCATGGCGATCATGCCGTGAGGGCACTCGCAGAGCGCCATGATAAGGCGGTAGGCCTTGTCGGCAGGGATGAAGGTCTCGGGCATGTCAGTCGTCTCGAGGTCGAGGCGCATGTCCGTCTCCACGGCGCCGAAGACCTGCTCCATCTGCGCCACGAAATGGTTCCACTCAATGCGTATCTGCTCCTTGAAAGCCATAGGGATGGCGATGACGGCTTCCGCCTCGCGGGCGATGGCGTTGCGGAGATTACCGCCATTGATGGACGCGAGTTGGACTTCGGTCTGGGGCATGATACGCGCGAGGAACCAGACGAGGATCTGGTTGGCGTTGGCGCGACCTTTGTTGATATCGTCGCCGGAGTGGCCGCCGAGCAATCCGCTTACTCGCAGCTTTACTGCGAGTAGACCGCCCTGCGAGCTGACAGAACACAGACCGCTGCGCTGACAGACCGCTTCGCTGACAGACACCGGGTCATAGTGCATCTTGGCGAGGGTGTCGATGCCGCCGGCACAGCCGATGAAGATCTGGCCGTCGTCCTCGGAGTCGAGGTTGATGAGGCGCTTATGGCGAAGCATGCCATCCTGAAGTTTCATGGCACCGGTGAGGCCGGTCTCTTCATCGACGGTAAAGAGACACTCGATAGCGGGGTGCGGGAGCTCGGGATCGGTGATAGCCGCGAGCGCCATGGAGATACCTATACCATCATCGCCGCCGAGGGTAGTGCCTTGGGCTTTGAGCCACTCGCCGTCGATATAGGTCTCGATAGGATCGGTCATGAAATCATGGGCGACATCGCCGTTCTTCTCACAGACCATATCCATATGTGCCTGGAGGATGACGCCCTCGCGGTCCTCGTAACCGGGTGTAGCGGGGACACGCATTATGACGTTCATCGCCTCATCGGCAACACACTCGATACCATGGGCAGCGGCGAAAGACTGCAGCCAGCGGCTGATTTGCTCCTCGTGTTTGGAGGGACGGGGGACTTTGCAGATCTCAGCAAAAATTTCAAAGACATTTTTGCAATTTACCATTTGTTCATTTACCATTTGGTTATTTATTTAGTTATTTAATCATTTAGCAATTTGTTTTGCGTAAGGCGCTTCAATTGTCTGTTAAACCGTATATGGAAGAGGACCGCGGGGATCGCAAGTGCGATGACGAACGCCATCCACATACCTTTAGCGCCAAGGCCGAGGGGGAAGGTCAGATACAGGCCGAGGGGCAGGGCGACACCTATATAGGCGAAGAGGGCGATACGCATGGGGACGCGTACATCCTGGATACCCCGCAGCATGGCGGCTCCGATACACTGCAGGCCGTCGGCGTACTGGAAGAGCGCACCTATCACCAGCAAGGTAGAGGCAATATTCGCCACCTCGGGGTCGTTGGTGAAGATATAAGGGATCCGGTAGCGGAAGAAAAACATGATACTTGCGCCTATCGTGTTCATAAGAAGACAGAGATGGATGGAGGCGGTGGATGCCATTCGCACGGCGTGGAGGTCGCCTTTGCCGAGTTGATGGGAGACACGGATGGTAGTAGCCGCTCCGATGCCCTGCGCGAGCATGAAAGTGAGGTCACACATCTGATTGGCTATATGGTGCGCCGCAAGGGCTTCCTTGCTGATCCAGCCGATGATGACAAAAGAGGCGGTGAAGAGAAAAGCCTCCGCAAAAGACTGCAGGCCGATAGGTGTACCGATCGCCAGCAGGTGCTCAATCTCGCGGCGGGTGATCATCCGCGCACGCATGGAGAGGATATATCTGCGCCAATCTGCCTTCCAAAACATGACGGCAAAGAAACAGAGGGGCATGAGCGTGCGGGCAATGAGGGTAGCAATGCCGGCACCTTTGGCTCCCATGGGTTCAAAGCCCCAATGACCGAAGATGAAGACCCAGTTAAGGAGAATATTCAAGAGGTTGCACGCGAGCGTGATCACCATCGCGACCGTGGTGTTGCCCAATCCCTCGAGGAACTGCTTGCTGAAACAGAAAAGCAGGAAAGGGATGATTGAGAGCACTATTAATATGTAGTACGGGCGCGCGCACGCGATAACCACGGGTTCCTGGCCGAACGCATCGAGATAGGGGATACATGGCGCCAGCAACAAGAGTGACGCCAGGCACATGAGGAGCGTGAAAATGAGTCCGTTAGCGAGATACGAAGAGACTTGCTCATGCTTGTGGGCAATCTCTTCGTCCGGCGCGGACTGGAGAAGGAGTTTCTCGAGACGGCCGTGCACGTGTCCCACGAGCGGCGTGATACCCATGACGGCTCCCATGGCAAAGACCATGACGGTGAAGAAGATGGCATTGGAGAAACTGACCGCCGCCAAGTCCGCCGTACCGTAATGCCCCACCATAATACTATCCGCGAGACCGACCAAAGCCGCGCCGAGCTGGGTGAGCATGACGGGAAAAGCGACTTTGAGATTTCGCTTATAATAGGGCACTATTTCTCGAAAAGTATAGGTCATGATACAAAATCGAGTGCAAAGATACAATTTTTTTTGCATATTTCAAAAAAAAGCAGTAATTTTGCAGCCAAATTATGAAACAAATGGGCAGTTTAAGGACTAAACATACAGGAATCCTCCTCTTCATGGCATGTTTGTGGGCAGGAATGGCGTGGGCAGACGAGCCTAACAAACCGGCGTACCAGATAGCAGACAACACGTTCTTCGATCCGACGAAGAAAGTAGAGCGCGAGGAGAGTTACCAGTTTGGGGTGGAATACCGCATCGAGGTGGGGTACGCGCAACACTACCAACGTACGCACAGCCTCTCCTTCCCGGAGATGTACCTTCACGGCGCACGCGTCGGCGCTACTTTCACGTTCCTGCTGCCGATTCATTTCAGCCTGCAGACGGGTGTGTATTATACCTTGCTGTACGGTCAGAGAGAGCAACACTGGCGTTCGATGGACGCTCCGTCGGTTCAGACGGAGTACATCCAACATCGCGTTTTAGCGCATAACCTGACCATACCGATGAGGGCGTACTACACCATTCCGCTCTGGAAAAAACTGAATTTATTCTTCTACACAGGTCCGCAGTTGCATATCGGTATGGCGCAGACGGACTATATCCAGACCCACCTGAGTGCCGGGACGGAGACGTGGCTGAAGGGTCAAGGCATCGCGACCGAGCCGTACGACCGGATGGCGGATGAGTTAGTCCGCGCGAATATCCAATGGGGCTTAGGAGGCGGCCTGGAATGGGATTGCTACCGACTGCAAAGCGGGTATGATTTCGGTCTGAACAATCTCGTCAGACACAAACAAATCCCCACACAGTACATGTCCGAGTGGGGATGGTTCGTAAGTTTCAGCTACAAGTTTTAGGTAAAAGACCTTACGTATTCGTTGGCTAAATAACTAACGAATAACCAACTAATAACTAACGAATAACTAACGATTCGGCTTATTCGTGGGTTATTTCCGGGGCTACCATGCGGAGGAATTTCTCGGGGAGAGGGAGTCGATTCGGGCCACAGCTGTTGCCATACTGGTTGCGCTTGAATTGTCCGTTTTCTTCTTTGCGTTCCTGTCCGTCGATAAATTTCGTCACCAAATAGAAGTACAGTCTCTGCCAATCCGCCACAAGATTCTCGGCCTGCGAGCACGAATAGGAAGAGAGGAAGGATTTAGCATCCTCTTCGCTGAGTTCGGAAGCCTGTGCGTCCACTCCGGCGATCTGGGTATTGAATTTATCGTCCCAAATCTGCTGGTTTTCGCGGATGTGCGGGTACATGCGGCTGTACTTGGTGTACGCCCAGTTAGCGACGATATTAAAGGTCCACCAAGCGGAGGTCGGCGAGTAGGTGTAGCTGTCGCCATTGCCTTCGGCAAAACACTCCGGCACATGCTTGAGGCAGCTGTACATCGGGGTGTAGCAGCTGCAGGCGGCATCGTCCACACCGAACCAGAAGATACCATACTTGCTGTACGGACGCATTTGCGCGACGAACGACCAAGCGGTCTGCTGGGTCGCCGTCGGGCGCTCGTACCAGTATTGGACGGAGTCCAGTTTGAAGCCTAAGCCGCCATAACGGAGTTTGCTATTCCAGGGGCCGGCGTCGGTGCCTTGGGTGATGTCGAGCGGCGTACCTTTGTATTCATCCCGCATACATTCCTTGATATCCTGAACGGAGACTTTGCGGTTCGGGACGATCCACAAGGGCATGTGTTCGCCCTCCGGGCTAATTGATGATTTATGATTTATGATTGATGATTTATTATTTTCGCGGAAGGTCTTGCCGGTAGCGTAGTCGAAGTACTTGTCCATGTCGTTACTGAAATGGTTGAAGAAGGACCAGACGCGAGCTTCACAGACATATAAACCGCTGAAATCAAAGGGGTTATAGGCAGCCTGGAACGAAAAATCTTTGTCCGCGCCGGAGAAGAATCCTTTCTCGCGGGCAAAGGAGATGACATCCTTACTCCACATCCAATCGCCCTTGCAGACACAGTTGAGTTTTTTCTGGAGGCGCTTCTCTTCTTTGGTCAGTTTGTGCTTTGCGGAGAGGGGCAGCGTGGTAATGCGTGCCTGGTTGGCATGGGCCGCGATGGCGTTGTCTGGAATGCGTACAGCCACCCAGTTAGCGCCTTTCTGACCCTTGCCTTTGCCAATCAGATCCATGATCCAGACCTCGTTTGGGTCTCCGAAAGAGAAGGACTCTCCTTCGGAGGCGTAGCCGTATTCGTTGACAAGGGTGATGAACCACTCGATGGCTTCGCGTGCGGTCTTACTGCGCTCGAGGGCGATGTAGATGAGTGAGCCGTAGTCGATGCCGACGGTGTCCCAGAGTGCTTCGCGGCCTCCCCAAGTGGTCTCACCGATGGTGACCTGGTTCTCGTTCATGTTTCCCACCACGGTATAGGTGTGGGCGATCTGGGGGATGGAGCCCTGCGGCCGTCCGGTGTCCCAGTCTTTCACTTCGCGCAGGGCGCCTTCGGGATGATCGGCAGCCGGGACGAAATGCAGGAATCCGTACATGCCGTAGGAGTCCGCGGCGTAGGAGATGATGGTACTACCATCCGCGGAGGCGTCTTTGCCGACCAAAAAATTCGTACAAGCGGACGTTTCCAGAGGAAACGAGACCGCCATTATCATGGCTGAAAGACCGGCTACAAGCAGCCTGACAGACCGCTTTGCTGACAGACCGCTCACGGTGTTCGCTGATAGATTTTTCATAATAAACGTGGGTTTTGGAGTTCAGTAAGTCTGTTATCTTTTTTCTTGAGGGCAATCTCATAGGCCTTGCGGTAGTACTTGAAGAAATGCTTCCAATCGGCTTTCTTCGCCACCGCGGCAGCTTCTTTGCGTGCCCGGGCTTTGTCTTCTCCGCAAAGGCGGTCGAAGCGCAAGAGATCATCGGCTATGTGCTCTGCCACGGCATCGAAATTCGAGTCATTACGGTCGATGACGATGACGCCAAACTGGTCTTTCTGCTGTGCCGCCCAAGCCCCGAAGCCCGCGAGGGAGGTGGTTATCGTCGGCACGTGGAAGGCGCAGGACTCCAGCGGCGTGTAGCCCCAGGGCTCGTAATACGAGGGGAAGACGGTGACATCCATGCCGATGAGGAGGTCGTAATAGGTCTTGCCGAACAGAGGATCATGGCCATCGAGATAGTAAGGCACGAAGATGGCGCTCACTTTGCCTTTGCGCGAAGGCGCGCGATCGAGATAAGGGATCATGACAAACGCCACGACTTCTTTCTCCGGCTGGTCGCTATGGTAGATCTTCTGCGCGAGCTTATCCAGGGCTGCCGCAAAGACATCGATGCCTTTGTTTTTCCACTCCTGGCGACCGGAGATAGCGACAAAAAGTGCATTATTAGGCACTACTCCACCCAGTTGCTCTCCCGCGACGCGGCGTAAGGCTTCGCGCGCCTCTTCACGGCGAGCGTCGAAGGCCTTGCCTTTGGGCACAAAAGTCGGTTCGAAACCGTTAGGAGTGACGATATCTACGGGTTTGTCGAGGAGCTGTGCGCACTCGCGCGCGGTGATGTCGCTGACGGTGGTGAAACAATCCGCAAAATGCGCAGCCTGTTTCTCCGCCGAGTGCTTGGAGACCATATTCAGCTCCGCCGCCATCTGATCGCCGTTGTAGCCCTCGAAATAGTCGTAGAGGGGTTTGCCGTTTCCGGCGATAGAGCGACCGATACCCGTAGCGTGGGTGGTGAAGAGGGTCGCAATCTGCGGGCAGTGATCCTGGAGATAGAAGATCGAGAAGGCTGTCTGCCACTCGTTGGCGTGGGCGCAGACCGCAGGCTGCGCCTGCTGACAGAGCACAGACCGCTTTGCTGACAGACCGCCCTTCGGGCTGACAGATTGATTTACACACAGCCAGTGATAGAGGTTCTCCATGACGATGCCGGCGGCGAAACCGAAGAGACAGGACTCGTCGTAATCGCCGTAGGCGGCATGGCTCTGGACTTGGAACTTTTCCCACGCCCAGGCGTATATCTCATTCTTGCGCGACCAGAGTCCATCGAACTTCAGCAAGATAGCGATGGGTTCGCCGGGTACTTTCCAACGGCCGACACGAAGAGAAGAAAGACCGCTTTGCTCAAAGTTAAAAGAAGAAAGCCATTTTTTCAGGAGAGATTTGTCTTCCTGAAAGAAGATATCACTGTGATCGCCGAAATCGGGACCGAAGAAAAACACTTTGTCGGGGTGCTCCGCCTGCATGGAAGCCGCGCGGGTACTAAGCACCGCATAAATACCGCCTACGCGGTTGCATACTTCCCAAGAGGTTTCAAAAATATAATCAGGTTGCATTATTTGGGGTCGCTATCCACAGCGATTTTTGTTATATTCGTTAATGAATTCAAGAGGACAGGTGTCGTGACAAACTTGTTGTTATCCGACCCGACAAAAGGCATGTACCACACGCCCTGCGCGTTCGCCCAATAGATACGGCTGTCCAGCACGTCATCCAAGGTCATGGCGGCGCAAGGGGAAGCGTCTATCTGCACGGGATAGGCACCGTCGATATTCGCCACCCAAAGCCCGTTTGCGCGGTAGTAGATCTTGCGGTTGGCGATATGGAAGCCCTCCATCTGAGGGAAGACGGTTTTCAACTCGGAGAGGCGGAAGGTAAAGCCGTTGTAGGTCTGGACGGTGTCTTGCTCCTCATCCAAGAGCTGCTTTGCGTCCGGAGCAACTTTGCACTCCTCGCAGCGGATGCCGAAGATACGCTGGCGGTAATCGGCCTCCGGCGTACGGAAGAGGACGGAGTTGGTGGCATAATCGCGGATCCGGAACTCTTTCTCCACAACCGTAGTATCCTTGTTAAGGATGACTACCAGTTTGACTTTCTCCGCCTCGGCGGGGTGCGTAAAGAAGCACTTGACGGAGGGTTTATCCTTTGCCGCAAGGGTGTCTCCCAAGTACCAGGCATACGAGATGTCGTAATTGTAGGGGTTATAGACATTCGCCGTGAAGGTATAGTCGCGGAAGATATAAAAAGTCGTGTCAGACGCCACGAAAGTAGGGATGGTGTCGAGGACGACAATCCTCTTATACGCCGTCCAGCGGTTTTTCTTATCAACCTTGAGGGTGACGTCGTACTCTCCCGGCTGTTTGAAGGTGTGTGAAGGTGACTTGAGGGTCGAGGTAACGCCGTCACCGAAGGTCCACTCCCACTCCTCACCGGAGGAAGAGAGGTTGGAGAAGGTCACCGGCTGTCCCGCACGGGGTGTTTGCGGCGAATAGGAAAAAGAGACATCGTTCTTTTTACACGCTACCACCGTGCAACAAAGTGTCAATACTATCAATATTTTTTTCATAATCGTTATTTGCATCTATCCAATGGATATCTTTATCTCTCCTGAACCAGGTCATTTGGCGTTTGGCGTAGTGCCGGGTGTTTTGGCGAATAAGCTCTACGGCGCGCTGCAAGTCATATTCGCCATCGAGGTATCCGAACAATTCTTTATAACCGACCGTCTGCAGGCTATTGAGATGGCGGAGCGGATAAACGGCCTTGGCCTCCTCGAGGAGTCCGTCGTCCATCATCTGCGAGACGCGGGTGTTGATGCGCTCGTACAACTGCTCGCGAGGGCGAGAGAGCGCGATCTTGAGGATGCGGAACGGCCTGTCCTTTCGGGTGTTGGTGCGCAAGGAACTATAGGGTTTGCCCGTCGCAAGCGATAACTCCACACAGTGTGCCAGACGCGCAGGGTTGGACTGATCGACTATCTCCCAATATGCCGGATCAAGGCGCTGTACCTCTTGCTGGAGCCACGAAAGTCCGCGGGTCTTGTAGTTTTCAGTTACCTCAGCACGAATCGCCAGAGGGACTTCCGGCAGGTCGTCCAAGCCGTTGCAGACGGCGTCAGCGTACAACATCGAACCACCCGTCATGACCACCACATCGTGGGTGAGGAAGAGTTGGTCAAGGAGTTCGAGGGCATCTCGTTCGTACTGGCCGGCGTTATAGTCGTCCTGCAGGTCGCGCGTAGCAATAAAATAATGTTTCACGCGCGCGAGTTCCTCCGCCGTGGGGGCTGCCGTTCCGATGGGGATGGAGCGGAAGATTTGGCGGCTGTCGCAGTTGAGGATGGGCGAGCGGTAATGCTCCGCCACCCGCAGCGACAACTCCGTCTTGCCGACACCCGTAGGGCCCAGAAGCAAAACCAAGGTTTTGCGATTTACCATTTGGTCATTTACCATTCGGTCATTTAGAACATGGTGCCGTCATCGAAACTGAGGTCCTGGAAGCCTTCCATGTCGATGTCGCCCAAGTCGTACTCGTCCTTGAACTCGTCGTCAAACATGAAATCATCGTTGCCCTTTCCGGCGTTGATGCCTGCTAAGGGATCTTCGGATTTCAGTTGTTTCGGTGCTTTGCCCTTGCTCTCCACGCACTCTACTCCGGTCATGGAACCGGGTTTGATCTCCTTGAGCGAACCGAAGAAATAGCGCTCGAACATCGGGTCGAAGACATAGATCAGACGCTGGCCCTGCTCCTCAATGAGATCATTGAGGTGGGTCTCATTCATGACCATGTTGTCGTACTCGAAGTTGGAGTCCATCTCCACGAGTGTGATCTCCTGACCTTTCTCCCACTCATCGTTGCAGAGGAAGAAAGAAGTCATCTGGTCATCGGGATAGCCCACACTCTTCAAAATAGCCTCGTGCAGCTCGAGAAAAGTAGCATCGGCCGAGGCCTCAAAGACGCGACGGAAATTAGGGTCGCCCTCTTCACACGAGAAAGTAAATTTATATATCATATTCCTAAAAAATAAAGTTCAAAAATGCAGTTTTCAAAAAAATGCGCACAAATTTACTGCTTTTTTTTGATATATCAAAATTTTTTTGTACTTTTGCACGATTTTTTAACAAACGAACATTAACATTCTGTCATCTTCATTCGGGGTGCCACTCTCCCCACAGATTAAAAATCTGCGGGGCCCTATATTTGGCTGAGATAAAACCCGTTGAACTTGGGCAGGTAATGCTGCTAAAGAAAATGAGAAAAAACATTCTTTCAATCAACCATGCATGGTTGATGGTTTTTGGTGCATTCGCGCCGGTTATGTCTGCGTTCGGGCAGACGAGTGAGGACACTTTGTCCGTCAACGATTTTCAGATCCAGGAGGTAGTCGTAAGTGCGCCTGTAAGGCAGGCCATCGTCAGCCGGGAAGAGGTCAAGTATCAGGAGCTGAACCACGATAACACGGGTCAGAACCTGCCGATTTTACTGAGCAAGACCCCCTCGTTAGTGACGACCAGCGATGACGGTTTGGGTGTGGGTTACACCTATTTTCGCGTGCGCGGAAGTGATCACACGCGCGTGAACATGACCATCAACGAGGTGCCTCTCAATGATGCGGAGAGCCAGAGCGTGTTCTGGGTGAACATGACGGATATCAGTTCGTCGATCACGAAACTGGATGTGCAGCGCGGCGTGGGTACCAGCGCTAACGGCGGTAGCAGTTTCGGCGCAAGCATCAATATCAACACTATCGACAACACGATTCCTGCGGATTATGAGCACCTACCGGTACACGCGGAGTTGGGCTTTAACGGAGGTATGTACAACACCTTCCGCGAGATGGCGAAGATCGATGGATGGTGGGGAGACAAGAACAGTAAGAAAGGCGCATGGCATATCGGCGGCCGGTTCAGTAAGGTAAACTCCGACGGCTATATAGACCGCGCGAGCTCCGACCTGTTCAGTTACCAAGCGCAGTTAGGGTGGCAAAACAGCAAGACGGCGGTTAACCTGCTCTCTTTCGGAGGCAAAGAGAAGACGTATCTGGCATGGAATGGTCTGACGAGAGAGGATATTGAGATCGACCGTCGTCAGAACACTGCGGGTGCCTTTCTTGACGCCAACGGCAACACCCAGTACTATAACAATGAGACCGACAACTACCAGCAACACCATGTACACCTGAACGTGACCCACCGGTTCAATTCCCATTGGAGTCTGAACGCGACCGGGCATTATACCTTCGGTACCGGATACTGGGAGACGTTTGATTCCTGGTACCTGATGGGCATTGTACAAAAGGGGTTGAGAAATCATTTCTACGGAGGAATCATCAGCACGAAATATATCCACGAGAAAGTAGATGTACAAGCCGGTTTGGCGCTGAATAACTACAACGGCCTCTCGTATGGCAATATAGACCAGAATTACGGGACGAACTTCACGGAGTACTACTCCGGTTACGGCGACAAGTTAGACGGCAATATCTACGCCAAAGCTAACTGGAGAGTGCTACATCGGGGCAAAGAGAAGTTGAGTCTGTACGGCGATTTGCAATACCGATTGGTGGACCATCATATTTACGGGGATAACGACAACAGTACTGTCCCGGGAAGCAGGGTGAAGATCGAAGAGCACCACACCTGGCATTTCTTCAACCCCAAAGCCGGTCTGACGTACGACAACGGAGGTCACCGTCTGTCCGCCACTTTCGCCTTAGCCAACCGCGAGCCGGCGAGATCGAATTTCATCAACCGTCAGGATGACGAGCCTCAGCCTAAGCCGGAGAGACTATTCGACTACGAGTTAGGATATAACTATACGTCCGCCGGCGTTACCAAGAGCGGCTACGCGATGCCGTGGCATATCGGGCTCAACCTGTATTTCATGGATTATAAAGACCAGTTAGTGCTGACCGGCGAGATCAACAGTATTGCGATTTTCCTGACCAAGAATGTCGATAAATCATACCGGACCGGCGCTGAGTTGCAGTTTGGCGTAGATTGGACCAAATGGTTCAGCTGGAGCGGAACGCTGACGTGGAGCCGTAATAAATGGTTAGACGGTAACACGTGGCGCACGATCTCCTTCTCGCCGGATTGGATTGCGGGGAATATCTTCTCCTTCCATGTCGCAGGGTTTGAAGCGGAGATACAGACATCGGTCATCAGCAAACAGTTCCTCGCCAATAACGAAGATCCGAACGCCATGCTGAAGGCTTATACGGTAACCAATCTGAACCTGCAATATCTCTTGCCGTTGCAGCAATACAAACGATGCCCGGATATCACGCTCAAATGCCAGCTCAACAACCTCTTCAACGCCATGTACGAGAGTAACGGTTATGTTTATCATGACGCCTGGTCCGGCAGCGACATCGCATATTTCATGCCGCAAGCGGGCATCAATGTACATGCCGGATTTGTCGTAAAATGGTAAGAGAGCGGTAAAAAAAGTTTTTGTGAAGATAAAAAATGGCACTATTCTTGCATATGTGAAAAAAAAATACTAATTTTGCAGCATGAATAGGATTTTATGGGTTGACGACGAGATCGATTTGTTGCAGCCGTACATTATTTATCTGAAAGAAAAGAACTATGAGGTTGTCACCGCCAGCAATGGGGAAGATGCGCTGAATGGTCTAGGATTGGAAGCACCGGATATCGTGTTTCTTGACGAAAACATGCCCGGCATGAGCGGATTGGAGACCTTGCAGGAGATCAAGCGTCTTCGTCCGGAAGTGCCGGTAGTGATGATCACGAAGAGTGAGGAAGAGCACATTATGGAACAGGCCATCGGCGAGAAAATCGCGGATTACCTGATCAAGCCTGTCAATCCGAGTCAGATCTTGCTTTGCCTGAAGAAACATATTCACCAGCAAGCGATTGTGACCGAACAAGTGCAGCAAAACTACCGCCAGGAGTGGAGCGACATCTCGTATATGATCGATACCGCCTCCACCATTGAGGAATGGCAGGCGATCGAACGTAGTCTGAGCAAATGGGATCTGGAGTTAGCGGACGTAGAGGAGCAGGCGGGTCATTCGGGCATGCGCAGCCTCATTGCCGACCAACGGACACAGGCGAATGCAGCCTTCAGCAAATGGATCGCCAAGAACTACGAGAGTTGGTTTGAGGGAAATGCGCAACAGCCGGTTCTGTCCTGCGACGTGATGAAACACAGCGTTTTTCCTCTTTTGGACAAAGGGGAGAAAGTGCTGCTTTGCGTGATCGACAATTTCCGGTACGACCAATGGAAAAGTATTCAGCCGCTCATTAGCGAGTTTTTCACCATCCGCACGGAGGAGCAATACACCTCTATTTTACCGACGGCTACCCAGTATGCCCGAAACGCTATTTTCTCCGGCCTGATGCCGCTTCAGATACAGGAGATGTTTCCTGACTACTGGGTGGAAGAAGGGGATGAAGAGAGCAAAAATCAATATGAGAAAGAGTTGGTACAAACCCTGTTAGACCGCTATCGGAGACGGGAGAGCTTCAACTATTGGAAGGTGAATGAGAGTGATTTTTGCGAGCGGGTTATTCATCAACTGAAAGGTGCGCAAGCGCCGCTGAATATCGTTGTGCTGAATTTCATCGATATGCTCTCCCACTCCCGGACGGAAAGCAAGATGATGCGGGAGTTGGCGAATGACGAGGCGGCATACCGCAGTCTGACCGTCAGTTGGTTCAAGCACTCTCCCACCTATGAACTCCTTCGCCGTGCCTCGGAATTAGGCTTTACCGTTGTGCTGACAACCGATCACGGAACGACACGAGTGAAGAACGCCGTACAAATCATTGCGGACAAGAACACGAATACCAATATCCGTTATAAAGTGGGTAAAGCGCTGAACTGCAGCTCCAAAAACGTCTTCACCATCGAGCATCCGAAGAAAGTGGGTCTGCCTTGTCCGAACGTGAGCAGCAGTTATGCATTCTGCACCGGAAGCGACTTTTTTGCATATCCGAATCAGTTCAACTACTACGCGCAATACTACCGCAACACCTTCCAACACGGCGGCATTTCGCTGGAAGAAATGATTATCCCGCTGGTAACTCTGAGCCCGAAGAAATGAACCATTTTATCCTCATAGCGATTACTGTATTGACTTGGAACACGGGCCGAATGGGCGGTTTCGAAAAGCCCGAGAAGAACGAGGTCCTGCACTATCTGACGGCGCAGGACGCGGATGTCATCTGTCTGCAAGAGGTGGATGTATATAAGGATGCCCAATTCCTTACTTTACCGGATGTGAAGCGCGTTCTGGGACAAAAATATCCATACTCATATCTGGATTTCTCGGTGTATAACAAGAGGCACCAATACGGTACGATGGTCTGGTCCAAATACCCGCTTGTCAACAAGCAGAGTATCCATTACGAGACGCGGGGAAATCTCTCCAACCGCTGTGACATCGTAGTGGGAAACGACACTATTAGGCTGATAAACAATCATTTAGAGTCCTACAGTTTTACTCCGGATGATATCAGCGAAGCGGAGACGCAGCGCAACTACGAGGGTTTCATGTCCTCTTTCAGGCGTCTGAAAGCCAAATGGAAACGCGCGGTAGGTTTGCGTAATAATCAAGCGCGAGTAGTGCGAAGAGAGATAGAGACGAGTCCGTATCCGGTAGTCGTAGTAGGAGATTTCAATGCGCCGGTATTGAGTTATGCCTATTGGCATATCAGCAGAGGTCTGCACGACGCGTGGAGCAGTACGCATCCCTGGGAATGGGGCGCAACGTGCGAGAAAAGGGGGTATGGCTTGCGGATCGATTATATCTTGTCGTCGGAGAACCTGCAGCCCACGGCGTGCGAAGTAAAAGAAACAACCGGCTCGGATCACAAGCCGGTTGTAGCCACCTTGGAATGGTGATTACACGCGTTTGTGGTAATGATAATCTTTAAACCGGTCATCTGTACTATCCAAGTGCTCATGACCGGTTATTTTTTCTTTGATCATGCGCCAGAGATTGCCGAACCGCGGTTCACGCCATTCCGTTTTGCGCCAATACCAGATCAGCAGCCATCCGAACAACATTCCGCCTAAATGAGCAAAATGGGCTACGTTATCCACGGAGAAGCCCGCAACGGATCCTAAGCCGGCGAAGAGTTCAATCGCCGCGTAAATAATAACGAACGTGCGCGCACGTATAGGAATGGGGATGAACAGGAAATACAAGGGCACCGACGGATAGAGCCATCCGAAAGCGAAAAGGATGCCGAAGACCGCTCCGGACGCTCCGATGGTATTCAAATAATAGGAATACTGCGCGAGATACGCTGCACCGTATGAGGCTCCCATATTAGAAAGCATCAACGCCCACACCACTTCCTGGACAAATGCGGCTCCTAAACCGCATACCAGATAATAGATCGCAAAACGACGTTCTCCCCATTCGTTCTCTATCATAGGGGCAAACATCCAAACGGCGAACATATTAAAGAAGATATGACTCCAGTTGGCATGAAGGAACATGTACGTGATCGGCTGCCACCAATGGAAGGACGCCGCACCATAGTAATGCAGCCCACAAAGGGCATTCAAATCAATACCATAACGAGACAAAATTCCCGTCAACAAAAAAACTACTAAGTTGGCTATTAACAAATAGCGGGTTACATTCGGGATATTACGCATAACGAGTGCAAAGTTAGTAAAAATTCCGCATATAATCACACAAAAAATGCACCAAAAGTGTAAAAAATCGTTTTTTTTAGCAAAAAATGCATTTTTTTTTGCAAAAATATTTGGTATATAAAGAAAAAGTTGTAACTTTGCAAGCGTAATTCCCAAAAGGAACCAATAGTTCACATTATTAATAACTAAAAAAACACAAAGTTATGAACAAATCCGAACTCGTAAAGGCGGTTGCTGCTCAGGTAGAGCTCCCGCAGGCAGAAGTTGCAAAAGTACTCGACGCAGCTCTTGAGGCAGCCGTTGAGGCAGTTAAGAAAGGTGAGGGCTTACAGCTCGTTGGCTACGCTTCTATCAGCGTTGTAAACAAAGCAGCTCGCAAGGGTATCAATCCTGCAACCAAGCAGGCTATCAATATCCCGGCTCGCAAGGTTGTTAAAATCAAACCGGGTGCTAAATTTGCTCTCTAATTAGGCAATGTAGCTTCACAAACGAGTTGCCCTACCAACGGGCAACTCGTTTTGTCTGTTCATTAATAGGTATTAGCTATGTTAAATATAATATTGTGTGGTGCTCCGGGCAGCGGCAAAGGAACGCAATCCGGGTATATAGCAGAAAAATATGGTCTGAAACATCTCTCAACGGGTGACGTCCTGCGCGCAGAGATAGCCAAAGGCAGTGAACTCGGTAAAAGCATTGATGAGCTTATCTCCAAAGGGAACTTGGTACCGGACGAGATGATGTACGGTGTGATTGAGAATTATATCTCCTCGCTGCCGGCAGATTGCAAGGGTACTATTTTCGATGGTTACCCCCGTACGGTTTCCCAAGCTGAGTCATTGACCGAGTTGCTTAAGAAATACAACATGGATGCGATCATGATTGACCTCCTGGTGGATGAGCAGTTACTGATCCAGCGCCTGATTGATCGTGGAAAAGTGAGCGGTCGTGCGGACGACAACCTCAATACCATCCGTCACCGCATCGCCGTTTATCACAACCAAACGGAGCCGATTGCACATTATTACCTGCACAACGGTAACTATTTTACCGTAAATGGTAATCACTCAGTAGAGGACGTGTTCCTGCAGATTGAGCGTATTATTGAACTCGCAAAATAAATTTCGTTATGGCCGCTAATTTTATCGACTACGTCAAGATCTACTGCCGCTCGGGCAAGGGCGGAGCAGGTTGTATGCACCTTCATCGCGCCAAGTATCTGCCGAAAGGCGGTCCGGACGGCGGAGACGGAGGTAAAGGAGGGTCGGTCATCTTACGCGGCAACCGCAACCTGTGGACCTTACTGCACCTGAAGTACCAGAAGCATATCATGGCTACCGATGGCGGTAAGGGCGGTCAGAGCCGTTCGTTCGGCAAGGACGGAGAGGATAAGATCATCGAAGTACCTTGCGGAACGGTGGTTTACGACGGCGAGACCGGCGAATATATATGCGAGGTGAAGGCACATGACGAGCGCGTGGTGCTATTAAAAGGCGGCCGCGGAGGTCTGGGAAACTGGCATTTCCGCACGGCTACTAACCAGGCGCCTCGTTATGCGCAGCCCGGTGAACCGGCCCAAGAACGCACCGTAATCATGCAGCTGAAAGTGCTGGCAGACGTCGGTCTCGTGGGCTTCCCTAATGCCGGCAAATCTACCCTGCTGAGCGTTGTCTCGGCAGCCAAGCCGGAGATCGCGGACTATCCTTTCACGACCCTCACACCACAGTTAGGTATTGTTTCTTACCGCGACGGCCGGTCTTTCTGTATGGCGGATATTCCCGGTATCATCGAAGGCGCGAGCGAAGGCAAAGGTCTTGGTCTCCGATTCCTGAGACATATCGAGCGCAACGCGGTGCTTTTATTTATGGTTCCGGCTACCAGCGAAGATATACAGGGTGAGTACCGGATTCTTCTTCGAGAATTAGAAAAGTATAATCCTGAACTGCTGAGCAAGGCGAGAATCTTAGCAATCAGCAAGATGGATGTGCCACGTGTGGATGAAGAGGGCAACGAACTGCCGGAGATTGATTTCGACGCGCTGCAAAAAGCGCTGGAGATTCCGATTATCCCTATCTCCTCGCTGACGAATGAGGGCATCGACGAACTCAAAGACCAACTCTGGACCGAACTCAACAAAGAGCAGAACCAGGTGATCGAGATCAGCCATGCGCCGATAGACGTAACCCTGATAGAGAAAGAGGAACCCGAGGCGCAAGAAGACGACGAGGAGCAAACCATCTATCTCAACGAGGTAGAAGAGGAATGGGACCTCGACAAATATAAAGGCATAGGCTGGGACGAATGACGAACACGTGGTACGATAGAATGATTGAGTGGCGGGAACGCCATCTCAGCGAGAAGCACTTAGTGCTGCTTCTCTCGTTCTTCGTAGGAGCCTTATCTGCAGCCGCAGCGGCCTTGTTGAAATCGTTTATCCATTTGATACAAAAGCTCGTAGAGGAGCAGTTGATTGCGGATGAAAGGACTTGGTGGTACCTCATCACGCCGGTTATCGGTATCACGCTCGCGGCCTTGTTTGTCAAGTATGTCGTTCGTGACGACATCTCTCATGGTATCACGAAGATCCTCTACGCAATCTCCCAACGCAAATCGATCATCAAGGCACATAACATGTGGTCCTCCATCGTCGGTTCGGGTCTGACGATCGGTTTCGGTGGATCGGTCGGAGCCGAGGCTCCTATTGTACTCACGGGCGCAGCCATCGGTTCGAACTTAGCGAAAGCCTTTCGTTTGGATCAAAAGACGATGATGCTGATGATCGGCTGTGGCGCTGCGGGAGCCATAGGCGGTATCTTCAAAGCCCCGATAGCCGGTCTGGTCTTCACGCTGGAGGTTCTGATGATGGACCTGACGATGACGTCCGTAGCTCCGCTGCTCATCTCTTCCGTCACGGCCACCGCCATCTCTTATATCCTGACGGGCACCGAACCGATGTTCCCGCTGGATGTAGCTGAACCGTTCCTGGTAGAGCGTATCCCTTGGTATCTGGTTTTGGGTGCTATCTGCGGCATGGTCAGCCTCTATTTCACCCGGGGCATGAACGGCCTTGAGCAGTGGGCGAAACATAACGTCCGTTCGTTCGGGTTGAAGATCCTCATCGGAGGACTGACGCTAAGCGTCCTTATTTTCCTCTTCCCGCCCCTTTATGGCGAGGGTTACGACGTGATTAAGCAGCTTATCAACGGCGACAGCCTCTCGGCACTTGACAACAGTCCGCTGCATAAATACCTTATTCCGACGGATTTCTACGCGAGTCTATCCACGACCAACACGCAGTTGATTATCTTAGGTTATTTCATTGCGATTATCTTCCTGAAGATCGTTGCCAGCGTTGCGACGAATGGGGCCGGAGGCGTTGGAGGTATCTTCGCTCCCTCACTATTCATGGGTGCTATCGTGGGATTTGTAACCGCGCGGATTATGAACCTTACGGGCCTTATTGTTCCGGAAACAAACTTCGCGCTGGTGGGCATGGCAGGACTGATGTCCGGCGTCATGCACGCGCCACTGACGGGAATCTTCCTTATCGCAGAACTGACCGGCGGATATCATTTGTTTATGCCGCTGATGATTGTTTCGGTCATTTCATACTTGACAATCATGCTCTTCGAGCCTCACTCGTTGTACGCCATGCGTTTGGCGCAGAAAGGCGAACTGCTGACCCATAACAAAGACCGTAACGTACTGACATTACTGAAGATGGATAGCGTCTTAGAGACGGATTTCGTCACTATCCTCCCGGAAATGACTTTGGGCGAATTAGTCAAAGTGATCAGCGAGAGCAAGCGGAATATCTTCCCTGTGATTGACCATGAGGGGCATCTGAAGGGTATTTTGCTGCTGGATGAAGTGCGGAATATCATGTTCCAGCCGCGGCTATACAAGCGGTTTACGGTTGGTCAACTCATGACTTCGCCGCCCGCAACTTTACGGTTTGATCTGACGATGGACAAAGTGATGGAGATTTTTGAAGACACCGGCGCGTGGAACTTACCGGTAGTGGACCAAGACCGTCGGTATCTGGGATTCGTGTCCAAGTCCAAGATCTTCAATTCCTATCGACATGTACTCGTGCATTTCAGCGACGAGTGATTTACGATTAATTCAAGGTATTGGGTTCGTAATGCCGCCATTTCTCAATGAGGGCGGTCATGTCTTCGGGCCATTGGCTATCGAAGAACATCCTTTCTCCCGTGCGCGGATGTGTGAATCCGAGCGTCTTGGCGTGTAGTACCTGCCGCGGACAAAGCGCAAAACAGTTCTCTATGTATTGACGGTATTTCTGCGTGCGAAGGCCCTTCAATATTTCGCAGCCCCCGTACTTTTCATCCGCGAAAAGCGGGTGACCGATATGTTTCATGTGCACACGAATCTGGTGGGTTCGTCCGGTCTCCAGGCGACATTCGACGAGTGTGACGTATGGAAATTGCTCGAGAACCCGCCAGTGAGTGATGGCTTCTTTGGCTTGCGGACATTCCTCCGGATCCCAAACACGGTAGATTGTACGATCCCTATTATCGCGGGCTAAAGCTCCTTCGATAGTGCCGCTTTGCTCCTTGAAAGTCCCCCAGACAAGGGCATTATAGGTGCGCTCGGTCGTGTGGTCGAAGAACTGTTTGGCAAGATTAGCCTTTGCCTCCGGCGTTTTGGCAATCAACAAGAGTCCGGAGGTGTCTTTATCGATGCGATGCACGAGACCGATCGAAGGATCATTAATATCTACTATTTGATCATTTACCATTTGGCCATTGTGCGCAAAATGCCATGCGAGGGCATGTAGGAGCGTGTGCTCGTAGTTGCCATGCCCGGGGTGCACTACTAATCCTGCGGGTTTATTAATGACCAGCAGATCCTCATCCTCATAGACTATCGTCAGGGGGATATTTTCCGGGGTGATGGTGAAGTCATGGGGTTCGTGGTCCAATAAGACTTGGATGATATCTCCCGGTTTGACGCGATAATTAGAAGCGACAGGCAGGCCGTTTACCCACACGTTGCCCGCGTCCGCAGCCGTCTGGATGCGGTTTCGGCTGGTGTTGGTCATATGCTCCGCGAGGTATTTGTCTATACGTTCTTTACCTTGACCTTTGTCCACCTCGCATCGCCAACGCTCCCACAGCTCTTCGTTCTCTATTTCCAACTCTTCACTCATCAGGCCTTAGAACCATTCTTCGCTATCGTTTTCGTTACCCACGGTCGCTGCTTTCTCTATTTCTGCAGAGAGTTTCAAAGCGACTGTTTCTCCTTCTATCAGTTTCGATCCTTCTGCCGGTATCTGGCGATAGACATACTGATTTACCCCTTCCTGCTGCGGCTCATCATAACTGATGGCTCCCACGGTGAGGCGGTGGCTCAAAAGGACGGAACGCGCCTCTTGCAGTTTCATGCCAATGACAGAAGGCACTTCAACCTCTTCTGTACCCCGGCCGAAACCTACTACTAATCGAACTTGGGTACCGACCGGAAGCTTGTCGCCCGGCAGGACACTCTCTCCGTTACTCTTCACGTCCAAGACCAGATCCCGGAAAGCAGAGGGTTCGTAGTCGTAAATCGTGTCCACGACAAGCCCCATTCCGCGGAGCGTCGTCTCAGCCTGGCGATAACTCATATCCTGCAGATTCGGCATCGTTACCTGGCGTTTGGTAGTAGCGTTAATCGTTACATATACAGCCCGACCGTGTTTGGCATGGCTGAAGGGTTTCGGGTCTTGCTCCACAATCGTACCAAAAGGAACCTTCTCCGAATAAGTAGAATCAATCACCATCAGAACTAATCCTTCTGCCGCCAACAGAGGTTCTGCTTCTGCCAAAACCATCCCTCGTACGTCGTTCACCTCCACCTCTACTCCATGTTGCGTATAAGTACGCAGCCAGGCGATCAACCCGACCAGGATTCCCACTCCGACAAGAACAGCTAAAATCAGGTTAATTCCAAGAAATTTAGCGTCAGATTTGTCAAAAAAACACCTTTTTCTCATAAAATGTAAGATTTATTGCGCAAAATTACAATTTTTTTTGGATATGTGCAAAAAAGTTTGTAATTTTGCACCGTTTTTCGCAGAAATACGAAAAATAATAGTAAATAAAGCTTTATTAACAAAAAAAAACAGTTAAATTTATGAAGAAAATGCTTCTTATCGTAGCTGTAGCATTCGCTGCTATGAGCTGCGGCAACAAGTGCTGCGACAAAAAGTGCTGCCAGGACACCTGCTGCCATCAGGACACCGTAGAGGTAGTTGAGGCAGAGGCTGCTGTTGAGGCTGCAGAGTAATCGCTCTTGTTGTTTCAAAAAAGAAGCGACCCTTTGTGGGCCGCTTTCTTTTTTTATTAGCTGTTTGCCGAAGTATTAATCTTTGATGAGGTTCTTTCCCGTCATCTCTTTCGGCTGCTCAATGCCTAAGATATGACAGATGGAAGGTGCGACATCTGCAAGAATACCATTCTCTACGCGCGCGCTCGTGTGATCCTTACTTACATATACAAACGGAACGGGGTTGAGCGAGTGCGCCGTGTTTGGCGTACCGTCCGCGTTGATGGCATTATCGCAGTTGCCGTGGTCGGCAATGATGATGATCTCGTAGTCGTTGCGCAAAGCGGCTTCCACGGTCTCATTCACGCAGATATCTATCGCTGTAATAGCCTGCTGGATCGAGTTATACACGCCCGTATGACCCACCATGTCTCCGTTTGCGTAGTTGAGGATGATGCAATCGTATTTCCGGCTGTTGAGTGCGTCACGAAGCGCGATAGTC
Source organism: Bacteroidales bacterium UBA2712 (assembly GCA_002354055.1). GTDB lineage: Bacteria > Bacteroidota > Bacteroidia > Bacteroidales > Paludibacteraceae > Colicola. The sequence goes on from DEKW01000001.1 coordinate 31,415, forward strand.
ACTTCCGGAGCGGACATCATCGGCTGCAAGTCATAAGTGGCTACCTTCGGGGAAGGAATCAAGATACGATCCTCGTTCTCGAACTCCGCCTCGCGGCCGCCGTTGAAGAAGAAGGTCACGTGTGCGAACTTCTCCGTCTCGGCGATACGGAGTTGTTTGAGGCCTAACTTGCTGACCACTTCGCCTAAAGTGTTGGTTACGTTCTCTTTGGGGAAGAGCACATGCAGTCCTTGGAAGGAACTGTCATACGGGGTCATGCAGCAGTAATGCAGGTTTTTAATGGTCTTCATCCCTTGCTCAGGCATGTCTTGCTGCGTGAGCGCAATAGTAATCTCTTTCGCGCGGTCGTTGCGGTAATTGAAGAAGATCACGGCGTCGCCTTCCTCGATGGTCGCTAAGGGTTTGCCGTTGCGGACGTGTACAATCGGCTTGATGAACTCGTCCGTCACCTCTGCCTTGTAGCTGGCTTCCATCGCCTCGTGCATCGACTCGAAAGCCTCGCCTTGACCGTTCACCAACAAGTCATATCCGACCTTCACGCGCTCCCACCGTTTGTCGCGGTCCATGGCGTAGAAACGGCCGATGATTGAGGCGATCTCTCCGGCAGACTTGGCGCAATGTTCCTCCAGGCGGTCAATAAAACCGATACCGGAATGGGGGTCGGTGTCACGTCCGTCCATGAAACAGTGGATGAAGGTCTTGCCCTGCAGACCGTATTTAGCTGCGATGTCGCAGAGGTAGAAGAGGTGCTCCAGACTCGAGTGTACACCGCCGTCGGAAGTCAAACCCATGAAGTGGATCTTCTTTCCGCTCTCTTTGGCATAACTGAAGACCGCCTTGATCTCCGGATTCTCGAGGATAGAGCCGTCTTTGCAAGCGCGGTTGATCTTCACCAAGTCCTGATAAACGACACGTCCGGCTCCGATATTGAGGTGTCCGACCTCGGAGTTACCCATCTGTCCGTCGGGCAGACCGACATTCTCGCCGCTGGCTTGCAGTTGCGAGTTCGGGTATTTCGCCAACAACGCGTCCCAGTGGGGCGTCGAGGTACAATAGATAGCATCGGCGGTATCCTTATGACCGATACCCCAGCCATCCAAAATCATTAATAATGCTTTACTCATAAAACTATTTACTATTTAATCATTTACCATTTCTTTATTCACTTCGTTCATACGATCTGCTTCGCCGTATGGTTCATTTTGCGCATTTGTGCCATCTCGCGTTTGTCATCCGCTTCGCGAAGCGATTGACGCTTGTCGTAAGTGTGCTTACCCTGGCAGAGCGCAATCTCCACTTTTGCCAGGCCTTTCTCGTTGATAAAGAGTACCAGCGGGATGATGGTCTTGCCGGTATCTTTGGTCGCTTTCTCGAGTTTGCGGATCTCTTTGCGCTGCAAGAGCAGCTTGCGGTCACGTTTGGCATCATGGTTGGCGTACGAACCGAAACGGTACTCGGCGATGTGCATCTGTTTGATGTACATCTCTCCGTGCTCAACCGCGCAGTAGCTATCCACCAGCGAAGCTTTGCCTTCACGGATAGACTTGATCTCCGTGCCGAAGAGCTGAATACCCGCGGTGTAGCGGTCGAGGATGATATACTCAAACCTCGCGCGCTTATTCTCGATCCGTATGTTGCTCTTGTTCCTCATTTACCTTGCCCTTACCTTGGCTTTGACCGTCGCTTGACTGTCGGTTGACCGTCGTTTCACCGTCGGGATTGACTGCTAATTTCTTATACTTCTTCTGCCGTTGTTCCCATCGCTCGCGTGCATACTGCTGCATGTCGATGACCGTGTCGTTTTCGTCGATGATCTCCAGGCCGAAAATCGTCTCGATGATGTCCTCCAGTGTCAGGATGCCGACGAACATGCCATATTCATCGATGACCTGGGCGATCTGGCTCTTTTGCTTGAGCATAGAATCAAAGATCGTACCGAGAGTGAGGTCCTGATCGAATGCCGGCAATGGTCGTTTGATGCTGCCTAAGGTCTTGCGGAAGTGATCCTCCGTGAGATCCTCCAAGGCATCGTTCCGCAGGATGTAGCCGGTGATATACTCCGGCGCTTCGGGTTTGTAGAGCGGAATGCGGGAGAAATGGTCGTACTCGTCATTGTCGTAGTAGGCGCGGAGGGTCATGTTCTCCGGCGCAATCTTCGCCACCACGCGCGGCGTCATGACGTCATAGGCATGGATGGAATCCAAACGCATGAGGTTCGAGAAGATCTTATTCTCGTCCTCGTCCACAACACCTTCTTCTTCGCCGACATTCACCATCGCCAGAACCTCTTCGCGGCTCACGGAGGGATCATCTTCGTTGTCCGGGACCATGCGGGAAATGAGTTCGACGAGCCACACCAAGGGGTAAAGCACGAAGATCAAGACCCGGATGACACGTGCGGTCAAGCCCATCAGCTCGCGCCAATAGGTTGTGCCGATGACTTTCGGGATGATCTCGCCGAAAAAGAGGATGAGGATGGTGGTGATGGCGGAAACCAAACCGAACCACTTGCTGCCGAAGACCGCAGTTGCCTGCATACCCACGCCGGCAGCTCCGATGGTGTTTGCAATCGTATTCAACGAGAGAATCGCCGCTAAGGGACGACCTGTATCTTCTTTGTACGCGCTCATCAGTTTCGCGGGCGCATAACCTTCCTCCTCACGCAGATTAATATAACTCAGAGACGTGGACATCAGTACTGATTCCAGCACGGAACACAGAAAACTGACCGCCATCGCGCCAAATAAAAACAATAGTAATAATCCCATAAATGCTAAAATTCGTGCAAAGGTACTACTTTTTTGCGAAATATGCAAATAAAAAGCATTTTTTAGCCGGAAAGTGCACTATTATCGCACCTTGAGGATGTTTCGGGCGATAGAAGAAGCGATATACGCAAAGAGAACCGACCCCACGGGGATCCATACCCAAAGGGTTTCCGGGGCAAAGAAATCCACCCAAGGATTCGCGATTGCGGGCTCTTGTGCAAAAGGATTGAAGATCAACGCCGCCGCCCAGATGGCTACTAATCCGATGCCGATGAGCGAAGCCAAGAAAGCATGCATGTCCAACAACCGCCGGTAGTACAGATAGATCCACACCGGAAGGAGGAGAAAAAGGATGGTGGGCAGCCAGTAAGAGGCGATTCCCAATAAGATTCCCGTCCACAGACTCTCTTCCACCGAGGAGGCATGGCGTTTGATGGAGGTAAGTATGATGATAGTGATGAGGGATAGGAGCGAAGGGGTTGCGGCAAGGAGCCGGATCCATCCTTCGCTTTGGAATGCAGGGTCAAAAAAGACCCAGAGCGCACACCCCACTCCTGCCAGCAGCCAGAAGGCTATCGGCAGGGTGTGGTATAATATGGTCTGCGTGCGACGAGTCAATTTTTCAATTCACAATTCACAATTCACAAAGCGTCCTATCGGCTTTTGTACATTGTAAATTGTACATTGTACATTGTTATTCTATAAATCCCTTGCGGCGGAGGAGATGAGCGGGGTCTGCTTCTTTGCCGCGGAACTCCAGATAGAGCTCCTGCGCGTCGCGTGTACCGCCTTGCTCCAGGAGGTGACGCCAGCGTGCCGCAGTAGCCGGTTCGAAGAGGTCTCCGGTTTCCTTGAAAGCCGCAAAAGCGTCCGCATCGAGCACCGCCGCCCAGGTATAGCTGTAATAGCCGGCCTCGTAACCGGTGGTGAAGATATGGTTGTAGAAAGTCGGGCGGTAACGAACGATGATCTCGTCGATCATGCCCATCTTCTCGAGGCTCGCTTTCTCAAAGGCGTTGACATCGAGGCCTTCTGCACTCGTCAGCTCGTGGAAATCCATGTCGAGGATGGATGCGGAGAGGAGCTCGGTGGTTACGAAGCCCTGGTTGAACTTACCGGCAGCGTTGATCTTCGCAATCAGGCTGTCGGGGATCACTTCGCCTGTCTGGTAATGGAAAGCGTACGTCTTGAGGACCTCCGGCTCGTATGCGTAGTTCTCCATAAACTGCGAGGGCAGTTCCACGAAATCACGCGGGGTGTTAGTACCCGAAAGGCTCTTGTAGTGCGCCTTCGATAGCAGGCCGTGCAGGGCGTGACCGAACTCGTGGAAGAGGGTCTCTACATCGTCCATCGAGAGCAGCGAAGGATTGCCGGCGGTCGGTTTGTTGAAGTTACCGACATTGATGATTACCGGACGATGATCCACGCCTTCCGCATCGATATACTGCGGCAGGATATTGTTCATCCATGCGCCCGGACGTTTGCCTGCACGCGGGAAATAATCGGTATAGAGAATGCCCACCAGCGCGCCATCGGCGTCGGTCACCTTGAAGACCTCTACCTCGGGGTTATACACCGGCATGTCTTTGAGCGGCTCAAACTGCAGGCCGAAGAGCTTCGTAGCGACGCCAAAAGCACCTTTGCGGACGTTGTTGAGCTCAAAATAGGGCTTCAACTCCTCCTCGTCCAGCGCATATTTGGCCTTGCGCAGCTTCTCCGCGTAGTACCACCAGTCCCAAGGCTGGAGCAAAATCTGATTGTCTGTGTGGGGGTCTTGCGCCATCTTCTCCTCGTCCATGAGTTTTTGGAGTTCGGCGGCTTCACGTTTGGCAGCCTCTAACGACGGAGCCCATACTGACGCGAGGAAAGCGTCCACCGTCTGATGATTTTTCGCCATACAGTCGGCGAGGATATAGTCCGCGGGGTTGTCATAGCCGAAGAGTTTGGCTTTCTCGATACGCAGCTCCATCTCGCGAATGATGACCGGTTTGTTGTCATGGTCGTTATCGTGGTTGCCGCGGGTGGTATAAGCCATCAGCAGCTCCTTGCGCAACTCGCGGTTCTCGCAGTACTGGAGAACCGGCGTGAAGGAAGTACGTTTCGGCGTGAAGAGCCACTCACCCGGATGACCGGCCGCCGCAGCTTCTTCTGCAGCCGCAGCCTTGGCGGACTCAGGAAGGCCTTTCAGCTCCGCCTCGTCTTTCACAAAATACTGATAGGCGTTGGTCTCTGCCACCACGTTGTTGCCGAACTGCAGAGAGAGCAGCGCGAGCTCCTGATTGATGGCTTTGAGGCGCTCTTTCTTGTCCTCCGGCAGGTTCGCGCCGTTGTCCGCAAAGGCCTTGTAGGTCTCCGTCACGAGGCGCATCTGCTCAGGGTTGAGGCCCAACTGATCACGCTGGTCGTAAACAAACTTCACGCGCTGGAAGAGCTTGTCGTTGAGGATGATGCCGTCGCTCAGCTCCGAGAGCATCGGGCTCACTTGCTCGGCGATAGCGTTCATCTCATCGTTGCCGTCCGCCTCGAGGACATTGAAGAACACACCCTGTACGCGGTCCAGCAGAAGGCCTGCGCGATCGAGCGCCACAATCGTGTTCTCGAAGGTCGGCTCGGCTTCGTTATTCACGATGGCATCTATCTCCGCTTTGTTTTCCGCGATAGCCGCCTCGAAAGCCGGCAGATAGTGCTCGTTCTTCACTTGATCAAAAGCCGGCACGCCATAAGGGGTGTTCGGCTGATCCAACAGAGGGTTGGAACCCGATTTGCTGCATGCTAATAAACTCATAGCAATAGCTCCTAAAATAAATAATTTCTTCATATTGTAATGTTTATTCTTACTGTATCCGGACGTTTTTCTCCATAGATTTCTTGATCAGCTGGCGGAGCTCCAGGGATTGCGTGTCGGCCTTTTGGTACCAATGGGGCTTGAAATCCTGAGCGTACTTGCATTTCGCTAACTTGATCTGCAAGTTATCCATCGTACCGCCCACGTGCACGCCTAAATAAATAGGACTAAGGACGTTGATGTCGTAGTTGAAGGTCATGTCCGTGCGATGCCGTCCGCCGAGCGCCACCATGTAGTTATCCATCTGCACGCAGAGCGGATAGACGTCAATCTCGTTCTTGTAAATCGTGATCTCCGCATTGAGGGAGTCGATCTTGTTCTCTGTTTTCTTCTTGAACATCAGCAGTTTGCTAATCGTCGAGAAGGTCTCACTATCTAGTACTACCAAGTCTTTTCCCGTGAGCGACGAAGCGCCGCGGAGGGTGGACATCTTCGGTTTGTAGTACTCATTGAGGTAGGTCTCTACCGCCAAGTGGAACTGCGCTGCGCCCTTGAAGGAGGCAAGCATCGGAACCATCTCCTCCAGATCCGGAATCATCGACAGCAATTCGTCGATATCCACATCGATCATATGGTAGTCGAAGCCTAAATAGAGGTGGTTGCGGCGCGGCGTGGAGTAGATCGCCGTCAGTTGCAGTTTGGCTGCACGGCATACAAAACCCACTTCGTCCAAGATCAGCTTGCCGTTCTTGACGTAGATTCCGCCCTTCAGGTCTTTGGCGTTCTGATTGAAGATTTCCACCTCACGCATGTGCGTACTGAGCGTCAGATCTACGTCCGTCGGCACGAGGAATGGATCGGCTTCGCCTGCTTGGGTGTTTGAGCCTGCGGCTTGGTTTGAGGCTTCGCCTTTGTTTGAGACTTCGTCTTGGTTGGAAGAAGTTTGGTTTGTTTCTTCCTCGGCACCTTTGTCAGCAGAGAACCATGCGAGAAGTTGGTTCGCGTCACAATGGTTGGAAACGACCTCTAACTCGCCCTGTAAGATATCCTCGTGGCGGAACCATTTGCCGATGTTACGTACGTTACCTTTTAGCTCCAGGTCGGAGTTGCCCAACACAATGCGGCTGTTGTCAATCGCCATCTCGCGGTTGGAGTACTTAAATTCGATAGAAGGGATGATTACTGCTTCAGGCAGACGGGAAGGTAAGTTCAGGAAACCGTCTTTGAGGTTGATCTTCAGCCGCGGGTTCCATTTGAGGAGTGCGTTCTCGCCGTCTTTGTTATAGCGCGATGCGGCTTCTAAAGCCAGAGAACCGGTTTTTGCCTTCAGCTCTTCGCCCATGGAGGCTGTTAAGGCTTGCGTCTTGAGTTTGGCGCTGATCTTCTGTCCGCCGCTGACGAACGCTTCCAACTCCGAGGCTTTCAGGTCTGCGAGGATGGTGTCATATTTCGCATCCAAGACATCGAAAGCAAGCGAAGCGAAATACTCCTGCTCTTTGTTGAGGACATTAGCTGCTTCGGCTTTGAGGACCGGGGCATCAATCATAGCATGGGTAGCGTCTCCCATGACGAAGTCAATCTTGTCGCTCACAATCTCTGCGCGCGCCCAAGTAACGGATTTGCGAGAAGGTGTGGCGTTCGGGATTTGGATCTTCGCCGTACTATGAGGAAGGATAGCGATCATCGAGTCCTGCTCATAGCGGAGATCATCCAAAACCAAGTCCGCGGAGATACGTCCTTTATGAAGTCGCATTTCCGTAAGGTCAGCAAGAGATATCTTCGATTTCATCGAGCCTTTTGCGCGTCCGAGGAGTGTCATGCTATCCGGCAGGAAGTATGCAAAATCGGGAAGATTGGCATCGAGTTTCAATGCCAGATCCAGCAACATATTTCCCATTAAGTCGTTGACTGTTCCGGTAGCAGAAAGTTTGCTGTCTTTGGTCCTGGCTGCCAGATTACGAATCGTCACGGCGGAAGGTTCTTTCTTATTCAGATCCAAGAGGGCATCGGCATCAAGCTCCAAATCCCGCAGTTTGTACGGAAGGGGTTTGTAGGCTCCTTCACCGTCCTCTAATGTCAAATGCGCTTTTACCAACGGCATAGCGTTCTCTCCTAAGAATCCTTTGATGTCCGCTTCCAAAGCGACCTTACCGTCCACCTCAATATCCTTCAACGCGGAGGTAAATTTCGCCGGGACAAGCGCCAAGAGCGGTTGGATTTGCCATTTATCTTTCGTAGCGACCCCTGCATCTATCCCGATGGAATCGCGAATATCTGCTGTTCCGCTCAATACGAGGGCAAACTCATTGACCGCTAATTCGGCACGTCGGAAAGCAAAATGCATGGTGTCTAAATTAACCGCCATGGGTGCATCGAGCGTCACATGCAGCGAATCGGCATATGTCTCGCCTTTGAGACTCGCACACACGTCTTGCGCATCGAGCGAGAGGAAAATATCCTCCCAACTATTTGCGCTGGCGCTCAAGTCCGTTTGACCGAGAGAAGCGCAGATTGTGTCCTTTTCATCGAGGAAAGTGATGGCGTTAGCTTTGATTCGAAGGCCATCCACACGCAAGGCGTCGAAGGGCAGAGAGAAAGCAGAAGTGTCTTCTTCCGTCGTGTCGGGTGAGGTAACAAAAACATCCGTAAGGTTCGTCGTGCCATCCTCAGCTATGTAGAAATTGACGGTGGCATCGTCCAAAATCGCCTCGTGTACATGGAGGTTCTTGTTGTTTAAAAATTCCATCACATCTACAGTGGCTACCAGATGTTTTGCCTCCACTACTGTGTCATTCTGCGCACCGGCTTTGGGGTTAATGAGCAGTAGCCCATCGGCACGCAGACCAAAACGCGGGAAGGTGGAGAAGAAAGTTAGATCCACTTCTCCAATCTCATGCTCACAGGTGATGAACTTGTCCGCTGCTTGGCGGGCAATAGGTGTCAGACGCTCAGGCGTGAAGACGACATAGCAAGCTATCGTAGCCGCTGCTATAACCACCAGCACGATGCCCAAGAGTGTCCAGCCAATGATTTTAAGGGCACGTTTCATAATTGTTTTTATTGCTTAGTCTGAACTACTTTTGAGAAGTAGAACTTACTGGACTTATAGTTTTTCTCGTAGTACTCAAGGTCCGTGTCGGTCAGTTTGGTGACTACATATACTTTGGGAATCTCCGCTCCCCCGTTGTTCATGAGGTGGATTTCCGTCAATTCGCCTTCTTTCTCCAGCCAGTATTTGAACCACCCGTTACCTGGGAAACCGTCTTGCGCTCGCTGGTCCAGCAGGTCACTCTCAGAAACATCCTCCGCCTCGTCCCACTCGCGCCCAAGGAGATACGGATCTTCGTCGCTCTTCTCCGTGGAAAAGCGCACAAAATGCTCAGTGTTGTTCTCCTGCCACAGTCCTTGCAGATCAGCCAGTTTGTACTCGGGCGTGTTCTTGTTGAACAAATTACAACTACAAAGCGCTACACCTACCAGCGCAATGAGAATAAATTTAAGATTTCTCATATTCATGCTTTTTGAATGTTGATTTTCACATTATAGCCGTCCATCTCAAGGAATTGACAATTGACAGTTGACAATTGAGAATTGAGTTCGAGTTTAGTCGCCAGAACCTGAGAAGCGATGTATTCGCCGCAGTGGAGAACTGCGTTGTGGATCTCCGGGCGGTCTTCGAGTACGATCTCGATGCGGTCGGTTATCTCGAGACCGGAGGACTTACGGAGGTTCTGAATACGGTTGATCAGCTCTCGCGCAATACCTTCTTCGATAAGTTCGTCGGTCAGTTCGATGTCCAAAGCGATGGTGAGGATTCCATTGTTGGCTACCAACCAGCCGGGCATGTCTTCCGTCAAAATTTCCACATCCTCGGGCACTATCGTGTAGTCGAAAGTCGAAAGTCGAAAGTCGAAAGCGCCTTCGGTTTCCATCTTTGCAATCTCGTCTTGGGACATAGCGTTGATAGCGGCAGCGAGAGCTTTCATGTTCGCGCCGACTTTCTTACCGAGGACTTTGAAGTTCGGTTTGATCTTCTTGACCAAACGGATCTCCGATTGTTCGGCAGGAACGATGACGAGATCCTTGACGTTAACCTCGGATTTGATGAGGTCTGAAACGTGCATTAATGCACGTTGCGATTCTTGATCCGGTGTCGGGATAACCGCTTTCTGCAGCGGCTGACGCACATTCTTCTCTGCTCGTTTGCGGAGCGAGAGGATGGTCGAGGTAGCCTGCTGCGCGAGGTACATCTGACGCTCAAGGGTCTTGTTGATGAGCGCTTCGTCGGCTTTGGGCCAGGTACTGAGGTGTACCGTTTCACCCGTGAGGTCACGGTAGAGACGATCGGCAAAGAACGGTGCGTTCGGCGCCATGAGTTGCGCTATGGTCTTGAGACAAGTATAGAGAGTTGTGTAAGCCGCTTGTTTGTCTGCGTTCATCTCTCCGCCCCAGAAACGTTTGCGGTTCAGGCGCACGTACCAGTTAGAGAGGTCATCCTGGACGAAATCGGAGATAGCACGTCCCGCCTTGGTGGGCTCGTACGCTTCGTACGCTTCGGTGACCTCTTTGACGAGCGAATTGAGCTTGGAAAGGATCCATCGGTCGATCTCAGAGAGTACTTGCGTGGGTATAACATTGGCTTTGACCGTCGGTTGACCGTCGGTTGACTGTCGGGATTCGACCGTCCAATGATCTACATTAGCGTAAAGCGCAAAGAACGAATAGGTGTTGTATAGAGTGCCGAAGAATTTACGGCGGACCTCATCAACGCCTTCGGGATCGAATTTGAGGTTTTCCCACGGCGAAGAGTTGGTGAGCATGTACCAGCGGACGGGGTCTGCTCCGTAGGTATCGAGTGCGCCAAACGGATCGACTGCGTTGCCGAGGCGTTTAGACATCTTGTTGCCGTTCTTATCGAGGACAAGACCGTTGGAGATGACGTTTTTGTAGGCTACCGTTCCTTCGATCATCGTGTGGATGGCATGGAGTGTGAAGAACCATCCTCGGGTCTGGTCCACGCCTTCGGAGATGAAGTCTGCGGTGCGTGGCAGGTCGGCGTTCTCGAAGGGATAGTGGTTTTGTGCGTACGGCATAGCGCCGGAATCGAACCATACATCGATGAGGTCGAGTTCACGCTTCATGGGTTTGCCGGACGGGGAGACGAGGATGATTGAGTCCACGTACGGACGGTGAAGATCGATGACCGAAGGATCGTAGTTGGCTTTGGAGTAATCGCCCACTTTGTGGTTCGGCCAAGGGTTCGCTTTCATGAAGCCTGCCTTCACAGATTTCTCGATTTCATCGAACAATTCTGCGATGGAACCGATACAAATTTCCTCGGAACCATCTTCGGTACGCCAGATCGGCAGCGGCGTTCCCCAATAACGCGAGCGGGAGAGATTCCAGTCGTTGAGGTTGTTGAGCCACTGGCCAAAACGTCCTGTTCCGGTGGATTCCGGTTGCCAGTTGATGGTTTTGTTGAGAGCAATCATCTCCTCGCGGGCTTTGGTGGATTTGATGAACCAGGAGTCAAGTGGATAGTAGAGGACGGGTTTGTCGGTACGCCAGCAATGCGGATACGAGTGCACGTGTTTCTCCGTGCGGAGGAGACGGCCGTCTGCCTTCATCTCCAGACAGAGGTGAAGATCGAGCGTTTCCGCTTTAGAAGCTGCGGTTTCATCGTACTTTCCTTCGATGGTAAACTGCGGGTCATAGGCGTTCTTCACCCATCGTCCGGCATACTTGCGGTAGAGTTCGTCGTTGACATTCGCTTTGTACCACTCTTCGTCGAGATCTTCCACACGCCAATATTTACCGGTGAAATCGACCATCGGGCGCGGTCCGTTGTTCTTGGTCTGCATATAGAGACCCGGCACGCCGGCTGCGTCTGCAACCTTCTTATCGTCGGCACCGAAAGTAGGCGCGATGTGTACGATACCGGTACCGTCTTCGGTGGTGACGTAGTCACCGGGGATGACGCGGAAAGCTCCTTCGCCCGGATTAACCCATGGGAAGAGCGGTTCGTATTCGAGTCCGACGAGGTCGGAACCTTTGTAACGAGCGACGATCTTCGGCTCCAGAGCTTTGCCTTCTTCGTCTGTCCCGCAGAGGTCTTTCTGATAAGCGCTCAGGCGAGCCTCCGCAAGGATGATGTGGTCGCCGGCAGGAGTCTCCACTTCTACGTAGTCGATTTTCGGTCCGACGCAGAGAGCAGTATTCGAAGGCAACGTCCAAGGGGTAGTCGTCCAAGCGATGATGTACCGACCGTCTTTTACTTTAAAGCGGGCGGTGCAAGTCAGATCTTTGACGTCACGGTAGCAACCGGGTTGGTTGAGCTCGTGGGACGAGAGACCTGTTCCGGCAGCAGGGGAATAAGGCTGAATGGTATAACCCTTATAGAGATAGCCCTTCTTGTAGAGCTCCTTGAGGAGATACCAAAGGGTCTCGATATACTTGTTGTCATAGGTGATATAGGGGTTGTCGAGATCAACCCAGTAACCCATTTGCTTGGTGAGGTTGGTCCACTCCTTGGTATATTTCATCACCTCCCGGCGGCAAGCGGCATTGTACTCATCAACGGAGATCTTCTTGCCGATATCTTCCTTGGTGATACCCAACATCTTCTCCACTCCCAATTCTACCGGCAGACCGTGGGTGTCCCATCCTGCCTTGCGGCGAACCTGGAAACCCTGCATGGTTTTGAAACGGCAGAAGGTATCTTTGATGGTACGCGCCATGACGTGGTGGATACCCGGCATTCCGTTTGCCGAAGGAGGTCCTTCAAAAAAGAGGAACTGCGGATGTCCCTCGCGGGTAGAGATACTTTTTTCGAATAAATTTTCTTTCTCCCATTGCTCCAGCACTTCTTTGCTCAGCGCGGGCAAATCTAATTTCTTGTACTCGTTAAATTTCTTCATATTTTGTTGTTAATCATTTGCAAGCCGTAAAAACGGCTGCAAAGTTACTGCTTTTTTACGACATATGCAAGCGCGCGCGTATTTTTTACGAAATTATTTGCGTATGTGGGAATTTTGTTGTACCTTTGCAGGCAATTTGAAAAAATACACGTATGTACCCACAACAAATAATCGATGCCCTGCGTCATGTGCGCTATCCGGGAACCGGGAAAGACTTGATAGAAAGCGGAATGCTGGAGGACGATATTCGTATCTCGGGATTTGAGGTGTCTTTCTCTTTGATTTTTCAGAAGGACAATGATCCCTTCCTGAAATCTGTGTTGAAAGCGACGGAAGTGGCCTTGCAGACGTATGTTGATCCTAATATCCAGGCGCAGATTCACACGAAGTTCGTGAAGCACAATGAGTCTCCGGAGCAGCACGACTCGCCTATTCATGCCAAACAGATTATCGCCGTACATAGCGGCAAAGGCGGAGTAGGCAAATCGACCGTGACAGCGAATCTGGCAGTGGCATTGGCGCAAGCGGGTTACCGCGTAGGACTGCTGGACGCAGACATCCACGGACCTTCCATGCCGAAGATGTTTCACACAGAAGATTGCCGTCCATACTCCGTTGAAATCGAAGGAAGAACGCTTATCGAGCCGATTGAACAGTACGGCGTGAAGATGCTTTCCATCGGGTTCTTTGTTAATCCGGAACAAGCAGTTATCTGGCGTGGCGGAATGGCGTCGAATGCCCTGAAACAGCTGATAGAAGATGCTCATTGGGGTGAGTTGGATTATTTCCTGATCGACCTGCCTCCGGGAACGAGCGATATTCATTTAACCCTGATTTCATCGTTACATCTGACCGGAGTAATCGTCGTGACGACGCCTCAAGAGGTGGCGTTGATAGATGCCCGCAAAGGCGTAGAGATGTTCCGCAACGAGAAAGTGAATGTCAAAATCCTCGGTCTCATCGAGAATATGGCGTGGTTTACTCCTGCCGAATTGCCGCAAAACAAGTACTATATTTTCGGCAAAGACGGTGGAAAAAAACTGGCTGAAGAGCTGGATGTGCCATTATTAGGGCAGATTCCGTTAGTACAATCTATCCGCGAGGGAGGCGATGAAGGCACTCCTATCGCTTTGCAAGTCGGTCATCCGGCCGCAGCCGCCTTCGAACAAATCGCTCAGGCCTTGAAGAATGAATAAGACCGCCGAACTCGGCATCGCGCCGGTACATAAACTGCTGTTCAAATACGCACTCCCTGCCATCATCGCCATGACGGCTACTTCGCTGTATAACATCGTGGACTCGATCTATATCGGTCATGGCTGCGGGGCATTGGCGTTAGGCGCGCTGACGGTGGCGAAACCCTTTATGGATATCTGCGCAGCCTTCGGAAGCCTGGTGGGCGTGGGCGCTTCGTCGCTATTGGCTATTTACCTGGGCGAGAAAGATTACGAGAAAGCAAATCGGGTGTTGGGGAATGTGATTGTGATGAATATCATCCTTTCCGCTATTGTCATGGCAGTGGGTCTGATGTGGTTAGACCCTATTCTGATGGCTTTTGGCGCGAGCGAGGACACCTTAGTTTACGCGCATGAATACATGGAGATCATCCTGTACGGCAATATTCTGACGCACATTTATTTCGGTCTCAACTCGATGCTTCGCTCGGCAGGTCACCCGCGATTCTCCATGACGGCAACGATAGTGGCGGTAGTGATCAATGTGATTTTAGACCCGATTTTCATTTTCGGTTTAGATATGGGTGTTCGCGGAGCGGCTCTAGCGACTGTTTTGAGTCAAGCGGTAGCTGTTATCTGGCAGTTCACCAAATTCCTGGACAAGAACGAATTAATTCGATTTCATCGGGGTATTTGGCGTTTGAACAAGCATATTACCGTCCGTGCGTTGGCGATCGGGATGTCGCCATTCCTATATAATATCGCGCATTGTTTTGTCGTCATCATCATCAATAACCAACTGAAGGCTTTCGGCGGAGACTTGGCGATTGCGTCTTATGGGGTGATCAACCGTCTGACGTTTGTGTTTGCGATGATTGTGATGGGTCTGAATCAGGGCATGCAACCTATTGCGGGGTATAACTACGGCGCAAGACATTACGACCGGATGTTGCGCTCTTTCTACCTCACATGCCTTTATGCGACAGGCGTCATGGGCATCGCGTTTATTTTAGGAGAATGCTTCCCGGAGGCAATGACGCGAATTTTTACACATGACGGAGAACTAATCAGCCGGACTATCCGCCCGATGCGAATCATTTGCTCCTCGATGTTGATTATTGGTTTTCAGATGGTTACGGGAAACCTTTTCACCTCTATCGGCAAAGCCGGTAAAGCTATTTTCCTGAGTCTCACGCGTCAGGTGATTTATCTCATTCCGCTGGCGTTGTTTCTGCCGGCTGTTTTTGCAGATCTGTTGGACGGCGTATGGTGGTCGATTCCCGTTAGCGACACTCTCTCTGCTGTCACCGCAGTCATCGTGCTTTTAGCCTCCCGTCGAAAATTACACATGAACGAAAAATAATTACTTACTTATGGAACAGAAAAAATCTATCATTCCTCCTCGCATGCTCAGACGCTGGGTCTATATGGCAATCGCCATCATCGCTGCCGCTTTATTGGGCACGAGACCGGTATTTAATTTCCAGAGCGACACGGGTATACTATATACCCGGAGTTTCAGCATGGAGGACCAGAAGCAATTTGTCGTGGTGCAAAGAGAACTAAGTACCGGGGCTGAAGAAGTGGCAGCGATTATGTCTGTGAAAGGGTTGTATTATTGCAGCAAGGCGATGTTGTGGGGCAGTATTCTGTGTCTGTTATGTTTTTTCAGTTATAGAGGACGAATGACGTTGGTCTTTTTTACCATTACTGCAGCGGGGCTTTTTTATATCTTGATGATTGTATATGCATATCGCATGACCGACCAGCATTATGCTACTCTATATCCGAATTTTGCAGCCATCTGGCCGGCGATAGTGCTGCAAGCGATGCTGCTGACGCGGCGAAATATCATCCAGGAGAAGATTGACGACAAGGAGGAGGAAGAAGGAGAAGAAGCGAACCTATAGTTGGCCCGCTTCCACTAAGTTGATGACGCGCTCGACGATTCGGTCTTTATCGGACGCATCATACTCTTCTTTCAAATCGTTCCGGAATAGTTTGGCAACAAACTGCCAGAAATTCGCGGTGGTTTTACCTTTGTATTGCTTGATGAGTTCGTAACTCGTTCGGTCTGTCTCGCGATCCATGAGTTTCATAAGCATCATTCCTTGGGAGGCATACATTCCTCGGAAATCCTTCTCATATTTTTTGTAGAGCTGCTTTTCGAAGGCGCGCCACCATTTCTTACGGCTTTTCTTATCCGGCAGTTTGGCTAATTCCTGATCCGCGTATTCCATATCTTTGCTGATCATCTTGGCATAAGGCAGGCATTTTTTCACATCCCGCACGGTTCGCCAGTAGAATTTCTCTTGCTTCTTATTCTTGAATTTCATCGGCGGATAGACCCACACCTCATGCAGCCATGCCATATAGAGTGTGTCGCCATCGCGCACAGAGATAGCACAGGAGTCCATATACTGAGAGGCAGCGAACATATTCATGCTCACTGCCAAAACCAGTACTATGTGCAGTAGTCGCTTCATTTCACAAGGCTACTGACAAATATTGTGCCAATTAATAATTCAGGGCGAAAATAACGCGTCCCGCAGAGGGTTTTCCGGTCAGGATGCACTTGCCCGGTTCGTTGTGATGTCCCGGCAGGTCTGCCAACGGAATACAACGGATGGTTGCTTTCGTTTCATCCTTGATACGCTGCTCCGTCTCCGGCGTTCCGTCCCAATGCGCAAGTAAGAAGCCACCCTTCTTGAGTTCCTCTTTAAACTCGTCGTAGCTATTCACCTCACGGGTGTTGGCGATACGGAAATCGAGTGCTTTTTGCAGCAGATTCTTCTGTATTTCCTCCAAGAGATTCTTTACAATTTCCACGATTCCATCGACAGAAATGGTCTCTTTGGTCTGGGTATCACGGCGTGCTATCTCAATCGTACCGTTCTCCAGATCACGACCACCCATCGCCAGACGAACAGGTACACCCTTCAATTCGTAGTCAGCGAACTTGTAACCCGGTGTATATTTCTCGTCAGCATCTACCTTGACGCGGATACCGAATGCCTTCAGTTGATCAGCAATCGGGTTCAGTTTGGCGAGCAGTTTGTCCAGATCCTCCTGTTTCTTGAAAATCGGAACGATAACTACCTGAATCGGCGCCAAGTGCGGAGGAAGAACCAAACCGTTATCATCGCTGTGCGTCATGATCAACGCACCCATCAGACGGGTCGAAACGCCCCACGAGGTAGCCCATACATACTCATATTTATTCTCCTTGGTGAGGAACTGCACATCAAAGGATTTCGCAAAATTCTGACCCAAGAAATGCGACGTACCGGCTTGGAGCGCTTTGCCATCCTGCATCATCGCCTCAATACAATAGGTATTCAGCGCGCCCGCGAAACGCTCGTTGGGGGACTTGACACCTTTGACAACAGGGATCGCCATCACACTCTCCGCAAAATCCGCATAGACATCCAGCATCTGACGCGCATAATCCTCCGCCTCTTCTTTGGTAGCATGCGCCGTGTGGCCTTCCTGCCAGAGGAACTCGGCAGTACGCAGAAAGAGACGGGTACGCATCTCCCAACGCATCACATTACACCACTGGTTGCAGAGAATAGGCAGGTCGCGGTACGACGAGATCCAGTTCTTGTAGGTGCTCCAGATTATGGTCTCCGAGGTCGGACGGATGATCAACTCTTCCTCCAACTTTGCCTGCGGATCGACCACTACGCCTTTGCCATTGGGGTCGTTCATCAGACGGTGATGGGTCACGACTGCACACTCCTTGGCGAAACCCTCCACATGCTCCGCTTCACGGCTGAGGAACGATTTCGGAATCAAGAGGGGGAAATAGGCATTTTTTACCCCTTTCTCTTTGAAACGACGATCTAATTCTGCTTGGATAGTCTCCCAGATAGCGTAACCGTAAGGCTTGATCACCATACATCCGCGAACCGCAGACTGCTCGGCCAAGTCAGCCTTGACTACCAACTCATTGTACCATTTTGAATAATCCTCCGAACGAGGAGTCAACTTCTGAAAATTTGCCATTTATTCTGTTTGTTTTCAATTACTATTTCTCAAATCGGGCGCAAAGGTACAAAAAAATTTGCATATATGCAAAAAAAACAGCACTTTTAGTCCATAAATTGTACTATCGAGCGCAAAACTACCCTTCTCTTAACGGATAGTCCTTGCGCAAAGCCTCAAAATTCTCCGGTTGCGCCTTGAGAGAGCGAGAGATGGCATCAAGCCATGGTTCGCCCTTTTGGGTAGCCGCCGAGGGACCAAGATACGGGTAAGCCGACAGATTAATCTTCGGGAGCGAGAACTGCTCCGCGATAGCATTCAGACACATTTGCGATGCATTTCGCTTGCCTTCCACTGAGTAGCCGGCGATATGCATGGAAGCGCGAAAAGCACCGTTCAAAACGGCAGGATTGATATCCGGCTCTCCTTCCCAAGTGTCTAAGATGAAAGGATGCCCGCTGCGTAACAAAGCCTCTTCGTCCACAACGCCTCCGCGGGCAGCGTTGATAATCAGTGCTCCGGGCTTACATTTTGCCAGAAACGCTTCGTCGCAAAGGTGATACGTAGGATACTCTGCTGGAGAGTTCTTAAGCGGTACGTGGAAGGTGATAATATCGCTATTTCTTCCGATTTTATCGAGAGAAATGCCAATTCCTTTTGGTGGGTCATTGAGGAGGACTCTCATTCCTTTCCGCTCTGCCATCGCTGCCACTTTGCTCCCCACATGCCCGACGCCAACGACGCCTATCGTTTGCGGCAAGGCGGGAGTGAATGCTTGGACGTACTCATCGATGGCTTCCTCTATATAGTCGCAGACAGCCTGTGCATTGCATCCGGGACAAGACATCCACCGTATTCCGTGAGACTCGCAAAAAGCAGTATCAATATGGTCATAACCGATGGTAGCCGTACAAACCAACTGCACGTTTGACCCTTTCAGTAATAACTCATTCACTTTGGTTCGCGTGCGGACAATCAGAATATCGGCATCGCGAATGGCGGAAGCATCGATTTTCTCCGGTTTCATCGGATAAATTTGCACTTCCGGCCATTCACGCTGAATGGTTTCCAAAAGAAAAGGAATATGTTGATCAAAAACGATTTTCACGGGTCCTTATGAGGGTGTAGCATTGTACTTACGTAAGCCTTGACCGTCGTTTGACCGTCGTTTGACCGTCGGTTGACCGTCGGGAACAGACTTACTGAATCTCAATGGAAAGGTTATTCGTATTTGATGTTATCAATCAAGCGCACCGGTCCGCAATACACGGTGACGCATCCTATGGCATGCTCGAAGGTGTCCGTCGGAAGAAGTGTCGTCTGATCCACAATCTCGTAATACTCCACTTCCAGACCGGGAACGGCGTTGATGGCATCAATCACGCGTTGCCGGACGGCAGCAACGGAGTGAGCGAGGTTTTGGTGTGCGGATGAAGCGGTTGCTGTTGCTTCTTTTGCCCATTTCAACGACTCAAAAAGCGTTTTTGAGATAGCCAGAGCAGTCTCTTTTTCTGCTGCAGAAAGACGCTCATTACGGCTGGAAAGCGCCAGACCGGATTCCTCACGGACAATAGGACAGTCGATAATCTGCAGATTTCCGAATGTACCGGCCATAGAGCTGCGCTCTACCATGTGATGAATGATCGCTAATTGCTGGAAATCCTTCTCTCCGAAATAGGCTTTATCCGGTTGGACAAGATAGAACAAGCGGCTTACCACTTGCACTACTCCGTTGAAATGTCCGGGACGCATTTTTCCTTCCATGACCTGGTCCAAGCCGGCAAAATCGAACGCAAAAGTCGTATTCATTTCTTCCGCAGAATACATCTCCTCCGGCGTCGGTGCAAAGACGTAATCTGCTCCGATGGAACTCAGCAGTTCCGCATCGCGCTCGATGTTACGCGGGTACTTTGCCAAATCCTCCTTATTATTAAATTGCGTAGGATTAACAAAGACCGAAACAACGCAGATGTCATTGTCAGCAACGGCACGTTTCACGAGCGAAGCGTGGCCTTGATGCAACGCCCCCATTGTGGGTACCAAACCGATAGTTTTGCGGCTCGCCTTACAAGCTTGTACCAAAGCCTGAAGTTCTTTTTTAGTAGTAACTATTTGCATAATTTTTTATTTAATTTGCTCAAAAAACGTGCAAAGATAGTCAAAATTTGTCGAAAAATAAAATTTTTCGTCACTTTTTTTACATTTTTTTTTAATATGTCAATTTTTTTTCGTACCTTTGCATTGCGAAAATGTATTTTGTCTATGAAAGAGCCGAAACGCATCCTATTTATCTCGCAGGAGATCACCCCCTATTTAGCAGAGGAAAATCCCATTCGTCTGCTTAATCGTCAGTTACCTGAGTACTTTCAGGCGCACGGTTATGAGACGCGTACTTTCATGCCGAAGTTTGGCGAGATTAACGAACGTAGAAACCAGTTACACGAAGTGATTCGACTCTCGGGTATGAACTTAATCATCGAGGATTCGGACCATCCGCTGCTGATTAAAGTAGCTTCGATTCAAACGGCCAGGATTCAGATTTATTTCATCGACAACGATGATCTTTTCCATCGTCGCAAAGGAGTGGCGGACGAGAATGGCGTAGAGTATCCCGACAATGACGACCGTGTTATTTTCTACGCACGCGGAGCCATCGAAACGGTCAAGAAACTGCGCTGGACGCCGGATATCATTCTTTGCTCAGGATGGATGAGTTCGTTAGCGCCGCTTTATCTCAAGAAGGCATTCAATGACGAACCGTTCTTCGCTAAGTCCAAAATCGTACTAATGCTAGACGATAACGAATACCAAAAGCCTTTCTCCACGAAGTTTGCAGACAAACTGCGCATTAATGGCATCACCAACACGGACGTGCGGTCAATAGCAGATTTCCCCGTTGGATACGAGGAATTATTGCGTCTGGCGGTGGATTATTCAGATGCGATTGTCTATGCTACGCCGAAAGTCAATCAACGCGTGGCTAACTATGCGGAAACCAAAGGCAAGCCTATCTTACCGTACGAGCCGAAGGAGGATTTGAATGAGGCATGTGCCCGTCAATGGGAGTTTTATCAAACGTTGTTGCAACAAGAGGGGAATGAGTAAACGCACTGTTTTCATAGTGTTTTTGGCGGCTATAATGGGCTTGTGGACCGGGTGTAAGGACGATGTAGCGACAACCGGTCAGTCTGTTTTGGATGAGGGGGACAAGATTTTTGTATTGGCCGATACTTTTGAGATTTCATCTGCTGTGGATAGTTGTGATGCTATCATCTCGCAGGCAGACTCTTTTCTCTTAGGAGAGATAGAGACGGATTACGGAACACTCCGAGCCTCTATTTTAACCCAATTAGCTTGTCCTGAAGGCTATTCTTATCCTGCAGATTTTGCGGTGGATTCGGTTGATTCTATCTGTCTGTTTATGTATTACTCCAGCTGGGAAGGAGACCCGAATTCGCCGATAGCCATCAATGCATACTTGATGGACAAACAGACTTTCGAATACTCCGGTACTTATCCCACAGACTTGAATATCGGTGATTACTGCTCGCGGGACAAGAGTATCCTGACGAATCACCGCATCGTGATTGCTTCGGAGAAACTCGATTCCATCCAGAATAGCGACGGCACGTATTCGCCTATGGTACGCATGCGCGTGAACGATGATTTTCTGCAGGAGTTCGCTTCCATTCGTTCCTTTCCGGATCAAAAGACATTTAATGAGGCTTTCAAAGGACTTCTGATAGAGACCTCTTTCGGGTCCTCCACTATTCTTAATATCTCCGATATAGCGCTTGGCGTTTACTATCGTTTCGGATATAATAAGGCCGGCCGGGACACCGTGGTACATGATTTCAAAGCGTTTTATGCCAACTCCGAAGTGCGTACCGTCAATCACCTCTATTACGAAGACAAAAAAGAACTGGTGGAGAAACTGCAGAATGACTCCGACACCTATAATTATATTATCGCGCCCGCGTGCGTATATACGCGTTTGAGTTTCCCAATGAAAGAGATCTCGGATGCTATCATCCAAAACATGTGCGATCCGGTTGCAGGAGACACTGTCAAATGGCCGTACGTCAACAAGGCAGAGGTACGCGTGAGTGTGGAGAATAAATTCACCGGTTCGTCCAGCGACAAGACATATAATGACTGGATTCAACCGGCATCAAACATGTTATTGATTCGCGAGGAGAGCCTTGAACGCTTCTTCATCAACAGGGAACTACCTTCTGATACCTGCGCGTTGTTAGGTACTCTAACGCAAGGCGTGGACTCCGTGGGGAACGCAATCTATTATTATTCTTACGACATGTCGGATTTCCTGACCGACAGATTGCATAAGATCTTACGGGAAAATTTGCATGAGGTGAATAATGAGCCCACGCTGAATATGCTCTTGGTACCCGTGACCATCGGTACTTCCACGGTCTCTACCTCTGCCACCGCCGTCACTTCCGTTCGGCAACAGCAAACTGTTTCTGCAACGAAGATACGTTCCGCCAAGAACGGTATGAAACTGGAGATTGTATATAGCGGATTCTAAAAAACAAACGCGGCTCAATTGAGTCGCGTTTATTCTTCTTATATAGCATTTTGTAGTCGGACGAAGTCTGCCTTCTCCAATTTCTCACGGGCAAATTCTTTGGTAACCGTGAATTTCTGCGGTGCGCCGGTTTTCTTATGGTTCGGTAATTCGAACATCAGATCCATCATCACCGTCTCCATCAACCCTCGCAGTCCACGTGCGCCAAGTTTATACTCGAGCGCCTTGTCCACTATATAATCCAACGCCTCTTCATCGAAGGTAAGCGTTACATTATCCATCGCCAGCAGTTTCTCGTACTGCTTGGTCAGCGCGTTCTTTGGTTCCGTCAGAATGTTACGCAGGGCTTTTCTATCTAATGGTTGCAGATAAGTCAACACCGGCAGACGACCGATAATCTCCGGGATTAAGCCAAAGGACTTCAAATCCTGCGGAGCGATATATTGCAACAGATTATTTTTATCTATCCGTTCCGCCTCCGCTTGTGCCGAAAAACCGATCACCTGGGTGTGTAAACGTTGTGCTATCTTCTGCTCGATGCCATCGAAAGCCCCACCACAGATAAAGAGGATATTATGCGTGTCCACATGTATCAACTCTTGGTCCGGATGCTTACGTCCGCCTTGGGGCGGTACATTGACGATGGAGCCCTCCAGCATCTTCAACAGACTTTGTTGTACTCCCTCTCCACTCACATCACGGGTGATGGACATATTCTCCGATTTGCGGGCAATCTTGTCGATTTCATCGATAAAGACGATACCTCTTTGCGCCTTTGTGACATCATATTCGGCATCTTGCAGTAACCGAACCAGCAACGACTCAACGTCCTCGCCGACATAACCGGCTTGCGTCAATGCCGTGGCATCACCTATCGCAAACGGCACTTTCAGCAGTTTAGCGATTGTACGAGCCAGCAGCGTCTTGCCCGTTCCCGTAGAACCGACCAGAAGGATATTACTCTTTTCTATCTCCACTTCGTCTTCGCTTTTGTCCTGCAACAGACGTTTGTAGTGGTTATACACAGCGACCGAGAGGAAGCGTTTTGCTTCCTCCTGGCCGATGACGTATTGATCCAGAAAATCCTTTATCCCCTGCGGTGTCGGCAATGTCTCCAAACTCAGGTCATCACCTTGTACCGAACTTATCCTCGGTCGGGACGCCAAGATACGATGCCCTGCTTCGATGCAATCGCTGCATATCATGGCATTGTCACGCTCACCGGCGAACATCTCCGGCATCGGACGACCGCAGAAAGAACAGGTCTGTGCTTGCTTGCGAGCCATTATTTCTTCAATTCTGCCTTCTTCTCAGCACGGCGAGCTTGCGCCAACTGAATGTCATAAGCGATCGGTGAAGCGATGAACACAGACGAATAGGTACCGACGATCACACCTACAAGAAGTGCGAATACGAAGCCCTGG
This sequence comes from Bacteroidales bacterium UBA2712, assembly GCA_002354055.1. Taxonomy (GTDB): domain Bacteria; phylum Bacteroidota; class Bacteroidia; order Bacteroidales; family Paludibacteraceae; genus Colicola. The sequence goes on from DEKW01000001.1 coordinate 55,020, forward strand.
ATAGTCTCGCCACCGAAGATAAAGATCGCCAACAATACGACGAACGTACTCATTGAGGTCGAGAACGTACGGCTCAAAGTGTTGTTCAACGCATCGTTGATGTTCTGCAAGCGCTCGCGCTTCGGATACAAGCTGTTGTACTCACGAACACGGTCAAAGATAACCACGGTATCGTTGATCGAATAACCGATAACGGTCAGGATAGCCGCGATGAACGCCTGGTCAATCTCCATGGAGAAAGGCATGACCTTCCAGAGGATAGCGTACAGACCCAGTACAATTACTGTATCGTGAGCCAGCGCGGTCAATGCACCTACCGAGTATGCGAAGTTACGGAACCGCAAGAGGATATAGAGGAAGATCACAACAAGCGCTGCGAGCACAGCCCAGATAGCGCTGGTAGTGATATCATCAGCGATAGCCGGCCCCACTTTCTGGCTTGACATGATACCTACAGAAGCATTGGAATCCGTCGAGCGGAAGTCATCGAAAGTAATGCCCTCGCCCAAGAACGGCTTGCAGCCCTCATAGAGCAATGCCTCGATCTGCTCGTCTGCCTCTGCGGTCTCCTCGTGGATACGATAGTTAGTGGAGATACGAACCTGGTTGGCATCGTTACCATAGGTGATTACGTTCAGGCCAAAGGTCTCACCGTCCTCCAAAGTAGCCTTGAAGGTATTCTCCAAACTCTCGCGAACATCCTGCGTGTTGATGCTGTTATCAAAACGAACGACATAGTTACGTCCACCGGAGAAGTCGATACCGAGGTTCAGTTTACCGAAGACATGCGGCTCCAGACCCAGGATAGCGAAGATTACCACTGCTCCTGACAGGCAGTAAGCCCATTTGCGAGCAGCCACGAAATCGAAGTGTACATTCTGCAGGAAGTTCTGCATGATCTTCGTAGTGAAGCTCAGCTCCTTCGCATTCTCACGTTTGCTGTAGTCCTCGAGCAACAGACGGGTGATGAACACTGCCGTCAGGAACGAAGAGATAATACCAATCATGTAAGTTACAGCGAAGCCCTTGATAGGACCGGAACCGAAGATTGCCAAGATAGCACCGGTCAGGAACGAAGTCACGTTCGCATCTACGATGGCAGAGATAGCACCCTTGAAACCATCCTCGATAGCTTTACGCATTCCCTTTCCGGCCTTCAGCTCCTCGCGGATACGCTCATAAATAAGCACGTTACCATCGACCGCACAACCCATCGTCAAGACGATACCGGCGATACCCGGAAGGGTCAATACTGCGCTGAAGGATGCCAGGATACCCAACAACAGGAAGACGTTACAAACCAGTGCAAAGTCGGCGATGAGACCGGGAATCCAACCATAATAGAAGATCATGTAAATCAGAATCAGGCAGAAGCCCAGTACGAATGACCAGAGACCCGATTGAATAGCCTCACGACCCAGAGACGGACCAACTACACTCTCCTCGATGATGCGAGCCGGAGCCGGCATCTTACCGGATTTCAAAGTGTTCGCCAAGTCCTTTGCCTCTTCTACAGTGAAGTTACCGGTGATCTGGCTATTACCGCCGGCGATCTCGTTTTGCACAGTCGGGAAGCTATATACATAGCCGTCCAACACGATTGCTACGGATTTGCCGATGTTATCTTTGGTCAGACGTTGCCATATCTTAGCACCCTCAGCGTTCATGCTCATCGATACGTTAGCATAAGCGCTCAACTGAGAGAAGTCTGCACGAGCGTCGGTGATCACGTCACCTTCCAACGAAGCGCGACCGTCACGCTGTGCCTTCAGCGCTACGAGTTGGTAGTAACTACCTGCCTCGTCAATAGCTTTTACCGTCCAGTAGAAACGAGCGTCACGCGGCAGAACGGCCTTCGCAATCTGCGAGTTCAGCATCGCGTTTACCTTGGCGGTATCTACGTAATGAACGGTACCAACCACCGGTCCGCGATAAGCCTGACCGGCTTGATTGATCGACGGATTGAGGATAGCGAACAACGGGTTGTTCTTCTTGTACTCTGCTAACTGAGCCTCTTGATCAGCCTCGACTGCAGCGCTGTCTGCACCTAAAGTCTCTACCAAGTCAGCAAGCTCACCTTCCTCTGCTTTCGGAGCCTCTTCAGCCTTCGGAGCCTCAGCAACCTCTGCTTTTGCCTCTTCTCCGGCCTCAGCTACGTTCGTAGCAGCGAACTCACGGTTGATTTGAGCCAACATCGGCAGAAGCTCAGAAGCCTCATAAGTCTCCCAGAACTCCAAGTTCGCCGATCCCTGAAGCAGTTTACGAACACGCTCCGGCTCTTTGATACCCGGTAACTCGATCAGGATACGTCCCGGTTGAGCCAGTTTCTGGATATTCGGTTGAACAACACCAAAACGGTCGATACGCGTACGGAGCACGTTGAACGAGTTCTGGATAGCACCGTCAACCTCCTCGCGGATCACTTTCTCTACCTCTGCATTGGTCGAGTTCAGCGTCACTTTGTCCTTCAACTCGAAAGTCGAGAAGATCGAAGCCAACTGACCATCCGGATCTACCTCGCGGTACGACTCAATGAACAACGTCACGAAATCGGTACCGCTGGATTTTTGTTTCTGCTTAGCTCTCGCTAAAGCCTCTTTATAATTAGGAGTCTCGTTATGACCGCTCAACGCATCGAGAATGTCTGGAACAGACACCTCCATCGTTACGTTCATACCACCCTTCAAGTCCAGACCGAGGTTAATCTCTTTCTCGCGGCACTCCTTCAGAGTGTAACCGAACCATACTTTCTTCGCTGCTATCGAGTCCAGATAAAGGTACTCTTTCGCATCGTCACCACCTGCGTACTCTTTTGCTTTCTTATCATAGTGGCTCGTCACCAGAGAGAACGACAGGTAGAAGGCGCATACCAACGCAAGGCACACCGCCAGAATTCTAACAAGTCCTTTGTTTTGCATAGTTGTAATTTATCTTTGTAATTTATTTAAAGTTGCGGACCTGCTGCAACGAGTGCCTTGCCTGCTTCGTTCGACGTGTATTTATCAAAGTTCTTAATGAAGCGAGCTGCGAGGTCTTTTGCTTTCTCCTCCCACTGAGCAGCGTCAGCATAGGTGTCACGCGGATCGAGGATAGCAGGATCTACACCCGGAAGTGCGGTCGGTACCTCGAAGTTGAAATACGGGATCTTCTTCGTCGGAGCGTTCAGGATGTCGCCACCGAGAATAGCGTCGATGATACCACGGGTGTCGCGGATCGAGATACGCTTGCCGGTTCCGTTCCAACCGGTATTAACGAGATATGCTTTCGCACCGGATTTCTCCATTTTCTTCACGAGTTCCTCAGCATATTTGGTCGGGTGGAGCTCCAGGAATGCCTGGCCGAAGCAAGCCGAGAAAGTCGGGGTCGGCTCGGTGATACCACGCTCGGTACCTGCCAACTTAGCGGTGAAGCCGCTCAGGAAGTAGTATTTCGTCTGCTCCGGAGTAAGGATAGAAACAGGAGGCAGTACGCCGAATGCGTCAGCAGAGAGGAAGATCACGTTCTTTGCTGCAGGACCTGCAGAGATCGGACGAACAATCTTCTCGATGTGGTTGATCGGATAGGAAACACGGGTGTTCTCGGTAACGCTCTTGTCTGCGAAATCGATCTTGCCGTTCTCGTCAACCGTTACGTTCTCAAGAAGTGCGTTGCGCTTGATAGCGTTGTAGATGTCCGGCTCGCTCTCTTTGTCGAGGTTGATTACCTTTGCATAGCAACCGCCTTCGAGGTTGAATACGCCTTCGTCATCCCATCCGTGCTCGTCGTCACCGATCAACAGACGTTTCGGGTCAGTACTCAGAGTGGTCTTACCGGTTCCCGACAGACCGAAGAAGATTGCGGTGTTCTTGCCCTCCATATCGGTGTTAGCCGAGCAGTGCATCGAAGCGATGCCACGGAGCGGCAGGTAGTAGTTCTGCATCGAGAACATACCTTTCTTCATCTCACCGCCATACCAGGTGTTGATGATCACCTGCTCACGGCTCGTGGTGTTGAATGCTACACAGGTCTCGCTGTTCAGACCGAGCTCTTTGTAGTTCTCTACTTTGGCTTTCGAAGCGTTGTAGATCACGAAGTTCGGCTCGAAGTTCTCCAACTCTTCTGCGGTCGGCTGGATGAACATGTTCTTAACGAAGTGAGCCTGCCATGCTACCTCAACGATGAAGCGAACAGCCAGACGGGTCTCTTTGTTTGCGCCGCAGAAAGCGTCCACTACATAGAGGTTCTTGTTGCTCAACTCCTTGATAGCCAGCTCTTTCACCTTTGCCCAAACGTCCTCAGACATCGGGTGGTTGTCGTTCTTATAACCCTCAGAGGTCCACCAAACGTTGTTGTGGCTCTGAGCGTCATCAACGATGTATTTGTCTTTAGGAGAACGACCGGTATAAATACCTGTCATTACGTTTACTGCGCCGAGCTCGGTCTCCTGACCTTTGTCATAACCGGTCAACTCAGGCTTGGTCTCCTCTGCAAAGAGGTACTCGTAAGAAGGGTTGTGTGCAATTACGGTTGCGCCCTTGATACCATACTTGGTTAAATCTAACTCTTTCATTTGTTTTTTAATTATTAATTTTTGATGTTTTTTATTTCTGTTTGAGTTCTATCATTCTCTTTTGGTGATCTGTTTATTTCGCTTTCCTCCTTCGCGCTTTCTCTTTTCCCCACTCGCGCATTCTATCTTTTTCACTCGCGCTTTCTGTCTGTTTTTCG
>DEKW01000001.1:59775-73565 GCA_002354055.1 Bacteroidales bacterium UBA2712
TCTGTTTTTCGTTCGCGCTTTCTCTTTTTCCTACTCTCTTTATGCCTGCACATGCTCATTAATTTTATTTGTGCATGCGTGCCTTACGGACGCGCGCTACTTAAGGGGCTACAAAATTACTACAATTTTTCCAAATAACCAAATATTCCGCGATTTTTTTGATTTAATTCGTCGATTTTCTGCATTTTCTTTGGTTTTTTGCCTTATTTTTAGTAATTTTGCACCCAAATTGTGCAATTTTATGCGGTACGACAAAGAAGACTTACAAGCGGCTCTGCGCGTCTTACGCCAAGGAGGAATTATCGTGTACCCCACAGATACTGTGTGGGGTATTGGCTGTGACGCCACGAATCCCGAAGCGGTCGCTCGCATCTATGCGCTCAAGAAACGCGAGGATTCCAAATCCATGCTCGTCCTTCTCGATTCCGCTGCCAAACTTGACTACTATGTCGATGTTCCCGAATCCGCAGAAATGCTGTTGGATTCCGTTTGTGAAAAAGGCATTCCCTCTAGCAAGGAAGATTCCACCTCTCAGAGCGACTGCTCTCCCGCAAAGCCATTGACGATTATCTACCCCAACGCCCGCCATTTGGCGCCAAACCTCATCGCCGAAGATGGCTCCATCGGAATCCGCATCACCAAGGAGCCGTTCAGCAACGCGCTCTGCGCACAACTCAAGCGACCGATTGTTTCCACATCCGCTAACATCTCCGGCGAACCAACTGCGAGATATTTTCGAGAGATAAACGGACTAATCCTAGACCATACAGACTACGTTTGCCTGTTTAGACGGGATGATGAGACGCCTCACGAACCCAGTACAATCATCAAAATCAATGCTGATAACAGCTTCAAAATTATCCGCCCATAATGAATCTCCGTCGCAAACAACAACTGACATATCTCTTGGCAGACCTCATCAGTAGTGAACTGGTGTGGCTTTGCTTTTTAGGTTTCCGGTGGATTGTTTACGAAGGACGAGTAGAGGGCTTAAGCGAAGTCTTGATACCGGCATTCAGTTTCTGGAAGCCGCTAATAATCTATCCTCTGGTTTGTCTGATAATCTATTACTTATCAGGCTATTACATGCGTCCCTTCCAAAAGCCTTTCTGGCGGGAGTTTCTGCGCACTTTCATCTCCGCAGCGGTCATCTCTCTGTTGTTTTTCTTCTTCATCATCATCGATGATCAGGTCGATACTTATAACCGTTATCTGGTATCGCTTGTAGTGCTTTTTGCGTTGCAATTTACGTTCTCGTATATCCCGCGCCTGACCATCACTCTTCTCTCGAGAAACCGCGGTATAGCACGGGTTAGAACGATTCATTCCATGCAGGAAGCAGAATCACTTATCCCTGGAGAACAGGACGAGATTATTATTGATTTGCCGGATGGTTATTCAGACCGTCAGTTATACGAACTCATCGCACATTTATACCCGCTCTCCTGCGAGATCAGCATGATTCCGCGTGTGTACGACATGCTCACCGGAGCTGCGCGCATCGGGCGACTGGATCACCCTTCTCTCATCCGTATTACGGAACAATCCATGAGTGACGCAGAGTTGTGTATCAAACGAGCGTTTGATATCGTTGTTTCTGCGTTGGGGATAATTATCCTCTCTCCGGTATTCGCCCTCATTGCCATTCAGATCAAAATAACCTCCCGCGGACCCATTTTCTATCGCCAAGAGCGCATCGGATTATATGGAAGATCCTTTAATATCTATAAATTCCGCACGATGATTGACCACGCCGAGCAGGAAGGCAAGCCGCAACTCACAGCTGATGATGACCCACGTGTCACAGGCGTGGGAAAATGGCTGCGTAAATATCGTTTGGATGAACTGCCGCAATTATGGAACATCCTTCGCGGAGAAATGTCCATCGTCGGTCCGCGTCCCGAACGCCTCTATTTTATAGAGCAGATCATGCGGGAAGCGCCATACTACTGCCTGCTTTACAAAGTTCGTCCGGGTCTCACCAGCTGGGGACCGATCCGTGTCGGCTATACCGATACGATGGAGAAAATGATCGAGCGGCTCAACTGCGACATCGTCTATGTGGAAAATATGTCCCTTTTATTGGACCTCAAAATACTCTTCTTCACCGCCGGAGTCGTTCTCCGCGGCAAAGGTAAATAACGATATTATGACTTACGACGAATCCATAGCACGTGCAGAAGCCATTATTGCGCAACTGGAAAATGCGGAAGCTCTCAGTATGGAGGAATACAAACGCCTCTCCTCGGAAGCAACCAAGTTGTTACGGTCTTGCAAAGAGGAAATTGAATCCCTCGCAAAGGACTTAACATGCGAATAAAATGCTATTTTATCACCAATAAAGGCGAAAAAATAGTTTTTTACTTGTACATTTCAAAATTTTGTTGTACCTTTGCAGCCGATTTTGATTAGTAGAATACAAAAAAAGAAATATATGCTTAAGAATATCCTTGCTATCACCGGAAAACCCGGATTGTACAAATTAGTTAGCCGCGGTAATAACATGCTCATCGTGGAGAGCCTCGTGGACGGAAAACGCATGCCGACTTATGCACGCGACAAGATTGTTGCACTTAGCGATATCTCTATGTTCACCGATGCGGATGACGTACGCCTGAGCGAAGTACTGACCTCAGCAGGGAAGAAAGAAGGACTCAAGCCGGTTGCTTTTGACGTTAAGAAAGCTTCCAATAACGAACTCAGCACATGGTTTGATGAGGTGCTGCCGAACTGGGACCGCGACCGCGTGTATCCGTCCGACATACGCAAACTCATACAATGGTACAACATCCTCGTTAATGCAGGTTTCACCGATTTCACCGATAAGGAGGAAGAGGAAACAGCTGCCGAGGAAAAGAAATAAGTGCTCTTACGAGCCATAATCGATAGCATAGAATCTGTAGCGCCACGGAGTGCCCAAGAGCAATGGGATAACTCGGGAATGCAGATAGGTGACACGGGACGTGAGATTAACTCCGTCCTCTTGACCACAGACGTTACGACGGAGGTGGTCAATGAGGCTATTGAGAGAGGCTGTCAACTCATCATCAGTCATCATCCCCTGCTCTTCCACGGACTCAAACAGATTTGCGGCGAGACCGCTCAACAACGCATCGTCGAGACAGCTATCCGTCATCAGATAGCTATCTATTCTGCCCATACTTCGCTCGACTCCGTCATGGGAGGCATCAATACCCGTCTGGCAGATAAGCTAGGCATAAAGAACTATCATATTTTAGTTCCTTCTTCCGACGAAAAGACCGGTCTGGGCGTCATCGGGACACTCTCTTCTCCTATTCGCTATGAAGAATTTCTCACGCGCGTACGCGATATTTTAGATTGTTCGTACGTGCGTTATACCCGCGCGCCGAAAGATATGATCGAACGCGTGGCGCTATGCGGAGGAAGCGGAGCAGAGTTTATTCCGGAAGCTATCCGACAAGGAGCAGATGTCTATATCACGGCAGATTGCAAGTATCATGAGTTCCAGGATGCCGACGGACAAATCGGACTGATTGATATAGATCATTGGTACTCGGAACGGCACGCACGCGAGATATTCCGGGATATTTTAGCGCCTTTAGGAGTACAATGTTTAGTTAGTAAAACAGATAAAACACCAATATTAATATTTAACCCCTCTTAGAGCTAAGAGGCGCTCTCCTCCATCGGGGCGTACGCTAATGTAATGCGTACGGACCGAAGAGCGAGGGCATCCGAGTAACAATCCATAAAACAAGTTTTATGGCGATTACGAGGATAGCTCGCGCGACATGGCAAGAACGAAAGAATTAACCGTAGAGGAAAAACTGAAGTACCTCTATGAATTGCAGCAGGTAGATTCCAAGATCGACAACCTGCGTACCTTGGCGGGTGAGTTACCGCAAGAAGTGAAGGATATGGCAGACGAAGTAGAAGGTCTCAAGACCCGTCTGGCGAATATCGAGAACGACATCAAAGAGTGCGAGACGCAGATCTCCGATCATCGTGTACGTACCGAGAATGCCAATGCATCTATCTCTCGCTACAAAGAGCAGCAGAACTCCGTTCGTAACAACCGTGAGTTCGACAACCTCAACAAAGAGATCGAGTATCAGGAGTTGGAGATCGAGGCTTCACAACGTAAGATCAAACACTACTCTGCAGAATTAGAGTCCAAACTGCAGGAGAAAGCAAAGACGACCAAAGATATCGAGGAGCGCACCGTGGATCTGAACCAGAAACGCTCGGAACTCGACCAGATTTTGGCAGAGACCAAAGCTGAGACCGAGGCTTTAGTACTTCGTGCCGGTGAGATTGAGAAGAAGATTGACGAGCGTCTCTTGAGCGGATTCAAACGTATCCGTAAGAGCGCACGTAATGGTCTGGCGGTAGTGAAGATTGAGCGTGACTCCTGTGGTGGTTGCCACGCAAAGATTCCTGCTCAGTTGCAGCTGGACATCCGTACTCGCAAGAAAATTATTGTTTGTGAGTTCTGCGGTAGAATATTAGTAGACCCAGAGATGTAATCAGGATAGAAAAGACTCCTAAGTACCATGTATCGCCGGCGCCTAATGTGTCGGCGATATTTTTTGTGTTTTCGCTTTCTCCCATTAGGTAATACACCAATACTGCCAGCCCGTTATTGACAAAATGCATGGTGATCGGAACCCAGAGACTGCCGCTCCAGACGAATACATAACCAAACATCGCCCCTAACAACATCCGCGGAACAAAGCCGTAAAACTGCATGTGTATCGCCGAGAAGATAAACGCTGTGATCCAAATCGCAAGATGGATTTTTGTACTTTGTTCCTTACCATTTTGATCCTTGGATATGATCTGTTGCAGAGTGCCACGGAAAGAGAGCTCCTCCGAAAAAGCAGGCAAAAGTGCCATAAGACCTATATTGAGCAATAATCCGCCAATATTGTCTGCTTGCAAGAATCGTTCGGTCAAAGCCGCAGCAGCTTCCTCCTGAGACTTCAGTATTTGCTCGATGAATTCGAGACTTTTCGGCAGTTCCACTCTACTATTCAGATCCGCTAACAGATTGATACCCGGTACCGCGCAGATCATGATAACTACCGCTAACAGTATATTCTGCCATTGTACAGGGACATCCATCCGCAGCCACCGGAAAGGCTTATGCTCCTCATCCCAAAGCCACGCGCATAGAATCGGCGGTAACAGGAAAGTAGCCGTCGTCTGCATGAACTGTAGCCACTTGAGCGATTCGGTACTTTGCGAACCACCCCAAATAATCATCCATGCTCCCATCGCTATGACCGTAAGGACGGACATCGCTCCGAGCCAGAGTAATATCTGAATGAGTTTTCTTTTCATAGAGCCTGGTAGTTACGGCCGTACGAGCGATAAGAGTCTTTCTCTATCTCTATGGTCGGTTCTTCCCATTGCGTAAGAGGAGTGAGACGCCATACGATATATTTGATCTTCATTCCACGGTCAAGCCATTGTTTCTCATAATGTGTCTTTAGAGCTCGTGCATCCTCAAAAAGCCCGTTTTTATCGGTACTTTCTGCATACAGGTCGTCCGTCGAGGCAAGGACAGGATACGGATTGAGTTTTAACATCTCCGTCGTATATGTATAGAGGAAAGGAGAATCGGTCTTGAGATGAATCAGACCGGAGGGTTTCATGATCTGCTGATAGCGTTGCATGAAATAGGTGGAGGTAAGACGTTTGGTCGCTTTCTTCATCTGCGGGTCGCAGAAAGTAATCCAGATCTCGTCGATTTCATCGGGAGAAAAGAAAGAAGTAATAAACTCAATATTGGTTCTAAGAAAGGCGACATTCTTCAGACCTGTTTCTTCGGCTTCTTTGGCGCCAGCCCACATACGAGCGCCTTTGATATCCACTCCGATAAAATTCTTATCCGGATAGCGTTGCGCGAGACCGACAGTATATTCGCCTCGTCCGCAACCGAGTTCTAAGACGATGGGGTTATCGTTATGGAAATACGTATCGCGCCAATGGCCTGCCATGGCATTGACAATTTTGGACTCGTCGATTTGTCCATTTTTGTAAAGTGCACTCGCGCCACATTGGAAGACGTTGGAGAACGTCTCCATCTCCGCAAATTTCTTGAGTTTATTCTTTCCCATAATCTTTTGCCTCTTACTTCTCGCCTTTAACAATCTCCACTCCTATGTCCATTACGCCACGTAACACGCTATCACGCATCCCGTGCTGGACAGCAATATAATACTTGCCTGTATCCGGGAAATGATAATTCGACTCATAGAGAACCGGCATCTCGATGAAGCCATGATGCTTATCTCCAAGCCATCGGCCTCTATCATCTGCCAAATAGAACTCGATGGTATCGCTGTGTTGACGGTTGTCTTGCACGAAAAGCCACATGTTCTGATACGGATAGCGCTCCGTATGACGAACATAAAGGATAATATCATAAGAAGCGTCATTATCCTCTATAGCAAAGTCGAATCGAGGCAGACTGTCTATGCTCCATTCTCCCGATGGAATCGAGATAAATTCGCTGTGCACGATGTTATGACGGCAGGAGGTAAATATTCCTGCCAAGAGAATTACCAGAAAGCAATAATATACTCTTTTCATCGTTTGTTAGAATGGTGGTTTTTCTTCTTTTTTTTGTCAAACCGCGTCACATCTCCGTGTCCCGTCTCATATCCGATAGCTGCTTGCACTTCTCTGGAATCCAAGGCTACGGGTTTCTCTCCGCGTTTGTTCATGGCAATCACCTCGTGTGCACGGGCAGCAGGGATGGTCACTAAGTTGGCGGGTATATGTTGGTCAGTCGAATAGGTAACTGTTCCTGCCAAGGGGTCAGAAGCGAAGAAGTAGAACGTAGCATCCTGGGTCTCCAGCTCCGCATGGCGGGAAGGCAGAGCCTTCGAAGCATCTTCATAAACCGGAACCTCGTAGTTGAGACAACATTTGAGTTTAGCGCACATGCCGGCCAGTTTCTGCGGATTCGGGGATATATTCTGCAATCGTGCAGCTCCTGTTCCGACGGAAGAGAAATTGATAAGCCAGGTAGAGCAACACAGCTCACGACCGCAGGGACCTGTTCCGCCTATACGTCCTGCTTCCTGACGCGCACCGATCTGCTTCATCTCCACACGGATACGGAAAGTCTCTGCGTACACTTTGATCAGCTGGCGGAAATCCACACGTCCGTCGGCTATGTAGAAGAAGATGGCTTTCGACCCGTCGCCTTGGTACTCCACATCGCCGATCTTCATCTCCAGACCAAGGGATTTAGCGAGTTGGCGGGCTTTGATCATCGTCTCTTGCTCGCGCGCATGAGCTTGTTTGGCGCGCTCCAGATCTTCGTCCGTCGCGATACGGATGACCTGACGCACCTCGTAACGGGAGGAGTCGATATTGTTCTTCTTCATCTGCAACTCAACGAGTTTGCCGGTAAGTACTACTTCGCCAAGGTCATAACCCGGGTTGGCTTCCACCACAACTTTCACGCCCTTCTCCAAAGGAAGATGCGCGGTATTATGGAAATAACCCTTACGCGTATTCTTGAACTGTACCTCGATGAGATCGGTCAGTTGGGTATTCTCCGGGAGGTCCGAGAGCCAGTCGCTCACGGGCAACATGTGTGCGGAATTGCGCTTGGTGGCTCCTGCGCTGAGTTCGTTCGATGTTTGATATTTTTGATTCGCCATATATGTATGGATATTTATGGTTTTTTCTTTTTGATAAGGATGATCATCTGCAGACAGAGGTCAAAGAAGATCATCTTGGCGTTTCCGTTTTGCTCAATCTGACGCTCCGCCAGGTCGAGTTGGTTCATGATAGCTTCTACGTTGCCGTCATGTATAAAAGGCGCGAATTTAACGGAGAAATTGCGCTCTGCTTCCATTTGATAATTCAGGTCAGGTTGCGCAAAATTGCGGATGTAGTTCTCTCGAACCTGCTGTTGGGCGTACTGCAGAAAATGTTTCTGACGCTCTCGTCCGACTTTGCTGTCCGCCATGTCGAGTGACCACTGGCGCAAGCGTTTGAGGGATTCGAATTTCTTTACGGGATCGGTGAGCACTCCGACGGTATAGGCGTCTCTGAAAAGAGCGATGAAATCGCGCAGTTCTTGTTGATTTTCGTCGGATTCATCGGCTTTTTTGAGTGCCGCCAGATAAGAACCGTTCGCTATGCGGGCGATGTCATTGGCCTTTACGGAGTCCATTCCTTTCTGTATCAAGGCCTCAGCGATGGTCTCGTTCTCCAGGCGAGGTACGCGGATGGTCTGCACACGGGATTGAATAGTAGCCAATAACTGCTCAGGGTGCTCGGAGACTAAGAGAAAGATCGTCTGTACGGGCGGCTCCTCAAGGAGTTTGAGCAGCTTGTTCGCCGTAGTGATATTCATCTTCTCCGGCTGCCAGATGATCATGACCTTATAGCCGTTTCCGTACGGTTTGAGGGAGAGTTTGCGGAGGATCTCTCCGCTCTCTTTCTCGTAGATCATCGATTGTTTGGTCTCCACGCCGAGCGCTTTATGCCAATCTTCCAGGTCGAAATAGTGCCGGTTGAGAATGATCTCGCGCCATTGCGGCAGGAAGGCATCACAGGTATCCGCATCGTCGGTCTTCACGATCGGAAAGACAAAATGCAGATCGGGGTGTTGGAGTTTCTCAAACTGCAGACAAGTCGGGCACACGCCACAACTATCCTCGTCCGTACGATGAGGACAATTGAGGTATTGCGCGTACGCCAAGGCCAGCTGGAGTTTGCCGATACCGGAGATACCGGAAAAGAGTTGCGCATGAGGGATTCGTCCCTCACGCACAGCCTGACGCAAGTGTTGCTTGGTCTCCTCTTGTCCTATGATCTCGCGGAAAAGCATTATTTACCTAACTCTTTTTTCAAAGCCTCTACCATCTCTGCATATTCGGCATCAGAGAGATAGACCTTACCGGGATTCATCTGGAACGTACCTCCGTAATCCGGACCGTCAACGTATTTCGGCGCCAGATGGAAATGGAGATGGCTCAACTTATCGGAATAAGCGCCGTAGTTGATTTTCTCGGGTTTGAAGAGTTTCTGCATAGCGCGTGTGACATCTGCGACGTCCGCCATGAAGAGGTTACGCTGCTCGTCATCCAGTTCGTTGAGGTCGTTCACATGCTTGTCATACGCCACGAGGCAACGACCGTGATACGTCTGCTCTTTAAAAAGGAATGCGCGTGACACACGAAGATGGGCTATCTCAATCATGAGATTGTGCAAAGTCTCATTGTTGGTGCAATAGAGACAATCTTTAGGATCGGAATACATATGTTATTTATGATTTATGGTTTATGATTTATGGTTTATGATTTATTTCTGGCGACCATTGATGACGGCTTCGCGAACGGCTTCGATAGCGGCGTTGGCATCGGGTTTGCCTTCTGCATCTTTGAACTGCTTGAGATCAATCGCTTCGCCGATATGCATATGTACGGGATGACGGTTGACAAAGGGTTTACCTTTCGGCAAGACCTCAAAGCATCCATCCAGGGAAAGGGGAATAACCGGTAGACCGAGATCCATGGCAATCTGGAAAGCTCCGCGTTTGAATCGTCCCACTTCGCCGTTGAGCGAACGTGTTCCTTCCGGGAAGATAACTGTGCAGACGCCGTTCACCAGTTGTTTCTCCACTTCCTGCAAGCTCTCCATAGCAGCTTTCGCGTTACGACGGTCAATAAAAATATGTCCTGCCGCTTTACATCCCGTTCCGACAAAAGGCACCTTGCGCAGCTCCGCTTTCATGAGCCATTTGAAGACCACAGGCAGCCATCCATAGACGAGCCATACATCGAACATCGACTGGTGGTTGGCGACAAAGACATAACTCTGTCCGGGTTGAATATGCTCGGTTCCATCGACAGAAACGGGCAAAAACATCAACCAGAAGAACGAGCGGGACCAGAACTGCTGCACCTTATGAACGAACTCTGCGTTCTTCCAATGAACGGTACAAACGGTGAAGATCGCCGTGAAGACTGTCAGTACTGCCAGAAGCGGCCAAGCTACCAAGTACTGGTAAAGGATATAAAAAGGTTTTAAGATATATTTCATATTATTCTTTATTCTTTTAGCAGGCTTGCCTGCGGTCTTTATTCTTTCAGCGCAGCGGTCTTTCTACTCTTTATCGTATTTCTGCATGAATCCGCGGTAGAGAGCGCAAATACGGCGGATCTCTTCCCATTGCTCATCGGGCAGTTTGGTTCCGACCACTTCTACCACGCGTCCGGCAGCAATAGTTCCGATCTCTGCGCAGCGGCGGATATCAAAACCATCACTCAAAGCGTGGAGGAATCCTCCTGCAAAATAATCTCCCGCGCCGGTGGAATCGGTACAAGAGGTAGTGATGGCACCGATATGATGCCGTGTACTGCCCTGCTGCACATACGAGCCGTTCTTACCGACTTTCACCACGGCGATGTCACATTGCTCGGCAATCATCTGTACGGACTCCTCGGGATTGAGATGGGTATAAGCAAAAGACTCATCTTCGTTGGCAAAGACGATATCCACATATTGCTTTACCAAGCCTTTGAGAAAAGCGTGGTTCTCGTTGATGACGTTATAGGAAGCCAGGTCGAGGGAGACCATACATCCGGATTCTTTCGCCAGACGGATGGATTTCTCGAGCAGGTCGTGGTTCTGAACCAGGTATCCCTCGATATGGAAGATGTCGAAACCGGTGAAGGCATCCTTCTGGATATCATCCGCGCAGAGTTCCGCCGCAGCTCCGAGGTACGTAGCAAACGTGCGCTCGCCATCCGGCGTGACAAGAACGATGGAGAAGCCGGACATCGAGTTCTGCGAGAGCAGCAGAATGGGTTTGACGCCGTTCTTGATCATGTCCTCGCGGTAGAAATCGCCCACTTCGTCGTTTCCGATCTTGCCGATAAAGGCTGCTTTTCCTCCGAGAGAGGCGATACAGTTAATCGTGTTGGAGGCAGAACCGCCGGCTACCATGCGCTTGCGCACGGAGAGAAAGCGGTATTGAATCTGCTCCGCCTGCTCGCGCGAGATCAGGTTCATACTTCCTTTCGGGAAACCAAGTTCACGCAAATCATCCTCGCTGACCTGCAAGAGGATGTCGGTTAATGCGTTTCCTAAACCAAGAATTTTTTTCATTTTTATGTATTTTTTGCCCTTAAATAGGTCGATTTTCAAAAAAGTGTACCCAAAATGACATTTTTTTGCCAAAAAATTTGCACATGTCAGAAAAAAGCAGTACTTTTGCACCCGCTTTCGAAAAAAGCATGCTTCCTTAGCTCAGTCGGTTAGAGCATCTGACTGTTAATCAGGGGGTCCTAGGTTCAAGTCCTAGAGGGAGCGCAAAAGCATCTACGCAAGTCGTGGGTGCTTTCTTTTTTGCGCTTTCCGCGCGCCTTCGCGCACGACATCCATTCCTCACCTAAAAAACGCCGCAAAGGTACAAAAAATTTTGCATATATGCAAATTTTATGTATAAAATAATCTAATCGAGTGTCATTTCCATGAGGACGTGGGGCAATTCGGCTTCGGAAAAGACATCTCCGACGGTACGAAAACCGAGATGCTCATAGAACGGCTCAGCTTGTATTTGGGCATGGAGGCGGAGCTTATGCGCCTTGCGGGCACGTGCTTCTTCGACGATACGGGTCATGAGGTATTTGGCAAAACCCTGTCCGCGCTCGATGGTCAACATACGGCCGATGGTATAGACTCCTTTTCCCTTAGCGGGGAACATGCGCGCATAAGCGAGCACGAGACCCTGGCGGCGAAGCGAGAAATGGGTAGCGAGGTAGTCGATGTTATCCTCATCCACATAGTGGATGTGTTGCTCGCCGACAAAGACGGTAAAACGCGCTTTGAGGATCTCGTAGAGCTCTTTGGTCGTGAGGTCGGAGAACTGCTTCGCCTGAAAACGAATACCTTTCGGAAGAGTGAGCGGCAGACGTGCCTTGCGTCTCTTGGCGGCAGGCGATTGCTCTACCTGATTGCCGATGACGGCATAAAGGTATTTACGGACGGTCTCGAAACGTCTGGGATCTTCCTTCATCTTCGCTTCCCACTCCGCTACCTGCTTTGGGTCGGCCATAATCGTATTCACAATCGCGCAGACCTTGCCGAAATTGGAACGATGGAGCTTCTGGGCTTTGGAAGAAACACGATTCACTCCTTTGCTTTTTTTGTTCGTTTTGCCGTGGACTTGTGCAGCGTCCGGATTGTCAACTTTTGCCATAATTCTTAACACCTCAAAATACGGCGCAAAGGTACAATAATTTTTTGAAATATGCAAATTTTGAGCATCGTGAAATGTAAAAAAATAATAAAAATGAACGTGCGCGCTTGCGTATTTGGATTTTTTGTAGTAATTTTGTGCGCAGAAACGAATTAAAAAAGATGCAAGTGATTTATTTTGCGGGAGGATGTTTCTGGGGAACCGAACATTTCTTCCAACAGGTTCAGGGTGTAGTGCGGACGGAGACAGGTTTCGCGAACGGCAGAGAGGATCTGCCGGAACCGACGTATGAGCAAGTTTATACGGATTCAACGGGGTTTGCGGAGACGGTAAAGGTGGAGTTTGACGAGACGAAAGTGTCGTTGGAGTTCTTGGTCCGGATGTTCTTCCGGGCGATAGATCCGCTGTCTTTGAATCAGCAAGGTCACGATGTCGGGACGCGATACCGGACAGGGGTTTACTATGTCTCTGAGGAGCAGAAGAAGGTGATTGAGGCGGTTTTTGCGGAGGAACAAAAGAAATACAAGGAAGAGATGAAGGTGGAATTATTGCCGCTGAAGAACTACTGGCCGGCGGATGAGTACCACCAGAAGTATTTGGACAAACATCCGGACGGGTATTGCCACCTGCCGATGGAGCTTTTCCGATGGGCGAAAGAGCAAAGGATGAGTTAATTTTTAGAAAAAAATCTATATGTTACAAATTGGCGACAAGATGCCGGCGTTCCGAGTATTGGACGAGGCAGGAAAAGAAGTAACGGAGAAGTCGATGATCGGAAAGAAGACTGTGATCTATTTCTACCCGAAAGACTCGACTCCGGGTTGTACGGCGGAGGCTTGCAACATCCGTGATAACTACCACGCGTTTCTGGCGCAAGGGTACCAGGTGTTCGGCGTGAGCAAAGATTCGGTGGCAAGCCACGTGAAGTTCAAAGAGAAGAATGCGCTGCCTTTTCCGCTCCTGAGCGATCCGACGACGGAGATGTTGCAAGCGTTCGGCGCATGGGGCGAAAAGAAGAACTATGGGAAGGTCACGATGGGCACGTTGCGGAAGACCTATATCTTCGATGAAATCGGGACTTTATTGCGTATCATCGAGAAAGTAGATACCAAAAATCATAGTGCGCAAGTGCTGGAATAAGAAAAGAGGAGCGATTTCTCGCTCCTCTTCTCCTCTATAGACCCTTCTTCGAAGCATCGTAGGTTTCGATGGTCTTGGTCTGAATGACGACGGAGGTGTCGCCTTTCTGCCAAGCCTCGCTGCGGGTCGTTACCGTTCGGGTGACGTTGCAGGAATTCAGTCCGAGTGCAATCGCTATGCACGTCACAATCGCTGTGGTTACGGTAACGATGATTTTGTAGATCTGCTGCTTACTCATAATTCTTAATTTTTAATTCTTAATTTTTTTAATTGGGGTCCCCGCGGGACGCTAACGTAGTGCATCCCGTGGGGAGAGCGGAGGCAGGAGTTGCATTGTCGATTTAGCAGAGCGGTATCGACTCCGCAATCTCCTTGCCGAACGCGACTACGAGTGCGACTCGTCGTACTCTGCCCCGCAGATCTTCCAGTAGTACGC
>DEKW01000001.1:73675-73900 GCA_002354055.1 Bacteroidales bacterium UBA2712
ACCACCATGAACTTCGCACGGTTCTCGAACTCACGCTGACTCAGCGGAGAAGTACGTTTCACCGGGGTACGCAGGTAAATGCGGTTACAGTCTTTGGAGGTCGTTGCAGCGGTTCGGTGCGTCGCGAGCAACATCTTCTCGCAGCTGTGCTGACCACTCTTACTCGGTTTGGACAATGCGCCGGACACATGATCAATTCCGGCGGAATAAACTACTTTTGCCATA
>DEKW01000002.1:0-16284 GCA_002354055.1 Bacteroidales bacterium UBA2712
ACTTTTGGGGTTCATTACAGATTCGCGGGGTTTATTATTTAGAAGATCAGCACTTTGTGGGTTGCCGTCTCGTCGCCTTGGCGTGTTCGGATGAAGTATATTCCGCTGGTAGCCGGGAGTGTCAGTTCGGTCTCTCCGGCCTGGAGCGTACCCTTCAGTAGGAGTGTACCCGTAGCGGAATAAACCTCGTAGAGTCCGTCTTTCGGTGCGGTCACTTTGAAGACCGGTCTGGTCTTCGGTGCCTGCGTCGGATTGACGATCACCGGCACGTCGTTGGCGGTAGTCACCGGATCGGTGATGATGAGCGGACAGGTCGGGATAGCGTAGTTCTCGCCCTTACGCGTTGCCTTCATCACTACCTGGTCGCCCTTGATAAGTTCGGTCGAGTAGAGGTATCCGGCAGTAGCCTTCGTTTGCGGCACGCCGTTGATGAACCACTCGGTATTGGCGAACTCGAAGCCGCCGTTGTATGCCGCTTTCAGCGGTGCTACTACATCCATCCAGTTTTGCTCGATGATCCAACTCGGGTACTTGATGAGCAGCTCGATACTGTCGGAGCGGCTGATACCGCAAACGCCGTTGTCGAGGGCTATATGGAGCGTGTAGTAGTCCGGGCGGACGTAGTACGGGTGTGTCTCATAAGCGATCGAGTTGAACTGCGGAAGTTGGATATGCGCCACCATCTCGCCGTAGAGCGGTTCGTCGATGATATCCACAAATCCTTCACGTTTGGCGAGCGCATCGAAATAAACGCTGTAATGCGTCGGCTTCTGGCCCGTGTACTCGAAGAAGATATCGAATCCGTCCGCGTCCGCGCAGATGTCTCCGGTGCGCGCCGAGACGATGTTGGTCGGGTAGGCTACGATGAGTCGCAGCGCGTAGATGGCAGAGAAGCGCGCTTCCGGCTGCCAAACGGTGTCGGCGTAGAAGCCGTCGTTCTCAAGCGTCCGTCCGCGCCATAGATACGACTGACCGGAACAGATAGTGACGGTAGCTGTGTCGCGCAGAGTTTCCACAACCTTCATACTGAGCGTATAGGTACTGTCGCAGTCGTTGATGGTCGGCCATGTGCGGTTGTAGTCGCCGGTCTCGAAATAGGTCTTGCCGCGCCAGAGGACAGACTGATAGTCGGTGATGGTCGTGTCTGTGATGAAATGGTAGGTGGGGTTGACGGTCAAGTCGAGGTGGAGGATACTGTCGCATCCGTTGATCGTCTTGAGTGTATAGTCATAATGTCCCCCGCGCGTGTGCGCCTTACCCGCGAATAAGAAGGTGTCGCCGTCGCAAATCGAAATTGTCTCAGTCGGGAAATCGAATGCCGGTGCATCATAGACCTCCACGCGGTACAAGCTATCCATCTCTCCGGTCACACGACTGCGGCGCTCGAAGGTGTATAGGCCGGCCTCGGTGATGACCTTACCGTCAATCTTCACTTCAGAGCCCGGACAGAGCGGTATCGGATCCCAGTCGGAGTAGCGCTGGGTCACTACCAGCACAAGACGCTTGATAGAGTCGCAGCCATGCATGTTCACCAAGGTGTCTGAGTACACGCCCATCGCATCGTAGAGACGTCCGTCGTAGATGTACGGCAGCTGTTTGTCGGTGATGACGATGCGTTTCTCGGAGATAGAGACCGGTTTGACGGTCAGCGAGAGATAGACGATACTGTCTTTGTACTGCGAGGTGTAGGTATAGTTACCGGTGTGGGTCAGTTTTCTGCCGAAGAACTCATAGAAATCGCCTTGACAGATCTCCGCCGTGCGGTAGAACTCGCGCGTACGTTTCTTATTAACCACGAGGTGGTAGATCGAGTCGCAACCGTGGATAGAGAGGAGATCGTTGTAGTACACGCCGGTGGTGGATATATCCAGGCCGTGGATCTTGAGGTGCTCGCCTTCGCCTATCTCATACTGCTCGTTGATCATGTAAGACGGATGGACGTACAGTACAATCTGGTGGACGCTATCGAAACCGTACGCCGTGAGCACGCTGTCGTTATAGACGCCGGACTCGCTGTAAGTACCGATAATACGGCCGTTCTCGTCCTTCCAAACGTACGGGTAGTTCTCGTCCGACTGACAGATATGCAAGGTGTCGGACTTGAAGAATGACGGATGGACGGTGAGGCTGAGGTGCTCCACACTATCGCAACCATTGATGGTCTTTCCGGTCCACTCGTAGGTGCCGGTCTGTGTCAGCGAGCGTCCATGGAAATCAAACGGCTCCTTATCAGAGATATGCTTGTCAATGAGAATATCGAAAGTGGGGTGTACGCTGATGACATATTTGATGATGGAGTCGCATCCGTTGAGCGACGGAATCGTGTCGTAGAGTTCTCCGCTGGTGAAGTACTTATTGCCACGGAAGAGGAAGGTGTCTCCCTCACAGATAGCGATGTTCCGCTCTCCGTAGAAGGTGTGATACACGGTCAGGTGGAGGGTCTTGACGACGCGCGAGGAGTCGGTCCAGGCAATCGGCAAGGAGTAGTCTCCGGACTCGTTGTACTCGTATCCTCTCCAGACGAACGGCAGATCCTTGTCGCAAACGACAGCTGTGGTGTCGGTATAAGAAGACTTGAGGACGGTGAGGATCATCTGGTAGGTGTCGTTACATCCGTTAGCGTTCGTCAGACGGTATTCATAGACTCCGGACTCCTTGTACCAAACACCGTTGAAGAGTGCCGAGTCGCCCTCGAAGATCCTGCGGACCTCAGAGTAGTAGTTCGTCGGGTGTACCGTGAGCGCGAGCATCACAATCGAGTCACACCCGTTAGCGGCAGTGAGCGTGTCGTAGTAGATACCCTGCTTGGTGAGGATCGAGTCTCCGAACTTGTAGAAATCCCCCTCGCACATCGAGAACTGAATCGCTTCCTCTTTGTGGAAGAAAGGCAGAATCGTCACTTTGATGCCCGTGACGGAGGGGGTGTTGAAGGTGTCATAGACGGTGTCGCGATAGATGCCGGACTCGTAGATCGTCTGTCCGCGCCAGAGGTACGGGAGTGCGTTAGCGCAAACGGAGATCGAGTCGTCGTAGAGCCTCATGACGGTCAGGCGCAGTTCGATGATACTATCGCAGCCGTAGGACGCGGTGAAGCGAACAGGGTAGGTGCCGGAGGCGGAGTATTCTTGCCCTTGGAACATCACCGTGTCGCCCTCGTAGATTGAACGATCGACAGTGTTGTAGTATTTCTTGAGCACGTTCAGGTGCAGTGTGACGATCGAGTCGCAGCCTTTCTCCGTGAGCAAGGTGTCGCGGTACTCTCCTGCGGTAGTCAGATTCATACCGGCAAAGGTATAGATATCGTCCTCGCATATCTCGCGATAGATCGTTGTATAAACCACCGGCGAGACCTCAATATATACCGTGTGGATACTATCATAGCCGTCGTGGGTCTGACCGTAGTAGGTATAGTTACCCGAGGCAGCTATATTCGTATAATCGTGCCAGGTGTACGGTGTCTGGTCGCTACATATCCGGATGGTGTCGTCCTGGATAAGGTAGGTTCGGTGTACACGCAGGCTGAGACTATCCACGCTGTCGCAGCCGAACGGGGTAGTGAAATGGTAGGTGTATTCACCGGTCCCGTTCAGCAGGTCGGAGGCAATCACCTGACCGCCCTGAATATGATCCCAGGTGTACGGCAGGTCCTTGTCAGCGATGTCCACCACCGTGTGGTTTCTGTATTTCGGATAGACGTTCAGTCGCAGCTCGATGATACTGTCGCAGCCGTGTTGATGGCTGGTCAGGGTATCGTAGTACACGCCTATCTCCGTCAGGAACCGCGGCCGGTTCATCTTCGTCAGACCGAACCGCAGCGAGTCGCCCTCACAGATGGTATCCACGATCAAGGTGTGCATGATCGGCAGTACCTCGATATGCACAAACCGGGTACTGTCGTAGCCATCGAAAGTCAGGGTGTGGAAAGCGTAGTCGCCGGAGTAGATGATGTCGTTCCGATCCTCCCAGGTATAAGGCGTCTGGTCGTGGCAGATATAGAGGGTGTCCTCCTGGATGTTGTAGGTCTTATGTACCCGGAGAACCAGGCTGTCTATACTGTCGCAGCCGTGAACGCTCTCCATCGGGAAGGTATAAATGCCGGATGCATTGAGATACTGAGTCGAGTCTTTGGGCTGACCGTCCGCTCCTTTCCAGGAGTGCGTCCAGACATACGGGATAGCGCTGTCGGCGATGTCCACGATCTTCGGTATCGTCACGATGCGGTCGCGCACGTAGAGGTAGAGCGTCACGATCGAGTCGCAGCCGTTGACAGCCATCAGTGTGTCGCGATAGATACCCGCGGTATGGATATATTGCTCGATGGTAGTGTTATTGTTCTCGCGGATATAATGGCGGTCGAATTGAATGGAGTCGCCCGAGCAGATGGTATCAAAGAGCAAGGTGTCGCGGATGATACGGTAGTTCACGCAGAGGTCATAGATGCTGTCGCGGCGGTCGTATGTGATGAGCGAGTCGGTGTAATGACGCGCTTCCATGTCGAAGCTGCCTACCGTGAAATGCTGTACGTGACCGTCGTACCAGGTATGCGTCAGGCTCTGGTTCTTTTTTGCACAGACATCTATCGTATCGCGGTAGTAATACGCCGTATCGACGTACAGATAGAGCTGCCGGATATAGGTACAGGTGTCGCCGAAGGACGAGGTGTCTTTTGCCGGAGCGATGGAGTCATAGATGCCGGTGTAGTAACGCCATGCGCCGCCCCACCAGGTAGAGTCGCCTAAGAGGATGTGTTTCTCCTCTTTGCCCTGCTCACGCGGCAGCACTTTGATATGCCACCTCGTGATACTGTCGCAGCTGTAGGCATCGTCGGCGTAGGAGCGATGATGGTAGCCGTCCGTCCAGATCGAAGGCATCGGTACGTGCTCCTCGTAAACGGTATCGCGATAGAACCACGTGCTGTCATCCCGCGGATAGAAGAGCTGCAAGGAGTCGCTCGGGCAGAGGTAGATAGTCGTGTCCAGAACCATCTTCTGGCTGGGACGAACGATGATATGGTGGAAATAGCTACTGTCGCAGTTATAGACGATCGTGTCGTTATGGTACGAGACACCTTGCCATTTGCCTTCCCATGCACCTTCGTATTGTCCGCCGTTGCCGAGCGCAAAAGTCGGATTGATCAGGTTACCCAAGACTACGGGATTCTGCTTGATCTCATCCTCGCAAAGGAAGGTGGAGTCGCTCTTCGGCAGCGAAGGGATGATACGCAGCGTCAGGCTGATCGTCGAGTCGCAACCCAGAGCGGTGGTGTCGTTGTGCGTGTAGAAGCCCTCAGCCCATATCTCTTGCGGAGCTTGGCGACCGAGGATATACGGCAACTCATGCTCGCAGACGGTGTCCACGATGCTGATGGAGTATTTCTGACCTACCTGGATATGCAGCGTATAGATGGTGTCGCAGGTCAGGAGCGTGTCGCGCAGGATCGTGTCGTTGAAATAGGTCTTGTCATTGAAGGTCACGCCTTCCGGCAGACATCCCTTCAGGTAGATCATCGTGTCCACCGGTGCTTTCATCGTCAGCTCCAGCGTGAAGAAATCCGTGATCATGCCTGTCGCGTCAAAAATCGTATCGTGGTAGATACCGCTGGCGGCTTTCTTCAGATCGTAGTCATGCCAGATGAACGCCTCCGGATTAGTCGCCGTGTCGAGTTGGCACAGCGTCAGGAAATCGCGCCGCTCCTGAATGAGGTTGAGGAAATCTATCCGGTAGCACTCGTTCGGGTCGCCGGAAAGAACGGTATCCGGCGTGAGACCGAATTGGTCTATCTCTTTCTCGTGCCATATATACGGCAACGACTGATCGTAATCCAAGATCTTCGTCTCGTAATGCAGCGTCACGCCTTGCTTCATGACCTCGATCAGGATCATGCTGTCGCACACATTATCTGTCATACTGGGACGATAGAGCGTGTCACGATATACTACTCCCGGCAGGTAGTCAGCGTCATTATAATCGATACCGTTGATACGCATGCTCTCGCCTTCACAGAACTGATAGCGATCTACGCGTTTCGGTACTTCGTTGATCGTCAGGTTCAGACGATAGATGCTGTCCGTGCCATATACAGAGGTATAGCGGTATTCGTATTGGTGGGTGGTGCCGATAGCGTGCTGCAGCGGGTCTGTCTGATGCTCTATCGGACCTTTCAACCAGAAGAACGGCAGATCCGTCTCGCAGATAGCCGTGTCTTGCTCAAACAAGTACGTCGGATAGACGATCAGCACCAACTGCTCGTTGTTGACGCAACTGCCTTCCGCCGGAGTGGAGTGGTTGTATGTTCCCGCAGCCGTGATGAGCGAGTCCGTGCGGCTGTCTGCCAACCGGAAATGCCACCTGTACGGCAGCTCGGTATCGGCTATCTCTACCGTGTCGCTCAGATACAGCGCGGTGTTGAAATGCATATATACCTTTACGATACTGTCGCAACCGTTAATGGTATGCAGGTGAGAGACAACTACGGTGTCCTCGTAGTAATCCTGTGCCTGATAGCGGATGAATGCACCCGGACCGCAGGTGTACAAATGCCGGATGATGGTATCTGCATAATTCTCGCGGATGGCAAGATGGAGCGAGAAGATCGAATCTACTTCGCTTCCTCCGGCCTTAAAGACCGTATCGACATACGTGCCGCCGGTCATGTATTTGTTGCCGCGCCATTCATAGAAATCACCTTCGCATATCGCTTGATGGGTCGTGTATAGATTCGTCTGCGGTGTGGCTGCTATCACTCCTACGCCCAACTCATAGATACTGTCGCAGCCGAGTTGATTGAGGTGTACGTCGCGATAAGTGCCGTCAGTAGTAATCTGCTGACCATGCCAGAGTAAGGTCTCGCCTTGCACAATCGTCGCGGTGTCGTGATAGTAGTAAGAGGCGGCTTTGTCGAAATAGATCCGAACGATACTGTCGCAGCCTAAACTCGAAGCTAAGGTGTCGTAACCGACGAACGAGTGGTCGTAACTCTGACCTTTCCATGTCATCTGACCGCAGAAATTGACGACTTTTGTAGATTGTTTTATAGGTATGACTGTGAGAACCAATTCGTATATACTATCTAACCCCGCGATAGTGGTGTAATTGTCGTAGTAGTGACTTGTCCCCGGCTGCTTGTTCAGGTTGTCCCTTCCGTGCCAACTGAACGGCTCACTCTCGCATATAGTCAACTCCTCTACGAAATGATAACTCGTCGTGTCTTTGGTCAGGATCAACCGCCATTTGTCGGGACATTCCGTCTCCGGATTAAAACTCTCATATTCATACGTACCCGGTTCGGTGAAGGTCTGCGTCTTCTTGGTCCCGTTTTCCCAATACGTCCATGTATATCCGCCTGCATCGGCTAAGCGGGCTTGAGTCACATATAGACGAGCCGGGATTCGGCGTATATATATATGATACATCGTGTCGCATCCTGCCCGGTCGTAATAATGACCGGGGTCGGTGTATATCTTCCCGTTGAACTGCACATACTCGTCTTCGCATATCGTAAATGTGCTATCTACTACTACCAACTCGCGTACCGTTAACTGCAACCGATAGAAGTTCTCTTTTCCGCTCGGTTGCACTTCGTTATTGGTATAAGTACCGGTTTGTGCAGCTTCGATACCATGCCATACGAGTGTCTCGCCGGGACATATCACGGCTACGCTGTCGATGGTATCTACATGTATCTCCGGAACTTGTCCGAAACTGCTACCTATCGCTGCGGCGACCATCATCACTCCGCAGATCATTCTCGCTATATATTGTCTCATATTCATAAATTCCTATCTCCTATCAGCCGCAGGCTTTAATTATAGCACATACATCCATGATGCATACCTACTCGTGCCGTCCGGCTGCCGCCGATCATGTAGGTCAGCTTCACACCAGTGAAGAACGGTACGGCACGTTTCGGCGGATCAAAGGTATTCAGATACGGATTGATCGTCACGTTCGTCGCCGGGGTAGGGAGCGTCGGCGAGTTTGGAGCTACGCGCTCTTGAGGAGCACCGTCCCATCCGCGCAGCTGCGTGTTCAGGCCGTACTCGAAATAGAACGCTAATTTCAATACATGGCATATGCGGCTCCTGGTCGGCATGGAGGATAACAGGTCATAACCGATCTCGCCGATCAGACTCGCGCCTACGTTCAGCTGGTTCTTCACCGTGTTCTTGAACTCATACTCCTGGTATCCGTGACCTACGTTCTCGATCACCTTGTCGTACCCGTCGTACAGACCGCCTAAGTTATATGTTCCCGACGAAGTAGTCTTCGGGTTCAGCGCATAGCTGATTTTTATTCCTGCGCCGATGTGGAATCCGCGGACGTAGTATCCCGCCATCAGCGGCACATCGATATAGTTCCACTCGATCTTGTCTGTCTGTTTCACGCGGTACTGCAGCATCACCGCCTTGCCTTGCGTGTCCTGACCGGGCTTGCTCACCGTGTAGGGATCGACCAGCAGCGACGAACGATGAAAACTCATCTGCACGCCTATGTTCGCCCATAACCCGCTGTTGCGGAACTCGTAACCCAAGCCCACAGCTCCACCTACGTTACCTTCCGGCATCGCGTTCTGAATCGTCGTCTGCAGCATCGAGTATCCTACGCTGCCACTGATATAACCGAAATGAAAATCATCTCCGTCCTCAAAGGCACTGTGATGGCGTTTCCAGCTCTGGCCTTGCGCACTCACCGCCATGATTATCCCCACCACGATCAGCATCATTCGCAAGACGAGGCTTGGGCTTGTCTTTTGTCTCATACCTATATTCATTAAATATTCATGCGTGCACCTGCAATACGCTCGCACGCATACTAAATGCGCCGCAAAGGTACTACAAAAATTCCATATATGAAAATTTTTTGCAAAAAAAGTCAAAAAAATTTGCACAATTCAAAAAAAAGCAGTACCTTTGCACCCGCTTTTGAGAAATTGAAGCATTTATGGTGGTCTTAGCTCAGTTGGTAGAGCATCGGATTGTGGTTCCGAGTGTCGTGGGGAGCTTAAGACGAAAACTTTAATCCGTTGTAACTGAATAAGTTACGGCGGATTTTCGGTTAAAGTGTCCCGAAAATGTCCCGAAAATTTGATTAAAAAATTCGGGCAAAAAAACGAGCAAAAGCACTAAAAATATCTGGCATCGTAACTCTGTTTTCAGCAAAGAAAATGGAGAAAAAAAAATGTCAACTCTTAGTCAATTTTCACCGCTCTTTACGGGCTATGCCCCAGCGGTAGTGAAACACATTGCGACCGGATGGTTTATTGAGTATTACGTAACCAATCCTTTCACCCAAACTTTAGAGCGTCGCAAGTTCCGGTTAAACAATCTGCGCAAGCGTTGTCGCACTGCAATGGAGTTCAAAGTGCAGGCGAACACTATCTGTAGCCAACTCAATGTGAAGCTGGCTAACGGATGGAATCCTTTTAACGAGGATGTCAAAACGGAGAACCCCGGCGCAGTACCTATTAAGATTGTTTACGAGCAGTATTTCCGTGACGTGGAAAAAGACCTCCGTCCTGATACCCTACGCGGTTATAAGGCATTCAGCCGTAGGCTTCTTGAGTGGTGTGACAAGAGAAGCCCGGATATGCTACTAAAGGACTTCTCGGATGTAATGGCTGTCCGCTATTTGGACGAGCAGCGCCAAAAGAACAATTGGGTAAATGCCACCTTTAACAATAACCTTGTGAGCGCCCAAGCATTCTTTACTTGGTGTGTGAAGAAGAAGTTCATCGAGAAGAACCCATTCTACGGCATTTCCAAGAAGAAGAAAGAAGCCAAGAAGCGTACCGTAATTAACGCAGACGCTCGTGCTATCATGCGTGAATGGTTTATGAATAATAACCCAGGTTATCTGCTCATCTGTGAACTGGTGTTCCAATCGCTGATCCGTCCGACCGAAATCAGCAAACTGCGCGTGAGTGACGTAGATTTGGAGCACAAGGTAATTCACTTGGATGGCAGTATAACCAAGACAAAGTACTCGCGCAAAGCCGTGCTGAGTGACGAACTGATTGAGATACTTGGACGTAACATCCAAGGAGCGAACCAAGATGATTACCTCATCAGTAACGGCTACCTGCCCGGCAAGGAGCCTATCAGTTCACGCATGTATCGCAAGACGTGGGACAAAATGCGTAAGCAGTGCCACCTCCCGGACACCATGCAGCTCTACTCCCTCCGTGACACGGGTATTATCAGCCTGTTCGATAATGGAGCAGACGCAAATACTGTCAAGGGAGCAGCAGACCACCACAACCTCAACATTACGTCCATCTACTGTGATCACGTGGATGACAACCTTGTTGAGAAAGTCCGCAAGCACTCGGCTAAGTTCTAAGAGATTGGCGGTCGGGGATTAGTCCTCGACCAGCCAAAACTCCCCTTTCATCAGCTCTGACATACCATTTTCCGTGAAGGTAGCGGTTATCTTCTCGCAGATATACCGCTGACCATGGATGATGAACAGCGAACGAACATTCGGGATATCTTTCGCAAGGAACTTGAACTTGTATTTCTTATTGGATGCTATACGGTGCGTACTGGCATTTGATCCGAACAAGTTAGAGCGCAGGCGCATACTCAAGCCTGTCAGCTCAAAGTCCATTTCACGCGGGTACGTCAGCACATTGTCAATCACCGGAAACAGTAACTTCCCGCGCATAGCATTATGGGTGCTACCCGTCCAGAAGCCCATATACAACTTGTCAAAGTACTCTACCGACCTTTCACTTTCGCCTGCCGATAACTTCTTATCGGCATAGTCCCATGGTATCGTATTATTGGCACCGTTCAGGTACTCGCCACATTCCAAGAAGAAGGCATTGCCTTTGAATTGACCATCAGCGTATGCTTCATCGATCCATACCGGCACAATCTTCATTTCAATCGTCTCTGCATTCTCATCGACGATAGAGTCACCAAACATATTGACCGGCTCCAAAGTGTTCAGATAGCGGGTATTACCGGACAAATTGGCAGGCTGATTAGGGTCAGCCAAATACGAGCCATAGTTGCGCAATACAAAGTAAGTATCTTCATTCCGGCAATAATATAGAAAGCTTGGACTCCAGCCGTTGTATTCTTCCTGCACATAGTCCGCTGCGCCTCTCATCTCCACATAGAGACGCTGCGCCCCATTAACCTCTTTGTAGAATTTGCCATGATTATACGTTCCCAAGCTATAGGACAAAATAACGTCCTGCGTTTTCATCATGTCAACGAACCATTTGCAGGAATAGTATTTCCATTTCCGGAGGTTACACTCTGCAAATTTGAGGTTGACGTATTCCCTGTATTTACAAGAACCAGCATCCTCCACGGTTGAGGAGAACTCGTCCACGATGTTCGTTAACTCAACTGTACCAGCCGAAGCAATCGCTTCCGTCGAGAAGCGGAACGATATATGCTTCGTAACATGATCGATGTCGAACTCTCCATTGAGGAAATATTCCAATTGCTCAAACAGCTCTGTGAGCGTCCAGTGCGGCAAAGCCGTTGCCCAGTTGAAACACTTCCACGCATATGGGAGCGTATTGCATACGACAAGGTAGCGATATTGACTATCCATCAGCTTTGAGAAATCATACGAATAGCCGACCGCGTTGCAGATCTGCTCTAGGAGATAAATGAGATACGGCTGGAACGACAGTCCACGCGTATCGTAATACCACGACGTAGGCCAGTTGTCTGTATCGTTGGTGCGGTTCTGAAGGTTGCCGGTGGAGTTATTGACCCACGGCAAAGCAAGATAATTAAGCCCATTACTTATGCTATGCGCTATGTGCGAATTAGCAGGAAACGAGGACGGCGAAGTATCCGGATAGCCAAGGCTCATTTCATTGATATAGATGATATCGAAATCATCGGCATAGTTCGAGACGGACTTGCCTTCAAGGAACTGCGTCTTAACCTCAATATCGCTTATCTCCGTGATAGTGATAGAGCCGTGACGATAGAATAATCCATTCCTAATCTCACAGTCAAAAAGAAGTTTCTGCGCCACTACGTCCTTGCGGTTTATATGCCCGAAAATAGCTAAGTTTTCAGGACATCCGGCAAGAGGGAACGTAATCGACAAGGAATAACTGTCAGCACCGGAGAAATACCGATTTTCGCTAACGAAATCGAATGACGTGCCTTTCTTGAGCACGGCTAATTTATTGTCCACATATATCTCCATTATCTTCTTGATTTAGGGGTTTTGTTACGCATTAACTGTTCATACTCATCTTGGGCTTTCTTGATGCCCGTGTCACCGGTAACGGTGTTCACAGTCACAAACGGCTCATGCAACCGTACATTCATTTCGTTGACGGAGCGTGATAAGGCTTGCGACGCGGCAGCGACTGCAAGCAGTTCGCCATTAGAGGAAGCCTGTGCCATTCGTTGGGGAGCCGTGATAGACTGCGAAACATCCGAAGCAGACAAGCGCCCGATGGTGTTGGTACGCTGGGCATAATCGAGTGTTTCAATCATAGCCCGTGCTTGGGGATTGCGGAGCAAGTCTTGACTTGCTACCCATTCCCCTGCATGGACGATACCGGCAGGTTCGTCCTTGCGTCCGGGTTTGGTGAAGCCTCCTTCCATATAGCCCTGCGCCTCGGACGCCTGTTGTTGCTTCTTGATGGAAGCAATCTGAATAGCTCCAGCGGCTACAGCCATAGCAGCTGCTATAGGTGCCATGATGAAGCCGACCATCGGAATTGCAGCAGCCGAGGAGTAAGCAGAGATAGCAGACATGGCTGTTTGTGCCACGGCTTGCAGGACCTGCATGGCAAACATCTTCCTGTTTGCTTCCTGCTTAGCCTTACCTATCTCCGCTTGCTTCTGCTGCTCCAGAGCGACCTCTTGCGACTTATTTCCCTCCGCATACGAGATTTCCCGGTCATACTTCCTTTCTATCTGAGCCGTTTGGATATCCAATTCGGCTTGGATGATTTCCGACAAGCCGGAGAAGATGGCTCCCATCTGATTTACGATCGTTGAGAACGATTCGGTCATGGCTTTGCCTGCATCGGACTCCAGCCATGCGATGCTATCGTCAATGGCTCCCCGGAAGGACTTTTTAAGTTCCTTCGCTTCACGCTTGTTATACTTGCGTGCTAACTGATACTTGGCTTCGTAGAAAGCGCGTTCAACGCGTAGCCTATCACGTTTACTGTCACCGGCAGCCTTCAGCATCTGCCTATATACCAACTCCAGGTTCTGCATGTCCCGTTGGTAGGACTCGTCGTCCGTAATGCGGAAGCCTTTGGTGAAATACGCTTGGCGCATTTTCTCCTGCGCTTGCCGGGCTTCCTGCAAGTGCTTCTGTTGGTATTTGAGCGATGTATCGTGATAGTGTTTCTCTGCGCGTAGCTTCTCTTTGGATCCGTCCTCATACAGACTTGCCACTTTGCGCAAGTGCTCCAGTTCAGCCAACTCGATTGCATTCTGGTACTGACGTGCGGAGAGTTCCCCATCCATATACCTTTGCTGAAGAATAGCCATCACTTCTTTATAAGCCACTTCCTCCTGCTGCACCGTCCCCTCAATGGCATTCTGGCGCTGCTTCTTGAGTGCTTCCTGATAAGCAGCTTCAATGGTCACTTCCTCGTTACCGACCAAGTCCTTGTGCAACAACTTGCGCCTATTATACTCGACCTCAATCTCCAGCATACGTTGGGTGTAGGCTTCATAGTCCTTCTCTCCCTTTGCGTATGCTATACGAATAAGAGCCTGCTCGCGCTCGCGCCAATCATCTTCTGCTTGGAACTTGTTCCCCTTACCAGCTTTTTTATCGTCGTCACCGTCAGGTGCGCCACCACCGGAGGTAGATGCCTTTACAGGGTCTGGTGCTTTAATGCTGATACCATTAGCCACGTCCTCCAGTTCCTGCCATTCTTTTTGTAGCTTTCGAAGATGATGCTTATAGTTACTAATCCACTTGTTGTTTTCCTTAATAGCCTTCTTGACATTCTCCTCACTTGAGTAGCCTGACTTCTTCGCAAGCATGTCCTTATAATACCGGTTCATGTCCTCCCACTCATCAATCTTGGATTGGATTTCTTTCATCTCATCCTCGATAGGTATCTGCTTGGTGGCTATCTCCTCCAGTTTCTCCTGATTCATCTTCATACGGATGGACTCTTTGAGGGAAACGAGGTAGTTATCGAGGGCTTCCTTATTGTTATTGATCAGGACGCCCTCATCTGTCAGCGAAGCATGATAGTCCGGGACAAGTTCCTTCAACTGTTTCAATGCTTCTCGGCGCTTTTCAAGGGAAAGGTTGCTATTATTGACAACCTTTGTAAGGCTGTTCACAGCCGCTGATTCCTTCGCGTATTCCTCCACAATGGCTTTATTGTGGTCATCAATCTGCTTCTGAATACGCAACTGTCTTTCCTGTTCAGCCGTGAGCTTCTTCTGCTCTTTGGCTGCATCCTTACTGTTCTTGAAAAGCGAATACAGTGCTACGCCAACCCCGACCACAGCACCAGCCACCAAGCCCCAAGGATTCATCATCATGGTTGCATTCAGCAGCTTCATTGCTGCGTTTGCCCGGACGACGTTGCCGGTCATCCGGTTATAAGCGACGGACGCCGCAAGAACAGCGACCTTGTGCACATGCAGCGCAGCCGTTTTTATGGCTATAAATGCTGCGTGCAGCTTCTCCTTAATCAGTGCGAGATTGACTGCGACGGTGTAAGTAGCAACAGCGGCAGCAAGGGAAAGAATAGCGGTTTTATGCTCCTTGATGAATTTCACCAACTGAAGCATTACGCGCATTGTTGCAGACGTAGTTGAAATGAAGTGCCGCATTACCGGCATCAGTTCCTGACCCAAGGAAATAGCCATCTCTTGAAAGCCTTTGCGAGCTTTGTCCAAACCTGCCTGAACAGTATTGTTCTGCACCTCAAACTCTTTGGTGACGGACGTTGCCTCATCAAAGGCTTTGGCAGCCTCCTGCTGCTCCCAGATAAGCATATCGACGTTACCAGCAAGTGCCGAAATGACCGCGGAAGCGCGAGCGCCGTTCTCGCCCATGTCTGCAAAGACAGGGGCCAGGACGGACATATCGCCTAACTCGTTCAAGCGGTTGAGCAACATCAATAGACCCTCGTTGGTCGAAGACTTGAGGGCCGCGTTAAACTTTTCAAGATCCATGCCCGTCGCCGTGGCAATTTTCTCTGTGTTCTTGAAAAGGTTCATGATAAGTTTGGAGAGAGCCGTGGCTGACATTTCAACCTTCTGTCCTTGGGAATCAAGAACAGCGCCAAAGGCCATGACTTGAGGAACGGTCATACCGGCTTGAGCGCCAACACCTGCAAGTCGTTGGCCGAACTGGGCAAGGTATGAAGCTCCAGCCGTGCAGTTCTGTGACAGTTCATTGATCACGGAGCCCACAGCAAGGAGCGACCGTTCCGTGCCGAGCCGTTCTTCATCCCCAAATATGGACGTTAGTTTAGAAAGTTGCAATGTCGCCCCATCTCCAAGCTCATCCAACGCTACATTGATTTGGTCAGCCGCCTTTACGAAGCCAAGAACGTCCTCCTCGGAAGATTTACCGAGGCGGCCGGCTTCTTGTGCGAGGCGATTGAGTTCCTCGCGCGGAGAGCGTGTGTCGATCTTCTTAAACTGTTCGTTTAGATGTTCGACCTGCTCAGCGGTCATGCCGGTGTACTTGCGGACAGATGCCATTTCCTGCTCCATTTCAGCATACATCTGCACAGCCTTCTTTCCTGCCATGACAGCGCCCGTCAGGGCAGCGACACCACCGACGGCAACAGTCTGCCACTCTTGCCACTTGCTATTGAACCGCTCCAAGAATGTTTGCGATTTGGCGAGTTCTCCGTTAACGCGGGCAATCTCCTCCTTTACCAATCGTATTTTCTGCGCTTGTGCAGTCCAGGCATCAGAGCCACGCTCCATATAGTCCAACTGTTTGTTGAGCGTCTGGAGCGTTTTCTGCAACTCTTTCGGGGTTGCTTTATCAAGACGCCGGAGGACGTTATCGACCTGCATGGTGGATGACTCCATTTCCTTAATCTGACGATTGGTGTCCCGGAGTTCTTTCCGGAGTTTTTGCAGGGTGAGTTTGTCACCGGCTGCAGCTGCTTTGGCAATCTGCTCGGAGAGGTCAAGCGCATGCTTCTTGAGGTTGGCGAGCGTCTCGGCTGCCTGCTGTCCGTTTATCATTAGATTGACGGACGTGTTTGTTGCGTAATCTGACATAGTTTGTACTAAATTTTGTGCAAATGTACTATGAAGATACGAAACACGAAAAGACACCCTAAAAAGTGGC
>DEKW01000002.1:16348-17333 GCA_002354055.1 Bacteroidales bacterium UBA2712
GGAAATTCGTACCTCGTTGTTCCAAAATTTCGCTGATTGAAATCGTAACTCGTTACAATTCAGCAGTTTCAGGGGTTCGGGGATGTGCCCCGAGTTTGCTATTAGGTAGCCCCAACCGCCCTGCTATTAGGTTGCTTCGGCTCGTCTCTTTCGTACCGCTATATGCTGAGTCTGCCTGCGAAAGTCAAGCCGCGAAAGTCTCTGCTAAAATCGTGACCGAAAGTCTGCCGCGCGCCCAAAGTGGACGAGTCTCCACCGCGCGACTTACCGCCGCAAGTCTCCTACATGACCAAAGGGCGCAAGTCTCTATGTAATCGGAAAGGCTGAAAGTCCATGTGTGAAAGTCCAAGTGTGGATGTCTCACCCTAATCAGCGAGGGCGAAAGTCTCTCACGGACGGAAAGCGAGGGTCTGCTATGTAATCGGGAAAGGTCGAAAGTCTGCTATTTGCGGAAAGGTTGATAGTCTCACGCGTACATAATGCGCACACAAGACCCCGCGCGCGAAAGGCTTGCAAGTCTATCGCGGCTGACGAAAGCCGAAAGTCTCCACCTATCGCGCAAGGCTATGAAGTCACACATGAGCGCGCAAGCCTTGTGAGTCTTTAACGACTGACGAAAGGCGAAAGTCTGCTACCTATCGCGCAAAGTTATGAGGTCACGCATGAGGGCGCAAGGCTATGGAGTCTGCTATGAGTTCGGAGAGGTCGGAAGTCTCTCTTGAACGCATGGGGATGAGGTCTTGCGCGAGCGCGCGCAAACCTTTGGGAGTCGGCTTGTAGCAAGGGAAGAGGGGAAGTCTGCTACGGCATTTTATGCTCTTTTTGTTCGAGAAAATACACAATTTTGATTGTGCGGTAACGATTTTCACGCAAAAACACTAAAAATTCGTGAAAAAAGTAAAAAAAATTTGGTCATGTCAAAAAAAAGTTGTACCTTTGCACCCGCTTTTGAAAAAGAGCAGCATGGTGGTCTTAGCTCAGTTGG
>DEKW01000002.1:17436-21685 GCA_002354055.1 Bacteroidales bacterium UBA2712
TTTCTGTCCCAAAAATGTCCCGATGAACGGTAGAAAGCAATACGCACGTGCATAAGCGCGAGCCTATACACATGCGTACGTGTTTTGAATATAGAAAGGTGTAGCTCAAATGATATGCTTCTTGTGCAGCCATAAGTAGCCGAATACAGCACCTATTAAGAGGAGCATAATCCCCAAGCCCAACACAATGAACACAGCCGTTAGGTTTGGTGGTTCAGCGCCACCGATGACCTCTTTAGAGTCATTGGTGGATGTGTGGGTTTGGGAATTGCTCCGTGTGCTATCGGCCACGTTGGTCTGCTGAAGCACATTCGAGCCACTCCTTTCCTCCTTGTTGATACGCGGCTGATGTATGGTAATGCGCCCTTTGCGCGCAGGCTTGGCCGTCGTCGGTTGAGCCTGTGCGTTTGGGTTTGCCGCAAGCGAGTCAGCCTGCGGCAAAGCTGTGGGTGCACTATCATACAGATCAATGGTTATACTATCCGCAGAGACGGATAGCTTTGAGAACAGGCTATCCAGCCTTTGGGTGGTAGTCTGTTCCTGGTGCGAGAACTGCTCGTCTTGCACCACACCTACCTCCGACACCGTGTGTCGGGTCGTGTGGCAAGCCGAAAGCAGTACCACACCTATAAGCATCATGATTCTGCAGATAGTTTTCATAGGGCAGCGTATTCAGAGGTTGCATCAAAACACGGACATGCTTTCGCAGCAAAATCACGGTGGCCGTGNNAGCAGCCCAAGCAACGCGGCTTTTTGCGCATCGGTGCGGGTGTCAGCAGGCTTGCCTTCGGCATTCAGACCGCCACAATAAACAACTCCGATAGAGTTTTTGTTGTGGTCGAGGCAATGCGCTCCAGCCTGCTCTAAGGGGCGTCCGGGGTAAACATTTCCCTCTTGATCTACCACGTAGTGATAGCCAATGGTTTTCCAACCGCGCTGCTTGTGCCAGCGTGTGATGTCGGCTACAGTGACGCGTTGGTCCGGGAAGGTAGCCGTACAATGAACAATGATTTCCAAAATTTTTCTCATTCTGATTCAGGATTAGGTTTTTGTGAAACTGTGATTTTTGTTTTTCCGTGCTCAATCTTGGTATTGAGCCCACGGATGACGGCATCCCATGCAAAGAAGATTGCGACGAGAATAATCATCAATCCGACACCTTGGATGATAGAGGGGTGAACCTCCCCCGGAGGCGGAATGATAATGCCGGCAATGAATGTGGCAGCTGCCACGAAAGCGAGGGCTATAGCGACCCACGCTTGGGGAGTTAAGGCTTTAAGGTTTTTCATAGTTTTTATAGATTAATTAGATTGGGGTTGCCTTGATGTAGAGGGTTGAATTAGCGGAGATGTTGGATGTGCCGTTCGAGGAGAAATGCGTGAGGTGGACAGTTTCTCCGGGGTCGAGAAAGCACATGTAGTTGATAGGCACGGAGAAGATCTGCGTAGTGCCTGTAAAGTGAACTGCATTCATGGCGATTTGTGTACGCTCCCCTTCCGTATCATATTTGTAGATTTGTATGATACGGTCGGCAGTATAGCTGTCGTTGACTTTGAGCGTAACAAAGCCGGTAATCTCGACCAGACAACGGCTGACGCACCGCAAGAGCGGCTCATCCGAATCGTTCGTTGTGATGTCGATTACGCTACCGCAGATGGAAGAGCAATCTGTATCATCAGTAACGATAGGACACTCCACGGCAGCGGTGGTAGTGAGTTGGCACACGTGTCCAAAGAACCAGTTCAAGCCAAGCGGAAGACTGCTTCCGCCTCCGGAACTACCGCCACCTCCATTGCCGGTGTTCTCATTGATGGCATGGAGGATGTTAGCCAAAGATTGGGGTGTGATTGAATTGGCAGCCGTTTGGTTTGCCAAAGCGTTGATAAGGCTAGTGATGGTTGATTTATCCATAGTTTTAAGGTATTAGTTAGTATAACTTATTAAGGCGTTCGAAGGTATCGGCCATGATGCCTTGGAATTCGCGCCCAAGGTTATCGCCGAAGAAATCGCGCAGGTTCATGACGGAGGCATAGTATCGTTTGGAGAACCAAGGGCGGCGCTGGCGCACTTTGGCACGGCCTATGTCTCCAGAGTTGCCGCGTGGTGTTTCGCGGCCAACTCCATAGTCCTGCCAAAGACCGTACTCCAAGAACTCCTGTGAGAGCGTGACTTCGACGAAGCGACCATCCGCTCTCACGGGCATAGCCACCGGCGAGGCGAGCAATCGCCCTGTGTCGATTACTTCGAGCAAGGTGATACGTTCCTGCCAAATGCGGAGCATGGTTTCGTTCCAAGCCTTGATATATTTCTCGCGCTCTTCCTGCGCTTCAATCTCTTTGACCATTATGCGAAGATTTGATTATATTGTTCGGTAAAGATGCCGGTGTGTATGCTGTAGCGTTGGGTGGACTGCTTGCCATCGGCAAACTGCCACGTGAAGGAAAGGGTGTTTTCTTCACCCGGAGCGTCGGTCTGCTCAAAAGTATATTCCTTGATGAGCACATCAGCAAACATACCATCCGGCAGCTTGCGCATGATGGATGAGGATGTGAGGAACTGCTCCAGCCATGTCATATAGCCGGAGAGCTGTTGGGCTGTCTGCACCTCGAAGGTACGGGTGTGCTTGACATCGTAGTGCTGCAGGCGGCCGTCCACCATCGCTTCGGAGAAATCCGATTCCAGTTTGGAAATGGTGGCGCCGGGTATGCCCAACGACTCCATACATCCGAATATGTTTTTGAAGCGGAACTCCTGTGCAGAAGCGCAAGGTACTATATAGAAGTGCATGAGGCGAGAATTGAATTTGAGCGTGAACGATAGCAACTGTGTGCCGTTCCCGAATTGGCTTTCGCAGACCCATTGCAATTCCTTAACGGATATGGTGGAAGTGACTATTCCGAAAGCAAAGCGGCGACCGGAAATGTACTCGTAAGAGTCATAGGAGCCGTCGGCTTTCCGCACGTTCAGCGTAAAGACGAACGTGCCTACTGAATAGTTACCACTGCCTGCGATGTAGAACGGCAGCACCTCCTCGTTATACAAGGTAGTAAGGCGATGATTGTGGGTAGTGAGGAACGAATCGGCAAGGAAGGTATCCACATCGACAGTCATACACTTTAGCTTGCATAGGAGCACCTGGCATGAAGCGTTGACCGTTTCATTGGCAACTGATATGGTAATGCCGACCGTGCAAAAGGATTTTCCTTGCTGCTCCATGGATAACTCAACCAACGGCACGAGATTGCGCACTGTGACCCTTCCGGAAACAGCGTAATAGCGTGTAGAAAGTGCGGTAGAGCCGTTCACTGCGATAGTGACATTGGCTAAACCATAGTTGGTGGAAATCGACAAATCGGGGAAATCACAAGAATAGAATTTCTTCCCGTCGATTGATGTATTCAAAGTTAAAGCCATACCTTTGCTAATTTTTGTGCAAAGATATGGCATTTAGCTTATTCTTCAAAAGACACCCTTTTTAAGTGGCTTTGAGGGTGATGATGTCGCGGAGGTCTGTCGTGTAGAGAGGGCTCTTGTGCTCGTTCTTATAGATTGGCTTCTCGGAGGTCATCTGAGAGCCGTAAATAATTGAGCGCTTGCCTTGGCGGTCTTCAATCTGGTCGAGCACGCGCTGCAGGCGTTTGTCCTTGGCTCTGTCCTTGGTGTCGAACATATCGGGGACGACTGCTGCCTCGGGGATGATTTTCAGCAACACCACGCCGGCTTTCTTATAGAGAATGCCGGGACGATACGAACGCCGGAACGCTCCCAAAGCGAAGGCGATCAATTCCTGATTGTTTGCCGTAGCGACGGGGAGCGTTACCAGTTCGGAGAGGTAGTGTTGCTCTACATCCGTTCTGAAGGGTGATGTGTGGGCATAGACATACAGCTGCTGCGCAACGGACTTTTGTGTGCGCAACTGGCGGGCACAATGCGCGCAGAAGTTTGCTATCTGTTCCTCCAAAAGAGATTGTTCGGTGATGGCTGTGGCGAACGTGCGCGATGTCGTTATCGACTGCTTCATGGGCAACTCCGTAATATCTATTACGTCTTGACCACGAAGCTCCTGCCACGTGAGCAGTCCGGGTTTATTGAGCAGGCCACGAGCAAAGGTAGCGGGCTTCTCGGTAAACTGCAAGGCTGTGGTAACACCCGCTGCCGTGAGTTTCGCCTTTGCTCGTCTGCCAATGCCCCAGACATCACCAATCTCGAACTGTGAGAGTGCCTTGATGCGCTGCTCTTCCGTGCGTAT
>DEKW01000015.1:0-20767 GCA_002354055.1 Bacteroidales bacterium UBA2712
ATCGTCACAGAGGTCAAACCGCTGCAACCAGAGAAAGCACTACTTCCAATGCTTGTGACGCTATCTCCTAAAATATATTCTTCAACTTGATTTCCAAAAATGTTTTTAAGGTTGCTATTTTCCGTGTAATTCTTACTGACTATTGCATTTGCATCAATCATTACAGAGTTCAAACCGGTGCAGCCAGAAAAAGCAGAACCTTCAATGCTTGTGACGCTATTGCCAATCGTCACAGAGGTCAAACCGGCGCAATCATAGAAAGCTCTAAATCCAATACTTGTGACACTATTGGGAATCGTTACAGAGGTCAAACCGGTGCAACCATTGAAAACACTATTTCCAATGCTGGTGACGCTATTGCCAATCGTCACAGAGGTCAAACTGCTGCAACCAGAGAAAGCATGTTGTCCAATGCTGGTGACGCTATTAGGAATCGTCACAGAGGTCAAACCGCTGCATTGATAGAAAGCATTATCTCCAATGCTGGTGACGCTATTTGGTATCGTCACAGAGGTCAAACCGGTGCAACCACGGAAAGCATATCTTCCAATGCTTGTGACATCATCTCCTATAATATATTCTGTAACTTGCCCTCCAAATATAGTATTTAG
This sequence comes from Bacteroidales bacterium UBA2712, assembly GCA_002354055.1. GTDB lineage: Bacteria > Bacteroidota > Bacteroidia > Bacteroidales > Paludibacteraceae > Colicola. Next base: position 612 of record DEKW01000015.1, read on the forward strand.
ATTGGAAGAAAAGGAATAATCTTTGCTTACAATAGCATTGGAGTTTAATGTCACAGAGGTCAAACCGCTGCAACCATTGAAAGCACTCTCTCCAATGCTTGTGACGCTATTGGGAATCGTTACAGAGGTCAAACCGCTGCAACCCTGAAAAGCATAACTTACAATGCTTGTGACGCTATTGGGAATAATGGTACTTTGACAACCTGCAATAAGCGTATTGGTAGCCGTTTCTATGATTGCATTGCAGTTATTACGGCTATCATAGACCGTGTTGCCGCTTTCAACAATAATAGAAGTCAAACTACTGCTGCAACCATAGAATGCAGAACCACCAATGCTGGTGACGCTATTGGGAATAATTAATTCACCGGTCAAACCGGTGCAACCATTGAAAGCATAATCTCCAATGCTTGTAACGCTATTGGGAATCGTTACAGAGGTCAAACTGCTGCAACCAGAGAAAGCACTACTTCCAATGCTTGTGACGCTATTACCAATCGTCACAGAGGTCAAACCGCTGCATTCACGGAAAGCATAGTTACCAATGCTTGTGACGCTGTAAGTCACACTTTGATAGGTCACAGAGGAAGGGATAACTACGGAACCTGAATACTCGTTTGAGTAAGAAACATAATAATTCCCTCCAAATGTAACTGACGCGGTTTTGGTACTGCTATCAAAATCATACCAGATGCCATCCACTTGAGTGTTAGACGCATACATCGTTCCTACGCTAGCTGCTACAGCGAGCAATAGGGTAAAAAGTTTTGTTTTCATTGTTATTAATAAATTAAGTTCGTAATATCTATGCAGTCTCTTATCTTTTTCCATTTTCGGGCTCCATTGGCATCAAATCCGTCAAACACAAAAACGCCAAGATATTTATAGTCTTTGTTCCCAAGGAAATCTTTGTATTTACAGAATACTATTCTTTTTTCCGCTTGGTCAAATCCCGTTTGTGTTGCGGCTCTATCAATTCCTCCTGTCGTTTTATCAATCTTATATTCAATAATTTCATCTTCTGTATTGTTAAGTATATTCTTCCAAGTAGTATTATTAGTATTGGGTGTCCAAACTACATATCCGCCATTTAACGCAAACCCGCCAGGTCTAAGGAAACCTCTCTTACGTATGGGTGCATTAAAAATCTTTGCGATCTGATCAATGGATTTATATGTCAGATACTCCTTTTTGCATAAATACTTCTTTCTAAAAGCATAGTTGTCATCCCAAGGAATAAAATTCTCTCCTAACTTAGCTGTTTTAAGCCGAATATGAGCCACGATCAGATCTATTTGATAATTCAAGTCATCAATATCAAAATCAGCCTTTCCAGTAGAATCGTATTGGTAGATGATGTGTTGTTCTCCTTTCGTTGTTATTTGTATATCCATATTTCGCTTATCATCGGCTGCCTTTTTGGCTTTGTGATACAGTTCATTAATTTCTATCCAAATATTTAATTGGGGAAGATACAAGTCGGCCAAAGCATAATTGCCCGATGGCAAAAAAACTGGCTGTTGTATAACGAACTTTACGTCTGTACGATTAAGTCGATGCCATATTCCTGTAATGACATACAATTCTGTTCGTTTTGCATGAAGCGCAGCAAACAAACGCTCCATGTAGTCTAATTTGTCAACTGATTGAATCATAATACTTAGATTTTTAGTATATGCCTACTCTTTATCGGATTTTCGGCATTCTCCGTTTATTTTTTAGTTTGTTTCTACATCTATCTTGTCCAAATCAGACTGGCGAGACACTAACGAGAGAGAATCGGGTCGGTACTATGTCGAGGCAATATCGGAGGCATATGCATACAAAAAAGCGGATCCTTGATAGTGTTCCGCTTATATAAATAAAAGCGGGACTGCAATCTTGCTGTTCCGCTCATCGAGGCTCTGGTATTGCCTTTTGTACCAAACAGCAACACCGTAGCCCACGCCGTATGCACCAATGCGCGCACTATGCGCGTACATTACTTACATACCAATGGGCATCCTTTGCTGCAATGTTTTGACAGATTGATGAATTTACCAGATTCCGATGAGCCAAAACAAAGCGCGTAAGACGCCTTTTTCAATATGTCCTGTATTTACCCCCACCCGAAAGACATATCCCCTCGGCGTGAGCTAAATACTGCAAAACTTTCTTAGCCACAAGGGCACGATTCATTTTGCGCTGCAAAGATACTACAAATTTTGCACATACGCAAACATTCGGGCATTTTTTTGAAAAATAAAATGAAATTTTATCTGTTTAGCACAGACAAATAATAGCTATGCTTGCATAAGATGGTATTTGTATGGGCAAAACAGGAAACCGTTTTAGCGGTTCTCAAAAAATGTCCGCGGTGCTTAGTATATGTCCGGCAATATGCGAACGTATTTTCGGTGGGACCCTGTTTATATTTTATAAATAGGGAGGACCGACGTTACTACAACTAAAAAATCTGACATACGCAAGTAAATTTACTACTTTTATATATTTTTCTATGTTTTTCAGCCTCCGAAATTTGCACACATCAATTTTTTTTTGTACCTTTGCATCGGATTTAGAAGATCGCCCACTACATTGTGCATTTTTGTCGCATCATTGCGACAACCAGCCCCCAAAACCAACCCCAAAAACCAACCCAAGTCCCCTGAATAAACCCGCAAATAACCCCAAAACAAGTTCCAAACAACCCCCGCCTAGTACCCATCCTAGACTTTATAGCGCAAACAACACTCCTAATCCGCTGCAAATAAACCTCTTATACAATATGTCGAAGCACTTAAAAACACGCGTAATTGACGCTTTGAAATCCTCAATCGCTACTTTTGTGGACATCCCTGCTACGCGCATCGATAACCGCCGCAAAAGTCCATCCGGACGCCACTATAGAGGCGTGCGGTACTTCTACCTGAGTGCCGGCTTCGACTCGTATATAGGCGCGCTGGATGAGCAGAAACTCGGCCGTAAGTACAAGAAACGCATCATCGCACGCCACTCCCGCTTCCATAAAGGACTCTTCCAACTCTATACCTTCCATTTCCCGAAAAAATGGTCCGCTGCCTGCGTCGCTAACCGCGAACTTATCAAAGAAGCCCAGCGCCAAGCCCACGCCCTCGAACACGCCCATACCCCCGAAGCCCTCGAATGGAGACTCCGTTTCTTCCATCATTATTTCAACGTCGTCAAAGGCCACGCAAAACCCGCTCCCGGACTCAAAGCCTACGGCTATTTCTATCAATACACCTACGTCTGCATCTACCGCGAGCTTCAGGCTCAAGCCCAAGAAGCCAAAGCCCGCCAAACCCGGCAATCATCTGCCATAACCGACGCCCAACTCAAGCACTTTGCGGAGGACGTCACTTTCGAACCCATCTACCCCAAAATCAACCGCCGCTCTCATACTCCTTTCTATACGCCGGCAGACACTCCTTCCTACGCGCATTTATTCGTCCGCGGCGTCCGCCTTCCTCTTTCCGTCTCCCCACCGTAATTACCTTTGGTGCAAAAAAACGCAAAAAAATTTGCATATGTCAAAAAAAAGCAGTAAATTTGCAGCAAATTTATATTGCACGAATACGTGCGTACGCGTAGAAAACAATATTGAGTTATGAAAAATATAGCATTTATCATCAATCCCATCTCGGGAAGTAAGGAGACGCAGAACGCGAAGCGCAAGTTGCCGAAGTTGATCATGCAGACCCTCGACAGCGAGCAGTGGTTGCCGAACATCACGTTCACGGAGTATGCCGGCCACGCGGTAGAGCTGGCGAAGCAGTATGCCCGTATGGGCTTTGATGCTGTGGTAGCGGTCGGCGGCGATGGAACGGTGAACGAAGTGGCACGAGGGATAGTGAAAGGCGAAAGGGGAAAGGTGAAAGGCGAAAGGAGTACCGCATTAGGCATCATACCGATGGGTAGCGGAAACGGTTTTGCACGGCATTTAGGCATTCCTATCCGTCCTCAGAAGGCCTTAGAGATGATTAACCACTCCGAGCCGATTTCGGTTGATTACGGTCTGGCGAACGGCAGATTGTTCGTGAGCACTTGTGGCACGGGATTTGATGCGTTGATAGCGGATCATTTTGCGTGCAGCAACAAACGCGGGTTCAGCACGTATCTGCAGAATATCATCCACGACGCGTTCTCTTACCAAGCGCAGACCTACCACATTGTGGGCGACGGTCTGGACGTGACGCACAAGGCGTTCCTGATCACTTTCGCTAATGCGAACCAGTGGGGTTACGAAGCGCTCATCGCGCCGAAAGCGAGCATTCAGGACGGCAAGATGGATATCATGATGATGTCGAGCCACGCGCTCTTAGGCAGCGCGAGTCTGGCGTTACGGTTGTTCGCCGGCAGTATAGACGACAGCCATTTCATGGACACGTTGCGCGCACGGGAAGTGACACTCTTCCGCGAGGAAGCGGCACCGTTCCACATCGACGGCGATCCCGTGGAGATGGAGAAAGATATACATATCCGCATCGTCGAGGACGGACTGAGAGTGCTTGCAGAGAAACGATTCTAATTTACCATTTCTAATCTTTCTTCGGTCGAACGATCAGCTTCGCTGTATGGGTCATTTACCATGTACCATTTATTGGGTCATTTAGTTATATAGACATTTATGACATTAAAAATAATCAACAAGAGCAAGAATCCGCTGCCGCGGTACGAGAGTGCGCAGGCAGCAGGTATGGATATACGATGCAACATCGAAGAGTCGATCACGCTGCAGCCGATGGAGCGAAAACTTATCCCGACGGGCTTGTTTATCGAGTTGCCGGCCGGTTACGAAGCGCAGATCCGTCCGCGAAGCGGTCTGGCGCTCAAACGCGGTCTGACAGTACTGAACACTCCGGGAACGATTGACGCGGACTACCGCGGCGAGGTGGGTGTCATACTGATTAACCTTAGCGGCGAGGCGCAGACCATCGAACCGGGTGAGCGGATATGCCAGATGGTGATCGCCAAGCACGAGACGCCGGAAGTGGTCGAAGTGACCGAACTGAGCGAGACCGAGCGCGGCGAAGGAGGCTTCGGGCATTCGGGTCGAAAGTAAAGGAAGCCCGTTAGTTCGTATAATACCCTTCCGAAACAACTCGCCCCCTGCTCGACGAGTTTTGGTGTACCCCTTCACCAAAACACGGTTTCGATAAGGGTATTATACTTCACAATAAAAAAATACAAACGATTGAAAAAATACATCGTCATTATATTAATTATTCTGCTCGCGCTGCCCGTTAGCGGAAAGAAGAGAGTTTCTGCTCCTCCGCTATCTGTGGAGCAGGAGCAGCAGTTCACGTACTACTGGTACGCGGCGCGACAGGCGATTGATCAAGAGCGGTACACCGACGCGTACGCGCTGATTCAGTTCTGCTTGATGATCAAGCCGGAGGACGGAGAGACCCTGTATTATCTGGGCGTCATCTACACGGGCCTCAAACAAGAAGAGCGTGCGAAGGAGTATTTCGAGCGGGCGTATCAGGCGATGCCCAAAGGCACGGCTCCGGCAGACCTGATACATCGGTTGCAGGGCCAGGCCATCTCTGCCCAAGAGTGGAAGAAAGTGCTGGTTTTGCAGGACGAGCTTGACAAGAAAGAGGGCTATGACGCGTATAGTGCTATCACTCGTTACCGAATCTTTGCGTTAAGCGGCAAGCCCAAGAAGGCGATCAAAGAGATTGACCGATACCTGGAGACCGACCCGACGAACATACGGTTCCTGCTCTTCCGGCTGGAGATCATGGAACAGATGGGTGCCAAGCCCAAAGAACTCTATGCGCTCTACGAGCGAGTGCTGGAAATCGACCCGTATAACCTGATGATTCTCAATAACTACGCGTACCACTTGGCGACGCATGGCGGGGATCTGACGAAGGCGGAGAAGATGAGTGCGATCACGATTCAGGAGCAGCCATCCAACCCGACGTTCTTAGACACATACGGATGGATATTACATTTGCAGGGACAAGACCAGTTGGCGTTGTTTTACCTCAACAAAGCATTGTGGAACCTTGGTAATGACGAGAAAATGAGAGATGAAGTACAGAAGCATATTCATAGTATTAAGTAGTGCTCTTCTGCTCTGCGGGTGCGGAGCGAAGAAGAAAGCGGTGCAACCGGCAGAACCCGAACCGGTAGTACCGACGTGGCATACCTGCCTCATACAAGGCGTACAAGCGACCGTCATGACGGACGAGGATAAGATCTCCTCTGCCGTGACGATGCAAACCGTACACGACTCGATGATCGTCATCTCCGTCACGCCGATGTTCGGTATGGAGATGATGCGCGTAGAAGCGACACCGACAGAGGTCATCGCTATCGACAAACTACACGGCCGATACGCCAAGGCGACCTTCGCAGACCTCAACCGGCAGCTGAGTCCGTCCCTCAACTGGGATATCCTGCAGCAGATATGCACGGCGGAACTACCCACGGGAGACAAGAAAGCACGGCTCGTATATACCTTCGGGAAGAAACAGATTGAACTCATCCTCGATTACCCGCCGCGTAAGATCGATGTGCCGGTGAAGATGAACCGTCAGAGGTTGACCAAATACACAGAGATAGATGTTTCGAAGTTCCTATAAACGAATGAACGAATGAACGAATGAACGAGTGAACGAATGAAAGAAGGAACGAACGAATGAACGAGTGAACGAATGAAAGGTAAACTATACATAGTATTATTGATGGCTGTGATGGCATGTTCTGTTTTTGCCGCTGATAGTGTGAAGGATCTACAGAAGAAACAACGTCAGTTGCAAGCGGAGATCGAACAGACCAACAAGATGCTCAAGCAGACGAAGAAAGATGAGTCCGCTACGATGAACAAACTGCAGCTTCTGAACCAGAATATCAAGACGCAGAAGAAGCTCATCCACACGCTGGACAGCGAGATCACGGCGCTGAACCGCGAGATGAAGCGGCTGAGCAACACGCGCGACTCGTTACAAGTGATCTTGGAGCGCTACAAAGCCGACTACGCGCAGATGGTGCGTCAGAGCCATTATGCCCGGATGCAACAATCGCCCTTGCTGTTTCTCCTTGCGAGCGACAGTTTTCAGCAACTCGCCCGCCGCACACGCTACCTGCAGGAGTTTGCACACTTCCGCCAGGAGCAGGTGCGCCGCATCGAGAACACGCAAGCGGAGATAGATACCCAGAACGAGCTGTTGGAGAACAACAAAGCCGACAAACAAGCGGCGCTCTCTACCCGTAAGCGCGAGCAAGCGAACCTGCAACGCGACGAACGCAAGCAGAAGAACATGCTGAATCAACTGAAGAGCAAGGAGAAGGACCTGAACAAGCAGATCAAACAGAAACAGAAGAAAGTGAACGAGCTCAACCGCAAGATCGATGAGATGGTGCGCAAGCAGACGGAGAAAGCGTCCAAGACCACCCTCACCAAAGAGCAACAACTCATCGCCGGAGGCTTCGAGGCGAACAAAGGACGGTTGCCTTGGCCCGTAGAGAAAGGTATGATCAGCGGACATTTCGGCAAACAGCAACACCCCGTTTATTCACAGGTGACGATAGACAACAAAGGTATTTACCTGCAGACGACAGCAGGCACGAAAGCCCGCGCGGTATATAAAGGCGAGGTGACCAGCTGCTTCATGGTTGGCGGTACATACGCCGTGATCGTGCAACACGGTAACTACCGGACGGTCTATTCCAACCTCTCCAAACTGTCCGTCAAGCAGGGCGATAAGGTGGATACGAAACAGGCTATCGGAACTATCTTCACCGACCCCGAGCAGGATCAGAAGACCGAACTGTATTTCCAGATATACAAAGATAAGAACATTCAAAACCCCGAATTATGGATAGCAAAATAAGAATAAAGACCGCAGCCGAAGGCCGCTCAAAGACAAAAGACCGCTTTGCTCAAAGACTAATACTATTAGTCCTTATTCCTTTCTCCTTACTCTTTACTCCCTCCTGCAAGACCAATAACTGGACGGAGTGGAAGGTGCAGAACGAGATGTGGCTGGCTGCGAACAAGACCAAACCCGGTGTGCAGACGTCCTCTACAGGCCTGCAATACAAGATCATCGAAGACCCGACGCCGCAGGATGCCAGACCCAACAAGAACAGTGTCATCGTCTGCGACTACACCGTCAAACTTATCAACGGCTACACGGTGGAAAGCATAAATGGCGCAACACTCGCCTTGTCTGGCACCATCCCCGGATTCCAGGAAGGGTGTCATAAGATCCATAATAATGGTGACATAGAACTGTACATCCCCGCTTACTTGGGCTACGACTACGCCAAGTACCAAAGCGACGAATACAACAAAGCGGAAGGGGTTGGCACCGAAGGCACCCAGGGATATATTCCTCCCTATTCCACCCTCATCTACACAATCCATATATGCGGCGTTACGGGCAATTAATAGGATTATTGGCGCTGGTGGGCTTCACCGCTTGCGAGGGTACGAGTTTTCAATCCTCCGTGCCGGCATACCCCGTACGCGTGGTGATCAACACCAAGACGATGTTTACGGATTTTATGCCGGAGAACACCAACGCATACATCACTGTAAACCAAGACGGTTACTACGAAAACGGGACCTTCAAACAGCCCGTGACCGTGACGGACGCTTGGGGCTACGGCGGCGTGGTGACGTATGTCTCGATTGCCGGATACGTGGCGTACGACCTCGCGTGCCCGAACTGCGCGGCGCATGGACATAAGAGCCCTTGTGAGATGGACGGCATCTACGCCATCTGTCCGCGATGCGGAGAACAATACGATATCGGCAGCGGCTACGCGATACCGCAAAAAAGTATAAGCAAAGAAGCCCTGAGGCAACTGAATATCATCGTCTCTGAAGACAAACTGACCATCACGCAAAAACAATGAGTACACCATCTTCCGTCATTACCGAAAAGGACCTCATCTCCCTCGGCATCATCCGTCGCACCAAGTACCGCGACCTGCCGGATTTTATCTTCGTTCGCCGCGACGGGTTATTTGTGCCATTCCGCTCGGAGCAGATACCTGAACTCATCGGCGAGGAGATGTTCGCCTTGCGGAGTGACATCCAAGAGGAAGAGGATGGTATGATGACCTGGCAGGACCTCGTGGGCTACACCGTCATGGATGAAGAACCCAGCGGTCAGCAGACACCCATCGGCGTCATCGCTTCTATCGACGAGAGTACCATCAACACCCTTGCCACACTCGAAGACGGCCGCATGATGCCGCTTCACGAAGATTTCATCAACGCCATCGACGAGGACGCACATGTCCTGCACGTCTCATTACCTTTTCAGCTATGAGTAAGAAACTGACGACCGCCGAGATGGGGCGGATGAATATAGACCAATACAAAGAGGCGGACAAACTGCCGCTGGTCGTGGTGCTTGACAACGTCCGCAGCCAGCATAATGTCGGTGCGGTCTTTCGTACCGCCGATGCGATGCGTATCGAGCGCGTGGTGTTGTGCGGCATTTGTTGCTGTCCGCCGAACGCGGAGATCCATAAGACCGCACTTGGCGCCGAAGAGTCTGTCGAATGGCAGTATTATAAAGACACCCTCGACGCCGTACATGCCCTGCAAACCGAAGGATATACCGTCTATGCCGTCGAGCAAGCGCATGACTCCGTGACGCTTGAAGAGGTGGCGGAGCAAATTACGAATGACGAATTACGAATGACGAATGCCCCCAAGATAGCTGTGGTTCTCGGTCATGAGGTTTTCGGCGTCCAACAAGAAGTAGTAGATAGTTGCACACAATGCATAGAGATACCCCAATACGGCACGAAACACTCGATGAACGTCTCCGTGACGGCAGGCATCGTGATGTACCGCTTAGCCTCCTCTCTCCGGCGCGCGACAAAGAAGTAGCGAAAGCCGCTATCCAGGCGGGCGCAGACGCGATATATATCGGTCCACCTGCTTTTGGTGCGCGACAGGCTGCAGGAAACAGCCTCGAGGACTTGGCGGAAGTCGTTCAGTATGCCCATCACTACGGCGTACAAGTGCTCGTGACGCTCAACACGCTGCTCCATGACGACGAGTACGCGCAGGCGGTCGCGCTCGCGCACGCGTTATATAAGATAGGTGTCGATGCGCTGATCATCCAGGATCTGCATCTCTTGGATTTCAACCTGCCGCCGATCCGTCTGCATGCTTCCACCCAATGCGATAACCGTACACCCGAACACGTGGCTCATCTCAGGGACTTGGGTTTCAAACGCGTCGTACTCGCCCGCGAACTCTCCATCGACGAGATCCGTGCGATACACGAAGCCGTGCCGGATATAGAACTCGAGGCTTTTGTACATGGTGCGCTCTGTGTCTCGTATTCCGGACGGTGTTATATCTCCGAAGTGCTTGCCGGACGCAGCGCTAACCGAGGTGCTTGTGCGCAGTTCTGCCGCATGGCGTACGACCTGCTCGATGCGTCCGAAAACGAAGTGCTCGACGATACCGGCAAACCGATCCATCAGCGGTACTTGCTCTCCCTACAGGACCTCGATAGGTCCGCTTATCTCAACGAACTCATCGCTGCCGGCGTGACGACCTTTAAGATCGAGGGACGCCTCAAAGATGCCGACTACGTAACGAATATCACCGCCTATTATCGGGAGAAATTAGGGGCAAATGCAGCGGTTTACAGCCGCACGTTTGTACCTAATCCCGAGAAGACTTTCCATCGCGGTGCGACGGATTATTTTCTTCATGGCCGCACGCCGCACATGGCTAACTGGAACACACCCAAATCTACCGGCGAGTATATCGGTTCGGTACTCGAAGCGCGCGGCAACACCTTACGCGTACGGCTTAACGAAGGCATCACGCTCCATAACGGTGACGGCCTCACCATCGGTGCCGAAGGATGCTCCGTCAACGGCGTAGAAGGAAACCTCATCAAGATCAATAAAGAAATCAGCATTCAGCCGTCAGCATTCAGAGAAATCCCGTTATATCGAAACCTCGACGTCGAGTTTACAAAAAATTTGAAAAGCGAGCGCCGAATCCCCGTGGACATTCTCTTCCGCGAGACCGAAAATGGCTTCCTCCTCCGCATCGGAGAGCACGAACGCTCCTTTGCTTATCCACATGAAGAAGCGAAGAACGCTGAACGAGCACTCGACACCATCCGTACGCAGCTCACCAAACTCGGTGACACGCCGTATATCGCCCGCTCCGTACAGATTGACTCCAAGCCGTATTTCATACCTATAAGCATTTTGAATCAATGGAGACGAGAGACCCTTTAATGACCTGCCGATACTGCCTGCTCTTCGAGTTAGGGCATTGCCGAAAGACGAATCCTTATCCCAAAGACAAGGAGCCGAGGTTTTTGCGTCTAAAGACAGGAAAAAAACTCAAACTGACGTTTGATTGCAAGAACTGTCAGATGCTGGTCGATGAGGCCTAAGCCTCATGCAACGGCCGATGGTGGTCGAACTTCCATTCTTTATGCGCGATATTCATCGCATTGATCGTCTGCGACGTACAGAACGTCTCGCAGAACCGCTCCCAGATATACTCCACTGCCAGAGTCGACGGATGCACTAAGTCGTCCGCAAAGAAGCGATAATCCCGTAACTCGTCCAGCAAAATCTCATACGACGGGAAATAGCTGATAGCTGAATACTGATTTCTGATAGCTTCCACCGCCATCAGCAGCGTAGCTTTCGACAGCTGGTTCTCATGCAAACCGTCGCGTATGTGCCGTATGGGCGAGACCGTGAAAAGCCATTTCTTATCGGGGTACTGCGCCAAGATCGGTTGCCATGCATCGACGATTTCCTCGACCGTCAGCCGCCTTCTTCTGAACCATTTCTCCGGCATCTTATGACAGTTTCCAACTACCTTTCCGTCCATCTCATACACCCACGCCGTACCAAAAGTGACAATAACCACCGTCGCTTCCGCTAACGCCCGCTGCATCGTCTCGATAGAGTTCGCTACCGCCTTCTCTGCCTCTTCTTTCGTAGCCCGCGAGAACGAACCGTGATGCGCCATCGAGTGCCATAAGCCATCGTACTCTATGAGTGCCGGCAGCTCGGTCTTTTGTATGGCTTGCGCGATAGAGAGCGGGTTATAGAGCGTGCCGAACGGATTGCAGGTGACGTGCAGTTTGTGCTCCTCCATCTGCCTTCCTATCTCGTCGGAGAAACACGAACCGAGCATGAGAATCTTATCCTCATACCCGATCTTCCACCCGGAAGGCTTGATTTCTATGGTCGTTTGTAACTTCATTATTCAAAATGCATCACCTTCGCGGGGCTTATCTTCGCAACGACCCTCGATGGCAGCAGCAGAATGAGCAGCGACACCACGGCGGTTAGAATATTCAGCGCTATTATCCATCCCCAGGCGAACGCCATGGGCACGTACGACACGTAATAGGTGTTCGCCTCGAGCGGAATGAGATGGCTGAAATACTGCACGGCGACGAGTCCCAGACCGATCACATTGCCCCACGCCATGCTTTTTCCGATCAGCATCGCGGCTTGCGTAAGGAAGATCCGCTGCACGAACCGATTGTCCGCGCCGAGTGCCTTCAGCGTACCGATGATCTGCACGCCGTCGAGAATCAGAATAATCAGCCCAGAGACCATGTTAAAGCCGGCTACCAGCAGCATCAGCACGATGATCACCACGACGTTCATATCCAGTAGATCGAGCCAAGCGAAAACCGCCGGGTTCTGCTCATGAAGGGTCTGTACGTAATACACGTTATAGCCGTCCCCGTCCAGATGGTTGACCGTCGCGAAATAGATCTTATCCGCCGTCTCGTCCAGATTCCGCACATCGTCCACTAGGATCTCCACACCGGAGTACGTTCCTTCGTCCCATGCCTGCAACCGCCGTGCGTCCTCTAATGTCCCGATGATAAACAGCTCGTCGTACTGGCCGAATCCCGTCTCGTAAATACCAGATATCTTGTACCGCCGCGCGCGCACATTCGTCTCATCAACGAAATACGCGTTCACCGCATCGCCCACCATCAGGTGCAGTGCTTGCGCTGTAGCACGAGAGAGCACCACTTCGCCGCTCTTCGTCGGCACAGTGCCGGCCACGATATTCTGCTCAAAAAAATCCCAATAATCCGTGCCCTTGAGCACCATCCCGCGAAACGCCGAATCGGTCTTGAGCATGCCGGGTTTGGTGATGAACGGCGCTACCGCCGCCACATGCTCGTACCCGCTCAGACTCGTCATCATGCTGTCCGAGACCTCGATGGGTTGCATGTCATACGTGTTGTTATTATCGAACGAGACAACCTGAATATGCGCCCCAAAACCCGCCACTTTCTGCGTCACCGTCTGCTTGAATCCCACGACCACACAAATCGTCACGATCATCACCGCTACACCCACGATGATGCCCGCTAAAGCAACGCGAATTGCAGGACGTGATGAACGCGATTCTCCCTTCTCGGAAAAATAAAGTCGCTGTGCGATTGCTATTTCAGGTATTTTCGGCACGATTTTTGTTGTTAGTTTTATATATGAAAAAACTATTATCTCTTCTTTCTATTGCCCTCTTTTCGGGCATGATCATGGCGCAAGAGCCGGTTTCTGAACCTCGTCCGCAACGTACTCCGCAGGAGGAGGCTTTAAAACAAACGATGCGTCTTGTTCGCGAGTTAGGCATCACCGATTCGGTCCGTATCGACACTCTCTATCGCATGCATCTCAAGTATGCCTTGGTGCGCCAGAAGGGGCTGAGCAGAGCCCAGAACCTCGAGCGCATGCAGGCGATTCATAATGAGCTCAAGAGCCTCCTCACGCCGGAGGAGTTCGAGCGATTCATGAATCACCCTGCCGAGTTGCCTCGCCGTCCACAAGGGGCAAGCGTCGGAGCACCGGCCAAGCTAAGAGAGCGAAAGCCGACCCCACCAGCAGACCCGCGATGATATCTGTGGGGTAATGTACCCCGAGGTACATCCGGCTATAACATACCAGAGCCACCCAGGTCATCAGACTGACGGTGGCTATTTTGTTTTTATAGAGCAGACTGAAAAGCAACCCCACCGCCATGGTGTTCGCCGCGTGAGAGCTGCAAAAGCCATACTTTCCACCGACATATCCATTTACCAACCGCAGCGGATCGAGCGCCGGTTCATGCGTCGGCCGGAGGCGGCAAACCAGCGGTTTCAACACACCGCTGCAAATCCAGTCGCTCATTCCCACAGCTACTCCGAACCCCACCAAAATCAGCAACACCGCCTTCCAACTCCTAAACCGCCATGCAATCAGTACTACCAGTAACATATACAGCGGAATCCACGTCTTCGACCGGCTGATCCCCCACATCAACGCATCCAGCCACTCGCAGCCATGACCGTTAATCCACAATAATATGTCGTAATCAAGGTTCATTCGTTCATGAGTACCGCCGTATGGCATGCTACGATCGCAGCGGTCTCCGTCCGCAGTCTCGCTTTACCTAATCCCACGGGCCTAAATCCCAACGCAAGCGCCTCGTTCACTTCCTCTTCGCTGAAGTCTCCTTCCGGACCGATCAGCACCAGCACGTCACGACCGGGAGTGATCTCGGTCTTCAGTTCGCGCTTGTCGTCCTTGTAGCAATGAGCGATGAAGCAATCCTGGTCTTTCTGCGCTTGTTCGTGAATAAAAGTCTTGAAATCCTGCATATCATGCAGCGCCGGCAGGTAGTGTTTCAGGCTCTGCTTCGCCGCAGAGAGCATGATTTTCTCCAGACGATCCATACGGATCTGCTTGCGTTCGGAGAAGCGGCAAAGAAGCATCGTGATCTCGTCTGCGCCAATCTCCGTACATTTCTCAACCAGCCACTCTACCCGCTCGATATTCTTCGTCGGCGCGACGGCTATATGCAGATGAAAATCATGCAACGCCTCCTGCTTCTCGCGGCTGATAATCTCAAAATCACAGTGCTTGGGATGGGGGTTGGTGATACGCGCCGTGTAGGTTGTACCGTTGCCGTCGGTAATGAGTATCTCATCGCCCGCGCTGTACCGCAGCACCCGCACGCAATGTCCGCTCTCCTCCTCGGAAAGGGTTTGGTGGGTTTCTATGTCCGGACAATAAAAGAGGTACATTACAGCTCAGATTCTTTGAGTCGCTCGGCGTTCTCGGCTACTTGGAGGGCATCGATCACGCCTTGTATATCTCCGTCCATGAACGCCGCGAGGTTATAGACGGTATAGCCGATACGGTGGTCAGTGATACGTCCCTGCGGGTAGTTGTAGGTGCGGATTTTTGCCGAACGGTCACCTGTAGAAACCATCGTCTTACGGCGTGCAGCGATGTCGTCGATATATTTCTGGTGCTCCTTGTCATAAATCTGCGTACGCAGGCGCGAGAGCGCACGCTCTTTGTTCTTCGGCTGGTCGCGCGTCTCGGTACACTCGATGAGGATCTCCTGCACTTCGCCGGTATTTGGGTTCTTCCAGTTGTAACGCAACCGCACACCCGACTCGACCTTATTGACGTTCTGTCCACCGGCACCGCCCGAACGGAAAGTCTCCCATTTGATCTCGCCTTCGTTGATATGCACCTCAAACTCATCGGCTTCGGGCAGCACGGCTACCGTCGCAGCGGAGGTATGCACACGTCCTTGGGTCTCGGTCACCGGCACTCGCTGTACGCGGTGCACGCCGGACTCGTATTTGAGGGTGCCATAGACGTTCTGACCCGTGACGTTGAAGATAATCTCTTTGTATCCGCCCGCAGCGCCTTCCGTAAACGACGAAATGGTGTATTTGAAGCCCTTGATCTCGAAATACTTGGTGTACATCCGAAACAAATCTCCGGCGAAGATCGCCGCTTCGTCACCACCTGTACCGCCACGAATCTCCATCACGACATTCTTTCCGTCTTCGGGATCTTGCGGCAGCAGTTGCAACTTCAGTTCCTCTTCGAGTTTCGGGATCTGCGGTTCCAGTTCGTCTATCTCCGCCTTTGCCATCTCCTTCATCTCTGCGTCGGACTCGTTGTAGAAGAGGTCCTTCGCGTCCTGAAGATCCGTCACGGCTTTCTTGTACCTATGCGCACATTCTAACACCCGCTCCAAGTCATGATAATCCCTATTCAGACGCACATACCGCGCCTGATCGGCTATCACCGACGGATCCGTAATCAGCAAACTCACCTCGTGAAACTTTGCCTCTAATCCTTCTATTTTATCTAATATATCCAAAATCCAAAATCCTAAAACCTAAATCCTAACCCCTAAATCCTAAATCACTTCTCCTCTTCGTCTTTCTGCTTCATCCTCCGCCAGATGCGGTAGTTCTTGAAGATCGATTTCCACTCTTTCTTCGTGATATACCACTCGTCGTTCTTCCGTGGCGGACGATAGACCGGCCGCGTGTCGATCTGCACTTTGCGTTTGATGGAGTCCAGGTTATACTGCTGGCTCAGGCTGTCTCCCATGAGTATGGCGTCTTGCTCTTCGGCCTTATGGATACGCAGCTCATCGACGCTCATCTCCATGTCGGGATCGTCGTTCGGCATCGCCCGCAGCTCATGCGCCGCCAGACGGATGAGCTTGTACGCACCGAAGCCCAGCACGGCGATGATCACGACCAACAAGCCGTAATACGCCTGTTTGTCACGCATCCTGAGCGCGCCGCCTAAGCCTCTATTTCTGTTTCTTTCGCCCATTTATCTTCTCTTGCCGCTCATCTGTTGCACCTTGCGCATCATCTTCGACGTCTGCTCAAACTGCTTGATGAACCGGTTCAGTTCTACGATCGTCACACCCGCACCTTTCGCGATGCGGTTCTTGCGGCTGCCGTTCAGCAATGCCGGATTGGCACGCTCTGCCGGCGTCATAGAGTTGATCATCGCCTCGATGGGTTTGAAGGCATCGTCGCTCACCTCCACACCTTTCAGCGCTTTGTCCATGCCGGGGATCATGCCCATCAGCTCTTTCATCGAACCCATCTTCTTGATCTGGCTCAACTGCCCCATAAAGTCGTTGAAGTCAAACTGGTTCTTGGCGATCTTCTTGCTGATGCGGCGGGCTTCCTCTTCGTCGTACTGCTCTTGCGCACGCTCCACGAGGCTCACCACATCACCCATACCGAGTATTCGGTCCGCCATTCGTGCCGGATGGAATACATCCAGCGCTTCCATCTTCTCGCCCGTACCGATGAATTTTATCGGCTTGTTGACCACCGTGCGGATACTCAATGCCGCACCACCACGAGCATCGCCGTCCAGCTTCGTCAGTACCACGCCGTCGAAATCCAATCGGTCGTTGAACTCCTTGGCGGTGTTTACGGCATCCTGACCGGTCATGGCATCCACGACGAACAGCGTCTCGGATGGCTCGATAGCGCTCTTGATAGCCGCTATCTCATTCATCATCTGCTCATCTACCGCCAGACGACCTGCCGTATCGACGATCACCACGTCGTATCCCATCTTCCGCGCCTCAGCTATCGCCTCCTGCGCAATCTTCACAGGATCACCACCATTAAGCGGCTTGGCCGCGTCACCATTAAGCAATCCACCATTAGCAAATACTTTCGCTCCTATCTGCTCGCCCAACACGCGCAACTGCTCGATAGCCGCCGGACGATAGACATCGCAAGCGACGAGCATCACCTTCTTGCCTTTCTTCGTCTGCAGGTAGTTCGCGAGCTTCGACGCAAAAGTCGTCTTACCGCTACCCTGCAGACCCGACATCAGGATGACCGCCGGTGAGCCTTTGAGGTTGATCTCCTGCGTCTCGCCACCCATCAACTCTGCCAACTCGTCATGCGTGATCTTGATCATCAACTGGCCCGGACGAACCGCATTGATCACGTTCTGACCCATCGCTTTCTCCTTCACGCGGTCGGTAAACTGCTTTGCTGTCTTATAGTTCACATCGGCTTCGAGCAACGCCTTGCGGATGTCCTTGACCGTCTCCGCCACGTTGATCTCGGTGATTCTGCCCTCGCCTTTTAGTATCTTAAAAGACCTCTCTAATCGTTCGCTTAAATTATCAAACATTTTACTCCTAATTTAATTTGGCTGCAAAGGTACAAAAAAAAATTGACATACACAAGAGAATTGTATATTTTATACAAAATTAATCAGTTGTACATCGTTTCAAGGTCGTTTCAAACAGCAGACCTTGCGCTGACCTTGCGCTGAGGTTGGCATACTTTTTGTATCCGAAAACGTGGACAAAAAACTATGCCCAAGAATCGGTGCTTGATCATATCGCTTTTTTTGTTACTTCTTCTGCCCTTATCCGCGAAGAAGCGAACTCTCATACCCGATTCACTACGTACACTCACAATCGACGCGAATGGAGTTATCATAATGTTGAATCGAATAGAAGGCGGGGCGTTTATGATGGGGGCCACCTCGGACCAATACGATCCGGATACCTACACCGATAAACCTGCGCATCTTGTTTTTCTTTCTCCTTTTTACATCGCCACTACTGAGGTCACTAACTGTCTTTGGCGCGCGGTAATGAACGAGCGTGAGATGCTCGATTTATCCGGCTATCCGGACCACCCTGTTTCTTTCGTCTCTTGGTACGAAGCACAAGAGTTTATACGACGGTTAGATAGTATTACCGGAATGCCTTTTCGGCTCCCAACCGAAGCAGAATGGGAGTTTGCAGCTCGTGGCGGAGAACAAAGCAAACATTTCCGTTTTGCAGGATCGAACGAAGCAGACACCGTAGGTTGGCTCTTCCCGATTGCCGGGCAATGGACGCATCCCGTGGCTCGCAAGCGTCCCAACGAACTCGGGCTTTACGACATGACGGGAAATGTTTCCGAATGGTGTCAAGACCGCTATGGTCCGTACCAGCTCTCCACGCCTCCTGATCCCTGCGGAGCAGATACCGGCTCGTTCCGCATTGTGCGGGGCGGTAGTTACGATAACTGCATTGCCAATAGTCACCTCTCTGTTCGCCGTTGGTACGAACCGGAGACTTCTGTCGGCTATATTGGTTTCCGCGTGGCGCTAACGCCACCGAACGATCCCAGAGCGTTCTATCTGTCAACCGGAGCAACTTCCGCCGAGGAGAACTATCTACCTCTCACACAGAAAATCCGTCTCAAAGGCCGCAAGCTGTATTTTTCCCTTGTCCCGGGCGACGAACCCTATTATATCTCCGAAGAAATTAGTGCCTCTCTATGGAAAAAGATTACAGGTCTCGAGCCTCCCGTTAAAGAACACGGTTTAGCCACCGGCATGTCCCGACAAGAGCGCGCCCGCTTTGCAGAATTATGTAGCCGCGCAGCCGATAAACCGCTCTCCGTTGCCACTATAGCCGAAAAAGACTCTGCATTGTCAAAAGGTGTTATTTCTCCCTCCAAGCAATCTAAACGTAAACGCTCTGTTCGCGCCACCCAGCGCACCCGCAAAACCCGAGAAAAACTCTCCCCTTGGGCTGAACTCATCGGAGTTAAAATCAAGCAACCCGACGATCCCGTTCTCTTGGATTTCAAAGGCGATGCCAACGAAAAACTCCCGCTACGCCTAATCTTGAGATATACTTACCAACCTGCAAAATAATTATACAATATGAAAAATAATCCCACATCTATTGAGAAATACTTTTTCTGGACACTTAAACTTTTGTTGGTATTATTTGCGTCTCTCTCCTATTTCTGCATGATCAAAGTCCTATACTGCGGTTGTTGGGCATGCAAAACCTGCATTGCAATCGGCATATTAGCCACTCTTCTTACCTTATATGACCGTTTCAAAGATTTTCCATCTTGAATAAAAATAAAAATAAGACATCCTTAAGGATGTCCGTGGGTGGAATGTGGGGCATCTTTGTTTGGGAACTTGGCTATAACATACTTGCAGTAATGTCCTCGGCTTCGGCGAGATTGAGTTTTTGACGGACTTGGGTTTTGCGTTGGTAGATGGTTTGTAGACTTTGACGAGTGAGCATGTTGATCTCTTTGGTGGAGAAATCAGCTTTGAGCAAACAACAAAGTTGCAGCTCCTTCTCGTTCAACACATCTTTGTATTTGTCCCTAAGACGTGTATAGAAGCCGTCATAGACCAAATCAATGGTTTGGTAAATGCTTGGCCAGTCGATGAGGGCATTGGCGGTTTCCTCGTTCAATGCCATGAGACGCGCAAGCAGTTGTTGGTTGGCTTCGGTGGGTGTTCCGGCAATCGTTTTGATGACACCCAATTGCTGCAACATCAGTTTGCGCACA
>DEKW01000015.1:20832-31394 GCA_002354055.1 Bacteroidales bacterium UBA2712
GCGGCGGCTGAGTCCCCAAATCAGCAGAATAGCACCCATTCCTGCAAACAGCAGAACGACGATAAACAGCATTTGTCTTTGCCTGCTGATGGTCAGATACAAGTTGCGTTCCCTGAGGTCGCGGATAGAACGCTCTTTGGCTTCCGCTACGCGGTAACGCACATAGTCCGTCTCCGACCAATGGTTATTGTATTGTACCAACGGGAAACAATGGTACGAACCCTTCTGGGCATATTCCAGCACTTGTCTGTGCGCAAGAAAAGCCGCTTCGGCTGCCGGGTCAAACTCCGCGCTCTCTTTGTATTTGGCGAACAACTCCTCCACCTCGCGCATATAACGCTCCGCACGCTGTTTGTCGCCTTTGTTCAACCACAGACGCGAGAGCGAATAAAGGCTCTCCACCTGCAACCAACTGTCCGCTTGGCGGTATTCTTCCGTCAGATCTTCCAGCATCTTTATTGCACGGTCGGTTTGTCCGATTTCGCCTAACAGGTCAGCATAATTACGGCGAACCACATTGACAATAAACGCTGAGTCCGCAGCTTGTGCAATCGCTTTCTCAAAGCACTTCTCCATCTTGTCATATTCGCCGAGCGAGAAATAGACAATCGCCAACGCATTATACACGCGCTCCACTTCGTCCAGATGAATCGCCTTACCGTTATCCAGACCGATGAGCGTCTCCGTGTATTCGCGCACATGTTCGTAATCATAGTCGCGCATAGCTATCTCCGCCGACACGCGCAGTACGATCACTTGCCATAGATGTTCTCCTGATTGTTCCGCTACCTCGTCGGCATATTTCTTTTGCCGTTGCAGCACTTCCTGTGTCCGCGCTTTGTCACCGTTCCACCAGAAATACATCGCCTCATCCAATCCGGACAATATCATATGGCGTGCATCTCCGTGCTCTTCTTCCCATTGCGTGCGATAATACTCAGACGCCCAACAAATCATGGAATCCTCGGACAGCGATTGCATGGAATTGGCATGTAGGTCGCAAATAACGAACCAATACTTAGCCAAATGCTCATCGTCCAACCGTTCAAGACGCTCGACTTGTCGTATCAGCAACTCTGCGGTATCCCTGCTGCTATATAATAACTCTTCCGCAGTATCAATCCGTTCCCTATCCCTCCGCACACTGCAGCTCACCATGAGGCAAAGAGCCATCGCTCCTATCAATCCTATTAAGAACTTGCTTTTCATCTTCTTTCACGAAATTTTCTGCAAAGATACTACTTTTTCACGAATTATGCAAAGCAAAACATCAACATATAAACTTTTTTCCTACGAACATGCTCTATATCAATAATTTAGGAGAGGTCAATATAAAGTTTCCGATTATTAAGATTTGGGCATTATACCAAAGTCCGCCCAAGAGCAGCGCAAGGTCAGCGCAAGGTCTGCTATTTGGAACGATCTTGATCCGATCTTGAAAGGTGTATGATTATTAAGAATCAGTGAACCCATGAATTGTAGCAGTCAATCAGCCATTCTCAAACCAGCTCTCGCGCCACTATTATCTTTTATTTATGTGCCTCTATATATAGTCAGAAAAGTTGCAAAATCTATCACCTCTTTTGCAACTTTTTTCATTTTTTTTGCATTTTGTCTCAAAAAAGATGCGCGTCCATTCAAGGACACGCACCCACCTACTCATGCTCCAAAGGAAAATTACACAAGAATAATCGTGCCTATTAAGGCTAAGAACTTGCACCGAAGGTGCTATTCGTGGGATAGTTGTCAAATAAAATATCCTTTCTCAAAACAATCCGGGTAGATGAATTTCTTTTCGCGGTTGTACTCGAAACGGCAAACAAGGTAATGACCATCGAAAGAAACCACAACACCTTCCCCGAATGTCTTGTGGGTTAGTTTATCGCCGATGCTCACAACGGATGTCGGTTTTGGACGCCGGATGTTATCCTGAAAAATAGGCGACACTTGTTCTTGCTGTTGCTTTTGTTTTGGTTCCGAGACTGCTTTCTGCTTTTCCGGCTTGGTGTAAATAACGGTATCATACAAGCCGATGGCACTTAGGTCACTTGCCTGTATGCCGGTATAACTAAGGCTGCTGTCCTCGTAGCGTTTGAACTTGTACACCGCATCGTTCATGAGTGCCGCATTAAACACATTCAAACTGATTAATAGTTCAAAATCCGGAATAGTGAGACCAGTTACCTTGCGGAACAAATCCGGCTCTAACTGGGTAATCACATCCTTCAGACAATACTCACGGAAATCGGTCAAGTACATAAAGACCGGAATACGCGTTGCGAACTTAATCAGCTTTTCCTGTATCTGCTTGCGGAGCGATTTGGTTTTCTTCTCCTCTTCGGTCAGTTCTTTTTTCTGTTTCTCGGTCAGTTCCTCTTTCTGCTGTTTTGCCTTTTTGATTTGCTCGGACTTGTTTATAATCGTTTCTATATCTTGCCGTAACGCACGGAAACCCTCTATGTTCTGCAATGCACGCATTGCATCTGCGTTTCCCATCAGTTTGAGCAAGGTAGCATTATCCACATTGACCAGCAACGCACTCTCCCATCTGCGCGCCAACAAGGTAGATGTAGTGCCGCTCATCGCCATGTCCAATATACCTGCGGCATCAATCTCTTTCATGGAGTTGCCGTCATACGCAAGGATGGGCAGGAACTTGATAAAATCTCCCACCTTCGTTTCGGGATTGGCTTCGTTGATATTGAGTCGGCAACTATAATCCGCCACTTGTTTGAGAGCTCTGTCCGGCGCAAAGTCAAAGACATAGCATACCGGTTTGAGTACTTGCTCTTTGCCGTACTCGTCTTGGGTAGTCCAAGGTGATTGCACACGGAAAGCCGCTTGGAAATAGGTCTCTGGCGAAGATGAGTTACGCAGCATGAAAATACCACTCCACGGACGAACGGTAACGCCGGTAGTCAGTTTGCCGCAAGAAAGTGTAATGGTCTTTGTCTCTTGCGGATTGTCCATCGCATCATAAACTGGATCCAATGCATCGGCTCCCATACCGGCTTCATTTCCTGCTGCCATAATGATGCGGTAGTCGTGGTAATAATTGTTTGCACGACTTTGCAGAAGGCGTTTCATTGCCTTGCATGCCGCCACGGACGGCAAGAACCAGAATGTATGTTGCAGGTAACTTTTGAGCCGGAAATCACTATACGGCACGGGCGGTTTCTCTTTTTGCAGTTTAAGGTCTGCCACTATCTGCTCGGAGAAACTACCGCGAATCCATTCCAGCCAATGCTGCACATACTCCTCATGCACAAACCGCTCACCTTCTGCACGGAAAAACTCATTGAGGTCAAACTCATTAAACTCTCCCTGCACTGCTATCTCACGGATGCTATCGGGCAGTTGGTATGTCATCATCACCATACGAGGCAAGGCTGCGTAAGGATTGTATCCGTCTTTCTGCCATTGGGTTTTAGCCTCCTGTTCATCCGAGTACGTCCAGTTGAATATCTGTTCCTCGATGAACTCACCCGAAGCGATTGCGCGGAAAGGTGTTCCCGACAGATAGAGATATGCACGGGTCGTAAGCGGCATCAGTTGCTCGTCGTAATCCTCAATCGCCTCACGCTCTTTCTTCTCGCTGTCTTCAAACAAAATTCCTTGCCGCTCATCTATCTCTTGGTTGGCTATATCCTGTTTGTCGTAGAACTCTTTGGCACGTTTGCCCCATGCACCAAAATGGTATTCGTCTAATACGACACAGTCCCAGTCCACATCTTGCAGCCATTCGTTGGTGGCTTTGATACCGCCGTTTTCATTTTTACCCAACACATCTTGGAACGAAGCAAAGCAGATAAACGGTTTGCGTTCGTCCACACGCGAGAAGTTTCGGTCATCTTTCTTCTCGCAGAACTGCCATCCGGCGAAATCCGTATGGGTCAGCAGATCTTCTTTCCAAGCCGAGCGGACAGCGGGTTTGAATGTCAGAACCAACACACGCCGCCAGTGCATCCGCAATGCGAGTTGGTATGTCGTAAAGGTCTTGCCAAAACGCATCTTGGCGTTCCATAGGAAGTGTGGCGTCAAACCGTTATTATGGGGATCACTATAGAACCGGAAGAAATACTCCGAAGTCTTGCGTACTGCCTCTTCTTGCTCGCGGCGCATCGGGAAAGAGCGGTCACGGCGAAGAATCGTGTTTGCTCCTCTTTTGACAGCAAGGATAGCACGCTCTACTTGCGCAGGGCTGCATTGATACCATTCGCCTTTGAGTTGGCGGATATTGCTGTTGCGCAGCACCTCATGCACGGCGTGGTCATCAAAGGTTGTACCATCATTGCGCATTGCCGGACGCACTAACTTTACTTCCCATGATTGTCCGGGCACTACGGTGGGATAGTGCTCGTGCATGCGTGTCTGTACATCGCGCGTAGTAAAACCCACTTTGAGTGCACCCGGATAGCGCGTGTCGCTATAGGCATAGATAATGGGCGTCGTCTCCACCCGTGGTTGTAATAGATCTGTTGCTGCCATAATGATGCGTTTTTATTCCATTGATCGGATCATGCTTTCGATAAAGGCGATTTCTTCTTCCGAGAGATTGTATTTCTTGTATAATTTCTCATCCGTCCACGGCTCCGAGAAATCTTGAAGAGGGACAAATTGGTAAACTTTTGCTGGGGCATCTTGTGTATTTTTTGTCAACAAGACAAGGAATCTAAAAAATTTAGTCCTCATATATGTGATTATATGTTTGGCATCATTCGCATTTTCTGCAGGACCTATTACCAAGTATGTTTCCGTGCAACAACTATTTTGCTCTCCAAAGAATGGTTTACCAATAACGAGATATGGGAAATCTCCTCGTTCGCCATATGCCCTTGACACATATACTTTATACATACTTACCCATTCCTTATGCGAAACAACATCATTTAATGAGATATACCCCTCACCTCCCTTGTCGGCATTTTTGTTTGAATAGAGCAATATATCATTTTGTTTGCTTTTCTCATATCCTTGAACATAAGTACGCAGTCCAAAAGGTTTTTGCGAACTTACAATTGTTGAAAATGATTCTTCATTGTATTTCCAAATTTTGTGGATAATATTTATTGCTTGATTAAAACGTATAAATGTAGAAGCTCCCTTTTCTATTAATGGACGTGTCATCTGTGTGGTTTTCCCATTTAGCACAGATGTTATCTCACAATCACCCTTTTTGTCCCTATCCCATAAAAAGTAGCAAACTCCTCCAGAAAGATCTATTCCTGGAAAGACATCGTTTGAATTAAAAAAATCATGAATGGAACGCAAATGCGCATCAGACAACATTTTTTTACGAAACATGTCCAATCCTCTTCCTCCAGAAAACCAACGGGATGGAATAATCATAGAAAGATAGCGAGGTTTCAATTTTAAAGCTTGCTCTACAAACAAATTGTATATAGGAGTAGCACTAGCTTGCGCACCTCCATCATCCATTTGATACGGAGGGTTGCCTATTATTACATCAAAAGTCATATTGGGAAAGAATTTTTCGGGGTTGTTGGTATGAATAAAATTGTATGCGTATGTTTCTGCTGCATCACCACGGTCAAAGACCTCTTTGGATGCACCGCAGTATTGGCAACGTTCGTTTTGCCATGAGTGTTGCATAGGCGTATAGAGGATATATCCCTCTTTCGTTTTGAATCGTCCTATGCTGTGCTCGCTATTCGCATATTTGCTGCAATAAACCGTCCGGCGTGCCAGTAGCGAAGTCAGTTCCGTGAGTGCGATACCGAAAATCTGGTTGTGCATGATATGCAGAATACGCTCTTGGCGGTCGGGAATAACGTTTGCCAGACCGACATCCAGCCGCTTCACTATCTCACGAAGAAAGACTCCGCTCTTGGTAAACGGATCAAGAAAGCGTGCCTTGGGATTGCTGAACAGCTCTTGCGGCAACAAATCCAGCATTTCATTCACTAACTGCGGAGGCGTAAACACCTCGTCATTGCTCAGATTGGCAATGCAGTTCAGCACATCGGGGTTGTAATCTTTATTATTCTCCATACGCATGGGCATTTAGATTCAGAAAAGGTTGTGGCGCAAAAGTCCGGCAGGGAAGGTCGGAAAACAAATCATCCGCACTACTGTCTCCCACCAGATACGAAAACTCATAATCACGCCTATTCATCATTCCGCTTGGTAACATACTCCATTCGCAGATGATAATCCATTCTTGCGGATTGTCGATTCGGCGGTATGTGAGCGCATCGCCCAAGATGATGTTCTTGGACAACAGAAACTCCGCCGAAGCAATACACTCCGGCTTAAAGGATTTAGGAAATAATGATTGATATTGTTCTTTGAAAATCTCCAAGAGCCGCACGCGGCACTCTTGCGCATTATCCGTCAGAATATCTATGCCGTAAATACTGCTGACGGCGAGAATAGCATCTTTCTCATATTGCAACTGCGATTGATGTTTCAGGTAATTGCTATGCGCTACCGCCAACTTGCGGCGCAGTATCTCTACCAAGAAATTGCCATCTCCGCACGCAGGTTCCAAGAAACGTGAATCCAACCGCTCGGTCTCGTTCTTCACAAGGTCGAGCATGGCGTTTACTTCTCGCGGAGCAGTAAACACCTCGCCGTGTTTCTGGACTCGTTCCCGCGATTTGACTTGTTTCGGCTGATTGTCGTCTGCCATGGATTGATAGTTTATTTGCGCATACTATCAATCACCACAACAGATAAGAAAAGTGAACTCACTTATCCGTTCGACAGGTGTCTACCAAACCCCTACTCCTGATAAATGAGCCCACCGATGGTGAGCGCATACTATCATTTTAGGAGTAGAGATGTAGATACACCTCAACTATTATTATTTCGGTAGTTCAATTTTGTTTGGTAGACTTCGTCGAACGATGAAATAATAGTATACTTAGTTATTTATGTTATTTAGTGTGCAACGCTTTGCACGGTTTTATGTCTTTATAATAGATCTTTTGTGTCGTTATAAAATTGCTCGTATTTTTTCTTGATCTCCTCCATTGTTGTGGATTTGTCCAAACGATGTTTGTAAACAAAAGAATATAATTTTTCTCCAACAATATCATATTTTAATCCATTACAAGATATGTTTTTATATGTTTTTATATATGGGCATACCATAACTGGACCTTGGTATGGAAAATAACCACAATATATATAATTTAAGATTTCCTTTATATCATCATTAAGATTTACGGCTAATTTATCATATTCAGTAGGACAAGGCATTAATCCCCTTGCATATTGCTGGTCGGCATGCATGTACATATTTAACCACATTTTCATATCACCTATCACTTTGTTAGGTTTGTTTCTAGAAAATACAATTTCGTGTTTATTCCATTTATTTTCGTAAAAATCAATATTCGAGTAAGGGTGACTCTCGCGTATAATTTTATGCAAGAAAAAAGCATCATCACTATTGTAGTCATAATATATTACAACCGTGGAAATCTTCTCTTGGTTCACTTCATAAAGTGGTAGATGTTTTTTACTTGGTATGCTGAATGGCTTTTCATATGAATCATATTGCCTAAAAACAATGTTGTCATATGCACATAATTCACGTATAGTTTTTAAATTATCATCCTCATTTACTGGCTTTATTGTATGTGTTTCCCATGCATTATATTTTAATAAATAATTTTCTGTTGTACGATTATAGAAACTTAAAAACATGCTCGCCCATTCTTTTTCTTCTTGTTTAAAAGATTCGTATTTTTCTATTATATACTCAGTGGCAGTTGCTATTATTAGTTCTTGCAAGGTAGTATAATAACTACCTTTAATTTCATTACGACTCAATGTGAGAATATCCTTTGCATTTCCTCCTAAAATATTAATTGTAAAGTCTGCGAACCGTAGTCGATTATTATATTTAACAACTTGTCCTCTGTAATAAGTACGGTTTGTGTATCGTTTTGGATCCTCTGTGAATTGCGGTACTATTTCAATATTTTGATTTGCGGAAAAATATACATTCGGGCTTTCTTTGAATATATTAGAAACGCCTTTTGAAGAATCGAACACCTCTTCTTCCTCGTCATATATAATAATAGGAATATCGCTTGCATATGAAAATTGTAATATTTCATCAATAATTTTTGCCATATCCAGATCCAAGGATTGGCAAGATATAAAATCATATGTATTGAGTGTCTTCCATGCAGAATTATCTCCGATGTTAACAGACCACTTTGAAGGTATTTTTTCAACAATAAGATTGAACTTTATTTCAGTTCCATGTTGTATGGTATTATTTGAATCTGTTTTTAACAAAACTAATCCGTCTTTTTCTTTAATGGGATTGTATAATGTTATGTCATAAGTAAGTTCGCTATTATATTGATGAGTTTTTATATATACAATATCTGCAATTAGATAAATACTTTGGAAACCAATACCGAATATTCCAGACGGTTTCATCCATTCAGGCATTCTTTGAATGATTCTGTTTTTCTTAGTATTTGTTTTGTCGCACGATATCTGTGTTAACACTTTAATGTCTTCTAAGGACATACCATAACCTTGATCTATAATTTTAATCTCCCATGTAATTTTTTCATCTGTGCTCAATTGAGTATTGCGCGATATATATACCTTAATGGGATATTTTTTACAAGTTTGTTCATATATCTTCCTTATATTTGGATTAGGGAATCTCCATTGCTCGGTATCATCGCTATATATACGCAACAATGTAGCATCTACAGCATTTTGCAATATTTCACGAATACTCTGTATAGGAGAATTGTACAATCCTGCTCCTTGAAGAAGTTCCAATGCCTTTGATGTATCAATTTGAAAACTATTTTTAATTTTTCCATCAATCGTATCGTACCCTTGCAAAGTAACATGTAGATCTCCTAATGTTGGCAAAAAACCATATGAAGAATCCGGAACTATATCGCTCCACTTTTTCATTTGATTTATTACTTCATCATTTAGCATTGCGAACCATTGTTGGGTAAGATCTGCCACATCCACATCTTCGCATGTTGCTGTAGCAGAAATCTTCTTCGTGCTTATTTCAAGATGATTAATAGAAAAATGTTTCGCTTTATGATGAATGGAGTCTAGCGGGATTGAAGGCAATGTGCTCAGAATAACATTTGAGAATCTGTTATTATCCATATCAAGTAAATCGCCTAACCGTAGTAAGCAGGCGATATAACGTGGATGACAATCTTCCACATCGATTCCCTTTTCTGTATGGGGGAGACTCATTACTTCCTCAAAAGCAGATGTATGGTTTCTGCATATTTCTCCTAAAATTCCCTGAAGCCTTTTGGGGATTGATTGCAGGTATAACTTTTCGTCTTTTTGTATTTTTTTTGCTGATCTAACACCGTGAGATTTCCTTATATAATCTGCAATTAGAAAATCAATTGCATTTATTGTTTTGTCTTGAATTTGTGTCTCTTTCTGTATGAGCGTGTTGTCTTGTATGT
This sequence comes from Bacteroidales bacterium UBA2712, assembly GCA_002354055.1. Lineage (GTDB taxonomy): Bacteria > Bacteroidota > Bacteroidia > Bacteroidales > Paludibacteraceae > Colicola. Next base: position 30,279 of record DEKW01000015.1, read on the forward strand.
CAAAATATGTTGAATATACATGCAAGTATGATTTCTCATTCTTTTGTATTTTTCTTATATGTTCAATGAAATTTTCATTTGTCATTAACTCATGTTGTTCCTCACCGGAAACATACATTCCTAAATCATGATAACAGGCACTACACAACAATAACCACAAGTCTTCTGCCGAAAATCTTTTCTCAAGAGTTTCGTCCCCCACTATTCTTACTATATTTGTTAGAATAGCTTCAGAATGAGACCTATCATGTAAACTATAATGTGGAAACATTTGGGATATTGCATTCAGATTTTGAAAAACATAATCTTTTGATGCATTCCATTGAGTATAAAGGACAGAATTAGGTTTGTCCTCTGTTTTATTTTTTATTAGTTCTACAATTTTATCTATCATGATATTAGCTAAATTTCTTATTATTTCTATTCCTAAATTGTTGTCAGTTGCCTAAATTAATAATAACGGATTTCGTCTATAGCGTAAACGATACTTTGCGCTCCATGTGCTACAGCCTTAAAACCATCGTCAAATCTGGCATATCTTGCGTGATCTCTTTCTGTTCTTGCCCAATTTAGTAATTGAGTCTCATATTGGGCAATTAGCTATCTTTTAATTGCTCCTTAACATTCTTCAAATCAAAATACATTAGACGTGTACTATCCAGAATGTCTAATGTCGTAAAGTATTCAAAGCCGTTCATCTCATAGAACTTCGTAACATCGCGGTAGGCATCTACGGTTATAAAACGACAGCCGGCACGATTTCCCTTTGCATACTCACGTTTTATAAAGTCCAATATGATGGAACCAAAACCGGCGAAGATCAAAACGCGAGATGTCTATTATCAGAATGCGAAATTAGCGATAGACTTTACCATTTTGTAGGATTCCTCCATCCGCTGCATTTCTGCTGCGGTCACCTTTCTCGGGTGCTCTACAGCATAAGCAAAACGACGTGCGTCTTCACCATACAATGTGGGTGTTTCTTTAATTGGTCGTGCCATAATTTTGTGCTCGTTTTTATTATCTTTGCAACTTTCGGCTGCAAAGTTACTGCTTTTTTTTGATATATGCAAGAGAGAAGGCGATTTTGTGCGTTTTTTGTCTCTCGGTCATCTC
>DEKW01000020.1 GCA_002354055.1 Bacteroidales bacterium UBA2712
CGTGAGAAAATGGAGTATAACGACGTACCGAAGCCGCTGCAGGGCCTGGGCATCACATTCATCACCGTCGGCCTCATGGCCATGGCGTTCATGTGCTTCAGCGGCATCGAATTCTAATAGGAGGAACGCAATATGAATATAACAGCTATTATTTATGCAGTTGCAGTATTCTTAGTAGTAATACTCCTGTTAGTGGCTATCCTGCTCATCGCCAAGCGCTACCTCGTTTCCTCCGGTAACGTCAAGGTCACCATCAACGGCGACAAGGTCTATGACGTGGCAGCAGGTGGCTCGCTCCTCAACCAACTCGGCGAAGCCGGCGTTCACCTACCCTCTGCCTGCGGCGGTAAGGGCTCGTGCGGACAGTGTAAGTGCCAAGTCCTCTCCGGAGGCGGCGAGATACTGCCTACCGAGACCGTGCATTTCTCCCGCAAACAGCAGAAAGAAGGCTGGCGTCTGGGTTGCCAAGTCAAAGTCAAAGAAGACATCACCATGAAGGTCGATGAAGCCGTTCTCGGCGTCAAAGAATGGGAGTGCGAAGTCATCTCCAACAAGAACGTCGCTACCTTCATCAAAGAGTTCAAAGTGCAGCTGCCTCCGGGCGAGCACATGCACTTCGAACCGGGTTCGTACGCACAGATCATCATCCCTGAGTACGACATCGACTACGACCGCGACATGGATAAATCGCTCATCGGTGACCTCTATCTGCCGGCTTGGCAGAAGTTCGGGCTCTTCAAACTCAAACAGAAGAACACCCAGGCTACCGTCCGTGCTTATTCGATGGCTAACTACCCCGACGAGGGCGACATCATCACCCTTACCGTCCGTATCGCTACGCCGCCTTTCAAACCGAAAGAGCAGTGCCCCAACGGACCGGAGTTCATGGACGTACCCTGCGGTATCGCTTCCACGTATATCTTCTCGCTCAAACCGGGCGATAAGGTGCGCATGAGCGGTCCTTACGGCGAGTTCAGACCTGTCTATGACAGTAAGAAGGAGATGATATGGGTTGGTGGTGGAGCCGGTATGGCGCCGCTGCGTGCGCAGATCATGCACATGTTGAAGACCCGCAACTGCCGTGACCGTGAGATGCACTATTTCTACGGCGCACGTGCTATCGACGAAGTCTTCTTCCTCGACGATTTCCTCGCTTTGGAGAAGGAGTTCCCGAACTTCCATTTCCATCTTGCGCTGGACCGTCCGGACCCGAAGGCAGACCAACTCGGTATCAAGTACACCCCGGGCTTCATCGCTCCGGTCATGGGCGACACCTACCTCAAGCAGCATGACGCTCCCGAGGACATCGAGTACTACTTGTGTGGACCACCGATGATGGCAAAAACCGTCCTCGACCTGCTCCACTCGCTGGGCGTCGATGACGCAGACATCCGCTTCGATAACTTCGGCGGATGACAATAGTTTCTAAGGAACGCACGTACGCGCGTGCGTTCCTTAAAAACGTATATGTCATGACGAAAGAAGAAAGAGCTAACACTCTCACGCACGTCATCCCCCTGGCAGCAAGCATCGCTTTTGCCGGTCCGTTGATAGCGCGCGCATGTACCTCATGGAGTGCCCACAACGGCGGATTTCAGGTCCTGGGTACCGTGCTGTTCCTTATCGGAATGGTGATGATGTTCGGTGCTTCTACGGCGTACCACGCGGTCTCGGAACCGGTTTGCAAAGCGCGCTTGCGCGTCTGGGACCACATTGCTATCTACGTCATGATAGCGGGGTCGTACTCGCCTATTTGCCTCACCGCCGTCGGCGGATGGATCGGTTGGAGCGTGTTTATCTTTCTCTGGACCTGCGTCATCGCCGGCATCGTCGGTAAAGTGATTGCGCTGGGTAAGCACCCGAACCTCTCGTTGGCACTGTACCTGGCGATGGGCTGGACAGCCCTCGTGATCATCGTACCGATGTGGCGCAGCATGGCGCACGAAGCGTTCTGGTGGGTCATCGCGGAAGGGGTGTTCTACACTATCGGCGCGTATTTCTTCAAGCATGACGAGGAACACGCGTATTTTCATGCCATCTGGCATGTGTTCATCACCCTTGGCGCCCTTTCCCACAGCATCGCCACGTGGATCATTTTGGCATAATAAACAACAAAAACAGATATGGAAACAAAGTACAATCCTACAGACATTGAAGCTCGCTGGTACCAATACTGGCTGGACAACAAGCTGTTTCACTCCGAGCCGGACGGCCGCGAACCTTATACCATCGTCATCCCGCCGCCCAACGTAACGGGTGTGCTGCACATGGGACACGTGCTCAACGAGACGATCCAGGACATCCTCGTTCGTCGTGCGCGTCTCGAGGGTAAGAACGCGTGCTGGGTGCCGGGAACTGACCATGCCTCTATCGCTACCGAAGCCAAGGTCATCAAACGCCTCAAGGAGCAAGGTATCAACAAGTCCGACCTGACCCGCGAGCAGTTCCTCAAACATGCATGGGACTGGACGGACGAGCACGGAGGCATCATCCTCAAGCAGCTCCGCAAACTCGGCTGTTCCTGCGACTGGGACCGTACGTCCTTCACCATGGACGAGACCCGCTCCAAAGCCGTTATTCACGTCTTCTGCGACCTCTATAAGAAAGGCCTCATCTACCGCGGTCTGCGTATGGTCAACTGGGACCCGGAGCGTCAGACAGCCCTCTCCGACGAGGAGGTGATCTACCACGACGAGCATAATAAGTTCTACTACCTGCGCTACGAAGTAGCGGAGGAGCCCGGCAAATACGCCATCGTCGCTACCACACGTCCGGAGACCATCTTCGGCGACATAGCGGTCTGCATCAACCCCAAAGAGGAGAAGAACCAGTGGCTCAAAGGCAAGCACGTCATCGTGCCGGGCGTCGGTCGTGTGATCCCGATCATCGAAGACCGCTACGTGGAGATCGGTTTCGGTACCGGTTGCCTCAAAGTGACGCCGGCGCACGACGTCAACGACTACATGCTGGGTCAGAAATATAACCTCAAAACCATCGACATCTTCACGCCGGACGCCCATCTGAATATGGACACCGTCGAGCCGGAACTCCAAGCTAACGTCCGCAAGTACCACGGCATGGACCGTTTCGATTGCCGCAAAGCCATCATCGAAGATCTCAAGGCGCTCAACCTCGTGGAGAAGATCGAGGACTACGACAACAAGGTCGGTTACTCCGAGCGTACGAACGTGCCTATCGAGCCGCGGTTGAGCCTCCAGTGGTTCGTGAAGATGCAGCATTTTGCAGACATTGCACTCCCGCCGGTAATGAACGACGACATCGTCTTCTATCCCGCGAAATACAAAAACACCTACCGCAACTGGCTTGAGAACATCAAAGACTGGTGTATCAGCCGCCAACTCTGGTGGGGACACCGCATCCCGGCATACTACGACGCAGACCTGCTCGCGCAGACAGGCCTCGAGAACTACCCGGACGACAAGATCATCGTTTCCGAGACGAAGCCCGAAGGCAACTACGTACAGGACGAAGGCGCACTGGATACATGGTTCAGCTCTTGGCTCTGGCCGATTAGCCTCTTCGACGGCATCGATCAGCCGAACAACAAAGAGATCAACTATTACTACCCCACCGCAGACCTCGTAACGGGTCCGGATATCATCTTCTTCTGGGTAGCACGAATGATCATGGCGGGCTATGAGTACGTCGGTAAGATGCCGTTCAAGCACGTCTATTTCACAGGTATCGTCCGCGACAAACTCGGTCGTAAGATGTCCAAATCGCTCGGTAACAGCCCCGACCCGTTAGACCTCATCGCGCGTTTCGGCGCCGACGGTGTACGTATGGGTATCCTGCTCTCTGCACCTGCAGGCAACGACATCCTCTACGATGATTCGCTCTGCGAGCAGGGACGTAACTTCTGCAACAAGATCTGGAACTGTTTCCGTATGGTCAAAGGTCTGGAGATCGCCGACATCCCGCAGCCTGAGACGTCCAAATATGCGATTGAGTGGTTCGATGCCAAGCTGGACGAGACCGCCGCAGAGATAGCAGACCTCTTCTCCAAATACCGTCTCTCCGAGGCACTCATGGAGATCTACAAACTCTACTGCGATGAGTTCAGCGGTTGGTATCTGGAGATGATCAAACCTGCTTACCAGCAGCCCATCGACCGCGCTACGTACGAAGCAACCCTCGCTTTCTTCGACCGCTTGCTCGTACTCCTCCACCCCTTCATGCCGTTCATCACCGAGGAACTCTGGCAGAACCTCTACGAACGCAAGGCCGGTGAGACGATTATGTTCGCCTCCCTGAACGGACAAAAAACGGACTCAAGTAAGACTCAAAACGGACTAATCCTAGACCATACAGCATACCTCAAGCAGGTCATTACGGAGATCCGTGCCGTGCGTGCGTCAAAGAACATCCCCCAAAAAGAGCGTCTGACGCTCATCTCTCCGGTTGAACTCAATCCGCTCGTGGACAAACTCGCGAATGTCGAAATCGCCATACATGGCGATTCAAGCTCCAACTGCGCGAAATTCATCGTCGGCACGGACGAATTCGCCATCCCGATGGATCAGTTCATCAACGTCGAGGAAGAGCTCAAGAAACTCGAAGCAGACTTGGCTCACCAGCAGGGCTTCCTCCGCGGCGTCATGGCCAAACTCTCCAACGAGCGCTTCGTACAGAACGCCAAACCGGAGATCGTAGCACTCGAGCAGAAGAAGAAAGCCGATGCCGAGGCACGTATCGCTTCCCTCGAAGAGGCTATCAAAGCATTGAAGAAATAAACTATGTTCGGATTCATTCTATCGTTGGTTCTAACGGTGCACTCGGGCGAGAGCCTCAATGCCGCTATAGACAGTGCGCGGAGTGTCTATACCGCTCGTGGGGAACGCACGACGATCCTCATCGAACCCGGTACGTACCGCGAGGAACTGACGATAGATGTACCCGGAATACGGCTTATCAATGCCGCGAAGAAACCCTCCATTGCCCTGCATAACGGTGGTGTGGAGGCCGATAAGAACGCCGTGCGGTTGACTTGGTACTACGGTCACGGCTACCAATACCGCTCCATGGGCGACCGCGTCAATTACGGCGGTAGCCGCGAGCGACGATGGAACGCTTCGACACTCGTCACCGCGCCGGATTTCTATGCGGAGAACATCATCTTCGAGAACTCTTTCAATCTCTATGTCTGCGACCTCGAAGCCGCAGACAGCCTGGTGGATATCTCGCAATCCGACATGCCTTGGACCGCCAAAGAGCGGCCGAAGAAAATCATGCCCGTACGGCCGAAAGAAGTGGGTTCGACGGAAGTGCAACTCAAACGCTACCGCGAGCGCGCCGCAGCCATCTCCTTTACTGAGACCGCTACCAATGCACACCTCAAGAACTGCCGTGCGTGCGGCCGTCAGGACGTGCTCTACGGCGATCAGGGAGCCTCTATTTATTGGGAAGGCGGTGTCCTTGCCGGCGGAGTGGATTTCATCTTCGGTGCCATGACCATGGCGGTCGATCATGCTACGATTGTCGCCAACATCAACGGCGAGAAGAACGATAAATGTTACATCGCAGCCGGCCGCTCGGGAGAAATGGTAAATGGTACATGTCCAAATGGTAAATGTCGTGGTCTGCTCTTTTACAAATGCCACATCCGTTTGGCTACCGAGGATGAGTTAGTGAATCGGTCTGTCAGTCCGAAGGACGGTCTGTCAGGCGCAGCCGGTCTGTATTCTGAGGTCAACCTGGCAGCGGTCTATCTCGCCCGCCCTTGGCGCTGGTGGGGCGAGACAGTCTGGGCTTATACGACATGGGAGAAAGGCATCCTTAATCCCGAAGGATGGTCCACTGGTCTTGTAAAGAACAAAGAAGGCTTCAATCCCGAGAATGCCTGCCCCAACAGCTACGAGTACCGCTCCCAGGATCACTCCGTAGGCAGACCAAAATGGGTCTCCGTTCTCCGGAAACCCATTTTACCCGATGGCACCAAACTTAAGCCCAAAGAGTGGCTTAAGTAATCCATAATTGCTGATTATTAAGATTTTGGCATTATACCAGCCTCAGCCTAATAGACAAAACCAAACATCCATAACGGAACTATGTTGCCGATGGCGCGCTCCACATCATCCTTCACAATAAAACCTTTCCCTTGCGGAACAGAGGCGATTTGCGCTTGCCCCTTTTTCCGACCGCCGACCTCAAAGACATATTCTTCCACCTCAAAATCAGCTACTTTGGAAGAAGAGATAAAATATCTCTCTTGCAGCCACGCAAAGAAAATCGTTTCGCGAATATTACCTATATCTGCGTTATTGGGCGAGAGTGCATAAGCAAAATTAGGATTTTGCAGGTATATTTTCTCCACTTTTTCCAATATCTTCATACCAGCCGCCTTCTCGCGTAGCGTAGAAATCAGTCCAGCCTTCTCCAGATACAACATATATTGAGGTAAGGTATTGCGGCGAATATCTAAATCTGCCGATAACTTAGAATAATTGGGTTTGAATGGCACACTTTGCGAGAGCACATACATCAGTTTGCGCAATTTTTGCACCGAAGCAATCTCCATTTCTGCAAAAACAGGAATATCCACTTCGATCGTTTGTTTGATTATTCCTTGTATTCTGAGGTTATAATGATCTTCTTGAAAGAACGGAAAATAGCCTTCATGCAAATACTGCGAGAATAACTGCAAAGGGCGCAAATCTTTGTAAGGGAATTGCACTTTGCCTGCCAAAATGTCCTCCAAACTATAAGCCGAAAGATTCAGACCTTGCGAGATGTTGACGTACTCGCGGAACGAAAGTCCTGGCAGTTTGTACTCGATCTTTCTACGTGATAAATCCGCTCCGCCTTTCTCCAAATCCAAGATAGAAGAGCCGGTATAAACCACGTGCAATTCCGGGAACTTATCATAGATATTTTTGATTTCCTGTGACCACCCTTTGTATTTGTGGATTTCGTCAATGTAGAGATATTTGCCGCCTTGTTGGTAGAATTGTTGCGCCAAACCGGCTAAGGTGTTTCGCGAAAAATACAAATCGTCAGCGGTCACATACAATGAGGATGTGATGGCATCGGTCAGTTTGATGTGCTGTAGAAGCAAGGTAGTTTTTCCCACTCCTCGCGTACCTAAAATGGCAATCAAGCGGCTATTCCAGTCGATCTCATCATGCAGATAGCGAACGAAGCGCGTATCTACTCTGTCAATTAAGTCTCTGAATGACAATACCAGTTCTTCCATAGTGTTGCACTTTTAAAAATCGCTGCAAAGGTACAACTTTTTTCTGAATTGCGCAATAGAGTGAGCAATTTTTGTGCATTTTTATGCGTTTGAATGTGCATTTTTGATACATTTAGCACGATATTGGCACGTTCACGATGCAAATTACTTTCTCCCTACCTTCAGCGCAACGTCAGCGCAAGGTCTGCTATTTGGAACGATGTTAGAACGATGTTGAAAGGTATATGATTATTAAGAATTAGGTATTGAACACATATCAATATAATAGCTGTCAATCAGCCACTCTCACGATATTCCTTACAGCCTTTCTATATCTGCAAAAAAATTGCTTCTAATAAGCTTATCGGAAAGTTCATAGGCTTCCTGCTCTGTTATTGAACGGTTATGCCGCGCAATGGAATCCATAAGGTTGACACCAAAGCCCTTCCAATAATAATCCTCGCAGCCGATTAGATGCATTATTGTCGGATAAATATCCATTTGATAACAAGTGTCTCTAACCTGAATGTTTTCAGAGATATTTGGAGAATATATGAGGAGAGGCGTAAAAGTCTTTGTCGTTTGCATATTAATATTATTCTTTCTCGCAAATGTATCAAACTCTTCATTTATAGAGCGAAATATTGTATGGTCTCCAGAAATGACAATCGTAGTATTATTCTTAAGTTTCTCATTTGTAAAAACAGCGTTAAAGACTTCGCCTATACATGAGTCTGTATAATGAAGACAATTGAGATAAGCAGCCATTATTAATGGCATTCCTTCAACATGGTATATAGGATGCTTTGATCCGCGCGTAAACGGCACGTGCGAGGAAACAGTAATACCAAATACGCAGAATGGATTTGCGATTGTATCGGCATAATTAATCATTTGTTGCATTAACTCTAAATCTTCCCAATGTTCCTCTTTCTTTGGTTCGATTAGTTCCTTGAATTGATACCCGAATGTGACTTTAGATTGCCCCCACATACCTGGAGCAGGATTTACTATCGCAGCATTATGATAGCACTCAGCATAGCCAGCAAATTTATTGTCAGCATACAATCTGCAAACGGCTCCATTCGAAATCGGCAATAAGCCGGTTGCATCAATCATTTGACCATCCGCAGAATTTCCGTGCTTGACTTGGGATTTTAGTTTATCACAATAAAGCACATGTGGATCATTTAATAATGCTGTCATGTTTGGCATATATTTATTACCGCATATTTCTTCCAAAGGCCAAGACTCCAAACTTTCAAATAGTATAAAAATCAAGTTAGTATTAGGAACAATGGAGTCTATTATGTTGGTAAAAAAAGGTTCTATCCTATTGATATCTTGTTCTGTCAATTGAATGATCTCTCCTGCAGGACGCAAAGCACTAAAAATAAATGTTGCTGGAAAATATGAATAAATTGAATAATCCTTGATATAAAAGTTTGCCCATGCGTTATAATCCGTGCAACTCTCTACCGTTGCGTAATATGCTGCATTTCCAAATGGATAATATTTTGTAAATCTTTCTCCTGCGAGCATTTGTGAATGAACCATGGCAGTCTCTTCAGTATCATTCGCCCAGATATTCATGACTTTTGCATAGCATATATTATCAATAACAGACAATAATATAGAAAAAGCAAAGGTGCAAACAAATTTTCCTATATTACGATTATTAGTCACTCTTCTAAATGGTAAGTAGCATATAGCATACAAGATTGAAAGGACAAGATAAATATAAATATCCCAACCTAAATATGAATATAGAGAACTCCAAAAGCCACTCATATTATCCGCCATTTGCATAGTTTCATATGAAAGGAATAAAGAATTGGCTTTGAAATAAAACATATTCGCTATCAACCATATATCTGCAATGAGATTAACAACTATAGTCCACCAATTCTTTTTAGTAAGGAATACAAATGATCCTAAAAATAGTGCCGGAACAAGTTTTCCACCCCAGAAACGGAAAAACTCAGCAGGAGTATGCCATAAGCTGGAAATCAGGACTGAATGGTAGCAATTCCAATGAAAAATGACACCTTTAACGAAGATGGTAAATACAAAGAGGAAGAATACGCACCATTGAGCGTGATTAACTTTTGATAGAAAAGAGTTGATTTTTTGTAACATGATTGATAGTTATTTTTGCGCATAACTATCAATCCGCAAACACATAAAAAAGCATGAACTTCTTATGCGTTTACCAAGGCAGCGTAGGAATAGAAGCCTATATCATCAATAAGAAGTCCATGCTAAAAATGCATGGCATTACCTTATACGATGATATGAGCATCCCTATTCCGGAACACTCTAATTATTTCTTCGTTTTATATCCGTAAAAGTTTCCTACGCTTTCGGTAAACGCGAAATAATAGTAATGCTTTGTTTTTATTTATTTAATTAGCGCAACGCTTTGCGCTTGTTTTTATGTCTTGTTTTATCCTTTTTTCAAAGTGCTCGTAAGCACCGCTCGGAGAGGGACGATTTTTGTCTTTACTTCACTGCCTTGAACGACATGTCAAGGCTCTTGTAGCTGTGCGTCAGCGCACCTACAGAAACAAAGTCCACACCCTGCTCCGCGTACGAGCGGATGGTGTCAATCGTAATGCCGCCGGAAGACTCAATCTCCATATGACGACCAGCCTTCTTCTGCCATTCGCGTATCAAAAGAACTGCCTCTTTCGTCTTCTCCGGTGTGAAGTTATCGAGCATGATACGGTCAGGGATACCGGTCGCAAGTGCCTCATTGATCTCGTCGAAATTACGTACCTCAATCTCTATCTTCATATTCAGGAAACGCTCTTTCTGTCCCTCTTCTGCTTTCCTTTTTAAATAATCGCGTGCACGCGTGAGGGCGTTAGTGATGCCGCCGGCGAAATCCACGTGATTGTCCTTGAGGAGGATCATGTCGAAGAGCCCGATGCGATGGTTCATACCGCCGCCAAGCGCAACCGCCTCTTTCTCCAAGTACCGCAAGCCCGGCGTGGTCTTACGGGTGTCGAGCACGTGGCAACCGGTGTCCTCGATGAGGGATTGATACTTATGCGCGGTCGTCGCTACGCCGGACATGCGCTGCATGATATTGAGCATCGTGCGCTCGATCTGCAGAAGCGACAGCTCCTTGCCGTACACCTTGAACGCTATGTCGCCCGGCTTCACATGATCGCCGTCGTGGAGGAACTGCTCAAAGCGGCACTCGGGGTCAAAATAATCAATGATCTCTTTCGCCACCTCAACACCCGCGAGCACGCCGGTATCCTTAATAATGAGTTGCTGGCAGCCCATTTGGGTCGGAGGGATACAACTGAGAGAAGTATGATCACCATCGCGGATATCTTCCTCAAACCAGATAGCAATCAGTTTACGAAGTTCTTGCTTTTCCATAATTTTTACGATTTATGGTGCAAAATTACTATTTTTTTTGCACATATGCAAATTTTTCAGTAATTTTGCAGCGTGAAAATAAAAATAACTCTTCTTTTATCCCTTCTCTGCCTATCGATGACGCTGTTGGCAGAGACCAAATGGGACCATATCAACCGCCGGAACGAGTTGCGTATCGGTTGGGGCGATCAGTTGTTTGAGAGTCTCGTTTGGCATAATCCTACGTCTGTCACGACCACCATGCCGGCAGAAGCGACGTACCAGTACAAGGAGCGTTACCGCCACCATCAGCACCTCTGGATGGAGTACCAATACCGGTTCAAACACTGGTTCTCGCTTGGTGCGATGGTCGATATGAGCGAAGTGGGATGGGATGTCGTCACTCGCAACGGGCAAGGGGCAGAGTTGGCAAGAGACAAGAAGAATTATTTCTACAACCTCGTCATTATGCCGACGATCCGCTTTACGTATTTCCACCACCCGAACGTCAATATCTACTCGGGGCTGGGCATCGGAATGGATATCAATGGTGGTACGGAGGTCGATGGCAAAGGTCGTCATACTGCCCTCGGCGCAGCGGTCAATTTCACCCTCGTGGGCGTCTCCGCCAACTACGACCGCTGGTTCTGTGCCTTTGACCTCGGCGGCTTGTACGCACTCAAGAACGCTAACGCCATCTATATGGCTTCTTCACGAATCATGAACGTAAGTATAGGAGCGAGATTCTAATGAAAAAATTCCAATATATATTATTACTACTCCTCGTCACAGCGATGAGCGCTTGTCAGTTCCGTGACGACGAGTATGTGGATTTCGCGAATATCGAAGCCGCGAAGGGTCTTAAGTTCCGCGTCATCGGTCAGCACGAGACGGATCTCTCGGAAGGTCTGCCGTACAACTGCTACCTGCCCGATGGTACCCCCGCGAATGAGTATAATGGTGAGAATGGTGAGAATGGTGAAAGAGCCATCCGCCGTACGACAGGTACGACCGGCGCGGCTATCTTGCAGGAACTGCTGAAATGGGGCAACCAGAACAAGATCATCGAGATCGTCGGCACCTACCCAAGCATCGACATCGAGGGCAACCCAATCACCCTTTCGGGCAAAGTAATGCTTCCCAAGAACGGAATCCCCAAACGCATGATCCTCGTAAGCCACTATACCGTTTGCTCCAACGCCGAGGCACCCAGTAATTGCTTCTCGTTGGAGGGCGTGTTGGTCAACTCCGGGTACGGGCTGATCATCCCCGATTACATCGGCTACGGCGTGACCGCACAGGAGGTACATCCGTACCTTGTAATGGACGTAACGGCGCACAACGTAGTGGATATGTATCTGGCTGTCAAGCCGTGGCTGGAGGCAGTCGGCAGGAGCGCGGACGACCCCAGTCTGGATCTCATGGGCTACAGTCAGGGCGGCGCTACCACCATGGCGGTTCAGTACCTGATAGAAACCGAATACAGCAACGCGAACAGCATTGATCATATCATGCTCCACCGCGTGTTTGCCGGCGGCGGTCCATATGACGTAAAGGCGACCTACGAGCGGTTCGTCACTACCGACACTGCCGGCTATCCGGTCGCCGTGCCGTTGGTTCTGCAGGGCATGATCAAGGGCAACAAACTGAACATGGAACTATCGGATATGATGAAACCTTTCCTTTGCGAGCATATGGACGAATGGATCAACAGCAAGCGTTTCACCTCCGCGCAGATCAACCAACTGATCGGGACCAAAGTGACCCACGAGCTGCTGACCGACGAGGCGATGGAGCAGAAGTCGGAAAAAGTGGCGGAGCTGTACAAAGCCATGACCCTGAACTCCATTACCGCCTACGACTGGGATCCCCAAGCATCGGTCTATATGATGCACTCCATAGACGACGAGACGGTGCCGTACACCAACGCTACACATGCCCGGTCGCATTGGAAGGATGCCAACATCACCTATAATTTCGGGCACTACGGCGGTCATGTGATGACGTGTCTCAGGTTTATCTATACCGTACAAGAACTGTTAGCCAAAGAAGAGGAAGAAAGGAAGAAATATGAGAACTAAAGACCGCTTCGCTCAAAGAGTAAAGACCGCTATGCTCAAAGACAAAAGACTTATATGGAATCGACTAATCATTTTAGTCCTTATTCCTTATTCCTTGTTCCTTACTCCCTCGTGCAATACGGAGGCGAACTACGAGACGAAGGATGTGGAAGTACACATGAATATCATGAATGTGTCCTCGGGCTTCATTGAGTGTGAGTACTCAACCAACAAGGATGCTTATTACCTCATTGCTATCTGCGAGCCGTGGGAGGACTATAACCCAATAACCAACTCCAAGCAATTCATGCAACTGGCGCTGGACAGCGCATACGCCGAGTACCTCGTCTGGCGTAACGGCCTACTTCGTAACAAAGAGTTCAACGTAGCGCCCTTTGCCAGCCACTCGCTCCAATATGGCCAGACAACCCATTTCTTTACGGGGCTGACACCCTACTCTGACTACTGGGTATTTGCTTTCCCCGTTGACCCGGAAACAATGCGACCTGTCGGCAAATTGGTTCTGGAGAATATCAAGACTTCCATAGCATCCACCGTAGAGGTTCGTTTTGAATACCGTGTGAGGGGCATGTGGGACTATATCTACCCTGTGGACACGCTCGGTCATATCAACTCACGCTATCCCTTCATCACTCTCACCAAAGACAGTCTCGAACTCACCTCGGAAATTGCGGAATGGGGAACTCCGCTTCCCTTCTTCTACAACTGGGAAGAGGATATGTTCGAATATCCCCAAATGGCCGATGTCTTTTACGGCGTGAAAGCAACCGAGAATGACGGCATCCATTCTACCTGCGAGTTTGAGGAAGGGCACACCTATTATACCGGCATCACCGGCTTTGACGGGTTGTTCAAACACATGGCGATCTACAAGTTCACGTGGCACAAAGACTGCGTGTACTATTTCCAAGACACCGACTCCACCAACTTATATAAAAAAGACCAAGATAAACTATTATAACCGGTGTCATGAAAATCTCCCTTCTTGTAATCGGCAAAACGACGGACGGGCGGCTGGTGTCCCTCATCGACGACTACCGGCAACGGCTCAGCCATTATGTGCCGTTTGAGTTGGTTATCCTACCAGACATCAAGAATGCCAAATCGCTGACGCAGGACCAACTGAAGGCGGCAGAAGGTGAGGCGATCCTTGCCAAGGTCGGCACGACGGAGGTCGTCCTCCTGGATGAGCATGGAGCAGAATACAGGTCGGTGGACTTCGCCTCTTGGCTGCAAAAGAAGATGGGTTCGGGTCGTGACCTGACACTCGTCATCGGCGGTGCGTACGGTTTCAGTCCGGCTGTCTATGAGCGGGCAAACGGCAAACTGTCCCTCTCGCAGATGACTTTCTCCCACCAGATGATACGATTAATGGCCATCGAGCAGATCTACCGCGCGATGACCATTCTTCGTAACGAGCCTTATCACCATGAATAAACGGCGTAGCCTATAAACGCTCGTAAGAGCAATAAACTATCTTACACGTATTTTTTGTCCTATCTGGAGGACTTTCGTCTCTTTGATCTTATTGAGCTGACAGAGCTTCTTGACGGTCGTACCGTACTTGCGGGCGATGCCGGAGAGCGTATCGCCGGAGCGCACCTTATGGTACTTCATCGCGGCTTGCTCGGCACGTGCCTGCTTCATCGCTTTGATGCCGATGACGTACTCCTCTTTGTTACGCAACTCTCCCGTCGCAAAATCTATGAAGTTTGCGGGGTTCATCGCTTCGCCGAGGTAACGGATCTCGAAATGCAGATGGCTGCCGGTGGAGCGTCCTGTGTTACCGCCCAGACCGACGACGTCGCCTGCTTTGACACGTTCGTACTCGTCAGAGATAGGCCGGCTGAGGTGACCGTAGATGGTCTCCAGCCCGTTGTCATGACGGATGACGACGTAGTATCCGTAGCCGCGCGGGTCCCATCCTACGATACGTACCTGGCCGTCCCAAGCAGCGCGGATAGAATCGCCTACCTGTACCTTGATATCCGTACCCTTGTGCATCCGGTACCGGCGCCAGCCGTACGGACTCGTCACGTAGCCCGGAGCCGGCAGACGGAAACCTGCCATGGGGATATGTACGTCCTCGCGGAGGCTGTCGAAGAGATTACCGTAGGGGTTGACTTTCTCGTCCGTCCATATATGCCGATAGACACTGTCCGCAGGATGGTGTGTGAAGAGCGTGCTATCGCCCAGCATGAACTGCGGCGCGAGTTTATACACCACGTCGCCGTCCTTCGTGCGAACGATGATCTTATTGGGCAGCAGTTCCATGTCGCAGCCTAAGATCAGTGTGTCGTGGGCAAAAAGCCCTGCCAGACACTCCGGCAACTGGGACGAACGGGCATCCAGATCGTCCAATTCCTCTAACTCATCGCCCTCGCTATCTGCAGCGAGCGTATCGATAGGTAACTCCTCAACCGCTATATTCTGCGCATTTAATGGAAGCAGAAACAGCAGAAGCAGAAGCCACAAAGATGCAAGATAACGCATAAACAAACTAATACCAATAATGTTATACCTATACCGATGCACCATCTCTTGGCGGTGCTCATTTCGCCTTTCATCTTCGGCGCTTTGATGAACGGGAACGCTACTTGCTCCGTGAGGGTCTTGCCGAAGGGTACGGAGATGATGGCGTCCGCGTTGATAGCCCATCCGTTGGCGTTGAGCACCGGAGCGAGGTTACGACGGCGCAGCTTGAGCCATGCCATCACCATGCTCGGACCGCTGATGACGAGCAGGATACAGATGAAGATGACCAGGTACTGCCACCATGCGAAGCCGCTCATGCCCTTCGCTACAGCAGCCAAGGCCGTACCGATCATGCCTAAAGCCATACCGATGGCAGCAAAGATGCCGGCGAACTTGGCTATGTCGAAAGCAGGTTTCGGAGCCTCACCCTCCTTGGCGGTAGCTGCGTCCGCTTTGGCGGTCATGTCGTCAAACGCCTTGGCGTCTTTCTCTGCCGCGGACTTGTTGATCTTCTCCTCAATCCATTTGGAGAACTTGCGGTACGGAGTCCAGAACGCCTGACGGATAGAGATCGGGTTATCGATGATTTTCGTCACGGTAGCGTCGTAGTCCAGACCATCGTTGTCGTAGAAGACGCCGTTCTTACCGATACTCAGGTTCTTGATCTCGCCCTGGGTCATCGCCGCTACGATGTTAGCGGTCTTACCGGTCTTCTTATTCTCGCAGTTGCAATACAGCAGATACATACCGCTCAAGGGCGCCTGTGCGTCGTGCTTGGCAGGATCGTTCACTCGGATACAGAGGTGGCACGCACGCTGGTCGATGATCAGCGTTCCTGCCTCGAACGACGCGATAGTCTTCTTATCGTAGTCGTAGAAATCCTCGAAGGTCACGAAGTTACGCAGCAAGCGGTAGAAATCGCGGTGGAGGAGCAGGAGTTTGCGCAGCGGCATGAACTCCGCTTTGGCTGCAGCCAAAGCATCGGCGTTCGCCGTCTCTGCAGCGGCTTTGGCAGCCTCCCACTCGGCTATCTGCGCACCCATCTCCTTGACTTTCTTCTCCGTCATGCCGGGTTTGGGTGTCTCTTCGGGGATAACCGCCAGACCGAGTTTCTGCAGTTTCTCCTGCTCGAAATAAGCAGCATATTCTGCTTGTTTCTCTTTGTAGGCTGCAATCACATCCGCCTCTAGCGGGGCAGCAGGGATAGCCTGCTCCTCGATGGTCACCCCGTCGATAGCCGCCTGAACGGCAGCCAACGAGATTTTGCCTTCGGTAGCTAATTTCTCAGCCACGGCTTTGATAGCCTCATCGGCGATATTATCGATAGCCAGCTCGTCTTTCTGCTCGAAGAGCGTCTTCGGGTCTTTGAGAGCCGCGCAGAGGTAGTCTGCCGTAGCGATCACCTCTTTCAGACGCAACTTACCGTCGCCATCGACGTCCATGAGACTCAACGAGTCGCTGCTGATCTCCAGACCATTAACCGGGCAGGAAAGCACGGTCCACATCTTCTTGTCCAACTCACCGAGATGACGTATGTCCTCTGCCGACTGAATGCGTACGCGCGTCACGCCGCCCACGTTCGCAAAACTCCATTTGTATTTAGCCATTTCTTTATGAAATTTAAGTGATACGTTCCAAAAACGGCTACAAAGGTACAACAAAAATTGCACATACGCAAATAAAAATGTATTTTTCCGCAAAAAATAGAATTAATATTCTATTATCGGCTGTAGTCTTCCCTTTTACGATTCAAGTCCGTTCGCATCCCGTTCGCATTACGGACATCTACGTCCCGTCCTTTCTTCGTATGTCCATTCCCCGGCATTCAATGCCGGCTTTCATTTCGTCTATTCCGCCGGCATATTATGCCGGCTTTCCTTCGTCCGTTAGCTCCGCATTCTATGCGGGTTTATCTATCATCTATAGGCCGCAGGCCGTCCTATCCGTTTTTTTCTTCTTTTCCCCGGCATCGGATGCCGGCTTTCATTTCGTCCATTGTCCGGCATAATATGCCGGCTTTTTAGGGCGAACAGGTGAACGGGTGAACACCCTTTTTCTAAAATACACACACGCGTGTGTGAGTTTATATACAAGGGTGTTCAGGTGTTCAGGGTGTTCACCCTCTACCTTCTATATTTCTATTCGCGTTGACTTCCTCCAAGCCTCTCTCTCTGACCAACCACCCACGTGTACGAGAGGCTCCTATTTGTTTGCTTTGATAGCCCATTCTCCTTAATAGCATACCGAGTTGTACCATACTCATCGGCTTCTTGATGGAGCCCCAGGAGACGAGTTTGTCGGAGATCTAGGCGGTGGTCATGAACTGACCTTCGCCGTTCTTGGTGATGGTGCAATTGTCCTTATCGATCGTCACCTCCTCTCTCGTCATTGTCCCTGCAGTTATCAGCATCGCTGCAACAATTAAACTAAGTAATCTTTTCATACTTATAAATTATTATTCGTTTTTATTTAGAATAATCAGTGCGCCTATAACGCCGGGAATCCAGCCGAAGAGCGTGAGGATAAACACAATCGTTATCGATCCGCATCCGCGATCAATCACCGCCAACGGCGGAAAGATAATCGCTAATAAGACTTGAAGACAGGACATATGGGGTTATTGTTTTTATTAAGCTTAGTAATCTATGTTATGCTTGTATCTTTTTGCTTGAATTTTTGGAGAAAAAGATACATACCTCTTTTGTGCATGGGCAATCTATGTTATTATATGGACAGTGCATATAGGGCGAGTTCTTTTTAATCTATTTCACGAATAAGTAATCCCGGGGCTAGTTCTCCACCGGATAATTGCTCAAAATAGGTAGCATCCAAATTCTGCTCTTTTTCGTCTGCCATAAAACGGTTGTCCCAAATCTTGCCAGGAATGGGTCTTATGATGCCCACACGCCGGTAGGAGTAGGTACCATCTTTTTGAAAGATAGGCAAAAGTACTTCAAACCGTGAAAGATGGTTTATACCTTCTTTCATCCCTATATATGCTTTGAGCGGAGAAGTACTTACTAATGGAGCTTTGATTCGGAACTCGGGATGCGCGCGTTGCAACGTGGTTAAGTTCTTATCGCACAAGCGCACACAAGTCTTTTTGATGAGTTGCTGATTCGTATAAATTCCATCCGGATTAATCTCTGTTTCTTTGTCCAAGCAACTGCCGACATATTCAATTTGGAAGGTTGATTTATCTTGTTGAAAGGCCTGTGCTTTCGCTTGGTCCATGCTATCGCAATAGTAGTCCTGATAGAAAACAGCCGCTACAGAGTCATTCCATCTTAGGCGAAATAGATAAGACGTGCAGGTCAACTCAAACGAAGACAAACGGTTATCTTTTTGATATATATGACCATGGTACGCATCTACAGACTGGGCATTGTTCACGTCAATTTTTTTAGAATACGTACTCTCTTCCGTCGCTTCCCTGTTACTGCTGGTCGAATATTCGCGGTTATAGGAATAATCGCAAAGCACAAGAAAAGTGTGTGAGATCAGTTTCTCACCTGCATCAGCTAACAATGCTTCGTTGCGAATAGTGTTGTTGGCAATAATGATGTCTTTTTTATTCGCATTGTAGAGACCTCTTTCTGCAATTAGGTCGGTGTTAAAAGTACCTGTTTGTTTATTACGAGAGAACCATTTGGCAACCATTTTCTTAGGTAGCTGAACATGGTCGGAAAAGTTGAGAATCTGCTTTACAATATTCTCATCTTGAGTATTGGGAAATTTGACAACTCGAACGCCCAACGAGTGGTCGTTAAAGCGCTCAGGTATATTCATTTCTCGAAATATAATTTCTATTTCATCTCCAAAAGCTTGTTCCGGATGAGCAGCCATCATGAGACAAAGAGATGGTCGGTCGTAGCGCGCAGAGTCCGCTTGTGCGTGCAGTCTGACAATTCCCACCAAAAGTAGCAGGAATGTCAATAAACTTTTAGAAATCCCATTCTTCATCCAAGTCATAAGCAACAGGAGTAACTACTTCTTGTACTATCTCGTTATGTTCTTTTAACCAAGCTTTATTGCGGGTCTGCAGGTCGATTTCATGTTCAAAATACATTTTGTTGTAGGCTGCATCCTCGCCAGTGCTACCGAGGGCTTGTGTATCCATATTACTTTTGGCCATCAGTTCCCTCGCAGCTATGATTTGAGGATTGTCACTATTCTCCATTAGTTGCCTATTCCGCTCCATCATCTGATCTACATATTCATCAAGGTTAATCTTCCCCTTGTTCACTTTCTTGGCAAATGAAGGATTAGACATCAGTGAAGATTTCATAGCTTCTCTTACAACATCGTTGGTCTGTTGGGCTATCGCTTGGTTTTTAACTACAGCAAGTGGCTCAATATGAATGGCGGTTGCAGGTTGGAAAACTTGGTCAGAAACAGGCTCCGATTTAATAGAAAGCACCTCGGCTATTTGAGACATAGATAACTCGTTCACGTTCTTATCTGTAGACCCGAAAATCTGCTCGCGTTGCTTATCGGTGAGAGAATTTTTGGCGTATTTCATAACATCGTCTGTTGCTCCTGTGAGGTAAACTTGTGCGGACATCTTCAAGCATACCTTGCCTCCCAAATCGGTTAACGAGTGAGAACTTAAATCCGAATGGAGACGTTCTAAGGCTTTCGGAGAAATATTCCAACTATTTTCAGCCAACCAGTAATCTAATCGAGTAGATGAGATGTTTAGCAATATATTTCTCTTTACTACCGTGCAGGATTTTCCTAACATAGTGCGTGTTTCGTTTGTAGTTAGTTCTTCTATGGCACCGCTAAGATCTTGTTTGCGGTCGACAATAGAGAAGCCGTCTTTTAGATTTTCGCTATAATAAATCAGTTGATTGTCTTTGTAGATTTTGTGTAAGCCTTTTTGCTTAAAACACACATGAATATTGTCGCCTTTGATGAAAACGACCATAGTATCAACGCCGGAGTATAAGTACGGCATTTGATTCAAATATTCTTGCGAATATGAGTTCATCACTTTAAGGGTAACAGTGCCCTCAAAAGGCGCTTGTGCTCGCAGCATAACGGCTACGAGAAAGATGGGAAGTAAGATGATTTTTTTCATAATAATATTAATATTACAGGTTTATATTTCCTCTATTCCTAAACTTTTATAAGGAACAACTCTCTCTACAAACTCTCGGGTATCTGATAGTTCTTCAAATAATTAACTTTTTGGTATAGCGGATGGCGAGGATGACCTTTACCTGTTAAGCTATTGATATGATACCATCTCGGTTGATGCGGCTCAAATACCTTGATGATATCCCTCAAGCATTCTAACAGATAATCTCGTCTGTCAATATTATTCCCATAAGCCAACCATACATCCACATCTCCTTCTTGGCTTGTTCCTTTTCGCACATCAAAAGGAACAAGTTCAACCAAGACTTTCTTGATATATTCCAAATTGTTTCTATGTAATACCGGATCACATGCTTGCGGCAGATCTTTTGGCGCAGTTGCTCGCTTCGGATAAAGATTAATCATTACGAAACCATCATACCCGTTATATTCTGCTATGCGCATAACAGATTGCATCGTCGGGTCCGGTTTCTCTGTATCTGCTGTGCTTGGATTAAGGCCAACCACAAACAGCATTCGATTGCCCTTTTGTATCAGCGCATATCGCACCTCCGCATCGCCAATCTGTTTTGGCCTATACTGCATATCCCTTACCCTCTATAAACTTTCGTAGTATTTACGAATTTTAGCAGCCATGAGCACACGGCGTTTTTCGAGGAACTCATCATAACGGGTGTAATCCATTTCGAATACATCTTCCGGAATACAATTGGTTGCTAAGTTCTCTCGCAGCACTTTCTCGTCAATGATAGATCCGGTCTCTGCTTTATATCTTCCGCATTGTGCAAGAGCCGCAGAGAAATAGTCTTTCGGCGCTTTTTTCCCGATGGAGATATTAACCGGCGTATCAAGGTATGCATAGTTCGCTGTTTGGTTGTATTGTGTGCGCTCAAAACCATGTTCCACAAGATATTTCTTCGGGAATATATGATGCACATCGCCGCCAAGTCTTATCAATTCCTCTACGCGGATATTCGATGACAACAAACTATTATCGCCGCCGGACACTTGTGCTGCCAGATATGCGAGATACGTCGGGTTAAGCGAAGATGCGTATGACAAGTTCTGCGGCAAAGCCACTTGCCAGAAGTTATCTGAAAGCGTTGCATCCTCGATGTTTTTCAATGCTTGCGCAATGCCCACTTCGCTGATGACTTTTAAGTCTTTTGCAAAAGCTGATTCCGGCGAAGCACTATAGCGCTGCGTCAAAATAGAGAGTACGTACCACCGTTGAACAATACGTTTGCGGTTAGCTACCGGTTCGTCAGAGTTTTGCAACATCAAGAACAACGCATATGCAAAATCAAGAGCCATGTTAGATGTTACCATCTTCGGCGAGATAAAGCCCGCACTACGGATGGTTTGCATGAACTGTTTGAAATTATACTCGTTGATAACATTCGAAACACCCTCGTACATCTGCGCAAAGGTTTGTTCCTCAATCTCCTCTTTGAACTCGCGTGTCTCAAAATCACGTCCCGTTAACAACTGAACCAACTCAGACAAACGAGCACGCTTAATTTGGTGCATAAACGCCACACGGATTACATCGTCACAATCGGGATCATAGACCGTTTCCGTATCATCTTTGAGCCATTCCAGTTTCTTCAACCATTTGGTGGCAGCAAACTCTTTATCATGTGACTCAATATAACTATAGTAACTCGGCACTACAGCCAGATGAGCGAAATAATCAATCACCTTACGCAATAAGTTACCACCGTGCTCTTCGTCAGCCGCCATCTTTGACATAACGAAATCACCTTGCGAAAGAGCCGTTCCCTTGGAGTTGATACGGATGAAGATGTCTGTCACAACGTCAATATCTAATTTCTCAGAAAGTTCGATAACTCCAATTTGCGTGGTTTCAATGCCTTTGAGGTGGTTGAGCACACGCTGCAAATCACCACCTTCCATTTCCGGATTGGCTTCGATGTACTGAGGAATAAACGTCCAAGAAGAGAACGTGCTCTCGAATACAACAGATATATCCGGTATCCAGTTCTTGCTCTTGAGGTGAGCCGGAGTTTGAACGGCAAAGATCTCTGCCTCCTCATTTCCTCTCTCATATTCAAGAGCTGCGAAAGGATTAAAAGCAATCTTCACACGCGTTTCTTGAAACTCGCTATTAAATATCTTGCGTGCAGCAATCGCGGTCATCATCGCTGTGATACGTTGCTGACCGTCAATCACCACTTTCTTACCTGCAGAAATGGTTCCGTCTTTGAGCTTTACGTTTGGGTTCTTCCAAAGAATAATGTATCCCGTAGGAAAACCTTTGTACAGCGAGTCCATCAAATCACGAACTTGTGCATTCTTCCAAACGAATGGTCGCTGAATCTCAGGAATGGCAATATCGTTAGCCTCTATCAAACCCAATAGCGCCTTAATTGACATCGATGTATTTGTAAACTTTTCTCCTTCCATATCTCAGTTGTCTTAATTTTTTCTTCTTCTCTCGTTGTTTTGGTCAGCTATAAGTATTATTTTCGGTTTTGTATCGCACGCAATTTGCGTGCAAAGGTACTGAAAAATTCTGAGATATACAAAAAATTCTGCGCTTTTCTTGTTTATATCAAAATATTTTTGTAATTTTGCAGCAAAATTTGGGAATTATGAATGTGAAAGAACGATTGGCGGCATTGCGCGCGGAGATGCGCGAGCAGGGATTAGCCGCATATGTAGTGCCGGGCAATGACCCGCACGCAAGCGAATATATGGCTTCGCACTGGTGCGAGATGCAGTGGTTAAGCGGTTTCAACGGTGAGAGCGGGACGGTGGTGGTGACCCTGGACCGCGCGCTGTTATGGACCGACAGCCGGTATTATCTGCAGGCCGGTATCGAACTCAAAGACAGCACGATTGAGTTGATGCGCGAGAGCGACATCGATTGTCCGAGCGTGGCGGAGTGGCTCTGCGAGGAGTGTAAGGTGTATGGTGTACCGTGTATGGTGGGTCTCAACCCCGAAATGTTCAGCGTGAATGACTTCAAGGCATGGAAAGAGAGGTTCGCAGAGGCAGGTATCGGCGTGAAGAGCGTGGATCTGATCAAGCCCATCTGGACGGAAGGCAGACCGGCTATCCCGAGCGACAAGCTCTATCCCTACTCGGCAGATTTTGCGGGAGAGACGGTGGAGTCCAAAATCTCGCGTATGCGCGAGATTTTGGAGGCGAAGGGCGAAGGGTTAGAGGCGAAGGGATATGCGCTGATAGTCAGCGCATTGGACGAGATAGCATGGCTGCTGAACATCCGCGGCAACGACGTGGAGTACAACCCCGTAGTGATCAGTTATGTCGTCTTGGAGGCGGATAAATGCACGCTGTTCGTGAACCCGGAGAAGATTGACAGTGCGGCGCAGAACTACCTGGATTTCAATAACATCGACGTACAGCCCTACGAGGCGGTATTCGAGTATATCCGCGGGCTGAAAGGCACGATCTACTACGACGGCGCAAAAGTGAATGAGGCGTTGTATGAAGCGATAGGAGCGTCGAAAGTCGAAAGTCAAAAGTCGAAAGATGTGCGGGCAGTCAATATCCAATCGCCGATACTGGTCGATAAGGCGAAGAAGAATGCCGTGGAGTTAGAGGGCGAGCGGATAGCGATGCGGCAAGACGGCGCTGCGCTGACAAGGTTCTTCAAATGGCTGGAGGAAAGATTAGGCGAAAGGCGAAAGGTTATAGGCGAAAGACCGCTGACAGAATGGGACCTCATGGAGAAGCTGCATGCGTTCCGGGCGATGGGAGAGAACTTCGTGGAGGAGAGTTTCGGTACGATAGCCGGTTATCAAGGTAACGGTGCTATTGTGCATTACGCAGCGACGAAAGAGCACTGCGCAGAGGTGAAGAAAGAAGGTATGCTCCTGCTCGACAGCGGCGGTCAGTACCTGGACGGCACGACGGACATCACCCGTACGGTATGGCTCGGCGGACGGATCCCGCAGCAGGCGAAACAGGACTACACCTACGTTCTCAAAGGACACATAGCGCTGCAGACAGCCCGTTTCCCGCGCGGCACAAGAGGCAATCAGCTTGACGCGTTAGCGAAACAATATATGTGGCAAGCCGGCATCACTTTCGGTCACGGCACGGGTCACGGCGTAGGGCATTTCTTAGGCTGCCACGAGGGACCGCAGAACGTGCGCACGGATAACAACCCCACTCCGTTAGAGGTAGGTCACATCATCTCCGACGAACCGGGTATCTACCGCACCGGTCAATGGGGCATCCGCACGGAGAACCTGATCACCGTCATCCCTGCCAAACAGACCAAAGTGACGACGACGGAAGACGAATGGCTGACGTTCGAGACGCTGACGCTGTGTTTCTATGACACGAGCCTGATTGAGATGAGCCTGATGACGGAGGATGAGATAGACTGGCTGAACGCATACCACGTGCGCGTCTATAAAGAGGTTAGTCCGCTGCTGAACGAAGAGGAGCGGCAGTACCTGGCACGGAAGTGCGCGGCACTGGAAGTTAACGAATGAACGAATGAACGAATGAACGAATGAACGAATTATATGAAAGAGAACAAAATTGACGGGCGGTTATACAACCCCTACATTATTGAAGAAAGACAGCTGAACATCACGCAACTCGATGTGTTCAGCCGTCTGATGATGGACCGAATCCTGTTTTTGAGCGGTGAGGTAGTAGGTGACACGATGGACACGTTAGTGGCTCAGTTGTTATTCCTTGACTCGGTGAACCACGATCCGATTAACCTGTACATCAACTCGCAAGGCGGTGAGTGCTACTCGGGTCTGGAGTTGATCTCGGTAATGAAATTCATCAAATCGCCGGTCTATACGACAGTCTTGGGTCTGGCAGCGAGCATGGGTGCCGTGATTGCTTCGAGCGGCGAGAAAGGTCACCGTATGGCGCTTCCCTACTCTCGGTTCATGATCCATCAGCCCAGCTCCGGCATCGGCTACTCGACCTTCAAGGACCAGGCTATCCACCTCAAAGAGATGGAGAACCTCAAGCTCGACCTCTACAAGGTGCTGGCGGAGAACAGCGGTCAGACGATCGAGCAGATAGAGACACTCTGCGACCGCGACAAATGGATGAAGGCAGACGAAGCCATCCAACTCGGCTTCCTCGATGAGATAGTAGAGCGCAAGGCATAACGCAAGTCTTCGCGCAAGGCATAAAAAAAGAAGCGACCGTTATGGCCGCTTCTCTTTTGTTTAGTCCTCTTTCTTCGCTTCAATCAAGGCTCCTTGCGGGGTGTATAACCGCTCGTCCTTGCGAATATAGAGTTGTCCGTTGAGGAAGAATTTCTCCGCCGGGCGGTTCTTTTGCTGAACGGAATTAATACCCGTTGCAATAGGGTTGAGTACCGTCAGATTGAGGATGAAGGTGGAGTCACAACCGTGAATAGTAGGATAGATCACCGTCAGCGTCGTGTCGCCAGCCGGCAGTACACTGAGGTCGATATCTTGCCATACTTCTGCAGCACCTTCGGTGATGGTCTGACTGAAGATCATCTCGTACTTATTGGAAGCCAGTACCCATAACTCGACGATAGAGTCTCCGCCGAACTGATTCGGTGTGCTCAGAGTCACCGTCAGCGGCGTTTTGCTCGGTTTGGAGTATGCCACATCATCATAGACAGCCACTTCACCTCTGCCGCAGATATAGATCGAATCGACGCCGTAGGTAGCCGGTGCTTCGTTCACGGTGAGATGCATCGTATAGACGGAGTCACATCCCATGACGGTAGTATAGAGTTTCGTCAGGATCGTATCGCCTACGGGTATGAGGCTGAGGTCGAACTCTCTCCATACGCCCGGCAGACCCACGTAGATAGCCTGCGGTTCGTCTTCGAACGCATAGGAAGGATAGACGGTGAGGGTCAACTCATAAACGGAGTCCGTACCGTATTGCGATTGCAGCGAGTCGTAGAGGATGACAGTACCGGGCTCATGAGTATCGAGCGCTTTGTCGCGCCAAGTAGCTTCTTCGTTTTGGCAAGCCGTAGCGACCTCCTGAATGAGATAAGGGATCGCATTCACGGTCAGCTGCAGCGCATAGACGGAGTCGCAACCGTCGATATTCTTGAGCGAGTCATACAAGGTGTACGCACCCGGAGTCAAGAGACCGTATTCCTTCTCGCGCCATACGAGCGGCTCATCCATATTGATAGTAGTGTCCTGAGCAAAGAAATGACGCGGCAGAACGGTAGCCGTGAAGGTAACGACGGAGTCGCCGCCGAAGATATTCTTCTCTGCTACGATGACATCTTCCTGAGCCGCAGCCGTGTACCATTTGCCGGAGAACTCTACTGAGTCTCCCTCGCAGAAGGCCGCCTGATACTCACCGTAGGTGGTAGGAATAGGAGAAACGATAAGCTGTTTCTCTACCGGCTCTGCAGCGAAGTAGAACTCGTTGCCCGGTTGCGTAGCCGTGATCGTTACCGTGCCGGCAGATACAGGAATGAGCGTCGTGCCCTCTACTCGGGCGATAGACTCATCGGAAGACGTATAGACCACCGGCAGCTCCGACGAAGCGGTAGCCGTCATCTCGAAGCTCAATCCATAATAGAAGAGCTCCGGGAAGAGATCCTCCCAAGTGATGGCCTGTGCGATCTGACCGGCTTCTACATGCACCGTTACTTCGGTCGAAGCCGAGGCATAGATAGCCGGGTTAGCCGGCGTGAAGATGACCGTATAGGTCTGCTCACCCGCCTCCGGAACGATCTCCGGCTCCTGCCATGCGAACGAACCTTCTACGGAAGCCTCTCCGCCTGAGAGTTTAGATATAGAGAGCGCCTGACCGGCAGCAATCTCCGAAGCGGAAGGAGCAGTCGTGATCTCTACCGGAGTAAGAGAGATAGCAATCGTCCTGACATCCGAAGCAGGCTCGTAGCGGTCATCGCCAGCCTGATAAGCCGTGATGCTAACCGTACCGGCAGTAAGGATAACGAGTTGGTTATTCTCGACGTACGCAATCGCGCTGTCGGAAGAGAGGTAAGCCACTTCCATGCCGCTCGTAGCCGTGGCATGGAAAGGCTCCAGCACATCGGTCGTCAGCGCCTCAGCCGGCAACTCAAAGTTATGGATGGTCTGGTTGAATCCCGTAGCGGTGATAGAGAGCGAGATGGTGTGAGTGGTCGGTACCGCCTTGCCATCGGTGATGGTGATAAGACCGGTATAAACCGAGTCGCGATCCTTCGGCGTGATAGAAACCGTGAAGGTCTCCGTACCACGATCGGCACAATCGGTACCGATAGAGTTGTGGGAGAGTTCAAACGGACACGCAGGGTCGTCGCTCTCTACCAGCAGATCGACTACGTCGATATTCGAACGGGAGACAGAGATAGTCTTCGTCCAACGTACGTTACGCTCCGCATTCTCAACGATAGCGGTCTCGCTAACGATCATCTCGCGCTTACGCGGAACCGATATATTTGAGACATTATGCTCGGAATAGTCACCGGTACGGAAACGAATCTTTGTAGCCGTTTCATTCAAGGCAAAAGGACCATAGTTACGGCTGTCTTCGTCCATAACCATTGACGTCAACAACCTCCATTCCATACCCGAGCCGAAATTAGCATACTGGTCCACAAAGATAGCTTCGCGCTCGGACCATAAATACTGCTTGCTTCCGGCTTTTCCGGTAAAGGTCAGATTCGTCGGCTTGCCTACCAGGCTATATTCCTGCACGGCAGCGGGAGATTTATGTCCCTTACCGAAAGAGAAACTCTGATCCGCTAATGCATACTCGTCGCAAGCAGAGTTCGGGTCACGCACCTTAACGATTTTACGATAGGTAGCCGCAATCCATTCCTCTTCACCGATGATACCTCCGGCCTGGGTAGCGATGATATATGCCTGTCCGGGAGTGCCGGTAATGGTCAGAGTAGCGTTATTCTCACCACCAAGTGAGATACACTCCGCAGCGCCACCTTCGATAGCATACGTAATGACGCCGCCGCTGGTAGCCTGCGCATCCAACATGATTGTTTCTCCGGCAGAAGTGGTCTTGAGTCCCAAGAGGTTCTGATCCCAAGTGATGACCTGTTTACTCTTCGAGGTTACCGTGAAAAGTTGGGAAGCCTCTACTTCATTGTAAATATCATTCCCCGGGGCGTGTGCCGTGATGGTAGCCGTACCATTGGCGATTGCATAAAGCGTTTTACCATCTTCAGAGACAGCCACTATCTCGGCATCAGAGGTCGTATAAGTGATGACAGCCTCCTCGTTGTCCGCCGTAGCGATAGCATCCCCTGTCAACTCATCCTCTGCGTTCAGCGTGAAGGATGTAGCAGCCAGGTCGGCATTCCAATGGATGGCTTGTTCGCGCTTGGTCGTAGCTCCCGAGAGAGACACCGTCTTCGTTACCGAGCCGTTGGTCATTGTGATTGTCGCATCATGGTTGCCCACTGCTTTATCGCGGTCGTACGACACGGTAACGGTCTGCGTACCATATTGCACCTTACCGCCGAAAGAAGCGGGACTGACCGTGAAGAAGGCCGTGTTGTCGCTCGTCACGGAAAGAGCCTCAACGTTACACCATTCTACATCGAAGGTCAAGTCCGCCTTACCAGAACTAATCGCTCCTTCTCCGAAATCCAGAGAGGTGATAACGACATCATTAACCGTAGGATTATTTACGTAAGCCTGATCCGTAACTTTGACATCTGCGTACGTTCCGGCATAGTTTCCAGAATAACAGAGTTTGAGATACTTGGTCGATTTTGAAAGCGTGATAGACGCATTATACCAGTCCGTAGAAACCGAGACAACGGATGAAGTAGGAGAAACAGCGGACCAGATACGCGACCAATTGGCGTTATCCGCACTCTCTTCTATGTACCAGTCCGGGTTAGTCGCAATACCTACATTACATTTGTAGCGGAAGGTTAGTTGGCTAGGAATACTGGTCTGCGCGAGTGCAAGAACAATGAACTTGTCATCCCAGTTTCCGACAGAAAGCCCGGTAGTTCCCAAACGAACACCATTATTCTCCCATTTTTGCTGTCCTTCTTTTCGGATAACCGTGGAAGAACTATTATAATGGCTTTGGGTCCAGGTAGTATTATACGGCAATTGCGCGTAGGCTGCTAAAGAGCCTACGGCAAATACCGAAATAAGCATCCAAAGTTTTTGGATTGTTGTTTTAGTTTTCATACAATGATTTATTTAACGCGTACGCCGGATGCGTTATACCACGCATCGTTGGAGCGGATGAAGAGCTGACCGTTGATCAGCACTTTCTCGAAGCGCGCTTCGTGAGTAATAATTTCTTCTATACCTTGTTCTTCCGGTACTTTGGGATCCAGCGAGGTACCATCAGCATTCGTGTCCGTATAATCTATACGATATACCGTGTATTTGCCGGACTGAGCATAGTCATCAGCGATTACATATACGAATACACATTTATGGAGTGCATCATAAGCGAAGAACGACTGCGCCGAAACACCATCTTCAACACATTCAAAAATACCGCAGGAGTCGCAGTAGGTCTCGTTAATCTTATAGGACTCACCATCAAAAGTGATCTCATCACTGCCGAGGGTAAGAGAGAGAAGATGATTGTTATAGATCAACTCTGCATCGTCCAGGAGGACGGAATCAGGATGATCCTTGCTGGCCGTTCCGCCACCTTGCAGTTTGTTGGTCGTGAAGGTCGTGAGGATATAAGCCGGCTCTTTGTCGGAATTCTCGGTTACATAACTGAACGGCACAGAGATACGTTGCCATCCCAGCGAAGCCGTAGCAGAATAGTTAATCGCTGCTTGAGCTATTTTAATCTCCGAGTAGTCAGCAGTCTCCGGATCTTGGTAGCGTGCATCGGTCGTAATGACGGTACTCATACGTGCTTGATTCGCATCCTTAGAAGCGTCGCGATCACCGGGGATATATTTTGCCCAGAAGACCATCGAGTCCGGACGACCCTGGAACGGAGTGTTGAAACCTTCGTTTGCGGGGTCGGAGAAGTTATAGTTTTTCTCTGCTTCAGTGGCTGTTTTAGAACCGGCATTGATCTGACCATTGGTACAGTTACCATTAGCATTCACACCCAATACAGTCTTGGTAGAAAGGAGCGCACTATGAGCGCCATTGGAACCCGGACGGACTTGGTTGGATTGCACAAACTGTTCTTTATTGTTCTTTACAAAATCAACAAACTCTCCGGTAGCCGAAACGAACGAGTGCCAGCCTTGCGGCTCGTTATTGGTCCATGCGCCCTCAAAACCGCCGTTCGGCAGCGCGTAGTTGTTGTTGCGAACCGCATCTCCGGCGAAACAAACGATAATCGGTTCGGGAAGGGTTGTAGGCTCCGCAATCTCCAGAACAATACTAGCTTCACTCTCCGTAGCCTGCGATGTGTACGTCTTACCACCTTCCTCATAGGAAGCCAGAATATTGATGGTCGCACGCAGATTCAGCAAACCTTGCAGGTAGAGCGTGGTCTCCTCGATAGAGAACTGACCGTCCTCCGACATCGTGATATTCGGCAGAACAATGCTTCCCAGACTTACACCGTTGTATTTAAAGTCCGGCAGAACAAATGTGAGGGTGTTGTCCGTTACACCCGGAAGAAGGTACACTTCGCTGCCCGGATATTCTTCTGAATCGAGCAACAGAGTGCCGTCATACTTACCGCAGACATCCATGATAGATACTGCCATTACTTGTGCCGAGATCATCAGCCCGGCAAAAAGAGTTGTAAAGATTTTTTTCATTGTTGTGATAATTTATTTGATTTTTTTACCTAAAACATCATATATATGTTCGTCCTTGCGGATGATATAGATTTTTCCGTTATACAGCACTTTGCGGGCTACGCGTTTCTCCGAGCCGGTTTCCTGAACACCTGTGCTGATGGGCTCGGGAATGACGGTGAGGTACAGAACTCTGGTGGAGTCACAGAAATCATCCGACCAATACTCCGCCTTCAGCGTCACAGAGCTAATCGGGAACTGGCTGAGGTCGTAGTATTCCCATTGGATCTCCTCGCCCACGACGATGGCCAACTCTTCCTCAATGAAGTACGACGGGAAGACGGTAATAGTTACATGGACGATGGAGTCACCGCCGTAAATATTCTTCTCCGAAACACGCACTTCACCATCAAAGGACTCTCTGTACTCTACTCCATCGAATAGGATAAACTCACCTCCACAACATTCCGCAGAAAAGCTGCCGTATGTGACAGGAATGTCAGATACATGCAAGCGAAGCAGATAGACAGAGTCACAACCATATTGGGTAGTCAGCGAATCGTAGATCAAATACGGCTCTTCGCGTTTGGGCAGGTCTTGGATTGTCTTGCCACGCCATTCCAGATTGGCTTCGTTGACGTATTTCTCCTCAGTGAACAGATAGATGGGGTGAACCGTCAGCGTCAGCTGATAGATGGAGTCTTGTCCATACATCGACAGGAGCGAGTCATAGAGTACGTACGTACCTTCTGCAACCGTAGGCAGCAGCTTACCGTGCCACTCGTTCTCTTCATTGACGCACGCACTCATCGTCTCTTCGAACCAATAACCGATTGATTGAACACTCAGCGTCAGCGTATAGACGGAGTCGCAACCGGCCTTGGTTTGCAGCGAATCGGCAAAGGTATATACGCCCGGTGTGAGATCCTGGTAGGTCTTCTCGCGCCATGTATAAGACTCGTTCATCTTTATCGTCGCTTCCGCAGGGAAGGTATAAACCGGATGAACGGTGAGCGTTAACTTATAGACGGAGTCCGTGCTGTAAATCGATTGGAGTGAGTCATACAGCACAAATGTACCTGCCGCCGTGGTAGGCAGTGTTTTGAGACGCCATGCGGCCTCTTCGTTCTGACAAGCCGTTGCTACCTCCTCAATAAGATAAGGAATGGCTTCTACGGTAAGCGTCAGCGTATAGACGGAGTCACAACCGGCTTTGGTTTGCAGCGAATCAGCAAAGGTATATACGCCCGGTGTGAGATCCTGATAGGTCTTCTCGCGCCATGTATAAGACTCGTTCATCTTTATCGTCGCTTCTGCAGTGAAAGCGTAGGTCGGCAACACACTCAGCGTCAACGTGATAATCGAATCACCGCCTTTGGAGTTCGGGATTCGGGTAGTATAAGAACCTGCCTCACTCAAGCTCGTAAAGAGGTTATCTGAATAAGGCTCGTTGTCGCAGGTCGTAGCCGAATAAGCATACTCGGTATCGCGAACCGGCTCTGCCATCTGAAGCGTATAAACGGAGTATGCTTTTGCCTGGGAATAGCTATCTGCCACCACATAGACAAGTACCTGATTGTGCTCCGCATCAAAGCCGATGAAGGACTTCGCCGCCTTACCATTCGTCGTAGCCGCAAAAGTATAATCGCTATCGCTGAACTCTGCAGTTGTATTGGCATGACCATTCGTAAACGAGATAGTATTATTACCCATCTTGAACGTCGATAGCGCGTGGTTATAGATAATCTCCGCATCGTCCAGATAAACGACATCCGGGCTATTTTTGGATGCATTACCGCCGCCCGGAGTGGCATTGGAAGAGAAAGTAACCAAGATATAGGCCGCTGTCTTAGGATCTAACGAAGTATAAACAAACGGCGTAGAGAGGCGCTGCCAACCCTTCGAGCTGGTGGCAGAATAGTTAATCTCCGCGTTACCCACCTTAACCGAACCGTACGAACCGGTCTCCGGATCTTGGTAACGTGCATTCTGCGTAATGACCGCATTTGCACGAGCTTTATTGGAATTATCCGTAACGTTTCCTCCGCCAGGGATATATTTTGCCCAGAATACCATCGAATCCGGCTGACCGACAAACTTCGTATTATAACCATTATTGCCCGGATCCGAGAAGTTATAGTTTCCATTCGCATCTGAAGCGGTAGTGGATCCTGCATTGATCTGACCATTCGTACAGTTTCCATTACCTTTCGCGCCTAAGGTAATTTTTGTCTGAATCTTCACGCTGTGAGAGCCTGTAGTTCCGGGACGAACGTCCGTGCTCTGTGAGAACTGTCCTGTGCCACTCACGAAACCAGCAAAACTACCCGTAGCCGAAGGAAACGAGTGCCATCCGGTAGGCTCGTTATTGCTCCATCCGCCCTCAAAACCGCCATTGTTAAGCGCATAATTGCGGTCGGTCACCTTGTCTCCGTTAAAAAGCACCGGAATCGGCTCCGGAAGACCGGCTTCGATAGAAAGCGACACATTCGCAACTGTCCCGGAGATCTGACTTCCATTCACCATCGACACCATCGCACGCGTCTGAATAACTTTAATATACAAAGGACGGTTATTCAGAGTCAACTGACCGCTACCGTTCATCGGGATATTTACCAGCACGATATCACCTAGCGAAGCCGCACCGAACTTAAAATTCGGCAGTACAAAAGTAATCGTGTTTGCCGTCACACCCGGCAGGATATACACCTCTTCGTTGGGGTACTCATCTCCGCCGATATTCAGCGTGCCTTTGTACACGCCCGATGCGTCACTAATCGTCACTGCCGTCGCAGAGACCGCCAGCACGCAGGCCATTATAACTGTAGTAAAAATCTTCTTCATATACACTTTTAAACCTCTTAAACGTGGCTTCAGCCACAATTAAACTTTTACAACGTAATATTCATTCTGCACACGAACGTACGCGGAGCCGCCAAAGCCATCGGACGGTAGCTATACTCCGTATTCAGCAGGTTATTGATCAGGAATTGAACCTCCACGTGCTCTTTGAACCGCACAGAAGCGCGCAGATCCATCGTGAAGACACCTTTGTTATGCTCCATCCAGTAGTCGTGCAGCGACACGCCGTCTTCGTAACCGAAGATGAACTTGCGGGCATAATCCATCAGATCCGGCTCCGCCTTCTCGCGCTCGTCCACCATGATATAATCCACCGCCAGCATCTTACTGCGGTACATCATATTGATACCCAGCGACAACCACTTATAGTTATAATCAATCGTGGTCTTGAAGGAGTGTTTGTTGCGGTACTTCAGGTACTTGGAGTCGTTGGACTTGTTCTTCATCTGCAACGGATCGGTATAGGTCTTCTCCTCCTCGATACGCTTCGCGTTATCCATATCTTCCGGCTCCGTGAAGGTATAACCGATGGAGTAACGCAGACCCATCTCTTTCTGGATGTCCACCTTACCTGCCGTACTAACCTCGCAGCCGTAGATACGCGCATGATTGACGTTCACAAACTGCGCACCGATACCGATTCCGGCGTTGCTCAGCGATTTGGTGGTCTTGATATCATCGATCATCTTCTGCGCTTCGCTGATCACATCGTCCATCGAGTTGATCATTGTGAAATCCGAGTTGCGGAACAAACCAAACTGATACTCAATCATATTTCTATACTCTGTATAGAAGGCTGCCACGTCCAGCGAACCGGTGATCGGACCGAACTTATAGAGCTGCTTGTAGCCGATCTCGGCATTGAAGCCCGACTCCGGCTTGATATCATGATTCGGATAAACACCTACACCACCGATATCTTTACGAGCGAACTTCTCCGTGATCGACGGGTTACGATAACCCTGACCGAAGCTGGCACGAAGGAATCCTGCCTTGTAGATCTCCCAGTTCAGACCTGCGCGGAACACCGGGCGTACCGGGCAGAGCCATTTGCCGATCTGGATATTCGCCTCCTTGTAATGATCATCCATGCGGTAGTACTCCAGACGCATACCGGCACTCAGCGACAGCTTGTCGGCGATACGGTGGTCGTACTGCAAGTACGCCGCTACGTTATCTGTGTGGTGCGTTCCGGTGATATTCGCTGTATTGGTGATGTGATTCCAGTTCACACCGGTCGTCAGACGCACGCCCGAGTTCCACTGCTTGGCAAACTGATAATCCAGATAACCGTTGTACGTCAACTCAGGTCTTGTCGGGTCATTGTTCGCCAACAGATTCATCGCATAAGCTACTGCATCCTGCAGCTCTGCTACCGTTCCCGTATAACCTAAACCATTCTGTACCAGGTCGATACCGCTCTTCACAGCGCCCAACCAGTCTTCGTTCATGGCCGGAATAGCGACATCTTTGAAGGTCAGGATAAGCGCATCCTCCGTGGACATTCCGCCATCTGTATAACCCTTGAACTCGTCGTACTTACCCTTCACTTTTCCCAGATCGAAACTCTGCACGGCCCATTTCGCCAACTCCTCCGTACTCATCGTTGCAGACGGCGTAGTGAGGTTATCAGACGTCAGATAGAAACGTGCGCGGATCTTATGAGAGATACCTTTGTCTGCGTCGTCGTAGTTCCAGAACGGATCGATATTGAAGTTATGCTCCTTACGGCCCATATTGGTCAGCGGAGACGGCAGTATAGGCTGCTTCGGGCTGCGCCAGATGAAGAAATCGCCGTATTGGTTCGCAACGTAATTCACGTTCGCACCCATCGTCATGTATTTGCCTGCCTCCATCGGCTGGTGGTATGTCAGATTTCCACCCAGACGAACACGATCATTGAAACTCTGCTGGCGGAATCCCTCGTCCTTAAAGCCGCTGATAGCGCCCGAGACATCGAAATTGCCTACTCGTCTGGAGTGCGACGCCTCTGCGCCGTAATACAACGGCAGACGCGCGCCCGTGTACGCGTAATCCTTATAATTATCATAAACACCTACGTATCCGCTAATCTTCGTCTCCGGCTTCTCTCCGGGACGTTGCGTACGCACATTGATCACACCGTTCAGCGCCGACGAACCGTACAACACAGACGAAGCACCTTTGATCACCTCCACTTGGCCGACGTTCTCCAGCGGCACATTGTTCCAGTTGATCTCACCGGTCTTCGGATTCAGAATCGACATACCGTCCATCAACACCTGGCAACGGCTACCTACGCTATACGTCCATCCTCCGCCGCCGCGGATAGAAGGCTGCTTGTCGATGATCTCCACACCCGGCAGCGTCTGCAAGGTAGCCGACAAGTCCGTCGGAGCCTGACTACGCAGCGCCTGGGGTTTCAACACCTCCATCGAGACCGTCACGTCCGTCGAGCGTTGCTCAAAACGACCGGCGGTCACCACGACGTCGTCCAGCACCTCGTTATGCGTCAGCAAAGGCACATTCAGCACCTTCGTCACTGCGGTCACAGAACGCGTCTCTGTGTCATAACCTACATACGAGAAGGTCAACATCGCAGGCTTGCGGGTATCCACTAAAATCGTGTAATGTCCATCGAAATCCGTTACCGTGCCCTTCGAAGGATCATTCTTGTCACATATCGTCACACCGATCAGCGGCTCGCGCGTTTGGAAATCGGTTACTACGCCGGACACCTCTGTCATATGCGTACCCGACGTCTGAGCCCATGCGCACAAAGTGCACATGAACATAGCAATAAATAGAGAAATTTTGTTGTGATTCATTATTATTTGTACCTTATTTTCAAAATCGGGTGCAAAATTACTACATTATTCCGACATACACAATAGCAAATTTTAATAGAAAGTGCTCATTTTTTATTATTTTTGTTAAAATCTTAAAAATAGTACATAATTTTTGGCACAAATTTCATATTTATGTACATATTATATTAAAAAAAATGAGCCCCCTTTCGAGGACTCACTTTTATACTTAAACGTGGCTTTAGCCACAATTAAACCTCTTACACCTTATTCCTTTAGCAAATCGACACTTCGGTTGACGAATTTCGCGAGCGCTTCGCCTTTCAGTTGACCGGAAGCCAGCAAAGCAATATCAATCAGCTGTTTGATCTTCTCGTCTTCGCCTTCCAGCTTATAAACGGTCTTGACTTCCGTCTCTTTCTTGCCGTCTTTCTCCACTTCTTCATTCACTTGCTCGCTACTCTCTTTTGCCGCAAGCTCCTGAATCAGCGGGTGAGCCGTATTCACAACAAGGTTATAACTGTCCGGCATCTGGCCATAAAAACTCATGCCTTGCTGGTGCGCGCTCATCTCCTTCATTCGGCGCATGAACTCGTTCTGCGTCAGGAAGACCGGTAGCGCATCCGCAGCCGCAGCCTCGCAAGTTACCGTATAACGCAACTTATCCTCAGCGCTCGGCAGCAAGTTCTCAAAGGCCTTTCTAAGTCCTTCTTTCTGCTCAGCGGAATACGTATCTTTCGCCTGGTCTTCCTTCTTAATCAGGTTCTCGATGGTGTCGCTGTCAATCCGCACGAAACGAAGTTTGTTATCCTCTGCTTTCTGCTCGGCTTGCGACATACAATGTACATCCAGCTCGCCGTCCATCAGCAGCACATCGTAGCCTTTAGCCTTAGCACGCTCGATATACGTATAATGTGCGTCCGGATCGTTGGTATAAAGAAGTACCAGATTGCCGTCCTTATCGGTCTGCGCGTCCTTCACCTGCGCCTTGTATTCATCGAGCGTCGCGTACTTACCGTCGAGGTTCTTCAGCAGCGCAAAATCTTTCGCTTTCTCGTAGAACTTCTCGTCGGTCAGCATACCGAACTGAATGAACATCTTGATATCGTCCCATTTCTTCGCAAACTCCTCTTTGTCAGCCTTATACAGCTCCATGAGTTTGTCAGCGACCTTCTTGGTGATGTACCCGCTGATCTTCTTGACATTATTGTCGCTCTGCAGGTAACTACGGCTCACGTTCAGCGGGATATCCGGGCTGTCAATCACGCCGTGAAGCAGCGTCAGATACTCCGGGACGATGTTCTCCACCTCATCCGTCACATAGACTTGGTTGCAGTACAGTTGGATCTTGTTGCGATGTACATCCAGATTGCTCTTGATCTTCGGGAAATACAGGATTCCCGTCAGGTTGAACGGATAATCCACATTCAGATGGATATGGAACAACGGTTCCTCAAACTGCATCGGATAGAGCTCGTGATAGAACTTGTCGTAATCTTCGTCCTTCAACTCGCTCGGCTTGCGCGTCCAAGCGGGGTTAACATCATTGATGATGTTCTCTTCGTCGAGTTCTACCTCTTTGCCGTCTTTCCACTCTTTCTTCTTGCCGAAAGCGATCTCCACCGGCAGGAACTTGCAGTATTTCTTCAGCAAGCCCTCTATCGTCGCGTCCTCCAAGTACTGCGAAAACTCATCGTCGATATGCAGCACGATATCCGTTCCGCGTTCGGCTTTGATGGTCTCTTCCATCGTGTACTCCGGATCGCCTTCGCAGCTCCAATGAACGGCTTTCGCGTCCTCTTGATAACTCAGCGAGAAGATCTCCACTTTCTTGCTGACCATGAATGCGGAATAGAAGCCCAGACCGAAATGTCCGATGATGGCTTCGGTCTTGTCTTTGTATTTGTTGACAAACTCCTCTGCGCCGGAGAACGCAATCTGGTTGATATATTTGTCCACCTCCTCTGCGGTCATGCCGATTCCGTGATCCGAGACCGTCAAGGTCTTCTTATTCTTATCTATGGACACGCGTACACGCAAATCGCCCAGATCGCCTTTCACTTCGCCGACCGACGACAGCGTCTTCAATTTCTGCGTCGCATCCACGGCATTGGAAATCAACTCACGCAAAAAGATCTCATGATCCGAATACAAAAATTTCTTGATGACGGGGAATATATTGTCACTCGTCACCCCAATATTACCTTTGCTCATAGTATATGTTTTGTTTTAAAATTTAGTCATGTCGTCATGACGTTATGCCGTCATGCCGATTTTTTCTGAACAAATCTCATGCCATGAGCTTTTTCCTGCCAAAATGGCAGTTATTCGTAGCCTTTGTTCTGCTTCAGGTTTCCGTTGGTCTGCAGAGCTGTTTGGGGAATGGGGAAAACAGAGAGACCGGGATCTAAGTCGAATTTGCCAAAGCGGATCTGATCCTGCCGATGCCAGCCTTCCCACATCAGTTCGATCCACCGTTCGTAATAGATATTCTCGAGTGTCGCATCGCGGGGTTCGATCGTCTGGTTAAGCGCCATCGCTTCGCGCAGACGGACCAGCTCAAACTCCGTCTGTCCGTCTTCGCCGTTGCGCACCTTCGCCTCTGCCATCATCAGATAGACGTCCGCCAGACGGAAGAGAACAATATCGCTGTTGCGCAACTGACCGTCGAAGATCGTTCCCGGGTCGTGCGCATACTTGCTCATGCGTGCGCCTGCCGTCGCCACATACGGACTGCCCGTCAGGTTCATTTGCACCTCGCGGGGATAATAAACCAGCGTATCGCCGGACGAAAGCACCAGCGGGTTTCCGCGCACATGGACGATACCTGAGAAGAAAGTAGTCGGGAAACGGCAGTCCGGATGGTTCGTGCCGTAACCGAACACATCCAGCGTCTCCTGGGTTGCACAAGAACCGTTCTCGCCGCCGTAACCCATCGCCGCGGCGTGCTGGTAATGGAGACTGCGGAACAGGTTCTTGAACCTATTCCGATACACATTCGGATCCATCGGAATGGTGAAAATATTCTCCGTCGCGTCTTCGTTGTACGTCGAGAAACAGTTCAACTGGCTCTCGCAGAGCACATATCCGGCTTGGGAACTGAGTATCTGCTGACCATAGAAATTGACCGCCTCCCACGCGTTTTTCTCTCCCGCGTCGCCGCAAGGCAGTTGGATGGTCTTGCCGTCCGGTCGCACCTCATCCGTCCAGTCGTCATCGCGCCAAACCTCCGCATTGAGCGCCATTTTCATCAGCATAAAATGCACTACAGGCTTGGTCACACGACCGTAGTATTCGCCGCGGCTGTTGCTGCGCTCGTCGGGCAGGTAGAGCAATGTCATCTGCATCTCATCCCATGCGAAATCAAACACTTCGCTCCGTTCGGACTGGTAGATATCATGCACGGGCATGGTTATTTTGGTCACTATAGGCACGCGCCCGAACAGGTCCAGCAGGTACATATACGCCATCGCGCGCACCGCACGCACCTCGGCGTTATAACTCATCGACTGGTCCCGGGTCAAGAGATATCCGTATTCGTCCAGAAGCGACAGCGAATAGTTGCACAGCCCCACGAGTTGGAACAGATACCGCCATGAGTTCTCGCAGCACTCGTTGTCAACCGTCCATGTATGCTCGTGCAGATCCACCCACAGACCGCCGTCCCACCAGTCGCCGCCGCGCACCGGAATGATCGCTTCGTTGGACGCAAAAGTCTGCAGATCATACACGCCGCGGTACGTTCCCTGCAGCCCGTAACCGTCCGTGCTGCCGCCTATATGGCTATACAGCGACAGAACCGCCTGCTGGTACAACGCCGACGCAGAGGTGATCACCTTCTCCTGCGGCCGACCCGAATGCGGATCTTCGTCCAGAAAACCGCAGCCGGACAAGAACATCACACAGAGAATTAATATAGGTAACGATCTCTTCATGCTAACAATCTAACAATTTAACAGTTTAACAATTTAACTCTTAAACGTGCTTGCACTTAAAACTGTATTTGCAGCGACAGACTATACGTCCGGCTCACGGGGTACGAACGCTTGTCGTCCACTCCTAAGGTATTGTTAATCACCGTACTGTTGATGATTGGTGTCAGCCCCGAATAACTTGTTATTGTCGCCAGATTATTGACCGAAACGGAGAGCCGCAGCGCCGAAAGCTGGTATTTGCGCTGACGAGCTGCCTCGGACGGCTGGTAAGTCCACCCTAATGTCAAGTAGTCGATATTGACATAATCCCCGCGCTCCAGCCAGTAGTCCGTCACCGTCAAGTCGTCTATATTGCGCTCGCTCGCACCCTTCATCACATTGTAATACGGCATTGAACCCATATTCATATAACTGAGCGCCGTTCCGTTGTATATCTTATGCCCGAAAGCGCCGTTCAACTGAATCGAAAGGTCAAACTGTTTGTACCGGACGGAGATATTACTACCCAACAGCACTTTCGGCGTCGCCT
This sequence comes from Bacteroidales bacterium UBA2712, assembly GCA_002354055.1. Taxonomy (GTDB): domain Bacteria; phylum Bacteroidota; class Bacteroidia; order Bacteroidales; family Paludibacteraceae; genus Colicola. The sequence continues at coordinate 41,017 of DEKW01000020.1, forward strand.
GACCGCACACACGCCGGTCGCCGCTGCCGTCCGACAAATCAACCAATCCGTCGCCGTCCAAGTCCTCTATCTCATACACCCGCTCGCCCGTCGAGGTCGTCGTCAGACCCGTGCAATGCGGCAGATAGAACACACCCAGCGAATAACCCGGAATCTGGTACACCACATCCGTGTTGCCGCCGTGCAGACCCGCTCCGTTGACCGACGCAATCGGCGTATAAGTCGGAGCCGTCAGATACTCGTTCTCGTAATAACCGTTCAGAGAAAGCAACTTGTTCTGCTGCCACGTCAAGTTAATTCCGATATTCAGCCCCCAGTCCTTTGTCTGGACTGCCGCCAGACCGAAACCGACCTCCACACCCTGGTTCTGCATCTTGCCCAGGTTCGCCAGCATCTTGTCGTAGATAAACGGCGGAACCGGCATCGTGTAGTTATACAGCATATCGTAGATATACGAGTAGTAATAATCCGCGGTAAAGACCACCCTGTTCTTCCAGAATCCCCACTCCATGTCCACATTCGCCGTCTGCGTCTTCTCCCACGTCAGGTTCGGGTTCTCGTTCCGCGCGATACCCAATATCACATCCGGCAGACCTTCCGACTCCGTGATACCGGTCGGCGTCATCAGCCTCAGCGACTGATAAGCCGCGATACCTCCCAAGTTACCGGACAGACCCCAGCCGGCGCGTATATTCAGCCGCGTCAGCCATTCTTCGTCCCGCAGCCACGACTCTTTCTTCATGTTCCAAGCGATGTTGACGGAAGGAAAGAAACCCCATTTATGCCCTTTCGCGGCTACCGAACTGGCATCCCCGCGGGCTGAAATAGTGAACGTATAGCGGTTCAGAGCCGTATAACTCACACGCCCCATCACAGAAGCCATCCGCTGCTGCTCATAACTGCTGCCGCTGCCGTCCCACAGACGCAATGCACCCACGGATATATTGTCGTACCCGTACGCATTGGACGCCAAGCGGTTGATCGTTGTGTGAAAACCCGTCAGCGTCCGACCTTGTAACTCGCCCAGCACATCCGCCTCCAGCCGGTGAGAACCTTGCCATTCGTGCCCGTAATGAAGCACGATATTCGTCAGCCACACATGGCTCTTCCCCGCCTCGCGATAGACCTTGCCCGTGCTCTCCATATACGTCGGATAGAAATGGCTCTCGTCGTCCGCATCGTAACTGTAACTCCCGTAAACCGCCGCCGTCAGACCGTAGCCGATATCGCCTTTGATCCGCAGATGCGTGTTGAAATGCATCGCCTCGTTGTGCTTCTGAATGTCCAGCAGACCCATCGGATGGCTTACTTGGCTCGCATCGGCATAGCCGCTATAACCGCCCGAAGCGTTGCGTTCATTAGGGAAAGTGGGATTGAATGCCGCCGCCGAATAGAACGTCTTCTGCACGTCGTTCAGGTATTGGTTATGTCCCAGCGCGCCGAACAGACCCAGATCGAACGTCAGCCGTTTGGACAGCATGTGTTGCGTCACATCCACTTTGGCGGTCAGATTGCGCGTCCCCATCTCGCGGACGATACTGTTGTTCTGGCTATAACTGATCGCGCCGCGATAACTGCTGGTCTCCGTTCCACCGCCGATGGCAATATGATGATTATGAACCAAACCCGTTCGTATGATAGCCCGCTGCCAGTCCGTCGAACTGCCGCCGTCCACGATCTTCATACCGCGGCTGCCCGCCAGCTCCCGGTACTCATCCGCATTCAGCATCCTGAGGAACTTGTCCGCGTGCGCGAAACCTATATTACCCGCGTACGAGACATGGATCTTCCCTTCCGCCCCGCGGCGTGTCCGAACTTCGATCACACCCGCCGCGCCGCGGGCTCCGTACTGAGCCGTCTGAGCGGCATCCTTCAGTATAGTGAAACTTTCTATATCGCCCGGAAAAATAGTAGCTAACGTCCGCAGATCGGACGACATGCCGTCTATCATCACAAGCGGTTCGTTACCCCCGGTCAAGGAGTGGTTGCCGCGCACTCGGACGGACGAAAGCATCGCCTCCGGATTCGTGTTCGAACCCACCGTCACGCCCGCCGTCTGACCGTTCAGCACATCCAGCGAGTTAATCAAATGTCCTCGCCGCGACGTCTCCACCTTCAGCGTGTCGGTCTCGGAAGCCACCGGATCGATCCGCTCCGCCCTTGCCACAAACGGCATAAGCATCAATAGTACTATCGGAATGGTGTGTCTCACTGGTACGTTCAGTTTCTCATGATAAATCGCCTGCAAAGGTACAAAAAATATTTCATATACGCAAATGAAAATACGAAAAAACATGTTAATTGTCCTATTTACGTGCCGATGTTGTGCGAGAGGAGGGGCTCCACCGAAAGTCCAATCGTTAGTGATTAGTTAGTGATTCGTTGGATATTCGTTAGTTATTGTACTACCCATAACGTACCCTAATAGGAGGCACTTGCTCTGCAATACGCCCTGTTCTTCTCCCGTTCCTTTTCTCCTAAAAATCATATAAAAATGCGCGCATATTTGCATATGTCAAAAAAAAGCAGTACTTCGGACATCTGCCTTTTTGTTTTCCCCTCCCTCTCCCATCCCTTAAACAAAAATTCCCCCGTTGCTACGTTCGCGCCCTGCCGGACATACGCAATTTAGCGATTTTTTGCTTCTCGCGTCATCCTTCCGCTGCGGATAATAGATAGCCTTCGTCCCCGACGTATAGGGATATACCCTTCTCGGAGGCGTATTTTCGCGAAGGGGTACGCGAAAATCCGTCGAGCAGGGGGCGAGTTACTCCGAAAGGGTATATCCCGCTATCCGCACGGCCCAAAGGCTATCTATTATCGCGGTATTTTATACCGCCAAGCAAAAAAACGCAAAAAAAATTTGCGTATGTGCAATTTTTGTTGTACCTTTGCAGCCGTTTTGCGGCTGGAAAGCAAGCGGAGCGACGAAAGGTACAACAAATGAATGAATTTTTAGAGACAGAAGAAGCCATCCTGAAGATGCTCAAGACCGTTTTCGACCCGGAGATACCGGTGAACGTGTACGACCTGGGGCTGATTTACGGCATTGATATCAAGGAAGATGGCACTTGCGATATCACCATGACGCTCACGGCACCATCCTGCCCTGCGGGCGATTTTCTCGTGGAGGACATCCGCCAGAAAGTGGGTTCCGTAGAAGGCATCAAGGACGTGAACGTCAACATCGTCTTTGAACCCGAGTGGACCAAGGATATGATGAGCGAAGAAGCCAAACTTGAACTCGGCTTCCTATAAACTTCAAATCATAAATTTGAAATCATAAATTAAATGATTTACTTCCTAAGCGACGCACATTTAGGCAGCTTGGCCATCGAGAAAGGCTGGGCGCACCAGAAAAAACTCATCAACCTCCTTGAGAAGATGAGTGAGGACGCCGTCTCCATCTACATGCTCGGAGACATGTTCGATTTCTGGATGGAGTATTATATCCATGACAAAAGCAAACACCAATACCACCCCTTCTGCCGCGAGATACGCAAACTCATCAAAAAGGGCATTCACGTCCATTTCTTCACCGGCAATCATGACCTCTGGACCTTCGGCGGACTGGCAGAACTGACCGGCGCTGAAATCCACTACGAGCCCTGCACGATCCTCCGTTACGGCAAGGCAATCTACCTCGCGCACGGCGACGGTTTACTGCCGTCCAATTGGGAAAAACTCTACCCCAAAGACGTCAAGAAACAAATCGAGCGGTTCATGAAACTGCGTGAGCTCTTCCGCTCGCCGTTCCTGCAGTTCTGTTTCCGCGCTCTGCCGCCGGCTTGGGGAAACAAGTTCGGCTATGAGTGGGCGAAGAAAAGCCGCCTCAAAGAGATCGAGAACCCCTGCCCGTACAAGGGCGAGAATAAAGAGGAGTTGGTGCTTTTTGCCAAAGATCAGGAGAAGCAAAACACCCACCGCGACTACTATATCTTCGGTCACCGGCATATCGAACTCGACCTGCAGATACCTTCCGGCAGCCGCGTCATCATCCTCGGCGATTGCTTCAAACAGTGGACTTACGCCAAACTCGATCATCACGGTAATCTGACCCTTCATAACTACGAAGAATAATGCACACACGCGAAGAACAATTAGCCGCTTTCGGACGGCTTCTGGATATCATGGACGACCTCCGAGAGAAATGCCCGTGGGACCGCAAACAGACTTTCGACTCCCTCCGCCAGAACACCATCGAGGAGACGTTCGAACTGGCGACCGCCATCTCCCGCCACGATATGACGGAGATATCCAAAGAACTTGGAGACGTGCTTCTGCACGTTGTTTTCTATGCCAAGATGGGTTCCGAGACAAACGACTTTGATATCGCCGATGTCTGCAACCGGCTCTGCGACAAACTCATTTTCCGTCACCCGCACGTCTATAAAACAAATGACCAAATCGTAAATGGCCAAATAGTAAATGACACCGATGTCAGCCATCTCTGGGAACAAGTCAAACTCAAAGAGAAAGGCGGCAACAAGACCGTCTTAGGAGGCATTCCTGACGGTCTTCCTTCGCTTGTCAAAGCATACCGCATCCAGGACAAAGTAGCAAACGTCGGATTCGATTGGGAGAACCGCGAAGACGTCTGGGATAAAGTGAAAGAAGAGATCGCGGAGTTCGAAGAGGAAATGAGAAAATGTCCCAATGACCCAATAAATGGCCAAATGGTAAATGACCAAATGGTAAATGAATTTGGTGACCTTCTCTTCGCCCTCATCAACGCCGCGCGGCTGTACAAAATCCGCCCGGACAATGCCCTCGAGCAGACGAACCTCAAGTTCATGCGCCGTTTTAACTACCTCGAAGCCCGCGCCAAAGAGCAAGGACGCGACCTCAAAGACATGACCATCGATGAAATGGAAGCGCTCTGGCAAGAAGCCAAAGCGCTGGAAGGTGCGGCATAAAAGACTCGAACTTTCACTCCTCGCGGAACCAGATCCTAAGTCTGGCGCGTCTACCAATTCCGCCAATGCCGCTCGCTTACGCTAAGGCTCAATACGACTCGCGACCTCGTCGCTCATATGAATTTTCGCCTTGCGCTACGCTCTCCCCACAACAAACACTTCGTTGGTTTGTTCCGGGGGCCCGAAGGAAAAAGCGTGCAAAGGTACGAAGAAATTTTGAATTATGCAAGAAAATTCGCAAACTTTTTATCATATTTTGCCAAATGGCGTAAAAATCGTCCATCGGTGGACGCCTTCTCCCGTCGCGTACGTAGGCGTGATGGTAGGCGCAGGAACGCGACATGAGACACCCGAAGAAAACGGCATGGCGCATTATATCGAGCATTGCGTCTTCAAAGGCACAGCGCACCACTCCGCCCGGCAAATCATCCATGCCATCGAAGGGATCGGAGGAGAAATCAACGCCTATACGACGAAAGAGGAGACCACTTTCTATGCCGCCATTCTTGCCGAACACGTCCAACTCACGCTGCATCTCATCGCAGAGATGATTCTCCAGCCCACTTTCAAAAAAGAAGAGACAGACAAAGAGCGGATGGTCATTATGGACGAGATAGAGAGCTACAACGACAGCCCGTCCGAACTCATCTACGACGATTTCGAGAGTCTCGTCTTCGCCGGTTCCAGCCTCGAGATGCCGATTTTAGGCACCCAAAAGACGCTTCGACACATCTCTTCCAAACCCTCCTACCCGCTCGAATGGATGAAAAAGCACTACACACCGGAGCGGATGGTGGTTTTCTGTCAGGGCAACCTCAAACCCGAGAAAATCTTCCGCCTCGCCGAAAAAGAATTCGGCTCACTTCCTACCCAACCTCAAAACACGCCCAACCCCGACGGTCAACCGACGGTCAACCGACGGTCAACCGACGGTCAAAGCCCCTATAAGTTCGAGGTTTCTTACCGGAAAAACACCCACCAGGTCCACGCGATGCTCGGAGGAAAAGCCTATCCGCTGGGGCACGAGAACCAGCTGCCGATGTTTTTGCTCAATAACATCTTAGGCGGCGGAAGTCTCAATAGCCGGCTCAACCTCTCGCTGCGTGAGTCCAAAGGTCTCGTTTATACCGTCGAATCGACTTATACCCCGCTCAGCGACACCGGCTACTGGTGTATCTACTGGGCGTGCGATCCGGAGGATTACGCACAAAGCTTAGCCTTAGTCAAGAAAGAACTGGACAAACTGCGCGAGACTCCGCTCACGCCTTCCGCACTCCGCCACGCGCTCATCCAACTGCGAGGACAAATGGCTATCTCCGCGCAAAACCAGGAAAACGCCGCACTCGCCATGGCAAAGTCGATGTTATACCACGGTTCTGCACCAGATTGGCAGCAAACTTTCGAAAAAATAGCGAATACGACACCTCAAGAGCTTTTTGACATAGCAAATGATTTGTTTTTGGCACAAAATCGTTACATTTTGACATACAAATAGTACAAAAACATTTTTTTTTGCATTTTTCTCACAAATAATTTGCTCATATCGAAAAATTGTTGTAACTTTGCGCGATTTTTCATTTATACGCGTGTGCGAATCCTTAAATATATGCATACATACGCGCGTAAAGAAGGGAAAAGCAGAAACAACAATTAACTAATTATAACAAACAATGAAGAAGATTTTTACACTTTTGTTTCTCGCCGCGATGAGCATTGGGTTGTTCGCGGAGAAACAAGTAAGCGGTGTGGTAGTCTATGAGAATGGTGAGCCGGTGATCGGCGCCAGCATTCAGGCAAAGGGCACCACACAGGGTACAATCTCGGATTACGATGGTAAGTTCGAGATGGAGGTACCGGAGTCTGTGAAGACTTTGATTATCAGTTATGTAGGTATGACTACCCAGGAGGTAACTGCCGGCAAGAACCTCAAGATCACGATGTCCGAGAACAGCGAGGTCATCCAGGAGGTCGTTGTTACCGGTTACGGTAACGTCAGCAAGGGAGGCTTTACCGGTTCGGTAGAGACCGTAAAAGCAGAGGATATCGAGAAGAAGAATCCGTCTGATATTACCAAGGCTCTGGCGGGCGAGAGTGCCGGTGTTCAGGTTGTTACCAGCAGTGGTCAGCCGGGTACGATAGCCGACATCCGTATTCGTGGTATCGGTTCCATCTCCGCCAGCAGCGCTCCGCTCTACGTAGTAGATGGTATTCCTTTGGATGCCGGTTCGATCAGTTCGATTGACCCGGGCGATATCGCTTCTACCACCATTCTGAAGGACGCAACCGCTACTTCTCTGTATGGTAGCCGTGGTGCGAACGGTGTTATCGTAATCACTACCAAGAAAGGTAGCTCGAATGGCGACGAGGGTAAGATTGAGGTGGACGTAAAGGCCGGTGCCAACATGCGTCTGCTCCCGATGTACGACGTGATCGACAGCCCGGAGGACTACGTAGTGCTGGCATGGCAGAGCTTGTACACCCAGCAGCGTAAGATCAACAACAGACCGGAGAATACTGCCATCAACTTGGCTCACAAAAACCTCTTCGGAGCTAACGGTATTCCTGCCATCTATAACATGTGGGACAAAGCCGGCAATCTGCTCATCGACCCGTATGACGCAGCCGGAAATGTGAACCCGACCTTCGCTTCCGACGCACAGCGTCTGGCGCAGTTCCAGAACATGACCAGCTGGTATAACACCTTGTTCCACAATGGTTTGAAACTCGAGGCTACCGCAAAAATCAGCGGCGGTAACGAGAAACTGAACTACTATACTTCGTTTGGTTATCTGAAGGACGAGGGTTACTATACCGCTTCGGACTTCCAGCGTTTCAACGCCCGTGCGAACATTAACTACCAGCCTAAGAAATGGTTGAAAGGCGGATTGAATATCCAGTATTCATATGCAACGGTCAGCAATCCGGGCCAGGGAAGCGATGCCAACAACGGTTTTGCTTTTGTAAACCAGATTCCGGCTATCTACCCGGTATATGTATATGATCCTGCTACCGGTCAGGTTCGCGTCGATCCCAAGACAGGCGGTAAGATGTACGACTACGGCGACAACGGAAACGAGAACATCGGAGAAGAAGGTGGTCGCCCCTATGCGTTCGGTATCAACCCTGCCGGTGCTTTGGAGTGGGATAAACAACGCACAAAGATGCACCAGACTGTAGCCAATACATTCTTGGAGTTCAAGCTCTACGAGGGTCTGAAATTCACCATCAACCTGGGTGCTCAATATGCCAATAGCAACACGAACGCGCTGGTTAACAAATATTACGGAAACGCAGCGAACGTAGGTCGTGTAAGACAGCGCCAGTACAACTATCTGGCAGTAACGAGCAACCAGTTGCTGGAGTACAACAAGTCCTTCAACGAGCACACTATCCGCTTGATGGCAGGTCATGAGACCACCTATTTCACCTACAATATGCAGTATGGAGAGAAGAAGAATATCGTAGAGGACAATGCGAACCAGTTGAGCAACGGTGTAGTAATGGACGGTGTAGAGGGTTACGCTCGTACGAGCACCCTGGAGTCCGCTCTGGCAACCGTAACTTATGAGTACGACAGCCGCTATCATATCACCGCTAACTATCGTGCAGATGGTTCTTCCAAGTTTGCTAAAGGCAACCGTTGGGGTCACTTCGGTTCGGTAGGTGCAGCATGGAGTTTCACCAACGAGCATTTCATGGAAGGAACGGAAGCTGCTGACTGGCTCAAGAACGGTAAACTGCGTTTGAGCTGGGGGGTATTGGGTAACCAGGATATCGGCGACATGTTCTATTCCGACCAATATGAAGTAGCTAACGTGGATGGCAACAAGGGTTATGTTTGGGCATACAAAGGCAACCCGGAGTTAACCTGGGAGCGCACCAGTACGATTGACCTCGGTCTGGAGTTCAGCCTCCAGAAATACCTCGACGTAGAGTTTGACTACTTCTACAAGAAGACGGATAACATGCTCTTCCCGCGCTATGTAGCACCTTCTCTGGGTTACGGCGGTTACTACGTAAACGACGCAGCGATGGAGAACCAAGGTGTCGAGTTCGCGTTGAAAGCACACGCGCTGGATATGCGTAATATCAAGTTGGATCTCCGTTTGAATGGCGGTTACTATCGCAACAAGATGTTGTTGATGCCTATCGACGGCTACGACGAGAATGGCAACCCGGAGCGTATGGTAATGTCCGGCGGTATGTCCGTAGGTCACTCTACCTATGACTGGTATATGACCCATTACGAGGGTGTTAACGAGGACGGACAAGCCATGTACACGGCTTACTATGATGCCGACAAAGGTGGCTTCGGTCATACGGACGCTACCACTATTTTGGAAGGCGAGAGCGGCGACAACTATATTGCATCGGTACATGAGTACAAACTCAAGCACCCGAATGCAAATATCAAAGAGACTTCTGTTTCCGGAGAAGAGTACACGTACGCAGGTAGCAACTATACCGGTAAGAGCGCTATGCCGGACCTTGACGGTGGTTTTGGTGTTGATTTCGAGGCATATGGTTTCACCCTGAGCATCAGCTGCAGCTACCGTATCGGCGGCTACGGATATGATAACATGTACGCCATGTTGATGCACAGCGACAAAATCGGTAGCATGAACTGGCACAAGGATATCAAGAACGCATGGTCGGAGAGCAATACGAACACCAATATCCCGCGTCTGTCCAACGGCGCAGACCAGTATGCTAACGCATCTTCAGACCGCTTCCTGACGAGCAACTCTTATCTGAGTTTGAACAACATCAACCTCGGTTATAAGTTCCCGAAGAAATGGATCGAGAAGATTAAACTCACCAACCTGCATATCTGGGTAGCAGCAGACAATCTGGCAATCGCAACGGCACGTAAGGGTTACAACCCGATGATGTCCATGGACGGATCCAGCGGATATGATTCCTACACCCCGCTCTCCACCGTAATGGCTGGTGTTAAAGTTCAATTCTAAACCATAGGAGATTACTAATATGAAAAAGATACAATATTTATTTGCAACCATTGTGTTGGGTTTGGGTCTCACCTCCTGTGGTGACAGTTTCTTAACCCAATATCCGGAGGGAGGAACCCTTCTGGAGGAACAATACCAGAACTTGCCGGACCGTCTGCGAGGAGCCATATTCGGTATCTATTCCAAGTTATACGAATACGGCGGTCATGACACGTTTGGAAAACGCTCACTGGATATGTACAGCGACATCCAGTCAGGCGATATGGCAATGAAAAAAAACGGCTACGGCTGGTTTGAGAACTACGAGCGCGGTCTTTACTATGCATATAACCGCAGCTACGCATGGTCGTTCTTCTACGACATCATCAACCTCACCAACATTTGCGACATCGCAATTGAGAGTGACCTGAAAGAGATTCTGGACGACATGGCTACCGGCGCTGAGCCGACAGAAGTTATCGCTCAAAACGGTTACTACTACGGCCAGATCTTAGCGCTCCGCGGATGGGCATATGCCAATTTGCTGGACATCTACACCGACCCGCGCGATCCGGATGTAGCGGATTTGGACGCGAGAGCTATTCCTGTATATGTAGGAGCGGACATTAAGGGAGACACCCTTGGCGCGCCGCAATCGACGGTGGACGAGGTGTACAGCCGTGTCTATGAAGACCTCTCCGAGGCAATTGATCTGCTGGACTACTACAGTACGTATAACCAACGTGGTTCGAAACTGGAGATTGATGCCGACGTAGCGCGTCTCATGCTGGCGTACGCTATGCTGAACCACGGCGACAAGAACTACGAAGTAGTAACCGGCAAAAACTGCTATGACATCGCACTGGAGCAAGCCAAGGCTGTGATTGACGGCGGTAAGTATCCGTTGCTGCCGTACGAAGAGTTGACAACCACCGGTTTCGCCGATGTTACGGCAGCAAACTGGATGTGGGGTCAGGACGTGACGATAGAGACCACTACCGGATTGGGTTCCTTCTTCGGCCAAGTAGATATCCATACCTATAGTTATGCCGCAGCCGGTGATACCAAAGGTATTGACAGCAAGTTGTACGACGAAATCGTAGCAACGGGCTGGGACGCACGTGTGGCTTGGTTCCGCGCCGGCGATGCAGCCTTCGCATACTGCCCGGATGGCAAATTCTATAGCCCCAAATACAAGAACATCACTGCTTTGGATAAGGTGGACCGTGACTGGCTTTGCGACAACGTATTCATGCGTGTAGAGTCTGCCTACCTGATTGCAGCAGAGGCAGCATGGAGCAACGGCGATAACGCTACAGCAGCGCAATATCTGCAGCAACTCTGCGACGAGCGCGTTATTACCGGTCAGGAGGGTGCATACACCACTTGGTTAGGCACGCTGACCAGCACCGATGCCGTAAAAGAGGCTATTATCTACAACTGGCGTGTTGAGATGTGGGGCGAGGGTTATTCCATGCAGATGCTGCGTCGTCTCCAGAAGCAGCGTACGCTGGGTACCAACCACCTGACCCGCGGCGAAGCCGTTCTGGATATCACCTCCGCAGCCGGAGAGCAGTTCCAGTGCGAGATTCCGACCTCCGAGACACGTTATAACCCGAATATCGGAGATAAGACCAATCTGACGAATAAAGACTAATTAAAACAAAAGTTATATTATTAACAACTTTCTAAAAACAAAAAAATTATGAAAAAGTATCTGATTGTATTGGCAGCTGCCGTTGTAGCATTGGCAAGCTGCAAACCGGGTGGTGGTAGCGAAAGCAAGTACACCAAAATCAGCTTCAAAGAGTCTGCTCTTGAGTTGGCTATTGGCGAGACCGCAAAACTGAAAGTACTCTACGAGCCGACGACTTTGGATGCACCTGTATGCAAATGGGCTACGAGTGACACCCTGGTAGTTCTCGTTGACCAGAATGGTAATATCGAGGCTGTAGGCAATGGAGAAGCAAACATCACCGCTACTTATGTAGAGGGCGAAACTACCCTGAAGGCTGTTTGCCAAATTACCGTACTTCCTTACGAAGCAACATGGGCACCGAATTCTACCGTGTACTATTTCCCGAGCACAAAATCGGAAAAACCTGTAAGCGATACTACTATTGTATATAAAAGCGAATCAACAGGCAATAGTTACACTTGCAAACTGTACTCTATAGATTTGTGTATACAGACAGATGTGATCATCCCGGGTGATGAGGATGGCGCAGGAGATTATATCTTTGTGACCACATCGATTCCTTTCATTGAGAGTTCAACAAGCGGTCAATATATTGGCGAACCTTATGATTTGGCATTCAGAATTGTGGAAGACTTCAACAATTTAGACTTCGGTGCAGAGGCAGGTTCGCTTGATCCTGCAATCATCGGCCAGGTATGGCAAGCATATTTTGAGGCAGTTGATGCAGGTACACAACCTTCGTTTGATAAAGATCTTTACGCTACAGGCGCAAAGGGTGCGCATCTCCGTGCAGCCACCATCCAAGACGGTAGTATCTCTTCCTATCCTTGGTATGATGCTATTGTTACCGGCGGATATTACCAGGCCGTCTATGATGCTGAGACAGAAGAGCTTATCGCTGATTATCAGCTCAAGGTTGACTGGTGCGCAGGCGTTCTCGGTACCGGTTTGGCACTCAACGAAGAGGCGCAATCCTACTCTGAGGCACTTGCTAAGCCGTATGCTTTGGATCTGGAAAGCTACATCTACGTCACAGGTGAGCACGGCCAGCCTTATGCAGCAGCTGCTCCCAAAAGAGTACGCGCTAATAAGGATACCAAAGGTATGATCAACCTTGGTAAGGTAGAGAAACTGGAATTGGTAAAATACAAAGAAGTAAAGAAGTAATTCCTAATAAAAATCTAAAAAAATCCTGCATACACTTGCGTATGTGGGATTTTTTTTGTACCTTTGCAGCCGTATTTTGGTTAAATATGCATTTTTGCATCGAAAAATATATGTATATGAAAAGATATTTCATTCTTTTAGCCGCTGCAATTGTATGTAGCACAAGCGTTTGGGCAGTAATGGCTACTCCTGAACCGATTGTAAAAACCCAGGCGGATGGAAGTACCATAACGCTGAAGTTGGTAGGCGATGAGTACCACAGTTATTACACCTCGATGGATGGTACCCCACTCCGTTTGAACGAACGCGGGATGTGGGTAGAAGATGCGAGTGTGGCTATCATGCCGGAGAAGGCGCGCAGAGCGCGTCGTATGGCGCAGCAGCAACAGTTCGCCGCCACTTTCCCGCTGACCGGTTCGCCTCACAGCGTGGTTATTCTGGTGAACTTCTCAGACTCGAAATTCCGCTACAAACAAGAGGATTTCGACAAGATGCTGAATGTATCCGGCTATAGTGATAACGGCGGTGTAGGCTCGGCACGCGATTATTTCATCGCGTCCTCCGACAGTATCTTCTCGCCTATTTTTGACTGTTACGGTCCTGTCACACTCGCCCATAATTCGGCATATTATGACGCGCATACCAGCGCCATGATTGTAGAGGCGTGTATGAAAGTATCGGATGAATTAGGCGTTAATATGGCTCAATACGACACCAATAATGACGGTCGTCTGGACAATGTGTTTGTCTATTATGCCGGTCATAACGAAGCGGAAGGCGGTCCTTCCACCACCATCTGGCCTCATCGTAGTATCGTCCAGACCGGTGACCGCGTGAACGGCAAACTGATTTACGACTACGCTTGTACGTCCGAGTTGCGCGGTTCAGCCGGCACATCGATGTGCGGTATCGGTACTTTCTGCCACGAGTTCGGCCATGTATTGGGTCTGCCGGATTACTATGACACACAGTCTTCTGTCACTTATACGATCGGATCCTGGGATATCATGTGTTCCGGTAGTTACAACGGCAACGGCAAAACACCTCCGACCTATACTGCCGGTGAGCGTTTCGAGTTGGGATGGGTTACTCCGGTTCAGTTGACCGATGCAGGCCAATACACCTTGGAGCCGATTGAGAACGGCAAAAAGCAGATTTATCTGATTGCCAATGAGACGCATAATCTGAGTTGGGGTTCCGCCAGTCCAAGCGAATACTGGTTGTTAGAGAACCGTCAGAACGTAGGATGGGATCGCCATTCGACCAGTCTGCCCGGAACAGGTCTGCTGATCTGGCATGTGGATTACAGCGCTTCGGCCTGGGGAAGCAATACCCCGAACAACTCTATCCCGCTCCGGTATGACATCGAGGAAGCAGGAGGCGTAAGAGGATATGCTTCCGCCAATGATCCTTATCCAGGTGCAAAGAACGTGACCTCTTTCACTCCGATGCTTCACAACGGAACGATTGTAGAACAGCCGTTGACCGATATCACGGAGGTGAACAAGAATATCATTTTCACCTTCAAATCCAACGGTTTCATGTTCCTTCCGGCAGAGATGCCCGTGATCCGGAGTACCTATAACAAGGACACTAAAATCTCAGAGACCCCTGCGCAGAAAGTGCGTGTCGTTGGTACCGGTCTGAATCCGGAGATAGCCGCAACGATCTCGGTATCGGGTTCCGGTTTCAACATCTCGCTGGACAGTCTCAGTTGGAGCACCTCGCTTTCTGCGAACGTCAAAGCAGACTCCGTACTGGAGACGGATGTCTATGTACGCTACGCGCCGCGCAAACAGGTCTGCGACATACAGCGCGGATCGCTTTCCGTGCGTCATGACAAGTCTGTAGGCACGCTTGCGGTCCGCGGCACCAGCCCGCGTCCGACGCTCATTGGGGCTCCGGAGGTCAGCCGCATCGAGAACCTCACTCCGACGACATTCAGGATTCACTGGACACCGCAGGAGGATGCGGAAGAGTACTACGTGACGCTCTATCACATGGAGGACGGTCGCGAATCCACCGTAGAGAGTTTTGAGAACTTCGACGAAGAGGCAGGTGTAGCCGAGACAGGCTGGTACACTTCTTTCTATCGCACAACCACCAAAGCCAAAGAGTCCGGAGCGGTGTCGCTGTGGTTCAAAGAGAACAACGAGCGTATCATCAGCCCGATTTACACCATGCCGGTAGTAGAGCTGAGTATGTGGCTGAACGCTCCGGCTACCACTGACAACGAAGTCGGTTTCTTCACCCTCATCGGCTATAGCGATGCCAGTATTGATACGCTGGACGTGATTCAAGTGACCAAGAACACGAAGCGCTATACATACACCCGCAATTTCACGGAAGAGGAGGGTTACCGCCGCTTCGAGATGGTATACACCTCTGTCGGAGGAGAAGGAACTTGCCTCGATGCCTTTACCACGACCTTCAACCACAAGACCATATATACATACAAGGGTCGCGAGCGTACGATCGTGCCGCAGGACCTGGAGGATCAGGAGCGCTATACCGTCTTCAACGCATATGATCTGAAGCCCAATACCAGCTATTATGTCAGCCTGCAATGTTCGGAGAGCAAGGGTTGCGAGGAGCATTTGAGTTCGCTGAGTATGCCCCTTGTCATCTTCACTCCGGAAGGCGAAGCCGCCGATTCGAAACATCTGACGCTGGTGTATGACTCGATTCATTACGATCCGGCAAGACATGTGATCTATCTGCCGCAGTCTATCACGGACGGTTTCGTCAATATCTACTCGACGGAAGGCGAGTTGGTTAAGTCGATTCCTGTAAGCGCGACCTATAATATCGTGCCGCTGGATGACGCTGATTTCCAGCACGGAGCGATTTACATCGTAAAATACTTGCCTAACGGCTCAATGGGACGCAAGACGCCGTGGATTAAAATCCGGTTTATTTAAGTAACCAATATAGCACGAAGATGAAACATTTGTGGAAGATAATCTTTATTCTGCCGGTAGTCCTGCTTGCAGCATGCGAGGCGAACGGCCCCGAGTGGCGGGAACAATACCGCGAGGCGACGTACACGGTAGTGAATTTCATACCGGAAGCAGGTTTTCATCGCCTGGAAGTGATGTTGGTGCCTGACAGTAAAGGTAATTACCGGATGCGTAATCTCAGCACAGGAGGAACCTGCCGGGAGTTTATTATAGGCCACGATCCGTTTATTAAGGTGGATTCCAATGCGGTATGGCAACTGGCGGACTGGAAATGGAATCTGTGTATCAGTCTCAACAATGTTACTATTCCGCTGCATTGGACCGATGTTCAAAAGCCGGACAACGTATATGTGCGCTCCGATTTTGAGACCACTGCAAGGAATATTATCAATCGTTTTTATACCATCAAGCGGAGCGAGATTGACCGCTATTTAGGCATCACTCCAGCTCCGGCGGCAGACTACCCCGGTCCGTGGGGACGTACCAGCGGCGGTATTTCGACCGACCACCTGGCACCTGTCTATCTCAACCGGTATTATTCCACGCAAGACATTCCGGATGTAATAGACCGGAAGGGAGACTGGACGTACACAAAAGAAGATTTTTTGAAGGAGCGCAAACGTCAGGATAGTTTGCAAAACGTATATGTAGAGCGTTTAGCCACCTTGATTTATTTAGACGCAAACATAATTTTTCCTCTGATAAGCGAATAAATTGAGTCTATGAAATAAGAAATGAGTTCGGGCAACCGAGCTCATTTTTTTTGTGCTTTTACGCAGATTCGGGACGAGTGCAAAATGACGGATTTGAGGAAAAACAGGAGTACAGAAAGGGTATGGAAATTATTTTACCCATTTTGCCCCACTTTTGCATAAAATGTTAATAACACACGTAATTTACTGATTTTACGAGCGTTATAACGTGTTTGAAAATGTTAAAAAGATGTTGATAAAACAATTGAAAAATTTTTTTGTGGGGAAATGTGGTGTATATCAAAAAAAAGTTGTAACTTTGTGCCCGAAATTAGAATACAAACGCATATGCAGACTTTTGTAGGAAATATAGACGGACGGTTGGACGAGAAGGGACGTATATTCGTTCCGGCTATTTACCGTCGTATTTTGGCGGATTCAGCGTCCAAGCGCATTGTGATGCGGAGGGACACGGATAACGAGTGCCTGATGTTCTATCCGGAAGAGGTTTGGAACGAGAAAGTAGAGCAGTTAAGGCAGGCATTGGATGAGTGGGATCCGGAGGATCAGCTGATTCTGATGCAGTTCATGGCCGATGCAGAATACATGGAGATGGACGGTCAGGGCCGAATCCTGCTGCAGAAGAAGAACCTGGAGACCATCGGTGCGCAGCAGGATGTGCTGTTTGTCGGCATGCTGAACCGCTTTGCGTTGTGGGCACCGGAGAAATTCGCAGAGAAACGTCTGAGTCAGACCGAATTGGCGGCAAGACTGCGGGCAAAGATGAAAAAGACGGAGAACCGCGGTTGAAGCAACAGAGTAGTAACGTCATACGAATAACGCGCTAATCACCCGCTAATCACGCGCTAATCACGCGCTTTTTGATAATAAATAGATAATAAAATGGAGGAGATTTACCACATACCGGCGATGTTGAAAGAGACGATTGAGGGTTTGGCAATCAAGCCGAACGGGGTGTATGTGGATGTCACTTTCGGCGGCGGAGGACACAGCCGGGCGATTCTGGAGGGGCTCAAAGGCGGACATTTGTACTCTTTCGATCAGGATATCGAGGCGTATGAGAATGCAAAAGAAGACGGAGAAGCGGCATTCATAGATAATCCGAGATGGACGTTTGTACATTCGAATTTCAGGTATCTGCGGAACTGGATGGATTATTATGGGGTGAAGGAGATTGACGGGTTGCTGGCTGATTTAGGGGTTAGTTTTCACCATTTCGATTGTCCGGAGCGAGGGTTTAGTTTTCGGTTTTCGGCGCCGTTAGACATGCGGATGAACCAGACGGCAAAACGCACGGCAGCGGATATCGTGAATGGGTACAGCGAGGAGGAGTTAGCGAAGATTTTCTGGTTATACGGCGAAATGAAGAACGGGAGAGGCATCGCAAGGAATATATGCAAGGCCCGTTCTCAGAAGCCGATTTTAAGGACCGAGGAGTTGGTAGAGGCGGCGATGAGCATAAAAGCCCAGCCCCACCGTTTTGTTCTACGACCGTCCACTGGACGCTCGATCGGGCAAAGCCCTTCACCCCATGAAGGGGAGGGAAGCCGGATGCCATCCGGCATAATGGACGATGAAAAAAACGCAGGCCTAAAGACCCGCGAACAGGACGAAGAAAAGGCGGGTATAATAGAGCTGGATATTCCGGCGCAGTACAAGAAGGATCTGGCGAGGCTGTTTCAGGCGCTGCGGATAGAGGTGAACGATGAGATGGGAGCGCTGCGAGAGATGCTGGTGGCGGCGCGGGATTTAGTGAAGCCCGGAGGCAGGATAGCCATCCTGACGTACCACTCGTTGGAGGATAGGTTGGTGAAGAATTTCTTTAGGAGCGGGAACTTAGAAGGGACGATAGAAAAGGACTTTTACGGAAACGCGATTACTCCGTTTGATGTTATCGAGAAAGGGCGTGTAGCCAGTGACGATGAAGTAGAACGGAACCCGCGTAGCCGGAGTGCGAAGTTGCGCGTGGCAGAGAGAAAGGCGGTTCTGCGGGAGCCTAAATAGCGGAGCGAAGCCCTAAAGCCATCCGGATAGCGTTTATACCCTTCGGGGTAACTCGCCCCCTGCTCGACGAGTTTTGACGTACCCCTTCGTCAAAACACGCCCCCGAGAGGGTATAAACTGATTGTCCGCCGAAGGCGGAGGGCTTCGAATAAAAACGAGAGGATGAGGAGGGGCGGATGGAAACGAGAGGATGAGGAGGGGCGGATGGAAACGAGAAGATGAAGAGGGGCGAATAAAAACGAGAGGATGAGGGAAATGAAAAAATAAGAATATGGCAGATGTACATGACATACAGAGTTGGTTGAACGGCGATAAGCTGCGGAGCCAGAAGATCAGAGAACAATACCCGCTGATAGGGTTGATTGTGGGTCTGGTCTTTTTGTATATTCTGACGGGTTATCAATCTGCCAAACAACAACACCGGTTGACGGACACGAAGAAAGAGATGCTGGACGCGAAATTCCGGTACATGACGATTAGTGCGCAGTTGACAAATAGCACAAGGCAGAGCCAGGTGATAGAGGTGCTGAAGGTTAACGGGAGTGAGTTGCAAGAAAACCGGATACCGCCTGTGAAGGTAAAATAATTTACCATTTGGTCATGTACCATTTACTATTTATGTACCATTTGGCTATTTAGCCATTTAACTAAATGGTTCAATAACAAAATAAATGACCAAATCGTAAATAACAAAATTGTAAATGAATTTATGTCTGACGAGCAGAGAAATACGGTTTGGAGGTTCGCGATGATATTCATCGTGATCGCTTTGGGTTTTATAGCTGTGCTCGTGAAAATCGTGTATATCCAGGCGGTGGAGAGAGACGAGTGGTTGAAGGTGGCAGAGAAACAAGTGCCGACGAACAGGCCTATACCTGCGACACGGGGGAATATCCTGGACTGCAACGGGCGGTTGTTAGCGAGCAGTATGCCGCAGTATTATATATATATGGATACACGCGTGCCCGCGTTGCACGAGAAAAACGGGGAGTTGTTTAACAAGCATATCGACACGCTGGCGCTGGATCTGGCGACGATTATCGGGGATAAGAGTCCGGCGGAGTACAAGGCAAAGATCGTAGGGGCTTACCGGCATGGAGAAAAACGCTTGCGGGTTTGCGAAAACCGCATCAATTATCTGCAGCGGCAGGCTCTGGAGCAAAATAAACTCATCAAAAAAGGCAAGTATAAAAGCGGTATTTTCTTTGAAGATCAACATCGGCGGATCAAACCTTACGGCTTGTTGGCGAGCCGAACTATCGGTGGTATCTACGGCGAAGGCGGAAGTGGAAACTCGGGCCTGGAGAAGGGTTTTGACAAGGAGTTGAGGGGTCTGGACGGCATGAGTAGTATTCAGAAGATCGGCGGCCGTTATGAGTCCGTGACGGTAGAAGAGGCGCAGGACGGATTAGATATCCAAACCACTATTGATGCCAACTTGCAGGATATCGTGGAGAACGCGTTGCTGGCAAAGACGGCGGAAAGAAATGCCAAATGGGGCTGCGCCATTCTGATGGAAACGCAGACGGGTTATATTCGCGCGATTGCGAACCTAGACCGGTCGCAAGAAGACGGTAAGTATTACGAGGCGCAGAACCACGCCGTGCAGCGTGTAGAGCCGGGTTCGACGTTTAAGACGATTGCTTTGGTGGCAGCGCTGGACGACGGAAAGATTGATATAGACGACACGGTGGCGGTTAGCCGGACGCCGTGGAAATATTTCTCTGTGACGCATACCGACGCGCACCCGATGGACACGATTCTGACGGTGAGGAGTGCGTTAGCGGTGTCATCGAATATCGCGCTGGCGAAGTTGATCACGCGGAGTTATGAAGGTTCGGCGCGGAAGTTCGTGAGGCGGATCGAGAAGATGGGTCTGCTGGACAGCGTGTATTGCGAGATTCCGGGAGCCGACAAAGCGAGGATTGAGGTTCCGCGGGACACCGTGACGCTGAGTAAGATGAGTTACGGCTACTCGGTGGAGCTGAGTCCGATGCAGATTCTGATGTTCTATAACGCGATTGCTAATGGGGGACGGATGATGCGGCCGATGTTAGTGACGGCTGTTCAGCAGAACGGCGAAGTGGAGAAGAGTTTTCGGCCGGAAGTGGTGAAGTCGTCGATTTGCGGAAAGAGCACTTTGCGAGATATACAAGGGGCGTTGCATGACGTCGTTTGGGACGACCATCTGGGTACCGCGGCGGCGCGGAAATGGAGTAATAAAGCGCAGTCGAAGCTCGTGAATATCGCCGGCAAGACAGGTACGGCGCAGTTGATCCTCCCCGGCAGAGGGTACTCGGGCAAGCACCATAGGATGACTTTTGTGGGGTACTTCCCGGAGGAGAACCCGCAGTACACGTGTATCTGCATGATCGAGGATCCGCAGTACCCGTACGATGCCGGTATGGACTGCGGCAGCACGGTGCGGGTGATTGCAGAGAAGACGATGGCTTATACCGGATGTTTTGTATATCAAGAAGGAGAACGCAAATTAGTAAAACGATGATACTCAGCGAATTATTAAAAGTTATCGAGCCGATAGAGGTGATCGGCGAGACGAACAAAGAGATCAAGGGTCTGCATTTTGACAGCCGAAAGATCGGAGAAGGTGACTTATTCGTTGCCCAAGTCGGCACAGCAGTAGATGGCCATACTTTCATTGATGGTTGTGTCGAAAAAGGGGCAGCGGCGGTGGTACTTTCGGACAGGAAGTACCTGCCGAAAGAGGCTAAGGGCGAAGGGTTAAAGGCGAAAGTGACCTATGTCCTTGTGGAGAACACGGATAAGGCGTTGGGATTGTTGGCGAGCAAGTGGTTTGGCGAGCCGAGTAAGGCGCTGACGCTGGTTGGTGTGACAGGTACGAACGGCAAGACGACTATCGCGACTTTGCTATACAAACTCGTTCGGGCTTTAGGACATAAGGCAGGACTGCTGTCCACCGTGGTCAATTATATCGAGGATGAGGCGGTCGCTGCGACGCATACTACGCCGGACGCGATTGAGTTAAACGGGCTGCTGAGACGGATGGTGGATGCCGGTTGTGAGTACGCGTTTATGGAGGTGAGTTCACACGCCATCGCACAAGAACGGATAGCGGGGCTGGATTTCGACGGGGCGCTGTTTACCAACCTGACGAGGGATCATATCGACTACCATAAGACTTTTGACAACTATCGGGATACAAAGAAAAGGCTTTTTGACGGGTTGAAGAAAAGTGCTTTTGCGGTGACGAACAAAGACGACAAGAACGGGTTGGTGATGACGCAGAACTGCCAAGCGGAAGTGAAGACCTACTCCACCCGCTCGCTGGCGGACTATAAGGCACAGATTTTGGAGGAAGGATTTGAGGGGATGATGCTGAATATCAACGGCAAAGAGGTGTTTGTGCCGCTGGTGGGACGGTTCAACGTCAGCAACCTGTTGTGTATCTACGGCGCGGCGCTGTGTCTGGGATTTGAGGAGTTGGAGGTGCTGCGCGTGCTGAGTACGTTGAAGCCGGTTAACGGACGCTTTGAGACGATACGAAGCGAGAAAGGCTGGACGGCGATTGTCGATTACGCCCACACGCCGGACGCGGTAGATAATGTGATTCAGACCATCCGGGAGATTAAGAAAGAAGGTGCCAAACTGATCACGGTGGTCGGTTGCGGAGGAAACCGGGACAAGGGCAAACGACCGATGATGGCGCAGATTGCAAAGAGGGGAAGCGAACAGTTGATTTTGACGAGCGATAACCCGCGCGACGAAGAGCCGGCGGATATCTTGAATGACATGAAAGCCGGTTTGACGGAAGAGGAACTCAGGAGTACGTTGGTCATTGAGGATCGCGAGGCGGCTATCCAGACGGCTTGTACCTTGGCGCAGAAAGGCGATGTGATTCTGGTGGCAGGCAAGGGCCATGAGGACTACCAGATTATCAAGGGTGTCAAACACCATTTTGACGACCACGAGATTGTGAGACGATATTTATGATTTAGGATTTAAGATTTATGTTATATTCATTATTTACCCATTTTAGCGATGTGTTAGGTGCGCGGTTGTTCACCTATATCTCGTTCAGGGCTATTTTAGCGGGGGTCATCGGACTGCTCGTAAGTATCTGGTTTGGCGACTGGTTTATCAATTTCATGAAGCGTCATCATATTTCTGAGACGCAGCGGGACGAAAAGACCGATCCGTTCAATGTAGCGAAAAAAGGTGTACCGACGATGGGTGGTCTGATTGTCATTGCGGCGATTCTGATTCCGTGTCTGCTATTAGGTAAGTTGACGAACGTATATATGATTCTGATGCTCGTCACGACCCTGTTGATGGGGGCTCTGGGCTTTGCGGACGACTATATCAAGACGTTCAAAAAGAACAAAGACGGTCTGAACGGATGGGTAAAGATTGCAGGGCAAGTGAGTCTGGGTTTGATTGTGGGTCTGACGCTGCGTTTCTGCCCGGCGGTGAGTATGAATGAGGTGGTGACAAGTCATATCGAGAACAATGTGGTGGTCGTTGAGAAGACGCCGGAGATCAAATCCACGCAAACAACTATTCCGTTCGTGAAGCACCATAACTTCAACTATGCGGACTTGTTCAGCTGGACCGGCGAGAACAATAAGTACCGGTTCGGATGGATTTTCTTCGTGTTCCTGACGGTTTTTGTAGTAGCGGCGGTAAGTAACGGCGCGAACCTGAATGACGGCATGGACGGCATGTGTGCCGGCAACTCAGCGATTATCGGCGTGGCGTTGCTGATTTTGGCATATACGAGCGGTAGTGTCGTTTGGGCGGAGTATTTCGATGTGATGTACATCCCCGGCAGCGAAGAATTGGTGGTGTTTATGGCGGCTTTTGTGGGTGCGTTAGTGGGTTATCTGTGGTTTAACGGATTTCCGGCGCAGGTGTTCATGGGCGATACGGGAAGTCTGACAGTCGGCGGAATCATCGGCGTTTGCGCTATGGTGATCCACAAGGAGTTGATGGTGCCGGTATTATGTGGAATATTCCTTATGGAGAGCGTGAGTGTGATTCTGCAGACACAGGTGTATAAGTTCTATAAGAAACGCGGACAACATGTGCGTATCTGGAAACGGACGCCGTTCCATGATCATTTCCGGACGAGTGTGGAGCAGGTGCTGAAGAATGATCCGACCTGTTCGATTGTGTTTAAGGGCAGCAAGAATCTGCACCACGAGACGAAGATCGTACTGCGTTTCTGCATTGTGACGCTGATTCTGGCAGCCATCACTATTTTGACACTGAAAATACGATAAATATGAAGCGAATCGTTGTTTTAGGAGCCGGAGAGAGTGGTAGCGGTGCTGCCATTCTGGCGAAGGAGAAAGGTTTTGATGTGTTTGTGAGCGACTGCGGGACAATCAGCGAACCGTATCGTGCGCTCTTGGACCTGAACGGGGTTCCATGGGAAGACGGCAAGCACAGTGAGGAGTTGATTCTGAATGCCGACGAGGTGGTTAAATCGCCGGGTATACCTCTGACGGCTCCGCTGATTCAAAAGCTGCAGGCACAAGGTACGCCGATCATCAGCGAGATTGAGTTTGCATCGAGATACACGAAGGCGAAGATGATTTGTATCACCGGTTCAAACGGCAAGACGACCACCACTTCGTTGATTTTCTATATCTTGAAGCAAGCAGGTCTGAATGTGGGTCTGGCGGGCAATATCGGCAACTCGTTGGCGTTGCAAGTGGCGCATGAGGATCATGACTACTACGTGATAGAGTTGAGTTCGTTCCAGCTGGACAACATGTACGATTTCAAAGCGGACGTCGCCATTTTGCTGAATATCACGCCGGATCACCTGGATCGATACGACTATAAGTTCCAGAACTACGTCGATGCGAAGTTCCGTATCACCAGGAATCAGACGAAGGAGGACAGCTTTATTTATTGGGCAGAGGATCCGGTTATTGATAGAGAGATGAAAAGGCTGCAGTTAGGTGCAACGCTTTATCCGTACGGTTTCAGCGTCCAGAATCCGCTGCCGGTGAGCGAAGAGGAGTTGGCACTGAAGGGAAGGCATAATGTGCTGAACTCGATGGCAGCGACCATTGCAGCGAATGTAGTGGGAATCAAGAAAGAGGTCATCCGCGAGAGTCTGAAGACTTTTCAGGGGGTTGAGCACCGGCTGCAATACGTAGCGACGGTTCGCGGCGTGAGGTGGATCAATGACTCGAAGGCGACGAATGTGAACAGTTGTTGGTATGCGTTGGAGAGCATGACTACGCCGACTGTGCTGATTTTAGGTGGAAAGGACAAAGGCAACGACTACAGCGAGATTGACGAGTTGGTGAAGGAGAAATGCCATACCTTAGTGTTCATGGGGTTGCATAACGAGAAATTAAGGGAACATTTCGGCGGTTTTGGTCTGAATATCATCGACACGGACAACCTGCATGACGCGGTACAAGCAGCTTATCACGCAGCCAAAGAAGGCGATACTGTGTTGCTGAGTCCTTGCTGCGCGAGCTTCGACCTTTTCAAGAGTTATGAGGACCGCGGCGAGCAATTTATGGAGGCTGTTCGGAAGCTTTAATGGTGCTAAATAAAGAAAAAAGACAATAAAATTTGCATATATGCAAAATTTGTAGTAATTTTGCACGCAAAATTGTACAATTATGAAAACAATGATGAAAAAAAGTGTGTTTTTCGCGCTGATGGCAGTCGTGATGATCGGTCTGAGCAGCTGTGAGAGGACCAAGATTATCAATGAGCCTTGCCAGTTTAACAAGGTGAACGTTGATTTCCGTGTGCCGCAGAGTGCGTGGGCGTTTGACGATGTGAACGGCTGGTACAGCTACTACTACGAGACGGACAAGATCACCGAGTACGTATACGATTACGGATCCTGGACGATGAGCCACGAATACAACCCCGGCACCAAAGACGCGTTCTTGATTCAGTTGCCGGAGTTCCGATTCATGCAGGACGAAGGTAGCGGTGAATTCTACACGCAGCGGACCGATTATGAGGTGGGTGTGGGTTATGTGATCGTCTATGTGACTAACTCGGACTACGCGTATGAGCCGGGTTGGAAGCCGGATGAGATGTATTTCCACATGCAGATAACATATTAAAGACCGCGGCGAAGCCGCTGAAAGAACAAAGACCGCTTCGCTGAAAGAATCAAGACTACATATCATCGGGAAGATATACATAGCAGGTCCCTGCTCGGCGGAGAGTCGCGAGCAGGTACTTGAGACCGCTGAACAGTTATCAGCGGTCAGTCGTCAGTTAGGCGTTTCTTTTATTTTTCGCGCGGGCGTGTGGAAGCCGCGCACGAGCCCGCACACGTTTCAAGGTGTGGGAGAAGAAGGGCTGGCGTGGCTCAAGGAAGTAAAGGAACGTTATGGGATGGAGATTGCTACGGAGGTGGCGACCCCAGAACATGTGGAGGCGGCTTTGAAAGCGGGAGTGGATTATTTGTGGATAGGCGCCAGGTCGTCTGCCAATCCCATCGTTGTGCAAGAGATTGCAACAGCGATAGGAGACCGGCTTCGCCTGACAGAACACAGACCGGCTTCGCCTGACAGAACACAGACCAAGACGATATTAAAAGGTATTCTGATTAAGAATCCGGTGAATAACGATGCGGGATTGTGGATCGGGAATATCGAGCGGTTGGAGAAGACAGGTGTGCCGGTGATTGCGGTTCATCGGGGTTGTGGTCATCAGCCGTGTTGGGCGATGGCACACGCGGTACGTTTGGCACGGCCGGATATACCGATGTTGTTGGATCCGAGTCATATGAGCGGTGATGCAAAGAAAGTGCCGGGGCTGATGCAGAAGATTGATGAGTTGGGATTGGACGGCGCTATGGTAGAAGTTCATTGCCGGCCGGAGGAAGCTTTGTCCGACGCCAATCAGCAGATAGAGCCCAGAACCTTAGCGGAGATAATATTACACGCCTCCGAGAGGGTATCATCTCCGAATGAAGAAAACAGAATAGAAGGGGAGAAAGAATTGAATTGGCTGCGGGCGGAGATAGATGAGTTGGATGCGCGATTATGGGAGACGATCTCGGCGCGAATGGACGTCAGCCGACGAATCGGAAAATGGAAGAAAGCGCATGACGTAGCCCCGCTGCAACCCAAACGATTCCAACAGTTGAGCGAACAGGTAGCGCATTTTGCAAAGGAGAATGGGTTGTCTGCCGATTTTTCACAAGAGGTATTAAAATTGATACACAAAGAGAGTCTGAAACAGCAAGAATGAAGAAATTAAGGTACATATTTTTATTCTTGTGCTTTGCCGGGATGGTAATGGCACAGGAAGTGACGAGTATATCGGGAACGGTAGTCGATGGCGACACCGGTGAGACGCTGCCGTTCGTACAGATATACTTCTTGAAATCGACCACCAACAAAGGTATGATTCCTTCGGAGGTGGGTACGACCAGCGATATAGACGGCAATTTCACGATTAGCAATAGTGCCGGTTATAACACGCTGAATTTCCAGATGTTAGGTTACAAAACGGAGATGTTAACGCTTCGAAAGGGTCAGAACCGTAAGAACGTGAAGGTGAAGTTGACGCCGGATGTCTATGGTCTGCAAGATATCGTGGTGACGCCGAAGAACCGTAAGCGTGAATACAAACGAAAGGGCAATCCAGCGGTAGAGTTGATCAAGAACGTGATTGCGCATAAGGACTCTTTCTACGTTACCTCCAAGGACCAATACACGGCGAAGAGTTATAGCCGAATGTCCTTTGCGCTGGATAATATCAAAGTGAATTGGGAGAAGCCGTTCTGGAAGAAGTTCAATTTCATCCAGAAATACGTGGACACGACGGGTGTGTATCCGAACGTGACGGTGAGTATCCGCGAACACCTGAACTCCGAATACTACCAGCGAAAGCCCCACCGCGAGAAGAAGATTCTGGAGAAGAAACGCGTTTTCGGAGTGGAAGATCTGGTGTCACAGGGTTCGTTCCAAGAGAACGTGAACGCGATCTTCAAGGACGTAGATATCAACGACAACAGCATGAATCTGCTGTTCAACCGATTCGTATCGCCGCTTAGTTCGACACTTGCGGTGACATTCTATCAGTACTATATCATGGATACCATCATGGTGGACGGTTACCCGTGTATCGACTTGGCGTTCGTGCCGGTGAACTCGGAGAGTTACGGTTTCACGGGTCACCTGTATATCGTCAATGATAGTACTTTCCGTCTGAAGAAATACGCGATCAACGTGCCGCCGGATATCAACCTCAATTTCGTGAGCAACTACTCCGTGGAACATAGTTACAAACAATTAGAGGATGGCACGTGGGCACCGGACAGAACGACGACTTACGCGAAATTCTATATTCTGAACAACAAACGTGGTATGTTAGCCCGCCAGACGAAGATCTACACGGATTGGGATTTGGAAACGCCTATTCCTCGTGAGACATTCTCTGCGCTCACCGCAGACGAGGTAGAGACGAACGACTCGACGGCGCAACGATTCGGTGCGGCAGCCTGGGACACGCTTCGTCCGGAGCCGCTGACTTGGTATGAGAACTCGGTATATGACTTGGTTCGCGAAGCAACGGCTAACCCGAGTATAGCGAGTCTGGTTGCGACCGTCAATGCCATCACATCCGAATATGTGGCTACCACTCCTGCCAGAGACCTGGACGAGAGTAAGTTCGATTTCGGACCGATCTATAATTTCGTGAGTTGGAACAAGTTAGAGGGCGTGCGCCTTCGCATAGGCGGTACCAGTACGGCGCGTCTTCACGACCAATTCTTCTTCCGTGGGTATGTAGCCTTCGGCACGACCGATCTGCGTCCGAAATATAATGCGACGTTGGTATGGACGTTCGACAAACATAAGAGCCAGCCGTACGACGGACTGAGACATCATATTCAGGTGAGCGCTCAGTACGATGTGGAGGAGCCCGGGCAGAATACAGATATCATCCGTCGCGACCATATTTTAGCTTCTATTCCGACGAGCACGCCGACGATGCCATTCGCGCAGTACGTCTTCCACGCAAAAGCGGAGTATATGAAGGAATGGCGGAACAAACTATCTATCCGCACCTCCTTCGATTTTACTAATAACGAGGCTGCGGGTGTGCTGAATTACCACAAGGTAGATTGGACGATGAACGCAGACTCGAGTTGGAGTAAGTCGTTTACCAATATTGGTTCGTACCGCAATTACGAGGGAATGGTGGAGTTAGAGTACTCCCCGGGAAGCCGGATTTATATCGATCGTATGGGTATCCGCAGTCCGTTTGCGATAGAAAAAGATGCACCGACATTCAGGCTGACGCACTACGTGGGTTATTTGGACGACCGTCACAACGGCGGCGACGGATTCATCTACAACAGGACGGAGTTCCTCTTTGACAAACGTTTCTGGTTCTCGGCCTTCGGTCACCTTGATTTGCGTGTACAGACGGGTATGTTATGGCAGAAAGCGCCGTTCACCAAGCTCTATATGCCTCAGACGAGTACCAGTATTTTCCTGGCTCAGCGCGCGTTCAATCAGATGAAGCCGATGGAGTTTATGATGGACGAATATGTAGCTCTGTACGCCACCTACTATTTCAAGGGCTGGATCTTGAACCGAATACCGGGCATCAACAAGCTGAAACTGCGCGGTGTAGTTAGTTTCAGCGGTATTTACGGTGGTCTGACGAAGAAGAACAACCCGTATCTGGAGGGCACGAACGGTCTGTATGACTTCCCGCATACCCCATGGGAGAACAACGACGTACAGAATGCGTTTGACAACAACGGGTATATCAAAGACGGTTACCGTACGAGTTCGCCTATCGGCAAACTACCCTATATGGAGATCACTGCGGGATTTGAAAATATTTTCAAATTCATCCGCATCGATTATATCCGCCGTATCACGTACAACGACTACGAGTTGCCGTACCTGATCCAGAAAATGGAACCTATTAATCCCAATAACCCGACGCTTGGTTTCCAACCGGCAGTGGATGAAAACGGTCAGCCGGTGATGATCCACGGCCGCAGAAAGATTGGTGCATGGGGAAGGAACGGCGTAAAGATAACATTCAGATTCTCACTGTAAGCCATGAAAAGAGTACTATTTTTATTGATCATAGCGACCTTGTCGCTCAGCCTAACGGCGCAGAGCCGAGATATCAAGATACAGCAGTCGCTGGACGAAGCGAAGGCGAAGTTAGTAGAATTCGACACCGAGCGGTTGTTGGATTCATTGGACCAAGAGGCACTACCGCGTATCGTATCCGGCGGATTGCTGGCGGGTGCCAACCTCAGCAATTTCATCATCACGAGGGATCATAACACGATGAGTTCGTATATGCGTATCGGCGGTGAGTTCGGAGGATTTATGGATTTCAGTATCATCAAGCACTTTGCTATTCAGCCGCAGGTGATTTTTACGGCTACGCAGAACTATTTTGCCGTAAAAGAAGGTCCTGATGTATTCAAGTACAATGGAATGTGGTCATTCGGCATAGATATACCTGTGTATTTCTTAGGCCGATTCGGGAATATGCAGAAAGGTTATGCTCAGTTCGGCGGCGGCATCTTCACCCATTTCACCTTTGCAAGCAATATATCGCGGTATAAAAACAGCGATGAAACTTCGCAATCCCAGGCATCCACCGCGAACCCGCTTCCAGCCCGCTACGCAGAGGAAAATGAAGACTACAGCCGGCTCTACAGTTTACACAACAACCATTTTGGTATCTGCGCCACGGCCGGATACGAGTTTCCGATAGGCATTCAGATTAACTTACACTACAAGGTCAGCCTCTCAGACATCGCCGGTTTCTACAGCGAGATGAAAGGCCAAAAGATAGCGGACGCGTTGATCTATCCGCAGGCTATTTCTTTAGGAATCGGTTACCGCTGGAAATAATTATTCCGAATCAAACGATCGGACAAGGGGAACGCTTCATCTTCATAGATGAGGCGTTTCTGCGTAGTATCCAAGAGGTTGATGCCAAATCCATGCCAGCGGTAGTCCTCGATGCCCAGTAAGGATTGATAAGTAGGATAGATGTCCATCTGGTAGCAATCCTTGGTATAATGAGGATTTCCGGTGATCTTCGGCGAATAGATGATGAGCGGAAGGCGATCGTCGGAAGGCTGCAAGCCCAAACCATGCTTGTCGGAGAACGACTGCATCTGGTTGCGTTTCTCATAATGGAGAATACGATGGTCGCCGGTGATGACAATCGTATATTGCTGCAGAGCAGGGTCACTCTCCAGTTTACGGATGAAATAACCCAAGCCATCATCCAACGCATTGAATCCCCGAATGAAATTACGCATCACCCACGGCATCTTATCCGGCAGTTCGAGCGACGAGTATTTCTCGTTGACAAACGGCGCGTGGGTCGATTGCGTGATACACTGGATATAACGCCAGCCCTGATCCACGAGGGTGTCGAGTTTCTGGAAGAGGATGGTATCTATATCGCAGTAGATGATCGTAGTGTCGTAGCCGTAGGCCGGCGACATCTGCGTCTGATTCCAAACGCAGGTATCGTGCGGAAGGAGGCAAACGGCGCTATCCGGTGCCAGTTTCATGATTGCCGGGTAAGTATTCTTGGGATAATGGAGACAGGTAGCCCCTGCATTAATGGGAAGGAGCCCGGTATTGATGATCATCTGACCGTCAGCGGAAGGAGCCCCCACGATTTGCGTATGGACACGGTTGGCGTAGAACGAATGGTCGTTTTGCGTCAGACGGTAGAGGTTTGGCATGATCTGAGGTGTCAAGACCCAGTTCTCCAGACTCTCCAGAATAATCAGTATCAGCGGGGATTGCAAGGTAGCCGAATCCGATCCGTTGTCAAGCACTTTCATCATTTGCATGTCACAGGCGGTCAGCGGACGGTCAGGTTGGATATCCTTGACCATCAGATAGTAGTCCGAGCCGATATAGAGCGGCGAATAGAGCACGGATGTGTTGGCTACCGTAGTCGGGAAATCCGTGCCATAGACCGGTTCCCGGTGCTCACGGATGAAAGGCACCGCATCGTACTTAATATACTGCTCCTCCATAGCGCGGTTGATATCGTGCACATAAATGGCTTCGCCCGAAAGCCGCAGCCCGACGGAGATGACGGTCATTCCCAACCATGCCCAGAAACTGCGCTCGCTTGTCGTTGTGAAAGCAAAAATAATACAGAATAGTGCTGTCAAAGCGTAGAACGAGAGGTCGATCCACCACTCGATGTAGATGAGTACAGACCAGAAATAGCCGTGCAGATTACCGGACATATTAAAAGCTTCGGCATCGAGTAGAATGTGGTTGTTGCGCATATAGATAAGGTTCGCCACGAACCATGTATCAATGACTACAGAGAGGAAAATGAGCCACCTTTTATCCTTCAAGAGGAAGGTGATGGCAGCAATAACCATCGCTGCGCCTAATTTGCTGAACAGCTTCGCCACGTAGCCTAACGCACTCGGCTGGAGAGCCAGCTCACGGAAGGCAAAATGGTCAAAGAGCAATGTTTGCGAGAAAATCAGCAACGTAAACAGGCCGAAAACGACCCACGAAGCATTGGTACCTTTAGCGAGCCAAGCGCGGAAATAATCGCGCTCCAATTTGGCTCCTTCGTTATTCTTCATATTCTTTAACAATCAATTTTCAAACTTTAGCGATACAAAAACAGCCGGCGATGACAAGCATCACACCTAACCATTGCATAAAACCCACCTGCTCATGGAAAATGAGCCATCCGGAGAGCATGCCGAAGATAAAACCAAGGCTCGTCAGCGGATACACTTGCGACAAAGGATATTTATGAAGCATCCAAAGCCAGAAGAGGTTCGCTCCAATCATCAGGGTAACGGCTATCATCAGCCATGCATTACAGATCACATTATGCCATATAAAGGACCAAGTCCACTCCCAGCGGAGTCCCTCCATAGCTAATTTTAATGCTACCTGACTGAAAGCCAGCATCGCTGTCTGCAGGAGCATAAGAAGCACCATTGTTGTCATACTATTATACCGTGTTTCAATTTATAACTCTCTTGTATATCCCGATAGCGGAGGAGCACTTCCTCGATGACATTCTCCCACGAACGCGAGATAGTGACGGACGCTTTGTCTCCCACTCGCTTAACTACCTCCGGGTGCTCCATCAGCCATACTATCTTGTCGGCGTAAATCTGTATATCGTTGGCCGTAAGGAAACCGTTGACATCCGGCCGGATTACTTCTGCCGCCGTTGATTCTTGCAGCATCACAGCAGGCGTGTGCATAGCCGCCGCCTCACGAACGACCAGCGGAGCATTGTCGTACAGCGAAGGGAAGAGGAAGATATCCGCAGCGGCATCTATCCGTTTGAGACGCTCCCGGTCGTGGATATTACCGAGCATCGTCACGTTGTGCGAGAGGCCGAGTTCTTTGATTTTATGACGAATGTCATGCACTGCGTAGCCTGTTCCGACCATGTAGAGTTGGAACGGTTTGTCCTTAATGAGCGCAAGGGAATCGAGGATAAATCCGATGTTTTTCTCCCAGATATGCTGTCCGACGAAAAGCAACATTGTTTCATCAGGCAGAAGTCCCAACTCCTCCCTCATCTCAGCGCGCATCACCTCAATTTTGGCAGACGGGGTATAGAAATCATTACCATTTTCCACTACCTCCACGTGACCTTTGTATCCGTACTCACGTAACGTTGGCTCCACCGCCGCTTGCGGGATCCATACCTCGTCGGCTTTCTCGAAGAAGGTGATGATCTGCTTCACCATCCAATCCACCACGCGTTTGTTGGGCACGTTGTGCTCAAAATCCTGACGGTATTTGGAATGGAAGGTAGCCACCATCGGAATGTGCTGCTGCTGCGCAGCGCTATATGCCAGCTGACCGGATGTGAAGGGGCAATGCGCGTGCACCAAGTCAAATTTCAGTTTTTTCCAATGCCTCCAGAAGAAAGCATCCACGTATGGTAGCCCGTATCGATAGGGGTGGCGGAAAGGGATGGGTATCGAGGTATAGCGATAAATCGGATATTCGGCCGCCTCAATCACCTCACGTGAGTTCGGAGCATAAGGGGTGATGACACTCACGTCGTGCCCCTTCTCATGCAACCAGTACGCATAATTCTGCGCTGTCAAGCCTACGCCGTCTAAGATCGGCGGAAAATTATCATTAAATATACCGTACATTGTTCATTACAATTTGACGGTAAACCACCGCCCCGTTACAGGGCGATGATTTTACCGTATCTCAGTCTCTTGGCGGTATCGCCCTTGAGCATCTGGATAAAGTTCTTTTCTCCATAAAGGATGGTATAGAAGTACACTTTTCCTAACTCAATGTTCACTATCAAACCATGCTCGGTTCCGACGATGTTATTGAGGCGTTCGTGTCCATCTTCTCCTATTCCTAATTCTACATCGTTCGGATCCGCTGTTGGTACCTGCTCGTAGAAGAGGAGTCTTCCCGCACCATCAAAGAGGGCGAAGTGGACATCTCGGCGGAGGGTACCCACAAACAGCTGGGCTGCTCCCGGTACACGTTTGACAATCACGTCGCTTGCAGTAGCTACTGCCGATTCGTCAATCGTAGAGATTGCGAAATGGATGTAGTAACGTTTCTCTGTCTGGTCGTCTGCGGTACAGATAATGAGGCAGGTATCTCCAGCCGATGCCGGGCGGATATCTACCACTGCGTTCAAGGAACGAGCGATCGCTTCCACGTTCGGGGTTGTCGTAGCGCCCGCACGCAGATAATAAGTATAGAATGTCACTTCTGGGTCAAAGCCGCTGATAGTATCTGTCCGGCCCTCATCCTCGAGCAAGATAGCGCTCAGGAAGCAGTCGTTATCTTTCGCGATAGACTGCGTGATGGTATAGGTGTTCTCTGTACCATCTTGCGCCACTACCGTAATGAAGATCTTTCCATTCTCATTGCCGGTGACAGTAGCCGTAGCCAGCGGGTCGCTCAGGATCGCCTGTACATCCTCTGCCGTGAAATAATCCGCCTCGGTGGAGCCGTACGGGTGGGCGTAGTTGTACTCCGTGTTAGATGCCGAGAAGCCTTCTATCTCCGTACCCTTCACAAGGATGGAGGTAAGGTTTGCATCGGAGGGCTTAATAAAGTGGAAGGTGATCTCATATTGACCTTCATCTTCTCCGTTCGGAGCAATGACGGTCACACTCACGCGTACGTTCGCGTCGTCCAGCTCATGATTATTCACCTCAGTAACTTGTAACGGGTCATAGAGAACCGTTTCGATATTCGGCAGCTGCTCCGTCAGCGTCTTGCCTGCTTCGTATGGTACGTTCACCGTATATTTCCGTTCTTCTGGGATGAAGGGGAACTGATAAGAAGGCAGTGTATCTCCCGCTTGGTTAATGAGGATGATACGTTGGAGCGTCGTGATAGAAGACATGACGCGCTCGAAGATCAGGCTATAGGAAGCGGTGGTGATGCCATCCTCCGCCGTTACGAGAACCGAGACGGTGTCTTCGTTGATACTGATCTCCACTACCTGGATCTCCTCTTTCTTGATCACCGTCACTACCGGTACCGCCGCGTTCACGTCGATCTCCTGCTTGTAGCTGTACTGCTCGGAGACGAAGTTCGAGAGCGGTTTGCCACCGACGTTAATCATGTTCAGCGTAGCCTCATCGGATTTCTGTACCGGGTAATGAATCGTGTAGGTACGTGTAGCACCGGAAGCGGCCGTCACGGTGACGAGCGATTTATAACCGAGCGTCTTGCCCGTCAGGGTCTCCTCCGTTTGCTGCGAAACGAAGACAGTCTGATAATCGTCGCCCGTGATATACTCTACCACCGGCATCTTGCCGTTCAGCTCGGTAGCCTCAGAAGCCGTCAGCTCGAAGGTGTACTCGTTGTTCTTACCCTCAAAGTTCTCGATCCTGCGTTGCTGCACGAAGATCATCTGGAGCGTATCGACATCGGATTTCTCTATCGTGTAGGAAACCGTGTAAGTACGCGTATGCATGCTCTCAGAGGTCACGTTGATCTGACGGATGAGCGAGTTGGCGGTGCTGTCCAGCTGGCTCATTGTGATCGTCTGCCATTCGTCGCCGGGCTCCCAAGAGAGATCCGGGAAGGCGGTTGTGCCGACCGGCAACGAGACTGCGTAGTAGATCGAATCCGCGCGGTAGTTCTTCAGCGCGTCACCGTCTTGATAGATCATCGCCAGGGTATCTACATCCGATTGTGTGAATTGGAAGGCAACGACGTAAGTGGCAGTGTAAGTCTGATCCTGTGCCAGTACCTTGATAGTAGCCTGACGTTTCTCGGTATCAACGATGGTCGATAAGATCGTCTGACCTACCTCTGCTTTCTGTCCATCTACCTCCGGCAGGGTATGAACGCCTACCGCCAGATTCACGTGGTAGAAATACGTGCTCGGATCAAAGTTCAAGAGCGAGTCGCCGTTGATATAAATCATACTCAACTCTGCATTCTTTGAGAGCGGTCTCTGGAAATGGAGGTTGTACAGGTTATGGGTCTTACCATCTATCGCCGTGACATCCAGGATGACGGAGTCTTGACGATGGTAGATCTCCACTTGCTGTCCGTCCATCTTGAGTTGTGCGCTTACCTCCGGCAGGGTCTCGCGATCGTAAGGGATATTGATGACGTAGTTATTGTTACCCGGATCGAAGGTGAGGTCTGCGTTCAGCGCGCGCTCGAAGTTCTCAAAGCTGCCGCCGTCCAGGGTGATATTCGCTAACTGCGCATCGTTCGACTGGTTCTCGAAGTAAATCATCACCTCGTAGTTGGAGGTATCGGCGCCGCCGTTCTCCGCCTCTACGTGGAGCGTATAACGAATCTGATTGATCATTGTATCCGTTCCTTGAATCGTCTTATGGATCGTATCCAACCGTCTCGTCACCTCCTGGAATCGGTCGTCGGAGGTGTAATCTACCTCGTACTGGTCGGATTTCAGCGAGACGGAGTAGAAGTGCCTTCCCGGTTCGAAATAATCCAGTGCCTCGCCGTTGACGGAGATACTCGTCAGGTCGGAGCAATGACTCTTCTCCGCGTTTACGGTCAGGGTGTAGATCTGGAAGATCGATGCATCTTCTTCGCTATGTACTGTAAAGACAGTCGGGTTGCCGTTCAACTGGCCGGGGTCTACCTCAATTGTCTGTCCCTCATGACCTGCTATATAGGTGATCGACGGCATCTTGGGGTTCTCGCGTTTGACTGCCTCCACCGGCAGGGTTACCGTATAGTTGAACTGCAGGGAATCAAAGTCCGCCACCATCGTAGTATCCAACATCAATCCTGCCAGATAAGGACTACTGCTCTTCGGGCGGGCCACTTTGATTTTATAGGTTCGTTTTGCAACCCCATTAGCAGCTGTCACCACGGTCGTATAGGTAACAACGCCATTCTCCTCCGCAAAGGTAGTGACGAGTGTCTGACCTTCTTGACCTATCGGTTCCACAAACAAAGTAGTATCCGAGAGAATCTCATACTCATCTTCGGCTATATTGAATTCCTCGTAGTCGAGACCATCAAGTTTGATTTTCGCCAAGGTTGTATCACTCGACAGGGAGGTAGGATACGTCCAAGTGTAGGTAGTACTGCCCTCAGAACCCGTTGCTGCCCATTGCATCTTTGCGGGGTCTTGCAGGAAGACCACCGAATCCGAAGCCACTTCACGAGTGAAGGCTACGTAAGTATCGGGTTTGTCGGCCTCTTTCTCCAGGTCGGTGCCTCCGATGCCGTCGTACTGGATATTATCTCCGTGATAGAAAGAACTGAGAACACCCGTACTCGGCACCACCGGCGGCAGCGCTTGAATGGTATAAGTGCCTACTGCACCGTCCTCCGCCGTCACCGTGATCACGCCGTTGATGAGCGATACCGTTTGCAGATCGGATTTCTTGACGAAGGTGATCAGCGGGAGTTGCGCTACCGGAAGGGTGTATTTACGGGTCTCCGGATTGAAGGTCACGCCATCTGCAACGATGTCGGCAAGCGTCGTATCGTTGCTGCGGTCCGTAATGAACTTAACGGTATAGACCGTAGGCTCTCCCTTCTCCGGGGTGACGGTGATCGTCATCGTAGAGTCAGCCTCGTTATAAACAGAAGTAACTGTCTGGAGCGACGATGCCGGCACCGGAATCAAGTCATGCAAGTGACGACGAGCCGCCGGTACATGAATGGTGTACGACGTGACAGCCGGATCAAATCCCGTGATCGGGAGGCTATCTTTGTAAAGACTTGCCAGCTGATTGCGGGTATCCAGCGGACGCTTGACGGTCAGAGTGTAATCGCTGTAGTCAGCGCCGTTCTCAGCCCAGTTACGGATGTCTGCGGTGCGGGTCTCGAAGTCCGCATCGAAAGTAGTGTCTTTCCAAACTACATCTTGTGCTTGGTCACGCACCTCACCGGTGAAGGAGAGGATCGGTTTCTCGATATACTCTGAGTTATCGAGCGTTACCTCGAACGCATTGCCGGATTTGGAAGTAGCCAAACCGTTAACTTTCATTGAGGTAAGCGTGTGGTTGAAACTTAGCGTCAGCCAATCGACGTACATCTTGGCTTCCCCTCCGACGGTTCCGTTCTTACCGGACTCGGAATCAAAGGAGTTAAAGGTGATATTCAGTTGCGTCGGCTCTTCTGCTACGGCGTTAGCCGGCGTCAGATTCATCGTACGGGTTACATAACCGCTCGTCTTGGCTTCCTCGCGCAACAAGGTCTCTTCGCCGCCGCTACCGTTGAGGGTGTAGAGGACGCGGGCATGATTGTTCACCTGATCCACCTTGATACGGTACGACATCTCATCCGGCGTGTTACGGAAAGTCATACCTCCGCTGATAGAGAAGGCACTACTACCCCATCGCTGGTAATGATACTCAATATTTCCAAGCGTCATATAACCCGGTACGTAGCCTGCAAGAGGAGCACTATTATATTGCGTATGCAGATATGCCACACTATTGGATCCGTCTTGCTTAACTTCTTCACCGGGGGTGAAAGTAAATGCAAACGTATATGACGGTGCAAAATCTGCCAGAACGTGCCATCCCGTCGGTTTCTTTGCGGATGTCGTGGTGCTGGCGTTAGACCATTGTGCAAAATCCATATTCGGCACGACGTCGTTCTGGTAGTAATACCAAACGTCGTAGGTATTGGTGCGCTCGCCGTAGGTCACTTCCGCTTTCCAGTGTTTGGAGGTCTGCTCCAGAATATTAATCTCAGCGCCTTTGTTGAGTGTGTAGCGGAGAATCGGTTTGTCCGTCACTTTCACGATATAGGAGAAATGTTCTCGTTCAAAGCCCGTGATCGTCGTTCCGTTGATCTTGATATCCGTCAGCACGGCCGGATCGGCGGTCGGTACGCTCGGTATAATGCGATATACCTCATCCGCTACCGTGTCGTTATTGGCCTTGACGGTGATGATGGTCGGAGCTTTTACTCCACCCGGCTGGATGAAGACAGTCTGTTCTTCGTACGATTTCTCATATTCGATGGTGAGCGAACGGGAACCAAACGGCATTTCCACATTGAAATCACGCTGGTCTTTGTTCTTCAGACTCAACTCCTGATCCAACTCCTTGATACGAATCATGGAGAGGAGGTTTCTAGTATTCAGAACTTCGCGTTTGAAGAGAATACTATAGGTACGCGTATCACCGTTCTCCGCGGTTACGATCACTTGGGTGGTGTCGCCTATCGGACGGGAGATGATGTCTATACGTTGCTCGGGGTCGGCTTTTTCGAGAATGAGTTTCGGGCATGCGGCCGCTTCGTACGGCAGCTCTACCTCATACTCCGTGGTAGCAGGTTTGAACTTGATCTCCGCATCCTCAGAATCAAGCATGAGGTCGCCTAAGAACGAGTTCGCCGATTTACGAACGGGGAAAGCGATGAAATAATCATTTGTGGTACCATCTTGCGCCTCGACATGAATCTTCGTTTCACCATCGATGCGGCTGAAATAAGTCGTGATTGTTTGTTTAGCGTTTCCTCCTATCGGGAAGACGTTCGGTACCACTTTTGTCAAATGACCTTCCTCATCTTTCTTGTCGAGCGAGTCCACGTAGTGGGTGATTGTCGGGCCAAAACCCTCGAGGCTCACGCCGTCGATGAGGATGTCTGCGAGCAGCGCATTATTACTCGGTACGCGGTCGTAAGCAATCGTGTAGGTATGGTTCGCACCACTCTCGGCGTACACGATGACTTGTTGGGTAGAGTCGTTGAGGTTGAAGAAGACAACCGTTTGTCCTTCGCGCGCCTCCGGTACTACCTGAGGCAGTGTGTCACCTTCATCAATGGTTACTGCGTACGCAAAGGTATTCGGCTCAAACGCCGGTGTGAGGGTCTTACCATTGACGGTCAAGCCTTTGAGCGTAGCATTACTGTATTTCTCAATCGTGTAGGTCACGAAATAGTCGGCTGAGGCACCGTTCTCTGCGAAGACGGTGATCTTCCATTGTCCGTCTCCGATTTTTCCGAACACAGCACTCTGCGTCTGCTCGTCCTTCAGCGCGTAGGTGATCTCCGGGTACTGCGAGCCGGGCGCCAAGGAATCGTTGTAGATCAGCGTAGCCGGATTGAAATTATCAATGAGTACTCCATCGGCATAAATAGCGGACAGGGCGCAATCACTTGAGAACTCGCGGGTAAAGGATATACTATAGGAAGCCTTGTTACCTAATGTATCTTGTACGTGTATCCAAGCGACCTCTTCTTTCCATGCAATATTCACCTGCTGGGACGGGTGTTGCTTGACTACCGTGATCTCCGGCCGGCGCGTCTGATAGCTTGCCTCATAATACATCGAATCGGGACGATAGCCAGCTATCAGTTCGCCGTTAATCAGGATGCTATCCAAACGGGTCGTTTGAGGCGCCACCTTGACAAACTGAATCTCATAGGTATTTCCCACTACGCCGTTGACTGCTACTTTGATCTGCGCCGTACCTTCTCCGTACGGAGCGGTGATGGTCACTTGTTGTCCTTCCTCTTTGTCCACCGTGATCTGCGGACATCTCTCGCCTTCCAGCTGATAGACGTACCCGTCGGTCTTCTGACTCACGAAGCCCGGCAAAGGAGTGCCGTTCAGATAGATCATCTGCAGATAAGCGTTGGCGGAGGTCTGGATCACAAAGTGGATAGAATATACCTTCTTCGTCTTGCCGTCTTGCGCGGTCACAGTGATGATCTGGGTCTTACCCTCCAGTACGCTCAGTACGCGCTGCGCGGGTTCCATCTTGTCATAGGTGACGGTCGGAATCTTGCTGACGCCTATCGGCAGCGAGTCGATATAATGCAGCGTGTCTTTATGGAAACCCTCCAAGGGCTGCTTGTCCAGATAGATCATCGCCAGATCCGCTACACTCGAGGTCGCTACCGAGAAATGGATGATATACGTGTTGCTGGCGCCGTTCTGCGGACGAACGGTGATCTTATAGTCTCCGTTCAAGCCAGAGGTCACAGGACGTGGCACGACATACTGCAGCGGCTCGGCGGCTTGCGGCGTATAGGTAACCGCCGGCAGAGCCGACGTGCCTTGCGGCAGACGCACCCAGTATTCCGTTACCGCGGGATCGTAGCTGACCGCTACGCCTTCGCTGTTTTGCAGGCTGTAGCCCTCTACGCTCAGGTCGGCAAGCGTGTTATCCGTATAAGCATTCACATAGAAAGCAATCTGATAGACGGTGGTATTGCCGTTGCCGGCAGTCACGGTGATACGTGCTTTGCCGTTCACGCTGGTCGGCATGGTGATTGCTATCTGCTGGAACTCATCCGCCGGCACGGCTTCTATCACCGGCACCGTGGTCGTTCCGACAGGCAGCGTGTCCGTATAGGAGGTCTTCTCCGGACTGAAATCCGGAATGAGCACGCCGTCAATCTTG
Source organism: Bacteroidales bacterium UBA2712 (assembly GCA_002354055.1). Lineage (GTDB taxonomy): Bacteria > Bacteroidota > Bacteroidia > Bacteroidales > Paludibacteraceae > Colicola. The sequence continues at coordinate 82,259 of DEKW01000020.1, forward strand.
ATTCCTGCCAAGGTCGAGTTCTCGGATTTCTCGGTATTAAAGACGAGTTTATACACGCTCACGTCTCCGTTACCGGCAGTCACCGTCACGCGCACCGTACCATCTACTACGCCTTCCCCTAACTCCGATACGGCTACCGTCTGGTACTCGTCGCCCTTGCTATAGGTGATAGCCGGGAGAGCGGTCGTACCCATCGGCAGGTTGATGTAGTAGATAAAGTTATCCGGCTCAAAGCTCGTGATATACTCCCCTACCTGCAGCGCCTTTAGATACGAGTAGGACGACTGCTCGAGCTTGAGGTTCAGCTTATAGGTGTTTACAATCGGGTTACCCGGCGTCGTTACCGCCAGCTGCACGGCGGATCCGTGGATGGCTTCGCCTGCAGGCAGCGGGTTCGGCGTGATCACTACGGTCTGCAGGTTGCCGTACTCGGGTTTAGAGACAGGCTCTATGGTAAGCGACGGCGTGCCAACCGGCAGAGAGACCTTATAGACGTTCTGCGAAGGCGTGAAGCCCGGGATAGAGCTGCCGTTCACCTTGATATCTTTGAGCGTGTTGTCCGCCAGCGCTCCTACGCTGAAACTCAGGCTGTAGTCCTGCCTGTCCGTGCCGTTAGCCGCCGTCACGCGGATTGTAGCGGTGCCGCCGGTAGAGGTAGGCTGCGTATAAGTGATATTCTGGGCTTCCTCCTGTTTGTCGGCAACGACCTGCGGAACCGTGGTGGTACCGAACGGCAGGGTGATATTATACGCATACTTGGTAGGACTGAATCCCGGCACGGAGATTGTGTCGGAGCCTAAAACATAGGCGATGCCGGCCAGCTTTGTATTGCTACTCTTCGCTTTCTTGAACTGAATCTTATAGGTCGTTGTCGAACTACCGTCCTCGGAGCGCACCGTGATTAAGGTAGGCTGGTCGGTGAGGTTACCGTTCGTGATCGTGATCTCGCTCCCCGAGAGCACGCGGCCTACGAAACTCTTGGTGGTACCTCTGGCGTTGGTCAACGAACCTGCGCCGCGGCGTGCCTCGATAGAAGGGATAGCCGTAGCGGTCTCGCCCAGAGCGTACTCCTGCACGCCGGTGTTGTTCGGATCAAAACCCTTCCACTCCTTGTCGTTGATATAGAGTTTCTGAATCTTCGACGAGTAGATCAACTCGACGTCATCTACATAGAGGGAGTTGCCTGTATATAAGCCGTTATTGGCACGGAAGTTAGGATAGTTGGAAGCGGAGAAAATGATATTCATCTTCTGCGGCGCAGAGTTGTTCATGTAGTATATCGGCACGCGGATGTTTATCCAATTATTGTAGGTCGCGCGCTCGCGCCACATACCCTCGGAGATCTGCGTAGCACCCTGCGGCGTACCGCACTCGTTGCCATCCATCGCCTGACGGATATCCGACTCCTCGTTGGTATATGAGTCGGTGGTCGTACAACTTCCATTCTTGCCTTTGAACCTGTTATTCGACACATTGCCCGTCCAGGAATAATAGAGGAGATAGAAATCCTCCTTCGAAGTATTCGAACCGGTACGTTTGATCCATACCGACATGGAGTCCGGACGGTGGGTCCAGTTGATACCTCCGTACGTACCGGCAGAAGCCTGGCTGACCGCCGTCAGAGAGGAGATATACACCCAAGGCTGGCCCAAGGAGAAATAACCCGGAGAGGTCTCCGTGATACCTGCAGCTCCGACCTCCTGGTCTTGTACCATCATAGAGTATCCGCCGTTGTGACCTGTCTCGCGGTGGGCGAAGTTGAACTTAAAGCCAAACTGCGTCACGTTCGAAGCGTTCCATCCTTTCGGCTGGATATTTCCGTCAAAGGAAGCTCCGGACCAGTCTTCGAAATTCGCGTTGGTCAACTGTTGCGCGTGCACGGTCGTAGCAACCAAGACAGCAGCTACCCAAACCGTTACACCCTGAAAAAATTTACTCATATTAATATTTTTATTAAAATTTCCCGATTTTTAAGGCACAAAAAAGCCCATTTTTTATCGGGTGCAAAATTACTGCTATTTTGTCAAGTACGCAATACCGATTATTGGGAAAAGATATACGATTATTAAGCCTCACTCTAAAAGAGTGTTGCTTTTTCGGGGAATATATTGCAATTTCTAAGAAAAGACGAAAAATCCGCTATTGTCCAAGCCGATGAAGATGGCAAAGCATGAGGGATCCGTCTTCCCGGCGGAGGTGCATGCCGTTTCCTTCGCAGAAGGTCCAGGCTTTGCAGTCTTTGCAAGGCTCGGATTGCTTCATCCACGAGCGGTCACGGTAAGGTTTGAAGCCGTTTTCCCAGATGTCCCAGAAAGAGTCCTTGTAGATATTTCCCTGGTAGTATTTGCCGCGGATGGAGGTGCAGGCAGAGATCGAACCGTCGATGAGGATGGAAGCGACGGAAATACCTGCGGCACACTGGTATAAGTGGTCACGGACGCGGCCTTCGTAAGTGCCCAGATAGCCTTCGCAGGAATAGGAAACATGACGCCCCGCTTCGCGCTCGGAGACAATAAAATGCATGAGGAAACGGAACTGTTCGTCGGTTAATAGGAGTTCGGGGTTAGAGGCTGCTCGTCCCATGGGGTCAATACCGAAGATACGCCAATCGCGTACGCCGAGCGACCAGAGGTAGAAAGTTGAATTATGCAAAAAAAACGTAAAAAAATCACAAAATTACGTGTTTTTGCGTCAAAATGCTATTTTCCAGATAACTCCTTACGGATGATTGCGCGGATGAAATTATCGATGCGGGCGTAGATGGTAAAATGACCGTCTTTGTCCTTGGGTGCGATGGGATCCGGTTTGCCCTTGAGCTGCTTGTAGAAGCGGGTTTTGTAGGAGTCGAGAAGGGCTTGTTTCTCCGGCGGAAGGGGTGTTTTGTTCTTGAGGGCGTCAATGAACTCCTGCGCGAGGTGGGAAGCATTTCCGAAAGCGTTCATGTTTGCCCGCTCGCCGGCAAGGATGGGGTTCGCATTATAGTTGCGGGGCTTAGGGGTATAGGCCTCCAGACGGCCGACTTTAGTGACATTACCGTCGTAGTCATGGAAATGTTTGCGGCGCTCTGTCATGCCGCCTTTTTCGTGGGCACCGAGAATTTCTTCGATGTGTGAGGTGTGTTTGATTTTTGCCATATAGAGAGTTGGTATTTTGTGGTTATTTGCTGCCGGGGTAGTGCATGGGGCTTGAATTTGTAGGTCTCGACCACTGTTATCTCATACTTACCGCGTACTTATGACGCACTTATCTCGCACTAATCACGCACTAATTTTGTGCAAAGATACAGCTTTTTTTTGAGATTTGCAAGAAAAAACGGCGGATTTTTTAGGCTTTTAATACTATATTATATACTACGTATATAATATACTTTTTGTAGGGATTTTTGAGGAAAGAAAAGCACCACCCGCCATAAGGAGGGAGGGCCTTGCGGACCCCTTGAAGCCATGCGGAACGAGAACTCGGCGGAATAGCGCCGAGAGTTAGACCAGAGGGCGTACGTAGAGGCGAGTAATGGTGTACGAGGCTCGCACAATGATGCGCGAGAAATGCACGGAGAAAAGCCGGATAATATCCGGCGAAAAAGACAAAGTAAAAAAACGGGACAGCACCGCAGGTAAACAACCTACCGGCATCTGATGCCGGAAAAAAGAAGAAAGCCTATAATTCATTGTATGTTATACCATACATCTTCACACCCCTCATAATATAATCCAATAAGTTATTGTAGTGCTTGCTTTTGGATTTACAGAAATAGTGATTTTTCGCTCCAAGAGCAATAATATCTCTTATGTATTGCTTTGCTTGCATTTCAACATCATTCAATGGTGCATAATGATGAACAAAGAGCCTTTCGTTGATTCGTTCTACAGTGTCTTTTTCGCCTGTGGTTGGCAAAGAAAAAAAGTTAATTTCTGCATCATTTGATGCTTCAATAATATCCTGAACATGTGTTAGTTCTGGTGTATATTCACCAATAATAACAATAAAAGATCTTTGTGTCATTAGTTTATTCCTTTCAGTTTGCGTTTTATTTGTATTAGGAAATTTACCACCTCATAGTAAATTGTATTTTTATACCAACCTGTACTCTTTTTATCATGCCAACTTGACTCCAGGTGGTGTATAGAATAGGTATTGGGGGTGCGACGCATGACACGCGTGGAAGTAATTGGCGAAAAATAATCATGGGTATAGATACGCAATCCCAATTCCTTTATATATTGTTCTTTACGACATTGTATAAATCCCTTTTCACACAGGGCTATCCCCATTCTTTGCACATTCGTTGTTAAATCGTACGAGCCATCCGGAAATACAAAAACAGCATCGTCGTACGTTTTAAGCATTTCTTTAGCCCAAACTGAATGTGGTTCGCTTCCCATGACACAAGTACCCGGTAAGTGGGCCAACGACTCTTCCAAACCCATAAAAGCAGTATTGAGCAGTAATGGCTCGAATGACTTAAGCACTTCGACATCTGTATCGAGATAGATACCTCCAAATTGTTCCAATGCAACCAAACGAACATAATCACTCACGAAGGCGTATTTTTGGGCTTCATAAGCTTGTTGCACATACAAAGGAGCTAATTTTATCGGGTAATTCTGCTCATTCCATTCGCGGAGTTCCCAATTAGGCATGAATTTTCTCCATGTTTGCATGTACTTTTGCAAATGTTTCGGAATGTTTTTTCCTCCAAACCAACAATAATGAATAATTTTAGGTATCATGGTTACACGTACACAAAAAACGCGAATAACTGTTGTTATCCGCTAGTCGAGGCTGTAGGAAATGCCTTAGTTATCAGATATACAAACAGAAACTCGCGCCGTGTATATATCCGCCAACACACTACAGGATACACCTATAGTGTGGGCGAGTCTTACACTCGTGAGCATCTACTTACTTGTTTTTCTGAATAACTAATTGTGAAACTTCCTACATTTCCGACTAGTCAGAGAACAAGCGTGTAAACGCTTTATTTCAATATGTTATATCCTCCTGTTTAACGTCAGGGAGTGACGCGAGGTTGTTGAAACCTCTGCGGGTGCAAAGGTACAACTATTTTTTGATATACGCAAATTTTTGAGGATTTTTTTGCGAAATAGGCTAATTTAGGCCGAAATAGGCATATTTAGGTGCACCACCGGAGGTAAAGACAAAAATGCGGAGCTATGCTCCGCGTCGAAGACGCAATCTAAGGGGATTGCGCATTAATGCGCAAGGCATAGACGCTATATATACCGACTGACAGTCGGGACAATACGAATAATCCAAAGGCGGGATAGTATCCCGCACAATGGACACAGACATGCCGGATGACATCCGGCGGAAAAGACAAGAAAGATGAGTTTGGCACGGAATTTGTAGTAGGTAAATTATCTAAGATAATTAATAAAAACACTATAAAGGATAATTAATAAAAAACACTATAAAGATTATGCAAGTTGATATTCGTGAACTGCAAGAGCGCGTGGAGCGCGAGAGTTCGTTTGTAGATGCCTTGACGTTAGGCATGAATCAAGTGATTGTGGGACAGAAACACCTCGTGGAGAGTTTGCTTATTGGTCTGTTGAGCGACGGGCACATATTGTTGGAAGGCGTGCCGGGTTTGGCAAAAACCCTCGCTATCAAGACCTTAAGCGACCTCATCAAGGCAGATTTCAGTCGTATTCAGTTTACGCCGGATCTGTTGCCTGCCGATGTACTCGGTACACAGATCTACAGCCAAAAGAGCGAAGAGTTCAAGATCAAGAAAGGTCCGATCTTCGCTAATTTTGTGTTGGCCGATGAGATCAACCGTGCTCCTGCGAAAGTGCAGAGTGCGTTACTCGAGGCGATGCAGGAGAGACAAGTGACCATCGGCGAGCAGACCTTCAAGCTGGACGATCCGTTCCTGGTATTGGCGACGCAGAACCCGATTGAGCAGGAAGGTACGTATCCTCTGCCGGAGGCGCAGACCGACCGTTTCATGCTGAAGGTCGTCATCGGTTATCCGAAGAAAGAGGAGGAGCAGGCCATCATCCGTCAGAACATCGCGAGCGAGAAGAAGCAGGTTCTGCCGATACTCTCGACCGCCGATATCATCAAAGCGCGTAAGATCGTGGAGGAGGTTTATCTGGACGAGAAGATTGAGAAATACATCGTGGATATCGTGTTTGCGACCCGTGAGCCGGAGAACTACGAGCTGAAGGACCTGAAGCAGATGATTGCGTTTGGCGGCAGTCCTCGTGCAAGTATCAACCTCGCGAAGGCCGCTCGCGCGTACGCGTTTATTCATAGGAGAGGGTACGTGACGCCGGAAGACGTACGTGCCGTTTGCTACGACGTACTGCGTCACCGTATCGGGCTGACGTACGAGGCAGAGGCCAATAATATGACGACGGAAGATATCATTACGGAGGTGCTGAACGCCGTACAAGTACCTTGATCGTTCGGAATGCTACTCTTCGGGGTACCAGCAGACGCTTGCATGCATATTCTCCGGAGTAACTCGCCCCATGCTCGACGACTCTCGCGGACCCCAACCGCTCGAGACGCCTCCTGGAGAATATCATGCTACGCTATAAATAGAGAAAAAACTCAGAGTACATTCCTCACTAAAAATAAGAAAATAAGAAACAATAATAATGACTTCAGAAGAGTTATTACAACGAGTTCGGAAGATAGAGATCAAGACCCACGGGCTGAGTCGGAATATCTTCGCAGGCGAGTACCACAGCCAGTTCAAGGGTCGTGGTATGGCGTTTAGCGAGGTGCGCGAGTACCAGCCGGGCGATGATGTGAGGTCGATCGACTGGAATGTGACAGCGCGAATGAACCGACCGTACATCAAGGTCTATGAAGAGGAGCGCGAGTTGACGGTAATGTTGCTCGTCGATGTCAGCGGCAGTCGGAACTTTGGAACCCAAAGCCAGATGAAACGCGACACGATGGCCGAAGTAGCCGCGACACTCGCATTCTCCACCATAGAGAACAACGATAAAGTGGGTGTGATCTTCTTCTCCGACCAGGTGGAGAAATTTATTCCGCCAAAGAAGGGTAAGAGCCACGTGCTGCATATCATCCGCGAGTTGTTGAGCTTCGAACCCGAACACCACGGGACAGATATCAACGCGGCGCTGGAGTTTCTGACGAACGCGCAGAAGAGACGGTGCACGGCGTTCCTGATTTCGGATCTGATGGACCCGAAATTAGTCGAAAGTCGAAAGTCGAAAGACCGCTCCACTCAAAGCCAAGTAGAACCTATCGTCATCGCAAGTCGTAAACACGACCTCTCGGCGATACAGATCTACGACCGACGGGACGCGGAGATGCCAAACGTGGGACTGCTGAAAGTGAAAGACCCGGAGACGGGTGCCCGCGTATGGGCAGATACATCGCTTGCAAGCGTGCGCAACGCCTATGCCGAGGCATGGCGCAAGCAGCAGGAAGCGCTCGAGACCCTTTATACGAAAACCGGCATGAACCACGTATCCATGCGGACGGACGAGGACTACGTGAAGGCTTTAATGCGCTTGTTTGCGCATTAGACCGCTACGCTAAAAGAATAAAGACCGCAGGTAAACCTGCTAAAAGAATAAAGACCAAAAATGTTTCGACTAATCATATTAAGTATAGTTGTTTCTGCGAGTATCGACTCGACGATGCTGATGATCGGCGACCAGACGGCGATGCACCTGAGTGTGACGCAGGAGGCGAACGAGCGGGTCGAGATGCCCGTTTTCGGCGAGACGCTGCAGGACGGTATTGAGATCGTAAACCGCTCAGCGGTGGACACCACTACCCTACCCGACGGACGCTTGCAATTGAGCCAGGAGCTGACGCTGACGTCGTTCAAAGACAGCCTCTTTGCTGTGGCTCCGATAGCGGTGGTGAGCGGTGGAGACACCTTCTGGACCGAGCCTATGGCGCTGAACGTCATCCAGCCTTTTGAGGTGGACAGTTCACTCGCCATCACAGATATAAAGGACATCGAGAAAGCGCCGATATACTGGTGGGGCATCATCCGTTGGATCCTGCTCGCTTTGGCGGTTATCGGTCTTTTTGTAGGCGCATACTACGGCGTACTATGGTACCGCAAGCATTTCCTCAAAGAGGAAGAGGTCATCGAGCCGGAGCTGCTGCGTCCGGCGGATGAAGTAGCCCTCGAGAAACTCGACGAGATCAAGGCGCAGAAGATCTGGAAAGACGGTAAGGTCAAGGAGTACCAGACCGAGTTGACGGATGTCGTGCGTGAGTATATTGGTCGCCGTTTTGACGTCCAGAGTACGGAGAAGACCTCCGATGAGACGCTGCGCGCGATGAAACCGCTCATCGACAAAGAGCTCTTTGCCAAACTCAGCAAGATGCTCCAACTCGCCGACCTCGTGAAGTTTGCCAAATGGCACACGACGCCGGACGAGAACGAGCAGGCACTAAGCACGGCGTATGAGTTCGTCAATGAGACGAGGCCTACCCCCGACCCCTCCCTAAAAGGAGGGGAGGAAGAGACACCTCAAGCGTAAATGAACAAATGGTAAATGACAAAATGGTAAATAATTATGACATTTGCTAATCCGGGATATTTATTTTTATTACTGCTGCTGATCCCCGTGATCGTGTGGTATCTGTACGAGCTTCGCAAGTCCGATGCCAGCATCCAGATCTCGGACACGACGAGTCTGGCGGCGCAGCCGAAGAGTTGGCGGATCTGGTTGCTGCACGTGCCGTTCGGTCTTCGTGTAGCGGCTATCACCTTATTATCACTCGCGCTCGCGCGCCCGCAGTTGACCAACCGCTGGTCGTCGGAATCGACGGAAGGAATCGACATCATGATGGCCTTGGATATATCCGGTACGATGTTAGCAGAGGACCTTCGCCCGAACCGTCTGGAGGCTGCCAAACAAGTGGCTTCGGACTTCGTGATCGCAAGACCTAACGACCAGATCGGTCTGGTGGTTTTTGCCGGCGAGAGTTTCACGCAATGCCCTCTGACGACGGATCACGCCGTGCTTGTCAATCTCTTCAAATCCGTCGAATACGGTATGATTGAGGACGGAACCGCCATCGGTCTGGGTCTCGCGAACGCCGTGAACCGAATGAAAGACAGCGAGACGAAATCGAAAGTGGTGATTTTGCTAACCGACGGTTCGAACAACCGCGGTGACATTGACCCGCAGACAGCAGCACAGATCGCCAAGACCTACGGAATACGCGTTTATACGGTCGGTGTAGGTAGTTACGGGCAGACCCGTGTGCCGGTGAAGACACCGATGGGCATGCAGTACATGACGATGGACTCAGAGTTTGACGAAGGGACGCTGCGCGGCATCGCAGAGACCACAGGAGGTCAGTATTTCCGCGCCACCGACAACACCAGTCTCAAGCGCATCTACGAGCAGATCGACCAGTTGGAGAAGACCAAACTGCGTGTTCGCGAGTACAGTAAACACACAGAGAACTTCGCACCGTTCCTCTTCGCCGCGTTGTTCTGCCTCCTGTTAGAGGTCATTTTGAGATACTTCGTGCTACGCACAATTACGAATTAATAATTACGAATTAGTATGTTTCGTTTTGCAAATATAGATGTTTTATGGCTGCTGGTCAGCGTACCGGTCTTTTCCTTGGCCTACGTATGGTACACGCGCCTCAAACGCCGCCAGTTAGAGGAGTTCGGAGATAAGGAGCTGGTGGCACAACTCATGCCGAACGCCAGCCGCGTGCGTCCGAATGTGAAGTTCACGATTCTGATGGTGGCTCTAACGCTGCTCATCATCGCTGCCGCACGGCCGCAGTTCGGGCAATCCGAACGCACGGAGAAGCGGCAAGGTATCGAAGCCATCGTGGCGCTGGATATCTCCAACTCGATGATGGCAGAAGATGTCGCGCCGAACCGTCTCGACCGCGCCAAACAGATGTTATCCAAGTTAATGGACAATATGGTGAACGACAAAGTGGGACTCGTCGTCTTTGCCGGAGATGCGTTCGTACAACTGCCGATCACCTGCGACTACGTCTCAGCGAAGATGTTCCTCAATACCATCAAACCCGAGCTCATCAAGACGCAGGGTACCGCTATCGGTGCGGCGTTGAGTACATCCATCCGCTGTTTTGGCGAGCAGAGCGACGCCAGCCGTGCGATCATCCTCATCACCGATGGTGAGAACCACGAAGACGACGCCGTAGCAGTAGCCAAACGCGCCAAAGAGGAAGGGATCCAAGTGCTGGTAGTCGGTATCGGTAAGCCCGAAGGCAGCCCGATTCCTGTAGCGGGTACGAACAACTTCATGAAGGACCGTCAGGGGAACGTCGTCGTGAGCCGTCTTAACGAAGACATGTGCCGCGAGATAGCGCAAGCCGGTGGAGGTATATACGTCCGTTGCGACAACTCAAACACCGCTACCAAAGCCATCCAGAAAGAGCTCGACAAGCTGGCGACCCAAGAGATCGAGACCACCACTTATACCGACTACAACGAGCAGTTCCAGTCCTTCGCGCTCATCGCGTTACTGCTGCTTGTGATTGATTTCTTCATCTTTAACCGCAAGAACAAGATGATTACCCGTCTGGATATTTTCGGAGAGGGTTCGCGCCACGCTGTGACGGCCCTTTTGCTGCTCGTCAGCTTAAGCACTTTTGCGCAGAAAGAGGCTTCAGACGTGCGCCGCGGCAACCGCGAGTACAACAAACAGAACTACACCGAGGCTGAAGTCAACTACCGCCGCGGTCTGGAGAAGAACAAGAACGGCTACGAGGCACATTACAACCTCGGTGACGCGCTCTTCAAACAAGACAAGTACGCAGACGCGCAGGCTGAGTTCGAGACCGCTGCGAAAATGCTGGATAAAAAGACCGACAAGACCCGTTACGCCAAGGCGATGCATAACATCGGTAACTGTCATTTTGCGCAGCAACAATACGACAAAGCCGTAGCCGCGTACCAGGAGTCGCTGCGCGCCAACCCAGCCGACGACGACACGCGATATAACCTCGTCAAGTCGATGCAGATGTTGCAACAACAGCAGCAACAGCAGCAACAAAACCAGCAGAACCAGGACCAGAAACAAGACCAACAACAACAGCAACAGCAACAACAAGAACAACAACAAAATCAGGATCAGCAACAAGATCAGCAAGAACAACAAGAGCAACAGCAGCAACAAGAACAAAACGACGACCAGATGGACAAAGAGACCGCGGAGCAGATCCTGCAGGCCCTCGAGCAAGACGAGCAAGATACCCAGGAGAAGATGCAGCGTCAGCAAGGTCGCAAACGTCGCGTAGAAAAAGAATGGTAAGTATGAGAAAAATAATAACTATAGTATTCGCTTTCATTACCTTATCGGCTTTTGCGGATGAGGTGGTCTTCAAGGCGCAAGCGCCCAAACAAGTAGTGGTCGGTCGGCCGTTTCAGGTGACCTACACCGTCAACCAACGGAGCCGCGACCTGCGGGCACCGGAGTTCACAGATTTCGATGTCCTCTCAGGTCCGTACACCTCGACCAGCAGCAGTACCTCGTTCGTCAACGGCAAACGCACCTCGTCCTTTGAGCAGACGTACACGTACATGCTCATGGCACAAAAAGCCGGTACGTTCACTATCGGTCCTGCGACCGTCAAAGTGGATGGCGAGCAAGTGCAGTCCAACGGCGTACGGATTCAAGTCCTGCCGGAGGATGAACAAGCGCAGAGCAATCAGCCTTCAGCCGCCGGCGGTCAGGCGAGTCAGCGTAGCCAGAGTGCGCAATCGAGTTCCTCCGGAGCCGTTAACTCCGAGAACCTCTTTGTGCGCACCATCGCGTCCAAGACCCGCGTGCACGAGCAAGAGGCGCTGATGATCACCTACAAGCTTTACTTCGCGAACGTCGATGTAGCGCAGTTGACCAACAACACCAAGCTGCCGGAGTTCACGGGCTTCCTTAAACAGGAGTTGGAGCAAGGCGAGATACAGACGGAGTTGGAGCACTATAACGGCCGCAACTACCAGACCGCCGTGCTCTATCGCACCATCCTCTACCCGCAACACTCTGGCGACATTAAGATCGACCCGGCGAACTTTGAAGCCGTTCTGCGTGTGCAGACAAGGTCTCAAGTTCGCTCGATCTTCGATGATTTCTTCGGCTCTTACACCAACGTCACAAAGATGCTCACGGCTCCCGGCGTGACGATCCATGTAGCAGCGCTGCCAAGCGGCAAACCTGCAGGATTCAGCGGCGGTGTGGGAAAATTCACGCTGACGCCTTCAATCTCGCAGACCGAAGTACAGACCAACGATGCCGTGACCATTAAGTTGGACATTTCCGGCGCAGGAAACATGAAACTGCTCAAGACTCCTGCCATCGATTGGCCGGAAGGCTTCGAACCGTACGACCCGAAGGTGACCAATAACTTCAACACCACCACTTCGGGCGTCAGCGGCACCAAGTCCATCGAGTACCTTGCGATCCCACGTAGCGCAGGAGAATACACGATCCCAGCTGTCCACTTCAGCTATTTCGATATCGACGAGAAAGCCTACAAGACCCTCTCGACACCTGAGTACACCATCCTCGTGAAACGCGGTGCCGGCGCTTCATCCAACGCGGGCAGCGAAGAAGGTGCGGTCGTTTATCATGCCCAGAAAGAAGACATCAAACAACTCGGTTCCGACATCCGGTACATCGATACGAAAAAGCCTAAGTCATCAAACATCAAACATCAGGTATCAGACATCAACCATATATGGTTGTTCTACGTCATACCGGCGTTCTTCGCCCTGATTCTCTTGGTTGTTCTGCGCAAGCAGATCAAGGAGAATGCCGACCTGGCGCGGGTACGTTACAAGAAAGCCAACAAGGTAGCCAAGAAGCGTCTCAAAGCTGCTGCCGCAGCGCTCAAAGCGAACGACAAGGATCATTTCTACGAAGAGATCGAGCGCGCTGCGTGGACCTACCTATCCGACCGGCTCTCTATCCCGACAGCCGACCTCAACAAGGAAAATATAGCGTCTCTGCTCGCGCAGAAGGACGTGCCGGAAGCAATCATCACAGAGGTGAAGAACGTCCTCTCGACGGCGGAGTTCGCGCGCTACGCACCGACCACCGACCACGCCATGGATGACCTCTACGAGGCGACCACCAACATCATTAACAAACTAGAGGAACAGAAATTATGAAAATAGGCAATTTGACCATTACGTCATTACGTTATTACGTCATCACGACCCTTTTGCTATTCAGCGCGTTCACTTTTGCCCAGGACGCTTTTGACGCAGCGAACGCAGCGTACGCAGATGGCCGCTACGAAGAGGCGGCGGCGATGTATCAGACGCTCTTGGACGAGCAGTCTGACGCAACGCTTTATTACAACCTCGGCAACTCCCGTTTCAAACAAGGCGAGCTGGCGCAAGCGATCCTCAATTACGAGCGTGCGCTGCGTCTCAAGCCTAACTACAAGGACGCGCAGTACAACCTGGCCTTTGCGCAATCCCGCATCACGGATAATATCGTCGAGCAGGATTTCTTCCTCTCCTCATGGGCTCGCACGGTGCGAAACAGCCTTAGCGAGCGCACTTGGTGGAGCACCTCTATCGGACTCTTCATCTGCGCCCTGATTACCCTCCTGCTCTTCCTCCTCGGTCGCGAGTTATGGCTGCGTAAGACAGCATTCCACGTAGCATGGATAGCGCTTCTCTTCTCCCTCATCGCCGGGCTCAACGCAGGCTCCTTGCGTCAAAGAAACACCCTGCGCAATGAGGCAATCATCACACAGGGTGTCGTTAATGTCAAGTCTTCTCCTGATCGTTCAGGAACGGACCTCTTCACCATTCACGAAGGTACAAAAGTAACGATTCGTGAGACCCTCGGCGAGTGGGTTAACGTGTCCGTTGGCTCGAACGAGGGTTGGATGAAGGCTGCGCATCTTGAGAGGATCTAGTTCCGCTCGTGCGCGTCGAAGAGCCGCTCGTACGAGTACTTGTACCGCTTGTTCGCGTAGAAGTACTGCTTGTGCGGCTTGAGTTTCCACTCTCGCGTTTCACAGTCGTTGTACGACCTGTACTGTCGGTGGTTTTCACCGTAGTGCGGGTCGTACCGTTTTTATTCACGCGCGTATCGATTGTTGTACCTGTCGTCGGAGTCTTCGTACGGGAAGAGCCCGATGTTCCGCTGGTGCGTGTCGAGGTAGTCGTAGTAGTCGTAGTAGTCGTAGTACTCGTCTTTGCCTGCGTCGTGGTCTTTGAAGTCGTGGCGGTCGTAGTGCCGCTGGTACGCGTCGAGGTACTTGGTTTGTCACTCGTACGCGCACTACTCTTCTCTACCTCGGTACGCAGCTGAGCCGCGTTACGAACACTCACGCCGGAAGAAGCCGCCGTACGAGTCACGCGGCGCTCGAACGAGTCATCCGGATGCTGTACCCCGTAGTCGTTCCTGCGATGCGACTGCGTCATCTCCGTATAACCGCTATAGAAAGGCTTGGAGGGGTAATCGCAGTGGTGGCAGTAGTGATGGTTCGTCATGTACGTCGTCACGTATGCCTGGTAATGGTTGATAACCACCGGTTTAGGCTGAGTGTAATACGACGGGTAGTAGCCGTAGTAGTACGGCGAAGACCAAACGGCGTACGTCGCATGTCCATACACGTTCCACATCGGCGGACGCTTCACGAAGACCGGACGAACGATATAGTTATAACCGTACAAGTACGGATCGCCTATCACCTCTACGTACAGCAAATCGGCTCTGCGCTCTGCCACTATTGTAGCGACGTCCTGGAACATGCTCGGGCCCACACAAGCCTGCAACAACAAGGTGTGGTAGTACCCACGGGAAGTCTCAATAACGCGGATGTAATCAATCCATCCGTCGCGATTAAGGTCGAGGTTATTGATCATATACCGGCTGGAGTTGAGGATCTGCTCAAACTCTCTGACGGAGTTTGACTCCGCAAAAGCCGCAGCTACCGCATTGAGGTCCAGCGAGAAACACAGATCCGTGTTGTAGTTCGTTACCGTGAAGGTCGTCACCGTCGTCACTTTCGGCGAAGGAGTCGTCACCGTCGTCACGTAGGTCGGTTGAGGAACCGGTTTCTCACGGACTACGACTACCGGTTCAGACACCGTTCGGATGGTCGTCCAGCAACCGGTTAACACCACTGCTGCCAGAACTAATAATGCTATTTTTTTCATGCCTTTACACATTACACATTAAACATCACACATTACAACGTCTTCGCTACTTCAATCTCCTCAAATGCCTCGAGTATATCGCCTTCCTTGAGGTCGTCGTATGCCTTGAGGCTCAGACCGCACTCGGTGTTCACACCGGCTTCTTTGATATCGTCCTTGACGTGTTTGAGAGAAGCCAACTCTGCGGTCTTGATTACGATACCGTCACGTATGACACGTACCTTGTTGCCGCGTTTGATCTTACCCTCACGCACAATACATCCGGCGATCGTACCCACTTTGGAGATGTGGAACGTCTGCAGCACCTCGAGGGTCGCTGTCACCTCTTCCTTCACCTCCGGAGCCAACATACCTTCCATAGCAGCCTTGACCTCGTTGATCGCGTCGTAGATGATGGAGTAGATACGGATATCCACCTCCTCGGTCTCGGCCATCTTTCGGGCAGTACCGGTCGGACGAACGTTAAAGCCGACGATGATCGCATCCGAAGCCGCAGCCAGCATCACATCGCTATCGCTGATGGCACCCACAGCACCATGGATGACGTTCACCTGGATATTCTCCGTCGAGAGTTTCAAGAGCGAGTCCTTGATAGCCTCTACCGAACCGTCCACATCGGCCTTGACGATGATATTCAACTCCTTGAAATCGCCGATCGCCAGACGACGACCGATCTCCTCGAGACCCACGTGTTTCTTCGTGCGGATCGATTGTTCGCGTTGCAGCTGCTCACGCTTGTTTGCAATCTCGCGCGCCTCTTGCTCCGTCGGCAGCACGTTGAACTCGTCGCCGGCCTGCGGCGCTCCGTTCAGACCGAGGATCGAGCAGGGCTCACCAGGACGTACCTCGGTGATCTTCTGACCGCGCTCGTTGAACATCGCTTTGATACGGCCGTGCGACGTTCCAGCGAGGATGATATCGCCCATATGCAGCGTTCCATCCTGAACCAGCAGCGTAGCTACATAACCGCGGCCTTTGTCCAGCGATGATTCGATGACTGAACCTTTCGCACGACGTTTGGGGTTCGCCTTGAGGTCGAGCATCTCTGCCTCTAACAACACTTTCTCCAAGAGTTCGTAAACGCCCGTTCCTTTCTTCGCAGAGATCTCCTGGCACTGATACTTACCACCCCAGTCCTCCACAAGGATATTCATGTTACTCAGCTGCTCGCGGATCTTATCAGGGTTAGCACCGGGCTTATCCACTTTGTTGATGGCGAAGACCATCGGTACACCTGCCGCTTGCGCATGGTTGATTGCCTCGATCGTCTGCGGCATGACTGCATCGTCCGCAGCAATGATGATGATCGCGATATCCGTCACTTTCGCACCACGTGCACGCATCGCCGTGAAGGCCGCGTGACCCGGGGTATCGAGGAACGTAATATGCTGACCGTTCTTCAGTTTGACGTTATATGCACCGATGTGCTGGGTGATACCTCCGGCCTCACCGGCAATCACATTCGCGTTACGGATGTGGTCCAGCAAGGATGTCTTACCGTGATCCACGTGACCCATCACCGTGATGATCGGGCAGCGCGGTTCTATATCCTCGTCGTTCACCACCTCATCGGCGTTGATCTCATCCGCCACGTGCGCAGAGACGTACTCCGTCTGGAAACCGAACTCCTCGGCAACCAGGTTGATTGTCTCGGCGTCGAGACGCTGGTTGATCGACACAAACAGGCCAAGGCTCATACAAGTACCGATAATCTTGTTCACCGGCACATTCATCATCACCGCCAGGTCGTTGGCCGTCACGAACTCCGTCAACTTCAGCACTTTGGATTGCTCCTGAGCCTCCATCACTTCGAGTTCATGCTTCTCACGCTCCTGCTCGCGACGCTCGCGTTTATATTTAGAGGTGTTGGATTTGTTCTGTTTCTGCTGCAGACGGCTCAGCGTCTCCTTCAGTGCCTTATCCACCTCTTCCTGCGTAGCCTCACGAGGTTGGTTCTTTTTGTTTTTCTTACCTATCTGGTTGCGTTTGTCGTTCGGATCTACTTTCGCCGCGTTCGCCTTGAACCGTTCACGTTTACGCTTCTCCGCAGCAGCCTGTTGTTGGGCTTGTTGCGCTTGTTGACGCTCTTCACGCTCTTTGCGTTTCTGCTCTTTGGTCTTCTTCGCCGGACGCGTTGAGGTGTCGATGGAATCCAGGTCGATCTTTCCGATCACTTTCGGTCCGTCGGTTACTTCGGGCTTGCCGAGCGTGAAGATCTTCGGTTTGGGTTTCTCTTGCGGCTTCTCATGAGGTTTCTCTTGCTCTTTCTCTGCCTCTTTTTTCGTTACTGCAGCAGCTTCTTCCGCAGCTTTTGCTTCTGCCTCTGCCTTCTTGGCTTTCGCAGCGCGTTCTGCTTCCTCGGCAGCCTTCTTGGCCTCTGCCTCTGCTGCGCGTTTGGCTGCATCTTCTGCTGCTTTCTTCGCTGCAGCCTCTTCTGCCGCACGTCGAGCTGCTTCCGCCGCTTCTTTCTCTGCCGCCTCACGAGCCTGACGCTCCGCAGCCTGACGGTCCGCCTCAATCTTCACTGCCAAATCCTTACTGAACTCTTTAGCCAGCAACAGATACAGATCATCATCGATGCGCACGTTCGGATCCGAAGCAATAGGATGACCGTTCTTCTCGCACCACGCGGTGAGAGTAGCCATGCCTATGTTTAATTCTTTACATGCTTTTATTAACTTTATCGCCATATCGCGTGAACTAAGGCTCAATACGATTCGCGACCTCGTCGCTCATATGAATTTTTGCCTTGTTCCCGCTCTTCGGTCCACAAACATTTTATTGGTTTGTGTCCCGAGGGGGAACCCTCCTAGTTCGGAGAGGGGATATATGGTTAATTAATCGTTTTCAAACTCCGCCGCCAAGATGCGCAGCACCTCATCGATGGTCTCCTCCTCCAGGTCCGTACGACGCAGCAAGTCTTCTTTGCTCGTGCCTAACACCTCCTTGGCGGTATCAAGACCGATAGCCTTGAACGCATCGATAACCCACTGATCGATCTCGTCATTAAACTCGTCCAGATAGATATCATCCAAGTCCTCCTCGTCGATCTCGCGGTACACATCAATCTCGTAGCCTGTCAGCATAGAAGCCAACTTCACGTTGTAGCCACCCTTACCGATAGCGAGGCTCACCTCGTCCGGTAGCAGATAGACGTTTGCCTTCTTGTTCTCCTCGTCAATCTCCATCGTGCGGATCTTCGCAGGAGCCAGCGCACGCTGGATGTACAGGTTGATGTTCGGCGTGTAGTTGATCACGTCGATATTCTCGTTGCGCAACTCGCGGACGATACCGTGAATACGCGCACCTTTCACTCCCACACAAGCGCCTACCGGGTCGATGCGCTCGTCAAACGTCTCTACAGCCACTTTGGCACGCTCACCCGGGATACGGGCGATGTTCTTAATCGCTATCAGACCCTCTTTCACCTCAGGAACCTCTTGCTCAAACAAACGCTGCAGGAACAACGGAGCCGTACGGCTCAGGATGATCTTCGGGTTCTGGTTCTTGTTATCTACCTGAACCACTACCGCGCGAACCATCTCTCCTTTGCGGTAGAAATCCGTCGGGATCTGGTTCTGTTTCGGCAGGTAAAGCTCGTTGCCCTCTTCGTCGAGGAGCAGCATCTCTTTCTTCCACACCTGGTACAACTCACCCGTCACCACCTGACCGATCATCTCTTTGTACTTCTGATAAAGCACCTCTTTCTGCAGCTCCAGGATCTTCGATGCCAAGGTCTGACGGAGGTTCAGGATCATACGGCGGCCGAAAGAAGCCAACTCTACTTTATCCGTTACCTCTTCGCCGATCTCTGCCTCGTCATCCAGCAGGAGGGCGTCGCTCAGTGCAATCTGCGTATCCGGGTTCGCCACGTCGCCATCCTCCATCACCAGACGGTTACGGTAGATTTCCAAGTCACCCTTGTCCGGGTTCACGATCACCGTGTAGTCCGCCGTCGGACCGTACATCTTTGCAATAACGCTCTTGAACGACTCCTCCAAAACTGTGATAAGAGTCTGTTTGTCAATGCGTTTGAAGTCTTTAAACTCCGAGAAAATGTCAATCAAATTGATTGACTCTTGATTTTTTTCTGTTGCCATTTTTGTATTTAGAATTTTATATCATATTTCACATATTTCGGTTCGTCGTACCGCCATGTATGCGTCACGACCTGCGTCTCTTTGCGTTTCTTGCCTTCAACCGTCACTTTCTCCTCGCAATCCACACTGAAAGTTTCATCATCTACAGAAACGAGTAAACCGCGCAGTTTCTTGCCATCTATGAGCACCTCGACATCATGCCCTAAATTCTTCTCAAACTGCATCTTCGTCTTGAACGGATCCGTCAGACTCACGCTTCCCACCTCCAACGAGTAATCAAATTCAGTCTGTGCTCCGTCAGCATAGCGGTCTTCGATTTTTGCCACTAAAAATCGATTGAGCTCCGCACAGAAATCTACATCCACACCTGCCAACCGATCAACCTCCACGAGAATATCATTCCCCGCAGAAACCTCCAGCGTGATCAACTCATAATCCGTACCTTTCAGGTACTCTCCGATCCATTCTTGTAACTGTTCCTTCAAACTCATAAATCCTAAATTATAAATTTTCTGTCGATGCGTTTTCGCCTTTATTTTTATACGAAGAGGAGACCTTTTCGGGGTCCCCTCATTCATTTCACGCTGCAAAGATACTGCTTTTTTTTCACATATGCAAATATTTCTACAGAAAAATTAAATTTATTTAAATTTTTAGGTAAAAAAGCTTGTATATGCGCACAAACGTGCGGCTGTAATTATTGATTGCTCAGATAACATACAGTGAATGAACCGACTGCCGCTACGAATCCGTTCTCTTTAAGCATGGATTCCTGCTCTTCCTCATCCGGGTTAGTCCAGCTATTATAGTAAGCAATGCCTTCCGGATCGCCGGATGTAAGATTTACTTTCGTTACTGAATATGCTTCTTCTTCAACTTCGATAGCTTTTGCTTTAGCAACAGCTGCCACTAACTCTGCATGATCCGTAAACTCTTTATCTTCATCTCCGCTAAAAGTGTAGCCTGCCCAATGCTGCATCTTCTTACCTTCTACAGAGATTCCTTCCGGCATCTTCTTATACTCCTCGTCGCTCACTTCGGTAAACAACAGGTTGATGTTGTCCTTCAGCGGAGCAAGCACCCGAGTGGAGAGCATAGCCATCTTGTCGTTAGAATACCTAACCGTAACGACGTACAGGCACTCGCCCTTATCCATGAGACCTTTTACGTACTCTGTGCTCTCTTCTTCTGTCATCTTCTCATAATCCTGCGGCAGATTGTAGATATACACTTGTGCGCTGGACTCAGCCTTAATATCCTTACGTACTTTCTTCAGAGCCCGAGCTACTACGCCATTCATATTACTCTCTTTTAATTCGACATAACCTGCGTCGGTCAACGCTTTGTCCACTGTCGCAGCGTCAGATCCTAACAGATCAAATGCCTGAGAAGTAACTGCCTTGGCAGCTTTTTTGTCTTTACTGGGCACCGATGCACCCTCATTACATGCCAGGAATGCAAATGCAACCATGGCCAATACAAGTAACTTTTTCATAATTAATTGTAATGATTGAAAGTTAAATAATGATTAATAAATGTTAACTCTTTATGTTAGTAAATGTTAACTCTTTATGTCAGTAAGTGTTAATTCTTTATGTTAGTAAATGTTTATTCCTTCACTTTCGGCTGCAAAATTACTATATTTTTTTCATATATGCAAATAAATTTGCACTTTTCTGATTTTTTTGCTCCATCTACTCCATCCCTTTGCCGGTCTTGCGTACCTTCCTGCTACCCCATACAACCCCAAAATAAGACTCAAATTAGACTCAAATGAGACCATCACCATAGGATCACCATAGGATGAAACCCCTATTTTGTCATTTTGCAACTTTTACCATATATACATAGTATATATACTTTTTGTTTTGATTTGTGTATGTCATTTTTTTTCGTAACTTCGGACATCTGCCTGATTATAAACAACTCTCTGCCACTACGTTCTGTCGATTATTGTTCACAATCTTCCCCCCGTAGCTACGTTCGCGTCCTTCGGTGCATACGCAAATCCTGCGTTTTTTGCTTCCCGCGTCGTTCCTCCGCTATGATAATATACCGCCAAGCAAAAAAATCGCAGAAAAATTTGCGTATGTGCAATTTTTGTTGTACCTTTGCACCCGATTTGTGTATATGAACATAGAGAATCTGGAAATACTCTTTAGCCAACACCCCGAGATAGGACTGATCCGACGGGAGTTAGGACGAGGCAAGGACACACATGTGCTTGCCTCCGGCTTGCATGCTTCTACACGCGCGCTCGCGCTAGCTGCGCTCAAAGCGCCCCTATTCATCATCTTGGATAACTCCGAAGCCGCACAATACCTCTACGCAGACCTCAAGAACATTAAAAACGCCTCCGGCAATCAAAACACAGAGGTTTTCTTCTTCCCGCACAGTCAGAAACGACGCGCAGTAGATGAAGCAGCGCAGATCCAACGCACGGAAACCCTCACGGCGCTCACAACGACCGGCAACCTGATCGTCGTCACATACCCCGAAGCCATCGCAGAAACCGTTCCGGCCAAAGAGGAACTCTCTGCAGTCAGCGTGCAATACCGCGTCGGACAAGAAATACAACAATCTACCCTCAGCGCTCAACTCTTAGAATTAGGCTTTGAACGCGTGGATTTTGTCTTCCAGCCCGGGCAATTTGCCGTACGTGGTTCCATCGTGGATATCTATAGTTACAGCCACGACACGCCTTACCGCTTGGACTTCTTCGGCGATGAGATAGATAGTATCCGCGAGTTCGACATCGAAGACCAACTCTCAAAGAACCGCGTCAACCTCTGTGAGATAGTGGGCAAGGGCCAAAAAGACGATGCTCCGGACACAAAAGCCTCCATCGTTGATTACCTTCCTTCCGAGACCATCTGGGTCTCGAATGACTTCTCCGTC
This sequence comes from Bacteroidales bacterium UBA2712, assembly GCA_002354055.1. GTDB lineage: Bacteria > Bacteroidota > Bacteroidia > Bacteroidales > Paludibacteraceae > Colicola. The sequence continues at coordinate 104,402 of DEKW01000020.1, forward strand.
GTTCGCTACAAACTCGAGGGTCTAGGAAGTCTAGAGAGATTAGAGAGACTAGGGCATCTAGAGCATCTGCCAACCCTCGAACTCTCCGAGAAGAGCACCTTCCCGACCCACTCGAAGATCGCCTTCGACACCCTGCCGCAGCCAATCTTCCATAAGCAGTTTGATCTTCTCACGGAGGACATTCAAAAGCACATCGAAGAAGGTTACAAGATCTACATCCTCGCTGAGCAGCAGAAACAACTCGACCGCTTAAAAGCCATCTTCGAATCTGTCAGTCCGGAGGCGGTCTCTTTTATAGGCATCAATGCTGCTCTCCATGAAGGATTCGTAGATCGCGGCCTGAAAATCTGCTGCTACACCGACCACCAGATCTTCGAGCGTTTCCACCGCGTCCAGATGACCAGCGAGAACGCTCGGCGAGGCAAAGCCATCATCACGCTACGTGAGATCAACCAGCTACAGATAGGCGACTACGTCGTACACTCCGACCACGGAATAGCGAAATTCGGCGGACTCGTCACCACTCCTGTGAACGGCAAACCACAGGAGATGATCAAACTGAACTACCGCGATGGAGCAAACGTCTTTGTCAGCATCCATAACCTCCATCGTATCAGCAAATACAAAGGCCGTGAAGGCTCCGAACCCACCATCGCCCGCTTAGGTTCCGGTGCATGGGAGCGGCTCAAAGAGCGAACCAAGGACAAAGTCAAAGACATTGCGCGCGACCTCATCCGCCTCTACGCGACCCGCAAGCAGCAGAAAGGTTTCGCTTGTTCGCCCGACGGATACATGCAACATGAGTTGGAGGCTTCTTTCCTCTACGAGGACACGCCCGATCAGGCAAAAGCAACCGCCGACGTAAAGCGCGACCTCGAGAGCCCGATGCCCATGGACCGGCTCGTCTGCGGAGATGTAGGATTCGGCAAGACCGAAGTAGCCATGCGCGCTGCCTTCAAGGTAGCGACGGAAGGCAAACAAGTAGCCGTACTCGTACCAACCACCGTTCTTGCCCTCCAACACTATAACACCTTCACGGAGCGAATGAAGAATTTCCCCGTGCGCATCGAATATATGAGCCGGCTGAAATCCGCCAAGGAGATCAAAGAACTCTTGGCGGATCTCAAAGCAGGCAAGATAGATATCCTCATCGGAACCCACAAACTTATCGGCAAATCCGTTGAGTGGCACGACTTAGGCTTGCTCATCATTGATGAGGAGCAGAAATTCGGCGTGGCAGCCAAAGAGAAACTCAAATCGCTGCGTGCGAATATAGACGTTCTTACCTTGACGGCAACGCCTATACCGAGAACGCTCCAATTCTCCTTATTAGGCGCACGCGATCTGAGTGTCATGACTACGCCGCCACCAAACCGCTACCCCGTACAGACAGAACTCATCACCGTTGACGACGAAGATATCATCAAAGAAGCTATTGACTTGGAGATGGGACGTAACGGACAGATCTTCATCGTCAATAACCGCATTGAGATGCTTCCACGCATCGAGCGGAAGATCCGGAAACTCTGTCCGGAGGCACGTATCGTCACGGCGCACGGACAGTTGCCTGCAGGAGAGATGGAAGAGCGGCTCGAAGCGTTCATCAACTACGACTACGACATTCTCCTCTCGACAACCATCATCGAGTCCGGAGTAGACATACCGAACGTAAACACCATCCTTATCTTCTCTGCGAACCATTATGGTCTGGCAGACTTGCACCAACTACGAGGACGTGTCGGACGTTCGAACCGCAAAGCCTATTGCTACCTCATCGCGCCGGAGAAAGAACTCCTCACAGATGATGCGCGCAGAAGACTCGAAGCCCTGAGTACTTTCGCCGAACTCGGAGCAGGGTTCAATCTCGCGATGCAGGATCTTGACATCCGAGGAGCAGGAAACATGCTCGGCTCTGAGCAATCAGGTTTCATTGCCGACCTCGGTTACGAGACCTACCAGCGCATCCTCAACGAAGCGATCGAAGAACTCCGCGAAGAAGAAGGACTCGGCTCCGATGAGAACCAAATGGTAAATGGTAAATCTCCAAATGAGAAAATGACTTGGTGCTCCGACGCCCAGGTAGAGACCGATATCGCCGTTTGTTTCCCGACAGATTATATCGAGAACATCTCCGAACGTATAACCCTCTACCGCGAGTTGGATAACTTACACAGCGAAGACCAACTCTTGGACTACCGCAAGCGCCTCATAGACCGTTTTGGTGTCCTGCCGCAACCCGCAGAAGAACTCTTAGACGTCGTGCGGCTGAGATGGCTCTGCTGCCGACTCGGTATAGAGAAGATACTCCTCAAAGGTGAACACATGACCATGTACCTCGTCCAGCACAAAGACGCCTTCTGGCAATCACAAGTGTTCGGAAACATGATCCAGTATGCCGCCACACGCGCCGAACGGTGCTCCCTGCACGAAGAGCGGGATAAGAAAGGAATAAAAACCGGCAGAAGGTACATCACCATCACCAACGTAAAAACCATCAATGGAGCAATAAACCTGTTAAGCAAAATTGAAAATGGCCAAATAACCCAATAACCAAATAAATGGTACATGGTACATGACCAAATAGTAAATAGATTTATGAAATTCATAGGAATCATCCCTGCCCGCTACGCCTCTACGCGTTTTCCGGGCAAACCATTAGCAGAGATCTGCGGCAAGACCGTCATCCGCCGCGTCTATGAGCAAGCCCGCAAAGCGCTCGATACCGTCGTAGTAGCTACCGATGACGAGCGGATATACAACGACGTGGAGTCTTTCGGCGGTAAAGTGGTCATGACGCGCCCGGACCATAAATGCGGTACCGACCGTTGTTTGGAGGCGTACCAAGCCATCACGACACCCGCTTGGCGCGAGCAGAACGACAAGGACACCGTCATCATCAATATCCAAGGTGACGAACCTTTCATCCAGCCCGAGCAGATAGAAGCGCTCATGGCTTGTTTTGACCGCCCGGATACAGACATAGCGACACTCGTACAACCCTTTGCGGAAGATAAGAACGCTATCGAAAACCCTAACTCGCCCAAAGTGAATTGGGACGTAGAGACCCAAGAAGCAAAGATGTTTTCCCGCAAAGTGATTGCTGCTTCGGACGACAAATACTACAAACACATCGGTATATACGCTTACCGCGCAGATGTACTCAGCAAAATAACCACGCTGCCGCAAAGCCCATTAGAGATTGCAGAACGTCTCGAACAACTCCGATGGCTCGAGAACGGTTACAAGATCCGTGTCGGCGTGACCTCACAATCCACCATCGGCATCGACACCCCGGAAGACCTCGAGAAAGCCATCGAGTGGTATAAATATAATGGAAATTAACGTAATTACGTAATTACGGAATCACGAAATATATTAACCTTATAAAACACAACAATTATGGCAAAAGAACAATGCCCTACTCCGCACATCGGTGCGCAGTACGGAGAGATTGCAAAAACAATGATTATGGCCGGTGACCCGCTGCGTGCCAAACTGATGGCAGAGCGCTATCTGGAGAACCCGGTACAAGTGAACAATGTACGCGGAATGCTCGCATTCACCGGCACATACAAAGGAAAGAAAGTGACCGTCATGGGTCACGGAATGGGTATCCCGTCCATTGGCATTTACACGTATGAGCTCTTCAATTTCTACGACGTAGAGACTATCATCCGCGTAGGCTCATGCGGCGCACGCCAGATGTACGTGAAACTCGGCGACCTGGTAATCGCGCAAGGTAGTTGCACAGACAGCAACTGGGACCAGCAATACAACCTCCCGGGTCATTATGCACCGATTGCTGACTTTGAACTCTGCCGGAAAGCCGTAGAAGCCGCAGAGAAACGCGGCTACAAGTACCATGTCGGAAACGTTTTCTCCGCAGATATATTCTACTGCGAAGACGAACGCAAGGCGAACTGGACAAAGATGGGTGTTTTGGCGGACGAGATGGAAGCCCCGTCGCTGTATATGAATGCCGCACGAGCAGGCAAAAAAGCCCTCGTCATTTGCACCGTCAGCGACCACATTCTCACCGGAGAAGCAACCACGGCAGAGCAACGTCAGAACTCTTTTACAAACATGATGGATGTCGCTTTCGACATTATTAGCGAATGAGAAAGACAATCTTTTTAATCCTCGCATCAGCCCTTCTGCTCCCGGGTCTCACAGCTCGGGCGCAGGAGGAAACTGATGCGCCAAAAGAGGTCAAGAAGGCTTCTTCCGGCTTCTTCACCGGTTTCTCCGGTGGAATGATGCTGCACGGCGGATACCTGTTCGCCAAAGATCCCAGATACGTATTCAGTAACACCGGTCTGGGTAGTCCGGACTACGTAAAAAACTTACCAAATGACGGTTTTTGTATGGGACTGGGCGGTACGCTTCGCGCACATCTTATCAATCATATTCATCTGGGCGCAGAAGGTTTTGTGAGCACGATGCCTCTCATGAAAACCGGTTCGAACGTCCGCACAGGATGGGGCGGCGCGATGTGCGACTTCTACACCGACTGGGGCAAAATGCGCCCGCTCATCGGTCTGACCGTCGGCGGCGGAGTGATGAAACGACTCTTTGTGCCGAACGCACCTACCGTCACCAGCGCAGATAGCGAGACGAACTATAACGCCTCGTACACCAAGACTCCGTTCTTCCTGCTCGATCCTTACATAGGCATGGAGATAGGACTAACCAACCATATGGCACTTATTATTCGCATCGACTACATGCTCCCCTTTGGCACCAGCAAGAGCAAGCTGACGCCTAACGTCGATTGGGGCAATTTTATGACTCCGAGCGGTCCGCGCTTATACGTGGGACTGATGTTCGGCAAAATGAAGAAAGACTAAAAATTTGATATTTGAAATTTGAAATTTGAAATTCTAAACAATATATAAATGGATAAAAACACTTGGATCGGCTTTTTACTGATAGCCGCAATTATCGTTGGTTTTACGATGCTCAACCGTCCCTCCAAAGAAGAGCTGGCGCATCGCCAACACGTACAAGACTCAATTAACGCTGCCCGTCTCCTCGAAGCGGAGACACAACGTATTTCCGACTCCTTGCAGATGGTAGTCTCTCAGACACAACAGAGTGAGACCATCGTCACCGAGGAGCAGATACAAGAGCGCTTGCAAGCTGCCTATGGCACTTTTGCAGTAGCAGCACAAGGGGAAGAGCAGTATATTACCCTCGCAAACGAGCATCTGAAACTAGCACTCTCCACCTTAGGCGGTCGCATTGAGCGTGCGGAGTTATTGGAGTATCATGCTTCGGGCGACAGCATCAATCCGCTCTGCCTCTTCCGTGCAGACGAGAGTGCGTTCGGTCTGACCCTTATCACCGCTAACAACCGTATTCTGCAGACTGCTAACCTGTACTTCACTCCGATGAAGAGCGAGGAACCCAACAAAGCGATCCTTCGTCTGCCGACATCCTCTCCGGACGCCTATATAGATTTTATCTATGAGCTCTCCGAGGACTATATGGTACACCTCTCCGTAGCACCGCATAACATGCAGACAGAACTGGCGCAAAACGTCAACTCGCTGGAGCTTCAGTGGCGCCAACTCATCCCGCAACAAGAGCAGGGACGTAAGTTCGAGGAGCGTTATGCCCAGCTACAATACATGCTCGTCGGCGGCGAGATGGAGAAACTGAGTGAGAGCAAAGATGACAGCCAGAAAGAGTCCGCGCGCATCAAATGGATCGGATACAAAGACCAATTCTTCTCAACTGTCCTCATCGCAGACGATGCGTTCACCTCAACGGAGTTTCACTCGACCTTGCAAGGCAAACACTCCGGCTACATCAAGGAGTACGCCGCGCAGACCTCTGTACCGTTTGACCTCACTGGCAAGACCCCGACAGGTTTCCGTTTCTACTGCGGTCCGAATCATTACCACACGCTCAAAGCGTACGACGAAGGCAAAGAGAAAGAGGATCGTTTGTATCTCAACAAACTGGTACCGTTAGGATGGAAAATCGTGAGCTGGATCAACACAGCCCTCGTCATTCCTATGTTTGACCTCTTCACCGGTTGGGGTCTCCACATCGGTATCGTGATCCTCTTAATGACCATCGTCATTAAGCTAATCATCCTGCCGTTCGTATTCGTTTCCTATAAATCCAGCGCAAAGATGCGCGCGTTGAAGCCGCAGATCGATGCTATTAACGAGAAATACCCTGCGGAGAAGATGCAGGAGCGTCAAGCTGCTACGATGCAACTCTACCAGCAAGCAGGAGTCAGCCCCATGTCCGGCTGTCTGCCGATGCTCTTCCAGTTCCCCGTCTTGATGGCGATGTTCTGGTTCCTGCCGACAGCTATCGAACTGCGTGGCAAGTCACTGTGGTGGGCAGAGGACCTCTCCACTTACGACGCCGTCTTCCATTGGGGCTTTAACATCCCGCTGTTGGGCGATCACCTGTCTCTCTTCTGTCTCTTAATGACCGTTTGTAACATCGCTTACACCTATATCACCATGCAGTCGCAAGCTACAGACCCGAACATGAAGTTCATGAAGTACATGATGTACGCGATGCCGCTCATGTTCCTCTTCATCTTCAATGACTACGCAGCGGGTCTGAGCTATTACTACCTCGTTTCGCTCTTCTTCACCATCCTGCAGACGATGATCTTCCGCTGGACGCTCAATGATGAGAAGATGTTAGCGGAGATGGAGGCGAATAAAAAGAAAAAAGCCGGAAAACCTAAGTCCGGCTTCATGGAGCGTTTGGAAAAAATGCAACGCGAGCAGCAACGCTTAGCTCGCGAGCAGGCCAAAGCGGCTAATAAGCGTCGATAACTCGTTATCGACCAGCTGCTGTCCCTCCGGGGATAGCGTCACACCGTCTTGCTCGAGGAGTTGCTCGTAATGAGCACTCGCGAGCATGGGCGAAGTGATATCGATAATATGCACGCATTGCTGCGCTGCCAAACGGAAGAGCGAAAGGTTATAGAGGGCATGGATATTCCTCAGACGCTCGGTCTTACCACCAAGCCAATATAAAAGGTTCTTGCGTTCCTGCATCGACATGCCACGCGTGATAAAGGCGAAATAGCGATTCTCGTCCATAATAGGCAGACTAACCAAAACAGGTTCTTGCCCGTGTGCGCGCGCTTGCGCAATCTTATTAGTATATTGCGCTTTGTATGCCACTAAATCCATTAAAGGATCATGTTGCCCACTTGGGTTAGCTGCGATTGCTTGCCAGTTGTACTGCAATCCGCTCTCAGGCTGAATAATAAGGGTCTTGTCCATAAATATAGTGATTTAATAAGTTAATTACTTAAAGATTAATAACTAAATAAATAATTACTGCCGGTATTTGTAAGCAATAAATCGCTACCAGCGCGTCCATTCCAATTCGTTTAACTGTTTTCATATGCGTTTGAATTTAAATAGATGACACAATGTTGATTTAAAAACGGTGCAAAATTACTGCTTTTTCGCAACCCTGACAACTAATTGTGATTAGGGACTAAAAATAGTGACCAAACAAGCCGTTTTGACGGCTAAAACACAAATATAGGGACGAAAAATGGACACATTCCAATTCGTCACTTTGATAAAGGAGACTAAAATTATGACAAAAATTCCTTCTTCGCTACTCTCATTGACCACATTATTGCTACATGTGTTCATTCTGCCGGTATTCTTCCTGAGTTTCATCCTGATATACGATAGTCAATGGATGACCGAGTTCCTGGACGCAGGTTTAGGGACAATCTTCAACGCCCTGATGCTCTCCTGCATCTTAATCGGCGTCATGGCGATCTCACGACCGGTAATGACGGCTGTCGGAAAGGGACATCGGTTCAGCTGGTGGCAGTATAGCTTATGGTCGTTCTTGGAAGTGATTATCTTCTCCTGCTTCGCAGCGCTATACATGGCATTGATATATGGAGATTACGGGTACTTCCCTGCACTCGCGCAATGTCTCCGTCTCTCGTTCTCTACCCTGCCCTATTTATATATCATCATGGCATTGCTCTTTGCGTTGATTTATCCGGATGAAGAAGAGGCAGCGGAAGAAGACCTGGTACGATTTACAGATAGTACAGGACGGCTGAAATTAGTCATTGTGCACGATGTACTACTCTATATAGAAGCGCGCGAGAACTACGTCTCAATTCATTATTTGGAGGGAGAGAAACTAAAAGAATATTCGCTGCGTCAGACGATGCGCGGCATCGAAGACCTCATGACCAAACACGGCATCATCCGTTGTCAGCGGTCTTACTTCGTCAATCCCCGGCATGTGACGGTATTGAGACGTGATAAAGAGGGATTTATTCAAGCAGAACTGGATAGTACCAACAAGCCCGTTCCTGTTTCTCCGAAATACTACGAGCAGTTAAGCAAAATGTTATAGATTTTGCGTTCACTCGTTCAACGTTCACTCGTTAAACTATTAACGAGCATGCCACAGGCAGCAAGAATATCTTCTCCGCGGGAACGACGGATAGTAGTAGTGATGCCGTTAGCGGTCAGGTAATCTCGCAACCACTCCATCTGTTTCTCATTGGAAGCCGGAAAATGCCGACTTTCTTTATTCGTGGTTGCAACCTCCTCCACACCTTCATGGAACCGAATGAGATTGATGCGGCAAGGCAAACCTCGTAAGAGCCGAATCAATTCTTTCGCGTGACGAGGGGTGTCATTCTGTCCTGCCCAGCAGATATATTCAAAACTGACGCGTCGTTGATGCGCCCAATCGTAGTTCTTGAGCAGTTTCGCCACCTCAGTAATGGAAAATATCTTCTCTGCCGGCATAATTTCTGCGCGCTCTGCGAGGAAAGGATTATGCATCGAGACCGCGAGATGGCATTCGCTCTCTTCTATAAAGCGCTTCATCGCCGGAACGCCGACGGTCGATACGGTGATGCGCTTGGGCGACCACGCGCAGCCGTAAGGCGCCGTAAGTGGCTCTAAAGAACGAAGCACCTCGTCGATATTATCCATCGGTTCGCCTTCGCCCATAAAAACAAGATTACTGAGTGCCGAAAGTTGATGGCGGGCAGCTATGTCATCGATCTCAAAGACCTGATTAAGTATCTCCGCCGCAGAGAGATGGCCATGAAAGCCCAAAGTTCCGGTCATGCAGAACCGGCAGCCCATCTTACAACCGACCTGAGTCGAGACACAAAGCGTTGCTCGGTCTTCTTCAGGAATATAGACCGTTTCGATAAAAAACCTTTCTGATGGCTGATGGCATATAGCTGATGGCTGAAAGCTTACTTCAAAGAGGTACTTGCGAGTGCCATCGGCACTGACCGCTTCACGTACAGGCGCATGACGACCGATGATATAGCTCGCCTTGAGTGCTTCACGGCCTTTGAGGGAGATATTCGTCATCTCATCGAAGGAACGCACGCGACGCACATAAAGCCACTCCGCCAACTGTTTGCCGGCGAACTTCTGCAGCCCCACAGCGAGGGCGACTTCTTGCAGTTCAGCTAATGTTTTTCCTAAGAGTGTCTCCACTTATTCATTATTAAGCATCGTGACATCCATATGCGGATAAGCGAAGGTGAAGCCTTGTGGCGGGAGTTCGGTATAGAACCGCTCCTGCAGGGCGAAGAAGACATCCCAGTAATCGTCCGCCCTTACCCACGCGCGCACCACAAAAGTGATATCGTTCTCATTCAGGCTCTTGAGCGCCACAAAGGGTGCAGGGATAGCGTCCATCCGGTAATTGACGGTCGAAAGCTGGTAAGCGGATATATTGAGTTCCTTATAGAGTTTCTTCATGTCAGTATCTTCCTGCAGAACGCGTTGTTCGGAGTTGACAATCGCAAGAATCGCCTCCTTGCATTTCGCTGCATCCACACCGTACGAGACGCTCACATTCCACTCCACACGCCTTAGCGGACGGCCGTTGAAGTTATTGATCACGCCGTTGGAGAGTGCACCATTCGGAAGAATCACCACACGGTTGTCTACCGTCAATATCTTCGTCGCCGTGATATTCACCTCAATCACCTTACCGGAAGTACCTTGCGCCTCAATGAAATCACCTGCTTTGAAAGGCTTGAAGGCGAGCAGCATAATACCTCCTGCGAAGTTCTGGACGGTCCCCGAGAGCGCCATACCGATTGCCATACCTCCGGCAGCCAAGAGAGCAGCCAGCGAAGTGGTGTTTACACCTAATGTACTGATGGTTATGACGACCAGAAGGACAGTCATGGAGATCGAGACAAACGAGGATACGAACGAAGCAATCGTCGGTTCGGTCTTACGACGCGCAAACACCCGATTGAGGATATTCTTCACCCACCGGATGAGTAACATTCCGATAACAAAAAACAGAAGAGCTGCCAAGACCTTGATTCCAAAGTGCAGCATCGACTCGCCAACTTCTTGCCAGAACGTTTGCGGGTCGTTCTTCGCGGTCTCAATCATCATCCGCGCACCGGCACGGATGGAGTCCCGTTTGGCTTCTATCTCTTCGGGAGTCGGAGCGGTAGCCTGAAGAAAAATGAACAACAGAGGATTCATACTTATCGGATTCTATCAGCTGCACGCACGAGAGCCTCGTCCTTGAGGATGCGACGCGTAGCCATGAGGGTTAACACCATACAAATCAAAGGGAATGACGCCCAAGGAAGGATGTGCCACTCTACACCCAACGCCAACTTTGCCTGCCATACATAAATCGCCAGCACGCCGTAGTAGCCCAAGCAGAGCATCGTGAGGAAGATATTCAGGCGCGCCTGAAGGATACGTTTCTTATAGAGAAAAATATCCACGAGCGCCAAAGCAGGAATAAGAATCGTCGTGAGGAGCAGTCCCCAGAGACCTTGCAGCGGTGCGCCACCTATGGCGCTCAGCTCGTATATTTGCAACTCTGCGGCTTCTTCCGGCGAGACCAATTGAAGCACCGGAAGCCAGATCAGAGCGATGCCTAAAGCCACGACGGCTAATAAATAAAGTGTCTGAATTCGTTGTATCATTTCATTGCTTCTTCTAAAGTTTCACATTTATCTCCATGGGCGTTGACCCAGCCGATTTGTCTGGCGGGATTACCGACCATGAGGGCATAAGGCGGTACATCTTTGGTCACCACCGACCCTGCGCCAATAAGGCAGTATTCGCCGAGCGTGTGACCGCAAACAATCGTCGCGTTTGCGCCAACCGATGCTCCTTTTTTAATGATCGTCTGGCGGTACTCGTCCTTGCGGCTCACCGCTGCACGGGGGTTGATGACGTTCGTGAAGACCATCGACGGGCCGAGGAACACATCGTCCTCGCACCGCACGCCGGTATAGACAGAGACGTTATTCTGGATCTTACAGTTACGACCGAGTACTACGTCGGGTGAGATCACCACGTTCTGACCGATATTACAATCTTCGCCGATAACACAACCGGACATGATATGGCTGAAATGCCAGATCTTCGTACCCTTGCCTATTTGGCATCCTTCGTCCACATAGGACGACTCATGGATAAAATAATTTACCATTTGGTCATTTACCATGTATCATTTATTTAAAAGAAGAGTTTCAAAATATCATTTCCATTCGCGAAGATCAAGAGTGCCAACAAGAGCCAGAAACCGATCTCGTTCGCCCGCTCGAGGAACTTATCGCTGGGCTTATGCCGCGTGATAATCTCTACCAGCAGGAAGAGGATGTATCCGCCATCGAGCGCAGGGATCGGCAGGAAGTTCATGAACGCCAGAATGATGCTCAAGAAGGCCGTCATGTGCCAGAACAAGTACCAGCTCCATACGGACGGGAACATCGAACCGATGGCTCCGAAGCCGCCGAGCGACTGCGCGCCCTCTTTGGTGAAGACGAGGCGGAACTGCTTGACGTAACTCTCCAATATCTCCCATCCGTAACGGATACCTGCAGGGATGGATTGCAGGAACGTATAGGATGTATGCTCCATCTGCAGGTCGATGCGCGCCTGGATGCCTAACATACATTGATCACCCAAGAAGACGCGGGCGGTCTGCAACTCGCCATTGCGGTAATAACCGACGGAGATGGAGTCGCAAGGATGCCGACGCAGCTCCTGCGACATCTCGTAATACGACGGTGTTGGCTGGTCTGCAACGGAAACGACGCTATCGCCTTTCTGGAGACCGGCATAGTACGCCGGAAAATCCGGAAGCACCGTGTCAATCACGCACGGGATCCACTCAGCAAGAAGCACAAAAGGCTGTTTCTGGTAGTTCTTATCCGCGCGTTTCTTCTCACGCTCCACGCGGTCGTACTCGTTCTGATACGCCAAGAGACGGTTTCCCAAATCTTCGCTCATCGTCAGAGCCACCGTGTCTTCGCCTCGAAGAACGACTACATCGCGCTTGCCTTCGATGATAAGCGCCTGGACGATGTCGCCGCGCAACTCCGGCTCTACACCGTTGATGGTCAAGATCTTATCTTTCTGCTGAAATCCTTCGTCCAGCATGATCTGCGAGAAATACAATCCCTCCGTAGCGTTTCTGAGCGGCAGCGTGTCCGAGCCCCAATGCCAGAGAAGCATCGCGAAGATCACGAGAGCGCCGACGAAATTAACTAAAATACCTCCGAGGATGATGAGCAGTCGTTGCCAAGCCGGTTTGGAACGGAACTCCCACTCCTGCGGCTCGGCCGCCAAGTCATCCGTCGAGTGCGTCTCATCGACCATGCCGGCTATTGCACAATAGCCTCCGAAAGGCAGCCATCCGATGCCCCACTCCGTGGTCTCGGGATGCGCCTCCCACTCCTTGTCTTCGTTCGGCGCAAAGAACTTGAAATGCCATTTTCCGTCGAACTTCTTTGCCCGAAAGAGGCTGATCCAAGGATTGAAGAACAGATAGAATTTCTCCACGCGGACGTGGAAGATCTTTGCGAACGTAAAATGCCCCAACTCGTGTATCAACACGAGAAACGAAAGGGCGAGTATCAATTGAATTGCTTGTATCATCAAATCATTTACTATTTGGTCATTTACTATTTACCATTTCTTCTGCGATTTTCCGGGCTTCGAGATCGGTTGCCACATAATCTTCGTACGTCGGTTTGGCGATGAAGGCGGCCTTTGTCATGGTCTCGGAGATGATGTCGGACATCTGCAGGAAGCCGCAGCGGTTCTCTCGGAAAGCGAGGTTAGCCACCTCGTTTGCGGCATTCAGGACACAGGGGATGTTTCCACCTCGGCGCATCGCTTCGTATGCCAGGCCGAGATTCGGGAAGCGTTCCAAGTCCGGTTTCTCAAACGTCAGGTTCTTGAGCGCAAAGAGATCCGCACGGGGAAAATCGCTTGCCAACCGTTCCGGGAAAGAGAGGGCGTATTGTATCGGCAGCCGCATGTCCGGTGCACCTAATTGTGCCTTGATAGCGCCATCGGTAAACTGAACCGCGGAATGTACAATCGACTGCGGATGAACGAGCACTTCGATCTTCTCCACCGGCACGCCGAAGAGCCATTTGGCTTCGATGACTTCAAATCCTTTGTTCATCATCGAGGCGGAGTCGATCGTGATCTTCGCGCCCATCTCCCAATTCGGGTGTTTGAGTGCATCAGCTGCGGTAACGGTCTCCATCTGCTCGCGGGTAAACGTACGGAAAGGTCCGCCGGAAGCGGTCAGGAGGATCTTCTCTATCTCCGAGCGGTCTTCGCCTACAAGAGACTGGAAGATCGCGGAATGTTCGCTATCGACGGGGAGTATAGGTGCATGGTGTTGGACTGCCAGTTCACAGATGATCTCTCCGGCTACAACCAGCGTCTCTTTGTTCGCAAGCGCAATCGTCTTACCGGCTTTGATCGCTTCTATCGTGGGGCGCAGACCGGCATAGCCGACCATCGCAGCGACCACGATATCTACCGAACCCATCGTCACCACTTCCGCTATCGCGTCCGCGCCGGTCCATACCTTGCCTTCAAAGTGGATAGCCGAGAGCTGAGAGCTGAGAGCTTCGTACAGGCTCTCATCGGCGATGCAGACTACCTCCGGATGAAACTCCTTCGCCTGAGCGACCAACAGGTCAATACTCCTGTTAGCGCAGAGCGCGTACACGCCGTAACGCTCCGGATAAGCACGAACAACATCCAGTGTCTGGGTGCCTATCGAACCCGTCGAACCAAGGATACAAAGCTGCTTTACCATACAATCACCTCCTCCGGGTTAACGAATTGTCCACCGTCCCATAACTCGATGGAGACATTCTTCTCGCCGTCCATGATTCCCAATGACTCGCCGCGTTCAACCATGGTGCCTTGGCTCTTGAGCACGCGGCTCACATGGCGGTAGATAGTGGTGAACGAGCCGTTCTGGAGAGCTATCAAATAGGTGTTATCCGCCAGCCGCTCCACAGACACCAAAGTGCCCCGGGTGGTCGCCATGACATTCTCTCCTTTGGTCGTGCGGACGGAGATACTATACTCATGCAGATCCGGCCGCGCAGATTGCTCTATCACGCCGCGCACGGGGCGATAGAGCTGCCGTACGGTACGCGTCACCGTGTTGTCGAAGAGCATCAGCCGGTCTTTCTCTTTCTGCTCGTATTGCGCCTTGAAAGCCTCTGTCGCTTCGCTGCTCTGCGCTACCAACTGCGCCCGCTCCACACGTTGCAATGAGTCAAGGCTCTGCACGCTGTCGGTCTCAATATCTCCGGCTGTCAGTTGTTTGATGACATCGAGATAGCGGCGCTGAGTCGTCAGATCCGCCTGCAGGCTATCGACCCGCGCGGACTCCTGAACCAGCTGCTGACGCAGGCTCTCGCTATAGCCAGGCAGGATGTTACGAATCGGCGTATAGACGATGAGGATCGACAGGAGCACAATGAGCGCCACAATCATGATTGTAATCATGCTGATCGCTCCCAACAGACTTACGCGGATGTGAAACACCTCGTGCAATGTCCGGTCGTCCAGCATCGCCAAGCGATATTTATTTCTCTTACTTGCCATTAGTTCGAATTACGGGATTACGTAATTACGGAATTACGAAAGGATAGTGCAGCCTGCGCAGGGCTTCAACTGCTTGAAGAAGTCATTGCCCTTGTCATCCACGAGGATGAATGCCGGGAAGTTCTCCACTTCAATCTTCCAGATGGCTTCCATACCGAGTTCCGGGTACTCGACACACTCGATGGACTTGATATTGTTCTGCGCCAGGATAGCTGCCGGACCACCGATCGAACCGAGGTAGAAGCCGCCGTGTTTCTGGCAAGCGTTAGTGACGTCGATGGAGCGGTTACCCTTTGCGAGCATGATCAGCGAACCGCCATGATCCTGGAACTCATCTACGTACGGATCCATACGTCCTGCCGTAGTCGGGCCCATCGAACCGCAAGCCATGCCTGCAGGAGTCTTCGCCGGACCGGCATAGTAAATCGGGTGGTTCTTGAGGTACTCCGGCATCGGTTCGCCTGCATCCAGACGCGCTTTGATCTTCGCGTGAGCGATGTCGCGGCCGACAATGATAGTGCCGTTGAGGGAAAGACGCGTACCAATCGGGTATTTCGTCAGGATCGCGCAAACGTCCTTCATCGGCTGGTTGAGGTCGATACGTACTGCATCGCCTTCGCCCGCCTGACGCAGCTCCTCGGGAATGAGAGAAGCGGGGTTGTTATCCAGTTTCTCAATCCATATACCGTCTTTGTTGATCTTACATTTGATATTACGGTCCGCCGAGCAGCTTACGCCCAAGCCAATCGGACAGCTGGCGCCGTGACGCGGCAGACGAACGACACGTACGTCGTGCGCCATGTACTTTCCGCCGAACTGCGCGCCAAGACCGATCTTGTAGGCCTCCTGCAGCAGCTGTTTCTCCAACTCCACATCGCGGAAAGCACGACCTGTTTCGTCGCCCGTCGTCGGCAGCGAGTCGTAATAGTGGGTCGAAGCGAGTTTCACGGTCAGCAGGTTCTTCTCTGCCGAAGTGCCACCGATGACGATAGCGATGTGGTAAGGCGGACAAGCTGCCGTTCCGAGGGATTTCATCTTCTCTACAAGGAAAGGAATGAGCGTGCCGGGGTTCTGGATACGGGCTTTGGTCTCCTGATAGAGATAGGTCTTGTTCGCAGAACCGCCACCCTTGGTCACGCAAAGGAAACGGTACTCCATGCCTTCGGTTGCCTCCAGATCAATCTGCGCCGGCAGGTTGCATTTGGTATTCACCTCGTCGTACATATTGAGCGGCGCGTTCTGGCTGTAACGCAGATTGCACTCGGTATAGGTGTTATACACGCCACGGGAAAGTGCCTCTTTGTCCTCAAATCCAGTCCACACATGCTGTCCTTTCTCGCCATGGATGATAGCCGTTCCGGTATCCTGACACAGCGGCAGCTGGCCTTTGCAAGCCACTTCGGCGTTACGCAGGAAAGTGAGCGCTACGTATTTGTCGTTCGCCGAAGCCTCCGGGTCACGCAGGATTTTTGCCACCTGCTCGTTATGCGAGCGACGAAGCATAAAACTCACGTCATGGAAAGCCTGCTGCGCCATGAGGGTCAATGCCTCCGGCTCAACCAGCAAAATCTGTTCCTTCTTATCCGAACCTTGAAAGCTGACTTCCGTAAGCCGCACATGGTCTTTGGTCAGCAAATAATACTCAGTCTCGTCTTTTCCGAGCTGAAACATCGGTGCATATTTAAACTCTGCCATATATAGATATTTTTAATTATCAATTAAAAAACGGCCACAAAGGTACAACTTTTTTTTGACATATGCAAATATGCGCGCATTTTTATCTGATTTTTAAGAGAAAATGGATGGGAGAAGGACAGGGCGTACTGCGGAGTAAGTGACTACGATTAGGGTACGTTATGGGTAGTACAATAACTAACGAATATCCAACGAATCACTAACTAATCACTAACGATTGGACTATCGGTGGAGCTGATTTGAGCCGTGAATAAAACTGATTTGAGTCAGTTCCTATACAAAAAAAATGACAGTGCAAATTTTTATACAAGCGGCATCCGATGCCGGGGAAAAGAAGAAGAATAAATAGGTTACTTATAATAATACCACTTCGGCGGTGGATACTCCCTTTTCCTTATGTATCCGAATCTGCTTCTCAATCGTTTTCAGTTCCGGTACATGCGATATCACGCCAATCAATCTATTGCCTTCCTGCGATAGTTTTTGCAAGGTGTTTCGTGCTTGAATACGGCTTTCCTCATCCAGAGAACCGAAACCTTCGTCCACAAACATAGTGTCGAGATGAATGCCGCCGGCGGATGATTGTATCTCGTCGCTCAGACCAAGCGCCAACGAGAGAGAGGCCATGAAGGATTCTCCGCCGGAAAGGCCTTTTACGGTACGAGTAGTTCCGCTATGATGGTCAATTACATCGAGATCCAATCCGCTCTGCTGTGCGTTATTTGATGCCTCTTTCTTGCGACGCAACTCATATTGGTTATTGGTCATCTTCAGTAGCCGCAAATTGGCTTTTCGGATGATGCGCTCGAAATAAGCAGAGAGGATATAGGTCTCCAGCATGATTTTCTCTTTGCCGGACAGCTGGCCAGACATAGTGTCGTTTAGCGTCTTAAGCCATTGGAAACGCTCTTCAATCCCTTTCATCTCTTTTTCTTTGCTGCTTAACCTTTCTTTAGCGGATTGGTTCTGACTTGTCCTGCCTTCGATTGCTGTTACGAACGGAGCGATATGGTCATTTATCTCATCCTGAGCCGCCCGCCGCTTAGCTTCTTCTTCAGTTTTGTTGATTTGGACTACTTTTTCTAAGGTCTCTTTCAGCGTTTTGATGGTTGCTTTTGCTTCCGCAATCTTTTGTTGGATGGCGGTCAATGTGTTTTGGGCTGTGTCGATGGCTGCCTGTTTGGCAGTAGCCTCCTTTCGTAGTCTATTTATTTCCACTTTGGCTTCTGCTACATTCTTGAATGTGCATTTTGCACGCAGCGCTTCGATTTGTGCCGTTGCATTGTCGCGGTCCGCAATGGCTTTTGTTTTAGTTTCTCTAAGTGCCTTTTCATACTCCAATCCGCTTGTACGTTTTGCCTCGTTATTGCGCAGTAATCCGGGGATGGCTTTTTTGCGTTCTACATTTTTTGTGACAGACTCTAATTGCTTTCGCAGTTCCTGAATCTGCTCGGGTAATGTAACCAAGTCTGTTTTTTCAGCGCTATATCCCAATCCTTTCAACCGTATTTCTTCCGATTGGACAGAACTTTGCAATCCTGCGCATATATTGGATTGATCAATGGCTGCATTTCGCTTTTGCTCTGCTATCCCTTTCTGTTTCTCCAGTTGTTCTTTGGATGGAGCGTCTTCGGCTTTTTGCGCTTTGGCGGGATGGTGAGTAGATCCGCAAACCGGACAAGGTTTACCTTCTTCTAACATCTCTGCCAGAATCCCCGCTTGCGCAGCATAGAAGAGACTTGTTTTTTGGCTCAACTCATTCTCAGCTGCCTTCGCATCATTATCCAGTTCTATATATTTGTCGCGCGCAGTACGGAGCAATGTCCGGTTCCTTTCCAGCGCGGTCAAATCTGTTTGGTATCGGGTAATCTTTTCTAATTGTGCCTGAATCTTTGCATGCTCCGTCTCCGGATTCCCCAATTCTTCCAATTCTGCATTCAGCCTTTCATGCTCCTCATTCAGCTTTTTTAATGCTGATTGGCATTTCGCTTCTATGCCATTCGGACCTTCGATATCCTGTAGCGTTCTTTGCGCCTCAGCTAATTTACCTTGGTACTCGTCTAAAGACTGATAATCGCCTAAATTGCCCTCTATCCGTGCTGCTTGTCCGTTTAACTGCGATATGTCCTCCCCTGCTGTTTTGGCATCGCTTAATGCTTTTTCTTTCGCCGGTTTTTCCTCTTGCTCCAATCGGCGCAGTTTCTCCTGCTCTTTAGGCAGTTGCTCTGCTGCTGATTCATGGCTTCGGATGACTGCCA
Organism: Bacteroidales bacterium UBA2712; assembly: GCA_002354055.1. Taxonomy (GTDB): domain Bacteria; phylum Bacteroidota; class Bacteroidia; order Bacteroidales; family Paludibacteraceae; genus Colicola. The sequence goes on from DEKW01000020.1 coordinate 123,261, forward strand.
AATTCACCTCACACTGTTTGATGATAGCATCTTGTTCCTCTCTCTTCCGTTGCACTTCTTCGAGAGCAGCCTTATCCTCAGCAAGAATAGCATCGATAATTTCTATCATCCGGGATATTGAGATAAATTGTTTGTTGTCTTGCGCTTGCGCCAAAGTCGGCTGGAACTCCGAACCTTCGGCGCATTGTACGCCGCCCATGATGGTATTAATGGATACTTTTGTGTCATCGTATTGCTTCTTTCCATCGCTAAAAGCTTGAGATACTTTGTCCTGCAGCGTCTTGTAGTTCTCTGTCCTGAATATCTTACGGAAAAGTGGCAGTCGCTCTTTGGTCTCCGCCATCAGCAGTTTCATGAAATCGCCTTGGGCAATCATGGCTATCTGGGAGAACTGGTCGCGGTTGATACCTAATATCTCCTGGATTTTGGCGTCCACCTCTTTGGTCTTGCTGATGGTCGTTCCATCCGGACATACCAATGTAGCGCCCGCAGAAACGCCTGTCAGTCCTTCTCCGCGTTCTTTCTTGCGCTCATAGTCCATCCATCGGCAAATCTCGTATTTTTTATCCGCGTATTCAAAACAGAGTGTGACCTCTGTCTGGTCGGTCGGTAGCGCCATGGAGCACCGAAGCACATGTGTGTCTTTGCTTCTGTATTCTCCGCTCATAGAGCCGTATAGCGCATAGAGAATGGCGTCAAAGATAGTTGTTTTACCGCTTCCCGTATCGCCGGTTATCAGATACAGGCCTTGAGTGCCTAACTTGTCGAAATCGATGGTTTGCTTCTCGGCATAGGAGCCGAAATACTGTAATGTCAATTGAATAGGTCTCATACAAAAATCTCATTTATAAGGTTGGTTACTAATTCGCTTTGTGCTTCGTTCATTGGCTGTCCGTTCTGTTTCTCGAAGAACTCGCTCACTAATTCCTGCGGCGATTTGTTTTCCACGTTCTCTGCCTCGACTATTTCCTGAATATGCCGCGTACGGGTGTTGTCGTATTGCAGAACCATCGCGAGCGGGTACACGTTCCTTAATTTGTTCATCGCATCTACTACTTCATCTTCGTCTGTAAGCGTCAACCGCACATACTGATTCTCATATCCTTTCCCGCCATAGAAAGCTTCCGACATCAACTCATCGTACGTTCCGCGCAAATCCGCCCAATCATGTAATGGCACCAGATCCCGCTCATGGATAGCCATGTCGCCTTTTTCGTTCAATTCGATTAAGCTGACGCTTTTCTTGTTATGCACTTCCGAAAACGAGTATTTGAGAGGCGAGCCGGAATAGCGTACATGCTTATATTGCACATATTGCGGACGATGCAGATGCCCCAACGCCACATAGTCAAAATTCTTGACAATCTCTGCATTTACCTCATCTAGTCCGCCTACCACATCCTCTCCGTCACATCGCTCTCCGCCATTGAAATATTGGTGGGCGACGAGAATGTTCCGTTGTGTATAATCAGGGTGCATGGCTTCTACGGCTTTGGCGATAGCTTCATCATAACTCTCTATCTGTTCGCCGGTCTCTAAGCTTTCTTTATAGGCTGAGCGTACATCGATCGGTCGGACAAACGGTAATAGGTAGATATGTACATCACCGTGTTCGTCCGGGATGGTAATCTTTTGGGGCAATTGGCTGAAAGTCTGAGAGAAATACACACCGTTCTGGCGCATGATCTCTGCTCCGAAAGCCAATCGTTCTGCGCTGTCATGATTGCCGGATAGGATGACAACATACCTGCATAAGGAATGGAGATGCGTGATAAAATCGTTCAGCAAACTAACCGCTTCGGCGGATGGGGTAGCGGAGTTATAGACATCTCCTGCAATGAGAACTACATCAGGCTGTTCTTCCTTGACGATATTCTCAATCCGCTCCAGAATGTACCTTTGGTCTTCTATCATGGAAAACTCATTGACGCGTTTCCCAATGTGTAAGTCACTTGTGTGAAGAATTTTCATATGTATTATGTTATTTTTCCGTGTTAGTTGTTAATTTTTTATAAACAACTTTTCGGCGATTTTTTGTAGCATTTCTTTTAGACTTATTGTTCCTTGGTGATAAAGTGTGCTTTTGATTTCGGGACAAAAGTACTGAAAAATTTTTACATATACAAATTTTCAGGAAAAAAATCAAATTTTTTTCCATTCAATCATCGTACTTTGTCTATATTTCTCCGATTTCGCGTACAATGATACAACTTTTTTGACATAGGCAAATATGCGTGCATTTTTTATATACCGACATCCGATGTCGGGGAAATGAAGAAAGAGAGAGAGAAAACGCGGGACTAAAGTTCCGCGAACAGGACGAAGAAAGAGGTGAGCTTATGATCCGTCGGGACGTAATCTGAATCGCACATAGATGCGCGAGCATAGACGCTAAAAAGGGGCTCGCGGGAGTAGCCGCGAGGGTTAGACCGGAGTGAGAAGCTTGTATCTTTTGGGCTTGAATTTTCGGAGAAAAAGATACAAGCTATAGAAAAAAGATACAAGTTGTAAAAAGATGGACAAAGAAAGACCGCTTGGCGGGTTGAGCGCCAAGCGGAAGAGAAACGGGATAATATCCCTGACAATAAACGAAGGCTATTTCACCTCTTGGCCTTGGAGGGTATATACCTTCTCCCCGCGAAGAATGAAGACGTAGTTTGACCGCAATTTAGTGCAAATTTGCACAAAGATACGGATAAAAGCATTGGAAAAACGCAATTTAGTGCAAATTTGCACAAAAATACGGATAAGTATTTGCATAATTCAAAAGTGCGTGAGATGAAAGATGGCAAGCAACAACAAACGCAGTACGAGGTGGACTTTATTGCCACAAACGGTCAGGAGAAATATTACATTCAATCGGCATACCGGATAGACGATGATGTCAAGCGCGAGCAGGAACTGCAATCTCTGAAACGGATAGATGACAGTTTCCGAAAGGTGGTTATAGTGGGCGATGACATCGCTCCTTGGACAGACGAAAATGGCATAACGTACATCGGTCTCCTCCAATTCTTGCAAAAAGGCTTACAATCATAACACAAAAGCGCGCATAGATGCGCGGGCATAGACGCTAAAAATGGGCTCGCGGGAGTAGCCGCGAGAGTTAGACCCAATTTTGGAAAGTATCAAATGACATGATACTTTGAAACTTTGAAACTTTTGTCGCTTTGTCGCTTTCTATCTTTTTGATAGTTAGGAGTCTTATCAGGAGTATCAAAATGTCAAAAAAACGACCAATAATAGTGCGCATTTTTGACCTTTTGCAAGAAAGTGTCAAAGTTTCAAAAGCGACATAGCGACAAAGCGACAGTGCATTTTTTTATATACCGACATCCGATGCCGGGGAAAAGAAGAAAAAGTACGATTATTATGATTTTGAGTTTTTGACACCCTCTATTCTTAGACACTTTCTTTCCGCATCCGTCCTATTAAGCGAGTCGTATGCGGCAAAGGCACAAAAAAATCTCAAAGTAGCCCCAATTGGTCCCATTTCAGCGCAGCGTCAGCGCAAGGTCTGCTGATTTATGCTCATTTGAACCGACCTTTAACCGAAGTCTAATCGATGCTGAAGCTTGTATCTTTTTTGCTTGATTTTTTGAGAAAAAGATACAAGCTATATAGAAAAAGATACAAGCTATAAAAAGATGGTCAAAGAAAAACCGCTTGACGAATGTGAGGTAACGCAAAGCGGAATGACGGGATAATATCCCTGACAATAAACGAAGTCTATTTTATCTCCTGTCCCATCGCGTTCGGCAAATGGATCGCAAATATAAAAAAATCACATTGCACTATTTGCACTATGGAGAGGGAAAGTGCAGAAAGTGCAGAAAGTGCAAGGCAAAAAAATGACATAAGAATTGTGAGAATTCTGAGAAATCTCACTTTTCTTAGTGCAAATTTTTATACAAGCGGCATACCATGCCGGACAATGGACGACGGAAGAAGGAAACGCGGCACTAAAGTACCGCGAACGGAACGAAGAAAGAGATGAGCTATAGTTCCGTATCCGTCCGGAAAGCGGTCGTGTGCGGCAAGTAAAACAATCCGCCAGCGGATAGACCAGCGGATTGATATAAAGAAGGCATGTTTTATTGGGCTTTGATCAGACGGACAGAGCGACCAAGGCAGGTTTCGGTATATTCGCCAGATACTTGGTTACGTTCGCCTGCCATTTTGTCATGGCAGTAAGCCATTAAATGTATTTTTGTGGTTTGGCATAATTTTTGTATGTTTCTTAATGGAGAATTGGCCGAGCCAGGTAAGGCAGTGGACTGATAATCCATAGGACCGAAAGGTCTCGCGGGTTCGAATCCCGCATTCTGAAAAATTCTAAATACATATATATGAGCAGGAAAGTCAAAAGGCTTCCCTGCTTTTTATATACTTATTTTTCGGGTTTTGATTGAGGAAATAATTCCCAATATAGGTGAGCTATAAACATCGTTGTTTTTGAAAAGGCAATATTTTTTATATCTGCATCGTACTCGCATATTTTATAATAGGAAAAAACGGGAATGCTCTCCATTAATAAATCATGCGTCACATCATATTCTTTGCTTTCACCATTTATAATAAAACGATTCCACATATGAGGAAAGATCTTTCCACTCTCACTTTTTGCTATTCCTTCCACAAGATATCTTTTTGTTGCGTTTTCCACTCTTTGCGCAAAGTGAGAAGAATTCATTATACACTCTCCAAGTTGATATTCTGGAAAAATTAATATATTTTCGTCTAACATTTCTCTTCTAAGGACACTTAATATCTCCTCTTCAATTTTGAGCACATTATACGCTCTTTTGCTTAAGGAATATTCTATAAAATCTACAGGTAGGAGATCTACTCCTGCAATATATTTTTTCTCAATAAGGAGTATGACTTCATACTCTTCTCTCGTATTGAAATATGACTTGATTTTGATATCTTTCCTATTTTCATTAGATATCCTTAAGCGTGCTATGACACCTTTTTGCTTCCCACGTAGCCAAAATTGTACTGCCACATCAAGTCTCAATGTCCATGCTATACGATAATCTCCTGATTCATATTCTTCATTGCTCATATAGCGATATAATGTTAGATCTTTGTCCAACAATTCATGGAAATTATTATAGTCCATTTCGCTCATAAGCAACTCGGCATTGCATCTTGGAGAATCAAATAACTCTATAAGTTCTTTTTTTGCCATTCCCCAGTAAAGCCTCTTTGCCACACTGATCCTAATAAAACAGAATACTCTTCGTCGGATAATTTTTCTTCCTCAATCAATTGCTTAAAACGACTAACCATGTTTGGAACATTAGATTCATATAGCAATCCTTTGTATTTATTGCCAATTTCTTTTCTTCTTTCATTTTTTGTAAGTGTCTTCTTCATGTCTTTCTAGTATTGTTTGTTCATATATAATGAAAAACTCTTTATTTTAACTTTCAGCAAAGATACAACTATTTCTTCATATAACCAAATTATTCTGTAGATTTTTGCAAAAAGTAGGTTCCGGTTTGTGAAATCGCCATTGACAAGATCAATTATTTTGGATTTTTTTCTTTCTCAGAACAAAATATCTATTTACATTTATTTTGTTTCGTGTATATTTGCAACAGACACTATGATTAAAAGTGTCTGTCGGGGTAGTTTTGACCTCGATACGGAATAATAATTATAATTAAAAGAAAATTAAAGTTATGAAAGAATTTATATTTAAAGCACTTTATGATTTGAGTGTTCATATGTTAGCATTTCTAATTATGAACGTGTTGGTTGGTTAAGAACTGCGATAATATGTACTATAATAATCGCTGTGGAGCAAGAATTAAGGGATGAGTGTACACTCACCCCTTAGTCTGATTGTTACAATGCAGATAATAGTTTCACTACGAACAATAAGGATGGTCCTTAGAATATTTGTTAGGTTTGTCCTCGGGATTTATCTCAATTATAACCTCGCCACCGCAATTAGGGCAAATAACGCCATCTGGATACAACTCCATTGCTTTTAATGTTGCTGTCGTTCTATTACCATGCTCGGGACCATGTAACACGTACCCACATTTAGAGCATACGATTTGATACGTTCCGGATTCCAACTTCGAATTAATCCTAATTTTCATACATAAACTATTTATTTAGTTCTTAAATAGATGAGTGCCATTATAATCATAATGTAGGCAAATGACGATAGACATATCATCACAATTCTTGTTATACGATCTTGTAATTCAGCACGTTTTCTAGTTGCATCTATAATTGGACGAATCTCATTTATAGACATTCCGCATTGCGGACAGGTTTGTGCGCGGTCGGAGAATTCCTTCCCGCACTTCGGACATTTAATTAGTGCCATAATGATATAGTTTTTAATGTGTTACATCCATTAAAATCAAACCAAAACAGAATAAACCCCATAGAAGAATTATCAGTAATGGAATAATTATTAATAAAGCAATTATCCTACGTTGGGACTTTCTGTGTTTGTTTGCTATTTGATTATCATTCTCCATACAATCATTTCGGATTATATTTGTTATCCAAGCGAGTTAAGCGATATGAGATATTAACTAGCAATTTGATAAAAGCCCATGCTACCAAACAAATTAGGAAGAATAGCAGACCAAAAATGAAACACAAGACACCAATCAACCCATCGACAGCTGCATTATCCCCAGCCCAGAACACTATTGCTGCGGTTATCCCAACAATCCCAACTATAATCCCTATAGCTAAATTGAGACTCGCTAAACTATTCGCTGTGTGCTCTGCACCAAAATCATTACTTGATTCCAAAGAGGGAGAGATATTTTTATCCATAGGTGTTTCTGTCTGCTCTTTGAACTCAGAAGACGGGCATCCACAACCAGGACATGAGGCGGGCACATTGCCTTCTTCAAATGTTTTTCCACAATCTGGGCATACATATTTTTTCATAGTACAATCCCTTATACGTGTCGGGCGCAACTTTTGATTTTCCTCCATTTTATTATTCGGCAGGAGGATTCGCCAGTATATTTTTTGCTTTTCATTTCTCGGTCTTGTGCCGCTCATCTCCCGCTCATTGGTCGGTGGAGAGTATACAAAAAATACTGCTTATGCTTTCGTACATACGGGTGTCTGGCATAACCCAAGGAAACAAAAGCAAAAGCAGTACATACCAAAGTATGCACTGACGGATTGCCAACTGTTTCCTTTAATAAGCTGCCAGACTTATGTATGTACAGATTGGTTCGTCAGTAATAATATGTTATGTTCGCGTGCGCGAAACAATTAGCCACTACTAATCGCCTGCAAAGATACAACAAAAATTTGAATTACACAAAAGAATTTATGTTTTTTGTCGATTTTTTTGCTTTCGCGCACGCAAATCACATACTTTCGGAATGTACTACTTAGCTCAAGGAGTGGCTACAAATCATTCTTGATGCCTTTCACGCGAACAACATACTGGCTTTTGATCCATCCGGTATTGTCATATATAACTGCTTCGTCTATCGCTTTTCTTTTTACATAGAAGATAGTATCACTTCCAAGAAACTCCGCTGTAGATTCTAAGGTAAAGCCCATAAATGTTCCGCTCGGGCATCTGATAGCTTGGTGTTCCTGGTCGAAGATATAGTTGGCATCCACCAAGGTTCTCCATTTTGAATTAGCCGGGATATGTAAATATCCATCTGATTTGCGATACTCTCCCTTATTTTCTCCCGTGCGTTCCACATATTGTACTTTAGAATCACTTTTGATATCAAAGTACCATAGAACATCGTATGTTTGTGCGTTGGGATCGTAGTCCCAATGGTAGCTCTGTTGTCCGGTAAATATGTCATAAGTCAGATTATCGGACGCAATACAAGCCCAAATGCCCACAATAGAGGAATTGGTGAATGTAGTCGGATCATCCGGTTTGATGGATTCACGCTCACAAGCGGAGCAAATAAAGAGGGCTAAACATAGCCAAACAAAAGTTTTACTTTTCATTGTTGTACAGTTTTATAAGGATTAATAAACAAATCAGCGGAACTCCTTATTTGAATTCCGCTGCAAAGGTACAACAATTATTTGATATACGACTAATTCTTATTACTTCTTGTTGCTTCGCTGTTAAGAAGTAAACGATTAATTCGCCAGAGCGAATTTTTCTTGTTACGTCTTGTTGTTTCTTGTTATATCAAGAGGGTGACGGATTGTAGGCCGCCGTTATTGCCGGCGACATAGGAAACGGTGGTATGCCCTGTGAGGACAAGCTGGTCAATGAAAAGCGGTTGACCTGTCAGGAAGAAAGTGGAGACGAACGTGTCTCCGGCGCTCAGTTTGGAGTTGACAGACTCCACTACCTCAAAACGCATATCTCCCAAATAACGGAACACACAACGGCGGTTTGGCAACCAAGTCACTTCGATGCTTTGCCCGGGTTGTAAGTCCTTTGTATGGATACCTTCTGCAATGAACGGATTACTGCTGCCATGTTCGCTGTCTTTCAAACGATTGGTATAATCATTCCAATCGCGCGAACCCACGTAGCGGGCAAGGATATTGAGTGTGGAAGGACGTGTGTTATTAGCGCCTTCCACGTATCCCCAGAGCCTCTCCAATGTACTTAGAGCCAAGTTCTCATGCAAGCACAGCCAGATTTGTGCAATAAGAGACTCAAAATCAGCCGGCGTTGCCGGATGTGTGCCAAAACGCGCTTCTACATCCTTGCGGAGTTGGATAACTTCAGGTGCATTTTTGTTCATAATGATCAATTGTTAAAATCCGCTGCAAAGGTACAACAATTATTTTATATACGGGAAGTTCTTATTACTTCTTTTATTTACTCCTCCGGTAAAACTCGGGCTAAGGAGTCGTACAATTGGTCATTCAAGTTGAAATAAGAAAAATATGCCTGCATGAATTCTTCGTGCAAAACGGGATCTTTGATTGATTGCTCCGTCCTCTTGAAATTTTCTCTCAGACCTCCATCATAGTCCCGGACTCCTTTCATAGTCTTAATCTCTCCGCGTTTGACGGCTCGGCGGATGGCTTTATGGCGTGCCAAATGGATGGAAGCTGCTTTGCTACGGACAGATTCATTAGGAGAAGGGGTATTCGCATTGAGAGCCAACCAATCAACAAGGCTTTTTAGCGAATCGAGAAGGTACTGCCGTTCCGCATTTTGCATACGGAGCGAATCGAGAAGGTACTGCCGTTCCGCATTTTGCATACGCAGCGAATCGAAAAGGTGTTGCCGTTCCGCGTTTTGCATACGCAGCGAATCTATATCGGAAGAAAGGCTCTTCTCCTGCTCGCTATGCCTGAGTTCTGCTTGTCGGTATTCGGCATACATACCCCATCCCGCAAGACATAGCACTGCCACCAACAGAAGCGACGCTGGTAACCATATACGCACTCTGTCTATTCTACGGATAGCCCGTAACACCTGCGCACAGGAAGAATACCGATCAGCAGGGTTTTCGCGCGTGCATATGCGAACAATATATTTATAGTGGTGTGGAAAAAGAAGAGCGATGATTTTGCCGACCGCATAGATATCCGCACGGTTGTCTACTGGTTTGCCGGCTAACTGTTCCGGCGCTATATATGCCATCGAACCGGCAGGCTGTTTGAACGTGACATAATCATCCGTATCAGACACGCCGAAATCAATCAGTTTAACCGTATTGCCGTTGCGCGTGATGAGGATATTGGACGGCTTGATATCCCGATGGATGATTTGCCGCTCATGCAGGAAAGCCAAGGCATCCAACAGTTGCTCTAAGATGCGTCGGCGGATGGTGGCAGAAGGTCTAGTCTCAAGGAACTGATTCAACGTAATGCCATCAATATACTCCATTTGGATATACCAGCCGATGGAATCCATGTGCCCAAAATCAAGCAGCCGGACGATGTTCGGATGATCCACTCCGACACCGATAGTAAACTCCTTGCGAAGCAATTCAATATGCGGAGTTGATTCACGATAAGGTTCTGTCAAAGCCTTCAGCACATACTTGCGCCCGAAACGTGTAGCCACATACAAGGCATTATGCCCCTCTGCGGACAACAACTCCGGTTCCGACCACACATCCGAGAAATCAGATGACGGGGGTACTATGATAAAAGAAGAATCCATCTTGCCAGACTTTTTTTGCGGTCGCAAAATTACACAAAAAAAATGACACTTGCAAATAAAAGTGCCATTTTTATGAATTTTTAAGTTATAATCGTCTTCTTACAGCGGTTGGGAATGCGGGAGGATGGCGAAGCGGAAGTCGGCATCGTCGGTGACGAACCAGACACGGCTGGAGAGGCCGTCGTGAGACTCATGCCAGTAGCCGAGGTCTTCGTCCGTGAGGGTGAATGTCACCTCGCGCGTCTCGCCGGCAGGAATGAAAATCTTCTGGAAACCCTTCAACTCGCAAAGCGGTCGAACCAAGTCTCCGGAGAGTTGGCGGACATAGAGTTGCGGGGTCTCGTAAGCATCATAGGAGCCGGTATTCGTGATCGTACACGAAAGGGTATAAGACCGTCCTTCGGACTGACAGACCGTCTCTCCGTACTCGAAGGTCGTGTAGCTCAGTCCGAAGCCGAAGGGGAAGAGCGGTTCGGTGGGGGTCTCGAGCCAATAGGAAGACTGACCGATGGAGAACTGCGGACAGCCGATAGGAATGGAGTCAATGAGCATCGGCGGGTCGTACGACGGACGGCCGGTGTTATGGCGGTTATAATACAACGGAATCTGACCTACCATCTTCGGGAAGGTAATCGGCGTTTTACCGGAAGGCACTACCTTGCCGGTGAGGATGTTATACAACGCAGGACCCGCCATCGTGCCGCCATGGAAAGCATAAAGGACTGCAGCGGCTTGATCAACCTGACGCCCGATAGTCAGCGGACGCCCTGCCATCACAATCATGACAACGGGTTTGCCGGTAGCCACAAGTGCGTCCATCATCTCTACCTGCGCTCCCGGCAGATCGAGGTTGGCGCGGCAACGCGCTTCGCCGGAGAGGATGGCTTCTTCGCCGCAGAAATAAAGGATGATATCGGCTTTCTTCGCTGCCGCAACGGCTTTGGCTATGCCGGCAGGGTTCTTATCGCGGCTGTATGTGAGGCCGGGCTCGTAAATAAGGTTGAACGAATGAACGAGTGAACGAGTGAACGTTTCAAAGGCCATAAGGGGCGTGATACTCAAGGAGGTATCACCATCAAAGACCCACGTACCGAGTTGTTCTTTTTTCTGGTGGGCAAGAGGGCCGGTGATGAGGATTTGTGATTTATGATTTATGATTTGTGATTTGTCATTTAAGGGCAGGATGCCGTTGTTCTTGAGGAGAACGGCGGATTCTTCGGCTACGCGGAGAGCAAGTTCGGCATCTCCTGGAGCCGGTGTTTCTTCCGGCACATAAGGGTTATCAAACAAGCCCAGACGGTATTTGAGACGCAGGATGGAGCGGACACATTCATCAATCTGCGACTCTTTCACTTTGCCTTCCGCTACCAGTTCTGCCAGATAATCGTTATAGATATTTCCCTGCATGTCCATCTCCATGCGGGCGTTGATGCAACGTAGCGCTGCGTCTTTCTTATCTGCACAGAGGCCATGCGGCACGAGGTCTGAACCGGATCCCCAGTCGCTGACGAGTAGCGCATCCGAGTGCCATTCGTCACGGAGAATATCCACATTCAGATGATGATTCGCAGACGAAGGAAGTCCGTTGAGATCGTTAAACGAGCACATTAGACTCATCGCACCGGCTTCTACTGCAGCCTTGAACGGCGGCAGGTAGATATCGCGGAGTTGGGTCTCGGGAATCCAAGTGGTGTTATAATCGCGGCCGCCTTCCGAAGCCGAATATCCGGCAAAATGCTTGACGCAAGCAGCCATTAAAGGGATTAGGGGATTAGGGATTAGGGGATTAGGGGATTGGTATCCACGGACAGTAGCGGCGCCCATGACAGAGGTGAGATACGGATCTTCGCCGTAGCCCTCTGCCACACGTCCCCAACGGGGATCATGCGCCACGTCCACCATAGGCGAGAACGCCCAACGGATACCGTATTGGTATGCCTCTTTCGCAGTAGCTTGCGCCGCTTGTTCAATCAGTTCGGGATTGAATGTAGCGCCCTGTCCCAGCGGAATGGGATAGATGGTCTTAAAGCCGTGAATGACGTCACGCGCAGCCACCAAAGGAATGCCCAAACGGGTCTCCTCCACCGCCATCCGTTGCAAGCGGTTCACCTCTTTCGCACCGACGATATTGAAAATCGAGCCCACTTTGCCTTCGCGGATAAGCGCCTCTTTCTCTTCGGCGTTCCACGAGGGGTCGAGTTGGTTCATCTGTCCGATCTTCTCCTCCAGCGTCATGCGGGAGAGGAGGTCATCGATAAAACGGTCTTCTTCATTCTTGTGGGAGCACGCACAGACGGCCATCAATAGTATAGATAGCACCGTTGCGCGAAATGTATATCCGGCCATGGTGGATGAATTTGTGATTTATGATTTCAAATTTAGGATTAATATTTTCGATAGCGGTTATAATCGGGTCGCAGAGGCCTTCTCCATAGACCTCCAACTCCCACAGGGACGCACCGTAGCCGGTGTTGCGGGTCTTGCAGAAGATGCGCACAAACTGTGCCTCCACGGGTTCGTTATTGATGCGGATATCGTGGGTCTGCGTGCCGCCTTTAGCACCGGAAATCGATTTGACGGTCGTGTAGTTCTCCCCGTCGGAGCTGACCTGGATATCGAAAGAAGTCGCATACGCATTCTCCCAGATGAGACGCACTTGCGTCAGGAGGTAACAATTCTCCAGATCGACCGCTATCCACTCGTTATCCCGGAATCGGCTGGACCAGCGTGTTTTCATATCGCCGTCCACGGCTTTTGGCGCTGCCTCTCCATCTCCTTCGGCTCCCGATGCCGTTACGGGTTTATGGAGCGCGAGGTTCACTTCCTCAAACGGCAGGATGTGAACTATCGCCGTGTCGGTTCTCTCGAAGCAGGGGAAGACGAGTTCGTGATTGCCCACTTGGGTGGCAAGATAAACGGAGCGGCAGGTATCCATGACGTCGCCAAACTGATTGAGGATGGAGACGACGAACGTCTGCTGCGTACCAATCGGCATGGTCACTTCTGCGGGTGTCACCTCTGCCGTAGCCGCCATCTCAGTCTCCATGACGATGATCGTCAGAGACGCTGAGCAGCCACCAACCATGCGGGTCTCCGTGAAGAGACCGTAGTCGGGGTATGTCTTCTGCTCCGAAGAGGTGGAGACGATTGCCCCGTTGAAGTTATACGCCGTTGTGGTGAGGGTGGTTGTCTGTCCCTGCTGAAGGACAGTGTCAGACGCAGAGAGTGCTACCGCAAAGACTGTTTCCGGATCTCCGGTTAGCGGTCGTCCATATGCCTCCAGTTCATAGAGCGAAGTGCCATACTGCGTAGCGCGCTGGAGTCCCGTCAAGCGGATATATCGAGCGCGAGTAGGGCCTACCCCCATCCCCTCCCTGAAGGGAAGGGAGATTCTTTCTACGCCGCCTGCAGAAGCGTATATAGCGCTATGCCATGTAGTGCCGTCAGACGAGAGTGCGAGTTCGTATTCGGATGCAAATGCCGTCTCCCAACGCAGGATCAGATGGTCGATAAAACATACCTCGCCCAGATCCACCATCGCCCATTCTCCATCGTGATGCGTCGATCCCCAGCGGGTGTTCGTCTTGCCGTCCGTGAGATTCGCTGCCACACAACCGGCGTTCTCAAACGAAGAGACCGTCACGGGTTTATGCAGCGCGAGATTCGGATACGGCAGATCCCAAGCCATCGGGTCTGGGATGATGGTCTCTTCTTCATCTTCGATGGTCGTCACCGTGCGGGTCTCCGCGCCGGAGAATAGTGTCAGGCCATGCGGCACAGTGACCGTGGTGTCTTTTGCTCCGAAGAAATGCACGGAGAGCGGTATCTGAGCCACATTATAAACCGCGTATGTCATGCGTCCGCTGAGGGTGTCCGTATAAGCGCACGCCGTCGGATGCGAAGCAAAGATATCATACCGCTTCTCGCCCAAACCCTTATGCGAATGCGCGAGCCAATAAGTGATGCCGCCCGTGTCGGGATTCTTCGCCAGCGCCTTTCCCATCTGATCCATTCTGTCCCACACATGAATCGCCGAATCGGCATCGAAGAGCGAGAGGTACGACAGACACACATTGCCCAGCCCCGACTCATCCCCCAAACCGCCTTGCGGGGCTTCGTAATTGCCTACCTCTTTGGTAGCGTACATCTGCGTGTAGTCCCATTTAGCGAAAGGCAGGTCTTCGCTGAAACAGTTGGTCAGTATAGGCGAGATAGGCAGCCATTGGATGGAATGCATCCATACCGGGTCGCCGGAGAACCACGTCCACCAACCCACACCTTGCCTCGTCAGATTGCAGCAATAAGGGTGGTTATATTTGGTAAAATCGATATTCCGCCTTTTCTTGTCAAACCAATACTCCGATGTCGCACGTGTCTCGAGGGTATAGCCCATGATTCCTGCCTCCAACATCTCCTGGTCTTGCAGCGCAGCGCCTAAGAGCCACACGCCACCCCAGCCTTGTATCGCCTCCGAAGAGGACTCCTGACCGTTTCCGTTGCCGGCATTACCTAATCCTCCTGCAAACGAATGTCCGCAATAAGGATTGAACGTGCGGAACCAAGGCTCGTCCGCCGAACGCTGCCAGTTGGCATAATCGCGTGCCACCTCCCGCGCCATCAGACCGTAGTTCGTGCGGAAATCGTCATCCAGCATACACAGCAGCGCCGACGCATAGACGAAATAACCGTAATGGAAATGATGGTCATTGAAGGTATCCGAGTCATAAGAAGGATCCATACCGATGAGGGCACCCCATTTCGGGTAACGCGCAAAATAAAACCGCTCTTCGCCCGGCGTGAAGGTGTACCAGTTGACCAGCACTTCTTTCAAACGATTCTTCGCCATACGGAAAGTAGCGGTATCGCCCATCTGGAGCGCAAAAGTCATATAATGCGCCATCTGCGTAAGTCCTTTGCCGCCCCAATAGGTATCGCCGCCAAACGAACCACGCTTCGCATAATCGGCATTGAGCGCTGTCATACGGGCTTCAGAGAACTCTTCTCCCCACTCCATCGGAGCCGGAAAGAACGGCAGGAACGAATGCACCGGATAGGTAAATGTAAAATCATTCCCTGCGTACAGACGCATCGTGCCACGAGGAGAGAGATAGGTACTATTGACCATCTGGTCATTTACCATTTGGTCATTCGGACCATAGTAATGATGCGGCAGAAAGCCCATAAGGACGGGTTTATCGACATGAAAAGTGGTCGTAAGCGAAGAGCTCGCGGCATTATAAGCGTACGAGAAAGTAGTCTTGCGCGGGATTTGGAACGCATAAGGCGCACAAGCCGCAGCGTCTAAACCATCCGTGAGCAAAGCAATCGTGAGTTTGTCCGTGTCCGTAAAGACCGCATATCGGGCGCTATTGGGATTGGTAACCTGCATCGTGATGCCGGAGGCCTCAAGCCAAACGAGCGGCGAACCTTCCATACACGTCACGCGCACCCAATCCTCGCCGTCCTGCATGATAAACGACATCGCGAAATCCGACCAGCTATCCACCAGCGCTTCCTCAAAAGCAGCATTCTTACCGGTAGCGGTCTTCTTAAACGTCACCGAGAGCGGTGTGTCCCATTTGACCTCACAGCCCGTGGGCTCCCAATAGGACGGATAACCAATCGTCAGTTCACCATCTTTTGCCTCTGCCCAACCGGGATAGAACCACAGTTTTCCGGTCCATGTATTGACGAGTGCGTGCGTCCACCAATCATTCGTCGGCAGCGCCAGAGAACCCTGTTGCAAACCATCGGGAGTACCCAACCGCGCCAAGAGCGAGTCCGGCAGATAGAGCGTCCGATGCTCCATCTGATATGCCTGACAACCGCCGTGAGCCGAAGTGCGACTCTTGGACAGCGGCACATACGAAGCATACGAACCCGCGCCCACCGGAACAGGTGTCTGGGCGAAAGAGGAGACCGCTATCGCTGAAAGAAAAAAGACCGCTGCACTCAAAGACAAAAGACTCCGTTTCATACCTTACAGTTTCACCAATATTGTTTCTACACTATTCGCCGGCATTTCCACCGTTGCGCAGTATTCGCCAATCTGCAGCGGGAAAGAGGTCGCTTCGCCTGTATTGAGGATATTCACCGCGATCTGTCCCTCTGCATTCTTCGTCGCGCAGACAAAAATCTGATCGCTGATTTCTGAAGGTTGACAACTGATCACCTGATCGCCCGGACGCATGGAGCGGCTGAATTGCTTGAGAACAAAATAATAGGGTGTGTAATAGATATTTTCCTTCTCGTAATCAATCATCACCGGCGCCGCAGCGAAGTTATTCACGTGGTTCGGTCCGCCGATGGAGTCCAAGACGATATTCCAATCGATGAAACCCGTCAGCCAGTGGTTCATACCTTCTATGATATAACGCGCATAGCGGTGCACACCCGCATATTTGGGATGCGTGTCACCTGCCCAGCGGGTCGAATACGCCCAATCGGTGGCCACTTTGTTCCACCAGAAAGCGTCGTTTCCGAACCATCCGCTCTCTTGGAATCCTTCCGGATCGGTCACGCCGTCCCAGGGTTCGCAGCCTAGGTTATCAATACATCCCTCGGTGTGCAGAATAGTCTTATCGGGATAAAGCGCGTGTACGGAATCCAGCACGTTCGGAAAACAGTCGATCGTCGAACCGTACCAGTGTACCGCCATGCCTGCCGTCGCAGCATTTGCCAGCGAATCACCATAGATAGCTGCTGTGTAAGGACCCATCTCGAAGATATTCTGGTCGAAACCAAGGATCTTCACATCCTGAAAACCGCTTTCGTCCAAACGCGGACGCATATATTGACCGATGAACTCTGCCTCAACAGCAGGCCAGAAATCCATACTCTCCCATCCGCCGTCATTACCCATCGGTTCGTTCACCGGCGTGAGTGCCCATATATCCACACCTTCTGCCTTCCATGTCTCAACATATTTCGCCAGATAGCGCGCATAGGCATCATAGTACTCCGGCAGCAACGCACCGCCGCGATGAAAACCATTCTCGCGCTCGTAGTATTTCTTGTTCTCTTTCATCCACGCCGGCGCCGTCCAAGTGTTCGCCACGATGCGGTATTCTTTATCGGTTTGAGCCTGTTTGATTGCCCAGACGTCTTTCATCAGATGATACAGATCGTAGTTGCAGTCCTGAATCTGCGGATACTGCGCTTTCGCAAATCCCTCTTTGTCACGGTCCAGCGTAAACGAATGCAGCTCCACATCGCCGTCCTCTTCTGCCAGCGAATATTTGCCTTCCACAGAGAAATCCGACGCACCGATCTGCGTGCGGCTCATGGAGAAATTCGCACCCTTTTCGCCATACAATTCCTCCAACACCGCCTGACGTTTCTCTACAGGCAGACATGCCAACACGAAAGCCGAACTCTCCGTCAGCGAACCGCCAAAACCGTCAATCGTCTGCCTCGTCTCGGAGGGGTTGATCACAACGGCATTCTCCGCCGTGCCTTTCTTAAACACCACCGCCTCTTTCTCGGCACACTTGTCTCCGGCCTCGGAAGTCAGCCATACGTGGGTAGAAGGCACTTTCGCCGTGCAGGCACTCAGCGCGCAGAGCGCGTATAAAAAGATTGTATTTCTCATAACTCTATAATTAACTGTTTGATCTCGCCGTCACGGGCAAAGAGATGTGCGGATTGTTCTTTCGTGAGCGTGAATGCTGAATGCTGAATGCTGAATGCTGATTTCTTATATATAATCTCCGTTCCGCAATAGGTAAACCTCAACTCGCCATCCTTGAAATCCTCGTCGCGCAGCATCGTCGGTGCAAAAGTGACTTGTCCGTCGCGCACAGAGACGCCTAACTCGAACCACCGGCTGATGATATCTTCCTTCACCTGTCCGGTCATTCCCGGTTGTTGCACGCCAGCCATGGTCGGCGTATGCGAATACGGATCGAAGGGGAAAGCCCCATACTCATCCGGCCGCTTGTGCGAACCGATACCCTCGCGGATGGCAAAATAATGATCGCGCAAGCGCTGATTATCCGATTGCTGAATATTCTCTCCCACCGCCAGCAACAACTTGCTCACCATGTGCCAATAGATACAGCCGAGGCCTTCGTACTTATAGAACGTGCCGGAACGACCGGTGAACGCGTGGTGATGGAAGACCGACTCATAGAGATCTTTCAGTTCTTCCGGCAGGTTATTGGCATTGCGGTATTGCGCATCGAAATGGATGCCGCCGTCGCAGTCTTGTTTCAATATAGTACCAAGATATTTCTGTACCACCGGCAGCGATTTCGCTTCCTCAGGAAGATTATTCATCTCCAGGAACGAAGGTCTTTTGCGATTCGGGTACAACATATAACTCCGCTGATCCTCGCGATAGAGCGCCGAAGCACGCATGGCGTCCAACAGATCTGCTGCTTCTTCTCCGGACAACAAACCCGAAGAGAGCACTGCCACCTGTCCTTCCAACATCTCATAGAGATGCGACACCTCGATGGTGTTCTCCGCAAAACGGATCAGGTTATATGCCTCGTACAGCCCGTCTGCGCGTTTATTGGCGCGGATAGACTCATCGATCTTATTGAGTGTCGCGTCGCAGAAATCCTGCAACTCTTTCAGTTCCAAGGTCTCCGTCTTGCCGCTTATTCCCGCATAAACACGAGTGCGGTATTTCTCTCCGGCAGAACCGACAATATCCGTAAACTGCTTTCTGTTGCCATTCATATACGCCTGACGAATAGCGCGCAGGAAGTCCAAGGTCTCTTCGCCGACCTCCACATCGCTCTCGATCAGTTGGCGCAGAAAAGCCACATACCGCCGCATGTAACACAGCGTCACCATCGATGTGCCGTAACCCACCAGGGCATTGTTCGCATCATTCCATTCGGGACGAAGCGTATTCATCCAGATACCCGCTTCGGGAATGAAATTCGACAGTTTGGTCAACAGCGGAATCAACAGCTTATCTGCCATCGTGGTCCGATAGACTTGTCCTTTCTCGTCCAGGATCAGTTTGGCGTCCGCGCCCATCTTCGGTACCAGCGCCATGATACGTTGGTGTAACTCGTTATCAAACGTGATACTGTTTTTCGGATCGGCCACTATCTCCGCGTACGATTTGAGGCGGTAGGGCACATTCGCGAACGCATACTTACGCTCGTTGAGCAAACCGCGCAAAGTCTCCGGCGCATGGTGATAACTGAGTTCCAGCAGTTTCAACAGATAAATGATTTGATGGTCTCCCCAATAGCCGATATTTGACCACGGGTTCTCCGGCTCAATCACTTCCCAGTCGATGCCTTCATTGGAGATCCGATAGGGGTTATAGCCGTCCGCCGTAGTGGCGTTCAGAAATTTGGCGATAATATGATTGATAAAAAGCGGATAACTGAACGAGAGCGCTTCCCAGTTCTGGAAGATATCCCGCCAGTTGCCCTGATAAGCTACTACCGGTTTTCCTTCCTCATCCTGCACGCGAATCGAGAACAGGTTCCACGGCCTCGAAGGATCCCCATGCCGACGTCCGAAAGTGAGCGGCAGATCTTCCTCCCCTTCGCCTTTAACCTTTAGCCCTTCGCCTTTTTTCGGCGGGTACGTCAGATAATATCCTCCGCGCATGGTATTGAACAGCACATTCGCAAAATGCCGCGCATCGTTGGCTTCGTCACCGGAATGTTGCACACCGTCGTTCTTTGCCACAATAGCCCGTAAGGTCTCTGTCGATTGCGCCATTGCCGCCTCGATCTGCTCTACCGCATCCTCACGCGCCACAAAATGCATCAACTCATGCACCGCCACGGCATCCTGACTCACATCCAACACATTATACCACGTCTGCGCAACTCGCGCCGCCAGACGCACACTCGCCTGCGCCACGAAAGCACCCCGTACACCCTTGGAAGGAGTTAAACCGTAATTAGGACGTGGTAATCCTAGACCATACACGGTATTGCAAGTTAAGGATTCAGAGGGTTCTGCGCGGTCCACGAGAATCGCTTCCATCCTAAAAAGTGCCAGACCGACTTTCTCGTGAGACTTCCGGTTCTCGACCTCAATCAGTTCGGTCTTCTTATAACCGTCCACCAGCGTGGAGAACTCATTCTGCGTCTTGCGTTCCACACCAGCCGGAAGGACGTTCAAGAGACGATCGTCAATCTCTACTTCGGTGGCGCGGTTACCTAAGTTCTCCAAGGTCGCGCGACGTACCCATCCGTGTTTGCCTGCCGGTGCCCAGAGATAAGAGAAACGCAGTTTGAGCGTGTGGTTCTCTTCGCAAAAAACAATCTGGTTGCCTACCGTCGATTTGGCAATCTTACGGGAGAGCACAAACACATCCTGCTGCTGCGCAGAGAAAGGCCGCCAGAGCAGATCTCCGTTCACTTGAAACGGTTCGCCCTTCACTCGAATTGCCGTTTTCGGACCCGTCGTTTCGTAGTTCTCGGTAATCTTATCGTCGGTGTAATACGGGAAGAGCGCTTCTCCCGGCGAGCGACGGCCGCAAGTCAGACCGCCCGTTGAAGAGAGATACATCCATAAATCCGTGTCTGAAGCTAACGAGATGAAGAATGGCTGCATCTCGTTATAGTTGGCGATCTCATAGAACCGCTCTCCGTTGATCGTTATAAATTGTCCTTTAACCATTGCGTCTCTCCTCCAATTCGGTTTTCATTTGATTCATTGTTTTCTGGTCGAGATTATAGAACGCCATGACGATGGCGCATGAAGCATACAGCACACCCGGAATGACGCTTACCAGCAGTCGTATTCCCATCATCGCGCTATCGGATTGTACGTCTGCATTAGCAATAAAATGCGTCACACTCAGCAACCATCCTGCTGCTGCTGCGCCTATTGCCCAACCGAGTTTCTGTGCCAAGACAGACGCTGAGAAACAGAGACCTGTCGTACGCCTGTTGAACTTCCATTCGCCGTAATCTGCCACATCCGCCAGCATCGTCCACAAGAGCGGAACAGCCGGTGCGTATGCCATCTTCGCAAGGATATTGAAGGTATAGACAAGTGGCAGATTATCGCCCGCTACGAAGATCAGCGAGAAGAAGATTCCCGACACGATGGACGACATGATATAGACGGCTTTATTGCCAAAACGTTTGGCAAGCGGTTTGGACGCCGGCAGCGCTACAATCAGCGCCACGGTTCCGAGCACATTGAAGAGTTGCACATTCTCCGCGTCGTGGATATAATACTTGAAGTAATAAGCGATCGCGGCATTCTGCATCGCGAACATGATAAACGACACGATGCCCACACACGTCAGCACGATCCATGCCTTATTCATAAACAGGTACTTGAAATCTTTCAGCACATTGCTGTCCTGTTTCTCCGGTTGCGGCACACGCTCTTTGGTCGTCGCAAAAGCGATGAGGAAGAAAGCAATACTGAGCACGCCGAACAGACCTACCGTATATTGGTATCCCTGCGCTTGATTCACCACACCGTCATTACCGATGGCGCCCAGCCATTTGACGAGATACAGCGCTGCGCCGGTAACGATAAACTGACCGATATACGCTGCGATAAAACGATAGGTATTCAGTCCCGCACGCTCGTTGGAGTCATCCGTCATGACCGCAGAGAGCGAACTGTACGGCAAGTTCACAAACGCATATGCCGTACGCAGCAAGAGACAGGTGATGAGCGCATAAGCGAACTTACCATTCAGACCGAACTCCGGCGTCGTGAACGCTAATACCGCCAGAATGGCATATGGTACCGAACCGAACAACAGATACGGACGGAACTTCCCCCAGCGGCTGTTCGTACGGTCGGAGATGATGCCTACCACAGGATCCATGATCGCATCCCAGATACTGCCGACAAACATGATCACACCTGCCAAAGCCGGGCTCAGACCATAGATGTCCGTATAGAAAATCAACAACCAGAAACCTACCAGATCCCACACAAAATGGGACGCGGTATCACCTAAACTGTAACCAAATTTCTCTCGAATAGATAGTTTCATATCAATTTGAAATCACAAATTACAAATCATAAATTATCCGCGTTTCTTAAACACGCGAATATAGTCCACATACATCTTTACCGGCGTGCCGTCTGCGGGCAGCGCGGTTACTTTCTGGAACGAAGGATCATCTTCGGTGATCACCTCCGGGTATTTCTCTGCCGCCGGCATCTGCGGGAAGAAACCGCCGACCGACAAGTTCAGCACCAGATAGAACGGATGGTTGAAATAATGCCCCGGTTCGTTCACTTCTTTGCCCCGCAGGGAGAGCTGGAAATACGGTTCCGCCTCGGGGTACCGGTCCTGATCCAGATACATGGCAATCGAGTCCTCGCTCCAGATCAGCGTATAGAGATGAAAATCACCCTGCACCGGATAATCCGCCGTCTTGAACTGACCGAAATTGGGGTACGCACCGTTATTAAAACTCCCGCCCCAGTGGCACGCGCCGTTGAAGAATCGATCCTGTGTACCGTTCTCTATTCCCGTATGATGACCCATCTCGCATATATCTATCTCGCCGCATTTGGGCCAAACAACTCTACCCTCTGCCGCTAACTGCGCCGCACGTTTATCCACGTCGTCGTTGTTACCGAGGTTGGTTGCCAGGTTATTTCCTAACATCCAGAACGCCGGCCATAAACCGTCCGCCGTATGAGGAAAAGCGATACGTGCTTCTACCTTTCCGTACTCCACGGTCACTTTGTCGTGGGTGTTCAGCCGCGCAGAGGTGCAAGGCCTGTTCTTGTAGTTCTCCCGTTGCGCATTGAGTACCAGACACGACTCGCCGGACAGAGGATGTTTCTCTATCGTCACGTTCTTCGGCGCATAGTACTGCAACTCCGCATTTCCGCCTCCACGGGCGTTGTCCTCTACGTTCCAATAAGCGGTATTGAGCGTCTGGCCCTCAAACTCATCGGACCATACCAACCGCCATTCGCTTCGGGCGCATGACGTGAATACAATGACCGCTATGCCTAAAGATAAAAGCTTCTTCATCATTTCATCATTTCATCATTCTACTATTTGTCCCATTACGGTATAAATCTTTTCTCCGCGGCGTATCAGGATCTGCCCGTTACGCAGCACCTTCTCTCCCATAACCGGTAACCCGTCACTCATAACCGCTTCCGTTCCTTGCCATCCTTCTTCCGGTTCAATGGCATCGGAAGCCGACGGACAAGAGAACGTCTCCTTCACGTCACCTTTCTGATAGATACGTATCCAATCGATATACATCTTCCGCGGACCGTTAGCCAAGGCGGTGATGCCGTTGATATCCCATATTCCCGGGAAATTTCCACCCACTGCCAGATTGGCAATCACAAAATTCGGTTTGCCGAACACCAACTGCCGGTTATAATCCGCATCCTCGTTCGGCTCCAAGTCCGCATGGAAATAAGGCGTAGCCACATTATCCATATACATATCTATCGAAGTGGGTGTCCACTCCATGGAGACGATATGAAACGTATCTTGCAGCGAGTAGCTCCATGTAGCCTCCTGTGCGTCGCTCCATACCTGATCCCACCTGCGTCCTAAGTGCATTGCTCCGTTGAAGAAACGATCCTGCGTGCCTTTAGAGAAAGCGTTCTGATGTCCCATCTCAATGATATCCGTCTCGCCGCATTTGGGCCATCCTACTTGGTCGAAGTTATTGCCCATCTGCCAGAATGCCGGCCAAAGGCCGTTAGCCGTCTGAGGAAACTTGATACGCGCTTCTATACGGCCAAAAGTGTACGTCATCTTGTTCTTGCTGTTCACGCGGCCTGAGGTACATTTCTTACCCTGATAATCCTCTTTGGTGGCTGTCAGAATGAGGCATTGCTTACCCGTCGTCGGTTCGGCACCTACGGACACACCTTTCTGGCAGTAGTACTGCAACTCATTATTGCCGCCTCCGTCGCCGTTCACCTCTATATTCCACACCTGAGTATCCAGCGCCCCGTCGGTGAAATCTTCATTCCACACCAGACTGTATTCCTGCGCCAAGGCGGATAAGGCGAGGCCGGAGACTAAGAATAGTATATATATTTTTCTCATACAGATAATATTATTTGATTATTTGCAACCATGCAAGATTAATTACTCCCTCTTGCATCTCTACACGTAGTGAATGTTTTCCGGATGGTATATTTACAGGAAACGATTGTGTCTTCCATATACTCATACCCCCTGTAGCTTCTAACGAAATCAAGGCCATCGGATCACCGTCCAGCCAAACAACCATATTTCCTTCTCCTCCGGCATAATGCACCAACAACTGCGAAGAATTTTCTTCTACGAATAGCTGATAATCTACCGCTTGTCCGGAACTAAAAGTACTCAACATCAGTCCCTCGCCGTCTGTAGAGGGGCGAACTTGCACTTTCTCGGTAGAAACACCGACATAATCAGATGCCCGAACAAGAGCATTCGCTTTCAGCCAAACGGACTTGTCAAAAGAAGAGAACCCGCAATACACTTTGCCTGCAGATGTCAATTCATAAGGTTGGACAGAAGTTAACAACTGCATATAAGGATAACCTGCTTTAGCTCGAGGAATGAACCACGCATAACGCTCCACGTGCGGGTCTTGCTCCAAATAATTCAGCACCTGACACATATACTTCATCTGGTCCTCTTCGGAATGAATAGCATATTCTTCCCAGGCGCAGAACTCCGTCAGCCATATAGGCTTGTTATACTTATAGAAACGAGATATATAATCTTTCACGGCTTGCGGCGAGGCCATATAGCAATGGATGGAAATAGCATATATATCATCCGTATTAACAAGCGAGAAGAACTCGTCTAACCATTTGATGGGATCACTGTAGCCGGACAAAGTACCATAGTTCATCGCCGGAGACACCAGTTTAAGATTCAGTTCTTTTGCCAATGCCACTACTTTATCCCATTGAGCCGCAGCTTGAGAGGGTGTCATTCTGGCTTGGTCTGTCAGGTTGGGTTCATTGTATCCCAATAGATACTGTGTCTTCGGATGAGCTGCCACATAAGCACGTATCCGGTCTGCATTGTAGTTATTACTCCAACACATCGGGCAGAAATCCACACCTTCTTCATCCATCCAGGTTGCTGCCAGTGAGTTTTGATCATTTCCCCAATTGTAGTCCCATGAGATAGCAGCAGTCAATAGCGGCAGGTCCTCTGCCTGAGAAAAGTTGAATGCCACTCCACGTTTGGCAGAACGAGGCAATTGGGTTACAACCGAACTTGCGGGAGGAGTCGGTTCCTGACCACCGCACCCCACCAGCATAATCACACTGAATACCGTTATATACCAGTTCTTAACTCTCATCTGCCTTCCCTTACTATGCTTGTATTATTTCTCTTCACGCTGATATACGCGCACCCAATCCACCTTCATTTGTACCGGAGAATTGAAGATATTGTCATCTACCGTTCCACCCATTTTACCTCCAATAGCTAAATTAAGGATGATAAAATGCTCCTTATTAAATGGCCAATAGGTGTTTTGGTCCACATGTTCATACGGTTCCTGAGTCATTGCCATCTGCTCACCATCTATTGTAAAATAGACACGGTCCATGCCGTTAAAGTCATCCTCTAACCACTCTATTCCATATACATGATATTGCTCCTCCAGGCCATCCATATATGCCCGTGCGGACCAATTGTTGCCCTTCGTGCCGTTCTTATCCGGCGTATGGGTGGCAAACGAAGCCATACGAGGTTGATTTCCTACATGCTCAATAATATCTATCTCTCCGCATTTAGGCCATCCTACTCTTTTATAATCATTACCCATCGTCCAGAACGCAGGCCATGTTCCGCCACCTGCCGGCATCCAGATGCGGGCTTCTATCTTACCATATTTGAAATAGCGTTTGTCGCGCGAGTTGATGCGTCCGGAGGTATATTGACGGTTGTTATACTCTTCTTTACGAGCCTCTATAATCAGATTGCCATTCTCTATACGGATGTTCTCCGGACGATCCGTATAATACTGTTTTTCCTGATTGCCGCCACCGCTACCATTCACTTCGATGGTCCAATTATTCATATTCAGTGAAGCGCCGTCAAACTCATCACTCCAGACTAATGAATATTCACCCCACGTGTGCTCTACCGCTACGCGGGAAGAGACCGATTCCAGACCGTTACTGAGCGTGATGATGGTATTACCGCCTTTTTTTGCGGTGACCTTTCCGTTGGTATCCACACTTGCCACTTCCGGATTAGAAGATGTCCATTCTAAAGGTACATCGTATGTGGAGGTATAAGTGTATTGATACGTGGCGCCTTTCTTAAGAGACACCAATTCCGGTGTTAAGGAGAGGGTCTCACCTTTGCTACCGATGACATACACCTGACACTCTGCTGACGCTTTGCCTAATGTAGCACGGATCGTGGCACAACCAACTCCGATAGCTTCAACAATTCCGTCTGACACGGTAGCCACATTCGCATCTGAGGACGTCCATTCTACACCTGCATCATTAGGCTCCACTTCCAATACATCCATCTCGCCTATAGTCAACTGCAATGTATTGGTAGATAACTTTAGCATCGCCTCTTGCGGCTTTTCACACGCTGCAAAGAGGAAGACCGACACGATAAAAATTATGATTTTTTTCATACTAAATAGTTATTTAGAGCAAAGCAGGGACAACCAAGCCCCTGCTTGCAAATATGAGTTGATTACTCAGCCTCCTGATATACGAATACAGCATCAACATCCAGACCGTTGCCGATACCATTGATCAACAAACCTAACGAATAGAATGCGCCCTTTACATCAGCAGTCCACGGAGTGCTCCAGTCCAGACCTGCATTGAAGAAGTCAGACATCTTGTACTCCAACAGAGTCCACTCGCCGTTCGTATTGCCGGATACTTCTTTGGCAACCTCACCACCGGTAGCACTCGTGCTATACAGCGTGAACTTAGCGGTCGTTTGAGCATTGTTGGCAGGAGTCTTGTAAACGATTACCAGTTTGTAATCACCGGTAATAGCCGAGAAGTCAACCGTACGGTGAATCAGACGGAGACCGCCACAACCGAGACCCCAACCTTCACCTTGCTGAGAAAGAAGGCTGATGTAACCGTCATTCTCGCCGGAGTGACCGAAGCAGTTAAGACCGGTTCCTGCACCGCCGCCGAAGGATTGACCCCAAATCTCCAGAACGCATGTCGTTTCTGCAGGAATCTCTTCTCCTACATACTCACCATCAATTCGGAAGTCGCCTTTTACTTCGTTTTTAATTGCCTCAAAAGCAGTCTCACCCAAACTGAACACGTAGTAGTTCTTTCCATGAAGAAGTGCCTCGAACGGATTAGCAGGAGCCACTTTGCCTACTTTTACGATGCAACGTGCGCTCTTCGAACCTGCAGTTGCAGTAACGATCGTTTGACCTTCCTTGAGGCCCTTCACTTTAGCGGATTTCCCGTCGTTTGCCGGGATGATCGATACGATAGCAGGATCATCGCATGACCAAGCTACTGTAGCGGCTCCCTCAGGAGTTACAGTTGCTACTAATACAGCCTCTTCATTCTCTTCAATCTGGAGAGTCTTTTGATCCAATTCTACTTTCTCCACCTCTACTGTTGACGGAGTCTTGTTGCAGCCAACCAATGCAAGTGTGGCCAATGCAACAGCAAAAAATTTGTTTGCTTTCATAATTGTTTTGTTTTTAATGGTTAATATTCCTAGTTAAAACTAGTTATTTCATTTTTAATGGGGTTTTAGTATCCTGGATTCTGCTCCATGTATGTTGGGTTCAGTTGTCTCTCCTCTTGCGGGATCGGGAACAACTCATGTTTGCCTGCCACGAACTCTTGGATATGATGCTGCACTTCCGTGCTCTCCGTGGCTTTGTACGCATCCATGTGTGCCTTGAGACCCGTTCCTGCTACGCCTTCCCATCGCACGAGGTCAAACCAACGATGACCTTCCATCGCTAATTCGCACCGACGCTCATGACGTAGCGTCGCATCATCAGCCACCGCCACCGGCGCCAAGCCGACACGGGCGCGTACCTGATCGATATACGTCTTTGCCGTTCCTGCATCGCCGACACCCAGACATGCCTCTGCGTACATCAACAGCACGTCGGCATAGCGGATCTGTTTGTTGTTCAGCGGACCGCGGGATGCGTGCAAGCTCCATTTGCCATAACCGCCGCCTACATCGGCCGGATCACGGTACATACCATATTTATTATTGACCATGGTGTTTCCTAAATAATTCTCTTCCGACAGCATCTGGTAGGTAGGTACCACATCTGTACTCGGAACCAGGATGGCTACATCCCGACGGATGGAATCACCATACTCAAACTCGTCATACAGGTTCTGCGTAGGATGGTCGAATCCCCATCCTCCACCGATCTCTGAGTTACGGCAACGCATCAGAATCTGAGTAAACGAACCGGCTGTAAAACCAAAGCCCTCTCCATAATCGCCCCATGCTACTTCTGCGTACTGAATCTCAAAGACCGACTCAATGCCGTTCTCTCCTGCTACTGTGAAGTTATCCTCGTATTTCGGACAGAGGTCATACTCACCGGAAGTGATAATCGAGTCACCCCATGCTTTTGCATCCTTATAGCAGTCTGCAGCCGATTTGGATAAGCTGAATTTCTGCCAGTATTTTGATGCCATATAGAGGTTCACCTTCATCAGCATCGCTTGTGCTGCACCTTTGGTCGCACGTCCCATATCTGCCTCCGGGTATTTGCTCTTCAGCCATAGGTTTGCGTTGGCAAACTCCAGATCTTTCAGAATCTGTCCATAGATCTCATCTACGGAAGCACGTGGCATCCCCCAATCATCGGACGAGCGCAGCACTTTTAACGGCATCGGCACACCGGCAAAGACGCGCACGAGACGGAAATAATAGTATGCCCGCAGATAATGCACCTCGCCCAAGAGACGGTTCTTCATCTCCGGAGTGAAATCGTCATCGATACCTATCTCCATCTTCTCGATATATTCCAATGCCATGTTACAACGGCCTATACCCTGATACTGGGCGCGATAGAAATTGAGAAGTAAGCCATTCTGGTCGGTGGTACGCCAGTTCTCGATATCGTATGCGTCTGCCATATCGGTAGTACTACCACCGCCTTTTAATGCATCATCGCTCGCCACATCACCGATGAACCACTCGCTGAAATACGTATTGTTATACTCCCACATCAAGGGCACATAACAACCCGTCACATTCTGCACTGCAGCAGCGGTAGAAGTATAGAAATCTTCCAACAGAGTCGTACCCGGTTCTATCTCCGTCAGATAATCCTTACATCCTGTAAGGAATAAGGAGCAAGGAATAAGGACGAAGGACAAAATCTTAACTATATTCGTTTTCATATTAGTCTTTATTCTTTTAGTGAAACGGTCTTTATTCTTTTAGCGAAGCGGACTTTTAGAATGTTGCATTTAGGCCGAACGTGAATGTTCTGCTCTGCGGATAGTTTCCGTAATCCACTCCGGATCCCACCTCCGGATCATAGCCCTTATAACCGGTGATGGTGAAGAGGTTGCTGGCGGTTGCATACAGACGCAGACGCGAGCAACGGAACTTCTGAGTCCACTTCAGAGGGAAGGTATATCCGATCTGCAGGTTCTTCAGACGAAGATACGAGCCGTCCTCAATGAATCGCGTGGAGTTCTCGGTATTGGTCGGCGAGCCAAGCGGGTTAGGTATCGTACCATTGCGGTTCTCCAACTCGTAATAGTCCACACCTTTGCTCAGCATGGAGGCCCTTACCGCGTCCGTATAACCTACCCATACGTTATCTTTCATATAACTTGCCAGGGCATAACTGCCGCCATCGCTCTCTAACATCTGGCGTTGCACATTGTAAATAGCATTACCCGCAGCACCTTGGAAGAACAACTGAACATCAACCCCATAGAAATCGATATTGAAATTCAGGCCATACGTCAACTTCGGGAACGGATTACCGATAACCATCTTGTCATCTTCGTTCAGTTTGCCATCGCCGTTCACATCTTTGTAACGCGCATCACCGGCATGAACACCGATGGTACCTGCGTCATAAGAATAAAGCTGATCCAATGCCTCTTGGTCAGTCTGGTAGATTCCTTCGTACTGATAGCCCCAGAAGGAATTCAAGGCCATACCTTGATCGGTCTTGGTACGATCGCCCCACAGCGGAGAACCACCATTCAACTTCGTCAATTCGTTATGGAGGAACGATACATTAGCGCCGATGCTGTAATGCACAGCTCCGACTTTGTTATCGTGTCCGAGGGTAATTTCCACACCTTCATTCAAAATATTACCAACGTTCTTTACCAACGAATAGCGGTTTCCTGCTTGCGCCGGAGCGTTCACGTAAAGCAACGCATCTATCGTGGAGCGGTGGAAATAATCAATCGTACCGCTTAACTTGCCATTCCAGAAAGCGAAATCGATACCGGCATCCCATTGTTGGTTGGTCTCCCATTTACCGCTCTCATCTACAAGCGTAAGCACTGCTGCACCGCCTGTGGCATTACCTGCATTCTGCTCCGGGCCCAACGGATAACCGTAGAACACATTCACAGACGAACCCATCGTGTATTGGAAGGCGCTCGACGGTACACCGTCATTACCTACCTGACCGAAACCCGCACGGATCTTGATATTATCCAACCAAT
Organism: Bacteroidales bacterium UBA2712; assembly: GCA_002354055.1. Taxonomy (GTDB): domain Bacteria; phylum Bacteroidota; class Bacteroidia; order Bacteroidales; family Paludibacteraceae; genus Colicola. Next base: position 153,949 of record DEKW01000020.1, read on the forward strand.
CCAAATCCAGATCCTTCAGGAAATGTTCTTCGCTCAGACGCCATGCCAAAGCCACCGAAGGGAAGAAACCCCAAGGGTTCTTCGTGAACTTGGAAGAAGCATCCGCACGGAAGTTCGCAGTAATCATATATCGGCTGTCGTAGCTATAGAACACACGCCCTAAGAACGAGAGACGGCGGGTACGACTCACTCCGTCAGAAGCGTAAGTCTGATCCTCCGTAGCGCGATTCAGATACCAGTTGCTCGGTATCGGATTCAGAATCTGAGCTCCCGAACCGCCGATACTGTAGTAGTTGTACTCCGACCAGGTCTGACCGGCCATCACGGAGAAGTTATGCTTGCCTATCTCACGGGCATAGGTAACCGTCAGCTCCTCTAACAACTGAAGACCGCGGTTGATATTCGCATCTATATGGTTCTTATCCGAAGCATTATAGCTGGTATAGATATTCGGATAACCGAAGTTGCGAGCACGATTGACGGAATAGTCTGCAGAGATAGAAGGTCTGATGGTCAAGCCTTTCACCGGCGTTATCTCAAAATACACATCTCCTACAGCACGTTCCGTTCTGCTGTTCGGCTCGTAGTTATATACCATCTGGTAAGGGTTCGTCACATTCTTGAAGTTCGAACCCGCAGAGTAGTAACCGCTGATATCCTTCCCGTTCTTATTTACCGAGCCTTCCGGATAATATACAGGATCCCAAGGTGCCATAGCCAACGCACCGGAGATAATCGAAGCACCGGCGGAAGAACTGTTGTTCATTGCAAAACGGCCGTAAGAGCTGACAATCGAGAAATGCTCACCGATCTTCAACCAATCGCGAACCTTGAAATCGGAGTTAAGACGCAGCGTGAAGCGGTTGTAGTCACTACCTACAATCGTTCCTTGCTGGCCAAAATACGAAGCGGACAATGCATAGTGACCTTTGTCGTTACCTCCGTCGAAAGAGAGGTTGTAGTTATGCATGAACGCATTCGGGCGGAACACGGCATCCTGCCAGTCCGTCTCTTGGTCCTCGTATGCGAAATTCGTAGGATAATATTCGCTGATCTTCATCACATTGGCATTACCTAATTTATAGAGATTAAGCCACGGACGGAAACCGTTTTGAATATAATAAGCAATCTCAGAAGCGCCATCACGCATCGCGCCGATACGAAGTTCGGTCTCTGCGAAATCGCGGCTCTTGAGCACATCCATCTTCTTCCATCGGTTCTGGAAACCCCAATAGGCATCAAAGGAGATATTGATCTTTCCTTCACCACCGGATTTAGTAGTGATCAGGATCACACCATTGGCTCCGCGGCTACCATAGATAGCAGCGGCGGAAGCGTCCTTCAAGATCTCCATGGATTTGATATCCGTCGGGGAGAGCCATTTGATATCGCCCGTGATTACACCATCCACCACGTACAGCGGTTCATTACCACCCATAGCCGAACCGATACCACGAATACGAATCGTAGCACCTTCACCCGGCTGACCGGAACCGTTCGTCACCGTCACACCGGCTGCACGACCCTGCAAAGCCTGATCCAGACCCGAGACCGGCGCTTTTAATAACTGCTCTGCGCTCACGCTCGTTACAGCACCTGTCAGATCGCTCTTCTTCATCGTACCATAACCGATCGCTACCACTTCCTGCAGCTGCACATTGTCCGGCACCAGCGTCACGCGGATAGGACCGGCATTCGTCACTTTGATCTCCTGGCTCTTGTATCCCATGAACGATACATGGAGCACATCGCCTGCCTTGGCGGAGATAGAGAAGTTTCCGTCGAAATCGGTAATCGTACCGTTGGTCGAACCCTTCACCATCACATTGGCGCCAATCACAGGATCCGGCTCATCCTGAGCCATCACTACACCCGTCACAGTCATGCTCTGCGCCCATATACTGAGCGCGAGCATGACCATGGAGGTGATTGTCAATATTCGTTTCATACCTATTAATTATTGCACGCGTACGCCCGTTACGTTGTAGCGTTTGCCGTCGCGGATAATAATCAGTTGACCATTCTCGATCATCTTGATTGCCTTCGGACCTACCTCCGTATTCTCGATAGCCTTGGTGTCGCCGTTCTGAACGAAGAGTACGTTCTGAACGAAGCATACACCCTGCAGGTTCTGGCAGTTATAGAAACCGATCTGCTCGCAGTCGGTCTTCGTGTTGCCGTCGATATCGAGAGAGATATGATTCCACTCATTAGCTGTGAGGTTGAAAGTCGTAGCAGCCTCGCCTACGCCGATTACCTGGATATCCAGTACAGCGCTCTCTGCCATCGGATAGATATCCAACTCCAGTGCGTCATAAGCGGTGATATCCATTGCCGGGAATGCCAGACCGAAGCAGCTGCCCGGAGTGGTGTTCGGCGTGATACAAAGTGCCTGGCGGTTTTCTGCCAAATCACCTGCAGAGACAGCCGGCTCTGCGTACCAGCCTTGAATACCCATCGCTACATCCGTGTAGTTATCGGTATAGACACCCTTCACGTCTGCTGCATCGTACGTCGGCAGAGCTGCAGGAGCCGGAGCGGCAAGCGTTGCAGCGGGAACTATAATCGGTTCAGCAGCATTGCCGGCATCGTCCAATGCAATCACACTCAGGCTATACTCGGTATTCGGCAGCAGACCCGTAACAACGATATTGGTCGTTACGCCGGATGCACCACCGCCGTTTGCCACCTCTGTCTCGCCGTTCATCACACGGTAGTTAACTACACCGCTGTTGTCCTCTGCCGAAACAGCCAAAGTTGCCGAGAAATAACCGGAACCCGCTGCCGAAGCTTGTACGTTCGTCGGAGCCTCGTCGTCAACAATCGGCTCTTCGCGATAGAAATACAGGTTACCCAGCCAAATCGTCAGGTTGGCGGCATTATCGATCTTGAACTGGAAGATACTTGCCAGGTTCAGACCTGCATAATCCGTAGCCAGATCCAGATCAATGCTGTTCCATTGACCACCGGTCAGGCTCACAAACTTACCCTTCTTATCATCGGTTTCCAATCCGGCACCACCGTAGATAGGTACCAATTGAAGCGTTGCGTCGTCAGCAATCCAGATATCGGCGTGCAGTTTCTCCATCAGCAGGCAGTTCAGCGTAAAGCCGTCCATACCGAGGTAACCGCCGTTGGCAAACGCGAACTTCTTACCGAACTCAGTCTCCGTATAAACCGTACCGCTGCCCCAGTCTTGGAAGTTGCAGTTGGCGTTATACGTCGGGCTGTAGATAGCTTTTACCTGTGCAGCCGGCCATGTCGGAGCAGTGCAAACGGCCTGAGGAGCATCATAATGAGCGTCCGTCGTCACATTCACCACCATCGAGTTCGCGGACTCGTTCTGCGCAGCATCAAAAGCGGTAATCACAAATTCATATGTCGTTGCGCCTTGCAGACCCGTGATCGTGATCTGACCTTCATTAGCCACATACTTGGCATCGATGCCGTGATTCGTCTCTACCACACGGTATTTAGCCACCTCGTCGTTATCCGTAGCCTCTACTGCAATCACAGCGGACGTACCGGTCTTGCTGACCAGCGAAGCGCTGACCATCACAGGAACCTCGGTGTCACCCGATGCCGTATATTCGCGACCGAAGACTTGGAACTCAAAGATCTTCACACCCCACTCCGTGCCGGCTTTCGTGCTCCAGAAACGCACGTAACGTACTTTGTTATTGTTATCCAACTGAGTGCTCAACATATCCGTACGGCCATTGATTCCTGCAACTCCTACATGGTTGTAACCCAATACCCAGTTCGTATTATCCTCCGAGAAATCTACGTGATAATCCTGCGCGCACGCACCTTCAAAATGAATAGTAATAAGGTCAATGCTGTAGTTAGCACCCAGATCTACTACAAACCATGCGTCGAAAGTACGGCTTTCCTCATCACCGGCGGTACCGTTGGTCAAACTGCCTTGCCATACACTACCGTCGTTGCCATCCACGGCGAAGAAAGCATCGTTTGCCGAACCGTTCGGATTCTCTGCAACCTGTGCAACAATCTTATTGTCCGTTGCCAGATTGGAACTCAGCGCTAAGTTGGTCCCTTCGTAACCGAAGATCTCAATAGCCGGAGAGCTGACAGAACCGCTCTTGGCTACGATAGAAGCGTTACCCACCTTCGCGGGAACATACTTGCCATCTACTACTGCACCTGCGTCCGCCGGAGTAATCTCATACGAGAGAGCCACCAACATCTCGGAATTGTTCTGATCCAGCGCGCGAGCGGTAAGATTAACGCCCTCTGCCACTTTAGCTACAGCCGGTGCGCTCAACTCGATCTTCGTCAGCACGCTCACACCCGGCAGCAACACCTGAAACTCATAGAAACTCTGTCCCCACTGGGTAGCACGGAGGGTACCGTGGTACTGGATGTAACGGGCAGTTGTCTCTGCTACGTCGATCGTCTGCCAATCGGCTTGCGTCAGGTTGGTCTCGGTGTAGAGGGTGTTCCAGCTCTCACCGTCATTGGAGACACTCAGCGTGAACTCTTTTGCAAAAGCACCTTCCCAATAGATTTTGATGCGGCTGAACGTACGAGCCTGACCCATATCCAGAGTCCAAGTCTCGTCATCGGTCTGCGCACTCTCCCAACGGGTGCCGTTGTCACCATCGATGGCCAACGCTGCATTACCGGAAGAGGCAGTAGCACTCGATCCTTCAGAAGCCAAGGCGAAGTTCACGTCATACACCTTGTCTGCAAAACTCATGATACTTGCGCTTAAAAAAGCGACTAAGAAGAAAATCTTTCTCATGATAATGAATTTTTTGTTAAACGATATGGTTGATTTTGTTGATGCCTCAGTTGATTCACACCTTAGCTTTGCTAATTCCGAGTGCAAAATTACTACTTTTTTTTAAAACCTCCAAAACTCAAAATATGTTATAAAACACAAAAGTACGAAAAGTATATATGATTTTATTGATATACAGCGTTTTAGCTCTAAAATTGGTGCAAAAAAAGTACGTAAAAAAAGCACCCCGGAGGGTGCTTGGGGTCCCCAGCGAGCACTTACGAGTGTTGCTCGTCATATTCCGCCCCGCAGATCTTCCAGTAGTACGCCTTCATGGTTTTTGCGCCATCGGGGTCGTTCTTCTGGGCGAGGAAGTTCTGCTGGTCGGTGGTGATCTTCATGAGGTCAGCTTTGCGGGCCTTGATCATGCC
>DEKW01000010.1 GCA_002354055.1 Bacteroidales bacterium UBA2712
CGAGGCACCCACACTCCGATTAAATCTTCTGGATGTTCCCATTTAGAATAAGAACATGCAGTTAAAAGCAGAAGGCTTGTGAATATACTTGCTAAAATAAAAACTCTTTTCATAACTATTTAATTTCATAATAATTCTATGCCCCAAAATGTGCGACATATATAGTTGATAATTCCTAATATAATAAACCACACAACCATAATGATAATAAGTGTTACTCGCCCTGCACTCCATGTTTCGTTAGTGTCTTCTAAAGACCAAACAACAAAATAAGCGGGTATTAAATGGATCGTTGACAATACCCAAAACCTTGTGGTCAAAACTTGCTCCCAAGAAGGCAATTCATGTCTTACTTTATATTCATAGCCAAGAATTGCTGCTATAATAGTAGTAAAAACTACTGTCTTAATAATGCGTTTGAGATATATGTTCATATTCTTTTTGTAATGAATGAGTTGTTGATAAAATGCTAGAACCTTGATTAAGATGTTTTGCACCATATTTTACTTCTTGCATAGGGATAAATTTTTCTGCTTCAAACCTTTGCGGGTGCAAAGGTACAACAAAAAAACGAGATACGCAAGGAAAAAAGGAGATTTTTACGGATTAGTGGGTTAGGGATGAGGGATTAGGGGGAAAAAAACGGCAACCCGTAATATGGGATTGTCGCTTGGGAAATTTGATTTACAGTTAGTTGCATATGATTTACTTGTCATAATTTCGGTTCACTCTTGGCTAATTAGTTCTTCCTGTTTTGCGTTTGTAACGCAAAGGTACGACTTTTTTTTGACATATGCAAGAATAAAGTGCATTTTTTACGTTTGCACGAAAAAAAACGGTAGAGTTTGACACAATAATTGCTGCTTATTTGCCAAAAACGTTCCCCCCGATTAAGAGTATGGGGGGAACGCGTTGAATCTCTTACCATCGCAGATGATGTAGAGAAACTGGCAGCTATTGGATTTTTATTCCTTGAGCATTGTATTTAGCACCGTCTCTGATGATGTAGAGAACGCCGTTCTCGAGGATCTTCTTAGATCCGCCAAACTTGGCGGATACATTATCGATGCCGGTAGCGGGATCGAACGCCATACCTTCGATGCTGACGTTTCGGAGACCGATATACTTGCTATCCTTTACCTCTCCGTAGTCATGCCAGGGGAGGATACGCACGTGAAGGGTCTCTCCGGCAGGGATAGTGAGCGTCGGTGTGAGATCGACGTGCTCGATGACGCGGGAAGGCATGTTGCGTTTCTCATAGATAGTTGTTACATCCGTGAACTCGGAGCCGAAACCGGTATTGAGGTGGTAGCACATTGAATTGGTACCGTCGGAAGCTATCTCCACGGCGATGCGGGTGATGCGTACGTCCATGGCAGCCGGTGCAGTAACTGCGAAATCGAGGTAACGGTTGGCGTTCTCATCGATCTCTCCTGCGGGCCACGGGGTACGTGCCGAACCATCGGCAGAGTTATGGAAACGCGCGAGGATAATACCTTGTTCATCGCCATCGACGAAGTAGTTCTTGGAGGCATTATAATCGATACAAGCCATCTGGCTCATGGTGAACTCGGCGCTGATGGGGCCTTCAACCACGGGGTCGGGTACGGGTTTGGCACCGATTGCCCAGAAGGCGCTGACGGCTGCTCCTCCATCGAGCGAGATGGCATTAGCCGCAACCGGCACGGCTACTACATGTTCGCCCGAAGTAGCATAGATAGTGTCGAAATGGAAGCCTCCGGTGGTATAGTTTGCGCGGATGAAGACTTTCTGGAACATCGAACCGCCTTCGTACGAAACCTGTGCGGAGGAAGCGTAGTTCTCTTTGTCGAGGGAGATGAGGAGGTTAGAAGTCGCGGTGAGGCTGACGGTGCCGGCCGCGGGCTCGAGACCGTAACCGGTGAGGAGGAACTCTTTGTTCTGCGGCACGGAGCAATAGGTCTCGCCGATATTGATAGAAGCGGGATTGGCGGTGATGTCTGTGGGGATCTCTATATGGTCAGCGAGGATGCCTGCGTTCTTGAGGAGCTGGGCAGCAGCACGTGCCACGAGGTTACCTCCCATGGCGTTGGTATGGGTCTTGTCGCCGGAGCAGAAGAGCAGGTTCAGACACTGGCTCTCGCCATAAGAGAGGTAGAGCTGGCGGGTAGCGTCGGTGAGGTCGATGAACGGCACGTTCTTCTCTGCCGCTACGACACGCATCGCCTCCACATAACTCATCGAGAGGTCGGTAGCAGGTACGCTCTGGTTCTTGAGGAGTTCGCCGTTCTCGATCTTAGCGAACTTGTCACCGAGGTCGTGTTGGCCTTTGCGGGTGATGTTATTGCCACTGAAATAAGCACGGCAGATAGGGCCCACGAGCACCGGATTCACGCCTAATGCGCGCGCTTCATCAATGAACAGGCGCAGGTAGTCGCGATAAGTCGTTTGCGGGTTCGTACCACGTGCATCGGTGGGAGCCGGCAGACTATGCTCGGTGCAATAGGCGGCGTACTCCTGGTTATCCAAGCCGGAGAGGTTACTGTCGTTGCCTTCGTCGTTGTGAGCAAACTGGATGATGAGGTAGTCGCCTGCACTCATCTGGCTCTTGACAGAAGGCCAATAAGCAGCCCCGGTGTAGAAACCGCGGGTGTCGGCACCGGACTTACCTCGGTTGTTGACAGTGACGAAAGCAGGATCGAAGAACGAAGCGAGGTACATACCCCAACCGCGTTTGTCGGTGGTCGATTCGTCATACTCCGCCATCGTCGAATCGCCGATGGTGTGAACTTTGATTGCGGCCTGCATCATCGGCAGGCAAAGCAGCATAGCTGCGAAGAGGGAAAAGATTTTTTTCATGATAGAAAATTGTTAAATTGTTAAACTGTTAATCGGCATATTTTTCAAATTGCGGTGCAAAAGTACTGCTTTTTTTTGAAATAGCAAAAGACACTATTTTCATGCCCCTATTGCAGGAGGATCAGATAGGCTACAAATCTCCTCCGCCATCTGATTCATGGTGACGCATTCGGGGCGGGTGACATGGCGTTTGGAGGGATCGTACTCCCATGGAGAGAGGATGAGGACGCGACCGGCGGCAACGGCATCAAACAAACCATCGCTGGGTTTGTAGTAATCGCTAAAACCGTTATCCGCGATATAGATGATCGGATGCTCCTCCGCAAGGAGAACGACCATCACCTCTTTCTCCTTATCGGAGATGAACGGCGAGACCATCACCGTTCCCTGACGGGCAGCTACTACACAGCCGTTCATATAATCTCGTAGCCGTTTGTTATCGCCGTGCATCGCTTCGTCTATCATCGTCCGGCGGACATGCACGGGCGCAAATCGGGCGGCTTGCAGCAAAGCGGCATTGCCGATGCCGCGGTATGTCCGTTCCGCGATCTCTATCCCCTCCTGCACGCGGAAGAAGCCCGGCATGAGGCGCTTGGTAGCGAGGCGTTGGGGATTGAGGATGAGGTAATTAACCATCGTATCCAGTTGTCCTCTCCGCGATAGCGGCCGTACAAAAGGCATCTCGTGAAAGAGAGGATCGGCGGTATGTTCGTTCTCCCGCATTGAATGCGGGGTAATAGACATACTATAGGCACGCCCTATCTTCTTCTCGCCTTGCCAAAAGCCGCGGACGACAGAGAGGATGCTCGTCGGCATCGGCTTTGTGACATGCCAGATGGCATGCAGATGATCGGGCATGAGGCAATAGCTCACGATGCGTATCTCCGGGCGGCGCTTGGGCAAATCGAGCATATGCCCCAGCACTTGCCGCCACAGAGCCGACCATTCCACCCTCGCTTGCTTGGGGTCGTTATCCGGAATGACGAGCGAGCCAAGCACCGGCTGACGGCTGGTGACCGTCAGCGTGACATGATAGATACCGATTCCCCGCCATGCGGTTCCAGGTTCTTGCCATTGCCATGTGTCATGATTGGAGGGCATATTACTTCGTCAGTTCTTGGTACATCTTGAATAACTCTGCCACGCACTCGGATTCGGTCATCTTGGTAGAGAAGCCATAGGCAGCCATGACCGCGCGGTCGTTTTCTTGGTGGGCTTTGCGGAGCTCGGGCGTTACACCAAGCCTCGTGATACTGGCCGAGGTACTTTGCCCCGATCCATTCTCCCTCGGTGTGCTTTTTAGCAAAATCATCTGCGAGTGTTTGATATTGTTTATTGTAACGAAGCATAGTCTGTGTTATTTTGTGTTATGCTTGTATCTTTTTGCTTGGATTTTTGGTGAAAAAGATACAAGTTTGGAGGGAGTATTTATATTAGGAGGGGGCGGAGAATAGTATGATGAAAAAAATGACATGTAGGCTAAGCGATATTATACCGAAAATGCGTCTTGACAGATCATCCTTATCTTGCTCTCTTTGGCGCTGTATCTCCACTTCCGGATTTACATCCCGTCTCAGTTCACGTAATTCTTTATGCGTACTTGTTTCTCCTGCGCACAACAACAAAAGTGCAACCAACCATGGAGAGATGATAAAGGTTAGAACGAACCATAGTAGACCGCTTCGTCCATTACGAATAGCAGTCCATATAATCCACACGTACAATAGCGTTATTGCCATTATCGCTACTATTAATGCTGCAGATATATAATCCATAGATATTTGTGTTTTTAGTTAATATATGGACAGGGCATAGTTACTTTAATATTAGGTATACAAGGTTTCCATCTCTCATGGCGATAAAGCCGTGATTAACCATAGTTAACCATGATGATTCTTTTGTGGATTCAGTTTGTCCGAAGCCACAACCAACAAGCCATTTTTTAATATCTTCTTCACTCCACCGATGCCTTCCTTCGCTTGTGAGATTCGGGCCGATTTGCTTCCATTGTTCATTTGTAATTTCCAACCGAACATAGTATCCATCTGATAGTGTAGTTTGAAAGTACGTTTGGAATTGAGAATATGTTTCTGTCTCAGTCCAAACAGTATACTTAGCGTCACTACAAGACTGGAAACAAAGTGCGGTCATTACGACTGCAGCTAAAAGGATAAATAGTTTTTTCTCTGCCGCAAGGGCGCGATTAATGAGGTTTTTCATATGTTTATTGGTTATTAACAATAAAAATCTATACTATCTCCGCCAGTCCATTCTTGATCTTGAGCGATTGTATATTCTGCCATCACTCCATTCTCGTCAAGATACGTTCCTTCAGATTTATGAACGAACACCTCCCCATTCCAGTAAATTTTAGCAAATCCAAATGATTTGACTCCGTTAGGAATCTTTGTAACCACCAGCAATATATCTTCATAAATGGTAAACTTATATACATGAGACGGACCATAGTTGGCAACCACAAATGGTTTTCCTTCTGCTAGATTATTGTAGTAATCTTGAAGCGGTTGTTCCGAAACGTTTGTTGGACAACATAGGAACTCTGGATTTGTATGAGGGGCCCAGCCGTTTTGCACTGCTAAAGGATTAGAAGTTTCATAGCATTCTAATGTGGGTTGCTCCTCGCTATCGCTCTCTTTATGCTCTTCCGTTAGCATTGTTTCTGAATCGCACCATTTTTTGTTTAAATCCCAATTCTCTCCAAAGTAACCTCCAGTAAATTTCAAATCTTTTACGGTTTGTGGCTCTATTTTTTTCTCAGGTAGAGATGATGGTTCATTTGGTCTATTTCTATTAGTGAAATCCGGTTGCCACTCTTCTTTGTGCATCTTAAAAATCCAATCGCCTACATGTGCACCTCTGGACTCAATGTCTTGCGGACGAGATGCAAGACGTTTGAGATTTTCTCGTGTAGCCTTGGCTTCTTCTGAAGTAACTGTACGCATCCATGAAAAATTCGCATCTTCTGATTCATGACCAAATAGAAGTTCTGGATTCTCTAAAAAAGCATCTAAACTACCACATATATATATGACTTTTGCTAGCGTATTTTCATTCAATAGAATGTTTTCCAGTTTAGTTAGCCACCTTAGGTTTTCAGGTCTGTTATTGCTCCGATTGGTGTCAATATGATCCACCACATGTTGTGGACTTGGAGCTGAACCTATAAATGCGGTTGCAACTATTCTGTGAACTCGTTCATTCCGAAAGACCATATAGCCATTTGCTACATCTTTTTCTCCAAACGTCCACACCTCATCCAAAGGACGTTTTCTCCCCTTTGCGTGGCGCATAATGGCACCATTATCACGCACGGAATAGTGCTCGCCTTTATAGTCGCACTCTAATTCTTCATCAAAAGGAAATATGTCTGCAGGTAGCAAATCCATTGCTTTATCGTCTCAACACATCCACGAGGATGCTACGTAGATGTGCATAGTTACATTTTCTCTAATAACTCAGTTGTTGTCTGTTCTATTCGACTAAACACGAACCATTTCTTGCCTAAATCTTTGAGCGATGCGCCAATATGATAGATATATGTGGTATCGTGTGTCAAAATTTGCGACGCAAAGGTACGACTTTTTTTGGAGATATGCAAGGATTTTGTGTAAAAAGTAACAAAATTTTACGATTTTTACGGTAGTTTCGAATTTCGAGTACAAAGGTATGAGTGATAATTCAAAATTAAAAATTTAACAAAATGCACACATTTAAGAAAAAAAGCGCGTTAGCGCTTGCATATGTCAAAAAAAAGCAGTACTTTTGTACCATAATTTGAAAAAACGACATAAGAATCACAAGTTATGAACAGAGACACAGCTATTTTCGACGTCATCCGCCGTGAGCGGGAGCGTCAGACGAAAGGTATTGAGTTGATTGCGAGCGAGAACTTCGTGAGCGACCAGGTGTTGGAAGCCATGGGAAGTGTGCTGACCAATAAGTACGCCGAGGGTTACCCGGGTCACCGTTACTACGGAGGTTGCGAGGTGGTAGATATCGCAGAGAACATCGCCCGCGACAGGCTCAAACAACTCTATAATGCCGAGTACGTGAACGTACAACCCCACTCCGGCGCACAGGCGAACATGGCTGTGTTCATGGCCTGTCTGAAAGCCGGCGACACGTTCATGGGTCTGAACCTGAGCCACGGCGGTCACCTGAGCCACGGTTCGGCGGTGAACTTCAGCGGACTGATGTTCAACGCTATCGGTTATGACCTGAAGGAAGAGACCGGGCGTGTGGATTATGACGACCTGGAGATGAAAGCTCGCACGCACAAGCCGAAACTGATTATCGCCGGTGCGAGTGCGTACAGCCGCGAGTGGGATTATGCCCGCATCCGCCGCGTAGCAGACGAGATAGGCGCGATCTTCATGGTCGATATGGCGCACCCGGCAGGACTGATTGCCGCAGGGCTGCTGGAGAACCCGCTGAAGTATGCGCATATCGTGACCTCGACGACCCACAAGACGCTTCGTGGTCCCCGCGGCGGCGTGATCCTCATGGGCAAAGATTTCGAAAACCCCTGGGGTAAGACTACGCCGAAAGGCGAGATCAAGAAGATGTCCGCCCTACTCGACTCGGCTGTCTTCCCGGGTACTCAGGGCGGACCGCTGGAGCACGTGATAGCCGCTAAAGCAGTGGCCTTCGGCGAGGCGCTGACGGAGGAGTTCAAGACCTATCAGAAACAGGTGAAGACCAACGCTGCCGTCATGGCGCAGGCGTTCATGGACAAGGGCTATAAGGTCATCTCCGGCGGTACGGACAACCACTCGATGCTGATTGACCTGCGTCCCAAGTTCCCGGAGCTGACGGGTAAAGTAGCGGAGCAGGCGCTGGTAGCCGCAGATATCACGACCAACAAGAACATGGTTCCGTTTGACAGCCGTAGCGCGTTCCAGACTTCGGGTCTGCGTTTCGGTACGCCGGCTATCACTACCCGCGGCCTCAAAGAGGACCAGATGGGATGGATCGTAGAGCTCATCGACCGCGTGCTCGTTGATGTACAAAATAACAGCATCGCTAACACAAAGGTCATCGATGCTGTACGTGAAGAAGTGAACCGCGAGATGAATCAGCATCCGCTGTTCGCTTGGTAAGAGTTATATACCTCTTTGTTTTCGGAAGTGATTTGGAGTGAGCCCCGTGTGCTTCTTCGTGTATTGACAGAAGAATGACGCATTGGGGAACTCCATCTCCTTCGCAATCTCATGGATAGGCAAGGTAGTGTTACGGAGATAATGCTTGATCTCCGCTACCGTCACGTCTGCAATCCACTCTCCGGCTGACTTACCGCTGCGCTCCTTGCATATCTCCGAGAGATACTTCGGCGTGAGTCCTAACTCGTGTGCGTACCATTGCACCTCACGTACGTGCGGGTACTGGTGCAGCTTCTGCAGGAAAGCATGGAAAGTATAATCGCTGGAATTCGCACCGACACGCATGGAGGAAGGGTCAGCAGGAATGACCGCTAATTTGTCGATATAATTGAGCATCTCCATCATCGCACCGCGGGCAATGAGCATTAGAATCTGCTTGCGGTATGCCGTACGCTTATCCCGCAACTGAAGGGTCAGAAGGTGATAATAGGTATAGAAAAACTCAATGCTGATCTCGTTGATATGGAAGATGGGATTCTCCTTCACATACTCCTGCTTCACGTACCAGTTCGGCTCCACGCGCATGTGGTCGAACATGATTTGCTCATAGATGGACGCATCAATAGTGACCTGCGAGAAGGCGAAGTCCGGCGACATCTTATAGCCACCCATCGGATGCGTAAAGTCCGGAATACGAACAAACAGATCGTCCTTCGCGATACGTAAGGTCTTGCCCCGATACTCGACATCAATATGCCCTGCGCGGCAAAGCAAAATAGTCATCGTTGCGGATGAGGTAGTACGGGTTTCACGACAATAACGGAATCCTTCAGGTTCATCCGTAATAAAGAGTAAGTCAGTAGATAAAGTCATAAAAAAACAAATTTTTCGTGATTTACGGTGCAAAAGTACTACAATTTTGGCACATAGGCAAGTTTTTTTTCATTTTTTTTTGCAGAAACCGTATTTTTTTTGTAATTTTGCAGACAAATCACCTCTTTTTATGAAAAAACATACAATTTTATCGATTTTGTCCTTTATGCTGATCGCCTGCTCCGGCAGTTCTGATCGGTTGCTCACTTCTGCCACGGGTTCGATCTACGAGTGTCTGATCGTCGGCAATGCAGTTATCCAAACGCCTGTCAGCGAGACCATGGGAGCCGACCTGTACGGTCTGCCGCAGATGGAGCCGTATTTCACGACGATGTTCGTTCCGACGGCGCAGTTTGATGATCTTTTGAAATCCACGCGAAACATCCTCATTGTGGACGTCAACGAGCATAAATACACGCATATCAAGGCTACCAAAGCGCGCGATGTATGGTCACAACCGCAAGCGATGATCCGTATTCAGGCACCGAGCAACGAAGAGTTTCTGAACTACTGGAAAGTCAACGGCGAGCAGATACGCGAATGGTTCGTACAGGAGGAACTCGCCCGCCAGCTGCGCTTCTACCGCGCGAATACCAATAAGACCGCACGCGCGAAGCTCAACAAGAAAGGTTACGACTTGCTCATCCCCGAAGATTTCATGCTGATCATGGACACAACCCTGGCGGACGTAAACGTCCTCTGGTGCTGCAACAACAAAGGTCCGATGCGCAAAGATATCATCGTATATGACTACCCCTACACCTCGCAGGAGCAGTTCTCCAACGACTCCGTCATCGCCATGCGGAATGCCGTCTTAGGCCGTTTGGTCAGCGCCCAGGTGGAAGGCAGTCACATGGGAACGGAATACAAACATTTCCCGCCGGTAAGCCGTCAGGTACCGGCACTGAGGGACAGCATAGGTGGCTTCTACGGGGTTGAGACGAGAGGACTTTGGAAGATCGAGGACGGTGAAGCGATGGGCGGCCCGTTTGTCAGCCTGACGAGGCTCGACCAAGTGAACGGAAGAGTCGTCACCGCCGAGACTTTCCTTTTCGCAGCAGGTCAGAAGAAACGCAATGCGCTCAGGCAGAACGAGGCGATCCTCTACTCGCTCAGGATGCCGAATGAACGGTGAGGGATTTCCAGCGGTGGAGGCCGTAGAGGCAATTAGCGCACCAGAAAGCATACTGCGCCGCCATGCAATAATCGCCGGCACGGAGCCATAAGACAATGCTCGTCAGATCGACCGCCAGCCAGAAGAACCAATGCTCGCGATAGACGAGAATCAGCAGTACCTGTCCCACAAGGGCGGGTACTGTTGTATAAGCATCGAGGTACGGCTGGGTATCGTCCGTCCAGGACGCCAGGCCCCACCCCACGAGTTGCGAGCCGATGATCGTTGCTGCCGTGACCGCTACAATCACCCGCCAGGACAGCCGGCGCGGTTCTACACGTTTCTCCTCCTCGCCCTGCGCACCTTGCGTCCGCAGATGCTTACGCCATACATAGACACCGTAGAACATCGTGAAGAAATAGTAGATGTTAATCCCTATCTCACCGTAAAACCGCTGGATATAGCAGAGATAAGTATAGGTGACGACCTGCGCAAAACCAAACGCAAACGTCAGAATATTGCCCTGCGCCGAGAGGACAACGGAGCATACGCCCAGACAGCCGCTGAGTAGCGACAGCCACGTGTCATGGGGCATCAAGGCATACGTGACTACCTGAATAAGCAGTCCTAATGCCAAGAAACTATAATCGAAAATCTTTCTCCCTTTCACCGTTATTTCTTTTTGGGTGCCGCCTTGATCAGTTCTTTGGGTTTCGCCTTCAGCTGTTCTACCGCCTGATAATCCCACTCTTCCTCAAAATCCCAGTTGGACTTGGTCTGTATCTTCTCGGGGAAATAGTAGATTGGCTCCGGTTGCCGCTTCTCGCTCCACGAACCGGTAGTCCACTTGCCGTCCCCATTCTCGTCCAGATAGAGCCGCAGGTAATACGCATCGGGTTTGAGGTACTCGAACAATGCTCCCTCGGGATCAGCCGGCAGTTCACGGAGTACCTGGTCCTTATTATTGATGACCTGAATACGCGCCTTGGGCAGATAGGGGTTGAGTTTCACGCGCAACGTGGAGTAGTCGGAGAGGGACTTGACCTGCATAGGGTAAGTTCCTTTAATATGCGTTACGCCGTAGATATCATGGATCGCGCCGCTATCGATATGCAGTTCATATCTGCCTTCAGGTTTGAAGTCCGCCAAGAAGATCAGCTGCATCGGCAGCGTGTCGTACGGCGCGAGGGTGAAGGGCATCGGCTTGAGGATCGTGTCCACTCGCTCAAAGAGATGAAGCGAGTCCTGCTCGATGGTCGCTATCGGCGTGGTACACTGCAGGCGCAGCGTGTCGTATAAGTCAAAACCGCTGCGGGCATTGGATTTGAGTTCCAGCCGGCGGTTCCGGTTCTTTCGTTCCTCCGCCGCTTTGGCCCGTGCATTGAGTTTCGGTGCGCGCCAGATAGCCCGCAAAGTGTCGGTAGCCCACTCGAGGTGGTAGAGACTGTCCGTTCGGCGGAAACGAGCCTCGATAAAGATCGAGTCCTGCGCGATGGAAAGGCTGTCTGTCAGCCATAGAGTCACCGTATCGCGCTTCGAGGAGTAGGACAAGAAATAGTTCAGCGAATCCGTCAGCGGTTGCAGTTGAGGCAGACTGTCGGGCGAAGAGGAGAAATAAATCTGAATACGGTGCTGCTGGTCGCGGATAGTTCGCTGGAGGTACAACCGTTGCTGCTCCTCACGGAAGAGCATCAGCGTAGCCCCCTTTACCTCCGGCTCCGGGAGCGAGTCTATCTTCAGCGAATCTGTCGTCAGGGAATCTGTAGCCGGGGAGTCTACTACAGTTGTATCACGTACCGGCGGTAACACAGGCCGGATCGGTTCGTCGGCATAAGCGAGCGCTTCACCCGGCGAGAGACGGTAATCACGGCTGACCTCCTCCACAGCGTAGAGGCGATAGGTGCCAGCATGCATGTTTCCTATCCGAAAGAAACCCGCGGAGTCGGTCTTCGCTACGCGAAGGAAAGGCGCGGTCGTGAACGCGGAGTCTTCCATCGTCTCGTGTACACCGACGAAAATGCCCCCCATCGGATTAAGCGTCGCCGCCTCATAGACGCGTCCCGTATATTCGAGGGTGTCGATCGTCGAACTGGTAGAGAAATAGAACGTGTAGTTATGCAGCGGCACTTTCTCGCGGAAGTCACACACCGCATCACCGAAATTGAGGGTGTAGGTCGTGCTGTCACGCAGAGTGTCCTGCAGCTGGATAATCAGTTTCTTTCCCCTCACCTTAACATCCGGCGGCGTTTGTTGCGGCGGAGACATCAGCAGGTGCTGACTCACATTATCAAGCTGAAGATACTCATCGAAAGTGACCTCAATCCGCTTGCCCTTGAAATTCAGCGTCCCCATCTCGGGTTCACTCCCTCTCGGCACAGGCGGCGTGGTATCTTTCGGCCCTCCCTGCGGACCTATACCACGATTAGCGCACCCCGCGATAAAAAGCGCGAGGACGAGGATATAAACTATTTTTCTGAGTATCTTCATCTTATTCGTCTAAAGTCTTTAGTTCGTACCCTTGCGCGAGCAACCACTCGATGGCTTTGGGCAAGGTAGCTAACATCCGTTCGTTGGATTTGACGGAGTCATGAAAATTGATAATACTTCCCGGCCGGGTACTGTGTTTGATCTGCGCGAGCATCGCTTCGGGTGTCCGTCGCGGGTTATAATCGCGCGTAAGCACGTCCCATAGATAGATGCGGTAGCCCTTCTGCGAGACGGCTTTGCGCTCCCATACCCATGTGCGGCCATAAGGCGGTCGAAAGAGGTGTGGCACCGGAACTGCCTGATCGTTCGGGTAGTTCCGCATGACCGCCTCTTCCCACTTGGCCACATTCTCCATATACGTACGGGTGGAGACCTTCCATCCCTTCATGTGGTTATAGGTGTGATTGCCGATAGCATGGCCGCCTTTCACGACCTGTGCAAACACCTCAGGATGCTTGTCGATATTCTCTCCAACCATGAAGAAGGTCGCCTTCACGCCGTAACGGTCGAGAATCTCCAAAACTCTCGGCGTGACCTCCGGGATGGGTCCGTCGTCGAAAGTAAGATACACCGCCTTCCCCTGACGGCAGATGCCGTAGGGGTAGAGGCGTTGTAATATAGATTTGAGATATTTCAAATTTAGGATTTATTATTTAGGATTTACCATGCGAGGGACGAAGCTCCTAAGATAGCGGCATCGCTGTCCTTAAGGATAGAGATGGATACAGGGATTTTTCCCTTCCAGATCGGCATGAGGTTCTCATCGAGCGCCTCACGGATAGGATCCATGATCCAATGACCGGACTTAGTCAGACCGCCAAAGAGGATGATTGCTTCGGGGCTGGAGAAATGAACATAATCCGCCAGTTTCTGGCCGAGCAGATGACCCGTATAATCGAAGATCTGCTTAGCAACGAGATCGCCCTTCTCTGCGGCATCAAAGACATCCTTGGAGGTAATATGATCGATGTCTGCCACCTGTCGCAGTAGCGTCGGTTGGGTCGTTGAGGTCACGATCTCTTTGGCGGTACGAGCAACACCGGTAGCCGAAGCATACGCCTCGATACATCCTTTCTGTCCGCAACCGCAGAGACGTCCGTTACCCGAGTGGTCGATCTTGCAGTGGCCGAGTTCGCCGGCAAAACCGTCATGACCGTACAGCAGCTTGCCGTCGATGACGATTCCCGAACCTACGCCGGTACCGAGGGTGATGACGATGAAGTTCTTCATACCACGAGCAGAACCGTAGATCATCTCGCCTTGTGCTGCTGCGTTCGCATCGTTGGTGATCGTACATTTGACGCCCATACGCTCGGAGATGAGTTTGGCAAACGGCACAACACCTTTCCACGGGAGGTTCGGCGCCTGCTCGATGCAGCCCGAATAGAAATTGGCGTTCGGCGCACCGCAGCCCACACCCACGATGTCGCTCATCTCAATACCCTCATCGGCTACGAGACGTTTCATGCCCTCGCAGAGCACGTCGCAATACTCGTCTATCTCCGGATACTGCTGGGTCGGAATAGAGTTGCTGCGCAAAACCTGACCTTCGTCGTTAACCAAACCGAACTTGGTGCCTGTACCACCTAAGTCGATACCTAAAGCATACTTTTTCATAACTATTAAATTTAAAAAATTTGACATCATAAATTTGTATTCAAGAACCGCAAGATTCTTTCATGCATGTGTTTGGCGTTGTTACCCTGGCGCAGATGATGGTTATCGTCGGGGTATAACTGCATCTCAAACTGCTTATCCGCCTCCACTAACGCATTGATATACTGCATTGTATGTTGTACATGGACATTATCGTCACCCGTGCCGTGAATGATCAGTACGGCTCCGGAGAGGTCGGCCGCTTTATTCAGGAGCGACGCTTCTTCATAGCCTCGCGGGTTGACCTGCGGACGACGCATGTAGCGCTCGGTATAAGCGGAGTCGTAGAGTTTCCAGTCGGTCACCGGCGCAATGGCGATGCCGGCTTTGAAAGGATGGTTCTTCTGGCTCATGGTGTAAAGCGTCTCATAGCCACCGTAAGACCAACCGAGAATCGCCATGCGGCTTGCATCAATCTCTTCGCGGGCACCGATATAGTTCGCCGCGGCAATCAGGTCCTCCGCCTCTTTCTGACCCAGAGACATATACGTCTCGTTGCGCCAAGCGCGGCCGCGACAATCGCTTCCGCGGGTATCGACAATCAGGACCGCGTATCCCTGCTCCACCAGCGCATACTCAAAACGCTTGCGCCAGCGGTTCAACACGCGCTGACTCGCCGGACCGGAATAGTGCATGACGACAAGGGGATTAGGGGTTAGGGGTGAAGGGTGAGGGGTGAGGAGCATCGCTTCGAGTTCCTGACCTTTGCCATTAGGGATGCGGAGTAACTCCGGCTCAGGTAAACCCTGCTCTTTCCATGCTGTAATAGTGGCTGTATGGTCTAGGATTAGTCCAATTTTAGTCGCATTTGCCCCCTTGATTGTATAGAGGGTATAGGTATGTGGCGTATCAAAAGATTGGAAGCAATCGATCATTCGTTTGCTGTCCTTGGAGAAGCGCGCGCTGTGGGTTCCTTCGCCTTCGGTCAGTTTGACAGGCATATGTGTAGCATTGCCGGAGGCGGAAGAGGATTTGCCATTGGGTTTGATGGAGACGGCGTAAATGTCGCGTGTTGCGGGTGTCGTAGCAGCCTGGTAGTAGAGGGTCTGGGATTTCTCATCCACAGCATAGAGGGCCGTCACATCGATGTCTGCAGGCGTGAGTACGCGGAGCTGTGCGCCTTGCGCATTATGCAAGTACGCACGACGCCAACCGTCTTTCTCACTCAAGGCGATGAAAGAACCATCGGAGAGCCACTGCCATTCGTCAAAGAGGCTATAATCCACAAAATAGCGGTCGCTTTCCTCCTTATAGAGCGGGTGCGAGACGGTCGATTTGGCATTGCAGGAGAGCACCTCCATTTTCGTCTGGTCTCTATTGACGCGCAGGACGAGCAGTTCGCCAGCGGGCGTCCATCTCAAGCGCGGGAAATAGAGATCCTGACCGTTGGTCACCTGCATGGTCTGGATGCCTTTGGTAGCAACATCATAAACGCAGACGGACGCCTTGGCATTCGGACAGCCGGCTTTGGGGTAACGCAGACTCTCTTGGGTCGGGTACTGGGTATCACCGTAGATATCCCAACTGAAACTCGGAACCTCGTGTTCGTCGAGACGGACGAATGCCAGCATTTTGGAATCCGGACTCCAGGCAAACAGCGCCGTTGTGCCGAACTCCTCTTCGTACAACCAATCGGCGATGCCGGAGATGATATCCGTGTCCTCGTTCTTCGTTACCGCCACTTCGGTACCGAAATCGAGTTTATGGATATAGAGGTTGTTATCTTTGGCGAACGCCACGTAACGTCCATTCGGGCTCATGACCGCATCGCGTACTTGGTCAAAGCCCATGCCCGCACCGAGTTTCTTGCGGGTATGACGCATGGTGTCCACGACGTACCACTCCGCCAAACGCGAACGGCGAAAAATGCGCTCTTCGTTCTCGCTCTCCAGACGGTACCGACCGGCTGTTGCGGTCTGATCGCCCATAGCTAAAATACTATCCTGCTCTGCGGCAGAAAGGGTTGTGGGATTATAGTCGCCTGCCAAGATGCCTTGCAGGACCGTCAAAAAAATCAGCAGTATTTTCATCTCATTCGTAGTTCTTTCTCTCCGTTCCGGATGATCAGATCATAGCACCCGAAAGGAAGGACATATTCATTTTTCTGTGTCTCTTGTATGCGTTCAAAACCCATGCCAGACTCCGGATGACAGGTATAGACCTGTTCATTTTCCGAAGCCGGGAATACAAGTTTCAGCATGGAACTCTGCGGCTCTGCGGGCAGTAAGCCGGCATGCGAATTTCCACCACCTCCATCTGTGATATTCAGCCACAAAATGTAGTTCTTATTCGCAATCGTGGCATAGAGGATGGTCTCGTTGCCGTCGTGATGGACGCGCCAGGGCGAAGCGGCAGTCACCAATTTGCACTGGTAGTCATATCCTATAGGCGCTCCTGTCGCGGCGTGGGTGATATAAGCAGTATCCTTGGCGGCATTGAAGGTCATCGAATAGAGTTGGTTCAAGGCCGTGCGATCCATGAATTCCGGTATCATCTGACCGTTTTTATCGGGCACTCCGGATAGCGCCATTTGGGACTGCGTATTCACATAGAGGTACTCGCCGTCGGTCAGTTTGGAGACATAGATCGAGTCTTCGGGAAGCATCGCTTCATATGCCGCCCAAAGAACAGCGTCTTCCAGCAGAAAACACTGTGTGTTCGGAGCTATCAACGCCGGTCGTGTGGAGGTCTGTCTAAACTCCGTCTCGCTCCAGCCAATAAACCTCCAGCCGTTATAATCTTCCATCGAAGGCAGGAAGACCCCTGCCCCACCGGTCATTTCCGTAAGCGTCTGATAGACCTCGTTGCCGCGCATGAGCGTCACCGAGTGCGCAGGCGCAGGCGTATATGCAATGACGTACTTTTCTATATAGAGGGAGTTCACCGAACCTTGCAACCGGATGGTCATCTCTTGTACGCCCTGATAGCTTTTGGGCAAAAGCGATAACGGATGATAACGGGTGTTATCGTACGCACCGAACCACTGGTCGAACGAGCCGCCCTTCATCGCTACCGTCTGTCCGTCGATGCTAACCGACCATGTACCCGCGCCTCCGGATTGATTGGAACGAATATAGACATCTACTTGGCTAATCGTCATGCCCGCCAGATATGATAACTCCAGGACGGCTTCATCGCCCTGCCGAACCGTTCCTTTCTGGAACGAACAGTTGTAAGAGGCCTGCACCGACGGAGGTATATCCCCCGTCGCGATGACAGTATTCTTGCTATCTACCGTCAGAGTCAGTATGGATAGTATGATGGTCAGCCAAGTCATGCGTTTTTGTTATTTCGTTCCTCCGCCGAGGGCTACGTAGAGGTCGATGAGACTGATGAGCCCGTTATAGCGGTTCGTGACATCAGCCAGCTGCGCCTTGAGGTAGTTCTCCTGCGCCGTAAGCACTTCCAGATAGTTGGCCCTGCCTGTTTTCATCAACTCGTACGTACCTTCGTAGGACTCGCTTTGGGTTGTGAGGAGGCGTTGATAGAGGGTATCCTGTTCCTGTGCGTTCTTGCAACGGAAGATAGCATCGTTGACTTCGCTTCCTGCCTTCAGCATCGTCTCCACGTAACGGTTAGCCGCTTCCTCTTGCTCGAGTTTGGCGATCTTGAGGTTCGCTTTGAGTTTGCCGCCGGCAAAGATCGGTTGCGAGAGGCCGAGTACTGCGTTCATGAGCAACTGGCCGGGATTAGCTACGATACCGCCGTTATTGGTCCATCCGATGAGTCCCGAGAGAGAGAGAGCCGGACAGAATGCCGCTTTCGCCATGTTCGTCTGATAGAACGCCGCCGCTACATTACGCTCTGCCGCACGTACATCCGCACGGTTGCTGAGTTGGGAAGCAGGAACAGGTTCGAGTGTCCAAGGAGTGAAGGGATAACTCGACCACGGCGAACGTGCTATCGCTTGCGGCTCAACGTTCAGCAACAGGCACATGGAGAGTTCCAACGAATGGATCTGCTCCAAGAGTTGCTTGCGCTGGATCTGTACATTGATGAGGGATGCCTCCATCTGACCGATAGAGGGCGAATAAGCCTGACCGTTCTTGACCAAGACGCGCTGGATCTCCAAGACCTGTTGCCAGATGACTTCGGTACTATCCAATATAACTCCCTGATAATCCAAGAGTTGCAACTGCGTGTACATACGAGCAACCGTAGCAACGAGGTTGGCATGTGCCGCGGCGCGGTTATCTTCCGCCTGTTCACGTAGCACCTGCGCTTGTCGTTTGCGGTTCGTGATCGTTCCGAAGCCTTCTCCACCCCAGTTGAGAGAGAGCGGCACTTGGTAACTCAGTGTCGCGCCGGACATGCCTGCGCCGGGTGTATAAGTGCCCGAGACGCCTACGTTGGCAGGCGAGATAGCCAAGGTCGGAAGGAAGCCCAACTTAGCGGCTCTAAGCCGTGCATCTGCCTCCAGTACAGCGAGCTTGCACGAACGGTAATCGACATTATTCTCCAGCGCCTTGCGGATATGTCCCTGTAGGATAGGATCGGTGATATAGGTCTGCCAATTCGCGTCGCTGACGGCTGTAATCAGACTGTCTTGCTCGGGTTTCTGAGCCGGCTCGTATTTCTTGAAGATACCGCAGGAGGAGAGGGTCATTGCGCTGACAATCAGCACAATGATGATTGATGATTTATTATTTATGATTGATGATTTTTTCTCTTCTTCGACGGGTTCGGGCTCACCTTGGAAGCGCTCGTGGAGTGTCTGGAAGATGATATAGAAGGCAGGCACGACGAAGACGAGTGCGAGCGTTCCTACCGCCATACCTCCTGTCACACCGATCGCCAGCGCACGGTTTCCGTTTGCTCCGGCGCCACCTTCGATAATCAGCGGAATCATACCGGCAATCATCGTCACAACGGTCATCAGAATAGGACGCAGACGATCCTCACAAGCACCAAGAGCCGCCTCAACGATCGGCATACCCTGTTTGCGTTTCTCCACCGCGAACTCGGTAATCAGAATAGCCGTCTTCGCAAGCAAACCGATCAACATGATCACACCGGTCTGGAGGTAGATGTTATTCTCCTGGCCGCAGAGCCATGACAGCGCAAACGAGCCCATCAGACCGAAAGGCACGGACAGCAGGACTGCCAGCGGGATGAAGAACGACTCATACAACGAAGCCAAAATCATATAAATCAGCAAGATACAAACGAGGTAGATGATGGCGGTAAGGTTGGATTTGCTGTTTGCCTGTAACTCACGACTCATACCTCCGTACTCGAACGTATAGCCCGTAGGCAGGTGCGTCTTCGCTACTTCCTCAATCACCTTCTGCACGTTACCCTCGCTGTAACCGGCACTCGGCTGGATGGAACATGCGATCGACTGATAGAGGTTGAAACGTTTCTGTGTAGCCGAACCGACAGCCGGCGTGAGCGTCACAAACTGCGAGATAGGCGCCATCTCGCTCCCTATCTTCACGAAGATATTATTCAGCGATGAAGGATCCAGTCGGTACTCAGGTGCAGCGCCCGCCATGACACGATAGACCTTGCCGTATTGGTTGAAGTTACTGATATAGGAACTACCACAATATGCACCGAGGGTGTTCAAGACCACGTCCGGCGAGATGCCTGCGCGGTCGCATTGCGTAGCGTTGACATCGACCTTGTATTTGGGGAACGACTCGCTGTAAAGCGACATCGCCATCTGCACCTCGGGGTGTTTCTGGAGCTCGGCAAGGAAGTTATTCACCACCTCGTTGAACTTCGACATATCGCCTCCTTGCAGGTCTTCCATCTGGAGGTCGATTGCGTTACTGTTACCGTATCCGGGGATCTGCGGCATCTGGAACGGAATGACCTGTGCATCCTTGATGTCTTCGCAAGAGAGGTACAGTTTCGCCATCACATAGTCGATATAATGCTCAATACCTTTGCGCTGGTCCCATGGTTTGAGACGCACGACAAGCGTACCGTAGCTGACTCCCGTACCGGAGATCAGACCGAAACCGGAGATCTTCGCATAACTCTCCACTTCTTCGAGGCGCAGCACATGTTCCTCCACCTGCGCCATGATCTTATCGGTCTCCACGAGCGGTGAACCCGCCGGAGCCGTTACATCCACCATGATCACACCTTGGTCCTCCTGGGGCACCAGACCCGAAGGCAACGCACGCATGGCGAACACCATAGCAACTGCAGCGGCAATGAGCCAAAGCCACGCACGGCGGGGTTTCTGCAAGAACTTAGCCACGCCGTTCTTGTACTTGCCCAAGATGGCATTGTACGCAGCATCATAAGCTTGTTTCACCCGTTGGCTGAAACTTTTCTTTGCACTTGCTGTTTCTTTCTTGGGTTTGAAAAGGATGGCGGTCAGCGCAGGACAGAGGGTCAGTGCCGAGAGACAGCTGAGTCCCACGGAACTGGCGATAGTGATACCGAACTGCGTGAAGAACGTACCGCTGGTTCCGGGCATGAAGGTCACAGGAATGAACACCGCCATGAAGACCAGCGTACAACTGATGACAGCTACCGTCACTTCGCTCATGGCATCTTTCGTAGCCTTGTACGCCGAGGTATAACCGCTCTCCATCTTCGCCATGACCGCCTCGACGACGACGATTGCATCATCGACGACCGTTCCGATTGCCAACACGAGGGCAAAGAGTGTCAGAATATTCAAGGAGAATCCCGCCACTTTCACCACCGCGAACGTACCCAACAGTGATACGATGATGGAGATTGATGGGATGAGGGTAGCTTTGAAGTTCTGAAGGAAGAAATACACCACCAGGATGACCAAGAGAATGGCGATGATCAGGGTCTCTACGACGTTGTGAATAGCCGCATAGAGGAAGTCATCAGAGGTCTGCAAGATCGTAAATTCCAAACCAGCCGGCATGGTCTTTTTGATCTGGTCATAAAGGTCGTTGATTGCCGCATTGACCTGCGTAGCATTGGCTCCCGGCGCCTGGTTGATCATGAATGCTACACCGGGCTTGCCGTCCACGCGGGAGGAGAAGCTGTAATTCAATGCTCCCAACTCCACATCCGCTACATCGCGCAGATGAAGCACGTTACCATGATCCGTACGGAGGACGATCGACTCAAACTCCTCGATGGACTGCAGACGACCTTTGTACTCCAAGTTATACTGATACGTATTCCCGCTCTGCTCGCCTAACGCACCCGCAGCAGCCACCATATTCTGATTACCGATAGCAGCGAAGACATCGTTCGGTTCCAGCCCGTATTGCGCCATCACGTCCGGCTTCATCCAGATACGCAAGGAATAAGTATTACCTAACAACTGCACAGCGCCGACACCCGTCACACGCAAGAGACGAGGCTTGACGTTGATATCAATATAGTTGGCGATGAAGTCCATGTCGAACTTCCCGTCACGGCTGACGAGCGCAGCGATCTGGAGGATGTTATTCTGCCTTTTCTCAACCTTTACGCCCACACGAGTCACTTCTTGCGGAAGCAATCCCAAAGCCGCCGACACCCGGTTCTGCACATTGACCGCAGCCATGTCCGCGTCCGTACCTTGATTGAAATAGACGTTGATATTGACATCACCGGTAGCCGAAGCCTCCGAAGTCATGTACGCCATATTTTCCACACCGTTCACCGCTTCCTCTATAGGCATCACCACGGATTTCATTACGGTATTGGCGTCCGCGCCGGAATAAGAGGTGGAGATCATCACCGTCGGGGGCGCGATATCCGGATATTGCTCGATAGGCAGCGTCTTAAGGCATATGAAGCCCACTAAAGCGATCAGCAGCGAGATACACACCGCCATCACTTTCCGATCTACGAAGATATTTCCCTTTGCCATAATCAGTACAACACCTTTTGTCCTTCATGTACATTCGCAGCTCCTTTCGCCACGATCGTCTCCCCTTCTTCGACGCCGGATTTGACTACCGCGCGCACACCGTCGCCCAGCTCTTCTATCTCTACGATAGCGCTGGTGGCGAGGCTGTCTGCACCTACTTTATACACCAGAGATTTGTTCTGGATACGCACGACGGCGGTCAGCGGCACCAACATCACGTTCTCCCACTCTACAGGCATCACTACCGTACCTTGCATGCCGGAGAACAGTTCGCCTTTGGGATTCGGGAAGGTCACATAGCAAGTCACCGAACCGGTCTGCTGATCGACCATACCGGAGAGGCTGGTGATATGTCCTTTCTCGCTGTACTCGCTGCCGTCTTTAAAACGGAAAGAGAGCGGCGGAGCTATCTTTACCATGGCATCCAGCGAACCCAATTCGCTGATCATCGCGTGCACCTGGCTCTCCGTGATGGAGAAACTGGCTTCCATCTCGCTGACTCCGGCCACGCGGGTGAGCATCGTCCCTTCGGAGATCACGTCGCCTACGTGCGGGATGATATTTCCCACTAATCCATTCACCGGACTCTTGATCGTGCAATAATCCAGGCGCAACTCTGCGTCACGCACAGCGGCACGAGCTTGTGCCACTTGGGCCTCAGCCGACTGCAGCGTGTTCAGACTCTTGCGCAGCAGATAACCGCTGATGATTCCTTTGTCGGCCAACTCCTTGTTGCTCTCCGCCTCCAGTCTTGCGTTCTCGCAGTTGGCGAGAGCGGTCTGCAGATCCGCCTTCGCATGTACCAAGGCATTGACTGCAGAGCGATTGTCAATCAGGAAGAGCACGTCGCCTTTCTTCACGCTCTGACCGTCTTTCACACGGATGACGTCAAGCGTACCAGTGCAACGCGAGACGATGGACACATCGCCTTTACCGCGAATTGCCGCACTCCAACTCATCGGAGCGGTCACGGTCTCACGGGCCAGCGTAAGCGTTTCAAAACTCGTGTGCTGCGCCTCGGGCTCTTTCACGCAACTCGTCAGCACACAAAAAGTTAATGTACTGAGTACAAATGAGATTTTTTTCATTGTATTAAGTTAATTTGTGTTTTTATTCTTCCACTCCAAGTACAGAATAAGTCTTATCGCCCCGGACAATCATCACTCGCCCATCGCGAAACTGCTTTTGCGGTTTGATTTCCGCTTGTTGGTTGGTGATAGCTTGCTGCCCGCCGGCAACGACTTCAACCGATACCCCCAAGTCATTCATGCCGGTATTCTGGTCCCAGACATTCTGGTTGGCGAACCGCACAGCATAGCGCGGATCACTTGCCAACGACTCGTACGCATCCGGGAGATGGAGATACATCTGATACGTACCCTCTGCTATCGTTGCGGGCAGAACCGGTGCCTCATTGATGGTAATCGTGCCTGCTTCAGCAGTCCATTTACGAGGATCAGCCTGCAGCTGCACCGAATAGGTGTGCTGTGCATTCTTCAGCACAAGATACACCGGACGGTAGTTATACATCGGAGCAAAGCCCTTGTTCACCAGCGTGATCTGGATCGGCATAGTACCGCCTTTAGAAGCTTGTGCCGGATAGGTACCTTGCTTCAGTTGGAAGCGGTAGCCAAGCCGCTTCTCCATCTCGGCAAACGTACCGTTGTTGCGCCATTTGTTTGTCACTGCCTGTGCGTATTCGGATCCGCAGAACGACCAGTGGAAACGGCTCAGTTCGGCAATCGTGGTATCGTGTTGTGCCACAACATTAGCCAAGCTGTTACTCTCTACGTTCGTCTCGCCGCCATTAGGTACATAGAGCGTCTCCGTGGAGACATACCGGCGCAGTACAGGGTCGTTGTCCGGACCATCGCCATCGCGGCCATAGGTACCATCATTGCCCCAAGCATTCAGGAACGCATCGTTGTGATGACCTATTCTGGCACGCGTCGAACCGTCATGCGCCTGCGCAGGAGTCAAAGTGTTCTCGTCGCCCATATAACCGATCTTAATCAGCGGATAGCGCGTCAGTACAAACCGATCTGCCGGACAAGCGTCCAACACAGCGGTTAGCACCGCCTTTCGGTTGTTATTCATCTTCTGCGTCTCATTGACAAAATTGGAACTATAGTACCATTCGCCCCACTGACCTACAAATCCGGCTTCCATCACATAGATCACATCCGCGTTCGCCGCCAGATAGGGTTTTAACTGCGCTGCATGACGCTGTACCCACTGCAAAGAAGCGTCGTTGCCGCTGCTCCAGTCGTACGCAAAACGCAACACACATTTGAAACCGTGGTTACGCAGGATTTGCATATCCTCATTAAAACCTTGGAGAAGTTTATCGGATAGATCTTTGGTCCGGTAGTTCTTGAGGTAATACATCAACATCACGATGCTCTGGTTCTTGCGCTCATCATAGTTCTCATCCTCTATATCCCAGTACCAATCCTCTTCTCTTTTTACCACATTAGGTTTGGAGTCGGTCAGAGCCACTTCACCGCCTAACTGGTCGGTAAAGCCGCGTTCGGGGTTCGGGAAGATGGTTGCATCATCTGCCTGGTAATTGATTACACTTGCGGAGAGTACTCCTGCCCAGATACAAGCAATAAGTGTAAGTACGTGTTTCATATTAGTTTTTTAAGTATCGGAAGTACTATAAATATTGCGTTCATTCTGTATCTTCTTTAATTCACGCCGCAAAGTTACAAAAAATAATTGAAATACGCAACAAAAATTTGCATGTTTTAAAAAAAAGCAGTAATTTTGCAGCCGAATATGTATCCAAAATTAAAAAATCGCGCGTGGCGCGTGTTGAAAAGTGAAAATATTCTGCGTCTCGGACCGTGGCTGTCCGTGCGGCAGGAGTGTGTCGAATTACCATCCGGCAAGCAGATCCCGACGTGGTTTGTACTGGAGTTTCCCGACTGGATTAATGTCATCGCCATCACCAAAGACGGCAAGATGGTCATGGAGGATCAGTACCGCCATGCGTTAGGCGAGACCCATTATGAATTAGTGGCAGGAGTAATCGATCCGGGCGAGACGCCTCTGGAAGCCGCCAAACGTGAGCTGAGCGAGGAAACGGGCTACGAAGGCGGAGAATGGGAGCTCTTTATGACCCTTTCGCCTAATCCTACAAACCACAACAACCTCTCCTATACGTTTCTGGCGAGAGGTGTGGAGAAAGTGCGAGAACAACATCAAGAGCCGACGGAAGATATTCATGTCGATATCCTCGAGCCGGCTCAAGTGTTAGAGATGTTGCGTGACGGAGAGATTATTCAGGCGCTTCATGCCGCGCCGCTTTGGAAGTATTTTTACCTCCACTCCACTCTGGAGGACTCACAAGCGCGGTAAGGGATCTGCACGCCTTTGCCGAAAGAGGCGCTTTCTATGATGACGGTTGCTTCCCTACGGACGTCTATCACAGGATGCGGTGTGTGGCATTCCCACCGGCAGTGGTCCAGATAGATCGTCCCGAACCGCACCATCGGCATTCGTTGGCGGCATCCTTCTCCCCACGTGCAATAGGCGTAGGTCACATGCAGTTTGCCCCGATCCGCTTCTACCCTGTCCGCTGCCCCCACAAGATTCGAATTCATGTGGTCGTAACTCATCTCCGAATAGCCAAAATAGCAGTGTGAGATAACGATTGAATCGGATTGCGAAGTGATGTCCAGATTCCCGTCCATGCCGTCCATCAGTACACAGCTATCCACCGTGATATACATCGAATGATCGATTCCCAGCAGATCATTGCCGCTCACATCAACAGCTCCGGGTCCTTGCAGCCGCAGCCCGCGGATGGTAATATTCCTGCAGTGAGATACCTGGATGCAGCCGGACGAACGGAAAGATTCATGATCATCCTGAAACCGGTCAATTAAGAGTTGCCTCGTTACCCGCTCACGCTCTTCGTGCACCTTCTGACCGTTAGACAGTACACCTCCGTTGCCCGCCGTGGAATATGCCAGCACATCGGCGGAATCCAGCATCACGCGTATCTCGTTTGTCAAGCAAAAACGCGTCCGCAGACAAGCTTTGTTTATACCCATAAGGGTCTTGTGACGCATGTGCCGAAAAACCATCGTATGTCCGATAATAAAGTCTCCGGCCGCACCGTCTAACACCACCGTGTCATGCCTCGCTATTGCACATAGCAGGCTGTCGGACATATCTCTTCCGCTGGAGCGGATAGTCAATGCCGCTGCTGCACTCTGCGCCAATAGCAACAGACAAAAGAGGATTCGAAATAATCTTCTTACATTCACATCTTAACGGGTATTACTGAATCGGGAAATCAAAATATGTATCCGGGTAAGGCTCGTTGCGCAGCGTGAAATGCCACCATTCGGAGTCAAGACCTTCAAACCCGTGACGAACCATCGCATTGTGCAAGATCTTGCGGTTCTCCGACTGCCGATACAAAGGACACGGATAATCCGGATGGCTCTCCTCTCCGAACCAGTCGAAAGGTGAGCCCATATCCAACTCTTTGCCGGTAGCGGCATCCAAAAGCGTCAAGTCCACCGTCGAGCCCCTACTATGACTCGATCGCGCGTAGATATACCCCCGTTCAAACAGCACGGATTTATCCACCATCGGATAGAAGACCGTCTTCATCGCCGTGTCTGAGATATTCTCCGCCCAACGGATAAAATGGTTCACCGCCCGCTGCGGACGATAGGTATCCCATATCTTAATCCTGTATCCGTTCGCCTTCAGTTCGTCGTTAACCGCCTTCAGCGAATCCGCCGCCTCACGTGTCATCAGCGCAATAGGCTGCTCATAACCATCGATGCGTTCGCCTACAAAATTATAGGTGCTATAGTACCGAATCTCCAGAATAGCATCCGGAATCACATCCGTCACGCGCACAAAATCGCTGTTATCATACTCCGGTGCCGGGCTCTGTTGCTTCTGACAAGAGAAAAGCAACAATGCTGTGATTACAATCAAGAATTCTTTTTTCATACTCATTTGGGGCGCCATACTGCCACCTCTCTAATTGTTATTCATCATTTTTATTATTTCCTCGTAATGTTCATAATAGCGATGTCGTCGGATTGCTCGGCGCCATTACTGAAGCGGCCTACCACGTCATAAATCGTTTGGTCGTCTATCGGCTGCTGTACATTACGCAGCATTTCCAGCAGACGGTCAAATCCCAATAACTCTTTGCGGACATTCTCCGCCTCGGTAACGCCGTCGGTGAAGACGATGATCTGCTCGCCATGGTCGAGCGTGGTGGATTGCTCCGTGAATGAGTATGTCTCATCCAAACCCAAAATGACATTTGCCGCTTTCATCTCGAACCAACGGCACTGTCCGTCCTTGACCATGAGCGGCGGCAGATGCCCTGCGTTGCAGTACGTCAGCTCTCCCGTAGGCAGATGGAGTCGGCCGATAAAGGCGGTAACGAACATCATCGAACTGTTGTTCGCCGAGAGGCTGGCATTGATCTCCCCCATGATCACATTGGGAGACAGATGATGCTTGACGGCAGCGCGGAAGAGCGTTACCGTGGCGGACATGAACATCGCCGCCGGCATGCCTTTTCCGCTGACATCGCCGATGATGAAGGTCACATAATCGCCGTCCCGGTAGAAATCATACAAATCGCCTCCGACGCTCTGCATCGGCACTAACGTAGCATGAAGAGAGAGCTGCTCGTCATCGATGAAATCATGCACCAAGATACCCCGCTGGATATTCCGCGCTATATTCATCTCGTTCTGGATGAGCTTATGCTCATTCTCCACCTGGAGGTATGCTTTCTGGTTCTTCTCAATCCGGCGGAAAAGCAGGAAGAGCACCGCGATACCGATAATCAGCACGCAGAGCGTGATGATACTTCTCTTTTGGATGCTCTGCCAAATAAGCCGGTTCGGCACGGCGATCATCAGCTGCATGTTAATCGGGTACATCGTTTGCGAATAGACCATCCAATGCCATTTGTCGTTCTTGTACCGCATCTCGTTCTCCAGCGTGCCGTTGTCGGACGAAGCGATGAGCGAGCCTTTGGTACCATGAATGAGACAAACCGCCTCTTCATGAGGCTTGATATCTTGGAGAATATCTTTAATCCACTCGATCGTAAAATCGTTCCCCACGACGCCTACCAATCGTCCCTGTTCGTCTTCTATCTTGATCGAATGGGAAGCAATCAAGGTCTGCGTGCTGGCACCTATATACGGCTCCGACCAATAGCCGTTACTGTCGCATCGAAGCGCACCAGTGTACCAATCGCGCACGTAGTAATCCAAACTATCCGAGCCATGCGCAGTAGTGATCGTCTGACCGTGGGAACGGTACGTACGGGGGAAATAATTGCTCTCCTTGCCATGATAGATACCCGGCGCAAACTTGACGAAAATATTGTCTATATGCGGATAGCGCTCAAGCTCCGAGCGGGTGGCCTCCAACAACTCGCGCTCAGCGCCTGGATGCTCCAGAACATATTTCCGCATCTCGTCTGCGGCACTATGGAAGCCCAACAACACATAGAAGAAGTCCTTCTGCGCCAACTGCATCTTGTATTCCACCACCTCGCGTACATGCTCTCTCTCCAGCGAAAAAGAGATGACAAACTGAACGATCATTGCCGCCGCAACGAACAGAATGGCCACTATGGGTAAAGTACGGAATCTCATATTCAACAATACGTTCTAAGGTGTTTTTCTTTCAGCTTGCAAAGGTACTACTTTTTTTTGACATACGCAAGACTACACATGATTTTTTGCACAAATTGATCTATGGCACAATTTTTGTACTATTCTGGTTGAAAATATTTTAACCTACAAAAACGAACTATTATGAAGAAGAATTTATTCGTAGCGCTACTGGCGCTGACATGCTCCTTCACAGCTTGTGCTAAGGATCAAGTGATCACTTATGACCAAGTTCCCGAACCGGCAAAAGCCATCGTGGCAGCCCATTTCGATGCTACGCAGGTTGCGTATGTCCTGTTAGATAAAGGGTTGTTTGACGACGAATACGAAGTTCGTTTCAATGACGGTCGCACCATCGAGTTCAACAAGGCGGGCGAGTTGCTGAAAGTGGATTGCAAACTGACGGAAGTGCCCTCCGCGCTTATTCCGGAATCCGTACAGGCCTACGTTAAAGCGCACTTCCCGAACGCTTTCATTACCGAGTGGGGAAAAGATGACCGCGGTTACAAAGCCGAACTCAATAACGGTCTCGACCTGAAGTTCAACCGCCAATACGAATTCATCCGCATTGACGACTAAAAGATGGATCTCTTAGCTATTATAACCGCCGTTCTAACGCTCCTGGCAGGCATCGGAGTCTTTCTGATTGCCTGCACGATGATGAGCAGTAACCTCGAATCGGCTTCATCTAAACGGCTCAAACGCCTCTTTGCCAAGACCGGCGACAATAAATGGCTCGGCGTGGCAATCGGCACTGTCGGCACCGCTGCTATCCAGAGTAGTGGTGCCGTTACTGTGATGGTCATCGGTTTTGTGAACGTGGGGATCATGTCGCTCACGCAAGCGGCAACCATCATCTACGGCGCGAACATAGGTACGACCGTCACCGCCCAGTTAGTGGCGCTCGGTCTGTCCGGCTCCAACAGCATCTCCACAACCCTCATCTTCAGCGCTTTGGCAGGTATCGGTGCATTTATCATGCTCTTTACCAAAAGTGACGCGTGGAAGCAGGCAGGAGGTGTGCTCACCGGCTTCGGAATGTTGTTTGTCGGCCTCAGTATGATGTCCAACGCCATGGATGAGTTTGCCGCCTTGCACTCCGTCAAACTCTTCCTCGCTTCGATACGCAACCCGCTGTTATTGGTGCTTTTAGGAACCATTATTACCGCTATCATCCAGTCCTCGTCCGTCATGACGTCTATTGCGATTACGATGGTCGTTACGGGGCTTATTGCGCTGGACCAGGGTATCTACCTCACGATGGGAAGTAACATCGGTTCATGCGTGGTAGCCATCATCGCCGGTATGACCAGCGGCGTAGCAGCCAAACGGACGGCGATGATCCACCTGCTTTTCAATGTGTTAGGTGTCGTTCTGTTCCTCTGCGCAGCCTTGACGCTTAGCCTTGTTACCGCCGGCGTCTGGTCCTTCGGAACGATCTTCGAGCGTCTCTTCCCTGCCGCTCCGCAACTACAGCTGGCGATGTTCCACACGGTCTTCAATGTCACGACGATGTTAGTTGCGCTGCCGCTCACCAATGCGCTGGTCAACCTCGCCTGCCGTATCATCAAAGACCAACCGAAGACCGAGACCGACCAACCGCATCTCTATTTCCTCGACGAGCAGATGCTCCGCACGCCGGTGGTAGCTGTACGACAGCTCAAAGCCGAGATTGAACACATGGCGGAGATGGCGGTGGCTAATTTCAGCCGGTCAATACACATCGTCAAGACGCTTGACACCGGCGAGTTGGATGTTTTCAACAAGACCGAAGAAGAACTCAACTTCCTCAACCGCGAACTGGTTCAATACGCCGTGAAACTGTCGGATAACCAACTCAACCGTTTTGACCACCAGTATCTGGCGTCCACCATCCGCACGGTCAGCGACCTGGAGCGTATAGGCGACTACGCGACGAACATCGTCGAGTACGCCGAGAGCCTGCAGCAAAACGACGTGCGCTTCTCCGAATATGCGCTCAAGGAGATCGACCAGATGAACAACCTCATCGCCCAACTCTACGAGGCAACCATGCAGGCGTACCATAAGATGGACATGGAAGCCCTCGGGCGCGCCAACCAGATAGAGGACGAGATTGACCGTCTGACCGATGAGATGGAGCGCAATCATATCCAGCGTCTCTCGTTTGGTATCTGCGAACCGCAAGCCGGAACCGAGTATATCTCCCTTGCCCAGAACTCCGAACGTGTTGCCGACCACCTCATCAACGTCGCCAAAACCATCCGCCAACTGCAATGACACTCCAAGAATATATTGAGCAGACCATTCTGCCGCAGTACGACGCCTTTGACGGCGGGCACAAACGTGACCATGCCGAGGCGGTTATCCGTGAGAGCCTCCGGTTAGCACGGGCGCATAACGCCGACGAACAGATGGCGTATGTCATTGCCGCGTATCATGACCTGGGTTTGCGTTTTGACCGGGAGAAACATCATATCTATTCCGGCGAGATTCTTATGGCGGACACGACGCTCCGGCAATGGTTCACAGAGGAGCAGCTCCTCACCATGCGCGACGCTGTGGAGGACCACCGCGCCAGCGGCAAGAACCCGCCACGAACTATCTACGGTGCGATTGTAGCCGAAGCCGACCGCCAGATCATTCCCGAGACGGTCATAGCCCGCACGATGGCGTATTCCGCCAAACTCTACCCCGACGGCGACTTCGAGACACTTTATGCACGTTCCCGTGAGCACTTGTTGGAGAAATACGCCGAAGGCGGTTACATGCGCCTCTGGCTCAACTCCGAGCGCAATGTCCGTTCCCTCGAAGCCCTCCGTGCCATCATCCGCAACGAACCCCTCCTCCGCTCCCTCTGCGAAGAATGGTATGCATCATTCCTTCACAGCCTTTGACGAGACTCCTTGAACCCGTAAGTACTACATACGTACCCTATATAGGGTAGTATGTGTACGTACTTAGGGTATCAGGTGTGGAGTCTGTCAATCGGACACAAAATGCACATTTCTGACTTTTTCAGTCACCAATATTTGCATATATCAAAATTTTTTTGTATCTTTGCACTCGGTTTTGATAGTTGTAGGACCTCTTAGTAGGTCCAAACGGTCCATTCCCGCGACCTCCCCGCGACCTGCCCGCGACCCAGAGCATCCTTCCGTTGAAGCGGAAGGAAGTCCATGACCGATCTGCCTAGGATGGTAAAAAAAATGTTTAACATAATAAAAACCTAAACTTAACATGCAAATTATTCCTATTACCCCGATTGACTCCATGTTTGGTAAAGTCAACGACCGCGCCGGATACTATATCCGTCGCTCACCCAATGGCAAACTCTATTCCTCTAAATGCCCTGACCGAACCGGTCATGTCAAAACTCCTGCCGAAGCAGCCAACCAACGCCGCTTGGCGGTTATCTCAGAGATGATCAACCGCCGCAAGCAGGATCCCGTCTTGTCCGCCCAAGACCAAGCGGCCTTCCTTGCCCAACGTAACCTCCCCAACGGCAAAACCACCCTCCGTTCCTATCTCTTCGCCCTCTGCGCCAAAGAATTAAATTCTATACAATAGTATTCCTATCTGCAGCAAAATTAACTTTTTCGCACAGTTTTTGTAAAAATCCTTGCATATGTCAAAAAAAAGCAGTAACTTTGCAGCCGAAAGTTGCAAAGATTAACCAAAAGGAGACAAAACTATGTGTATGTACAATCTATCATTAGACGAAGAACTCGTTCAGCGTACACGCCGATCATTTGCAAACGAGGCGGATATGACGGCTTGGCTGCAAAGACAAGTTGAGGCATTGTTGATTGAGTATAACACGACACAACAAACCGTCCGGCGCAAGGCACGAGAAGCGGTTGAAGTGATGCGTAACATCAGCGAACAGAATGGTAATTCCGAAATGACTTTGGAAGATATCAATCGTGAAATTCAATTAGCACGGCAAGCAAGAAAATCAACGGCAATATGAAAACCTTCTATGCTGTTTTTGACACAAACGTGCTCGTATCTTCTTTGTTGACAAAACGAGTTGATTCTCCAACCCTCCAGTTGTTGCATCTTGTGTTCGATGGGCAGATTGTATTACTTTATAATGATGATATTATCTGTGAATATGAAGATGTTTTGCACCGTGGACACTTCGCATTTCCTACTGAGCGCGTACAAGAATTAATTGATTTAGTTAAGACAGGCTTGCACATTGATCCAACAGCAAGTGGCGAGATATTTCCAGACAAAGACGATCAAGTTTTTTACGAAGTTGCTCTTTCGAAAGAGGATGGCTATGTCGTAACCGGCAACACCAAACATTTTCCAAAATCTCCTATTGTTGTAACTCCTGCCGAAATGATGCAGATAGTACAAGAAACAAATAAATAACGAAAACAATTACCGCCTATGATAAAAAACGATTAAAAGGCAACCATACATAAATAATAAGCATTGCGCGATTCTTGGTCATACGAAACTGGACACTTCAACTGACACAAGTACAAGAACAAAGCACGATGCTCACGAGAGGCGTGAGCTTTGTTCGATAATTGGTACTTGTAGGTAGTCCAGAATCCTGTATGACCAAAGAAACGAAAAAGTTTCACGCTCTTTTTATATGCATATAAGAATAATCAATAATTAAAACCGATGAGGCGATGGGATGATATAACCGCCGACAAATACCATGAAAAGAATCATATCCACTCTATTAATTCTCATGGCTTATACCATAATGTGCAAAGCCGAATATGATTTTAGTACCTTTATGTATCCATTTGGTTTTCGCACATATTATTCTGAAGATTCTAATGGGAAAACCACAAGTATGAGCCAGTTTAGTTTCAAATCTCAAGCATATAATAATTTTCTTGTAGAAGAAGTATATATTGGTATGGGAATGAATTCTGCTACAAGTCTTTACCGCTACCATATAGAAGATAATACGGTAGTTTCAGATGTGCAGATAAGAAATAATGCCTTAACAGGTACAACAAAATATCAAGACATATTAACACTTTTCGCTTTCCCAAAAGAAGATAAGCCTTATAAGTGGAAAGAAATAGACAGAGGAGATAAGTATCAATGTACATCAGAATATGTTTATCTAAATTTTTCCATCTATTCTAAGAGTTATTTCTTGAAAGCCATAAAAATAACAAGGGACAATAGTTTTGCTGTTGGCAAAGAAAAACATAAATTTATTGAGAAAAGCTATTGGGTAAGCGACTTTGGTCGTATAATTACTATTGTAAATTGGGATGGAGTTAAAAGAATTTCCTCTAAGTTGGATGTTTTAGATTATTTTCAGGAGATGTCTAAAGAGGAATACAATACATATATTCAAAAGAAGAAAGATGAGGAAAGACGGGCTAAAGAA
This sequence comes from Bacteroidales bacterium UBA2712, assembly GCA_002354055.1. Taxonomy (GTDB): domain Bacteria; phylum Bacteroidota; class Bacteroidia; order Bacteroidales; family Paludibacteraceae; genus Colicola. The sequence goes on from DEKW01000010.1 coordinate 33,920, forward strand.
GCTGCAGAAGCCGAAGCTCTATTAAGGAAAAAGATGGCAGCTTTCAAAGAGAAAACAAAGCCAAGACCATTTGAAGAAAAATACGCCATATATCAGCAACCAATAATCGATATAATTGAAAGTCAAATCTATACATTAGATTCTGTTGGCAATGAGCCTATGATAATTACTATTGCATCAAATTATGACGTGAAAGTTCAAGATGGCGCGTTCTCCGCTTCTTCTCTAATTGGAGAATCTATTAAGGAATATCTAAAGACGCTCTTAAATGAAGGAAATATTCAACTGGATACTGCTATTAATCCCACAACTAATAAAAGTACTGAAATACCTCTGGTACTGAAAATATCTCAAATTCCCTCTATAGTTACCCAGAAGTACTTTTTGAATTATAAAAAAGGTTTATGGTATGATGCAGAAACACAGGATTTGCTTGATCCTTCATCATCACTCGGAGATATGCTATATACATCTGCGGCAGAATTCCGTTTGAGATATAAAAGAGCTAAGCGGATCACTATTGAGGTAAAGTATATTGACTTTAACAATAAACTACATTTAAAAGGAGTAAAAAAAGTATATACTAGAAAAGAATAAAAAATACTCTTATTTAAACCACAAAAGAACGCGCGTACATGTGTACACGCGTTCTTTACTTTTAGTAATGTGGATTACCAAGCGGTACCTAACATTCTCAGGTAAGACTTGTATCGCCACTGAGCGTTCTCCTGAGCGGCGGCGAAGAGCTCGTCTGCCTCTTTCGGGAATTGCTTTGCTACAGAAGCGAAACGAACCTCACCCTTGAGGTAGTCTTGGAACTTATCCCACTGCGGCTCTTTGGAGTCGAGCTGGAACGGGTTCTTGCCTTCTGCTTCGAGCTGCGGGTTGTAACGCCAGAGGTGCCAGTAACCGCACTCAACAGCCTTAGCCTCCTCAGCCTGGGACTTGCCCATACCTGCTTTCAGACCGTGGTTGATACACGGAGCGTAAGCGATGATGAGCGACGGTCCGGGATAAGCCTCCGCCTCGCGGATAGCCTTCAGCGTCTGCGCCTGGTCTGCACCCATAGCAATCTGTGCTACATAGACATATCCGTAGGTGGTAGCGATCATACCGAGGTCTTTCTTGCGTACACGCTTACCCATAGCTGCGAACTTAGCGATAGCGCCGAGCGGCGTAGCCTTGGAAGCCTGACCACCGGTGTTGGAGTACACCTCGGTATCGAGCACGAGGATGTTGACATCTTCGCCGGAAGCGATGACGTGGTCGAGTCCGCCGTAACCGATATCATAGGAAGCACCGTCACCGCCGACAATCCACTGGCTGCGTTTAACGATATGGTCTTTGTGCTTGAGGATCTCCTTGCAGGTGTCGCAACCGCATTTCTCCATAGCAGCCACCATCGGCTCGTAGAGGTCGTTAGTGATCTTGGCGTCATTGCGGTTGTCGAGCCACTTTTGGAACATCTCTTTGAGTTCAGCCGAGCAGTCAGCGCACTCAAGACCTTTCTGCATGAGAGCAGCAAGACGCTCGCGCAGTTTGCGGTGGGCAATCTGCATACCGAGACCGTACTCGCAGAAGTCCTCGAAGAGGGAGTTGGACCATGCAGGACCGTGACCCTTCTCGTTCTTGGTGTACGGAGTGGAAGGAACAGAACCGGAGTAGATAGAGGTACAACCGGTAGCGTTAGCGATGATCTCGCGGTCGCCGACGAGTTGGCTGATGAGTTTCAGATACGGTGTCTCACCGCAACCGGAGCAAGCGCCGGAGAACTCGAAGAGCGGAGTTGCGAACTGCGAGTTCTTGACGTTGGCAGCGATGTCAACGAGGTCTTGCTTGGAAGCGACGTGCTCTACGCAGTAGTCCCAGTTGGCAGCCTCGCCGAGTTGGCTCTCGAGGTCAACCATAGCGAGTGCCTTGCCTGTCTTCGGATTGCCCGGACAAACATCGACACAGTTACCGCAACCGAGGCAGTCCATAACGCCGACCTGCATACGGAAGTGCATACCCTTCATGGCAGCCGGAGCTTTCATTTCTCTTGTTTGAGCGGCTGCGCCTGTTTGAAGTTGTTTGAAGTTGTTTAATTCCGTTTCATCCAAAACGAACGGACGGATACAAGCGTGAGGACATACGTACGCACACTTGTTACACTCGATACAGTTGTCTGCGGTCCAAACCGGAACGAACGCAGACACACCACGTTTCTCGAACTTGGCGGTACCTGCAGGCCATGCGCCGTCCTCGATGCCCTTGAAAGCGGAAACAGGGAGGAGGTCACCGTCCTGACCGTTGATAGGACGAACGACCTTGGTGATGAACTCCGGCTCATCTCCGTAGTCCTTAGCGGGATCAGCAGGCAGGCTCGACCATGCGGGATCGATAGCCAGCTCCTGATACTCGCCGCCGCGATCCACAGCTGCGTAGTTCTTATTAACGACATCCTCGCCCTTCTTGCCGTAGGACTTCACGATGAAGTGCTTCATCTCCTCAACGGCTTTGTCAACAGGGATGACTGCGGTGATACGGAAGAATGCAGACTGGAGGATGGTGTTGGTACGGTTGCCCAGACCGATCTCCTGTGCGATCTTCGTAGCGTTGATGTAATAAACTTTAATCTTATGGTCAGCGAAGTATTTCTTCACTTTGTTCGGCAGGTTCTTAACCAGTTCGTCACCCTCCCAGATGGTGTTCAAGAGGAACGTACCGCCGTCCTGCAGACCGCGGGTCACGTCGTACATATGGAGGTAAGCCTGTACGTGGCAAGCCACGAAGTTAGGCGTGGTAACGAGATAGGTCGAGTGGATAGGCTCGTCGCCGAAACGGAGGTGCGAGCAAGTGAATCCACCGGATTTCTTACTATCGTAAGAGAAGTAAGCCTGGCAGTATTTGTCGGTGGTGTCACCGATGATCTTCACGGAGTTCTTGTTAGCACCTACGGTACCGTCTGCACCGAGGCCGTAGAACTTAGCCTGGAAGAGCGAAGCGTCACCCATCGCGATCTCCTCGCCAACAGGCAGAGAAGTGAAGGTGAGGTCATCGTTGATACCCACGGTGAAGTGGTTCTTCGGTTGCGGCAGGGCGAGGTTCTCGAATACTGCCAACATCTGTGCCGGAGTGGTATCGTTGGAACCCAGACCGTAACGACCGCCTACTACGAGCAGGTCCTTCAGACCGAGTTCGTCGAGTGCGTCGCGTACATCGAGGTAAAGCGGTTCGCCGTTAGCGCCCGGCTCTTTGGTACGATCGAGCACGCAGATACGTTTCACGCTCTTCGGCAGCGCCTCTTGCAGATACTTGAGGCTGAACGGACGATAGAGGTGCACGTTGATCAGACCGAGTTTCTTGTTACCCTTGGCAGCCTCATAGTCGATGACTTCGCGGATAGCCTCGCAAGCAGAACCCATACAGATGATGATGTTCTCTGCGTCGGGAGCACCGTAGTAGTTGAACGGACG